>NZ_JAJPWQ010000002.1:0-1107264 GCF_046549005.1 Amycolatopsis sp. lyj-108 | reverse complement strand
CCAACAATGTCTTCGAATTCAATCGAGGCAAAATTTTCTTGCTCTCAAAGGAACCTCAAACGAGGTTCAAATACATAAGCTCTACTGGCTTAGTTCACTAGCACACTGTTGAGTTCTCAAGCAACACGCTTTGTTTCAAAGCGATATTCACAGGCTTTTGGTCGAGCATGCCGAATCCTACGCTGTTAGCCGTAGGGGGTCGGCGGCCGCTCGTGGGCCGACGCTGAACATTACCTGGTCCGGTTCGCGGTGTCAACCCGCTCGGCCCTGGTTCCTTGCCTCGGGGCTTTCGGCCCCGGCGGCCCGGTGTTCCTGGCGACGAAGAGAAGATTACATGCCCCGGACCCCCCTGAAAACAGGGGGGTCACTTAACGACATCGCCGCAGGTCAGCCGGCGTGAACCGCCCTCATCCGACGGTCTTCAGGTAGCGGGGCGGTTTGCGGGCGGGTGCGACGCGTTCGAAGTCGGCCGCGTAGGCGAGCACTCGGGCGTCCGTCCACTGCCCCGCCATGAACGAGACACCCACCGGGAGCTCGCCGACGAAACCGGCGGGCACGGTCACCGCGGGGTAGCCCGAGACGGCGGCCGGCGTGGACGACGGGATCACGTCGTTGTCGCCGGTCTTGCAGTCGGTCTTCCAGGCTGGCGGGTTCGTGGGCGCGGCGATCGCGTCCAGGCGGTACTTGGCGAGGGTCTCGTCGATCGAGCGTTTCGCCAGGTCGGTGAGCTCACGGCGCATCGCCAGGTAGCCGGGATCGGACGGGCCGGGCGCGGCGAGTGCCTGTTCGAAGAGTTCCTGCCCGGCGAAGCAGGTCTGCTCCAGCGGGTCGGAGCGGTTGTAGTCGATCAGCGCCGCGAGGTCGCGCGGGCCTTCGGGGCGCGTGGCCAGGTAGCGGTCGATGTCCCGGTGGAACTCGGTGAGCAGGGCCGGGAACTCCAGTTCGCCGAGTCTCGCCTGGTACGGCGGCGTCACCTCGACGACCTCGGCGCCTGCCTTGACCAGCGAGTTCCTGGTTCGCGTCAGCACGGCGTCGACGTCCGGACCGAGGACCGGCAGACGCCAGAGTCCGATCCGGGAGCCCTTCAGCACGCCGGGCCGGAGGTGCGCGGCGTAGTCGGTCGGCTGGTTCGGCGGGTATGCGCCGGTGGCCGGGTCGCTCGGGTCACGGCCCTGCAGTGCGGACAGGGTCAGCGCGACGTCGACGACGTGCCTGGCCATCGGGCCGGCGGTGTCCTGTTCGGCCGAAATCGGCACCACGCCGGTGCGGCTGACCAGGCCGAGGCTCGGTTTGTGCCCCACCGTCGAGGTCATCCCGGCCGGGCAGACGATCGAGCCGTCGGTCTCGCTGCCGATCGCGACCTGGGCGAGCGACGCGGCGATACCCGCGGCGGAACCGGCGGACGACCCACAGGGGTTGCGATCGAGCACGTACGGGTTGTTCGTCTGCCCACCGACGCCTGACCACCCGGAAGTAGGTTTGGCGGCGCGGAAGTTCGCCCATTCGGACAAGTTCGCCTTGCCGAGGACCACCGCGCCCGCGTCACGCAGACGGCGGATCAAGGTCGCGTCCTTCGCGGGCTTGCTGCGCAATGCGCGCGAACCCGCCGTCGTCTGTATGGAGCGGGTGTCGACATTGTCCTTCACCAGGACCGGGATGCCGTCCAGCGGCCCGCGCGTCTTGCCGGCGCGACGCCGGACGTCGCTCTCCGCGGCTTGCGCGACCGCGGCCGGATTGACCGCGATGACCGCGTTCACCTTCCGGTCGACCTTGTGGATGCGATCGAGATAAGCCGAGGTCAGACCGACCGCGGTCAGCCGTCCGGAGGACATCCGGGCCTGGAGCGCGGGGATGTCGGCGGCGTCGAGATCGAGAGGCCTCCCGGCGGCGGACGCCGCCGGCGCGGCTGCTGCCGCGATGGTCGCGGCGACCAAGGTCGTCAGAACTCTGAACACCGGTCGCCGCACCATCAGGTCTCCTTCGTCTAGAGAACCGGAAGCAGGGTCCGCAGCTCGTACGGGGTCACCGCGCTGCGGTAGTTATCCCATTCAACACGTTTGTTGCGCAGGAAGAAGTCGTAAACGTGCTCTCCGAGCGCTTCGGGCAGAAGTTCCGATTTCTCCATCTCGGACAGCGCCTCGCCGAGGTTCTGCGGGAGCTGGGCGTATCCGGCCGCGCGACGCTCGGCGTCCGAGAGCTGCCAGATGTTGTCCTCGGCGGGCGGAGGGAGCTCGTAACCCTTCTCGATGCCCTTGAGACCGGCGGCCAGGATGACCGAGTACGCCAGGTAGGGGTTGCACGCGGAGTCCAGCGTGCGGATCTCCACGCGGCGTGACGACGCCTTGCCGGGCGAGTACATCGGCACCCTGACCAGTGCGGAGCGGTTCGCGCGGCCCCAGGAGACGGTCGTCGGGGCTTCACTGCCGCTGATCAGCCGTTTGTAGGAGTTCACCCACTGGTTGGTGACCGCCGAGATCTCCTTCGCGTGGTGCAACAGCCCCGCCACGAAAGCTTTACCCGTCGCTGACAACTCGTACGGGTCTTCGGCGTCGTAGAAGGCGTTGCGATCACCCTCGAACAGGCTCACGTGGGTGTGCATCCCGGAACCCGGCTGGTTGGTGAACGGCTTCGGCATGAACGTCGCGCGGACACCTTGAGTGAGCGCGACCTCCTTGACGACGTACCGGAAGGTCATCACGTTGTCGGCCATGGTCAGCGCGTCGGCGTACCGGAGGTCGATCTCCTGCTGGCCGGGCGCGCCCTCGTGGTGGCTGAACTCGACCGAGATCCCCATCGCTTCGAGCGTCTCGATGGCGTGGCGGCGGAAGTGTGTCGCCGTCGCGTGGCTGGCCTGGTCGAAATAGCCGCCGTTGTCCGCGGGCTCGGGTTCGCTGCCGTCGTCCGGCAGGCTTGCGAGCAGGAAGAACTCGATTTCGGGATGGACGTAGCAGGTGAAGCCCGCTTCGGCCGCCTTCGAGAGCTGCCTGCGCAGAACGTGCCGAGGGTCCGCCCAGGACGGGGAGCCGTCCGGCATCGCGATGTCGCAGAACATGCGCGCCGAGTACGGGCCGCCGTCCGGAGTCTCCCAGGGCAGGACTTGGAATGTGGCCGGGTCGGGCTTCGCGACCATGTCGGATTCGTAGACACGCGCGAACCCTTCGATGGCCGATCCGTCGAAGCCGATCCCTTCGCTGAAGGCGCCCTCGAGTTCGGCCGGCGCCACCGCGACGGACTTGAGGAACCCCAGCACATCCGTGAACCAGAGCCTGACGAAACGGATGTCGCGCTCTTCCAAGGTACGGAGCACGAACTCCTGCTGGCGATCCATGGCCGCACCCTAACGAGAACGTGTTAACGACATGTTTCGCGACGCGCCGATCGACCGGAAGTGGTGGATCACCCCACGAGGACCGGTTCGGGTTTCGCGGCCTTGGTGATCGCCAGCGAAGCGACCGAAGCGAGCACGGCGAGGCCTGCCGCGATGTACCAGGCGAGCGCGTAGCTGCCCGACGAATCGCGGATCGCGCCGGCGCCGAAAGCCGCCAGACCAGCGCCGAGCTGGTGGCTGGCGAAGACCCAGCCGAAGACGATCGGCCCGGCGGCGCCGTATTGCCGGACGCAGAGCGCGACGGTGGGCGGGACCGTCGCCACCCAGTCGAGTCCGTAGAAGACGATGAACGCCCACATGCTCGGCTCCACCGTTCCGCTCAACAACTGCGGGAGCAGGGCGAGCGAAACGCCGCGAAGGGCGTAGTAGACGCCGAGCAGGATCCGCGGGTCCACCCGGTCGGTGAGCCAGCCGGAGGCGATCGTGCCCGCGACGTCGAAGATCCCGACGAGGGCGAGCAGGCCGGCGGCGGTCGTCTGTGGCATGCCGTGGTCGTGCGCCGCGGGGACGAAATGGGTGCTGACCAGGCCGTTCGTCGTGGCGCCGCAGATCGCGAAACCGACGGCGAGCAGCCAGAACGTCCTCGTGCGCGCCGCCGAGCCGAGGACCGAGAGCGCGCGACGGGCGGAACCACCCGTGCGAGTGACGGGGGCGGCTTCGCCGGGCTCCGCGCCGTACGCGGTCGTTCCGACGTCGGACGGGTGATCGCGGACCACCAGAAGGACGACGGGGACGACGGCCAGCGCGGCGATGGCGATGACGAGCGACGCCGTGCGCCAGCCTTCGTCGACGGCGAGGTTGGCCACGATCGGGAGGAAGATCAGCTGGCCGGTGGCGCCCGCCGCGGTGAGGACCCCGGTGACGACGCCGCGGCTGCGGACGAACCAGCGGGCGGCGACCGTCGCGGCGAAACTCATCGCCATCGAGCCGGTGCCGACGCCGACCAGGACACCCCAGCAGAGGATGAGCTGCCAGCTCGCGTTCATGAACACCGTGCCGCCCGCGCCGATCGCGACGACGCACAGCGCTGTCGAGGCGACGCGTCGCATGCCGAAGCGCTCCATGAGAGCTGCCGCGAAGGGCGAGAAGAGGCCGTAGAGCACGAGGTTCACGGAGACGGCCGACGCGATCGTCGCGCGCGACCAGCCGAACTCGTTGTGAAGCGGGTCGATGAGCACGCCGGGGGCCGCGCGGAAACCGGCGGCGGCGAGCAGGGCGATGAAAGCGGCGGCGGCGACGAACCACGCGCGGTGGAGCCGGGTCTCAGATTGCACGGGTACAGCGTCATCGGCGGCGGCCCCCGGCGGAAGCGGCTGGAAGGACACTGTGCGAAAGATTCGGGCCAAGCCATAGGCTCTGGCCATGCGCTGCCGTCACCTCGTGCCTGCGCTGCTGCTCACCATCGGGCTCATCGGCGGCTGCGCGGGGTCACCCCCGTTGCCGCCTGCCCAGGACTACGTGAGCGCGGCGGCCGACTCCCTCGTCTCGTTGCGCAGCGTGCGGTTCACGCTCGGAGTGAACGGCGTCGTCACCGGGCTGCCGGTGCGCGGGCTCGACGGCGAGGTCAGCCTCGAGGGTGGCGCGGCCGGTAATGCCGACCTGCAGGACGACTTCGGACGGAGGAAGGTCGAGTACCGGCTGTCCGGCTCGGAGATCATGCTCAGTGGGCCTGGCGGGGAGCGGGTGCTTCCGGCTTCGGCGCCGTACACGCCTGAAGCGATGCTCGGGGCTGAAGGCGGGCTTCGGCGGCTGCTGACCGGGGCGACCGACCTGCGGGGCGAGCGGTGGGAGCGGGTGCAGGACACCGATTCGTTCCGGATCGCCGCGAAGGTGCCGGCCGCGGTGATCGGCGGGATCGTGCCGGAGATCAAGTCGGACGTGTTCGTGAAGCTGTGGATTTCGCGGGACGAGCCGCGACGGCTGGTGCGGGTGTGGCTGCAGGTGCCGCCGACGAAGCCGGAGGAGTTCGCGGTGATGCTGGAACTGGCGTTGACCAGGCATAACGCGGTGGTCATCGGGGACGGGCGATAGCAAAGGTCCCTTGCTCCCCCGCTAGGAGCAGCGGGTGTCGGGAGCGGGTAGCTCGCCGTCGATCAAGTACGCGAAGCCGGCGCTGTCGACGCACTCGTTGCCGTCGAGGAAGACGGTGTGCTGCGCGCCCTCGAACGTCAGCAAAGCTCCCTTGAGGTCTCGGGCCAGGTTCACGCCGGACGCGTACGGGGTCGCCGGGTCGTCGGTGGTCGAGATGACCAGCGGCCGCGGCAGGCCGTCGATGTCCGGCTTGTGGACCTCGGAGGTGGCGGGCACCGGCCACACCGAGCAGATGTCGAGTTCACTCATGTCCGGGGTGCCGCCGGCGAGGAATGGCGCGCCCTGGAGCATCCGCTGGTGGGCGCCCTCGATGACGCGCCTGTCGGCGATCCGCGTGCTGTCGACGCAGCGCACCGCGAAGTACACGTCGAGGATCCCGGTGTACCGGCCGTCCGTCTCGCGGCCGTAGTAGTTGTCGGCGAGCGCGACCAGGGTTTTGCCGCTCCCCCGGTTCAGCTCGGCGAGCCCGTCGTTGAGGAACTTCCACGCGTCGGCCGAGTACAACGCGGCGCTGGTCCCGGTGATGGCGTCCTCGAAGGAGAGCTTGCGGGTACCCGCGGGCACCGGTTCGGTGATCAGCGGCCGGACCAGGTCCTGGAACACCTTCGTCACCGCGCTCGCGTCACGGCCGAGCGCACAGTCCTCGCGAGCGACGCACCACCTGCCGAATTCGGCGAACGTGTTCTGGAAGCCCGCCATCTGGGTGACCAGCGACTCCGCAGTGTCGAGTTCGGGATCCACCGCACCGTCGAGGAGCAACGCCCGCACCTTGTCCGGGTAGGCCTCGGCATAGGCGGTCCCGATCTGCGTGCCGTACGAAAAGCCCAGGTAGGTGAGCTTCTCGTCGCCGAGAGCCGAGCGCAGGACGTCGAGATCGCGGACGACGTCCCTCGTCCCGATGTTGGCGAGCAGCTCTTTACCGTGCTTCGTGCGCTCGGCACACTTCGCGGCGTACGTCCTGGCGTCGGCGAGTTGCTTCGCGATCCCGTCGGGCGTCGAGTCGCTTTCGGAATCCTCGGCGCGGTCCGCGTCGCGTTCGGTGTCGGTGAGGCAGACGAGCTTCGGATCGCTGGTCCCGACACCGCGCGGATCGAATCCGACGATGTCGAATCGCTCGGCGAGTGCCGCCGCCGGCCGGGACTTCGCGATCCGTGCGGCGGCGGAGACGCCTGATCCACCGGGACCGCCGGGGTTGAGTACGAGGGAGCCGATCCGCCTTTCGACCTTCTTCGTCTTGTGCCGGAGAACGCCGATCGAGATCGTCTCGCCGTCCGGCTTCAGGTAGTCGAGTGGCACGGTGAGCTTCGCGCAGTCGAACGCCTTGTCCGCGAAAGACGCGCACGCACCCCACGCCAGCTCCTGCCGGGTGAACTTCTCGAGCGCCTTCGGGTCCGGAGTCGGCGACACGGTGGTCGTCGGAGACGCCGTCGGCACGGGCTGCGGCTGCTGCGTCGTGCAGGAAGCGACCAGCACGGCGACAACGAGCACGGCCGGAACGCGGCGAAGGCTCATCTCGCGATCTTCGCAGCGTCCCGGCCGGTCAGGGGCCTTCGCACCGAACTCGTTACTTGGCGGTGCAGCGGGTGCCTTCGTTCGGCAAGGCGCCGTCCACCAGGTAATCGATGCCGATCTTGTCGACACACGAGACGCCCTGGAGGAACACCGTGTGCTGGTTGCCCTCGAACGTCAGCAAAGCTCCCTTGATCGCTTTCGCGAGGTTGACGCCCGCCTGATACGGGGTCGCCGGGTCGTTCGTGGTCGAGATGACCAGCGTCTTCGGCAGGCCCTCGACATTGGGCAGGTGCGGCTCCGAGGTGTTCGGCACGGGCCAGAAGGCGCAGGCGTCGCGCGCGGAACCGTCCGGTTTGCCGTCGTCGAGGAACGGCGCCGCCTGCGCGTATCGCTTCTGCGCGTCGAGGAGCTTCGCCGGGTCGGTGACCCGCGGGTCGTCGACGCACCTGATCGCGACGAACGCGTCCTGCGTCGTCCCGTAGCGGCCATCGGCGCCGCGTTCGTTGTAGAGATCGGCCAGTTTCTCCAGGCTGTCACCGCGCTGGCGCTTCAGGTCGTTGAGCGCGGTGTTCAGCGGTTCCCAGAGATCTTCCTGGTAGAGGGCCTGTATCACCCCTGTCGTCGCGTCCTCGTACGACAGTTTCCGGCCGTCGCTGACCGGCACCGGGAAGTCGATCAGCGGCCGCACCAGGTCCTGGAACGCCTTCGTCACGCCGGCGGCGTCGCGCCCCAGCGCGCAGTCCTCACGCGCGGCGCACCAGTTCGAGAACTCCCCGAACGCCTTGCCGAAGCCCTGCCCCTGCGCGACGAGCGACTCCACCGCGTCCTGCTCCGGGTCGACGGCCCCGTCGAGCACCAGCGCGCGGACGTTCGCCGGGAACGCCTCCGCGTAGGCGGATCCGATCCGCGTCCCGTAGGAGTAGCCGAGGTAGTTCAGTTTCGGATCGCCGAGGACCGACCGCAGGACGTCCATGTCTTTCACGACTTCACGGGTGCCCACGTTCGCGAGCATCGAGGGGCCGTGTTCGGTCCGTTCGGCGCACTTGGCCGCGAAGTACTGGGACTCGGTCTCCTGCTTTTTCACTCCCTCGGGTGACCCGTCCGTCTCGCTGTCGTCCGCCCGGTCCGCGTCGCGTTCGGTGTCGGTCAGGCAGCGGATCTGCGGCTGGCTCGCGCCGATGCCGCGCGGGTCGAAACCGACGATGTCGAAGCGTTTGCCCAGCGCGTTCGTCGACGTCCGGGAGGCGAGACCGGCCGCGGCCGCCATCCCGGAAGCGCCGGGGCCGCCGGGATTGACCACGAGCGCCCCAATCCTTTCGTCGGTTTCCAGTGCCTTCCGGCGCAGGAGACCGAGCGTGATCGAGTCGCCTTCAGGTTTCGCGTAGTCGAGCGGGACGGTCAGCCGGGCACATTGTGCGTCCTTCACTCGAAACGCCGCTTTTGCGTCATCGGATGTCGCGTAGGGTGCACAGTCGGCCCAGGTCAGACTCTGCCCGTAGAACTTCTCGAGTCCCGCGGGCACCGGTCCGGTCGGAGCGTGCGACTCGGTGGCCGGAGGCGGCGGCTGAGTTCTACCCTCTCCCGACGAGCACGCGGCGAAAGTGACGGCGAGCAGGCCGGACAGCGTGATCGCGGCGAATCGACGGGCACGGGACCTGGCGCTGACATGAGTGGACACGGTTGGATCGTGCCATCGGCCGTGGAACTCGGCCGCACCACCACCGCGTTGGTGATACGAGTGCGGACGGCAGAAGAGCAGACGGGAGCACAGGGGTGGCAGCACTGATCAGCCGGGTGGGCAAGAAGCTGCGCCGGATCATCCAGCGGCCGGGCAGCGTCGAGCTGACCCGCTACGAAGCGCTGCTGCCGGCCATCGAGAAGCTCGAGCCCGAGTTGGAGAAGCTCTCCGACGAGGAGCTGACAGAGCGGGCCGGCAAGCTTCGCGACGCCGCTTCCTTCGGCAACGACCAGCTGGTCGAGGTCTGCGCCCTCGGTCGTGAGGCCGCGCGGCGGGCCCTCGGCGAGCGCGCCTTCGACGTCCAGCTGCTGGGCACGATGGGCCTGCTCAGCGGGCATATCGTGCAGATGGAGACCGGTGAGGGCAAGACGCTGGCCGGTGCGCTGGCCGGCGCCGGGTACGCCCTGCGCGGGAAGCACGTCCACGTCGTCACGGTGAACGATTACCTCGCCCGTCGTGACGCGGAATGGATGGGCCCGATCTACGACCTGCTCGGCGTTTCCGTCGGCTGGATCGAGCCCGCTCACACCCGCGACGAGCGCCGCGAGGCGTACGCGAAGGAAGTCACATACGGCGCCGTCAGCGAGATCGGCTTCGACGTGCTGCGCGACCGCCTGGTGACCCGCGAAGAGGACCTGGTCCAGCGCGAGCCCGAGGTGGCGATCGTCGACGAAGCGGACTCCGTGCTGGTCGACGAGGCCCGCGTGCCGCTGGTGATGGCGGGGTCGATCGACCACACCGACGCCGACGAAGAGGTCGCGAACATCGTGCGACGGCTGCGGCTCGGGCTGCACTACGAGACCGACGCCGACGGCCGCAACGCCTGGCTGACCAAGGCGGGCGCGTCGGTGGTCGAGAAGGCCCTCGGCGACGACATCAACCTCTACGACGAGACGGGCTCGGACAGGCTGCCCGCGGTGAACGTGGCGCTGCACGCGCACGCGCTGCTCACCCGCGACGTCGACTATCTCGTGCGCGACGGCAAGGTGCAGCTGATCAACGCCGCGCGCGGCCGCGTCGCCGAACTGCAGCGCTGGCCGGACGGCCTCCAGGCCGCCGTCGAGGCGAAGGAGCAGGTCAAGGCGACCGACCGGGGCGAGATCCTCGACTCGATCACCGTGCAGGCGCTGCTCGCGCGGTATCCCGAGGTCGCGGGGATGACCGGTACCGCGGTCGCGGTCGCCGAGCAGCTGCGCGAGTTCTACAAGCTCGAGGTCGCGGTCATCCCGCCGAACACACCGAACATCCGCGAAGACCAGGAGGACCGGATCTTCGGGTCGCCGTCGCAGAAACTGCGCGCGATCGAGGAGGAGATCCGGCGGGTGCACGAGTCCGGGCGGCCGATCCTCGTCGGCACCCAGGACGTCGCCGAATCCGAAGAGCTGGCCGAGAAGCTGGCGAAGGCCGACCTCGAATGCGTCGTGCTCAACGCGCGCAACGACGCCGAGGAAGCCGCGATCATCGCCGACGCCGGCAAGAAGGGCGCGGTCACCGTCTCGACCCAGATGGCCGGTCGCGGTACCGACATCCGGCTGGGCGGCAAGGACGGCGACGGCCGCGACGAGGTCGTCGAACTGGGCGGCCTGCACGTGATCGGCACCGCCCGGTACCCGTCGAGCAGGCTGGACGGCCAGCTGCGCGGCCGCTCCGGACGGCAGGGCGACCCGGGCAGCGCGGTGTTCTTCGCCAGCCTGAACGACGAACTCGTGCTGTCGAACGCGCCGGACATCCCCGAGGGCATCAGCTCCGACGTGGGCAGCGGCGAGATCGTCGACCCGGCGGCGCTGCGGCAGATCAACCACGCGCAGCGTGTCGCCGAGGGTGTCGACCTGGAGATCCACCGGAACACCTGGCGCTACACGCGGCTGATCGAGCGGCAGCGTGGCGAGCTGCTCGAGCACCGGGACAAGGTGCTGCGGACCGCGCACGCGGCGGAGGTGCTGGAGAAGGCGCACCCGGAGAAGTTCAAGGAGCTTTCGGAGGCCGTCGACGACGAGGCCCGTGTCCACCAGCTGTGCCGGGAAGTGCTGCTCTTCCACATCGACCAGCTGTGGTCGGACCACCTGGCGTTCCTGACGGACGTGCGGGAGAGCATCCACCTGCGGGCGCTGGCGCGGGAGACGCCGATCGACGAGTTCCACCGCGCGGCGATCCCCGAGTTCCACAAGATCATCCCGGAGGCGGCCGAGCGGGCGGCGAAGACGCTCGAGGAGGCCGAGATCACCGAGAACGGGATCGACCTCGGTGACGCGGGCGTGCGGCGGGCGAACACGACGTGGACCTACCTGGTGCACGACAACCCGTTCGACTCCGACTTCGAGCAGACCATCAAGAAGGTGCGGAGCATGATCAAGCGGAAGTAGCGCGCGGTCCTGAGCAGGGAGCGGGGGACCTTTGCTATCACTCTCTTCCGGAGAGCGATAGCAAAGGTCCCCCGCTCTCTTTTCGCCCGGCCGTCCCCAGGTGGGCGATTCGGCACATCCGGTCGTCCCCGCGGACGCCGGTGGGTGAGAATGTCGGCATGCCGCAACTGCGCATCGCACTGGCCCAGGTCAACACCACCGTCGGGGACCTCGAAGGCAACGCCGAGCTCACCGTCGAGTGGACTCGCAAAGCCGCCGAAGCAGGCGCCCACATCGTCGTCTTCCCGGAGATGTCCCTCACCGGCTACCCCGTCGAGGACCTCTCCCTCCGCCCGACCTTCGCCTCTGCCTCGAAGCAGATGGTCGAAGCGCTCGCCAAGCGGCTCGAAGACGCCGGATGCGGCGAGGTGCTCACCTACGTCGGGTACCTCGACCTGGACGAGACCGGCCCGCGCGACGCGGCGGCCGCGCTGTACCGCGGCGAGGTGGTCGCCCGCCAGTTCAAGCACCACTTGCCCAACTACGGCGTCTTCGACGAGCACCGCTGGTTCAAGCCGGGCCACGATCTCGAAGTCGTCCGCTTCCACGGCGTCGACGTCGGCATGGTGATCTGCGAGGACGTCTGGCAGGACGGCGGCCCGATCTCCGCGCTGGGCAAGGCCGGCGTGGACCTCGTGGTCGCGCCCAACGCTTCGCCTTACGAACGTGCGAAGGACGACATCCGCCTGCCGCTCATCGCCCGCCGCGCGGCCGAGGCCGGCGCGCCGCTCGTGTACACGAACCAGATCGGCGGGCAGGACGACCTCGTCTTCGACGGCGACTCGATCGTGGTCGGCGCCGACGGCCGGTTGCTGGCGCGCGCGCCGCAGTTCGTCGAGCACCTGCTCGTCGTCGACACGGACCTCGAGTCGGGTGGGCACACCGCCGAGGGCGAGTTCGAAGGCCTCCGGGTCAAGCGCCGCGTGCTCAGCGAGGACCCTGTTCCGGCGTACAGCGCGCGCAACGAGTCCGCGATCAGCGAGCCGCTGTCGGACGAAGCCGAGGTGTGGCACGCGCTGGTCGTCGGCCTGCGCGACTACGTGCACAAGAACGGCTTCTCGTCGGTGACGTTCGGATTCTCCGGCGGCATCGACTCGGCGGTCGTGGCGGCGCTGGCCGCCGACGCGCTGGGCGGCGACAACGTCTACGGCGTTTCGATGCCTTCGGAGTACTCCTCGGAGCATTCGAAGGGCGACGCCGAGGACCTCGCCCGGCGCATCGGCGCGCACTACCGCGTCGAGCCGATCGCGGACATGGTCAAGGTCTATGTCGAGCAGCTTCAGCTGACCGGCCTCGCCGAAGAGAACATCCAGGCCCGTGTCCGCGGCATGCTGCTGATGGCACTGTCCAATCAGGACGGTCATCTGGTGCTCGCCACCGGCAACAAGACCGAGCTCGCCGTCGGCTACTCGACGATCTACGGCGACGCCGTCGGGGCCTTCGCGCCGATCAAGGACCTGTTCAAGACCCACGTCTGGCATCTGGCCAAGTGGCGCAACGCGGAAGCCGAGAAGAACGGCGAAACCCCGCCGATCCCGGAGAACTCGATCACCAAACCGCCGTCGGCCGAGCTGCGGCCGGGGCAGCTGGACAGCGACTCGCTGCCCGACTACCTGATGCTCGACGACATCCTCGACGACTACATCGAGGGCGACCGCGGTTACGTCGACCTGGTCGACGCGGGCTTCGAGCCGGAGACCATCGACCGCGTGGTGCGGATGGTCGACAAGGCCGAATACAAGCGCCGCCAGTACCCGCCGGGCACCAAGATCACGTTCAAGGCGTTCGGGCGGGACCGGCGGCTGCCGATGACCAACGGCTGGCGCGAGGGCACTGTCGTGACCCGCTCAGCTCAGCGCGACCTGCTTCCCGGCTGAGTTCGTCAGCACGGCCACCAGGCCGGGCTTCGTGTCGCGCCGGACGAGCATGTCCATCCCGAGCGCGCGGACCGCGGCTTCGACCGCGGCCGGCTCGGGGTGGACGCCGGTGACCATGAGCAGCGGAATGGACGGAAGGCCCCGTGTCGTCGGATGCGGGGTGCTCCCCCAGTCGATGAGGAACGGCGCGAGTCCGCCGAGACCGCCCGCGCCGGTGAGATGCCAGGTCAGCAGTTCGCCGTCATCGGTGGTCCGCGACATCTCGGACGCTTCGCCCGGGTCGTAGCCGCGTTCGCGCGCTTCGGCGATCGCCTCGTCGATACCTTCGACACGTGCGGCCCAGGTGACCAGGGCGGGCGCGGTCAGCTCATCGACGCCGAACGGGCGCGGTCCGATGTGCTCGGGTTGATCCG
This sequence comes from Amycolatopsis sp. lyj-108, assembly GCF_046549005.1. Taxonomy (NCBI): domain Bacteria; kingdom Bacillati; phylum Actinomycetota; class Actinomycetes; order Pseudonocardiales; family Pseudonocardiaceae; genus Amycolatopsis; species Amycolatopsis sp. lyj-108. The sequence goes on along the minus strand of NZ_JAJPWQ010000002.1, from coordinate 1,093,843 downwards.
GGTCGGGGCCGACCACCTCGAGATAGGCACCGGCACCCAGATCGGCCAGGTAGTTGGCCGTACCGAAACCGATATGCCTTCCGCCGCGTACAGGCGTGACGCCGGTCAGCTCGGCGACGCGCGCGACGGCCTCTTCGAGGTCCGGCCCGGCGTACACGAGGTGATCAAGCACGAGGTCGCTCATGCCCATACTCCTACCGCAGCCGCCGCTCCGGCGGCACCGCGGCATGGTGGTGAACCCGAAAACCGTCGGACCGGTCTCGTACCCTGGGCACATGACGGCACCGGGCTACTCCGTGTTCGGCACCGCGATCGGCGACTGCGGCATCGCGTGGAGCGAACGCGGGGTCGTCGCGGTCCAGCTTCCCGAGGGCAGTGAAGAGAAGACGAGGGCGCGACTGACCACGCGCCTTCCCGAAGCGGCTGAATCCACGCCGCCGGGCGAGGTCCAGCACGCGATCGACGGGATCATCTCGTTGATGGACGGCAAGCGCACGGACCTCACCGGTGTCGACCTCGATTACGAAGGAGTACCGGACTTCCACCACAAGGTGTACGAGTTCATCCGCACGATCCCCGCGGGCAAGACGCTGACGTACGGCGACATCGCGAACATCCTCGGCATGCCCGGCGGGGCACAGGCCGTGGGGCAGGCGATGGGCCGGAACCCGTTCCCGATCATCGTGCCGTGCCACCGCGTGCTCGCCGCGGGAGGCAAGGACGGCGGGTTCTCCGCGCGCGGCGGGGTCGCCACCAAGCGCCGGATGCTGGTCATCGAAGGCGCTTTGGCGGACGAACCGACGTTGTTCTAGTCGCTTGGGGTTCTAGTCGCTTGGGGCAGGCGACCAGGGCTTGAGCCAAGGCGTCTCCGGCCAGCCTTCCGCGGCGGCCATCAGCGGGATCGCCGTCGCGCCGTCGATGTGCTCGCGGATGATGTCGGCGTGCCCGGCGTGCCGCGCGGTCTCCTCGATGAGGTGGAGCAGCACCCAGCGGACCGACCACGCGTCGACGTCCTGCGGGTACCAAGGCACGCCCTTCGGCACCGGGACCGGCTGGCCGAGGTCGGCGATACCGGCGATGACGTCCGCGGTGCGGCGGGCGACCTCGTCGTAGCGCGCGAGGACGCTTTCGACCGTCTCGTCCGGGCTCATCACGTAGCCCGCTTCGTACTCCTTCATCGTCTCGTCCATCGGCTTCGAGGGCTTCTGGAGAAGGATGTCGATCCAGCCGTCTTCGACGGTCGCGGTGTGCTTGATCAGGCCGCCGACGCTCAGTGAGCTTCTGGTCGGGACGGCTCTGGCCTGTTCTTCGGTGAGTCCGTGCGCCGCGATCCGCAGGACGTGGCGCTGCTGCTCGAGGTACGCGAGGAGACCTTCGCGCTCGTCGGCTACCGGGGGAACGTTTCCAGCCATGGTGGCTCCTTCCGTTGGGAAGGGGATCATGGCATCCGGCACCGGTTTCTTGCGGCGATTCGGCCTCTCCCGCTAGCCCTGCGGCCGGACGAACGGGAACAGCACCGTCTGCCGGATCGACGCCCCGGTCAGCATCATCAGCAGCCGGTCGACGCCGATGCCGAGCCCGCCGGTCGGCGGCATGCCGTGTTCGAGCGCGAGCAGGAAGTCCTCGTCCAGTTCCATCGCCTCGACGTCCCCGCTCGCCGCGCGCAGCGACTGGGCCTCCAGCCGTCGCCGCTGCTCGAGCGGGTCGGTCAGCTCGGTGTAGGCCGTGCCGACCTCGGAGCCGAACGCGATCAGGTCCCACCGCTCGGCCAGCCGGGGATCGACGCGATGTTGCCGGGTCAGCGGCGAGACGTCGGTCGGGTAGTCGGTGTAGAACGTCGGCAGTACGGTCGCGCCCTCGACCAGATGCTCGTGCGCCTTCAGCACGAGGTCGCCGTGCCCGGCGTCATCGTTCACCGGCACTCCCGCCGCACGGCAGAACCGCTGGAGTTCGGCGACCGAGGTGCCCGCGTCGATCTTCTCCCCGAGCGCCGCCGAAACGGCTTCGTGGACCGGGATCACCGGCCAGTCACCGGAGATGTCGTACTCGACGACCTGCCCGTCCGGCCCCGGACGGCGAACGACCTGCGCGCCGTACGCGGCTTCCGCGGCGCACTGCACGAGTTCCCGCGTCAGAGTCCGCATCGTGTTGTAGTCGGCGTACGCCTGGTACGCCTCCAACATGGTGAATTCGGGGTTGTGCGTCGCGTCGACGCCTTCGTTGCGGAAGTTCCGGTTGAGCTCGAAAACGCGCTCGACCCCGGCCACACACAGCCGCTTCAGGTACAACTCGGGGGCGATCCGCAGGTACATCCGCATGTCGTAGGCGTTGATGTGCGTGATGAACGGGCGGGCGTTGGCGCCGCCGTGCACGGTCTGCAGCATCGGCGTCTCGACTTCGAGGTAGTCACCCTGGTGCAGCCGTTCCCGCACGGCGCGCACCACGGTCGAGCGCATCCGCAACATCGCCGTCGAATCCGGGTTCACCGCGAGGTCGAGGTAGCGCTGCCGCACCCGCGTCTCCGGGTCGGTGAGGCCCTTTCGCTTGTCCGGCAAGGGATGCAGGCTCTTCGCCGTGACAGTCCACTCGTCGACGAGCACCGAGAGTTCCCCGCGCCGCGACGTCACGACCTGCCCGCTCACGCCGACATGGTCGCCGAGGTCGACGCCCCGCCGCCAGCCGCCGAGGTCGAGTACCGAGGCGTCGAGCATGAGCTGGATTTCGCCGCTGAAGTCCTTGACCCGCGCGAAGCAGAGCCCGCCGAGGTTGCGCAGCGCGAGCACCCGCCCCGCGACGCGGACCCGGTGGCCAGTGTTGCTGTCCGGGCTCAGATCGCCGAACTTCGAGACGACGTCACCGAGCAGATCCTCCCGGGCGAAACCGACCGGATAGGGGTCGATCCCGGCTTCCCGCAAGCGATCCAGCTTCGCCATCCGCACGCGAACCTGGTCGGGCCGCCGCACCTGTTTCGGCGCGGGAGTGGCCGCGTTCGCTTCGATGCGGTGGACCTCGGCCACGAATTCATCGGTGACCGTCTCCAGTTTCAACGCCCGCGCCGACCGTCCGGTGGGGACGAATCCTTCGAGCGCGCCGGCGACGATGCCGACCCGCGGCAGCCGTCGAGCCGAGGAGTAGCACAGGAATCGCGGCTCCCAGTCCGGGCCGTACTTGGCGTTGGATCGGTAGAGCGATTCCAGCTGGAAGAACCGCGACGCCATGCTGAGCACGCCGCGCCAGGCGCGCAGCACCGGGCCCGCGCCGATCCGCTCCCCCTCGGAGAAGACCGCGCGGAACATCGCGAAGTTCAGCGAAATCCGTTGTGCGCCAAGGTGCGAACTGGCCGCCACGACCTCGGCGACCATGTATTCGTTGAGCCCGTTTTCGGCGTCGCGGTCACGCCGCATCAGATCAAGGGAAAGGCCGCGACGGCCCCACGGCACGAACGACAGCATGCCGCGAAGCTCGCCCTTGGCGTCGTACGCCTCCACCATCACACTGCGGCCGTCGCTCGGATCGCCGAGCCTGCCGAGCGCCATCGAGAACCCGCGTTCGGTCTCCGCGCCGCGCCACTGCTGCGCGTGCAGCAACAGCCTCGCCATTTCGTCGGCCGGGATTTCGCTGTGGCGCCGGACTTTCGTGGTGTATCCGGCCCGTTCGATCCGTTTGACCGCTTGGCGGACCGAGCGGCGTTCCGGCCCGGCGAGGCTGAAGTCACGCACGTCGAGAACCGCTTCGTCACCGATTTCCAGCGCGCGCAGGCCCGCGTCGGCATAAGCCTTCGCGCCGCGCTCGCTCGCGCCGAGCACGCCGGGAGTCCAGCCGTAGGTGCGTGCCTCGTTCAGCCAGGCGCGGACCGCGTCGGGCCAGGCGTCGGGATCACCGATGGGATCCGCGCTCGCGACGCTGGTGCCCGCGAGCACGCGATAGGCCACGGCGGCGCGGCCGTTGGGCGAGAAAACGACACTCTTCTCGCGCCTCGTGGCGAAATAGCCCAGAGAGTCGTCTTCGCCGTGTTCGGCCAGAAGGCGACGTACGCGCAGTTCTTCCTCGTCCGTCCTCAAGCGACGGCTACGCACGCCGCGGAACAGCGTGTACAACGCCGCCGTCGCGACGGCCGTCGCGCTGAGGTCGAGCACGAGGTCGAGCCAGGCCGGTCCTTCGCCGATGCCGACCCGGCGCAGCTGGATGTTCTCACCGGTCGTGTGGTTGACGACCCAGGCGAACCGCGCCCAGGTGTCGGCGAGCCGGCCGGGAAAGGCCTCGCTCAAGCCCCAGCCGACGAGAATGACCGCGGCCAAACCGCCGAAAAGCACCGTGAAGCCGTCGCGCCAAGCGCCCGGCGCGAGCCGGGCGGGGAACGCGGGACGCAGAACCCAGAGGAAAACGATCATGCCGATCGAGATCAGGTCGGCGATCGCCAGCACCCACACCTGGTGCGGGATGTGCCGGACCTGCCACGGCCCCAGTTTCAGCAGCTCGGGCCACCACAGCAGAGCGGCCTGGAAGGCCAGCGTCACCGCCAGACCGCCGACCTGGAACAACAGCAGTGTGTAGAGCGCGGCGCGTTTGCGGCGGCGGAGCGCGGCGCCGAGGACGACGAGTAGCAGAACGATCACGAGACTCGCGTTCGTCGGGATGCTCAGTGCCGAGAAGGCGACGTCACCCGTCTTGAGCACTGGCCCCTTCACGCCGCCGGCGAGCAGGAGGATCACCGAGAACACGGCCGCGAGCTGCACGAGGGTGGCGACGATTCCGCCGGCCCTCGCCTTCCACGGCGAGACTCGGCTCACTGGGTTTCCCATTCTGGCCCTTCGCGCTACACACAGGTGATCGACAGCTGTACTACTTGACGTCACACAACCCTGTGTGGTTGTCAACGATCATCATCCTCTGGTCTGAATTTCCTCATCCGCGGGCGTGACGCCGTGGTGTGAAGCTGGTCGCAGGGCCTTGGGACGGTCATATCCGCATGTCACGCTTGGCCTGTTCAGCTCCACGACCCGGGGACCTCTTCGAGGCCTCGAGGGAAGGACGGTCGACAAGGATGTCTGCCACCGAAAAGGATTCCGGCGAACTCGCCGCCCCGTACGGGACCGGCGCGGCGCCCCAGCCCGCGTCTGGGAAGAAAGTCCGCGTACATCACCTTCGCGACATGAAGGAGCGCGGCGAAACCTGGCCGATGCTCACCGCCTACGACATGTACACCGCCGCGCTGTTCGACGAAGTGGGCATTCCCGTGCTGCTGGTCGGGGATTCCGCGGCGAACAACGTCTTCGGTTACGACACTTCGCTTCCGGTGACCGTGGAGGAACTGCTTCCGCTGGTCCGCGCGGTGACCCGGTCGGTGAAGCGGGCGCTGGTCGTCGCCGATCTGCCGTTCGGCTCGTACCAGCTTTCGCCGCAGCAGGCGCTGGAGACGTCGGTGCGGTTCATGAAGGAAGGCCGCGCGCACGCGGTGAAACTCGAAGGCGGGCGGAAATTCGCTCCGCACGTCGAGGCACTGACGTCGGCCGGTGTCCCCGTCATGGGACATATCGGATTCACGCCGCAGAGTGAACACAATCTGGGCGGCTACCGGGTCCAAGGACGCGGCGAAGCGGCCGAAGCGCTGCTCGCCGACGCGCTGGCCCTGGAGGAGGCCGGCGCCTTCGCGGTCGTCATGGAGATGGTGCCCGCCGAAGCGGCAAAGCGGATCACGCACGAACTGAAGATCCCGACCGTCGGCATCGGCGCCGGGCCGGACTGCGACGCGCAGGTGCTCGTCTGGCAGGACATGGCCGGGCTTCGACGCGGCAAGACCCCTCGCTTCGTGAAGAAGTACGCGGACCTCGCCGGCGTGCTGGCCGGGGCCGCGTCCGCGTTCGCGGAGGACGTCCGACGGGGCGAGTTCCCCGCTCCGGAGCACTCGTTCCACGACTGACCCGCCTCTGACCTGCGAAAAGAGAGCAAGGGACCTTTGCTATCACTCCTGCCGAGGACGGGCGATAGCAAAGGTCCCTTGCTCTCCTCGGCGGCGACTGTGTGGATTTTGAGTCATCTAACGCACCAAAATCCACACAGTCAGTCAGCACCGCTACGCGGAGTGCAGGGTGTGTGGATATAGGGACACTCAACGTCCCTATATCCACACACCCCCGCCCACTGAGCGGGCGCGATAGCAAAGGTCCCTTGCTCTCTTTTCGGGTGGGCCGTGCACCACGACCCTCCTTTAGTTGTTCACGTATATGAACTTCAATCATGTCCTTGACGCACATTCGTAAAGAGGCTTAACGTCTAGCCCGTCGCCGCCACGACCGAGCTTCGATCCCTCGACGAGGAGGACCACGATGCGTGTTCGTGAGCGGGTTCTGGCCATCGCGACCGGTGCCGCCTTGCTGTCGACGCTGGCGGCGTACCCCGCACAGGCCGCGACGGTCCGCGTAGGGACTTCGGAGCAGCTGACGGCGGCGCTCGCTTCGGTCACTCCAGGCACCGTCATCGAACTCGCGGGCGACACGACTTTCACGGGCAACTTCAAGGCGGCGAAGAGCGGCACGTCCAGCAGCCGCATCACGCTGAAGGGTCCGCGAAGCGCGGTCATCAAGGCCTCGGCCGGGCGCACGCTCGAACTGACCGGCAGCTACTGGAACCTGACCGGCTTCACCCTCACCGGTGGCCAGAAGGGTCTGATGGCGACGGGCGTCAAGAACACCGTCGTCGATGGCATCAAGGTCACCGGTGTCGGCCACGAAGGCATCCATTTCCAGTACACGAGCACCGACAACGTCGTGAAGAACTCCGAGGTGACCGACACCGGCCGCGAGTACGCGGGCTACGGCGAAGGCATCTACTTCGGTTCCGCGAAGGGCAACTGGCCGGGCGGGACGCCCGACCGGAGCGACCGCAACAAGGCGCTGAACAACAAGATCGGCCCGAACGTGCGGGCCGAGTCGATCGACATCAAGGAAGGCACCACCGGCGGCGAACTGCGCGGCAACGTCTTCGACGGGACCGGGCAGAGCGGCGAGCACTTCGCCGACAGCTGGGTGGACATGAAGGGCAACAACTACGTGGTCGCGGACAACCGGGGCAGGAGGGTCTTCGTGCACGACGCGACCTACGGCGGCTTCGAGGTCCATGTCCAGCTGGACGGCTGGGGCCGCGGCAATACCTTCTCCGGCAATACCGCGGACGTGCGGTCCTCCTACGCGTACGGCTTCTATCTCGTGAAGGCCGCGACGGGGAACAAGGTCTGCGCGAGCAACAAGGTGACCGGAGCCGGGAAGGGATTCGCGAACGTGGCCGCCACGGCGGGCTGCTGACGCGACCGAAGACCGGGGGCCCGCTCAGCCCGGCGGCGGGGGCGGGCCCCCACCCTTCGGACACTCGCCGATTCAGGCAGAGTGTTCTTATGGATGACCTGTACCCGCCGATCCATGTGCGCGCCGAGGGCATGCTCGACGTCGGCGACGGGCACCGGATCTACTGCCAAGAAGCCGGGAACCCGGACGGCAAACCCGTGGTCGTCCTGCACGGAGGCCCTGGTAGCGGCATCTCCTCCATGGCCCGGCGGCATTTCGACCCCGAGGCCTACCGGATCATCCTGTTCGACCAGCGCGGCGCCGGCCGCAGCACGCCGCATATCGGCAAGCCGGACGTCGACCTGTCGGTCAACACCCTCTGGCACCTCGTCTCGGACATGGAAAAACTGCGCGAACGGCTGAATCTCGACCAGTGGCAGCTCTTCGGCGGCTCGTGGGGCGCGACCCTCGCCCTCGCCTACGCCGAAACGCACCCGAGCCGCGTCAGCGAGATCATCCTGCGCGGCGTTTTCACGGTCCGCGGCAGCGAGCTCGACTGGATCTACAACGGCGGCGCCGCGAACCTCTTCCCCCGCGAGTGGGAAGCCTTCCTCGCGCCGATCCCCGAAGACCGCCGCGACGACCCGCTGTCGGCGTACCGCGAACTCGTCTATCACCCCGATCAGGCGATCCGGGAGCGTGCCGCCGTCGCCTGGAGCACGTGGGAAGGCGCAATCGTCTGCCTGCGCCCGGATCCGGCCTTCCACAACCAGTACGCGTCGCCGGACTTCGCTGTCACGTTCGCTCGGCTGGCGTTGCACTACTTCTGCCATGGGGCTTGGCTTGAGGATGGGCAGCTGATCCGGGAGGCCGGGAAACTTGCCGGAATTCCAGGCGTGATCGTCCAGGGACGGTACGACGCGGTGTGCCCGCCAGCGACTGCCTACGAGCTGCACCGGGCTTGGCCGGACTCGAAGCTGGAACTGGTGGAGGCGGCGGGGCACGCGGTGACGGATCCAGGAATGCTGGCGGCGCTGCGGGAGGCGACGGATTCTTTCCGGTCGACGTGATCAGGTCTCCTGAGCCGAAGTCGTCTGCGCCCGCCAGGCAGCGGAACCTGGAACTCCCGCAAGCGTCACGGCACGACGAAGGCTCCGCCAGTCCAGCCGGCGAAGCCTTCGTCGTGCCCTCATTATCTAGGCAATCGAGACAACAGCTGCGCGAGTTCGTCCGGGAACTCTGCCATGTGCGGTTCGGCGCAAAACCTCACAGTGCTAGCAGCCGAGACAAACTCCATCGCCGAATACTCTCCGCTCGACAGCATCTTCGCAGACATTCCCAAAGGGACCACGAAGTTCGCTTGAGCCTCGCCTGTCATCGAATCAAGAAAATCGATTTCTTCCGAGAAGACGAATTCCACAATTGAACCCAACACCTCGACCAGATCGAAAATGTTCACTCGGCGAGAGAGTTCAATCATTTCTTCGTATTCGGCAAAGCCGAAACGATTTATACAAAGATGCTTCCTGTTCACATCATTTCCCTCGGCAACTGATTCCCTGGCGATCCAGTCCAGGCTGACAGACTAACGCGCACGGACTGACAGGAGTGCCATGTGCGCCACTGGTGGAGGATTCAAGCCTCTCGCCTTCACCACCACTCGAACTCGCCTCCCCGGGTTTCGGCAGCACCTCGGCTTTGATGAGACACGTAGTCTCAGCACATCCCGGATAGCAGCGACCGTCCTCCAGCGCGAATTCCCGCACAGGAGAATCTTGCACCGGGAATTGGAGTGAGGGCAGGCTGTCAGTGCACGCCGCAAGGTCGCAGTTGAATGAGGACCGAAGCCTCCATGGGCGTTCGCCCGCGCTACCTGACCGCTCAGACCATTGGCGTCAATGTGTTGTCCGCGTGTGTTGATGTCGTCCCGCGCACGAAGTCAAGCTTCTTGTCACAGTTAGGCGTAAGGACCGGTGTCTGACCTGCGGCAACGAAGTACGTGTGGTCACCATCGACGGTCAGGTTGTAGACCCGCCGCACCTCCGACCACGACCGCATCCCCGTGACCGTCGCATCCCGACGATCACCGGTCTCCACCAACGTCCGCCTACCCACATGCGAACGGGCATCAGTTCACCACCCGAACCGCAGAACGCCCCGTCGTTGGACCCCGAGAGGACTCCGACCTTCCTCGCCCTCCAAGCCACAAACACACCACGTAAGTGACCTTCTCAGTAAGATGCAAGAATGACTCAACGGTTTGCCGACATCCTGCAGGGCCTGATGAACAACCGAAAATTGTCACCCCGGACTGTCAGCCGAGCCTCAGCGCGAGCCGAGTCAACAATTCTTCAATTACTCAATGGAGCTATTCCACCATCACCGGAAACACTAAGGGATATCGCACCAGTATTGAACATTTCCGAGGCTGACTTGCTTGTAATTGCCGGACTTACAACAGGACACTCCTCAAGCGCCGCCAAGCCCTACCACAATTCAGAAGAAATCGGCAAGCTAGTTTCTATCGCAAGCTCGCTTTCATCTGAACAACTTCGGCGATTGATTGCCGTTGGTCGCAACCTGAAGCACTAGGAGCAGCAGGCCCAGGAGCGCGAAGCCATTGAGTCAGCCTGGCAGGACAGCGGCCTCATCTCCGCCACGCCGACTGGTCGACCTCTCGATCCCGCCAACATCATCCACCACTTCCTCAACCGAGCCGGACCACGACACACCTGCTTCTACGACCTCCAGCACCCAACCAACAGCCCCGCCCCCACCACCTACCTCTTGAAAAGTCGAAGACCCGGCCAGCGGCCTGCACATCCACCTTGAACGCCTGCGTCACCCGAGCCGGCGAATCCACAACACCGCACCGACACGGACAACAGCACGGCGACTAAACCGTCTGTCAGCTATACCCGCACGACCATAAGGGCATTCCGATCGTTACACCAGAAAGCCATTCTTCTGATTCATGAGCCTCGATAAGCTGACGACTCTTAGTCGGCGAATCTGAACGCCCAGATTTCCACATCTTCGGGATCAAAACTATGGACATCTTCTCGCCCTTCGAGAATAAATCCAAAAAATTCTCGCATTGCCTTGTTCCCAAGATCGATGGGATGAAAAGGAAGGGGATAGCCCGCACTCTCCTGAACAGAATGTACGCCCTCCCAAAAAGGACCCTCAAAATTGAGCCGATCCCCCAACTCCTCCACTACGCCATACTCCGGGTCGACACTCAGGGATCTTTGCAGCCTGCCATCCGACCAGACCGCGAAAGCGGTCCAGTCTTCTGCGCTATCCATGAGCACCGCATAGCCCTTCTTATCAGGCGCCAGCTCACCGACCAGTCGAGTCAATTCGCTCGGGGTTCGCGTTATGAATCCACGGGAGCAGATAACTTGAAGCCCGGCAACACTGGACACACACACAACCCCCGGCTCAGGCCAAACCGCCAGATCGAGCGGCAGCAACCGGGCATCCGATGAAACACTCCCTGCAATCCTTTCTGCGAGCGCCTTCGACTCCGCCTGCCCTTTCCCTGAAATATCGCGAAGTATTGCCGCCGGCTCCACGTCGGAAAGAACCAAGATCGCCGATTTCGACCCCACCTGCTAGATCATCTCCTCATTGCGGACGACGGGCCCACACCTTACGACGGAGAACAAGCCGGGCATTCCCACAGGTCAACCTCGACGTTCATCCTTACCTTCGCTCCCTTGGTAAGCCCTGGAACCCTGCTCGTGTTTAGCTCCGCACCTCCATGCCCCTCGACCGGCGACCCGGTGACGGTCGGTCTCACGGTGAGCGACGCGCACGGTGCGGTGACGAACACCAGCCAGACCTTCGTTCCCGGTGAAGCCACCCCTACGATCTCGCTCGCGGCTCCTGACCCGAACACCGTCTATTCCGGCGGCGAAACAGTCTCCGTGGGTGTTTCTTCGGCCGAGGACCCCACCGATGGACCGCTGACCGTGAAGTGGCGAGCCGACCGGATGCGCTGTCCCCAGAACAACACCTGCGAATACACCACGCTGCGCACTGGCACGGGCCCGACCTTCTCGTTCGGCTTCCCGAACGAAACCGACACCCGTGTCGTGGTCACCGCGACGGCGGAGAACAGCCGAGGCGTGATCACGAGTCAGCGGTACACCGTCAACCCACGGACTGCTCGGTTGGCCGTCGCCGGCAGCCGTCCGGCGCGGGTCCAGATCGGGGGGAACGAGAGCACCAACCGGCTGGTGACCGTGAACTCCTCCGTCCAGATCTCCGCTCCTCCCAAATCCCTGGACGCGGCGAACTTCGTCAAGTGGCCGGACAACCAGAGCATCGAGCCGGTCCGTCAAGTCCAGATGCCCGTCGCGGGACTCACCCTCCGCGCCGAGTACCAGACCCCGATCCAGAAGCGCTACGCGGACGAGGCTCCCATCCGGACGCTGATGGGCGCTCCGGTGGGACTGGAACTCATCGAGGGCGACGGCCATTGGCAGCAGTACGCTTCCGGTCGTCTGTATTGGACGGAGCAGCACGGCGTCAAAGCCGTCGCCGGCGAGATCCTGACCAAGTACGTCACGCTCGGCGCTCATTCCTATCTGGGGTCGCCGAAGACCGACGAACTCGTGGCCAGGGCGGGCAACGGCCGCTACAACGACTTCGTGGGTGGTCCGCTCACCGGTGACGCATCGATCTACTGGAACTCCAGCATCGGTGCCATGGCCATCCATGGCGAGATTCGCGCGAAGTGGCAGACGGTCAACGGCGAAGCCGGGCCGCTCGGTTTCCCGACCACCGACCAGCTGACCACGCCGGACGGCATCGGGCGCGTCAACCACTTCAACAACAACAACGCTTCGATCTACTGGACCGCGGCGACCGGCGCGCACTACGTGATGGGCCGGATCTGGCAGAAGTGGCGTTCGTTGGGCTGGGAGGTGTTCTTCGGCTATCCGACCACCGACGAGGTGGCCACGTCGGACGGTGTCGGCCGGTACACCCACTTCAGCGGGAACGGTTCGATCTACTGGTCACCATCGACCGATGCCTTCGAGGTGCATGGATATATCCGCGACCGTTTCGCGGCGACCGGCTGGCAAACCGGTGTCGGCTATCCGACCACCGACGAGACCTGGACGCCGGGCAGTAGGGGTAAGTACAACCACTTCCGCCAGGGCGGCTTCGATCACTCGATCTACTGGCGGGCGGGAACGAACGTCGCCTGGGAGGTCAAGGGGATGATCCGTCTTCGCTGGCGGGACCTCGGCTGGGAAACCTCGTATCTCGGCTTCCCGACCAGTGGTGAGTACAACATCCCGACCGGTAAGCGCAGCGACTTCCAGTTCGGCTACATCACCTACAACGGAGCGACAGGAGCGATCGAAGACCGTCGGTACTGAGTGAATTCGAAAACGCCGGTGCGGCCCGCGAAGGCCGCACCGGCGTTTCGCTGTCTACAGCCGTCCGCCGGAGGTCGTGTCGCCGGAAAGCCGTTGCGCCAGATAGACCGGCACGGTCGAGGCCAGGATCAGGACGGCCGCCACGACGTTCACGATCGGTGCCTGGTTGGGCCGGAACAGGTTGTTCAGGATCCAGATCGGCAGGGTTTCCAGTCCGGTCCCGAGGGTGAACGTCGTGACGATGATTTCGTCGAACGACAGCGCGAACGCCAGCAGGCCGCCTGCCAGGAGGGCCGACCGCAGCATCGGGAAGGTCACCAGGCGGAAAGTCGTGAGGCCGTCGGCGCCGAGGTCCATCGACGCCTCTTCGAGGTTGCCGCCCATTCGCCGCAGGCGCGCGACGACGTTGTTGAACACCACCACGATGCAGAACGTCGCGTGCGCGACGATCGCGGTGAACAGGCCGAGGTCGATGCCGAGGATCGTGCGGAAGGCGTTGTTCAGCGCGATACCGGTGACGATGCCGGGCAGAGCGATCGGCAGGATGATCAGCAGCGACACCTGGTTGCGGCCGAAGAAGCGGTACTTCTGCAGCGCGAAGGCCGCCATCGTGCCTAGCACCAAGGCGATCGCGGTGGCCGCGAGTCCTGCTCGGACACTCGTCCACAACGCGTTCAGCGCGCCCTGGTTCTCCGCGGCCCGGCCCCACCATTCGAGGGTGAAGCTCGACGGCGGCCAGCCGAAGGTGGTGTCCGCGTTGAAGGAGTTGAGCAGGACCACCAGCAGCGGGAAGTAGATCACCGCGAGGCCGAGCACGAGCGCCGACAGCAGCAGGTATTTGGTCGTCCGGGAAAGCCGCATCGCGCGCTCCTACAGGTTGTCCAGCGCGCCCGTGCGACGCACGGCGGCGAGGTAGACGAGCATGATCACCACGGGCACGGTCGCGACGGTCGCCGCGAACGGCAGGTTGTTGGCCGCGCCGATGTTGTCGTAGACGACGTTGCCGAGCATCTGCGACGTGCCGCCGACGATCTTCACCGCGATGTAGTCGCCCAGCGACAACGAGAACGTGAAGATCGAGCCGGCGACCACGGCCGGGAACGTCACCGGCAGCACCACCGAGCGGAAGGTCCGGAACGGCCGGGCGCCGAGGTCACCAGAGGCGTCCACCAGGGAGTTCGGCAGCCGTTCCAGGCCCGCGTAGATCGGCAGGATCATGTACGGCAGCCACAGGTACGAAAGAGTGATCACGGTCGCGAGCACGCCGTAGCCGGGGGTGTCGAGGCCGAACGGGTTCAGCAGCCAGTGCAGGACACCGTTGCCGGACAACATGGTCCGCCACGCGTAGGCCTTCACCAGGTAGCTCGCCCACAGCGGCGTCATGACGGCGATCACCAGGAGCCGTCGCGCCCTCGGCGAGGCGAATTTGGCCATGTAGAACGCCATCGGGAAGGCGATGATCGCGGTCACAACGGTGACCAGCGCGGCGATCCCGACCGTCCGGAGGGTGATCGTGCGGTACACCGCGTCACTGAAGAGGGTGACGAAGTTGTTCAGCGACCACTCGGTCACGACCTGGCCGGTGAAGACGTCGGTGCTCCAGAACGCGGTCACGAACAACGCGCCCAGCGCGCCGAGGTAGGCGAGGCCGAGCCACAGCATCGGCGCGGAGAGCAGGATTCCCAGTCGTAGCCTGGGTTTGCGGTACAGGAAGGCGGACGTCTTCCGCCGCGGCGAATCGAGGGTGGTCGTCATTTTTTCCACCTAGGAATGGGACCGGGAGCGGCCGGCGTGGGGGTCCACCGGCCGCTCCCGGAGTTCGGGAGTCAGCCCTTGATCTCGGTCCAGGCGCGGGTCCACTCGCCGTAGTCCTTGCACTTGACGTCGGTGCGACCGTCGAGGCACTGCGCGATCGGCGTAGTCCAGTACGAGATCTTCGCGGCGTACGCGGCGTCACCGGCATGGAAGGTTTCGCAGTGCGCCTTGTTCTTGGTTTCGGCGCACGCCTTGGGGTTCGAGGGCGATTCACCGAAGTACTCGGCCACCTGCGCGTTGGCCTTCGGGCTGACGATGTGGTTCAGCCACTTGTAGGAGCACGTCTTGTGCGGCGACTTCGCCGACACCATCCAGGTGTCCGACCAGCCGGTCGCGCCTTCGGACGGCAGCACGGATTCGACCGGCGCGCCCTCGCTCTTGGTCAGGTTCACCGTCACCTGCCAGGCGGTGCCGACGACGGCGTCGCCGCTCTTGAGCGCCTGGCTCTCCTTCAGGTAGTCCGACCAGTACTCCGCGACCATCGGGCGCTGCTGCTTGAGCAGGTCGACGGCGGCCTGGAACTGCTTGTCGTCCAAGGCGTACGGGTTCTTGATGCCGAGTTCGGGTTTGTGCGTCTGCAGGTACAGCGCGGCGTCGGCGATGTAGATCGGCGAATCGTAGGCGGTGATCTTGCCCTTGTACGGGCTGTTCGCGTCGAACATGACGGACCACGACGTCGGCGCCGGGGTCACCTTGTCGGTGCGCCAGGTGAGCAGGTTCGCGCCCCAGCCGTGCGGCACGCCGTAGGAGACGTTGTTGACGCTGTTCCACGGGCGGTTCTTGAGGAAGTCGAAGACGTCGGCGTAGTTCGGCACGAGCGCGGTGTTCACCGGTTCGACGTCTCCGGACGCGATGAGCCGCAGCGAAGCGTCACCGGAGGCGGAGATGACGTCGTACTGTCCGGTCTTCATCAGGCTCACGGCCTCGTCGGAGGTACCGAACGCCTTGACGTTGACCTTGCAGCCGGTCTCCTTTTCGAAGCCGGTGACCCAGTCGACCGCCGGGTCGTTGGAGCCGTTCTCCGCGTATCCGGGCCAGGCCAGCACGTTGACCTGGCCTTCCGGCTGGCCGAGCTGCGCGAGCGCGTCGAGCTTCGGCGGGGTGAAGCCCTGCCCGCCGGGCGCGGCCGCGGTCGAACTGGATCCGGACGTTCCGCAGGCGGCCACGAGCAGGCCGGCGCCGAGCAGGCCGGCGAGCGCGAGTTTCCTGTTCTTCATTGAACAACCTTTCGGTGCTGGGGAGAACTAACCGGCTTCGGGGACACGGAAGCTGTGTTCGTGCCGCCAGCTCAGGCGGACGCGGCCGCCCTCGAAGTCCGCGGGTTCGGCGGTGTTCTGCCAGACCACGGAGAGCTGGCCGCCGGCGTCGAGAGTGACCTCGTAGCGCACGGTCGCGCCGGCGTAGACGGTGTTGGTGACGGTGCCGGTGGCGCTGGTCTCGCCGACGTTCGCGGATTTCGAGAGATCGGCGTCGATGCGGATCTTTTCGGGGCGGATGCTGAACACACCGGGTTTGCCGATGATGTTCTCGGCGCCGCCACCGCTGAGCAGGTTCGAGGTGCCGACGAAGCCGGCGACGAACGGCGACGCGGGCCGCTCGTAGACCTCGACCGGTGAGCCGACCTGTTCGATGCGGCCGGCGTTGAACACCGCGATGCGGTCGCTCATCGTCAACGCCTCGTCCTGGTCGTGGGTGACGAAGATGAAGGTGATGCCGACGTCGCGCTGGATCTGTTTCAGCTCGGTCTGCATGGTGTGGCGCAGTTTCAGGTCGAGGGCGCCGAGTGGTTCGTCGAGCAGGAGCACCTTCGGCCGGTTGACCAGTGCCCTGGCGAGCGCGACGCGCTGCCGCTGGCCGCCGGAGAGCTGGTCGGGTTTGCGCTCGCCGAACTCGCCGAGCCGGACGGTGTCGAGAGCCTCCTTCGCGCGTTGACGGCGCTCCGCGCGGGGGACGCGCTTCACCCGGAGGCCGTACTCGACGTTCTGCTGCACGGTCATGTGCGGGAAGAGCGCGTAGTCCTGGAAGACGGTGTTGACGTCGCGGTCGAAGGGCGCGAGGCGGCTGACGTCGCGGCCGTGCAGTTCGATCTTGCCCGCGGTCGGCAGCTCGAAGCCGGCGATCATGCGGAGCACGGTCGTCTTGCCGGAGCCGGACGGGCCGAGCATCGAGAAGAACTCGCCTGGCGGGATGTCGAGGTCGACGCCGTCGACCGCGTGGACCTGGCCGAACTCCTTGCGCAGCCCGCGCAGCCGGATGGCCGGAACGTCGCCTCCACCTGCGGAAGTGATAGCAAAGGTCCCTTGCTCCCCCGCGGCGGTCGTTGGCGCTTGATGAGGCATGGCGTGCCTTTCGGTGGTCGTCACAGCGCGCTCATCACGTGCTTGACGCGGGTGTAGTCCTCGAGGCCGTAGAGCGAGAGGTCCTTGCCGTAGCCGGACTTCTTGAAGCCGCCGTGCGGCATTTCGGCGACCAGCGGGATATGCGTGTTGATCCACACGCAGCCGAAGTCGAGTTTTCCGGCCAGCCGCATCGCCCGCTGGTGGTCGGTGGTCCACACCGACGACGCGAGCGCGTAGTCGACGCCGTTGGCCGCGGCGAGCGCTTCGGCTTCGGTCTCGAAGCGCTGCACGGTGATGACAGGGCCGAAGACCTCCGTCTGGCTGATCTCGTCGTCCTGCCGGACGCCGGAGATCACCGTCGGTTCGTAGAAGTAACCCTCGTCCCCATGCCGCTTACCTCCACAGTGGACCGTCGCGTGCGCGGGCAGCCGGTCGACGAAACCGGCGACCCGGTCGAGCTGGGCGGCGTTGTTGAGCGGCCCGTAGGTGACCGACGTGTCGTCGGGTTTGCCGGTGGTCGTCGCCCGCGCCTGCCGGGTGAGCGCCGCGACGAAAGCGTCGTGGACCTCGTCGGCGACCAGGACGCGTGTCGCCGCGGTGCAGTCCTGACCCGCGTTGAAGTACCCAGCGGCCGCGATGCCCTCTGCGGCCGCTTCGATGTCCGCGTCGGCGAAGACCACTACGGGCGCTTTACCGCCGAGCTCAAGGTGTACGCGCTTCACGTCCTTCGCGGCCGAAGCGGCGACTTCGATCCCAGCACGGACGGAACCGGTGATGGACACCATGGCGGGGACCTCGTGCTCGACGAGCGCGCGCCCGGTGTCCCGGTCGCCGCAGATCACGTTGAGCACGCCGGGCGGCAGGAATTCGGCGCAGATCTCGGCGAGGAGCAGGGTCGACGCGGGTGTCGTGTCGGCCGGTTTGAGCACCACGGTGTTGCCCGCGGCGAGCGCGGGGGCGATCTTCCAGACCGCCATGAGGAGCGGATAGTTCCACGGCGTAACCTGCGCGCACACGCCGATCGGCTCTCGGCGGACGAAAGAGGTATGCCCTTCCATGTACTCGCCCGCCGACCGTCCTTCGAGGACACGCGCGGCCCCCGCGAAGAACCGCAACTGGTCGACGATCATCGGCAGTTCCTCGGCCGCGGTGAGCGCGATCGGCTTGCCGGTGTTCGCCGATTCGACGAGTACGAGGCCGTCCGCGCGCGCTTCGACGGCGTCGGCGATCTTCAGCAGCGCGAGCTGGCGTTGCGCGGGCGTGGTGCCGCGCCAGGTTTCGAAGGCGGCGGCCGCGACTTCGAGCGCGCGGTCGACGTCTTCGGGGCCGGCGACGGCGGCGGTGCAGTACGGGCGGCCGGTGACGGGATCGACGATGTCGGCGACCTTGCCCGACGCGGATCCGCTGTACTCACCGCCGATGAAGTGCTTCAACTGCTGCACGAGAGCTCCTGGCTACTGGGCCTGGGGGCGTGAGGCGATAGCAAAGGTCCCTTGCTCCCTTGTGGGGCGGCGCGGGAGCTAAAACATATAAGTCCAGATGTTAAATGACAAGACGATGGGGCAAGATTGCTTCCATCGGGTAGCGGTACGGGCGAAGGGCCACCATGCGTAAGGGGATGTCGCACAGCGCGCGATCAGCGATGTTCGCGCCGCTCGACCAGATCGGCCGGGCGGAAGCGGTCACCGCGCGGCTGGTCGACGCCATCACTCTCGGGCTGCTGGCCGACTCTGAGCAGTTGCCGAGCGAAGCCGAGCTGGCTTCGCAGTTCGGCGTTTCCACCGTGACGGTTCGCGAAGCGCTCGTGGCCTTGCGGCAACAGGGGCTCGTAGAGACGCGACGCGGCCGAGGCGGCGGAAGCTTCGTGAAGACGCCTGCCAACCCTTCGGCCGCTTCGTGGCGAGAGCGCCTTCGCACGGTTTCGCTGTCCGAACTCCGTGACGTCGGCGATCACTATCTCGCCATCGCGGGCGCCGCGGCCAAACTCGCCGCCGAGCGGAGTTCGCCCGAGGACATCGAGCGGCTCGAACTGGCGACCGAGGACATCCGCACCGCCACCGGCGCGGAGGCCTCGCGCGCCGAGCGGCAGTTCCATCTCGAAGTCGCCGCGGCCGCCCAATCGCCGCGGCTGACCAGAGAAGAAGTGCAGTTGCAGAGCGAGCGAGGCGGATTGCTGTGGCTGCCGCTCGAGCCGCACGGAACCCGTGAGAACGCCTACGCCGAACACCGCGCGATCGCCGCCGCCATCGCGCAGGGAGACGGCGAGCTGGCCAGGAAGCTCACCGAGGAGCACATCCTCGAAGCGATAGACCGGCTGGCGGACGTGCATTTAGACCTTCTGGCCCCTTAAGCTGCGGCATCCGCGCATCCGAGGTGAGCATCGTGAACGACACACCGTCCGCCGGTTCCGAGGTCGTCGAACAGGTATCCACCCTGGTCGAGGACGTCTTCGGCCGACTTAAGCCGGTACTGGCCGGCGCCGAAGGGCTCCTGGCCGCATCCGCCGATGCCACCGCCGAAGACCTGACCCGCCTCCGGCCGCAGGTCTTCGACGTCCTCGGCGGCCTCGTCGTCGGTGCCGGGTTCATCAGCGCGCCGAACGCGCTGACCGATCAGGAATTCGCCTTCGAATGGTGGACCGAGACCGGCGACGCCGAGCCGGCGCAACTGGTCATCAGCCTCGATCCGGACAGCGAACACTTCCTCGACTACACCCGGCAGTCGTGGTTCACCGTCCCGCGTGACACCGGCCGCCGCCACATCAACGGCCCGTACGTCGATTACCTCTGCACCGACGAATACACGCTGACCTTCACGGTTCCCGTCCAGCGCGACGGCGAGTTCGCGGGGGTCGTCGGCGCGGACATCTACGTGCGCGAGGTCGAGCGCCTGCTGCAACCGAAACTGCGCGCGCTCGGCGGCCGCGCGGCACTGGTCAACGCCCAAGGCCGGGTGATCGTGTCGAACAACGCGCGGCAGGCGACCGGTTCCCTGGTGCGCGACGTCGACGTCCCGGCCTGGTGGTCCGCCGGCGCGGAGCCGGCCACGACGGAGAACGGAACGCGGCTGCGGCGCTGCGGGGACTCGCCGATCGCTTTGGTCAGGTCCGAGCGCTGAAGGACGCCATACCCGCGTCTGATGCGGGGAAAGCGCCCTTCAGCCCCCGGCGACCTGCAGCGCCAGCCAGAATTCGGCGCGCACGCCGGGGGAATCGAGATCTCGGCCGGTCAGTTCGGCGACCTTGCGCATGCGATTGCGCAAGGTGTGCCGGTGCACGCCGAGCCGCGCGGACGCCAGATCCCAGTGACCGTGGTGTTCGAGCCAGCAGGTCAGTGAGGCGACCAGCTCGCCGCGGCCGGTTTCGTCATGCTGTCGCAGCGGTGCCAGCAGGCTGTCCGCGAAGGCCTGTGCCGCTTGGGAATCGACCATCTCCAGGAAACCGCGCCCGGCATGGTCGGCGAACCGGACCAGCGGGGAGCGCTCGGCCTTGGCCGCTTCCGCCGCCTGCTTCGCCTGCCGGAGCCCGGCCGGGAAGTCCACTATGGACATCGGTTCGGACAGCCCGGCGTGCAGTCCGCCGGTCCGGGACACCAGCCGGGTGACGGTTTCCGCGTCGCCGAGTGCGACCACGAACGCCCCCGACTCGCCGAAGAACACCGATTCTCCGGACACTTCGGCGTCGAGCGTGTCGGCGAGCGACCGGCGTGCGCCCCCGGGACCGGCGACGGCCAGCACGGACCACGGCGCTTCCGGGACACCGCCCCAGAGTGACTTCATTGTGCGCGTGGCGAGCTCCGTGTGCCCGGCGGCGAGCAGGTCGATCGTCCCCGACCTCAGCCGTCGCAAGGCACCGACGTGCTCGCGGTTCTGTTCCAGGGCAAGGGAAAGCAACGACACCGCGGTGTTGACGATGTGCTGCCCCGCGGCGTCGAGCGGTTCACGGGTGCCGACGGCGAGCACGCCCCTGGCACGGGTGTCCAGCGTCTGCAAGACGACCTCGTACTCCCCCGCCACCGTCACCAGCGTGCCCGCGCGCAGCCGCGCGAAGTCGTCCTGGAGTTCGTCAGCGAAGGGTCGCGCGGAAGGCGAAGCTTCGGTGACCGCGCCCGAAGAGTCGAGCAGGAGCACCCAGCCGTCGACCAGTTTCGCCAGTTTGCGCACCACCCCGCCGGGACCACCCTTGCCGACGGCCGTCCTGGTCAGCTCCTGCTGCCCCTTGCCGGTGCGCACGAGCGAGGCGTACTCGTCGGCGGCGACCGCACGGGACACCGCGCGTGTGATCGCGATGAACGGCGTCTTCCTCGGCACTTCGAGCACCGGGAGCCCGACCTCTTCCGCGGTGTCCACAAGGGACCGCGGGATGCTTTCGTGGCTGAGGCCGACGCCGAAACCGAGCCCTGCCACGCCGGCGTCGACGAGCCGCCGGACGTAGCCGGGCGACGTGGTCTCATCGAGGGCGAGGCCGGTGGTCAGCAGCAGTTCGCCGCCTTCGAGGAAGGCCTGCGGATCGGTCAGTTCGGTGGGGTGGACCCAGCCGATCGGCCGGTCGAGCCCGGCCTCCGCCGCACGCACACGCAGGCCGAGCGGGCGTTCGGCCACCAGTGCGGCGAGGGTCAGTGCCATGTTGTCCAACTCTACGCCTCGATATAGACAAGATGTCGAGCTGACGCGGGCCGGGCGGGCTCCCATTCTGGAGGGCGACCCCGTCCCTCGCGTCCGCAGGAGTCTGGCCGTGACCGTCACCACCGAAACGCAGCGCAGGCTGCGCACCGAGATCCCCGGCCCCGCCTCGCGCGCCCTCCAGGAGCGACGCGCCGCCGTCGTCGCCGCGGGCGTGAGTTCGGTGCTGCCCGTCTACGTCACCTCCGCCGAGGGCGGCCTGCTCACCGACGCCGACGGCAACGTCCTGATCGACTTCGGCTCCGGCATCGCGGTGACCAACGTCGGCCACGCCGCCCCCGCCGTCGTGGACCGCGTCCGCGAGCAGGTCGGCCGGTTCACGCACACGTGTTTCATGGTCACGCCGTACGAGGGCTACGTCGAGGTGTGCGAGGCGCTCGACAAGCTGACGCCGGGCACCCACGAGAAGCGTTCGGTGCTGTTCAACTCCGGCGCCGAAGCCGTCGAGAACGCGGTGAAGATCGCCCGCGCCGCGACCGGGCGCCAGGCCGTCGTCGTGTTCGACCACGCCTACCACGGCCGTACCAACCTGACGATGGCGCTGACCGCGAAGTCCATCCCCTACAAGCACGGTTTCGGCCCGTTCGCACCCGAGGTCTACCGCGTGCCCGGCTCGTACCC
This sequence comes from Amycolatopsis sp. lyj-108, assembly GCF_046549005.1. Lineage (NCBI taxonomy): Bacteria > Bacillati > Actinomycetota > Actinomycetes > Pseudonocardiales > Pseudonocardiaceae > Amycolatopsis > Amycolatopsis sp. lyj-108. The sequence goes on along the minus strand of NZ_JAJPWQ010000002.1, from coordinate 1,071,712 downwards.
GTACCGCGACGGCCTGTCCGGTCCCGAAGCCGCTCGGATCGCCATCGACCGCATCGAGAAGCAGATCGGCGGCGACCAGGTCGCGGCCGTCGTGCTGGAACCGGTGCAGGGTGAAGGCGGCTTCATCGAGCCCGCGCCCGGCTTCCTGCCCGCGCTTTCCCGCTGGTGCACCGAAAACGGCGTCGTGTTCGTCGCCGACGAGGTGCAGACCGGCTTCTGCCGCACCGGCGAGTGGTTCGCGTCCACGCACGAGGACGTCGTGCCCGATCTGATCGCCACCGCCAAGGGCATCGCGGGCGGGCTGCCGCTCGCCGCCGTCACCGGCCGCGCGGAACTGCTCGACGCCGTCCCGCCGGGCGGGCTCGGCGGCACCTACGGCGGTAACCCGATCGCGTGTGCCGCGGCGCTCGGCTCGATCGAGGTCATGCGCCAGGAGAACCTCGCGGCGTCGGCGAAGCGCATCGAGGACACGGTGCTGCCGCGGCTGCGCGCGCTGGCCGAGGAGACCGGCGTGATCGGCGACGTCCGCGGCCGCGGCGCGATGCTGGCCGCCGAGTTCGTGAAGCCGGGCACCACCGAACCCGACGCCGACCTGACCAAGCGGATCGCGCAGGCCTGCCACCAGGCAGGCGTCGTCGTCCTCACCTGCGGCACCTACGGCAACGTCGTCCGCCTGCTGCCGCCGCTTTCCCTGTCCACCGAACTGCTCGACGAGGGACTGTCCGTCCTCGAGCACGCTGTCCGCACGGAGGCTTCGAAGTGACTACATTCCCCTTCTGGGTAGCCGGAAAACCGGTCACCAGCGGCGAGACCGTCGTCGTCCGTCACTCCTTCGACGGGAGCGAGGCCGGTTCGCATCACGTTCCGTCCACTTCGGACATCGAGACCGCCGTGCAGGCGGCGCACGACGTCTCCGACGAGTTCGCGACGCTGCCCGCCCATGTCCGGGCGGGCGCGTTGGACCACGTGTCCCGAGTCTTGGGTGAGCGGTCCGAAGAGCTCGCGCAGCTGATCACCGCCGAGTCGGGCAAGCCGCTGAAGTGGGCGCGCGGCGAGGTCGGGCGTGCGGCGTCGACGTTCCGCTGGGCCGCCGAGGAGGCCCGGCGGTTCTCCGGTGACCTGCAGCGGCTCGACACCGACCCAGGCGGCACCGGACGGCTCGCGCTGGTCCGCCGCGTGCCGAAGGGGCCGGTGCTGGGCATCACGCCGTTCAACTTCCCGCTGAACCTGGTGGCGCACAAGGTCGCTCCGGCGATCGCGGTCGGCGCGCCGATCGTGCTCAAGCCCGCGCCCGCGACACCGCTGACCGCGTTGGTGCTCGGCGAGATCCTCGCCGAGACCGATCTGCCCGCCGGGAGCTGGTCGATTCTCCCGGTCAGTAACGAGGAATCGGCTCGCCTCGTGGCCGATCCGCGACTGCCGGTCGTGTCGTTCACCGGTTCCGTGCCGGTGGGCTGGGGCATCCGCGACAGCGTGCCGCGCAAGCACGTCGCGCTCGAACTCGGCGGCAACGCGGCGGTGCTCGTCTGTCCTGATTGGACGGATCTGGACTTCGCGGCGCAGCGGATCGCGACGTTCGCGATGTACCAGGCGGGCCAGTCGTGCATCTCGGTGCAGCGCGTGTACGCGCACGCCGACGTCTACGACGAGCTCCGGGCGAAGGTGCTGGAGCAGGTGCGCGCGCTCGGGACCGGCAACCCGCGGACGGACGGTGTGGACGTCGGGCCGCTGATCAACACCGCGGCCGCTTCCCGGGTGGAGTCGTGGATCGCCGCGGCCGTCGACGCCGGCGGGGAACTGCTGACCGGCGGGAAGCGCGACGGCGCGACCGTCGAGCCGACGGTGCTCGCGAACGTGCCGGAGGACGCGTCGGTGATGGCCGACGAGGTCTTCGGGCCGGTCGTGTCGATCACGCGCGTGGAGTCGGTGGAGGACGGGGTGCGCCGGATCAACGACTCGCGCTTCGGCCTTCAGGCGGGCGTGTTCACCCGCGACCTGCCGACGGCGTTCGACGTGTCCGCGAAGCTGCGTGTCGGCGGTGTGCTCGTCGGCGACGTGCCGAGCTTCCGTGCCGACCAGATGCCCTACGGCGGCGTGAAGGACTCCGGCGTCGGCCGTGAAGGCCCCGCGTCGGCGATGGCGGACTTCACCGAAGAACGCGTCACCGTCCTCACCGGCCTCACTCTCTAACCACCCGCGCAATTCGGCACCTGGTTGCGATGGTTCGGTGCGCGAACTATCGCAACTAGGTGACGAGTTGCGTGAGGTGGGAGTGGGCTTCGACGAGCGAAGGGCCGTACCAGGTCAGATAGCGCCCAGAGACCAAGACGTGCTTCGCGCCGGGGAACGCTTCGGGGCCGTCGTCCGCAGTGAACTCGTAGGGCTCGTCGGGCAGTACGAGCAGGTTCGCGTCTCCGGCCGCGAAGCGCGCTTGGAGCTCGTCGAGCTTGGGGCGCGGGTAGCGCTCTTCGTCGTCCGAGTAGACGTTGCCGATTCCGACGCGATGCAGGACGTCGCCGCCGAAGGTGTCCCTGCCGAGCACGATCCACGGCTTCCGCCAGACCGGCACGACCGCCCGGAACCGCTCCGGCAAGGTCTCCCGCCAGATCTCTTCGGCCTCGACCAGCCAATCCGGCTCGGCGAGGTCGTAGGCCTGCGTGAGGATCCGCCGGATCGAGGCGAGCGCACTGGGCACGGTCGCCGACGCCTCCATCACCCAGACCGGAATCCCGTTGGCACGTAAGCGTTCCACGTCCTCCGGCCGGTTCTCCTCGGAGTTGGCCAGCACCAGATCCGGCTCGAGTTCGAGCACCTTGTCCACGTTCGGGTACTTCGAACCGCCCACCCTCGGGACGTCCAGATCGACCGGATGGGTGCAGTAGTCCGTGGCTCCCGCGAGCCTTCCCGGCGCGCTCACCTCGACGGCCTCGGTCAGCGACGGCACGAGCGACACCACTCGCGACGCCGGTTCACGCAGCGGGACCACTTCGCCGAGATCGTCGATCATGCGCGCTCGAAGGACAGTTTCCGCTTGTCGACGTCCACCGCCGTGAGCCGGACCCGGATCCGCTCGCCTTCTGGCGGCTTCGCGCCCGCGCATTTGCCCATCACCGGCGGATTCTCGATCAGGATCTCCGACTTGGTCTCGTCGGCGCGCAGCACGATCGCGTCGAACTCCTCGCCGATGTGCTCGACCATGACCCACGCCTCGACCTGATCGATGCAGGCACGTTCGACCTTCGCCGCCAGCGTGTCGGACGCGGTCATCTGCTCGGGCACTTCCGAAAGCGCCGCGCGGACCCATGCGGGCACTTCGCGGCCGGCGCTCACGGCGAGGCAGATCTCGGTGGCGAACCGGTCGACCAGCCGCCGGATCGGCGCGGTGACATGGGCGTACGCGCCGCCGATCCCGGCGTGCGTGGTCAAAGCGGGCAGTTCGCCGTCGAAAGCGGTGTACCCGGCGCCGCGCAAAAGCCTTGTGGTGTCGGCGAAAAGTGCCATGGAGGCGGGCTGGCCGGGGTCGAGCGCGGCCAGGAACTCCGAGACGCTCTTGCCCTCGGGCCAGTCGATGTTCAGCGCCTGCGCGGACCGGCGCAGCCATTCGATCGCTTCGGCGTCGGGCTGGGGCAGCGTGCGCAGGACCCCGATCCCGGCGCCGATCATGATCTTGGCCGCGGCCATGCCGGTGAGCAGCGAGATCTCGGCGTTCCACGCGTCGACGTCGTTGCGCGGCCGCTGGATCAGCGCCCAGCCCCCGTCGGGATCACCGCTGATCTCCTGCTCCGGCAACTGCAGTTCGACCGCGCCGCGCCGGATCGCGAGCTCGCGGCGAAGGCGCCCCAGCTCCGGCAGCGCGGCGACCGACGGATGCGGACTCCCCGCGTCGATCGAGGCCTGGACGGTCTCGTAGTCGAACTGTTCAGTGGACCGGACGAGCGCCCGGCGGACGTTGGTCGCCGTCGGCTCGCCGCCCGCGTCGACGTCGATGGTCCACAGCACCGCCGGCCGGGTCTCCCCCGGCAGCAGGCTCGCCGCGCCCTCGGACAGCACCGGCGGATGGAGCGGGACGTTCCCGTCGGGCAGGTAGAGCGTCTGCCCGCGGCGGCGCGCCTCCTTGTCGAGCGCGCCACCCGGCGGGATGAACGCGGCCAGATCGGCGATCGCGTAGTGAACGCGGAACCCGCCGCCCTCGGCGCGCTCGATCAGCACCGCCTGGTCGAGGTCCTTGGAACCAGGCGGATCGATGGTGACGAAGGGCAGACCGGTGGCGTCCTCGCGTTCCCCCGCTGACTCGAGCGGGTCGACGACCGCCGCCTCCGCCTCGGCGAGCACGTCGGGCCCGAACGACTCCGGCAGCGCGAACTCGGCTCGAAGGTGACCGAAGTCCCCTCCTGCCGCGTGTGTCCTGATCACGAGTGGAGGCACCACACAACCCTATCCCGATCCGGCGCCGTTGATCGCCCGTTCGGGTGCGGGCCGGTCGGGTGTACGTTACGGACCGAAATGAAAACCGATACCCTTTTCAAAACGACAGGAAGGTCCGTGGCGTGAAGATCGCGTTCGTCGGGAAGGGCGGCAGCGGGAAGACCACGCTGGCGTCGCTGTTCACCGCGTACCTGGCCGGCGGCGGGAAACCGGTACTGGCGATCGACGCGGACATCAACCAGCACCTCGCCGTCGCGCTCGGCGCGAGCGAAGAAGAGGCCATCGCGTGGCCGACGCTGGGCGACAACATGGGCCTGATCAAGGACTACCTGCGCGGCGACAACCCGCGGATCGCCGACGCGGCCTCGATGATCAAGACGACCCCGCCGGGGCGCGGGTCGCGGCTGGTCCGGCCGTTCGAGGACAACCCGATCTTCCGGGCGTGCTTCCGCGAGTTCGGTGGGGTGCGGCTCGGCGTCACCGGACAGTTCGACGAGGACGACCTCGGCGTCGCGTGCTACCACTCGAAGGTCGGCGCGGCGGAACTGCTGCTGAACCACATGATCGACGACGCGGGTGAATACGTCGTCATGGACATGACCGCCGGCGCCGACGCGTTCGCGTCCGGCCTGTTCACGCGATTCGACGTTACGTTCCTGGTGTGCGAACCGACCGTGCGCAGCGTCGGCGTGTACCGGCAATACGCCGACTACGCGCGCGACTTCGGCGTGCGGCTGGTCGTCGTGGGCAACAAGGTCACCGAAGACGAGGACATCGAGTTCCTGCGCGAAGAGGTCGGCGACGCCCTGCTGGGCTGGATGGAGAACTCGCGGCACGTCCGCGCCGCCGAACGCGGCCGCGCGCGCCCCATCGGCGAACTCGAGCCGCACAACCTCCGGACGCTGGACTCGATGCTCGCGACCGTCGACGGCGAACAGCGCGACTGGGCGCGCTACCAGCGGCAGGGCGTCGAGTTCCACCTCCGCAACGCGCGGGCGTGGGGCAGCGGGCGGGCCGGGGAAGACCTCACGGCGCAGGTGGACCCGGAGTTCACGCTGGGGCCGGTTTTGGCGCGGCAAGACGCCTGACCTGCAGGTTTAGCTAGGAAGGGAGCAAGGGACCTTTGCTATCACTTGGTTGCATACGCTAAGCAACGCTAGCAAAGGTCCCTTGCTCTCCCGCCTGATCACGGGCACTGGCGAGGCTTGCGTGATGCCTGGTTTGAAGTACATGAAGGACCCCTTCCTGTACCCAGGCGCAAGGAAGGGGTCCTTCATGTACCGGGGAAGAGGCCCTCACGGACCCGCGCCCGCCATAGATACCTAAAACACGGCTGGCCGTGACCGTCCTAACCACTCACGAGGGTGACCGCAGGCGCTCAGTCACCATTCCATTTGGCGTCCTCGGCGTCGGCCTGCCGGGTGCGTTCCTTGGCGATGTCCAGGGCGCGCCGGGCCGTCGCCTCGTCCGGGTACGGGCCCAGGAGGTCGACGCTCCGGCCTCGTTCCAGGTGCTCGACCTGGTTCGTCTTGGTGTTGAAGTACCAGCCCTGATCCGGGTTCGGGTCGCTCGACATACGACAAGCCTGACATCACCCGGACGTCCTGTCATCACTTGCGATAGCGGTACGGGATCTCCGTCGGATCACCGGTCGGGCCGAACTCGGCGCCCTCGGACTGGGCCACCTTCGAGCTTTCCGGCGCGTTCTCGGCGAGCTCGTCGAACCAGCCGCGGTTCATCGGGACGCCACGCGGCGGGGTCGCGGGTTCCGGCGGAGGCGAAGCGGGCTGCGGCAGAGGAGGAGCGATCGCGGACGACGGCGGAGTCGTGGCAGGCGGCTCCGGTTCGGCTTGGGACGGCGCGGCGGACTGCGCTTCCGGCGTGGCTGGAGGCGCGGTCATCGGCGGAGGCGGAGGCTGCATTCGAGTGGGCTGAGGTAGAGCAGGCGGGGGCGCCTGAGGCCCAGCGGGGGCAGAGGGCTGGACCGGAGGTACCGCTTGGCCGCCCTGCAACGCCGACCCACCAGCCGAAGCAGCCGAAGCAGGCGGAGCGGACGAAGCAGGCGGAGCAGGAGGGGCCGGAGGCACCGACGGGGTGACCGTGCGCCACACCGGCGCGGGTCCGATGTTCATCGGCGCCGGGGCGCGCGGCGGTTGCCCGGTCGCGGGCGGCGCGGCCTGCGAAGGCGGCGGAGGGGCCTGACGCTGCGCGGGCTTCGGGATGGGGTCGAGGCACGAGACGAGCACCGTGGTGTTCTCCGGGTCTTCGATCTTCCGGCCGCTGCGCTCGCGGTAGATCATCTCGCCTTCGGTGTCCATCTCGACCAGGTAGCCGGCCTCCGCCAGCTGTTCCTCGTCGAGGTCGACGAGCTTTTCGTAGCGCGACGGGACGACACGGTAGATCGGCCAGGCGAGGCGGGCGTTCTCGTGATGGAACTGGGCCAGCAGGGCGGCCATCTGCTGCTGCCAGGGCAGCGACATCCCCTCGGCCAGCGAACGCGGCAACACGACGTAACCGGGGTCGACGCCCGGCCAGCCTTGGTTCAGGTGATCGGCCAACGGCGTGCTCGACGCCGGCCGGGCGGCGTGCCGCGCGGGTTGGGCGGTACCGAAAAGATCGCGGGGATCGACCTCCGGGCCGTTGGCCGCCGCGGGCTTGCCTCGCCTTCCGAATTTCCGTGCCACGTTCTTCATCCTCTGCCAGTGTGCGGCCGCTTGCCGGTGGACAGGCCGCCACTTCGGGTGAATCCGATGGTCCCGCGATCGCGATACCACGCTTTCACCATGCTAAACGCCAGGACGGACCGCCTGCGCGACCACTTCGGCCTCGTCGAAGGAGAAGTCCCGGATGTGCACCGGCACCCCGGTCTGCTGCGCCTCGACGATCTTGCCGTCGCCCAGGTACATCATCACGTGGTGGATGGTCGCCGGGTTCGACGGGACGGTGGCGAGGAACAGCAGGTCGCCCGGCTGCGCCTGGCGGACCGGCAGCATCGCGCCGCCCTTGTACTGGTCCCGCGAAACACGCGGGATGATGATCCCGGCCGACTCGTACGCCCGCAGCATCAACCCTGAACAGTCGTAGCTGTTCGGCCCGGTGGCGCCCCAGATGTACGGCTTGCCCTGCTCGCCGAGCGCGAACTTGATGGCCTGCGCGGCGGCCTGGCTCGGCGGCACCACGCTGCCGACGCTCGAACCGCAGCCGACGACGTCGACGATCTGGCCCTCGTTCTGCACGAGGAGGGCAGCCATCGGCTCCCAGTTGTGGTACCGGTCGGGGAAACCGGACCGCTCCACCCGCTGCGCGGCGTCGCCGGGACGCATGTTCTCCCAGTCCGGCACCGCGAGCAGCACGTCGTAGAACTTGTTGACCTGGTACGGCGGGTCGGTGACCTGCGCGACGGTGCCCCAGCCCATCGACGGCCGCATCTGGAAGATGCCGAGCGAGTCGCGGTCGCCGTAGGTCAGGTTGCGCAGCTTGGACTCGGTCATCCCGGCCTGGATCGCCACCTGCCACGCCCGCGGGGACAGCGTCCGCTGCTTGCCGATCGAGATGATCAGCGCGACGATCCCCTTCTGTTCTTCGTCGAGTTTGTTCACGTCCGAAGAACCGCGATCGGCCTGCCCTGGCAGGGTCGGCCCGATCGACGCGTCGCAGGAGGTCTTGACGACGCCGCCCGCCTGGGCCTCCATGTGGTCGGTCACCACCTCGGTGACCTTGCTCGTGGTGATCACCGCGGCGAAGACCGCGGCGATCAGCACGCCGACGATGATCCCGATCTTCATCGGGTCAGCCCGCTTGCGTGAACTTGGTGACCCGCCACCCCGGGTTCGTCTTGACGACGGTGACCCGGACCTTGGGCCCGTCCGTCGGGACGTCGACCTCCATCGATCCGGCGAGCGAGGACGCGACGTGCGGCTCCCCGGAGACCCTGGTCGCGGTGATGTTGGCGGGCTCCACCGTCGTCAGTTCCCCGGCAAGGTATTCCTCGGTGGTGTACGGCTTCAGTCCGTTCAGCCACTGCTCGGTCGTCGTGCCGTCGGGATGGTTCGCCCATGCCGTCACCCACTCCTTGGCGACCCGGACCCCGTCCTGGTCGACCGGCGCGGAAGACGGCGGCGCCTGGGTGGTGATCCTCGGCGGCAGCGTCGACGTCACGGTCACCGGCGCCGCGACGCCGGGACGCGAAGTGGCGGTCGCCGAAGCACCCGGCCCGGTGGCCGTCTGTCCCGGTTTTCCGATGGCCTTCGGCAGCAGGATGCCCAGCGCGGTGAACAGCACCGCGAGGATCACCAGCGTGCCGATGAGGTGGCGGGGCGAGCGCAGCGGCCAGCCCCACAGTCTGCGGTAGACCGCGGTGCGCCCGCGGTTGGTCCGGATCGGCATGGGTCACCGACCCACTGCGTGGTCTGTGTCGCGGACTTCCTCGCGGACCTCGAGCCCGCGCGAAGGCCGGTACAGCACGTAGACCGGCTTACCGGCGACGACCTCCGGGTCGACGCGGCGCGGACGCGGCGTCGACGGTCCCGGTTGCACCGGCACGGTGCCCGAGTGGTCGGGAGTGGTGTAGCCGCCGCCCGCGGAGTTCATCCGCGACGGCACCACGACCGGCTCCGGTTCGTCGCTCCAGCGCCGGTCGGCGACCGGCGAGGTGTCGACCCGGCGGCTCGGTACCTGGACAGGGCTCCGCCCGCCCGAGGTGAACATGGAGTCGCCCGGATTGCCAGCGGACGGGTTGTACTGGCCGAACACCGGAACGCTTCCGCCGCCACCGGCGGGAAGCGCGTGCGTGCCGCCACCGCCGCCGACAGCGCCGGGCCACGGCGCTCCCGACCAGGCCGCGGCGGGCCGGATCGCGCCGGAGCCGTTGTCGAGCCGTTGGGAGCTGGCGAAGATCGTCGCTTCGGGCCGGAACCGGCCGCCGCCGACCGTCGCGCCCACGGGACCGCGGAGGTCGCCGTCGACCACATCGTCGGCGTCGCGGACGTTCTGCCAGAACGCGTCCTGCGGGGTCGGTTCGTTGTTCTTCTTGCGGAAGCGGGAAAAGAGGCCGCCGCGTGGCGAGGGCACCGCGCCGCCGACCATGCCGACGGACATCTCGACCATCTGCCACAGCCGCCGCACGGGGCGGCCGATCATGAACAGCAACACGGTGATGATGCCCGCGAGCGCCATCTTCGTCAGCAGGGAAAGCGAGTTCCCCGCGGTGAAGATCGCCTCCAGCAGGAGTGTGTGCACGCCTGCCAGCACGGAAAGCACCATGAGGTTGAAGGCGACCGCGCCGACGACCTTGAGGATGCGCTGCATGATCTGCGGCTGGAGCAGCGCGATCAGCCCGATCAGCGGAGCCGTCAGGACGAAGATCCTGATCAGCACCTGCGCGAGCAGCACCGTGGCCTTGGCCAGCAACTGGAACAGCGAGTAGAAGATGCCCTGGCCGAGGGAAAGGAAACCGGCGCCGACGCGGCTGCCGTCCTCACCCGTGAAATAGCCCGTCGCCGGGCCGAGTTTGGTGGAGATGTCCTTGAACGCCGCCTTCTTGGAGTCGACCAGCGCGGTGTCGGCGTCGCCGCCCTGCTGGATCTGGCCCCAGGTGAAGGCACGCGCGTCCAGGAGGGCCGGGCCGTACTGGATGGCCTGCGGCGAATCCGGGCTGCCGAACTCCCCGCGGAGCCAGTTGTCGTAGACGACCCGGCAGTGCAGTTCGGTCGGAACCCGGTCCCATGGCTGGCGAGCCGCGACGGCCTCCGGGGTCGCCTGACACGGTTGCGCCGAGGGCGGCGGTGCCTGGGTCGGCGGCGGCGTCTTGGGCTCGTCGATGAAGCCGGCCTGGATGTTGGTGGTGGTCTGCACGATCGCGTTGTCGATCGGATCGAGGAAACGCAGCAGTGCCAAGGAGGACGCGGCCAGCCAGACCGCGGCGAGCCCGTACAGCGCCCGTTTGCTGACCGCCGCGAGATCGCCGCGCCAGATGTTGCGGAACAACATGATGGACATGATCAGCGCGGCAAGGCCGAACAACTGGGCGTAGATGTTGTTGTAGACCTTCTCGGCCCCGGCCTTGACGGCGTTGTACAGCGGGCTGAGCAGGCTGCCCTGCAAGACGGTGTAGTGCAGCGAGTTCGTGGCACCGACGATGTTCTTGCCGATGTTGAACAGCTGGTTACCAGCCCAGGTGTCGATCGTCGAGTTCGGCGAGGTGATCCCGGCCAGCGGGCCGCAGTCGGTTTCGAACGTGTCCCAAACGTGCCCCGCGTACCCGTAGACGTTGTACGGGCTGCCGCCTTCACCGCGCGCTGTCGCGGGCGGGTCGAGCGCGCCGACCATTCCGGCGCCGGGCCGCTCCGGGTTCGGTGCCTCACCACAGGCGGCGGCCGAAGCCGCCGGAGCGGTCGCCACGGCCTGGAGGCCCAGGATCAGCATGACGACGAACATCGTCGCGCGGCGGCTGGGTCTGGTCTTGCCGGGCCGAGGCCCCTCTTTGAGGCGGCGGCGCAGCGCGTGCCAGCCGGCGGCGAACGCGAGCACGCACGCCAGCGTGATCACCGTGTTCATGCGGCATCCCTGCCGGTGCCGCCCTTGCCGGCGCGCGCGTGCTGCTCGCCCTTTTCCCCGTTCGTGATGTGTCCGTTTTGGACGGCGCCCTGCACTTCCCCGGTCTCGGCCGCCAGCGGGTCCGGAGCACCGAGCAGTTGCTCCTCGGTCAGCCCGACCTCGAGTTCGGCCGCGAGTTCGAGATCCTCTTCGAGTTCGAAATCGTCTTCTTCCGGCGGAGCGGCCACGAACTGCTTCTCCTCCGGGGCGGCGAGTTCGTTGCCCGGCCTCGACGGTTTGGCGTCGGGCGAACCCGGCGTCGTGTCCATGACCCGGCGCAGGTGCTCCAGGTGCGGGCCGGAGAAGTCGACGCGGATCCGCTCCACGCCACCGGCGCCGTCACCGAAGATGAACTGACGGGGCTCGACGTCCCGCTGGAGATCGCGCGACGAGCCGGGACGGCGGCCCAGCGCCGCGACGACCTGCTCGTAGCCGACGCCGACCGGGACCTTCAGCAGGCGCAGCGCGTCGGCCTGGGCGTCGTCGTCGTCGAGACGCCCGACGAACACCGAGTCCAGCAGCGCCACGAAACCCTGGATCTTCAGGAAGTCCGCGGGGATCTGCGAGGACAGCAGCACGCGGACGTTCCACTTACGCGAGTCACGGGCGAAGCGGTTCATCAGCACGCGACCGGTCGGGACCTCGGAGAGGAAGAACGCCTCGTCGATCCAGACGCCCTTGCGCAGTTCCTTCGGCTTCTCGTACACCGACCGCTGCGTCAGCCACGCGGCGAGGTTCAGCATCTCGACGCCGAGCGATTCCGCGTCCGTCCAGTACTCGCGCGGGACGCCGTCCTTGGGCAGGGTCAGCCCCGCCATGGTCAGCACGGTCATCCGGTCGTCGCGGGTCTCGGCGTACGGGTCCGCGTCGGTCTCCGGGATGAGCAGCGCCATCCGCTCGCGCATCTCGTCGAGGAAGTCCGCGACGACGACGGCGTGCTCGTGGTGCTCGCTGGAGTCCCGGCGCAACGCGTCGATGACCTGGCCGGGGTCGGCTTCGAACCGGCCGCCGACCGCGCGGACGGCGCGCAGCAGCACGATCCGGGTCTGCGCCATCCGCGAGACCTCGTACGGCAGGACACCACTGAGGACGTCGAGCACGAGACGGCGGCGCGTCGCACCCGCGAGGGCCTTCTCCCGCCGCCACGAACGCTCGGGGTCTTCCTCGTCCATGAAGTGCTCGATCTGCGGCTCGGCGACCACCCGGTACGGGTTGAGGATGCCGGGCTGCGCGTTGAGCAGGTTGATGTTCCGCGCGTACGGCCGCAGCTCGGGCAGGTCGCACAGGCGCGACAGCGGGCCCGACGGGTCGAGGATCGTCCAGTGCGCGCCCGCGCGGAGCGTCTTGTAGACGATGCCACCGCCGAGGAACGACTTACCGCCACCGAGACCGGCGACCATCGCGGTCAGGCCTGAGCCGTCGCGGATCTCCTGCGCCATCCAGGGGTCCCAGGCCACCGGGCGCCGCGTCGCGGTCACTGTCTCGCCGAGCAGGATGCCGCGGCGGTCGCCCACCTCGGCCGTCGCCGTCGGCACCGACGACGCCGCCCACACGACCGAACCGCGCCGCATGTACGCCGCCGAGGCGAGCGGCTCGCCGGGGATGAACTCCCTGGCCAGCGCGTACTGGGCTTCGGGATGCTCGACGGCGATCTTCGGCTTGTAGAGGTCGAGGAGCTGCTGGGCCAGGCGCAGCGCGTCCCGCTCCGTCGGCCCGGACACCGCCAGCCGCCACCACGAACGCACCCGGGTGGCCAGCGCGGTGAAGCCCGACGTCATCTCGTCGTCGATCTCCAGCACCCGGCCCGCCTGGCGCGCCAGCGACTGCGGCGGCTCCAGCTCGTGCTCGTCGGTGTAGTGCTTGACCTGCGAACGCACCTTGTTCATCTGGCGCTGCAGCTCACCGGCGACCTCTTCCGGCCGCCGGACGTAGATCCGCGCGGACACCTCGACCGCGGCGGGCAGCCGGTCCGCGTGCTGGATCCACGGGTCGTCGACCTCGGGGATCTGAAGACCGTGCATCTGGCCGACGGTGAGGACGGCGAGATGCCGCGAGACCCCGGCGTTCGACCCGGTGCGGCCGCGGACGGTGACCGTCGGCGCGTAGGGCTCGGCGTGGAAATCCGCCGCGTCGGTGAAACTGGCGAGATCCTCGGGCTCCCAGGCGGCGCCGGGGACCGCGGGCATGTTGCGCGGCGCGGGCAGGCCCAGCGAGCACGAGCGGTGCATCAGCCAGGACATCTCCTCGGCGTGCACCGGACGGCCTTCGAGCCCGGCCGAGCCGATCACCTGGTCGAGATGCTCGACCTCGGAGTCGAGCGCGGCCAGCTCGGCGTCGACGGCCTCGGGCAGGATCTTGCGCAGCACCGGGGCGGCGCTTTCGACCGCGCGGTCGATCATCCGCCTGGTCTGTACCTGGACGCCGAGGTAGACCTCTTTTTCCGCCATCGAGCGGCCCATCAGCTGCTGCTGCTCGCCGATGAGGTAGTCGTCGAAGGACAACGAGCCCTGCACGTCCTGGGGACGGCCGACCGCGTTGTGCACGTGGGCCTCGGCCCACATGCGGATCGGATACGGCCGGTTGGTCACGCGCAGGTGCAGCCAGCGGCCCTGAAGCTCCGCGTACTGCCCGGCAATGGCCGCGATCAGGTCGCGGCGCTGCGAATCCGACCGGAACGACCAGCGCTGCGGCGCGAGCCGATACCAGGCGTAGACCTCATAACCGGTGCGTAACAGGTGCCCGTCGATGCTTCGCGCGGCGATGGACGGGGTATAGGTGGGTATGGCCGCCTCGCCGGGCAGCCGCCTTCCCTTGCCGGCCTTCTTGGGCTGCGCGGAGCGGACCTGCTGGGGCGGGTTCCAGGCCCCTTGCTGCAGATCTCGATCACGTTTTCCTCGGCTTCCGCCGCGACCGAACAACGACTACCTCCCGGCCCGAGCCGCAGGGCGGCTCCGACGCGCTCGTGGTGTTCCCTGAGCTCCGGCGCCGCCGCCGTAGCCGTGCTGCTGGTACTGCCGTCTCCTGCGCTGCTTCGGTAGCGGGCGCGTCGCCCGTACCCGGACGCGGGACGCGCTGGCGGCGCCCCCCGTGCCCGTGGTCCGTTCTCTAGGGGTGTTGAGCTCTTTCGCCGCCATCCCGGCCACGGCGCCGAGTGGGCGCTCGTGACTGATCTTGGACGTGATCAATCTGGTGATCACGATTGTGGCGACGAAGGCCCAGGCGGTCGAGAAGAACCCGAAGCTCCAGCCCGCCCACCGTTCGACGGTGAGCACGAGCAGGAAGACCGGGATACCGACGAGCCACGCGACGTAGCGGGCTCTCCAGGGAAAAGTCGCTTTCGGCGGGCCGAGCCACACGGCATCGACCCGGTAAACCTCGTCATCGGTGCGGATACGCAACGCGAGCCCTGCCTCAGCCCGTGAAGAGGCCGGCGATCCACTGGCCCACGTTGACTCCGGCGCCACTCACCGCGAGGCCGATGATCGCCAGCGCGATCACGACACCGGCGAGTCGGCGCATGACACCGGCGTTGTCTCCCTTGCCACCGCCCAGCCACAGCAGAAGAAGCGCGACGGCCAGCAGCACCAGAGGGATGATGTTGTCGATCAGCCAGGTGCGGACGTTGCCGGTGCCGAGCTCGCCGGCGGCCAGCGTGTCGAGGGTGGTCATGGTCATCATCGCATTACTCCCGGTGCGCGGAGAGGGGGTTCGCGCGGTTCTGGCTCGGTGGTGCTTCGAACATCATGGCGTCACGAGGCGTAGTGGTCAAAGCGCGCTCTGTAGATATCGATTTATCCACTGATCACAGAGCGAGGCACAGCACCACGACCATCCTCGGTCTCCATCATCGTTGCAAGGGTCGTCTGGTTTAACCCCGGCCACCCGTATTTCGCAGTGTGCTGACGGCCTCACTCGGTTGCGAGGCATCTTGCTCACTGTGAGTACGGGTCGGTCGCGGAGAATCGGGCCTCGACCAGTGTGACATGACTCGTTCGGTGGCTTCTCCCGAGTCCGCAGGGTGAACACGCATTCGACAAAAATCATGAGTGCCGATCAAGCGAAAGTCACACTTCCGTTACCCAAAGCGAAAACGGGGAGGGCATTTTCGCTACATAGCGTGATTATCGGCCGGTAGAGAACACATTCGCGGGAAAAGCGCCTGCTTCGACGGCCTTGCGGCTCAAAGGCCCGCACAGCTCGTGAAGGCGCTTGGTCTTCTCCTCGCCGAGATGCTCCCAAGGCCCTGCCGACGCCTCATTCGTCGCGACTTCGAGCCGCTCGCGAAGATCGTTCCCGGCTTCGGTCAGACCGCCGTCTGCGTCCAGGATTCCCTGTTCGCGGAGCTTGGCGGCCGCGCCGTCCCACTGCTCGTCGCTCCAGCCGCGGGACGCCTTGGCGGCGGCGGGCAGGAAACCCTTGCCGGTGGCGGTGTGCGTGACGAGGGCGGCGAGCCCGTCGAGACCGTTGACGAGCAGCGCGGCGATGTGGGCGTCACCGCGATGCTCACGCAACAGGGTGATGGCGTGCCAGAGCACGAGATGCGGCTCGCTCGGCCAGTCGAGTCCCGCGTGCCCGGCGTAGAGCGGCCGGCCGTCGAGCTGGCAGCCCCCGGTCGCCTCGCGAGCGAGCTCGGCCGCCTCGGCGACCTCTTCGGAACCGAGAGTCTCCTTGCCGAGCAGCCTGGTCAACGCCGCGTCGACGGCCTCGAAGCGGGCCTCGATGATCCTGTCCGGGCCGGCCAGCGTCCACGCGCGCGGGATGTGGCGGGCGACCAGCTCGGGATTGAAGTTGTAGAAGGTGGCCGCGACCACGGCTGCGCTTACCGCGCCCATGGGCGCCGCGCGACCCGCGAAATAGGTCATGCGCCCCGGCCGGAGGCCCGCGCCGGTGAGCGCGGCTTCCGTCTCGGGGGCGAAGTAGGTAAGGGAATGCAGTACATCGAACGTCCCGCGGAACCGTCCCGTGACCCGACTCGCTTCACCCATGGGGGCACCCTACCGACAAGTAAGTACCAGGCGCAGGTTCCGGCGCCGAATGGAGCAAGGGACCTTTGCTATCGCCGCGAGACGACGCGGAACCGAACCCGCTCGGCTACGTCATACTCCTGAAGACGGATCACCACAGCGTACGGGGAGCGACGATGTCCGCCCAGATGGAACAACTGATCGCCCAGTTCGAGAACTTCCAGGCCAAGGTGCGCCAGGCCGAGACGCGCTTCGCCGAGGTCGGCGACATGCAGGAGCGGATCGCGCGGGTCGAGACCTCCGTGACCTCCCCGTCCGGTGAGGTCACGGTGGTCGCCGGGGCGGGCGGAACCGTCACCGACCTCCGGCTCAGCGCGGGCGCCATGCGCCTCGAAGCCGGTCACCTGTCCTCGGTGATCATGAGCACCCTGCAGAAGGCCGTCGCCGGCGCCGCCCAGCAGCAGGCCGGGATCGTGGACGACACGTTCGGTGAGGCGTTCGGCCTCAAGACGTCGGAACAGGTTCGCGAGGCACAGGCCGAGGCGTTCGGAACCGCCGAGGAAGAACCGGCGTCACAGCAGCAGCAGCAACCGCAGCAGCCAGCCCGGCCGGCGCGCCGCCCCGCCCCGCGGGACGACGACGACTATTTCGACGACGGCTCCTTCCTCCGCCGCAGCTGACCGAACCGACCGAGGGACTCCCACGATGTCAAAGGGAATCGAGACGAATATCGCGGCGATCGCCGCGTACGCCCAGCAGCTCCCCTATTACGAGCAGGAAGCGGAGAAGTTCGGCGGCAAGATCGACGCCGCCGACGTGACCGACGAGGCGTGGGGAGTCGTCGGGATCTGGGCCAAACAGGGCTACACCGACCGCCTCGGCGAACTCCGTTCCCTGATGAACGACATGAAGGACGGCGTCGACGGGTTCATCTCCAAGCTGAACAAGGCCTCCGAGATGTACCGGGGCATCGAGGAAGCCGGAAAGGTCGAGTTCGGCAAGCACGAGGCGACCATCGACGAGACACTCGGAAAGTAGGGGCCATGACCGAGGAGAAGTCGAGCATCGCCGACGGGCTCAACGTCCAGGCGTACGACGAGAGCATGAGCGCGAACCTCGATCGCGCGATGGGGCACGTGCCCGTGGCGGGCACGATCTACAAGTCGGGCAAGTCGATCGCCGAGCACTCCCAGCAGGCGGCCCAGGCGGACAACCCGGGCGAACTGGCCTCCGCGGGCGGCGCGCTGGTCGGAGACGGGGCGGCGTTCGTCGGCGCGGCCGCCGCGGACATGGTCACCTTCGCCATGGACCCGATCGGCTGGCTGGTCAGCCACGGGCTGAACATGCTGCTCGAACTGGTCCAGCCGCTACAGGACGCGTTGCACCAGGTCACCGGCGACGGCCCGGCCATCGGACACGCGTCGGAGAACTTCGTGACCCTCGCGAACGGCTTCGTCGCCCTCGCCGAGGACTTCGAGAAGACCGGTGACGCGGCGCTCGCCGAGTGGGTGGACGACGCCGGCAAAGCGGCGAAGGAAGCGCTGGGCGACTTCTCCGCCGGCATCCGCGGCGTCGGCTCGGCCGCCGGATCGGTGGCCGAAGTGCTGCAGATGTGGTCGATGGTCATGGTGGTCATCGAGGAGCTGATCAAGGGCATCATCACCGAGCTGATCTCCTGGCTGATCACCATCTGGCTGCCCGCGCTGGCCGCGTCGGTGATCAGCTTCGGCAGCTCGGTCGCCGCCGCGATGACCGCGTCCATCGCCAAGGCCGCCAGCGTGCTGCAGAAGGTGACCAAGTATCTCGGCAAGTTCGGCAAGCTGCTCGACACCTTCATCGAGTACCTCGCGAAATACTCGACCAAGGTCGTGGAAGCGACGAGGAAGTTCCGGATCGGGACCTACGCCGGTGAGTCGAAGTTCTCGCTGAACGTCCTGGAGAACACCGCCGGGGTGGCGCTGACCCCGAGCAACCGGGCGCTCACCACGATGTTCGGCACCGCGGTCGGCGCGCGTCCGCTGGTCTCCGGCGCGGCCGTCAAGGGCGGCATCGGAGCCGCGAAGGGCGCGTACACCGAGGGCAAGGAAGCCGTCACGCCGGAGGGGGAGAACGAGCCGTGGTTCAACAAGAGCGAGATCGGCGGGGACAAGAGCCCGGAGGAGACCCGGGGGAACCTCGACATCTGAGCGAGTCCCGGCAGCGGGCGGCGCAGAAGATCTTCGCGCACCAGGAGCGCATGGAGGACAAGGCGGAGAAGGCCCAGGTCCGTCCCGGCTTCCGCGAACGGGTCGAGGAACTGATGGCGGGCCAGTGGCACGAGCCGGTCCTCGTGCTGCGGCTGGGCGACACCGATCCGGGCTTCGACGTACCCGGCAGGCGCCTGGACGGCACGGTCAAGGGAAAGCGGCTCGTCCGGCGCTGCTTCTGGAACGTGTTCCGCGGCATCGGCGGCGCGGTGGTCTACGTCTTCGCGCTGCTGAACGGCGCGGGCAGCGGCGGCGGCAAGGGCGGCCACCCGTTCCAGCGGGAGATCCGCGTGAAGGGCCCGGCGAACGCGCTGGTGCTCGACCTGACCGACCGGCTTCGCAAGGCGAGCGGGCCATGGCTGGTGTGCTCGCCGTCCGCGATCGCGGTGGTGGACACCGGTTCGACCTACCGTGACCCTGCCGACGCGCCGCCGCCGGAGATCCTTTGGCAGGCCCGGAAACCGCAGGCGCCCGAGATCGACTTCCGCAAACGGGTCATCACCTGGCCGGACGGTTCGAGTTTCGCCTTCACCCTGCACGGCCGCGCCGAGGACCGGCATCTGCGTGACCGTTTCGAGTTCCCGGACACCATCCACTGGACCGGACGACCCGAGCGCCGGGAAGACGGCGGCGCGCCGAAGTAGCTCGCGTGTCGTGGTGCGGGACCAGTGTCGCTCCCGTCTGGTAGTGAGGGCCTCTTTGCCTACTCTGACGGTAGTGAAGGAGGCTTTCGCTACCGTCGGCATACGGAGGCGAAGTACCCCCAGGCCACGTTCGCCTGGGGCGATCACGAAAGTAGTACGGACGAGCCGGCGTGTAAGCCGGATCCTGTCCTCGCCTCGCCTTGCGGCTGAGCGAGTGGCGGCCATCCATCTAGGCCCGCCGTCGCCGACGGGCTCGAGCGGCCTACCCGCAGGCTCGGGCGGGCAGCCCTCGATCGCCTGCGCAGGAGCCTCGCGGCTCCCTCTTGACCTTGCTCCGGGTGGGGTTTACCTAGCCGTCCTGGTCACCCAGGACGCTGGTGGTCTCTTACACCACCGTTTCACCCTTACCTCCGCCCGCGAAGCGAACGGAGGCGGTCTGTTTTCTGTGGCACTGTCCCGCGGGTCGCCCCGGGTTGCCGTTAACAACCACCCTGCCCTGTGGAGTCCGGACTTTCCTCGAACCGGTCTCCCGGCTCGCGGCCGCCCCGCCGACTCGTCCGTCGGCGAATCTTACTGCACGGGTGCGGGGAGGCAGTTCAGGTTGCGTTGCCCGTCGGGTTTGACGACGAACCAGAGGTGGTCGGTGCCCTGTCCGGTCCATTCGCCGGGGCGCGCGTTGGCGAACTTGTAGAGGGGCCTGCCCGCCAAGGTCACCTGTTCGGCGCCTTCGGGACGTTTGATGGTGTCGACGAGGGCCGGGTCGATGCCGGTCACCAGCGGCGTGCCGGTGGTGGTGACGGGGGTCCACACGACGGCGCAGTCCCCGAGGCAGGCCGAGCGAGCCTTGTGCGGGTTGTCGCGTTCGTAGCGGAAGAGGACGGCGCCGGTCTCGTCGAGGATGGCCTGACCCATCCGTGTCATGTAGACGGCGGTGAGCCGGGTGCCGGACGGAGTGTCCGCGGGGGAACTGGGCCGCGCGGTGCCGGGCGACGGGACACGCGGGCTGGGGAGGGCTTCGGTCACCGGGGCGCTCGCCGTCCGCGACACGGGATCAGCCGCCTGCCACCACATCGCGGCGCCCACGACGAGCGCCGCGATGACGACGAGCATGGTCAACCGTGATCGGCGCATCGGGCGTCTCCGTTTCTTCCTGCGGGTCGACGGGGTTCTGCTCCGCGATCTCGTTGGTCCAGTGGAGGACGCCGGACGGGCTGTCGAGGCCGACGACGCCGACGAGGCGTCCCTTGCGGACGAAGCCGGTGACGGGCCTTTCGCCACTGACGGGCGAGGCGAGCGCGACGGTGTCGGTGCCGAGCTTCGGGATGCCGCCCGCTTGGATCCGCATGCCGTGCTGTTCGGACCAGAACCGCGGCACCGGCGCGAAGGGCCGCGAAGCCTGCGGTCCGGCGAGGAGATTCTCGGCGGCCGCCCGGCCCATCTCGACGGCGTTGAGCCAGTGTTCGACCCGTCGCGGCGTCTCGTCGAACCGCAGGTTCGGCCATTGCGCGACATCGCCGGCGGCGACGATGTTGTTCATCCCCAGCACATGACACGTGGGCGAGCAGACGACGCCGTCGTCGAGTGGCAGCTTCGAGCCGCGCAGCCACGAGATCGAGGGCACGGTCCCGACGGCCACGACGACGCACGAGACGTCCAGGATCCAGCCGTCGGACGAGTGCAGCCGCAGGCCGTTCGCCGTCGTCTGCCAGTTGTCGATGGACGCGCCCAGCGCCAGCCGCACGCCCCGCGACCGGTGCAGCGCCGAAAGCTTCTGCCCGATGTGCTTGCCGACGACCTCGCCGAGCAGGGCCGCCGACCGGCCGATGATGGTGACCTCGCGGCCGATCTCGCGCAGGCTCGCGGCGACCTCGCAGCCGATGAACCCGCTGCCCAGCACCGCGACGGGCCCGTTGTCGGCGGCGAGGTTGTCGCGCAGTTCCGCGGCGTCGGCCAGTGTCCGGACGACGACCACCCGCGGATGTCCGTGCGGCACACCGGAAAGCCGCCGCGGTTCGACGCCGCTGGCGATGACGAGCCCGTCGTACGGGAGTTCCTCCGCCCCGGGCAGATGGACGATCTGGCGGCCGGGCTGCAAATGCGTCGCCGGGGTGTTGAACCGCCATTCGGCGTCGATCTCGTCGGGCCGCGCGAGCATCATCTCCGCCGGTCCGGTGGCGCCGGTCAGCAGCTGCTTGGACAACGCGGGCCGGTGATACGGCAGCTCGGGCTCGTTGCCGACGATGACCAGTTCGCCGTCGAACCGCAGTTCCCGCAACCGTTCCGCGCACCGCAGCCCGGCGAGCCCGCCGCCGATCACGACTATCCGTTCGCTCATTGTCCCGCCCCTTGCAGTCGGATCGCGCGCATCGGACAGGCTCGGGCCGCGGCCTGGACCAGCGGCACCTGTTTGGCGCCGGGTTTCCGGAGGTAGCGCAGCTGACCGTCGCCCTGTAACTGGAAGACCTGCGGAGCTTCGGCCTGACAGATGGCGTAGCGGTGGCATTTCTTGTCGTCGACGGAGATCCGGACCCGTTCGGCCCGGCCGGTCTCACCTTCGAGCAGTCCCAGCCGGACCAGCGTCCGCGGCGGGAGCACGCGGAGCACGGTGAGCACGACGGCGGGGGTGAGCATGGTGATCCCGCCGAGCCAGACGGCCGCGAGATGCCCGTTCGCGGACGCGCCGAGCCAGGAGTGGATCGCCAGCAGCCCGACCGCGAAGTAGCCGGCCTGGTGGAACCGCTGCCCGCCGCGACCGTTCGCCCGGCGCCCCAGCGCGGCGGTGACCGAGACGGCGATGAACAGTTCCAGCCCGACGACGCCCGCCGCGTGCCGCGCGAGCCCGCCGCCGGCGAACGGGATCAGCAGCGCGAGCACGCCGAACGAGTCGTCGTCGAGGAAGAGATAGGACAGACCGTGGACGACACCGGTGGCGAGGCTGAACGTCGCGAGGACGACGTGACCGCCGCGCAGTGCCTCGTGGCCGGTGACGCGCCTGATCCAGCCGGTGGCGCTCAGCACGCCCCAAGCCAGCGTCAGGCACATCGTCACGTAGGCGAACCGGCCCGAAAGCGCGGCGATGTCCCGCACCCCGCTGTCGTGTGGCGACGGGGCCGGGATGACCGCCAGGAGCGAGGCCGTCATGCGCGCCTGCCCGACGAGCCGAGAACCCGGACGAGCCCGAAGGTCGCTCCGCCGGCGATTCCCACCATGAGCACGCCGAGCGCGATGTCACCGCCGTCGAGTTCGTTGCCGCCGGTGGGCACGACCATCAGCGAGGTGGTCTCGGCGATACCGGTGCTTTCGAGCAGGGTCATATGCCGCATGACGGTGTCGACGGCGGTCTGCGCGAACGAACGCATCGCGTCGTCGCGGGTGGCGGCGCGGACCTGGGAGGCGAGCCCGAAAATGCTCCCGTGCGCGGCGCGGGCACGATTGACGTAGAGGCGGTCGAAGTCGGCGCCGCCCGCCGCGGTGATCTCGCCGATCCAGGAGCGCTGTTCTTCGGTGGGCTCGGCGGGAAGTTCGACGCGGACCTTCGAAGCGAGTGTGCGGACCTGCGCGTCGAGACGGTCGTGATCCTCGGCGAGTTTGCGGCCGACCTCCCGCACCCGCTGCCCGTTCCCGCGCTGTTCCGCCTGACGGCTGACCGGGCCTTCCCACAAACCGGCTTGACGTACTCGTACGAGCAGTTCCCGGTCATGGGCGTCGATTTCCGCGAAGGCACGGGCGGGCGTTCCCACCCATATCACCAAGCAGGCGATCACCACTCCGAACAGTCGATAGATCATTTCACCCGTCCCCGTCATGGAAGTGCCTCACTGGAAGTACGGCGAACCGGAGCGGCCGGTTCGATCTCGGTACTCGCGTCCAGTGTGATGTGCATCACACGACACATTTAGAACCGTTTCCCACTGACATACGTACCGGCCGACTAATAGTGAACAGACCACTACTGCACATGGCTCACGGCGATAGTCTGCGCTACGGTGTACGAACCTGTGAAATCCTCCACCGTTGGGGAGGTAGCGAACTTTATGGAAGCAGTGGGCAGAGGATGCCGGGTCGGTGGCGACCACCGGCCGAACGAGCTTTCCGATGAGCTGATTTCGTTGCTGTACAAGGATTTCCGGGAGACTTTGTTCAATCAGGTGCTGTACCTGACGGGCCATGATCAACAATGGACGGAGGACGTCGTCCAGGAAACACTGATCCGCGCCTGGCAGCATTCCGACACGTTGAACCGCGAGCCGGGAATGCTGCGCGGCTGGCTGCTCACGGTCGCCAAGCGGATCGTGATCGATGGCTGGCGAAACCGGCGGGCACGACCTCAGGAGGTGGAGCTGGACAGTTCCGAAAACGCCGAAACAGCGGACCGGACCGAGCAGTCACTGTCCGCACTCGTCATTTCCGAAGCGCTACGATATCTGGACGGCAAATACCAGGCCGTCATCTACGAGACGTATCTGACCGGACATACCGTCCGGGAGGCGGCGGTGATATTGGGAATCCCGGAGGGAACGGTCAAATCACGGCTGTACGCGGCCATGAGGACATTGCGACGGTCGTTAGGAGAACTGGGTTCGCGATGAGGAAGCGAAAGGTGAAACACACCGATGTGGCGGCGTACGTACTCGGTGTGCTCGATCAGGCCGAGGCGTACGCCTTCGAAGAGCATTTGAAGGGTTGCGGGCGCTGCGGGCGCCAGGTCGCGGAATTCACGTCGGTGGAAGTCGCGCTGGCGAGGGCAGATCTGAGCTACCTGTCCCCTGTCGCCCCACGGTGCCGCGGGCGGCTGTCGATGATCGCGGCCAACCTCGTCGTGGTCTTCCTGGCGTGCGTCGTCGCGGCCTTGATGTCGTCGCAACGGTCGGCCCGGCGGGTCTCGTCGGATACGGACATCTCGACCCCTGCTCCCCTCGACGACCAGCGATTACTCCCGATTCCGCTTACGTTGAAGTAGTCTGCCGCAAGCCGACACGAAGGTCTCTACGGTGCATACCGAAGTAAATCCCGAGAGCCCCTTCGGCGGGCCTTCGGTACCGAAGCGCCGAGCCGCCGGGTTACTGGGTCGAGACAGCGAACTCGACACGATCACCGGGCTGTTCCGGGCCGCCCTGCACGGCCGCGCGGTCAGCGCGGTGGTGGTCGGAGAGTTCGGCATGGGCAAGTCGTCGGTGCTGACAGCCGCCGGTGAGCTCGCGAAAGCGGCGGGCTTCACCGTCGCGATCGCGACCGCGTCCCGGCTGGAGACGCATCTGAGCGGCGGTGTCGGCCGCCAGCTCCTCGAAGCGCTCACCCACGCACCCGCCGAACCCGGATCGCCGCGGCCGCGCACGCCGCACGCGGCCGAGATCCTGCCGGACCGCCGTCCCCGGAACGAACAGGAACAGACGGAGGCGCTCGACGCCTTCTTCCGCACCGTCCGCCACGCCGCCGAACAGGGACCGGTCTTCCTCGGCATCGACAACATCCACCTCGCCGATCCGTGGTCGATGCGCTGTCTCGCCTACATCCGGCATCGCGTCGAGCAGCTGCCGGTGATGGTCGTGCTGACCTCGCTGATCGGGCATCTGCAAACCGGCGAGGTCGCCCTGCTGGAGATGTCCGGGTGCACGCCGGCGACGATCCGGCTGCACGGGCTGGGCGCGGGACACGTCGCCGAGTTCCTCCGCGTCTCCCCCGGACGGTTCGCCGAGGAATGCCGCGAGCTCACCGGCGGCAACCCGTTCCTGCTCAGCGCACTGCGCCGCCGCCTGGTCCCCGGGATGGAGCTGGACACCGCGGGCTCGGCGATGATCGGCGAGGTGCTGCGGGTGCGCATGCACGAGTACACCGCCGCGCCGAAGATGCTCGAAGCCGTCGCGATCCTCGGCGAGGACGCGAGCTTCGACCTGCTGGCGCGGCTCGCCGGGGTCGACGAGATCACCGCGCTGGAGGCCATCGACACGATGGTGCGAGTGCACCTGCTGACCAACAGCCACCAGCCCGCGCTGTCCTACCGGTTCGTCCGCAACTCGGTGCTCGCCGACATGCCGCTCACCACCAGGGCGGTCAGTCAGTCGCGAGCGGCCAGGCTCCTGCACGACTCGGGTGCCGCACCGGAGCGGGTCGGCGCGCACCTCCTGGAGGCGACCGCGATCAGAATCCCTTGGGCGGTCGACGTCCTGCGGCTGGCGGCGCGGCATTCGGTGGAGAGCGACCCGGAGTTGGCGGTCCGGTTCCTGTCGCGGGCACTGGAAGAACGGCTCAGCGAACGCAAGCGGATGGCGATCCTGCTCCAGCTCGCGCACGCGGAGTTCCACTGCGACCCGGACCTCGCGCCCGCCCGCGTGCGCGAAGCCATCGACCACATCGACGACCGCGAAACCGCCGCGTTCGTCGCGACGGCCATGATCCTTTCGCTGTGCTGCGGCCCGGACGCGCGGCTGGCGATCAACTCCGCCGGGCAGTTCGCCGCCCGGCTCGACGCGGGCGGCCCCGACGCCGTCTGGCCGTTGCTGTGCATGACCTATCTCGCCGAAGCGGGCAGCAGACTCGGGCCGCCGCCGGACTTCCGCGACTTCGAGCGGCAATGGGCGCCGTTGAACGATCCCGCCGCGCGACAGAGCCGATCGGGGTTGCTCGCGCTCGATACCGTGCGGAGCGGGAAGTCCTCGGCGGACGCCGTCCGGCATTTCGGGGAGGCGCTGTCCGGCGAACAACCCGAACTGTTCGAACATCCCTACTTCTTCACGCTTGCGACGGCGGCGCTCGCCGACGAGCCCGCGCTCACCGACCGGCTCTGCCAGGTGCTCGACACCAAACGCCTGCCTTGGGACTTCCATGTGCCGAAGGGTGCGCTCGCCACGCTGGCCCGCGGGATCGCCCTGCAGGCGGGCGGCGATCTGGAGCGGGCGAGTGTGCACTACGAATCCCTGGTGCGGCAGTTCGACGAACGCGGTGTCACCGGTCGTTGCCCGATCGCGGTGCTGTGCGCGGCGAGACTGATCGAGGTCTCGGTCGACCTCGGCCGCCACGACGTCGCGAACGCGGTGCTGGACAAGCTGGATTTCGGGGCCACCCAAGCACTTTTCACGCACAACTACCTGCTCTACGCCCGCGGCAGGCTCCGGGCGGCCACCGGCGAGCCCGAACTCGGCTACGAAGACCTGCGCGGCTGCGGCCGCCGTCTCGAACATCACGGCATGCGCTTCCCCGGATTCGCCCCCTGGCGGGCGCACGCCGCCCGCACCGCGCTGGCGCTCGGGCGCACCGACGCGGCGGCCCGGCTCGCCGAGGAGGACCTCGACGCCGCGGAACGCTGGGGAGCGCCGAGGATCCTCGGCGGCGCGCTGACCACGGCAGGCCTCGTCCGCGACGACGGTCTCGGCGAGGAGGCGGAACGCCTGCTCACCAAGGCCGTCGACGTCCTCGGCGGGTCGACGGCGAAACTGGCGCTGGCCGAGGCGCTGACCGAACTCGGCGTGCTGCAGGCCCGGCACGGGCAGGCCGAGAAGGCGGTCGGCATACTGCGGCTGGCTGTGCGGTCGAGCAAGCATTGCGGAGCCCGGCCGCTTGAGACGCGGGCCACCGAGGCGCTGCGGAGCGCGCGAACGAGCCTCGCGACGGCGAAGGACAACGAACACGGCCTCACCAAACAGGAATACCGCGTCGCGCTGATGGCCGCACAGGGTCTCACCAACCGGGAGATCGCCGAGGCACTGCACCTGACCCGCCGCACCGTCGAACTCCATTTGTCCGGGGCGTACCGCAAACTGGAGATCACCGGACGACCGGAATTGTGTTCCGCGCTCGGCCGGTCCCAGCGCGTGGACGGTGATTGACGGTTTCCGGGGGCGGCGGGTTCACTCCGCGACATGCCGGGAATCGAATCCGAACCACTCAAATTCGCCTATTGGGTCCCCAATGTGAGCGGCGGTCTGGTCACGAGCGACATCGAGCAGCGGACCGACTGGGGATACGAGTACAACCGGGATCTCGCCGTCCTCGCGGAGAACAGCGGGTTCGAATACGCATTGAGCCAGGTCCGCTACACGGCCAGCTACGGTGCCGCCTACCAGCACGAATCGACCGGATTCAGCCTCGCGCTGCTGCTCGCGACGCAGCGGCTGAAGGTGATCGCGGCGATCCATCCCGGACTGTGGCATCCCGGGGTGCTCGCGAAGTTCATCGCCAGCGCGGACGTGATCTCCGGCGGTCGCGCGGCGGTCAACGTGGTCAGCGGCTGGTTCAAGGACGAATTCACGAACCTCGGTGAACCGTGGCTGGAACACGACGAACGATACCGTCGTTCCGAAGAGTTCATTCGCGTACTGAAGGAACTCTGGACGAACGACCACGCCGAATTCGCCGGCGATTTCTACCGGATCCACGATTTCGACATCAAACCCAAACCGGTCGGCCGTCCGCATCCGGAGATCTTCCAGGGCGGCAACTCCACCGCGGCGCGGAAGCTCGCGGGCCGGGTGTCGGACTGGTACTTCAGCAACGGCAAGGACTTCGACGGTTTCAGCGAACAGGTCGAGGAGGTCCGCGGTTACGCGGCCCAGAACGACCACGCCGTCCGCTTCGGGCTCAACGGCTTCCTGATCGCGCGGGAGACCGAGAGCGAGGCGAAGGCCGTGCTGCGGGAGATCGTCGAGAAGGCGAACTCGGACGCCGTCGAGGGCTTCCGCAACGCCGTCAAGCAGGCGGGAGGCTCCACTTCGGACAAGAAGGGGATGTGGGCCGACTCGGAGTTCAAGGATCTGGTGCAGTACAACGACGGCTTCCGCACCGGGCTGATCGGCACGCCGGAGCAGATCGCGGACCGGGCGATCGAGTACAAGAAGCGCGGGGCGAACCTGCTGCTGCTCGGCTTCCTGCACTACCTGGAGGACGTCGAGCACTTCGGAAAGCACGTGCTTCCGGTGATCCGGGCGAAGGAAGCGGACCTGGAACGAGGCGCCGCCACCCCGGAACCCCTCGTCACTTCCGCCCCCTGACCCCTACGCAATTCGGCACCTGGTTGCGATCGTTGCGCGCGGCAAGGATCGCAACCAGGTGCCGAATTGCGGGGTTTTAGGGCAGGTAGACGGTCTGGCCGGGGTGCATGGTCGGGCCGCAGTCCTTGAGCGGGCCGCCGAAGCGCGCCGCCTCGACGTCCGGAAGGGTCTTCGCGGCGTACTCCTGGACGGCCTTCAGCTTCTCGGGGCTGGAGACGGCGTCCTTGCGCACGAAGTCACCGTTGCGCGGCCCGCTGCCCGGGTACACGAAGATCGGCTCGTAGTCGCGGTCGATCCGCGGGTCGACGGTGATGCCGTTGCCGGCGGCCCACGGGCCCCACGAGTGGATGAAGGTCGGCTTGACCTTCTCGAACACGTAGTCGCGCAGCCCCGGCAGGTCGCCGTTCTTGAGGAAGTCCGCGACGTCGGCCTCGACCAGCCCGGCCATGTCGACCAGGTGCAGGCGGCTGGTCATCGACGAACCGCCGAGGTCGGGCAGCAGCAGCGACGCCTGCTGGAGGCCGAGGATGTCGGCCATGGTGTTGAAGCCGCGGCCGAAGCGGTCGGCGATGAGGCACGCGGGCACCGTCGGGACCTCTTGGAACTTCTTCGACGCCGACGCGAAGCCCATCCCGGACGGGATCGCGGCGGCGACCAGCACGAGGACCACGACGGTCCGCAACACGGCACGCGACCGGCGCAGGAGTTCGCCGGCGGCCAGCGTTCCCGCCAGCACGGCGAGGATCCAGATCGGGGTCGCGAACCGGTGCTGGCCCATCCAGTCCGGGACCATCACGCCGTACGCGATGATGCCCAGCGCCAGCGGCACCAGCAGCGCGATCAGACTGCGCCGCCACTCCGCGCGGACGAGCGCGTATCCGATGGTCAGCGCCAGCAGGATCGTCCCGGCGACACCCGCGTAGCCGACCAGTTCGAAGGGCTGCTTCAGCGCCGAAAGCCCGGGCAGGCCCTGCCCCTTCGCGATGGACGGGTTCGCCAGCAGCCTGCCGAACTCCGTGATCCGCCAGGCCAGGTACGCCCCGAACGGGATCGCGAACGCGACCACCGACACCACGACCAGCTTGACGCTCTGCCCGAGGAGCGGCTTCCGCAGCTGGAACAGGACGACGAGCGGGTACGCGCCGCCGTAGATCAGCCCTTCGGGGCGGGTCAGCGCGGCGAACGCGACCAGCACCCCGGACCAGATGGCGACCTTCGCGGTGAGCACGGTGTCCTTGCGCACGGCCACGAACAGCAGGGCGGCGAGCCAGGCGACGGCCATCCCGAACAGGGAGTTCTCCAGCCCGGAGATCGTCCAGATGACGAACGACGGGATCGCGGCCAGCGTCAGCCCGACGACCAGCGTCGCCAGCCAGGCGAAGCGCGCGAAGATCTGCTTCGCCACGATGTGGCACGCGGCCAGCGTCCCGGCGGTGAACAGGAGCCCCAGCAGCTTCGGGAACAGCACGTAGTCGGGAACGCCGAACAGCATGCCGCTGTCGAAGACGCCGACGAGCTTGCCGAGCACCAGCGCCACCAGCCACGTCGAGTTCGACCAGCCCTCGACCGACGGCTGCCCTTGCTGCAACACCGGGCCGAGCCCGTCGGCGAAGCTGCGCGCGTAGGAGAAGGTGATGGCCGCGTCGTCGACGATCCAGTGGCCGTAGAGAGTGGCGTGCCAGGCCAGGGCCGCGACACCGGCGAGCACCGCCAGGTACGGCGCGACACGGGCGGCCAGGCCACGACGGGCCGGCGTCTCCGCCGGGTCGGGCACGTCTTGTTCGGAAGCTTCGCTGAGTGCGCTCGCCGTCATGTCCCCGTCTTTGCCTTTTCGCTCACGTGCCGTCGCCGAAACTGTAGCCAATACCCCATTGGCCGCCTACGACACGTCATATCCAGGCGTGATCCGCGCCACACTCTCCTGATCAGGAGCGTGTGGCTCGAACTGAGGTCGACCGGGTGAGCGAGGAAACGTGCGCGCGCTTCTTGTCGGCCGAAGGCCTCGGATTTGCGGAGGCGGGCCGCCGCCCCGGCTCGGTGAGTGCCTGGCAGATGCCGCGGCCCGGCCGCGGAAATCCGAAAACGCGCTTCAAGAGACACTGATCAGGAGAGATGCGAGATGTCGTTCACCAACCGCACCGACGCGTTGCCGTCCGGGTAGAACTCGACGATCGAGAGCGACGCCAGGTCCAGATGCAGGCGGAACAGCAGCGACGGCCCGGCGTCCAGGCCCATCCGCAGCAGGGCCTTGATCGGCGTGACATGGCTGACCAGCACGAGCGTCCGCCCGCCGTACTTCGCGATCAGTTCGTCGCGGGCCTTGCGGACCCGCCGGTGCACGCCGTCGAAGCTTTCGCCGCCCGGCGCCGCGATCGAGGTGTCGGACAGCCAGCTGGTCTGGAACTCGGGGTCGCGCTCCATCGCCTCTGTGAAGGTGAGGCCTTCCCAGTCGCCGAAGTCGGTCTCGATCAGCCCCGGATGGGTCTCGACCCGGCCGCCGAGCGCGTCCGCGATCGCCTGCGCGGTCTGCTGGGTGCGGATCAGCGGCGAGGCGATGATCGGCGCGGCTTCGCCGTCGACGACCAGGCCCTCCATCGCGCCGAGACGTTTCGCGGCGGCGGCGGCCTGCTGTTTGCCGTGCTCGGTGAGGGGCACGTCGCCGCGGCCGGAGTAGCGCTTCTCGACCGACATCGCCGTCTGGCCGTGCCGCACGAGGAGCAGCTTGGTCGGCGTCCCGGTCGCGCCGGTCCAGCCGACCGGGCTGACCCTGTCCTGCTTCACGGTCTTCGGTGCTTCCGGCCGCTTCTCGGCCTCACGGCCGGCGTCCATGGCCTCGTTCGCGAGCCCGTCCGCGTGGGAGTTCTCCGCGCGGGGAATCCACTCGTAGCGCACGCGGGAAAACCCGGCGGCCAGCTCCTTGGCCTCGGCGTTCAGCGGCTGCATCGACGGGTGCTTGACCTTCCAGCGCCCGGACATCTGTTCCACCACGAGCTTCGAGTCCATCCGGACGTCCACTGTGGACGCTCCGAGCTCGGCGGCCGCGGCGAGCCCGGCGATCAGGCCGGAGTACTCGGCGACGTTGTTGGTCGCGATGCCGACGTACGCCTTGCGCTCGGTGAGCACCTCGCCGGTGGCCGCGTCCTTGACGACCGCGCCGTATCCGGCGGGGCCGGGGTTGCCCCGCGAGCCACCGTCGGCCTCGACGAGTACGTGGTCGGTCACAGGCCGGACTCCAGGGTGCGCACCAGGATGGCGCCGCAGTTCTCGCACTGGATGACGTTGTCCTCAGGGGCGGCCTTGATCTCGCCGATCTCGCGGCGGTCGATGTCGAGCTGGCAGGCACCGCAGCGGCGGGACCGCAACAGCGACGCGCCGATACCCTTCTGGGCCCGGATCCGCTCGTAGAGCTTCAGCAGGTCTTCCGGGAACCGCGGCAGGAGCTTGGCGCGGTCCTCGTCACGGCGCGCCGTCGTGGTGTCGAAGTCGGCGAACTGCTCGTCACGACGGCGGATGGCTTCGGCGACCTCGTTCTCGGCCTTCGCGACCTCCGCGCTGGTGCGCTGGGCGTCGAGCTCGAGCGCCTCGCGACGCTCCATCAGTTCGAGCAGGTCGTCCTCGAGCGCGGACTGGCGCCGGTTGAGACTGTTCAGCTCGTGCTCGATGTCGGTCATCTGCTTCGCCGCGACGGAACCGGATTCGAGGAGCTTGCGGTCGCGGTCGCCGCGAGCGCGCACCGACTCGATCTCCTTCTCCTGCCGGGCGATCTCGCGGTCGAGGTCGGACGCCGCGGTCTGGACCGAGACCAGCGCGTCACGTCGTTCGCGCACCGTCTTCTCACCCGCGTCGATCTCGGCGATCTCCGGCAGGGTGCGGCGGCGGTGGGCGGTACGCGAGAGTTCGGCGTCCACCTTCGCGAGTTCGAGCAGCTTGCGCTGGACGGCGGGGTCGGCCTTCACGGTGCTCCTTGGATTCTTAGTGCGCGGTTCGGGTGGCCCGTAGCGTCCACGGGTCGGTGCACCTCGTGGAGACGTGAACATCGACGTTACCCGCTAAGGCGGCCCGGACGACGGCCGAGGCTTGCTCGCACCACGGCCACTCGCTCGCCCAGTGCGTGACGCCGACCAGGGCGGGGACTTCGGCGATCTCGGCGAGGTGCTCGCCGGCGGGATGATGCCGGAGATCCGCGGTGACGTACGCGTCGACACCGGCGGCGGTGGCACGCTTGAGATAGCTGTCGCCGGAACCGCCGGACACGGCGACGCGGCGGATCGGGCGAGCCGGGTCGCCCGCGCCGTAGACGCCGGGTTCCGTGCGGGGCAAGGCGTTCGCGACGCGTTCGACGAAGATGGAAAACGGTTCGGGCGCGGGCAGTTCACCGATGCGGCCGATACCGGTGACACCGTCCTCGCGGGGGTCGAGCGGGCCGAGGACCGTCAGGCCGATGGCGTCGGCGAGCGCGTCGGAGACGCCGGGTGACGCGGAATCGGCGTTGGTGTGCGCGCAGTAGAGCGCGACACCCGCACGGATGAGACGGTGCACGAGGCGCCCTTTGGTGCTGTCGGCCGGGACGCCGTGGACGCCGCGCAACAGCAGCGGGTGATGCGCGACGATCAGCTGCGCGCCGCCTTCGATGGCCTCTTCGACGGTCTCGTCGACCGGGTCGACGCAGAACAGCACCTTGTCCACGTTCTCGGCCGGGTCGCCGCAGACGAGACCGACGGCGTCCCACGATTCGGCGAGTTCGGGCGGGTACGCCTGCTCGAGGGCGGCGATGACTTCGGCTAACGCGGGCACCCGGCGATTTTCGCATGTAGCGTTTCCGGGCATGCGACTTCGGGTGCTCTGTGCCGCTTTGTTGCTTCTCGTGGTGATACCCGCGCCGGCGTCGGCGTCTCCGGGACTCTGGAAGCTGACCGACCTGGCTGCTCAGCGCGTGCAGATCGCCGACAAGGTCGCCGCCGCGAAGTTCGGCACGCCTTCGCCGATCGACGATCCGGTGCGCGAACAGCAGATCCTCGACTCGATGGCGGCGAAGGCGCCCGGCCTCGGTCTCGACGCGGACGGCGTGGTGCGGTTCTTCCGCGACCAGATCGAGGCGAACAAGGTCGTGCAGCGCGGCCTGTACGCGCGGTGGACCGAGCACCCGGACACGCGGCCGCCCGGGCGACCCGACCTGGCGACCGAGGTGCGGCCGGTGATCGACCGGCTCAACGCGGGCCTGCTCGCCGAACTCGGCACGACCCGGGACGCGCGGACGCGACGGTCGTGCGATGTGCGGCTCGCGGTCACGGTGCGGCTGGTCGACGCGCGGCGCGGGCTGGACCGGTTGCACTCGGTCGCGCTCGGGGAGTCGGTGCGGTCGGCCTGCTCGCGCGCTTGATCGCGTCCTTGGTCGCGTCCTTGGTCGCGGCGGGAGCAGGGGACCTTTGCTATCGCGCTGCCGCTGACCTGCGGAAAGGGAGCGGGGGACCTTTGGTGTCGTGTTCCCGGCGGTGGGTGTGTGGAAATAGGGACGTTGAGTGTCCCTATTTCCACACACCCCGCACTCCGCGTAATGGTGCTGACTGACCGTGTGGATTTTGGTGCGTTGGATGACCAGAAATCCACACGGTCACCGGGAGCTGTCCTCGCCGCGTTGCTCCGCGAGAGCAAGGGACCTTTGCTATCGCCTCCGGGTCAGTCCAGCGCCTTCGCGTCCTTGTTGATCGCCCAGCGTCCGGCCGCGCGCATCACTCGGCCCGTCCACAGCATCGCCCGGTAGGCCTTCGTCGGGTGATCGGGGACTTCGGCGTGGCCGACCTGGTACGGCGCGACGGATGCGCTCGACCGGAGGTGCAACGGCATCCTGGTCATCGCCTCTTTCGGCGATCTCGCCTGGACGAAGTGGTGCTCCGACAGGATCCGCCCGACCTCGTAGGGGTGCGGATGCGTGACGGTGATGCGATACCAGCGGAGCCCGGTTGCCGCGGACTCGACGATGGGTGTTGGTGCGCTCATACGCGACCTTCCTGCGTGTTTCTCTCCAGGAGGTCTACTCCCGCTTCGTCCCGGCTTTCCAGCTTCGCGCGCCCGGTAGCCGTTCGGAGCCGGTGAGCGGTCGATCTCCGGCGGCCTTCACACTGATCGGGTGCTGCACATCGTCTTCGTCTGTTCCGGCAACATCTGCCGTTCCCCGATGGCCGAGCTCGTCTTCCGCGCGAAGGCCGAAGAAGCCGGTCTCGATCACCTCGTGCAGGTGTCCAGCGCGGGCACCGGTGGCTGGCACGTGGGCGAGGCCGCGGACAAGCGGGCGCGCGCGAAGCTGGCCGAACACGGTTATCCGACCGGTCACGTCGCGGCCGAGGTCGACCGCGGGCATCTGGCCGCCGATCTGCTGCTCGCGGCGGACGAAGGTCACCTGTCGTTCCTCCGGCGCAAGGTCGCGGACCAGGAGAAGGTCCGCCTGCTGCGTGAATTCGATCCGTCCGCGCCCGAAGGCGCCGAGGTCCCGGACCCGTACTACGGCGAGGACGACGGTTTCGAGGACGTCCTCGGCATGATCGAGCGGTCCGTTCCCGGCCTGCTCGACTGGGTGCGCGCACACGCCTGAGGCGGACCGCTTACCGTGGTGGGGTGCGGTTGAAGTTCCTGCTGAAGCCCGGGTGGCTGGCGTTGACGTTGGTGGTGTTCACCTTCGCCATCACCTGCTTCACCCTGCTCGCGCCGTGGCAGTTCTCCCGCAACACCGAACGCGAGCACCAGAACGCGGCGCTGCGGGAGTCGTTCTCCGGGCAGCCGCGGTCGCTGGACCAGCTGCTTCCCAACGGTGCGGCCCCTGATCAGCGCACCGAATGGCATCTGGTCGCGATGAAGGGCACGTACCTTCCGGAGGGCGAGGTCGTAGCCCGTCTGCGCTCTGTACAGGGCGAAGCGGCCTACGAGGTCCTGACGCCGTTCCGCACCGGCGAGGGCACGATCGTGCTGGTGGACCGCGGGTACGTCCGGCTCGACGACAAATCGCGCGCGCTCCCCTTCGCCCCGCCTCCCACCGGCACGGTCGACATCGTCACGCGGGCACGTCACGACGAGAGGGACGGCAAGAACCGCGACGCGTTCGCCGACGAGTCGACGGGCGGGAAGCTGCAGAGCTACGTCGTCGATTCCCAGGTCGTCGCGCGGGCCGCGAAGCTGGACATCCGGCCGGGCTACTTCCAGCTCGATGTGAACCAGCCCGGTGTGCTGGGCGCGCTACCGCTGCCGCAGACCGACGCCGGACCGTTCTTCTCCTACGCGCTCCAGTGGATCGCTTTCGGGGCCATGGCGTTGATGGGCTGGCTGTACTTCACCGTCCGCGAGCTGAAGCCGGGTGGCGTGCTGACCACGGACC
The DNA here is from genome assembly GCF_046549005.1 of Amycolatopsis sp. lyj-108. Lineage (NCBI taxonomy): Bacteria > Bacillati > Actinomycetota > Actinomycetes > Pseudonocardiales > Pseudonocardiaceae > Amycolatopsis > Amycolatopsis sp. lyj-108. The sequence goes on along the minus strand of NZ_JAJPWQ010000002.1, from coordinate 1,036,489 downwards.
GGCCGCAGCGGCGCAAGAGTGTCGCGGAGATGCTGGCCGAGGACGAACGCTCCGAAGTGGCCACCTGATCTGGCGCGAAAATGGCCCTTTTACCGGTCCATTTGGCGTGTTCGGATGCGATCATGCTGATTCACCCGTGGGACGCCGCCCACGACGACGCCGAATGGCAGGCCTGGCTCTCCACCCACGACTTCGGCCAGCTGATCGCCGGAGGCGCGGGCCGTGACCTGCCGATCGTCAACCCGGTTCACTTCGTCTTCGACGGCGACCGGACGGTCCTGCTGCATCTCGCGCGGCCGAACCCGGTCTGGCCGCTGCTGGAGGAACACCCGCGCGCGCTGCTGTCGGTGATCGACGACCACACCTACATCCGCTCCGGCTGGAACACCCCCACCGACCCGCCGCACGGTGTCCCGACGTCGTATTACGCGTCCGTCCAGCTCGAATGCGACGTCCGGCTGATCGACGACGCGGTGGAGAAGGCCACGCTGCTGGACCGCCAGCTGGCGCACTTCGAGCCATCCGGGGAGCGGGTCGCGGTGAGCGCCACCGAGGCGCCGGACAAGCGGCTGCTCCCCGGCATCCGCGGGGTCGAGCTGACCGTGACGGGGGTGCGGGCGAAGTTCAAGTTCGGCGGCAACAAGCAGCCTGCCGACCGGTCCCGGATCGACGCGGAGCTGGCGCGGCGCGACGGCCCGATGGACGCGCGGGCGCGGGCGCAGCTGGCGCGGCGGGAGCGATAGCAAAGGTCCCCTGCTCCCTTTCCGCAGGTCAGCACCCGCGCGATAGCAAAGGTCCCTTGCTCCCTTGCGCGGTGACCGTGTGGATTTCTGGTCATCCAACGCACCAAAATCCACACAGTCAGTCAGCACCGCTACGCGGAGTGCAGGGTGTGTGGAAATAGGGACACTCAACGTCCCTATTTCCACACACCCGCCCGCCGGGAACGCGATAGCAAAGGTCCCCCGCTCCCCCGGCCGGCGAAACCGCAGGTCAGCGCCGCCGTCGCCGAAGCCCGACGAGACCCGCCAGCACCACCGAGCTGATCGCGCCCAGCCAGCCGACCACTCGCGACAGCTCCACGGCCCGCGTCACGTGTCCGGCGTCCGGGTTGCGGCCGATACCGAGCACCGGCAGTTCCTCGACGCCGTGCGGGTACACGGTCCGCCCGCCGACGCGGATCTCGAGCGCCCCGGCGAAGGCGGCCTCGACGCGGCCCGCGTTCGGGCTCGGGTGAGCGGTCGTGTCCCGGCGCCAAGCGCGCCACGCGCCGCCCGCCGAGCCGCCGACGACCGGGGCGGCGAGGACGGTCAGCCCGGCCGCGACCCGAGTGGGGACGAGATGGACGATTTCGTCCAGCCGCGCGACGAACCAGCGGTAGCGCTCGGGTCGTCCCCGGCCGAGGCCGCGCAGCAGGCTGATCGCGCGCGAGCCGAGGAGGCCGGGGACGCCGGCGAGCGCTCCCCACACCAGCGGCGCGATGACGACGTCCGCGGTGTTCTCGGCGAGCGTTTCCACCGAGGCGCGTGAGAGGCCGATGACGCCGAGGTCGTCGGCGACGCGGGGGTCCAGTGTGGACAGTGTGCCGCGTGCGGTTTCGAGTTCGCCTTCTTCGAGGTCCCGCGCCAGCGACGTGCCGTGCGCGGCCAGGCCGGCGGCGCCGAGGACGGCCCAGGTGGTCACCGCGGTCGTGGTCGCCTGCAGGACGGGGCTGCGCCGTCCGGCGCGTTCGGCGAGCACGCCCGCCAGCACGGCGGAACCCGCGAGGCCGCCGGTCCAAAGTACTCCGACCGCCGGATGCTTCGACCGGACTTTCGCGTCCACCGCCGAAGCCGCCCTGGCGAACGCCGTCACCGGACGCCGTGACCGGGGATCCCCGATCGCCCCGTCGGCGGCCACCCCCAACACCAAGCCGATCGCGCGCGCCGCGCTCACCGTCGCCCCCCGCATGCAGTATCCCTCGAAGACCTGCAGAGATTACTCGAAGATCATCCGTCCAGAAGGACGGCCATCTCGTCACGCGCCTGGATGACGATGTCCCGCATCGCGCGTTCGGCCCGGTCAGGGTCGCCGGCGTCGATGGCGGCCGCGACCTCGACGTGCAGTGCGACGGCCTCGGGCTGCGGCTCCTCCGGCATCAGCCCGTGCCCGGTGCGCCCGGCGAGCACTTCGGCGACGACCGCCGAAAGCTGCGCGAACATCGGGTTCCGCGACGAGGAAAGCAGCAGATCGTGGAAGGCGACGTCGTGCCCCAGGAAGGTCTCGAGGTCCCGCTGGTGCGCCGTTTCCTCCAGTCGCTTCGCCAAGGCCCGGAGACGGCCGCCCTCTTCCGGTGTCGCCCGCAGCGCGGCGTACCGGGCGGCGCACGGTTCGACGCCGGAGCGCAGTTCGGTCAGGGTTCGCAGCGCGGTCTTCCGCTCGGCTCCGTCGAGTTGCCAGCGGAGCAGTCTCGGGTCGTAATGGTTCCAGTCTCGCGGCTCGCGCACGATCAGCCCGACCCGGCGCTTGCTGCTGGTCAGGCACATCGTTTCGAGGACGCGTACCACCTCGCGCGCCACCGTGCGGGACGCGCCGAACCGTTCTTGGAGCTCCTCCGAACGCAGCACGGAGCCTGGCGGAAGCCGCCCGTTCGCGATCGCTGAGCCGAGCGCGTCGAGCACTTCGGCATGCCTGTCGTTGCCCACCAGGTGACCCTAGCGTTCTGACTCGATTAAGTAGTACTTCATCTTGCTTAAGTAGTACTTTTGAGCTGTACTCGTCCCGGCTACAACGACGTGGGAGGTACGGATGACCGTCATCGTGGTGATGGGCGTTTCCGGCTCGGGCAAGACGACCGTGGGCACGGCACTCGCCGAACGCCTCGGCGTCGACTACGCCGAAGCGGACACGTTCCATCCGAAGGCGAACATCGACAAGATGAGCTCCGGCCACCCGCTGAACGACGAAGACCGGCAACCCTGGCTCGAAGCCATCGCCGCCTGGATCTCCGACCACGAGTCCTCCGGCGGCGTCGTGACGTCTTCCGCGCTCAAGTTCCGCTACCGCGACATCCTGCGCGGCGGCGGCGACGTCTGGTTCCTGCACCTGCACGGCGACCGCGACCTGCTCGCCGACCGGATGAAGACCCGCTCCGGCCATTTCATGCCGGTGTCCCTTTTGGACTCCCAGCTCGCCGACCTCGAGCCGCTGCGCCCGGAGGAGCGCGGCCTCGTCGCCGACATCGCGAAAAAGCCGGAAGAAATCGTCGAAACCGCCCTCTCCGCTTTCGAGGACCGCTCATGACCACCACCCTCGCCGCCGCCTGGACCGGCCACGACACCCGTCTCATCGGCGCGACGGTGCTCGCCATCGCCGTGATCGTCGTCCTGATCACCAAGGCGAAGCAGCATCCGTTCCTGGCCCTCATCCTCGGCTCCGGCGTGCTCGGGCTCGTCGGGGGCATGCCGGTGGACAAGCTGATCAAGAGCTTCAGCTCCGGTGTCGGTTCCACCGTCGCCTCGGTCGGCGTACTGATCGCGCTCGGCGCGATGCTCGGCAAGCTGCTCGCCGATTCCGGCGGCGCCGACCAGATCGTCGACACCATCCTGCGCCGCGCGGGCGATCGCACCCTGCCGTGGGCGATGGCACTGGTCGCCGCGCTGATCGGCCTGCCGATGTTCTTCGAGATCGGCCTGGTCATGCTGATCCCAGTGATCCTGCTGGTCGCCAAGCGCACCGGGAAACCGTTGCTGCTGCTGGGAATCCCCGCACTCGCCGGCCTTTCGGTGCTGCACGGCCTCGTCCCGCCGCACCCCGGCCCGCTCGCCGCCGCGGGCGCGCTGAACGCGAACGTCGGCCTCACCCTGGCCTTCGGCCTGCTCGTCGCGATCCCGACGGTGATCATCGCCGGACCGCTGTTCGGCAGGCTGGCCGCGAAGATGGTCCCGGACGCCGTCGCGCCGGAGCGACTCGTCCCGGAATCGTCCTCTTCGGACGGGCGGCGGCCCGGTTTCCTCGCGACGCTGTCCACCGTGCTGCTGCCGGTCGTGCTGATGATGGGCAAAGCACTCGCGGACATCCTGCTGGAGAAGGAAAACCACCTCCGCCGTGTGCTGGACTTCATCGGCGACCCGCTGGTGGCGCTGCTCGCCGCGGTCCTGCTCGGCATGCTCACCCTCGGCAAGTCCGCGGGCTTCACCCGGGACAAGCTGTCGTCCACGGTGGCCGATTCGCTCCCGCCGATCGCCGGCATCCTGCTCATCGTCGGCGCGGGCGGCGGGTTCAAGCAGACCCTCGTGGACGCCGGGGTCGGCAACGTCATCACCAGCCTGGCCACCGGTGCGAACCTGTCGCCACTGCTGCTCGGCTGGCTGGTCGCGGTCGCGATCAGGCTCGCCACGGGCTCCGCGACGGTCGCGACGGTGTCCGCCGCCGGCATCGTGGCCCCGCTCGCGGCGACGATGGACCCGTCGCACAGCGCGCTGCTGGTGCTGGCGATCGGCGCCGGCTCGCTGTTCTTCTCCCACGTCAACGACGCCGGATTCTGGCTGGTCAAGGAGTACTTCGGGCTTTCGGTCGGGCAGACGCTGAAGAGCTGGTCGATCATGGAGACGGTCATCTCCGTGGTCGCGATCGCGCTGATCCTGCCGCTGGGCGCGCTCCTGTAGCGACCACCGGTTGACACGTGACCTTTTGGTCACCTATTCTTTCGACGTGCCCGACGACGACCTGGTTTTCAAGGCCCTGGCGGATCCGACTCGCCGGTTCCTGCTCGACCAGCTGTTCGCGCGTGACGGCCGCACGCTGACCGAACTCGAGTCCGAAGTGGACATGAGCCGGTTCGGCGTGATGAAGCACTTGAAACTGCTGGAAGAAGCCGGACTTGTCGTCACGCGCAAGGAGGGCCGGGAGAAGAAGCATTTCCTCAACCCGGTACCGATCCGGCAGATCCACGACAGGTGGATCGACAAGTTCACCGAGCGCAACGTGACCGCGTTGCTCGACCTCAAGGCCGAACTCGAGACCGAGGAGCCATCATGACCGACACGCAGGTTTACCGCGTCTACATCAAGGCCACCCCGGAGAAGATCTGGGACGCCATCACGAAGCCCGAGTGGTCGCAGAAGTACGGCTACACCGGCCTCGTCGACTTCGACCTGCGGCCGGGTGGCAAGCACGCCACCCACCCGACGAAGGGCTTCATCGACGCCGGGTTCACGAACGACCTGGTCGACGGCGAGGTCCTCGAGGTCGACCCACCGCGCAAGCTGGTCATCACCTGGAAGCTGTTGATGGACCCGTCCTTCGAAAAGGAGCCGTACACCAAGCTCACCTATGAGATCGAAGAGACGAAGACCGCGGGCACCCGGCTGACCGTCACCCACGACGTCACCGACGCGCCGACGACGGCCGCGCTGGTCGACGGCTCGCAGGAGGACGTCAACGCCGGGCCGGGCGAGAACGCCGGTGGCGGCTGGGCGTGGATCCTGTCGGACCTCAAGACGCTGCTGGAGACGGACGAGCCGCTCGTCCCCGCCGCTTCCTGAGCCAATAGTCCGTGAGGGCCTCCTTCCCTACGCTCAAGGTAGGGAAGGAGGCCCTCACGGACATTCAGACCCGTTTGGTGGCGGCCTTGAGAGAGGCCTTCGCGGCGGCAGAAGCACCGATGGTGTCCAGTGCGAACAACGCCGCGCCGACCACGGGAGCCACGTCGACGACCTGAATCGAAGCCTGCGGCGCCACCTTCAGGCACCGCCGCTCGATCTCCGCGATCACCTGCGAGCCGACCCCGGTCAGCACTCCCCCGCCGAGGATGACCTCGGGCGCTTCCCCGGTCAGTTCGAGCCGCCGGAGGATGACCCCGACCAGCAGGGCGACCTCTTCGACGAACCGGTCGACCACGTCCTGCGCCACTTCGTCGCCGTCCGCCGCGACGGCGAACAGCAGCGGGCACAGGCCATGGATCGCGTCGGAGTGCAGCTCCTCGAAGTGCAGTCGCTGCACCACTTCCAGCACCGAAGACGTCTCGAAATGCGCGGTGACGGCGGCCTGCAAAGCCGTACCCGGACCACGGCCGTCCTCGGCGCGGACGGCCCACCACAGTGCTTCCTCGCCCAGCCGGTAGCCGCCGCCCCAGTCGCCGGAGATCTTGCCCAGCGCGGGAAACCGGTGCTCGCGGCCGTCGGCGCTGACACCGGCGCCGTTGATCCCGGCGCCGCACACCACCGCCACCCCCGTCCCGTCGGAACTGCCCGCGCGCAGCAGCGCGAGCGTGTCGTTGCCGACGATCAGCGTGTCGCTCCAGCCGCGTGCGGCCAGTGCGGCGTGCAGGATCTTCTCCTCTCGCGGGAAATCCAGCCCCGCGAGGTAGGCCGACGTATGTGTCGCGAAAGGACGTTCGTCGGGAAGTCCCGCCCCGCGAAGGGCTTCCAGTACCAGCTTCTCCAGCGCCTGAACACTGCCGTCGACCCCGATGTTCTGCGGGGAAGCGCCCGGCCCTCGCGACTGTCCGAGCACCCGTCCGTCCCGGGAGACGATCAGGACGTCGGTCTTGCTGTTGCCGCCGTCGATCGCGACGACGACGTCTCGTGAGCCGGCCGTCATGCCCCCGCCCACGGCAGGAACTCACGGTTGACCTGCACCAGCGTGTCGGCGAGCTGATCGGCCTTGGCGTACTGGCCGACGAGCGGATGCGCGAGCAACGCGTCGGCCACCCGGTCCCGGCCGCCCTTGATCGCCGCGTCCAGCGCGAGGTGCTCGTACGCGGTGACCCCGGCGATGAGCCCGGCGAACCGCTGTTCCACCCGCGGCTGCACGATCGGACGAGGACCGTTCCCGTCCACAAGGGACGGAACCTCGATGACGGCGTCGTCCGGCAGGAAGTCGAAAGTGCCTTCGTTGCGGACGTTGACGACGTGCTCCTCCGCGGGCCCGCCCGAGGTGAGCGCGTGCACGAGCTGCACCGCGGCCTCGGAATAGTAGGCGCCGCCCCGCTTTTCCAGCTGCTCCGGTTTGGTCACCACCTCCGGGTCGAGGTACACCTTGAGCAGTTCTTCTTCGACGTCGCTGACGACGTCCGCGCGCGGCCTCTCGGTGCGCTGCTTCATGACCTGCTCGTCGTGCCCGTAGTAGTACTTCAGGTAGTACGACGGCACGACGTTCATCCGCCGCATCCACTCGACCGGCGCGGTGACGTGCTCGCCGAGGAATTCCGCGTGCTCCGCCAGCAGTTCCGGCAGCCGGTCCTCGCCGTTGACGAGCACCTTCCGTTCCCAGCTCAGATGGTTCAGTCCGGTGTGGACGAGTTTGACCTCGTCGACGCCGGCACCGAGCAGATGCGCGAACGTGCGCTGGAGGTGGATCGCGACGTTGCACAGCCCGACGGCGCGGTGGCCCTCGTTCAGCAGCGCGCGCGTGACGATGCCGACCGGGTTCGTGAAGTTCACGATCCAGGTGTCGTCACCGGCGATCTTCCTCACCCTGTCGGCGATGTCGAGCACGACCGGCACGGTGCGCAGCGCCTTCGCGAGGCCGCCCGCGCCCGTGGTCTCCTGCCCGACACAGCCGCAGGCGTGCGGGAACGTCTCGTCCCCGCGCCGCGCGCGCTGCCCGCCGACCCGCAGCTGGATCAGCACCGCCGACGCACCGTCGACACCCTCTTCGAGACTCGCGGTGGTGCGGACCCGCGCCGGATGCCCGGCGTGGTCCAGCAACCGGTTGCTGAAGTCAGCGACCGCCTCCACCCGGTACGCGTCCGGATCGATCAGCACGATCTCGTCGACGTCCAAAGTGGACCGCCGTCCGGCGATCCCGTCGATCAGCTCGGGTGTGTAAGTGGATCCCCCACCGACGACTGCCAGTTTCATCCCTTGACCCCTGTGAATGTGACGCCCTTGACGAAGGACTTCTGCGCGAATACGAACAGCACGATCACCGGCAGCATGATCAGCGCGGTGGCCGCCATGGTGAGGTTCCATTCCACGTGGTGCATCCCGCGGAACGACGCGATCGCCAGCGAAAGCGGCCAGCTGTCGCGTGTCTCACCGGTGTAGAGCAGCGGACCGAAATAGTCGTTCCAGGTGAACAGGAAGCAGAACATCGCGGTGGCCGCGATCCCCGGCTTCGCCATCGGGATCAGCACCTTGATCATCGTCTGGAACTCGTTGCAGCCGTCGATCTTCGCCGCTTCCAGGTAGTCCTTCGGAATGGTGAGGAAGAACTGCCGCAGCAGGAAGATCGAGAACGCGTCGAAGAAGAAGTACGGCACGATCAGCGGAACCAGCGTCCCAGTGAACCCGAGCCGCACCCACAGGTCGTACAGCGGCACGACGGTGACCTGCGGGGGAAGCATCATCGCGGCCACGGTGAGCATGAAGAACAGGTTCTGCCCGCGGAACTTCAGCTTCGAAAGCGCGTACGCCGCCGGAATGGCCGAAACAAGTGCCCCGAAGGTGGCCAGGGTCGAATAGAGCATGCTGTTGCCGAAGTACTGCAACAGCGGCGCCTTTTCGAAGACCTCGATGAAGTTCTCGAAGTGCCATTCCTTCGGCCAGAAGTTCGACGAAAGCGCCTGTTCGCTCGACATCACCGCGGTGAGGAACACGAACAGGATGGGCAGCATGAAGATCACGCCCATCGCGATCCCCAGGCTGTGCGTGGCGATCCAGTACAGCTTCTTGTCCCATTGACGCCGCATCCGTACCTTCGGCGGTTCGGACGCCGGGGCGGCGTGCCGGGGTTCGGCCAGTGTGGTCATCCGCCCGCTCCGCTTCTGCGGGACACCCGCACCCGGTCGGGGCCATGAACAGGCTGGCGCGAGAATATGATCATGCCCCCTCCTCCTGGTGCTGGGACTTACGAAGCTGCCGCACGAGAATCCAGGTGAACCCGGCCGAGACGATGAACAACAGCACCGCCATCGCGGCCGCGTAGCCCATGTTGAAGTACCGGAAACCCTGGACGTACAGCCAAACCGGATAGGTCAGCGTCGAGTTCTGTGGTGCGCCGATGAACTTCGTGTTGCCCGCGACGTCGGCAGCGCCCGCGGCCGCCGATCCCGCGACGATCGCCTGCGTGAAGAACTGCAGCGCGAAGATCATCGAGTTGACGACACCGAACAACAGCACCGGCGAGATCGACGGCAGTGTGACGTGCCAGAACCGACGGACCGGCCCCGCGCCGTCGAGCTGAGCGGCTTCGTACTGTTCCTGCGGCACGTCGAGCAACGCGGCCAGGATGATGATCATCAGCTCGCCCGAACCCCACATCACCAGCAGGGTCAGCGCGGGTTTCGACATCGCCGGATCGTTGAACCACAGGCCGCCGTCGATGCCGACCGCTCCCAGGAACGCGTTGACCGGCCCGTATTCCGGGTTGAACAGGAACACGAACGCCAAGGTCGCCGCGGCGGGCGGGGCCAGCGAAGGCAGGTAGCAGAGCGTCCGCACCAGGCCGACGCCCGACTTCAGCCGGGAGATGATCGACGCCGTGCCGAGAGCGAACACCACGCGGCAGAACGTCAGGACGATCACCAGCCACAGCGTGTTGTACGCGGCGGTGCCGACCAGCGGCTCGCTGGTGAACATGCGGATGTAGTTGTCGAAGCCGACGAACTCGGGCGTGTTGATCAGGTCGTAACGGGTGAACGAGTAGTACACCGTGGCGATCAACGGGTAGCCGAAGAAGATCAGGAACCCGAGCATCGCCGGTGCGATGAAATAGAAGACTGTGCGACGGCGGCGCGCGGCGTTCCCCTTCCGCGTCCGGCTGGACGCGGAAGGGGAAGCGACCACGTGCGAGTCCATGGTCGAGGTCATGCGATCAGCCGCCGGCGCGTTTCTGGGCCAGCTCGTCGTTGATCTGAGCGTCGACCTGTTTGAGACCCGCGACCATGTCCGGGATGTTGCCCGCCTGCCACTTCTCGGCGAAGTCGTTGACCGCCTTGAGGTGCGCGTCGCCGATCGGCGTCGACGGGTTCGGGGTCAGCTTGCCGCCGTTGTACAGATCGAGGAACGTCTTGAACTCCGGCGTGACCTCGAGCTTCGGGTCGGTCAGCGCGGCCTTGGTGCTCGGCACGTTCTTGAGGCCGTTGGACAGCTCGACCAGCGTCGCCGTGTCGAGGGTGACCTGCTTGATCAGTTCCCAGGCCGCGCCGGGGTTCTTGGCGCCCTTGGGGATCGCGATGATCGTGCCCGTGGTGAACGCGCCGCCGTAGCGGTCGGGCTTGCTGTCGAGCACCGGCGGGGCCGCCGTGCCGAACTTGAGCTCCGGCGCCTGGTCCTTGATGAAGGCCGTGCGGTACTCGCCGTCGATCATCATCGCGAGCTTGCCGCGCTGGAAACCGTGGTCCGCCGAGTATTCCTCGCCGAGACCGGCCTTGAACTGCTCGACCTTGGCGTGGCCGCCGTAGAAGTCGACGAGTTGCTTCTGGAAGTCGAACATCGCCTTCCACTCGGGACTGTCGGCGATATGGGACTGCCCGTCCGGGCCGAGGTAGTTGGCGCCGAAGTTCGGAGCCCAGTACTGCGCCATGTTGGCGTAGAAGGGCATCGACGGCATGAAGCCGGCGACCTTGATCGAGCCGTCCGGGTTGAACTCGGTCAGCTTCTTGGTGGCCTCGAACAGTTCCGAAGTCGTCTTCGGCGGCGACGTGATGCCCTTCGCCGCGAACATGTCCTTGTTGTAGTAGAAGCCGTAGACGTCGGCGAGCAGCGGCATGGCGCACCGCTTGCCCTGGTACTCGGTGTAACTGCGGACCGCGTCGGGGATCTGCGTCAGGTCGATCTTGTCGCGGTCGATGTAGGGCTTGAGATCCTGGAAGCTGCCCGTGGAGCACCACGCGCCGAGGTTGTCGGTGAAGAACGAGATCGCCACGTCCGGCGGGTTGCCACCGCGGATGGACTGGGTGATCTTGTCGTCGTCCTGCTGGCCTTCGTGCTTGATCTCGATGTTCGGGAACTTCGCCTTGAGCTTGTTGAGCCCGGCGGTCACCACGTTGTACTCGCGGTCGGTGAACTTGCTGTAGACGGTCAGCGTGAGCTTCGCGTCCGCGGCCGGGGCGGCCGCCGCGTCACCCGACCCGCCGCTCGGGCCGCTTGCGGCGCCCGAACACGCGGACACCAGCGCGGCGACGGTGACCGCGCCGAGCACTATCGAGCCGCGCCAACGGCGGCCACTTCTCCGAACCTGGGTCGTGGAACTCATGACCCTCCTCCTAGTTGGTTGGGGCGGGAGACGGTGGTTCTGTTCGTGAATCCGGGATCGCCACGATCGGATTTGGCTCTCCCGCCCCGGACCGTCTCGGCCCGAGGAGCGAAGGGGTGTTGACGCCGAAGACGTCCCTGCGGACGGTGGCGAGCGCCGATTGGAGCGCGCCCGCGCGGACCGCGTTGCCCTGCACCGAAGCGACCCCGACCGGGGTGCGGGGCAGGACCAGTTCGTGCAACCTTTTCGCGACCAGCGCGGCGAATTCGTCGCCACCGGCACGGCTCGTGTCACCGGAAAGGAGGACGAGTTCGGGGTCGACGACCGCGATGAGACCGGCCGCGCCACCCGCGACGCGACGGGCCAGGTCGTCGAGGAAGAGTTCGTTGTGGTTCTCACGGGCCTTGGTGACCGCGTCCGCGCCGTCCTCGGCTTCGATACCGTGCGCGGCGGCCAGCTCGACGACGGCCGGGGACGCGACGAGATCACCGAAGCGATCTCCGGCGCGAGGCTTTTCGTTCGGCGTGGCGACGGAAACCGGATCGGGCACCCGCATCCAGTCGATCTCGCCGCCCCCGCCGGTCGCGCCGCGCAACAGCCTGCGGCCGACCACCACCGCGCCACCGACGCCGTCGCTGAGCCAGATCATCACGAAGTCGTCGAGCCCGACGGCCTGGCCGACGGTCATCTCCACGATCGCGACGAGGTTGACGTCGTTCTCGATGGTGACCTCGACGCCCAGTTCACGGCTGAGCCTGCTCGGCACGTCGAAACCGAGCCAGCCGGGGATGTGCGGCGCCGAGGAGAGCAGGCCGGTGCGCGGGTCGAACGCGCCCTGCGCGCCGATGACGACATGGCGGAGATCGGTGGCGGCGAGACCGGCACTGTTCGCGACGCTGGTGAGCGCCGCGCCGAAGGTGCCGACGACGTCCGCGCCCTCGTGGACCGGCAGCGGGACCTGGTACTCGGCGAGCACCGCGCCCGTGACGTCGGCGACCACGAAATCGGCCTGCTGCGGCGTGAGGTCCACGGCCGCGACGTAGGCGACACCGCCGTTGACCTGCCAGAGCTGCGCCCTCGGCCCGCGGCCCCCACCGCGCACACCCGCCTTGGCGACGACGTCGTCCTGCTCGAGGCGCGTGAGCAGCTGCGCCGTCGCGGGTTTCGACAGGCCGATCGCGACTTCGAGCTCCGAGCGCGTCAGCGGGCCGTCCCTCAGGAGGACCTCGATGGCCGCGCGATCGTTGATCTCGCGCAGCATTCGCGGACTACCGGCTCGCACTTGGGCTCGCTCCCGACTTCGTTAGGAAACTTTACAGACGGTTTCCGGGGACTGTAGTGAGCCGAACCACAGCCGTCAACGGCGCGATGAAACGGGGAGGTAACGCTTGGGGTGTTCCGCACAGCGGGTATACGCACCGGTGCGGAGGGTGTCCGATTCACGACAGGCGGGTGGACCTGCTTCGTGAGTGGTAATGCCGCACGGATGGCCGCTCGCGGCGGGCTGACGATGGAGGATTTGGGACGTTCAGTGTCCCAAATCCTCCATCGTCGCGAAGGCGCACCGATCCTGGACCTTGATCGAGCTCCGGCCGACCCGCGGCTGCGCGCACGGGTCCGTGCCGTCATTCAGGACTCCGGAACGCCCCCGGACGAGCCGGGACGCCGGTTGAGCCGCGTGCGCCAGGGTCAGACGCCGGCCCAGGCCGCCAGCATCACGCGCGCGATCGACGAGTTCCCCGGCAGCACGAGCTGCCGCGTACCACCGGCGATCGGGGTCGGCACGGCGCCCGCGTTCCGCAGTTGGCTGTTCGCGAAAGCGGCCCGCACCTCCGCGCGCGAAACCCAGAACGCCTCCTCGATCTCCCCCTCCGCGGGCACCAGCGGAGCGGAGATGTCGGCCCGCGCGGTGAAGCCGAGCATGATCGACCGCGGGAAAGGCCACGGCTGGCTGCCGAGATAGCGGATGTCGCGCACGTCGACGCCGACCTCTTCGCGGATCTCCCGCTCGACACAGCCTTCGAGCGACTCCCCCGCCTCGACGAAACCGGCGAGGATCGAATAGCGGTCCGGCGGCCAGATCGGCTGCCGTGCCAGGAGGACGTGCTCGCCGTTGACGCCGGCGTCGTCGTGCACGAGGCAGATGACCGCCGGGTCGGTGCGCGGGTACTCCTCGCGGCCGCAGCCGGTGCACTTGCTCGCCCAGCCCAGCTGGACGACCTCGGTCGGGCTTCCGCAGCGCGTGCAGAACTTCGCCTGCCGACGCCAGGCCTGCAACGCCTGCGCGGTGGTGAACAGCCCTGCCGACGCGTCGTCGAGCAGGTCGCCGTAACCGCGCAGGTCGACCCAGATCTCGCCTTCGTACCGCGGGACCTCTTCGACGACACCCCAGCTGCCCGCCATTTCGACGGTCTCGGTCTCCCCGGCGGGGCGGCCGGGCAGCGACCAGTAGTCGATGCCCTGCCACTCCCCGAGGAACACCGCGTCGACGGGCGGCTCGGTGCCGACCTCCTGCGTCTTGCGGGTCGCGAGCGTGCCGGACGCCTCGATCACCGGAGTGCGCGCGTGCTCGTCGAGCAGTACGACCCGGGCGTTCGGCCAGCGCTCGGCGAGCCTGTCCGGGTTGGTGCGCAAGGATTCCTGACGGTCCGCCGTGGAGCGCGAAAGCGTCGGGAGCGCACCCAACTCGAACGGTGTCTCCATCAGGAGGGCTCCCCGACCGTCACGTCGCCCAACGCCTCCAGCTTCGGCGCGAGGACGTCGGCGTCACCGACGACGACCCCGGTGAACCGCTTGGGCGCGAAGAACTCCAGCGCGGCGTTCGCGACGTCTTCGGCGGTGACCGCGGCGAGCCGTGCCGGGTGCTCGCCGAGCCACTCGACGCCCAGCCCGGTCGCGGCGAGCGCGGCCAGCTGTGCGGCGAGCCCGCCCTGCGACGACGCGGACGTGACCAGCGAGCCGATCGCGTACTGCCGCACCGACTCGACCTCGTCGGCGGTCGGCGGCACGAGACCGAGCCTGGCCAGCTCGTACCGGGTCTCCATGAGCGCGGCCGCGGTGGCGTCGGTCGCGGTGTCCGCGTCGATGTTCACCACGGCGGTCTGGTCCGTGAACTCGAATCCGGAGTGCGCGCTGTAGGTGTAACCCTTGTCCTCACGGATGTTCTCGACCAGCCGCGACGAGAAGTACCCGCCGTACACGAGGTTCGCCAGCTGCAGTGCCGGATACCGCGGGTCCGTGCGCGAGACGGTCTGCGCCGACAGCCGGATCTGCGACTGCACGGCACCGGCCCGCGGCACCAGCAGGACGTTGCCCCCGGTGAGCTCGGGCAGCGGCGGCAGGCGGACGGCGGAGCGGTCCGAAGCCCAGCCGCCGAACGCCTTCTCCAGGTCGCCGATGACGGTCTCCGGGTCGATGTCGCCGACGATCACCAGCACGGATCCCCGCGGCAGCACCGAAGCCCGGTGCAGCGCGCGAACCTGTTCCGGCGTCACGACAGCGACATCTTCGGCCTGGGGAACCTCGCGAACCGCGGGGTGGTCGCCGTAGCGGTGCTTCTGCAGTGCCTCGCGGGCGATCGTCCTCGGCTGCGTGCGGGAGACGGCGATCCGCTCGATGAGCCGCTCGCGTTCCCGCTCGACCTCGGCGTCCGCGTATGAAGCGCCGGTGAGCGCGTCGGCGAGGACGTCGAGCATCGTCGGCAGGCCGTCGGCCAGCGAGGTACCCATGAGGACCAACCGCTCCGGGTCGACACCGGCGGACAGGTCACCGCCGATCAGCGCCAGCTCGGCGTCGATCTCGATGCGGTCGCGACGGGCGGTGCCGGTCAGCAGGGTCTCGGCCAGCACTTCGGCGGTGGCCGGGTGCAGTTTGTCCTCACCGGCGAACGGGATCCACACCCGCAGTTCGACCAGCGGCACGGTGGGCTTGCGGACGGCGAGCACCCGCAGCCCGTTGCTCAGTGTGGTGTCCACATGGGACAGATCGGCGGCGGCGCGCTGCTTCCCCAGCGGCGGGACCGGACGCGGCCCGGCGGCCGTGCGGCCGATCTCCTCGGCGGTGCGGTGCGGTGCGCTCACTGCTCGGTACCTTCCTGGTCTGAAGATCCACTACCCGGGCGGACGACGAGCACGGCGCGCGAATCCGGCCGCAGCGCCTTCGCCGCCGCCGAAACGGCCTCACCGGTGACCGCCGAGATCTTCTCGGCGAGCCGGTACACCAGCGACGCGTCGCCGTACAGCAGTTCGAAAGAGCCGAGCGCGAGCGTCCGGGACACCAGCTTGTCGTGCTCGGAGTGCAGGCTCGCGGCCCAGCGCGCGGTGACCTTCTTGATCTCCTGGTCTCCCGGCGGCGTGGCCGCCAGCTTCTCCAGTTCCTCGTCCAGCGCGGTGAGGACCTGGTCGGTGCTCACGTCCGGCGGGTGGATCGCGGTGATGGTGAAGGTGTCCGGGTCACGGGCTTCGAACGGCCCGAACAGCCCGGCGCCCGCGCCGATGTCGACGACCAGCGGCTCGCGGTGCACCAGGCGCTGCTGGAGCCGGGAGCCGTCGCCGTCGGTCAGCACGCCGGCGAGCACGAGGTTCGCCAGGTAGCCGTCGAGGTCGTTGATCGGATCCGGCATGCGGTAGCCGACGCCGACCGCGGGCAGCGGGGCGTGCGGGTCCACCTGCTCGCCGCGCAGCTCGCCCTCGGGGGCGGGCTCGGCGAACGAGGGGCGCTCGGGCGCGGGCCGGTGCGGCACGTCGCCGAAGTGCTTCTCGATCAGCTCGCGGGCCTGCTCGACGGTGAAGTCACCGGCGACGGTCAGCACCGCGTTCGCGGGCGAGTAGTAGGTGTCGAAGAAGGCCGCGCAGTCGTCCAGGGTGGCCTGTTCGAGATCCTCGAAACCGCCGTAACCGTTGTGCGCGTTGGGGAACGTGGAATACAGCACCGGCGGGAGGGTGATCCACGGGAACCCGCCGTACGGCCGGTTCAGCACGTTGAGGCGGATCTCCTCCTTGACCACGTCGATCTGGTTGGCCAGGTTCTCCTGCGTCAGCTTCGGCGCCCGCATCCTGTCCGCTTCGAGGAACAGGGCGCGCTCGAGAGCCGCGGCGGGGAGAACCTCGAAGTAGTCCGTGTAGTCCGGATGGGTGGAGCCGTTGAAGCTGCCACCACTCGACTGGACGTGCCGGAAATGCGCGAGCTTCTCCAGGCTCTCGCTCCCCTGGAACATCAAATGCTCGAAGAGGTGCGCGAAACCGGTGCGCCCTTCGGGCTCGGAACGGAAGCCCACGTCGTAGTGGACGCTGACACCCACCACCGGAGCGGTCTCGTCGGGCGCGAGCACCACGCGCAGACCGTTGTCGAGGGTGAATCGGACAAGCTCGGGATCGGCCATGCGCACCACCCTACGGGCTACTCAGGCCTCCAGGCGACGACCCTGGCGGGTCGCGGCGAAGGTTCCCACGAGTGCGGCGGTGAAGTCGCTCACCCGCGCGAGGTCCGCCTCGCCGGCGCCTTCCCTGCCACACCAGTAGATCTTGGGCGGACCCTTCAGTCCGGCGAATCCGGCGACCCAGTTTTCTTGTTCGCCGAGAGCGAGCGCGTACGGCAGCGCCCGCGAGAGGAGCACCTCGCGTTCGAGCTTCGGGACGGCCGCCGCCTTGGTCTCCAGCAGCACGTCACGGACGCCCAGCAGCCGCCGGTGCAGTGTGACGCCGGCCCCGGTGCGAGCCGGGAGCCACCGCGCGGCGACGGCGAGTACCGCGCCGGCGGCGATGACGATCAGTCCGAGCTGGGCGTAGCCGACGGTCAAGGCCAGCAGGACGGTGAGGAACAGCCCGTAGAAGCAGACGCGCAGGCCGACGCCGGTGAGCCTGCCGGGCAGCCGGGAGTACCAGCGGCGTTCGACGACGCTGTCGTCCAACGCGTCCCGCACCGTTTCGATCCCGACCCGCGCGGACTGGAGCTCCGACAGCAGCACCGACTCCCGTCCGTCCGGCAGCAGGACGTCGAACGCCGCGCGTTCGTAAGCGGTCAGCTGTTCGTCCGGCGGATTGCGGCGGACGAGCCGCCAGCCGGTCAGCTCGCCGGGCTCCTCGGTCACCCAGAGGTAGTTCCGGACCGCGAGGTCGACGACCGTCGCGGCCAGGTCGACGGCGTCGGCACGCCCCGTGAGCACGGTCCCGACCTGTCCGGGCAGCACGCCATCGGGTGATGAGAACGCGGCCTGGTCGTCCTTCCCGGTGAGCAGCCGGACCGGGAGCGCGTCGCCCGGGTGCTTGTCGCGCCTTCGCAGCAGGCCCAGCGCCACGGCGGCCACGACCAGCGCGAGCGCGAAGCCACCCCAAGCCCAGCCGACCGGAGAGGTGAGCACGAACGCTCCGGCGAAGGTCTTCGACGGCTCCAGCCGCGCGTTCGCCGGGACGGTGCCGCCGGGCAACTCGACCGAGATCTCCATCCGCTGTCCGGCCGCGAGGTTCTGCTGGTTGAACCGGGTCAGCCCGGAATGCGCGATCTGGGCGGTCCCGCAGTGCGCGCGTGAGCCTTCGGGCCCGGCGTAGCAGGTGACCGCGTTCGGGATGGACGGCGCGGCGAAGCTCGCGCGCACGAGTTCGAGCCGGGCGTCCCAACCGCCCGCGACCTGCCAGCCGACGCGCACCAGACCGTCCGCTTCGGTGACCGCACCGTCCACTGTGTACCGGACGATCGAGGTGCCACCTCTGAGCTTGACGGTGAACTCGTCCTCGGTCAGCTCGGAGTTGCCCGCGCCCTCGATGACGACGTCGCGGATGCCGATGATCCGGTCGCGGTCATGCGGGGCCGCCGTGCGGAGCGGGATCCGGCGGGTCATCGTCGCCTCGCTCGGCACGGACACCGCCTCGACGACCGAGAGGGCACCGTCGCGTTCCACCTTGAGCGAGATCTCCGCGCTGTTGGGCAGCGAAGGCAGCTGCGGTTCGCCTTGCGCTCCCGCCGGTGCCGCGCTCAGCACCAGGAGAGACAGAAGCACCAGCAGGACGAGCGTCAAGCCCACGCAATTCGGCACCAGCTTGCGATAGTTGCGCGTGCAAGGATCGCAAACCGGTGCCGAATTGCGAGTCTTCATGATCAGGCGGGGACCGGTTCCGGGCGGAGCGAGCGCAGGTGCCCGGATTCGGCGAGCAGACCGTCCAAAGCGGACAGGAACGACGGAAGATGCGCGGCGAACCGGCGCAGATCCCGATCGCCCTCGAGGCCGCCGAACCAGTACAGCCCGGCCGAACCGTCCGCCGACGGGTCGAGCCCCTCGAAGGTGCGTAGCCAGTGTTCGGTGTCGCCGAGCACGATGGCGTACGGCAGCGACCGGGAGAACACCAATTCCCTATCCGCCACGGGGATATCGGCGACCTTGACGGTGTGCAGGTACTCGAGCAGGCCGCGCACCTGGCCGACCAGCCGCCTGCCGCGCGAGGTCCGCGGCGGGACCCACGAGGCACCCAGCAACGCGGCGACCCCGGCGAGCAAGACCGCCACGCCGAGCAGCGCGTGCCCTGCCGTGAAGGTCAGGACGACGGTGCCCACGAGACCGAGCACGACCAGGCCGATACCCGCCCAAGTGAGCTTGCTCCTGCCCTTGTCCGGACGGCGGGAGAACCAGCCCTTGCGCACGACGTCGGCGTACATCGCCTCTCCGGCGACGCGGAGGTCGACGGTGCCGCGGCCGCGGAGTTCCGACAGCAGCACGGAATCGGTGCCCTCGGGAAGGAGCGCGGTGTAGATCTCACGTTCGAAGGCGACGAGGTGCTCGTCGGGCGCGTTGCGGCGGGTGATCTGCCAGTCGACCGTGCCCGCGCCGCGCACCTCGGCGATCCACAGATAGTTGCGGACCGCGAGGTCGACCACCGTTCCGCTGACGTCCACGACGTCGACCGTCTCGTCGACGACCGTGCCGACCTGGCCGGGCAGGACACCGTCGGGCGAGGCGAAGGAGACCCGATCACCGTCTCGCATGAGGACGTCGACCGGACCGGTGCCCGCGGTGAGCGCGCCCTTGTCGCGACGGCGCAGCAACCAGACGGCGAGCGCGCCGAGGATCAGGAACAACGCCAGCGCCCCGAAACCGAGACCGGCGACGGTGGTGAGGGCGAACGCTCCGCCGACCGAGGCGATCTGTTCGAACCGCGCGTTCGCGGGCACCGTGCCCGCCGGAAGCCCGACGGCGAGGTCGACCCGTTCGCCCGCCGCGAGTTTGTCCTGTTCGACGCGGACGACGCCGCTGTGGTCGATCTCCGCGAGCGAACACTGCCTGTCCGAACCGAGCGGCCCGGCGAAACAGTCCACTGTGGGCGTTTCGCGCGTCGGCGCGCTGAACGACGCGGACACGCGGGACAGTTCGCCGTCCCAGCCGCTCGCCACCTGCCAGCGCACCTGCTGCGCGCCGTTGACGTCCGCGACCGCTCCGTCCACTTTGTACTTGAGGGTGGCCGCGCCGCCGTCGAAGGTGGCGACCAGCTGCTCACCGTTCGACTCGGCCTTCCCCGCGCCCTCGACCGAGACGTCACGGACGCCGTAGACGCGGTCCTGCTCTTCACCGGCGGGAACCTTCAACGGAATCCGGCGTACCAGATGCTGTCCACCCGGGACGGTCACCTGCTCGGTGATCGACACCGAACCGTCGCGTTCCACCTTCACCGAGACGTTCGCCGCCGCGCCGCTCGGCGGCTGGAGCAGCCCGAGCTGGCCGCGTACGCCGATCGGCGGCGGCTTCGGCAACTGCGGCGCGTTCGTCAGCGAAGGGCCCGCTTCGGGCGCCTCCGGAACGTTCGTATCCGACGGCGGGGCCATCAAGGCCGAGCTCGCCGCGACGGCCACGACCGCCGTCCCCCATTTCGTCAACACAGCCACACACCTTAGGGCAGCCGATCTATGCTGACCGCCGAAACGCCGAATCGCCCCACCTGGGCGAACGGCGTTGCCGAACCGCATGGGGGATCCACTCGATGAACCAGCAGCCGCCCGGCGCGCCTGATCCGCGGCGCCGGCCGACTCCGCCACCGACGCCACCGACGCACGGTGGCCGCCCGCTTCCGCCACCCGGAGCGCGTCCGCTGCCGCCGCAAGGTGGCCGCCCGCTTCCACCGCCGGGCGCGCGCCCGCTGCCGCAAGGCGGCCGCCCGCTCCCGCCACCCGGAGCGCGGCCACTGCCGCCGCGCGGTGGTCCGGGCCCCGTCCCGCCCGGCCGCCCCGGGCAACCGCCGGTCTCCCGGCCGACGCCGGTCCCGCCGCCGTTCCGGCCGGGTCCGCCGAGCGGCGGGATGCCGCTGCCCCCGCCGGGCGCGGCCCCGCTGCCGCCGCCGCGGATCGGCGCACCGGTCCCGTTCCGGCCCGGCGCGGTCGGCCCGCCGCAGCTTCCGTACGGCCCGCGTTTCGCTCAGCCCGCGTTCACTCCGTACGGCGGATATCGCGCCAAGAAGTCCAACGGCGGGGTGATCGCGGCGGTCGCGATCGTCGCCGTGATGGCGGTCATGGGCGGGTTGCTGATGGTCGTCACCATCGCGAACGGCGACTCGCGTCACACCGCGGATGTCGGATACTCCAGTTATTCGACGACGTCCTCTTCGGACTACACGACGACCACGTCCAGCGACACGTCGACGACGAGCACTCGTTCACGCGATTCGACCGCCTCGCGCGAAACGTCGGCGGGCTCGACCCGGGAGACCTCGGCCAGCCGTGCCCCGTCCGGCCCGCAACCGCACTACAAGCTGGCGGACAACCCGCTGTGGCTCGATTCCCAGGTCGGTCTCCCGAACCAGCCGTGCAACCTCTCGCGCTGGGCGAACAACCCGGACGCGGCCGCGGCGTTCTTCGAAAGCGCGCGGCCCTGCCTGGACAGCGTCTGGCAGCAGGTCATGAACTACACGAAACTGCCGTTCCGGGTCCCGACCGTGAAGTACCCGTCCGGCAAGAACTGGTCGAGCCCCTGCGGCGACGCCAGCAACGGTTCGGTGGCGGCGTTCTACTGCTCGCAGAACGAGACGCTTTACATGCCTTACGAAGGCCTTCAGGTCCCCCAGTACGGCAACCGGCCCGGGGTCTATCTGGCCCTCTACGCCCACGAGTACGCGCACCACATCCAGGCGCTCTCCGGTATCTCGAAGGCCTATTGGGACGCGCGGTACGAAGCGGGCACCGACTCGGCGGCGGGCCTGGAGATGTCGCGGCGCAACGAGCTTTCGGCGCAGTGTCTGTCCGGGACGTTCCTGGGCTCGACCGTCGGCCGCGGCGGCTCGGTCGATCAGGCGATGTACCGCGACGCCTGGCAGACCCAGGACCGCGGCGACCACAACGGCGGCCCGCGCGACCACGGCTCCGACGCGCACGCCGTCTCGTGGTGGCAGCACGGCGCGCAGAAGAACCGGCTGTTCCAGTGCAACACGTGGTCTGCCAAGCCGGCCGACGTCTCCTGACCCGCTCGGGTTCCGCCCGGCTCGGTCCGTCAAGCCTTCATGTACTTGGGCCCGGCAGGCGCGTCGGCGCAAGTCCGTGAGGGCCTCCTTCCCTACTCTCAGGGTAGGGAAGGAGGCCCTCACGGACTTCGGCGTAGGTCAGCTGGGCGGGGTGAAGGGGTTCTCCGGTACCGGCTCCGGGGGAGGCTGCGGCTGCGCGACCGGCTGCGCGACTGGCGCGACCGGCTGCGGCTGCGCGACAGGCGCGACAGGCGCGAAGGACTGTCCCGCCGCGAAAGGCTGCGCCATCGGCGGCCCGTACTGAACCGCCGGTTGCAGCTTCGCCTGATCCCGCTGCCGCCGCTCCGCCA
This sequence comes from Amycolatopsis sp. lyj-108, assembly GCF_046549005.1. Lineage (NCBI taxonomy): Bacteria > Bacillati > Actinomycetota > Actinomycetes > Pseudonocardiales > Pseudonocardiaceae > Amycolatopsis > Amycolatopsis sp. lyj-108. The sequence continues at coordinate 1,014,525 of NZ_JAJPWQ010000002.1, read as the reverse complement.
GCACCGCCGACAGGTACGCCCACGACGGCACCCCCGGCGGCACCGGCGCTCCGATCACCGAAGCGACCTGCTGCGCGAGCCCGTATCCGAGGGCTTCGACCGCTTCGGGGCGAAGCTCGCTCGTGCGGCTCAAGTACTGCCGGACGGCCAGCGCGAGGTCGTTCGGCAGCCGGGTCAGGTCCAGCTGCGAAGCCCAGTGCGCCAGCTGCGGCGGCATCCCGACGTACGGCGTGCGGGAGGCGGGCATGCGTTCCCGGATCACCAGGGTGCCGGCGAGGTAGTCGCCGACGCGGCGGCCGTTGGGCGACAGCAGCGACGTGACCACGGCCACGACGCCGAGCATGCCCAGCGCCCAGAAGTCGACGAAGAAGCCGGCGAGCCCGCGGACCAGCGCGTGCCGGAACCGGACCGGGCCGCCGTCGGTGCGGACCACCCGCAGGCCGAGCGCCATCTTCCCGAGGGTGCGGCCGCGGGTCAGTGTCTCGGAGATCACCGGGTAGCCGACCATGATCAGCACGAGGGTCACCAGGAACAGGGTCAGTGCCAGCGCCTCGTCCCCGAACGCGGCGACCTGGCTCAGGACCAGCATCGCGACGACCAGCGCGATCAGCTGGAGGGCGACGTCGAGCATCATGGCGAGCCCGCGGCTGGCCAGTTTCGCCGCGCGCACGTCCAGGACGACGGCCTCGCCGGTGACGAGTTCGGACTCTTGTTCCACCTGGCAAGCGTAGTGACGAATAGGCTGGGCGACCAAGGACGATCGCCGGGAGGGCTCCGAGTTGGACGTGGACGTGTTCGTCGCCGCGCATCAGGCCGAATGGAACCGGCTGCGTGACCTCGTCGGCCGCGCCGGGAAACTCAGCGGCCCGGACGCCGACGAGCTGGTGACGCTGTACCAGCGCGTCGCGACGCATCTTTCGATCATCCGCTCGGTCGCGCCCGACCCGGTGCTCGTCGCGCACCTGTCCGGTCTGGTCGCGAAGGCCCGCTCGGCCGTCACCGGTTCGCACAGTCCCGCCTGGCGTGAGGTCGGGCTGTTCTTCACCCAGCGGTTCCCGGCGGCGCTGTACCTGAGCAGGCGTTGGTGGCTGGCGTCGGCGGCGGCGTCGATCGCGGTGATGGCGATCGCGGCGGTGTGGATCGCGGGCGATCCGCAGGTGCTCGCGTCGCTGGCCTCGCCCGAGGAGTTCAAGGACCTGACGGCGCCGGGCGGAAAGTACGAAACGTATTACTCGTCCGACCCCGCGGGGTCCTTCGCCGCGCGCGTCTGGACGAACAACGCGTGGGTGGCCGCGACCTGCCTGTTCCTCGGCGTGGTGCTGGGGCTCCCGGTGATCTACGCGCTCTGGGCGAACTCGCTGAACCTCGCGATCGGCGCGGCGCTGATGTCCTCGGCCGGACGGCTCGACGTGTTCTTCGGCCTGATCCTGCCGCACGGCCTGCTGGAGCTGACCGCGGTGTTCGTCGCGGCCGGGACGGGGCTGAAGCTCGGCTGGACGGTCATCGACCCGGGGCGCCGGTCCCGGACGGCGGCGCTCGGCGAGCAGGGGCGGTCGGTCGTGGTGATGGCGCTGGGACTGACGGTGGTCCTGTTGATCTCCGGCGTGATCGAGGGTTTCGTGACGCCGTCGGGCCTGCCGACCTGGGCCCGCATCGGCATCGGAGTGGTCGCCGAGGTCGCGTTCTTACTGTACGTGTTCGTGGTCGGGCGCCGAGCCGCGAAAGCGGGCGAAGTGGGTGACGTCGACTGGCGATACGCTGGAGATTCTCGACCTGAAGCCGGCTGAACTGGTTAGCTTCTCCCATGGCGAGAAAACGGTTACGCGTTCTGGCGATCGTCGTTCTGTCCGTGCTCGCCTCGACGCTTCTCGTCGGCGCGTCCCAGGCCCGGACCGGATCCGCGCCGTCGGGCAAACAGAACTGGGTGGTGAGTGTCGGTGGATTCCGCACCGACGCCGACCGCAACTACATCCGCCTCGGCTACCTCGTGTTCAACCCGGCCGACAACACCGTCGCGCACAACTTCTGGACCTGGAACCAGGCGGATTTCCCCGCCCCGGTCAACAGCGGCGACGTCTACTACTGCGGCGACTGGGCGCCGGGGTCCAATCCCCGCAACAACTGCCCGATCAAGACCGCGCCAGGCTTCACCGGTGAACCGAACGGCCACTTCACCGGCACCTACGCCGAGAACTCCGGCCAGGTGGCCATCACCTGGACGAAGAGCACCGTCAACGGCACCACGACGACCGTGAGCCTCGCGGAGACGTGGGCGGTTTCGGAACCCCGGCCGGGCCTCGGCCGGATGCAACTGGTGAGCGACGACTACTCCATCACCAGCGGCATCGCCTACGGCAGCAACGCCTCCCTCGCGCAGACCAGCAAGGCCCCGATGAGTTCGGTCCGCGCGACCCAGCGGTCGTACCTGCTCGAAGGGCAAGGGGTGAACCGCCGTGCGATCACCAACTGGACCAGAGGCGGCAGTGGCGCCCTCGGTGTCGGTCCTGGCTGGAACAAATGCGACGACGGCTCGTGCCTCGGGTTCGTGCAGTACGACTCCGGTTGCGACCCGTCTTCCTGCTGCCCCGCCGGCCCCGGGCACGCGGCGTGCGCACAGAAGATCATCGACACCGGCGACAGGCGGTTCTACTACCTGAGCGACGCCTTCGGCGGACGGCGCAACAGTTACGAGTTCTGGTGCGAATGCCTGTCCTACAACGGTTGCTACCTCGGCAACAGTCACGTCCGCCCGCTGCTGCAGGTGATCGACGACGCGGGGGCGTTCCAGGGCTGGGTCGGCGCCGAGGTCAGCCCCGACCGGAGCGGTTCGCGGGATCCGTCTGGCGAGTATTACTCGAGTTTCGCTCTGGTGGCCTAGTAAGGCAAAGGTGGCAGGTTGCGAAAGCCACTTTCGCAACACGGTCGCCCAACGGCCGGAAGCGCTCAGCAGGCCTAGTCCGCTCAACAGGTGCAGCTGCCCTCGAAGGTGATGCTGTTCCCGTCCTCCAGGCTCGCGCTGCCCGCGAACCGGATCTCGAATTCGCCCGGTTCGGTCAGGACGATCTTCGGGCTCGCGGCCGACCCGTCGGCGCCGGTCTTCGCGGTCGCCGTCTCGGCGCCGCCTTCGAAGACCAGCACGTTCTTCGCCCGTGCCGCGCGGACGAAGAAGTTCACCGGCACGTCGGCCGCGGGCTGCCCGCTCTCCCCGATCACGCGCACCACGAGCGGCTGGCCAGGTGTCTTCGTGGACAGTCGCTGCCCATTCCCTGACAGGATCGCGAGGGTCCGCACCCCGGCCGCCCAGGTGTTGGACAGTCCGGGCAGTGAACAGACTTCCTGATACAGCCGCGATCCGGCGACCGGCGCCTCCGCGGTGAGGCAGCGCGCGGTCGCCACGTTCGCCAGGAGCACCAGTCCGGGCAGCCCGGCGTTGCGGCGCCACTGCTGGTGACGGTCCTTGCCGTCGCACGCCACGAGTTTGACGCCGACGCCGTCGACGGGACTGATCGCCGCCAGGCACTGTCCACTCGCGACATGCTTGTACGAAAGCGCCGTCTTGTCGTACACCCATTGCGCGTTGGCGTCCTTCGCGTCGGCGAGGGCGAGCTTGCCGTCGGCCGCGGCCAGGGAGAGGTTCCCGCCTCCGTCGGCGAGGTGGACCGGTGTCCCGGCGGGTTGTGCGGAAGCGGGCACTCCGGACAGCAGCACCGAAACCACCGCGAAGAACAGCACGAACCTGCGCAAGCCTGGGCCCCAATCGTGTCGATCCGGATCTCCCTCCGAGCTAACCGCCCGGGACACCCGTCGCCAACCGGCACCACTCCATCGGGTTCAGCCCGACGCCCGCTCCTCAGGCCGGCCCCGGGTGCTCATGTCGCGAAAGCCACTTTCGGGACATCAGACGTCGCGAAAGTGGCTTTCGCGACACACCCCAGGACCGCGCCTGGGCGGCATCAGAGCCGTCCGGCCGCCTTCAGCGCGAGATAGCGGTCGGCCAGCCGCGGCGGCAGGTCCTCGGGTACGGCGTCGACGACCTCGACACCGTGCCGCGCCAGCCGCGCGGTGACCTGGCGCCGTTCGGCCAGCACCCGCTCGGCCGCGGCCGCGTCGTAGACGGCTTCCGCGTCGCCGCGGCCCGCCGCCATCTCGGCGACCCGCGGATCCGCGACCGAAGCGATCATCAGCTGGTGTCGCGAGGTCAGTTTGGACAGCACCGGGAACAGGCCTTCTTCCAGCGGTGCCGCGTCGAGCCCGGTCAGCAGGACGACCAGCGCGCGCCGCCGGGTCCGCCGCAGGACCTCCGCGATCATCCCGCGCGCGTCGGTCTCGACGAGCGACGATTCGAGCGGCGCCATCGCGTTCACCAAGGCGGGCAACAAGTCGCTCGAACCCTGGACCGCGGCGTGGACCTGCCGGTCGTAGGCGAGGAGGTCGACGCGGTCACCCGCCCGCGCGGCGAGCACGGCCAGCAGCAGGGCCGCGTCCATCGCCGCGTCCAGCCGCGGCGCGTCCCCGACCCGGCCCGCCGAAACGCGGCCGGTGTCGAGCACCAGCACCACGTGCCGGTCGCGTTCGGGGCGCCAGGTCCGCACCATGACGTCGGACGCGCGCGCCGAAGCCCGCCAGTCGATCGACCGGACGTCGTCGCCGATCACGTACTCGCGCAGGGAGTCGAATTCCGTGCCCTGGCCCCGGATCAGCACCGCGTTGCGGCCGTCGAGCTGTTGCAGCCGCGCCAGTCTCGACGGCAGATGTTTGCGGCTGTGGAACGGCGGCAGCACCCGCACGGTCCACGGCACGTCGTGCGAACCCTGCCGTGCGGCGAGCCCCAGCGGGCCTGTCGATCGGACGGTGACCCTGGCCGCCGTCCGGTCGCCGCGCCGGGTCGGCAGGAGCTGGGTGGTCACAACGCGGCGTTCGCCCGCCGGCAGGGTCAAACGGTGCCTGTCTTCCGCGCCGGCGCTGGGCGGCCAGGCGTCCCGCAGCCAAGCGCGCACCGGACGGCCGCCGGGATTGGCCACGGTCAGCGTGACCTCGCACGACTCCCCCAGCCGCACGGACGTCGCGCCGGACCGCGCGAATTCCAGCCGCCGCACACTTCCGGCGAGCAGGAGATCCAGCGCCACCATCAGGAACAGCACCGCCGCGGCCAGCCCGATCCCGGCCCAGGAGGGCAGCAGGAAACCGACCACCGGCGCCGCGAGGAGCGCCAGCAGCCCGAGCCGCCCGGTGACGGCCATCAGCGCGGAACGGGCACGGACACGAGGACGCGGTCCAGCACACCGTCGGCGGTCGCGCCTTCGAGTTCGGCCTCGGGGCGCAGATCGAGCCGGTGCCGCAAAGACGGCCGTGCCAAGGCTTTGACGTCGTCCGGGGTGGCGTAGTCGCGGCCGGCGAGCCACGCCCACGCCTTGGTCGCGGCGAGCAGCGCGGTCGCGCCACGCGGCGAAACACCGAGCCGCACGGACGGCAGCGACCGCGTCGCCCGGCAGACGTCCACGATGTAGGCGAGCACCTCGGGGCGCACGGTGACCCCGGCGACCGCGCGGCGGGCGGCGTCGAGCTGGGCGGCCCCGGCGACCGGGGTGATCCCCGCCGCGCCGAGGTTTCGCGGGTCGAAACCCTGCGCGTGCCGGGAAAGGATGCCGAATTCGTCCTCACGGGACGGCATCGGCATGGTCAGCTTCAACAGGAAACGGTCGAGTTGCGCCTCGGGCAACGGGTACGTGCCTTCGTATTCGACCGGGTTCTGCGTCGCGATGACGATGAACGGATCGGGCAGCGGCCGCGTCTTGCCATCGCTGGAGACCTGACGTTCCTCCATCGCTTCCAGCAGCGAAGACTGCGTTTTCGGCGGAGTGCGGTTGATTTCGTCGGCCAGCAACAGGTTCGTGAACACCGGGCCCTCGCGGAACGAGAACTCGCCGCTGTGCGCGTCGTAGACGATCGAGCCGGTGATGTCGCCCGGCATGAGGTCCGGCGTGAACTGCACCCGGGTCGTCTCCAGCTCCAGCGCCGCGGCCAAAGCCCGCACCAGCAACGTCTTGGCCACGCCGGGAACGCCTTCGAGCAGCACATGTCCCCGGCACAGCAACGCGATGATGAGCCCGGTGACGGCCGCGTCGTTGCCGACCACGGCCTTCCCGACCTCGGCCCGGAGGGCGATCAGCGCCGCCCGCGCCTCGGCCGCGGCGTCCACAGTGGACTGCTCGGACTGTTCGGTACTCAAGACCGCTCCACCTCTCGTTCCACGACATCGAGTCCGTCCGCCAGCCGCACCAGGGCGGCGTCATCGGCGGGCGGGTCCCCGTACAACAGCGCGCCGATTTCGGCCGGGGCCCGGCCGGTCCGCATGGCGATGGATTCCACCAGCGCCGCGGGTTCGGCGTCACGGGTGAGCCCCAGCAACGGCCGGAGCCGCGCGCGGGCAGCCTCACGCAGGGTCTCCCCGGCGTGCGCGGCGGCCTTCGCCTTGCGATACAACCTCGCCCGTCCCTCGGTGGCCTCGGCCGCGCGCACCACGACGGGGATCGGCTCGGTCACCACCTGGCCCAGCCGCCGCGAGCGCCACAACGCCAGCAGCACCACCGCGATCCCGGCCTGCAACGCCGCGTACGACCAGCCCGCCGGGATCAGTTCGGACAGCGGCTTCTTCTCAGCCTCAAGCGAAGGATCCGCCGGCGTCGGCAGGTACCAGACCAGCCGTTCGTGCTTCCCGAGCAACCGCATCGCGAGCGCCGCGTTGCCCTCGTTCGCGAGCCATTCGTTGGTCAGCGGCTCGGGGGTGCCGAGTACGGTGACCGTCCCTTCCGGACCGGGCACTTCGAGATACGAGCCGCCGTAGCATTCCTGTGCTCGCGGCTGCGTGGCCATGTACTTCAAGCCGCCCATCGTCGCGCTGCCCGCCGCGACGGGATCCGCGGCCTGGCAGTCCGGGACACGGGTCTCGGTTTCGAGCTGGCCGGTCGACCGCACACCCGGGAGGATTTCCTCGACCGTGGCAGGACTCGGCTGCACCAGCACGACATGCTTGGCACTCCGCCGGATTTCGGCGAAGGTGTTCTTGGGCAGGTACGCGGGCTGGGTGATCAAGACGGTCGCGTCCCTCGCGACGCCCTTGGCCGCGGCGGCGGTGCGCACGACCGGGATCTTGACGCCTTCCCGTTCCAGCAAGGTCGCCAGCGCACGGCTGCCACCGGGCTCGTAGGACCCCGGTTCGAGCGCGCCGGTGGTCTGCTCGCCCTGGACGAGGACGAGCAGCGTCCCGGTCAGCACGAGCATGAGGACGACCGCGAGCGGCAACCGCACCCCGCGCCAGATCCGGCGGGCGTCGGGCGAAACCGAGGTCATCCGGCCGCCAAGGCGACCGGCCTGGCACGACGGCAGCGTTCGTCCAGTTCGGACAGTGACCGGTAGCCGGCCTCGGTGGCCGGGATGCCGCCGTAGTGGACGTCGTCGAACAGCCGGGCGCCGGCGCGCAGGGCAACGGCGACGTCGGGGAGCAGCCGTCCGGCTTCGATGGCGGCCTCGTCGGCGGTCCGGCCGGACTTCTCGTCCAGCAACGCCCGTTCCTCCAAAGACCGCACCACGGCACGGAAGAGCTCACGGACGGCGTCGTCGAAGTCGCCCCGCGACGCGGCTTCCTCGGCCGCTTTGCGATGTTCGCCGGAAGCCTTGCGCTGCCCGGCGAACACGGCGCGGCCGCTCTTGGCCGACGCCGCCAGCGGGCCCGACTTCAGCCGGATCACCACGACCACCACGATCAGCACGACGACCAGCAGCACCACGGCGAAGATCCCGCCTGGCACGGCGCTGTCGACGGTTTCGAGGACGCCGAACAGCTTTTCGAGCACCCAGCTGAACGCCTGGGACAGCCAGCTCGGCTTCGCGGCCTGATAAGCCTGACCCGCGAGCTCCTCGGCGGCACGCAGCCGGGCGGTGTCCCGGTCGATGTCGACCGGGACCTCGGAGAGGAAACGCGTCACCATGCCTGCGGCGGGGGCGGCGTCGCGATCCCGGCCGCGCGGGCCAGTTCGATGTCCATTCCCTCACGGCGCATCCGCTGATCGATGTAGAGGATCACGGTCACCAGCGCGGAGAACGGGCCGACGATCGTCTGCGCGATCACCGTGCCCACCGACTGCAGGATCAGGTCACCGGTCGAGGGGATGTACACCTGCTCGGGATCGGTGAACAGGGTCATGAACGCGCCGAAGCTGAACGGCATCGTGATGATCATCGCCAGGAACGCCGAGATCACGGCGGCCAGCAGCAGGATCCCGAAGATCCGCCAGAACATCCCCGAGACCAGCTTCGCCGACCGGCGGAACGCCTCCCGCACGGTGCCGCGTTCCAGCAGCAGCGCCGGGCTGGCCAGCGCCCAGAAGGTGAAGGGGATGATCGCGGGCACGAAACAGAAGATCGCCGCGACCATGATCGCCAGCGTGTAGAGCACGGTCAGCCCGAGCAGCGGCAGCAGCCGTCCCGCCGCCTCCTTCACCGCCTCCTTGAAGACGATCGGCTTGCCCAGTGCGGCCTTGCCCATCAAGACCGTCAGGAACCCGGTGAGCAGCGTGGTCCCGATCATCGTGGCGATCAGGCTGACGAAGCTCGCCGCCAACGATCCGCCGAGCATGTCCAGCGTCTGGTTCAGCAGTTCCTGATCGGTGGCCGCCGGACCCAGATCGCGGAGCCGCTCGAGGTCCTCGGTCGTGTCGACCAGGAAGTACCCGATCAGATCGATGGCCGCGGTCAGCACGGCGGTCACGGCGGCGGCGCCGAAGACCATCCGCCAGTACCGGCGCATGGTCGTGACCGCGCCGTCGAGGATGTCGGTGAGGTTCAGCGGGCGCAGCGGGATGACCCCTGGCCTGCCGAGACCGACCTTCCAGTTCGGATACTGCTGCTGTTGCTGCGGCGCCTGGTAGGACGGCAGCGGAGGCGGCGTTGCCCCGGACGGGGACTGCCACTGCTGCTCAGGCGCCGGTGACGGCGGCACTTCCCCCCGCGGTGGTGTCGGCAGGTCCGCCTGCGGCTGTGCCGGTTCGCCCGCCTGCGGCTGTGCCGGTTTGCCCGGAGTCTCGGTACCTTCCGGCCCGGACGGTCCGCCGGTCTCCGTCATGCGACAGCCCCTCTACCCGTTCACGTTGCTTACGCCCACTCTTCCAGAGGGTCCGACACCCGGCCAGAGCTGGGGTGACGACACTGATGGGTGACCACTCGCCTCATGCTGGATACCCTCTGCAGCCGAGCTGTGGGAAGGGACACCGTTAGCTCGTTATGCTGAACATCGGGCCGGGTACCCCCGGTTCGCCCCTAGAACCACCGGGACCGACTTGATGACGCAACCGCCCCACGGCCAGTGGCCGCCACGCGGCGCCGTCCAGCCACCGCCGGTGCACGGCCAGCCCCCTGCGCAGTGGCATGGCGCGCCGCACCAGTTTCCGCCGCCGCCACCGCGTCGGCGGTCCGTGGGCGCGATCGTGGGCATCTGCCTCGGTGCGGTCGCCGTACTGGTCCTCGGCCTGGTCGCGATCATTTCACTCAATCGTGACGGCACCGATCACGTGGCGAACGCGGGCTATTCGACCCTGCCGAACCCGACTTCCCCGGCCGCGTTGCCGCCGAGCGGGTCTTCTTCGCCGTCGTCCTCGACGAACCCGTTCCCGTCGTCGCCGTCCAAGGCGCCGTCGTCGTCGAGCGGGCCGCAGAAGATCCTCAAACTCGCGGACCACCCGATCCTCCAGGACCCCAACGCGGGCCTGCAGAACCGGGTCTGCACGCTGCCGCAGTGGCAGAGCAGCCAGCAGGCCGCCGAGGCGTTCTTCACCGCGGCGGGCAAATGCCTCGACAACGCGTGGGGACCGTTCCTCGACGCCTATGACCTGCCGTTCACCCCGCCCGCGCTGCACTTCCCGACCGGGGCCAGCTTCGAAACCGAATGCGGCACGATCCAGGTGGGCATCGCGACGGCGGCGTACTACTGCGAGAACAACCTCTACGTGCCGTTCCGTGGTCTTCAGACCGACCAGTACGGCAACAACCCCGGCGTCTACCTCGCCCTTTTCGCGCACGAGTACGGGCATCACGTGCAGGAGGTCGCCGGGCTGATGGACGCCGCCTGGCAGAAGATCTACGACGCGGGCCAGAACAGCCCCGCCGGGCTGGAGATGTCACGGCGCAAGGAACTCCAGGCGCAGTGCTTCTCCGGGATGTTCCTCGGCGCGCACGTCGACCAGGGCGGCACGGTCAGCCGGGACATGTACAACAAGGCATGGAACGACCAGGAGACCCGGGGCGACAACACCTCACGCAGCCAGGACCACGGGACGAACGCGCATTACGCGTCCTGGTGGCGGGCGGGCGCGAGCAACAACCGGATCGCCGACTGCAACACCTTCTCGGCCCCGGGAAGCGCCGTTTCCTGACTTCCGCGCGTGTCTCGAGGCGGATCACGCGAGTTCCGCCTTCAATCACGCGTGTTCGCGGGATCAGGCCGTCGCGAGCCTCCGCGGCCCGCGTAACACCAGGTAGACGTACATCCCTCCGGCGAAGCAGCTGAACACCAGCAGCGCCATCCCGAGCGGCCGTCGCGCGTCGCTGGCTCCCGCTGTCGCGTCGGCCGCGTGCACCGAGACGCCGTCGCCCGAAGCCCCGTCCGGGACGACGACCTCGAGGGGCTCGCCCTTGCCGTGCCCGCAGCCGTTGAGCGAACCCTCCATCGGCTTACCGCCGAATTCGAACTTGACCTTCTCGGTCGCGCCGCCGCCCGTGCAGGGCGCGGGCTCGACGACCTCCGCCCGCACGGTCGTCCCCCGGGGCTCGTTCGTGATGCCGAACAGCCCCGGCCCGGCGAACCAGGCCAGAAAGATCACCAGCAGGCCGGCACCGGCCGCCACGGCCAGGGAGTTCCACCCCGGGGTGAGCCCTCTGGCGGGGTCCGATCGCTTGCGCACGAACGCCATGCTTCCAGAACCGGGCGGCAAAACACAGGAGGCCGGGGAGGCGACACCAAAGCTCCCCCGCTACCGCTCGATCGTCTCCGCGGAGGTCACCTTCCGGACGTACAGCAGCTTGTCGCCCGGCTCGATCGCGTCCGCCTGCGGAGCGTCCACGCGGTAGAGGACGCCGTCGCGGACGAGACCCAGCACGATGTCCGACAGATGCCGCGGCGAACCGCCCTCTTCGGACGGCTCCACCGGGCGTTCGGCGATCGCGAGACCGGACTCGGGGGTGAGGAGGTCCTCGACCATGTCGACCACCAGCGGCGTCGACGTCGCCATGCCGAGCAGTCGCCCGGCGGTCTCGCTCGACACCACGACCTGGTTCGCGCCCGACTGCTTGAGCAGGTGGACGTTCTCCGTTTCACGCACCGAAGCCACGATGTGCGCCTTCGGTGCCAGCTCGCGTGCGGTCAGCGTGACCAGTACCGCGGTGTCGTCCCGGTTCGGGGCGACGACCACGGCCTTGGCCCGCTGCACCCCGGCGACGCGCAGCACGTCGGCGCGGGTGGCCGAACCGTGCACGACCACCAGGCCGAGCGCGGTGGCCGCTTCGAGGGCTTGCTGGTCGGTGTCGACGACGACGATGTGGTCGGGTTCGACGTTCTCGTCCCCGAGCAGCGCGTTGACCGCCGACCGGCCCTTCGTGCCGAATCCGACGACGACCGTGTGGTCACGCACCTTCGTCCTCCACTTTTGGATCTTGAAAGCCTGGCGGGAGCGCTCGGTGAGCACTTCGAGAGTGGTACCGACCAGGACGATGAGGAAAAGCACCCGAAGCGGGGTGATCACCAGGACGTTCACCAGCCGCGCGGACGACGTCGCGGGCGCGATGTCACCGTACCCCGTGGTCGACAGCGACACTGTCGCGTAATAGAGGCTGTCGAGCAGGCTGAGCCCGTCGCCGTTGGCGTCGCGGTAGCCGTCCCGGTCGAAGTAGACGATCAGGACGGTCGCGAGCAGGGCGAGCATCGCGCCGATGATCCGTTTGAGGATCGACCGCAGCGGGCTGACCGTCAGTTCCGGCATGCGGATCACGCCGACGAGCTCGTGGTCCGGACGGTCGCTCAGCCGGACCGGGAAGCGCTTGAGAACCTTCATGCACAGGCTCCGGCCTGGTCCGCGTCACTCACGGTCGGGAGGATAGCCGAAGATCCTCACGTTGAGCGCGGTATGCGAAGCTCAGGGCATGTCTTCGGATTCCAAGCCGTCTCAGCGGCCCGCGTATTTCCTCGCCGGCCTGCTCGGCGCGGCCGGTGTGCTGCACTTCGCCCAGCCGAAGCCCTTCGACGCCATCATCCCGAAGCAGCTCCCGGGCTCCCCGCGGGCATGGACCTACGGCTCCGGTGTGGCCGAGCTGGGCGTCGCCGCCGCGATCGCCGCGCCGAAGACCCGGCGGCTCGGCGGGCTCGCGGCCGCGCTGCTGTTCGTCGTGGTCCTGCCGGGGAACGTGAAGATGGCCGTCGACGCCGACCGCCGAAAGGCGCCGAAGCACTGGCGGGCGGCCTTCTGGGCCCGCGTCCCGCTCCAGATCCCGCTGGTGACCTGGGCACTGAAGGTGCGCGACCGCGCCTGACCCCCTCCCCCGCAATTCGTCACCTACTTGCGGTAGTTGCACGCGCAAGGACCGCAAGTAGGTGCCGAATTGCGCGGCGGGGCGGTGGCGCGGGCACCGTGTGGATTTCGGTGCGTTAGATGACCAGAAATCCACACAGTCACAGTCACAGTCACGGCGGCGGGCCGACGCTCGATGTCCCGCATTTCGTCCTCTGAACGCGCGGCGGGCAGGCGAGGTGTGTGGATATAGGGACGTTGAGTGTCCCTATATCCACACACCCCTCACGTTCGGTCACCTCTCGGTCTTGACCGGGCCGATGATGCGCGCACCGTGTGACCAGAAATCCACACAGTCACGGCCACAACGCACCACACACCGCCTGAACCCCGCAATTCGTCACCTACTTGCGGTAGTTGCACGCGCAAGGACCGCAAGCAGGTGCCGAATTGCTAGATCGTCGGGACGCTCCGCAGTAGTTGCCGCAGGCCTTCGGCGTCCAGCAGGTCCGCCGGGCGGACGGTCTTGTCGTGTTTCACGTAGTGGAACGCCGCTCGCACCTTCTCGACCGGCACCTTCTTGAGAGCCGCCCACGCCAGCCGGTACGCCGCCAGCTGCACGGCCAGCGGCGCGAGCCGGTCTTTCTCCGGCACCGCGCCGGTCTTCCAGTCGACGACGGTCCACCTGCCGTCGGCGTCGGCGAACACGGCGTCCATCCGCCCGCGCAGCGTCACGCCCACGACATCCGCCGAAAAAGGGACCTCGACGGCGTGCGGCACCCGGTGCGACCACTCGCTCTTCTCGAACGCCGTCTGCAATGCCTCCAGCTCGGAGTCGGGCGCTTCGTCGACGTCCGCCGCGCCCGGCAGGTCGTCGATCTCCAGCAGCTGCTCGCCGCCGAACCGCTGCTCCAGCCAGCCGTGGAACGCCGTCCCCCGGCGCGCGTAAGTGTTGGGGCGCACGGGAAGCGGTCGCCGCAGCCGTTTCGCCAGCGCGGCGGGGTCGGCCGACAGCTCGACCAGCTGACTCACCGAGAGATGCGCCGGCAGGACGACCTGCTGAACGCGGTTCTGCGCCCGCGCGCGCTCCTCCAGCAGCACCTTGGTGTCGGAAATCCAGCCGTCCGGATCGTCCTCTTCCTCTTCACTGTCTTCCGCGTCTTCCATCGCGCCGACGACCAGATCGACGCCGTTGGTGACTCCTTCGCGCCGCGGCCACAGCGGATCGATCGGCCACCGCGACCGGCGGGAGTCGGCGACCAGCGGGTTCTCCCCATCGGCTTCCGGCTCGTCGGCCCAGTGCTCGATCCGGCCGACCGAGTTCCCGCGCATGACCTCGCCGATTTCGAGCAAGAACTCCGAAGGCCCCTTCGGCCGCGCGCTGCTCTCGTTCCACCAATGGCCGGAGATCAGCATCGTGTGTTCGGAGCGGGTCAGCGCGACGTAGCAGAGCCGCCGCTCCTCGTCCGCTTCCCGCGCGATGAAGCCTTCTTCGTGCAGTTCCAGCGCTTCCTGCACTTCCTTGCGGTCCGAGCCTTCGGGGATCCGCAGCTCCGGCAGGTCCTCCGAATCCCCGCGCAGCGCGGCGGGCAACGAGGTCGACGTCCGCAGCCACGACGACGAACGCCGCCGTCCAGGGAAGACCTCCTTGACCAGATGCGGGATCGCGACGATGCGCCATTCCAGCCCCTTGGCCGAATGCACGGTCAGCACCTGGACCCGATCCGGGACGACCTCCACCTCGCCGGGGGTGAGCCCGTCCTCCGCGTGCGCGGCCGTGTTCAGGTAGTCCACAAAGGACAAAAGAGTGGCCGTCGGCGACGTCTCGGCGAAATCCGTGACGACGTCGGCGAAAGCGTCCAGATGCGCGCGTCCGGCCGGCCCCGGGCGGGCCAGCGATTCGACGTCGAGCAGCATGGTGCGTTCCACGTCGGCGACCAGTTCCGGCAGCGACTGGTCGAGCCGTCGCCGCAACGCCGAAAGCTCGGCGCCGATCTTCCGGATCCGTCGGAACCCCTCGGACGAATACCGGTCCGGCGTCCCGGGATCGTCGATCGCGTCGGCGAGGCCCGCCTGTTCGACCCGTTCGGTCACCAGCACCGGTTCGTCCACATCGGACTTTCCCGAAGGCGGCACCGGCGACGACAGTTCGCCCGCACGGCGCCACAACGCCGCGAGGTCGGCCGCCGCGATCCGCCAGCGCGCCCCGGTCAGCAACCGGGCGGCGGCGCTGCCCGCGAGCGGATCGGCGAGCACCCGCAACGTGCTGACCAGGTCCGCGACCTCGGGTTCGTCGAGGAGGCCGCCAAGGCCGACGACCTCGACCGGAAGCCCGCGTGCGCGCATCTCCGCCGCGATCGGCGCCATGTCGGCGCGGCGGCGCACCAGAACCGCCGCGGTCGGCGGCTTTCCGGTCTCCTCCACGGTTTCGAACCAGCGCTTCGCCACCGCGTCGGCCACCCACTCGCGTTCGGCGCGGACGTCCGGCAGCAGCGCGGCGGCGATGTCGGCCGTCCCCACGCCCTCCAGCGCACGCAGCCGCGCGACACCGAGCCCGCGTTCCCGCAACGGTTCCGAAATCGCGTTCGCGAGTTCGAGCACCTCGGGCGGGTTGCGGAAACTGGTCAGCAGCCCGAAATCCAGCGCCGGAACGAGTCGTTCGCCGTTGTCGCGCGGGAAGTCCGTGGTGAACCGGGGCAGGTTCGCCGCGCTCGCCCCGCGCCAGCCGTAGATGGCCTGCGCCGGGTCGCCCACCGCGGTCACCGGCATCGGCGGATGCTCGACGCCGCCGAACAGCGACCGCAGCAGGATCCGCTGGGCGTGCCCGGTGTCCTGGTACTCGTCGAGCAGGACGGCGCCGTAGCGTTCCCGCTCCCCCGCGACCACCGCCGGATAGCTGCTGGCGAGCTGCGCTGCCAAGGACATCTGGTCGGCGAAGTCGAGCGCGCCCTCGGCCCGCTTCCGCGCATGATACGCCTCGACCAGCGGCAGTAGAGCGAGCCGAAAACGTTGTGCAGTCATGACTTCGGCCAGTTTCTGCGGCAGCGCCGCACGCTGGCCCTTTGCCCGCGGCGCGTTCTCGATGACCTCGCACAGCCAGGACGTGTACTGCGCCAGCCGTTCTGGCTCGACCAGATGCTCACCGAGTTCCCCGGCCAGTGCCAGCAACTGCGCCGTCACCGTGGCCGGCACGCGATCGGTGTCGAGGTCATTGTCCCAAGTGGACACCACGCGATGCGAGAACTGCCACGAAGACGTCTCCGAAAGCAGCCGGACTCCGGGCTGGACGGGCAGCCGCAGGCCGTGTTCGGACAGCAGCCGTCCGGCGTACGCGTGATAGGTGAGCACCGTCGGTTCGCCGGCCGTCACCGTCATGCGCAGGTCGGTGGTCGGGTCGATC
The DNA here is from genome assembly GCF_046549005.1 of Amycolatopsis sp. lyj-108. Taxonomy (NCBI): domain Bacteria; kingdom Bacillati; phylum Actinomycetota; class Actinomycetes; order Pseudonocardiales; family Pseudonocardiaceae; genus Amycolatopsis; species Amycolatopsis sp. lyj-108. Next base: position 998,571 of record NZ_JAJPWQ010000002.1, on the reverse strand, counting down.
CGGTCGAGCAGCCCCGATCCGACGAGGCGGCGCAGCCGGGTGCGGACGCGTTCGCCGAGCTGGCGGGCGGCCTTGCGGGTGAAGGTCAGGCCGAGGACGCGTTCCGGCGGCACGATGCTGTTGGCCACCAGCCACACCACGCGCGCGGCCATCGTCTCGGTCTTGCCCGCGCCCGCGCCGGCGACCACCAGCGACGGCTCGATGGGCGCGGCGATGACCTCGGCCTGCTCGTCGGTCGGGCTGTGCAGGCCGAGCGCGCGGGCGATCTCGCCCGGTTCGACCTGACGGCGCTGGAGTGCGGAGATCAAGGCCCGGTCACCTGCCTGCCCTCGGGCCGCAGCGGACAGCAACCCCTTGCCGGGCAACGATCACAGTCCGGGTTCTCGGTGACCCCGTACTCCGGGCCCGCGGCGGATCCGGCCGCCGAACGCACCAGTTCGAGCCACTGCTTGCCGCCGCCGGAGTCCAGCGGAGCCTGCTCGCGCTGGGTGGATCCGGTCTTGTTGTTGGACTTCGCGACGTAGACCAGCCGCGCGCCACCGGGTTTCGAACCGCCTTCGACCGCGCCGAGCAGCACGGCGAGCTGGTACGCGGCGAGCTGCGGATGCTGTTCCGCGTCGGCGGCGGAGATCGGGACCTTGCCGGTCTTGATGTCGATGACGACCGGACGGCCGTCCTTGTCCATCTCCACGCGGTCGACACGGCCGCGCAGGAGCACGCGGACGTCGTCATCTCCGACCGGAAGCTCGACCTCGATGTCCTGCTCGACCCCGGCTTCGATCAGCTCCTTGCGGCTGGATTCCAGCCAGGAGATGAAGTTCCGCAACATCTGCTCGACCCGCGACCGCTCGCGGCGCGAGAACCACGGCGCTCCCGCGTCGACCCGCACCCACGCTTCGTCGAGGGCGGCGCGGATCTGCTCGTCGCTGCTGCCGCCCGCGACCGCCTGCGCGAGGCCGTGCACCAGGGTTCCCGTGACGGCCGCGAGTTGCGCCGGGTCGCTGCCGCCGTGGCGTTCGATCAGCCACCGCAGCGGACATTTGACCAGAACCTCCACAGTGGACGGTGAGATGCGGATGAGGTCGCCCGGCCCGTGCACGGGTTCGCCGGTGGAGGGTTCCAGCAGGCCGTACCAGGTGCCCGGATGCGCGCCCGGCACCCCGGCGGCGGCCAGTTTGGCGAGCTGACGCGCCGCTCGCTGCCGCCTTTCCGGCTCGCTCGATTCGTCGCAGACCACCTCGCGCAGTTCACCGACGAGTTCGGCGAGCACCAGCGAACGTCCGGCAGGCTTCATCCGCGAATCGAGGCCGCCGTCGTCCGCGCCGTTCTCTTCGAGGTCGTCGATGAACCGCGAGGGCTGCTCGTCCTCCCCCGCGACCGCGCTGACCAGCAACGTCTTCCGCGCGCGGCTCGCGGCGAGGTAGAACAGCCGCCGCTCTTCGGCGAGGATCGGCGCGGTGGCGGACACCTTCTCGTCGTCGACGCCGGACATGAGGTCGACCAGCCGCTCCACGCCGAGCACGGAACCGCGCAGCCGCAGATCCGGCCAGCTGCCCTCCTGCACACCGGCGATGGACACGACCGTCCACTCGCGACCGGCGGCCGCGTGCGCCGTCAGCAGCGAGACGCCGTCGCTCTTCATGGCCGCGGGCGCGAGCGTGTCACCCGCGATGTTCTGCGAGGACAGGTAATCCGCGAACGAAGCGACACTCGCCTTCGGCAATCTGTCGACATAGCGACCGGCCGCGTCGAAGAGGGCGACGATCGCGTCGAGATCCCGGTCCGCCTGCGAGCCGAGAGAACCACCGCGGTCGACCAAGCGCAGCAGGCGCTGCTCCAGACCGCTGGCCTGCCACAGATCCCACAGCACCTGCTCGACACCGTCGCCGCGGACCACGGCCTGGTGCGCGGCGTGCAGCAGACCGCCGACCCGGCGCATCGGCAGCGACTCGGCATCGGCGAGGCCGGTGAGGACATCGTTGGTACGTAAGGCTTCCACCAGCAGCTCGTCGCTCGATCGCTGCCCGCCGCCGGCGAGTTCCAGCCTGCGCAGGCCACGACGCAGCCGCCGCAGGGCGAGCGGATCCGCGCCGCCCAGCGGCGACGACAACAGCATCTCGGCGAGGTCGACGTCGAGCAGGTCCGGATCCGCGGCGAGCCGCAGCATCGCCAGCAGAGGCCGGACCGCGGGCTGCTTCGCGAGCGGCAGCTCCTCGGTGGCCGAACCGATCGGCACCCCGGCAGCCCGCAAAGCGCGTTGCAGGACAAGGAAAGTACGGGCGGGCGACCGGACGAGCACCGCCATCTCCGACCACGGCACGCCGTCGACGAGATGCGCGCGACGCAGCTGATCGGCGATCCAGCTCGCCTCGGCGGCCGGGGTCGGCATCAGGCGGACGCGGACGGCGCCGCCCTCGGCGTCCGGCGCGTCGACGAGTTTGCGCTGCGGCGACGAGCCGGGCAGCACCGAGCCGAGTTTCGTGACGGCCGTGCGGATCACCGGGGCGAGCCGGTGCGCCGTGGTCAGCAGGACGGTGCGTTCGCCGTCCTCGTCCGCGTCGGCGAACAGCCGGGGATCCGCGCCGCGGAAGGAGAACACGGACTGATCGGGATCACCCGCGACGACGAATTCGTCGGCCGCGTGCCCGATGAGCCGGATGAGCTGGGTCTGCAACGGGTCGAGATGCTGGGCGTCGTCGACGAACAGGTGCCGGACGCGGCGCTGCTCGCGTTCACGCAGTTCGGGGTCGTCCTCCAGCGCGAGCAGCGCGGAAGTGACGAGCTCCGCCGCGTCCAGCGCGGGCGCGCTCGCGACGCCGAGCGCGTTGCCGCCCGCGCCCTGCAGCAGCGTGACCTCTTCGTACTGGCTCCAGAAGCGCCCGGCCGCGATCCACTCGTCGCGGCCGCGCCGCCTGCCGAGTTCGACCAGATCCTCCGGGCCGAGCCCGCGTTCGGCGGCACGGAGCAGAAGGTCTCGCAGTTCCTCGGCGAAACCGGGCACGTTCAACGCGGGCCGCAGCTGCTCTGGCCAGTCGAGCGCGCCCGCCTCGATGTCGCCGGCGAGCAGATCGCGGACGACGACGTCCTGCTCCGCTCCGGCCAGCAGGCGGGGAGGCGGGAGTTCATCGGCCTGCGCCTCCATCCGCAACAGCGCGTACGCGTACGAGTGCACCGTGCGCACGAGCGGCTCACGGATCGTGCGCGGCAGCGGATCCTCTTCCGGATCGGTGGTGAGCCGATGGGTGATGTCGGCGCGCAGGACCTCGGCCGCCTTGCGAGAAGTGGTCAGGATGAGCACGCTCTCCGGGTCCGCGCCCTCCGCGATACGCCGCGAAGCCGCCGAGGCCAGCAATGCCGTCTTGCCCGTGCCAGGGCCGCCGAGGACCCGGCGGAAGCCGTCCGGGGCGGCCAGGAGGCGCCGGGCGCCGGAATCCCACTGGAACGAGGGCGTGCCGGTGACCGGCGTGCGGACCAGCCGCGCGTCGGTTCCTGCCGCTGTTCGCCGCCCGTTCACGCCCACGATGGAACCACGCCCCGCCGACACAACCTCGCAGCGGCACGGCAAAGTGGTCCCATGGATGACGAACTGCACGAGCGGGTGCGCGAGGTCATCGCGAGCGTGCCCGCCGGCTCGGTCGCGACTTATGGGGATATAGCGTCGGTTTCGGGGGCCCCGTCCCCACGGCTGGTCGGGCGGATCCTCGGCGAGGACGGCCAGGACCTGCCTTGGCACCGCATTCTGCGGGCCGACGGGACGCCTGCCCCGCATCTGGTCCACGAGCAGCTGGAGAAGCTGCGCGCGGAGGGCGTCCTGGCCGACGGGCAGCGCGTCGACCTGCGAAAATACCGGTGGCAGCGTGATCCCGGCGACGACGCTGGTCCCGGCGCTCTCTTTTAGGTTAGCCTCGCCTAATGAGTTACATCGAGGCGAAGGTGACCGGGGTCCGGAGGCTGACCCCGCATATGAGCAGGGTGACCTTCTCGGGGGCGTCGCTGGTGGACCACGCTCCCGACCAGTACCTGAAGGTGTTCTTCCCGCGGCCCGGCCAGGCGGAACCCGTGCTGCCCGCTCCGCTGAGCGGCGACGAAGTGCTGTCCTGGTACCGGACCTACCTCGCGATGCCCGAAGACGTCCGGCCGTCGATGCGCACCTACACCGTGCGCGCGCTGCGGCCGTCGGTGCAGGAGGTCGACATCGACTTCGTGCTGCACGGCGACGAAGGCCCCGCCTCGGCCTGGGCGTCGCGCGCTTCGGAGGGCGACCGAGTCGCCTTCCTGGGGCCGCACGGGCTCTACGACGTGCCCCCGGACACGACCTGGCAGCTACTGATCGGCGACGAGACCGCGATCCCGGCGATCGGCGCGATCGTCGAAGCACTGCCCGCCGGGACGCGAGCGGTGGTCTACGTCGAGATCGGTGATCGCGAGGATCGGCAGGTCTTCGAAACGCAGGGGACGGTGGAGCTGCACTGGGTGGTGCGGGGCTCCGGCCCTGTCGGCGACGCGGTGCTCGAAGCCGTGCGAAGGGCCGAACTGCCGGGCGGGACGCCTTACGCGTGGATCTCGGGCGAAGCGAACATGGTGAAGCTGGCGCGGCGGCACCTCGTGCGGGAGCGCGGAATGGACAAGCGGGCGATCTGCTTCACGGGGTACTGGCGGCAGGGCGTGAGCGAAGAGGCCGCCGGGCGGGAAGCGATGCGGCAGGCGGAAGCCGGGGAGGCTCCAGCCACCGAAGAGGACTAACGCCCCTTCGGGTCGGACTCGCGGCTACCGAAGGCACGTCCTCCTGCCCCCGACCTGCGGAAAGAGAGCAGGTCGCAGTTCAGTGCGGCACCCAAAGCGTCACCCGGGTCCCCCGACCCGGCTGCGAATCGATCGTCCCCCGCCCGCCGACCTCCGCCAGCCGCGCCATGATCGACTGGCTGATCCCGAATCCCGGCGGCCGGTCCAGCATGCTGAAGCCGGTCCCCTGATCCCGCGCGATGACCGCGACGCCGCCTTCGGACTCCTCGACGCGAAGCACGACCTGGTTCGTTCCGGCGTGCTTCACGGTGTTTCGGAGCGCTTCGCGGACGGCGTCGCGGATGGCGGTCCGGCGCGCGTGCGAGAGGCGGTAGTTCTCCTCGGTCTCGGCGGCGACGAGTTGGGTGCGGAGGCCGTCGCGCGCCATTTCGGTGGCGACCTCGGCGAGGTCCGCGGCGAGGCCGCGCGCCGACGGCGCGTCGGGACCGGCCAGTTCGCGGCGCAGTTCGGCGGCCTGCGCCCGGGCCGCGGCCCGCATCTCGGCGAGCCGTTGCGCGGTGGCGGAGTCGTCGTCGGGCGCCTCCATGCCCATCGCTTCCAGCGTTTGGAGCACGGAGTCGTGCATGACCCGCTGGGTCCGCAGGCGTTCGGCGCGCTGCCCGCGGCGCATCCCGATGCCCAGCGCGAACCGGGTCCCGACGCCGAGCAGGATCAGGATCCCGGCCGTGGTCACCATCGCCACGACGAGCGCGACCATGCAGCCGACCGATCGGCTCACCGCGAGCGGATGGTCGATCGGGAGTCCGCCGATCCAGGTCAGGAACGCGCGGAACGGCAAGGCCCCGATCAGCAGCAGGCAAGCGGCGGGCAGCCCGAACGACAGCGTCCACAACGCCACCGTCCCGACCATCCACGTCCACGCGACGTCGACGGCGAACGGCTGGATGTCGGTGGGCGCGGCCACGGCCACGATCGTCGTGAGCACCACGCCCACGGCGAGATCCGCGTACATCAGCCGCCCGGACGTCTTCGCCCGGATCCCGCGGCCCTTCACGACCCACCAGACCGCGAAGACGTTGAGCAGCACCGCCAGTAGCGTCGTGCTCAGCACCGGGACGATCCCCGCCGAACCGTTCGCGACCAGGAAACCGATGTATACCTTGGGAAACGCGGCCACGCGGTAGAAGATCGGGCCGAGGGCGGAGTAGCGCATGGCGCGCATCAGCAGCGAGTCCGCGGAGTCTTCCCGATAGCGCCAGTCGGGAACGGAATCGGGGTCGGGTGCTTCGTCGGCGGGGCTCGCGCCCAACACCGAGGAGCCCTTTCGCAACATCGCGCGCACGAACGTGACCGATTGAGACTCGGACATCCGCCGCCCTCCCCGCGTCCGATGTGTCGAGCCTGGCAAAGCGGGCTAGCCGCGTCAAGACGGCCGAATGCGCAGTTCCGCGACGAGAAGTTTGACGAGCGCGCCGAGTCGCTGACGTTCGGGCTGGACGGTCGGCACCCCGGCGGCTTCCAGCGGCGCCGCGGTCACCGGTCCGACGCACGCGCACAACACCGGACCTCGCAGTGCGGCAAGGAGTTCCTCGCGACGCGAACCCGCCAGCGTGAGCAGGTTCGTGGCCGCCGGAGCGGAGGTGAAGGCCAAAGCGTGCACGCGTCCGGACAGCACACTTTCGACGAGTTCGTGCACAGGTCCGACGTCGGCGGGCGAAAGCCAGCGGTACGGCTGTGCCTGGACGACGTCCGCGCCCGCGTCCCGCAGCGAACCGGTCAGTTCGGGCAGCAGGGTTCCGTGCAACTGGACGGCGACCCGCGCCCCGCGAACCCCTGCGTCGCGCAAGCCTTCGAACAGTTCCGCGTTGCTCTCTTCGGGCGCGGAGAATTCCTCGCGCAGCCCCTCGCCGCGCACGGCGCCTGCCGCTTTCGGTCCGCGCACGAAGATCCGTGACGCCGCCAGCCGCTCCAGCAACGGTTCGCGCAGCCCCCAGCCTTCGGCCGCCGAAAGCCAGCCGCGGAACCCGGCACCGGTGGTGACCGCGGTGAACCCGACCGGTCCGGCCAGTACGGCGTCCGTGGCCGCCCGCAGTTCGGTGTCGTCGGGAAGCGGGACGATGCGGATGGTGGGTGCGTGCAGCACTGTCGCGCCATGCCGCATCAGGGCGCCGATGAAGTCTTCCGCCCGCCGTTCCGCGGTGATCCCGATCGTGATGCCTGCCAGGTCAGCCATAACGCGCGCCCATCTTCCTGATCTCCTCCGCCAGCCGCTCGCGCAGTTCCGGCGGTTCGAGCACTTCGAGGTTCCCGCCGAACCGCAGCAGTTCGCCGACGGCCGATTCTCCCGGCTCCACGGGCAGTTCCATCGTGAGCCAGCCGTTTTCATCCGGCTCGGCGTCCGCTTCCCGCAACGCCCGTACGCCGACGGCGCCGAGATAGAACGGCACCAGTATGCGGGCGAACTCGTTCAGCCGGACCACCGCCACTCGCGAGTACATCCGCTTTTCGAACTGCTCAGACCACTCCTGCCAGTACCGCGCGAGGTCGAAGTCGGACGGCCGCTCGAAGGTCTCACCGAGATCGTCGAGCTCTTCGATGCGGGACACCCGATAGGTCCGGTCGGTCCCGTCGCATCGGGCCGCGAGATACCAGTTGCCCGCCTTGAGGATCAGGCCGAGCGGGTCGAGAACGCGATCGACCTTCCGCTGCCCCCAGCGTTCGTACCGGACCTTGATCCGCCGCGCCTGCCAGACCGCGTCGGCCAGTTCGGACAGTCGCGGCAGGCTCTCGATCCCGCGATGCCAGCCGGGAACGTCCAGGTAGAACCGGTCGGAGACCTTGCTCGCCCCGGCGCGCAGTTCCGCGGGCATGGCCGCGTGCAGTTTGAGCTGCGCGGCGGCGAGGACCGTGCCCAGCCCCAGTTCGGCGGCCGCGCCCGGCAGGCCCGCCAGCGAAAGCGATTGCGCCTCCTCCTCGGTCAGCCCGGTCAGCCGCGTGCGATAGCCGTCGATGAGCTGGTACCCGCCCGTGCGCCCGCGGTCGGCGTACACCGGCACGCCGGCCGCGGACAGCGCCTCGACGTCGCGATAGACCGTCCGAACCGAGACCTCCAGCTCGGTCGCCAGCTCCTCGGCCGTCATCCGGCCGCGGTTCTGCAGCAGGAGGAGGACCGACAGGAGTCTGCTCGCGCGCATGACTCCAGTATCCCCGAAAACCTGACATGATCTGACAGGTATGGCTGACAGGGTGAACCCATGAACACGTTCGCCATGAAGAACTGGGAAGAAGCCCTCGTCAGCGGCACGGAGGGCGGGCCGCGCGTGGCACACGCGCACGCCACGTTCGCCTACAGCGGGCTGATCGAAGGCGAGGCGGTCATCGACTACCTGCTGTACTACGCGGGCGAGGGCTTCGACGGCGGCGGAACGACATCGCCCGGTCTCGAAAGGATCGAAGGCAGTGTGGACGGGCGCAACGGAAGCTTCGTGATCAAGCACGACACCGGGTTCGACGCGAAGGGCATCTCGTCGACGTTCACGGTCGTCGAAAGCTCCGGAACGGGTGAACTCGCCGGGATCGCCGGCACCGGCACCACGACCGGCGCGCTCGGTGAGCCGACGATGTCGTACACGTTCGAATACGCGCTCTAGGGAGGACCAGTGCTCGAGGTCGATCGCGAGCAGGTGCTGGCGTACCGGATCGCGGCGCACGGACTGCACCGCGAGGAGACGGATCCGGCCGCGGCGGCCGTGTTCGACCTCGGGTTGCAGGATTCCGTGCGGGACACCGCCCTGCTGGGCCTGGCCGCCCGGATCGATGGCGACATCACGCCCGAGGTCTGGGATGACGAGCGCTTCGTGCTCGCGTGGACGCATCGCGGCGCGCCGCATTTCCACCGTCGCGCGGAGCTCGACGCGATCCGGGCCGCGCTCGTGCCACTCGACGAGAAGGACGCGATGGCGCGGATCCTCTGGCAGCGCAAGCAGGTCGAGGACGCGGCCATGTCCGCGACGGACGCGCTGTTCACCGCCGCGAAGGCGATCCGCGAGGTCGTCACCGGTACGCAGACCAAGGGCACGGTGAGCGGCGCTGTCACGAAACTGATCCCCGAAGGCCTTTCGTACGCCTGCCGCGGCTGCGGTGTCGTGCACATCTACGAGCAGCTGATGCGGGTCGCGTCGATCCACGCCGGAGTCCGGCTGGAGGCGGGCGCGACCCCGGCGACGTTGGCGCCTCTGGAAAGGCGCGGTCGGTTCAAGACGTCGCCGGACGTCGAGGCCGCCGAACGCGTGGTCGAGGGCTACCTGCGGATCAACGGTCCCGCCGCCCCCGGTGACGCCGCCGTCTACGTCGGAACGACCCGCACCGGCGTCGACACGATGTGGCCGGACGGCCTGGTCGAGGTCCGGGTCGACGGCAAGAAGGCGTTCCTGCCGGAAGACCGTGTGCCGCTGCTGGAAAAGCCGCCGGAGCCGGACGTGGTACGCCTGCTGCCGCCGCTGGACCCGTTCGTCCAGGCCCGCGACCGTGCCGTGCTGGTGCCGGACAAGGCGCGACAGAAAGAAGTCTGGAAGATCCTCGGCAGTCCCGGCGCGCTGCTGGCCGACGGCGAGATCGCCGGCGTGTGGCGGGCCAAGGCGAGCGGGAAGAAACGGCTCGACTTCACCGTCACCCCGTTCGACGCACTCCGCCCGGCCGTGCGGAAAGCGGCCGAGGAGGAGGCGGCCCGCGTCGCCGCCGCCCGGGAGTTCCCCGACTTCCGCGTCACCTGGTCCTGAGCGCAAGGCCCCGCAATTCGTCACCTACTTGCGCCACTTCCCCGCGCGACCACCCGCAAGTAGGTGACGAATTGCGGGGGTCACGAGTCGATGGCCAGGCGGTAGCCCCGTTTCACCACCGTCTGGACGAGTTTCGGTGATCCCAAAGAGCTCCGCAGGCGCCCGATGGCGGTTTCGACGGCGTGTTCCTCGCCGCCGTCGGGCAACGCGGCGACCAGCTCCCGCCGGGAGAACACCCGACCCGGTGACTCCGCCAGCGCCCGCAGCATCGCCATCGGCGCGGGCGCGATGTCGCACCACTGCCCGTCGACCAACGCCGCCTGACCACGCAGTTCGATGCTCCGCCCGCCCGCACGCAACCGCGGTGAACGGGCTTCGAGCGCCTCGGACACGGTCCGCGCCAACGCCCCGATCCGCGACCGCGCGGGCTGGACCGTCGGGATCCCGAGGGCGGCCAGCGGTGCCGCGGTGATCGGTCCGACACAGGCGACCACGACGCGCTTTTCCAGTGCCCGCACCACTCCCGGCAGCTTCCCGGTCCGCTTCGCCACCGCCAGCAGCGACGCGGCCGCGGGCGCGCTGGTGAACGGCAACGCGTCCACCGAGCCGTCGAGGACGGCGTCCAGCAACCGGTCCAGCGGCCCGCGATCGGCCGGGCCGACCCAGCGGTACACCGGGACCTCGATCACCTCGGCGCCCGCCGCGCGCAGACTGTCCACAAAGTACGGAAGCGGCTCGCCGTGCAGCTGCACCGCGATCCGCTGACCGTCCACACCGGAATCCAGAAGATGCCGCAGCACCTCGGCGTTGCTCTCCGAGGTGGGCGAGTAGTCCTCCGAAAGCCCTGCCGCGCGGATCGCTCCTTTGGCCTTCGGACCGCGTGCGAGCAGCGCCGAATTCCCCAGGCTGTCCAGCAACTCCTCCCCCAGCCCCCAGCCTTCGGCCGCCTCGACCCAGCCGCGGAAGCCGATCCCGGTCGTCGCGACGACGACGTCGACGCGGTCTTCCAGCAACCGCATGGTCGCCGACCGCAGTTCGGTGTCGTCGGCGAGCGGTACGATCCGGATGGCCGGACCGTAGCGCACGGTCGCCCCCTTACGCACGAACAGCGCGCCGAGCTCGTCAGCCCGCCGCGCCGCCGTGATCCCGATGACGAATCCCGCCAGGGGAAGGACTTCTGTCACGGTGAGAATTCCACCTCCACCACTCCCCCGGAGACCCGCACCCGGTACGCCTCGACCGAGACACCCTCGGCGTCGAGGCATGCGCCGGTCCGCAGGTCGAAGCGTTCCTTGTACACCGGCGACGCCACCACGGGGACTCCGCCCGCATCGCCGACGATCCCCCGCGAGAGCACCGCGGCCCCGCTGACCGGATCCATATTGGACAGTGCGTACCAGCGATCGCCGGGCAGCCGGAAGATCGCCACCTGCACGCCACCGTCGAGCAGGGCGGCGACACCGGACCATTCGGGGACCGCGCCCGCCGCACAGACGGCGGTCCAGGTGCGCTCGATCGAGGTCGTCACTGTTTCACCTCCGGGATGCCCAGCAGCACGGGCACCTTCTGGTCGCGTTCGGTGCGGAACGAGATCGTCGGATCCGGCGTGCCCGGCGCGTTGACGAACGAGCTGAACTTCGCCAGCTTCTCCGGGTCTTCCAGCACGCCGCGCCACTCGTCGGCGTAGTCGCCGACGTGCTTGGCCATCGCCGCGTCGAGGTCCTCGCAGATGCCGAGCTTGTCGTCGACGATCACCGCGCGCAGGTGGTCGAGCCCGCCTTCCATCTCCTCGACCCACGGCGCGGTGCGCTGCAGGCGGTCGGCCGTGCGGACGTAGAACATCAGGAACCGGTCGATCGTGCGGATCAGCGTCTCGGTGTCCACTTCGGACACGAGAAGATCCGCGTGCCGCGGGGTCGCGCCGCCGTTGCCGCCGACGTAGAGATTCCAGCCCTTGTCGGTCGCGATGACGCCGAAGTCCTTGCTCCGCGCCTCGGCGCATTCCCGCGCGCAGCCCGAAACCGCGGACTTCAGCTTGTGCGGCGACCGAAGGCCGCGGTACCGCAGCTCCAGCTCGATCGCCAGCCCGACGCTGTCCTGCACGCCGTAACGGCACCACGTCGAACCGACGCACGACTTCACCGTGCGCAACGACTTCCCGTACGCGTGTCCCGACTCGAACCCGGCGTCGACGAGCCGCCGCCAGATCAGCGGCAACTGGTCGACGGTGGCACCGAACAGATCGATCCGCTGCCCGCCGGTGATCTTGGTGTACAGCCCGAAATCCATCGCCACCTGCGCGATCACCATGAGCTTCTCCGGCGTGACCTCGCCGCCGGGGATCCGCGGGACGACCGAGTACGTCCCGTTGCGCTGCAGGTTCGCGAGGAACTTGTCGTTGGTGTCCTGCAACGTCGCCTGCTCGCCGGCGAGGATGTGCCCGTTGCCCAGCGTGGCCAGGATGGACGCGATCGCCGGTTTGCAGATGGCGCAGCCGGTTCCGGTGCCGTAGCGGTCGATCATCTCGCTGAACGTGCTGATCCGCGTGGCCTGGAGGATCTGGAACAGCTCCGCGCGCGACTGCGGGAAGTGCTCACACAGCGCCTTCGACTGCTCGACGCCGCAAGCCGTCAGCAGCTTGCCCAGCAGCGGGACACACGATCCACAGGCCGTCCCGGCGCGAGTGCAGCCCTTGATCTTGGCGACCGAATCGCAACCCTCTTCGGTGATCGCGTGCGTGATCGCGCCCTTGGAGACCGCGTTGCAGGAACAGATCTGCGCGGCGTCGGGCAGCGCGTCGACACCGACCGCCGCCCCGCCGCCGGCCGGGGCGAGGATCGCGCCGGGCTCGGCGGGCAGCGGCCTGCCGACCATCGCGCGCAGCGTGTTGAACTCGCTCGCGTCGCCGACGAGCACCCCGCCGAGCAACGTCTTCGAGTCGTCCGAGATGACCAGCTTCTTGTACGTCCCGGCGACGGCGTCGTTGAACGCGACTTCCAGCGCGCCCTCGGTCGCCGCGTGCGCGTCACCGAAGCTGGCGACATCGACGCCCATGAGCTTGAGCTTCGTCGACATGTCCGGCTCGGGGAACGTGCCCTCGCCGCCGGTCAGCCGCGCCGCGACGATCTCCGCCATCGCGTACCCCGGCGCCACGATGCCGTACACCTTGCCGTCCACGGCCGCGCATTCGCCGATCGCATACACCGCCGGATCCGACGTCCGGCAGGTGTCGTCGACCAGGATGCCGCCCCGAGCGCCGACCTCCAGCCCGGACGAACGCGCCAGATCGTCCCGCGGCCGGATACCCGCGGAGAACACGACCAGGTCGACGTCGAGTTCCGTACCGTTGCCGAGCTTGGCGATGTAGCGCTCGCCGTCCGGCTCGATGGCGTCGGTCGACGTTCCCGTGTGGACGGTCACGTCGAGGTCGGTGATCAGCCGCCGGAGCAGGCCACCGCCGCCCTCGTCGACCTGCAGCGGCATCAGGCGCGGCGCCATCTCGACCACATGCGGCGAGAGACCCATGTCCCGCAACGCCTTCGCGGCTTCCAACCCCAGGAGTCCGCCGCCGATCACGACCGCCGAACGACGTCCGCGCCCGGGCCGCTGAGCGGCTTCCCGGATCGCGTCGAGGTCCTCGATCGTCCGGTAGACGAAGCAGCCCGGAAGATCGTGCCCCGGCACCGGCGGGACGAACGGCCGCGAACCGGTCGCGAGGACGAGCGCGTCGTACGGCTGCTCGTGTCCGGCTTCGGTGGTGACGACCTTGCGGTCCCGGTCCACCGAAACCACCGAGTCGCCGAGCCGCAGCTCGACCAGCGGGTCTTCCGCGTAGTCCGCTCCATCGAGTGCGAGGGAAGCGGGATCCCAAGTGTCCACATAGGACGTCAGGGCGACACGGTCGTAAGCGGGCCGCGCCTCCTCGGCGAGGACCACGATCTGCCACTCGCCGGTCTTGTCCTCCGCGCGCACCGCTTCGACGAGCCGGTGCGCGACCATGCCATGTCCCGCGACGACGAGTTTCCGCATCAGACCTCCGCTCCGGCGAGCGCCAGACCTCGGACGCTCGCCACCTCCGACTGCTGCTTGCGCAGGTACACCACCCACGTGACGGCGAAGCACAGCCCGTAGAAGACGAGGAAGGCGATGAACGCCGGCACCCCGCTCTTGGTGTCCGCGAACGACTGCCGGAACGCCAGGTTGATGAACAGCCCGCCGAGCGCGCCGATCGCCCCGGCCAGCCCGATCAAGGCTCCGGAAAGCCTGCGGGCCTTGAGCATCTCCAGCGTCTCGTCCGCACCCTCGCTGATCGCGACCTTCGCCTTGGCGCGGAAGATCGCCGGGATCATCTTGTACGTCGAGCCGTTGCCGATGCCGGTGAGCACGAACAGCACGATGAACGCGACGGTGAACAGCGCCAGCGAGTTCGACGTCGAAGCGAGGATCAGCACCACGGTCGCCGCGGCCATGCCGACGAACGTCACGAAGGTGATCTTGCCGCCGCCGATCCGGTCGGCGAGCCAGCCGCCCGTCGGCCGCGAGAACGAGCCGAGCAGCGGGCCGAGGAACGTCACCGCGGCCGCCTGCAGCGGGGTGCGGCCGAACTGGTTCTGCAGCACCAGCCCGAAGGCGAAGCTGTACCCGATGAAGGAACCGAACGTGCCGACGTAGAGGAACGACATCACCCAGGTGTGCGGATCCTTGACGACCTCGCGCATCGCCTTGGTGTCGCCCTTCATCGAGGCGAGGTTGTCCATGTAGAAGTACGCGCAGACGGCCGCGACCACGATCAGCGGGATGTAGATCGCCAGCACCACCCGGGGTGCGGTCGCGCCGACGGTGCCGATCACCAGCAGCCCGATCAGCTGGATCGCCGCCACGCCGAGGTTCCCGCCGCCCGCGTTGAGCCCGAGCGCCCAGCCCTTGTGCTTCTCGGGGTAGAACGCGTTGATGTTGGTCATCGACGACGCGAAGTTCCCGCCGCCGACCCCGCCGAGCGCGGCGATCAGCAGGAACGTGCCGAGCGAGGTGCCCGGTTGCATCGCGATCGCCGCCAGGATCGTCGGCGCCAGCAACAGCAGCGCGCTGACGATCGTCCAGTTCCGGCCGCCGAACCGCGCCACCGCGAAGGTGTACAGCGGCCGCATCAACGCACCGATCAGCGTCGGCGTCGAGACCAGCAGGAACTTGTCCGCGGCCGAGAACCCGTACTGCGGTCCCATGAACAGGACCATGACCGACCACAGTGTCCAGACGGAGAAGCCGATGTGTTCGGCGAGGACGGAGAACCAGAGGTTCCGCCGGGCGATCTTCTTCCCGGTCTCCTCCCAGAACTGCTCGTTCTCCGGATCCCAGTGCTCGATCCAGCGCTTGCCACGAGCGTGCATGAGGTCCTCCTTGGTGGATGCGTTCGGGTTCACTGGGCGGCCAGCCATTTCGCGACCCCGCCGACGGCGTCCTTGCAGCCGCCGCAGCCGGTGGTCGCCCTGGTCGCTCCGGCGAGGGCCGGGACGTCGGTGGCACCGGCGCGCCAGGCCTCGACGAGCCGTCCCTTGGTCACCGCGTTGCAGCGGCAGATGACCGCCGACGCGGGCAGATCGGCCGGGCTCGCCGCAGACGGCGCACCGGGCGGAAGGGCGCGCCCTAAAAGGACCGCCAGCCGGTCTTCGGGCACCGGAGTGCCCCGGTCGTAGAGTTGCGTGATCGTCGCGGCCGCGTCGGGCAGGCCGAGCAGGATCGCGCCGGCCACCCGGTTCTCACGGATGACGAGCTTGCCGTAACGGCAGCCCGCCGGGTCGCTGAAGGTGAGTACTTCGGCGGCTGGGTCGTCGGCGCCGGTCATGGTCTCGCCGAGCGCGGTGAGGTCGATGCCGCGCGCCTTGAGCCGCGTCACCGCCTGGGTGCCGCGATACCGCGACGCGGATTTCGTGCCGGTGACCAGATCCGCGACGACGGCGGCCTGTTCCCACGCGGGTTGCACGAGACCGCCGAACGCGCCCGGATGCTTCGCGCAGTCACCGATCGCGTGGATCCGGCCGTCACTGGTGCGCAGCAGATCGTCGACGACGATGCCGCCCTCGACGGTCAGCCCGGCGTCCACGGCCAGTTTCGTCTCGGGCCGGACACCGGTGGAGACGACGATCAGATCGGCGGGTACGTGCGTGCCGTCGTCGAGTTTGAGCCCGTCGCCGCTGACATAGCGCGCGGCACCGACCCCGAGCCGGAAGCCGACGCCGAGTTCTTCGAGCTTCCTGGTCAGCACCCGCGCGGACTCCGCGTCGAGCTGGCGCTCCATGATGTGCGGCATCGGATGCACGACGGTGACGAGGTTTCCTCGTCCGGCGAGGCCTCGCGCGGCTTCCAGGCCGAGCAGCCCGCCGCCGAGCACCGCGACCGGGGCGCCCAGTTTGGCGGCGTCGAGGATGCGGGCGCAGTCGTCGAGGGTGCGGAACGCGACGACGTCCGGACCGGGTTCGAGTCCTTCGACCGGCGGCATCCACGGGTTCGCGCCGGTGGCGAGCACGAGCGCGTCGTAGTCCACAGTGGATCCGTCGTCGAGGTGGATCCGCCTCTCCGTGCGATCGATCGACGTCGCGGTGACGCCTCGCCGCAGGTCGGCACGGGTGCGGGTCGACCATTCGTCGTCGTGCAGCCGGACGGCCTCGGGCCGCATGGTCCCGGCGACCACCGACGAGAGCAGCACCCGGTTGTAGGCGGTGTGCTCCTCCGCGCCGACGACGGTGAGCCGCACGCGTTCGCCTTCGGGGTCGCGGCGCTGGATCTCGTCCGCGAGCCGCGCGCCCGCCATTCCGTATCCGGCGATGACCACCGACCGGGGGCTCACGCGACGGCCTCGGCCGGGGCGAGCGCGACCGCGCACACCTTGAACTCGGGCATCCGGCTCGTCGGGTCGAGCGCCGGGTTGGTCAGCAGGTTCGCCCTGCCCTCGCCGGGAAAGTGGAACGGCAGGAACACCAGGTCGGGGCGCAGCGACGCCACGCAGCGGACCCGGGCGACGGTCTCGCCGCGCCGCGAGCGCACGACGGCGAGGTCGCCCTCGGTCACCCCCGCCCGCGCGGCGGTGTCGGGATGAACTTCCACGAAGGCCTCCGCTACGACGTCGTTCAGCTCCTTGACCAGCCGGGTCTGTGCCCCGGACTGGTAGTGCTGCAGGACCCGGCCCGTGGTGGCCTGCAGGGGGAATTCGGCGTCGGGCAGCTCGGCCGGGCCGACGTGGTCCACCGGGACGAACCGCGCGCGGCCGTCCGGGTGGGCGAAGGAGTCGAGGAACATCCGCGGCGTGCCGGGATGCGATTCCGCCGGGACGGGCCAGTAGAGGGCCTCGCCGTCCCGGAGCCGGTCGTAGGTGACGCCCGAGTAGTCGGCGACGCCGCCCTTGGACGCCTGGCGGAGCTCGGTGAAGACGGTCTCGGCGTCCGCCGGGAACCGTCCGTCCGGCTGGCCGAACCGGCGGGCGAGTTCGGAAAGCACGTAGAGATCGGTCTTCGCGCCGGACGGCGGGTCGATCGCCTTGCGCCGCAGCAGGATCCGGCCTTCGAGGTTGGTCATCGTGCCGTCCTCCTCGGCCCACTGGGTGACCGGCAGGACGACGTCGGCCATCGCCGCGGTCTCCGAAAGGACGAGATCCGAGACCACCAGGAAGTCCAAAGAGGACACTTTGTCCTGGATCTTCCCCGCGCCGGGCGCGGAAACTACGAGGTTGCTGCCGAACACCATCAACGCGCTCGGTCCGTCTTCGGTGCCGAGCGCCTCCAGCAGCTCGACGGCCGAACGGCCCGGCCCCGGCAGGGATTCCGGCGGCACACCCCACACTCCGGCGACGTACTCGCGGGCCGCGGGGTCGTCGATCTTGCGGTAGCCGGGCAGCTGGTCGGCCTTCTGCCCATGCTCACGTCCGCCTTGGCCGTTGCCCTGCCCGGTCAGGCAGCCGAAGCCAGAACCCTGACGCCCCGGCAGGCCGAGCGCGAGCGCGAGGTTGATCCAGGAGTTGACCATCGCGGTGCCGTTGGCGTGTTGCTCGGTGCCGCGCGCGGTGAGGATGTAGGCGTTGCGGGCAGCGGCGAGTTTGGCGGCGACGCGGCGCTGGTCGGCGGCGGAGACCCCGGTGACCTGCTCGACCCGCTCCGGCCACCAGGCCGCGACCGAGCGCCACAGTTCCTCGAAGCCGTTCGTCCGCTTGTCCACATAGGACTGGTCGAGCAGGCCGTCGGCGACGACGGCGTGCAGGATTCCCTGTGCGAGCGCGAGGTCTGTGCCCGGCGCGGGCGCGAGGTGCAGTCCGGCGAGTTCGGCGGTCGGGGTGCGGCGCGGGTCGACGACGATCAGGTCCGCGCCGCGCAGGTGCTGCGTGAACGGCGGCATCGTCTCGGCCGGGTTCCCGCCGACGAGCAGGACCGCGTCGGCGTCGGCGAGATCCGTGACCGGGAACGGCATACCGCGGTCGGCGCCGAACGCCTTGATCCCGGCGGCCGCCGCCGAAGACATGCAGAACCGGCCGTTGTAGTCGATCTGCGAGGTGCCCAGGGCGACCCGCGCGAACTTCCCCAGCAGATACGCCTTCTCGTTGGTCAGGCCGCCGCCGCCGAAGACGGCGACCGAATCGGCACCCTTGGCCGCGCGGATCTCGGTGAGCCGCCGCGCGACGAGGTCGAGCGCCTGCGGCCAGGACGCGGGCCGCAGTTCACCGTCGACCCTGATCAGCGGCGTCGTCAGACGGGAAGGCGAGGTGAGGAGCTCCCCCGACGTCCAGCCCTTCTGGCACAGGCCGCCGGCGTTGACCGGGAAGTCACGCGGCGCGACCCGGGCGCCGTCGAGGCTCATCCCGCACTGCAGGGCGCAGTACGGGCAGTGCGTGTCCACCGCGGTCGCGGTGGGGGCGGCGAGCGGCACGGGCACCTCCTCCAGGCGTCGATAGCGCTTGAAGGTAGGTAGGCCGTGTTACCTGGAAAGTCCTGAATGTTTCAGGCGTTTGACATTGACCGCCGCCGATGGACGTCACACCGTGAGGTCACCGCACCCCCCGCAATTCGTCATCTACTTGCGGTCGTCGCGCGTGCGACCACCGCAAGTAGATGACGAATTGCGACTATGAACGAAGTGTATAGACCGTGCGTATACACACTGTGTATAGTCGCCCCCATGTCCATCGGGAACACGCTGCTCGGCCTGCTCGAAGCGGGCCCCAAGCACGGTTACGACCTCAAACAGCTCTACGACAAGCAGTTCCGGCAAGACCGTCAACTGCACTACGGACAGGTCTATTCGACGCTGAACCGGCTCTTGAAGAACGGCCTGGTCGAGGAGAACGGCGTCGAAGCGGGCGGCGGTCCGGACCGGAAGCGGTACGCGATCACCGAAGCGGGCGTCACCAACGTCGAAGAATGGCTGAAGAGCCCGGAAAATCCCTCGGTCTACCTGCAGAACACGCTCTACACGAAGATCGTGCTCGCGCTCCTGTCCGGCCGGGGCGCCCAGGATCTGCTCGACGCCCAGCGGAGCTCCCACCTGCGCGCCATGCGCGAGCTCACCGCCCGCAAAACCGACGGCGACCTCGCCGACCAGCTGATCTGCGACCACGCGCTGTTCCATCTGGAAGCGGATCTGCGGTGGCTGGAACTCACCGCCGCCCGCCTCGACGACCTCGCGCGCCAGCTGACGCGCTGATCTGGGGACCACACAGTGGAAACACCGTTGTTACACGGGCTCGGCCTGCACAAGGCCTTCGGCCCGAATCAGGCGCTGACCGGGGCCGGACTGACGCTCGAAGCCGGCGAGATCGTCGCGATCATGGGCCCATCGGGATCCGGGAAATCGACGCTGCTGCACTGCCTGTCCGGCATCCTGCGGCCCGACGTGGGCCAGGTGCTGTTCCGCGGGCGCGATCTCGCGACCATGCCCGACGCCGAACGCAGCGCCTTGCGCCGCACCGAATTCGGTTTCGTCTTCCAGTTCGGGCAGCTCGTCCCGGAGCTGACCTGCCTGGAGAACGTCGCGCTGCCGCTGCGCTTGGGCGGGATGAGACGCCGTCCAGCCGAGCGGATCGCGCGGGATTGGCTCGACCGGCTGGAAGTCGGCGACTCGGACGACAGCACACCTGGCCGGATTTCGGGCGGGGAGAGCCAGCGGGTCGCCATGGCCAGGGCGCTGATCACCGAACCGTCGGTGATCTTCGCCGACGAACCGACCGGCGCGCTGGACTCGCTGAGCGGTGAGCTCGTCATGCGCCTGCTGTCCGAGACGGCGAAACAGACCGACGCCGCCGTCGTCCTGGTCACCCACGAACCGCGGGTGGCCGCCTACTCCGACCGGGAGGTCATCGTGCGAGACGGCCGGACCCGCGAACCGGTGGTCACCCGATGACCGGACGCGAAGATCTGCTGCTCGGGTTCCGGCTGGCCGTCGGGGGCGGCCGGGGCTCGATCGTCAGGCTCGTCCTGAGCGCCGTCGGCGTCGGGCTCGCGGTGGCGATCCTCCTGGTCGGCGCCTCCGCGGGCACCGTCATGGAGAACCGTGACCAGCGGGTGCACGCCGCTTCCCCGCGGCACGAACCGGTCCCGGGCGTCGCACCGCTGAACTACAGCGCGACCAAGACCGACTTCCGTGGCCAGGCGATCGCGCTCGTCCACCTCCAGCCCACCGGGCCGGCCTCGCCGATCCCGCCGGGCGTGGACCGGTTGCCCGCGCCGGGTGAGGTCTTCCTTTCGCCGAAACTGGAAGAGCTCGTCGCTTCCGACACCAGTGGACTGCTGCGGCCGCGCCTGCCCGGCAAACCCGTCGGGATCATCGACGCGGCGGCCGTGCTCAATCCGAACGACCTGGTCGCCTACGTCGGCACGGACGAACTGAGCGGTGGCATCGCGACCTACGCGTTCGGTTCCGACCCCGCCTACGAAAAGCCGTTCGAACAGGGAATCCTCTCACTGCTGCTGGTCGGCCTTTTCGTCCTGCTCACGCCCGTGTTCATCTTCGTCGGGACGGTCTCCCGGCTCGGCGGTGCGTCCCGTGACCGGAGGCTCGCCGCATTACGGCTGGCAGGCTCGTCCCTCACCCAGCTGCGCCGGATCACCGCGGCGGAATCCCTCGTGGGCGCCGTGTCCGGGCTGGTCGCCGGAACAGTGTTGTTCCTGCTCTTCCGCGGCGCGGTGGCGGACTTCCAGGTGTTCCGTTTCGGGGTGTACCCGAAGGACCTGACGCCATCGTGGCCGCTGGTGGCGCTGATCGTGCTCGTGGTCCCCGCCCTGACCGTCGCGACGGCTTGGGCGGCCCAACGGCACACGGTCGTCGAACCGCTCGGAGTGGTCCGCGAGACCACCCCGCCGCAGCGCCGGTTGTGGTGGCGGCTACTGCCGATCGTCGCCGGAATCGCTCTGATAGCCCCGGATCTGGGTGTCGCCGGCGAACTCGGCCGGATCGCGCTGATCGGGGGTGCCGTCCTGCTGATGCTCGGGATCCCGGCGTTGCTGCCGTGGCTCCTGGAACGCGTCGTCTCCAGGATCAAGGGCGGACCGCCGTCGTTCCAGCTCGCGATCCGCCGTCTGCGCAACGACAGCGGCACCCCGTCACGGGTGGTCGCGGGTCTCTGTGTGGTGCTCGCCGGGGCGATCGCGTTGCAAAGCCTGTTGACCGGCCAAGCGGTGCTGACGGCCGGTTACGAGGACAGAACCGCAGGCCGGGCCACCGTTCACGCGGACGGCCCGGTGGCCGACCGGGCGGTGGCCGCCGTCCGCGCGGTTCCCGGCGCGGCCGGTTTCCAGAGCATGCGCTCGATGCTCGTCGGCGCGAGCAGCGCGGGCTACGCGCTCACCTCCTTCGCCGTCGCCGACTGCGCCACGATCGAAGCGGCCACCACCGCGACCGGTTGCCGCGACGGTGACGTGTTCACCGACACCACGTCCATCCAAAAAGGACAGTCGATGAAACTCGTCGACAACGACAAGCGCGAACGACCCTGGACCGTTCCGGTCACGCCGCGGCCACTCGAGGTGAAACCGTCAGGGCTCGCCGAGCAGCTCGGGGTCAGCTTCCTCGCGACACCCGCCGCGGTGGCGGGCGTCGACCTGGCCGCCGCATCGGTCACGGTGAGCCTGCGCGGGACGACCGGAGATCCGGACTTCGTCGAACTGGTGCGGAACTCGGTGGCGCCGTACAGCGGACAGGTCACCGTGACGTCCTACAACGGGCAACGGGCCTCCGACGAGGCCCGGATGTTCGACGACGCGCGGAACATCCTGTTCGGCGGTGCCCTGTTGGTCCTGCTGCTGGCCGGGGTGAGCCTGCTGGTGCTCGCCCAGGAACAGGTCCGGGAACGGCGCCGGGCGCTCGGAGCGCTGTCCGCCACCGGTGTCCCGGTGCGCGTGATCGTCCGGTCCCTGTTGTGGCAGAACGGGATTCCGCTGCTGTTGGGCATCGTGGTCGCCACGGCGACCGGGATCGCCCTCGCCGCGCTGGGCAGGCGGCTGTTCTGGGACGTGCTGTACGTCGACTGGTCCGCGGTCGGGATGCTCATCGCGGCGGCGGTCGCGATGGTGCTGCTGGTGACGGCGTCGACAGTGCCGTCCGTGCGCTCGGCGGTGAAAGCGGAGAACCTGCGCACCGAGTGATCCGTCCGTGAAGGCCCCTTGTCCGGGGCCTTCACGGACCTACAACACGGCGCTGACGTCGCGGGCGGCGGCGCGGAGCCCGTCGTGCGCCGCTCGCGTCGACCGCGGGTCGAGGGCGTTGGCGGCGAGGCGGAAAAGGATCGCCCGCAAGAGAAGCTGGGGCCACTCGGGCAGATGCGCCCAGCGTTCGAGAAGATCGATGGTGGCGCCGCCCCAGGCCAGCGCGTCGACCGCGACGATCGCGGCACCCCATTCACCGGGCCGGTAGTACGGCACGAAATCGACGATGCCGGGGGCCGCGTCGCCGTCGAACAGCACGCCCGCGAGAAGCTCCCCGTGCACGACCTGGTCCGGCAGTTTGACCGGTCTTCGGGAGCCCGCCAGCACCTCGAACCAGCGGCCGCCCTTGTTCTCGTCGAGGGACAGGTCCGCCTCGCCCCAGGCGAGTTTGTCGGCCAGCGCCTCGAGATCGGTGCGCCGCCCCAGGAAATCCGGCCGCGGCAACCCGGCCGTCGCCCGATGCAGTTTGACCGCCGCGTGCACGACCTCGTCGTAGCGGTGCTCGGCCGTACCGGACACGAACCGGTTCGCCGACCAGCCGCCGACCACCCACCGGCCGTCACTGGACCGAACGGGCTTCGCGACCCGCAACCCCGGCTCGTCGACGGCTTCCAGCGCCCGCGCCGTCCACAGCGTCCGCGACTTGTCCACGACGGGCTTGAGCACGAGATCGTTGTAGCGCCAAGCGGTCGTGCCGGGCAGCGGTTCCGCGTCACCGGTACGTCCGCCGAACGCCGAACAGACGTGTTCCGGAGGGCTTTCAAGGGTGGCACGCACGGCTCGGGACGTTACCCCGTCTTCCGCGCCACGAACGAGAAGACGCGCTGGTATTGAGTAGCGATACTCAAGACAGGATCGCTTCTGACCTGCCATTCTTCGACCGTGATCCCCCGAACGGCGCAGCGCACCGCCCTCGCACTCGGCTCGCTGTGGCTGCTCGGCACCCTGGGCGCGGTCACCGTGGGCCTGTTGCTCCCGCTCGCCGCGTTCCTGCACGCTCCCTGGCTCGCGTTGCCGGTGCCGCTCGTGTCGATCGGCGTGGTCTACCTCGTCGGTTTCGCCGCGCCAGCAGCGTTTCCTGCCGTCGCGAAACCCTGGCCCCGGTTGGCGTGGGCCTTCGCGACCGGGATTGCCGGCGTTTTCGGCGCGATCTTCGTGATGGAGGTGGCGGAGGCGTTCGATCCCTGGTTCGCGGTGCCGTTCCTCGGCGTGCCGGTGCTGCTCGTCGCGGGGCTGTTCGCGTACGACCTCCGGATCCGGGCCGTCGCCGGGATCCTCCTGATCGCGCTGATCGCGGGCGGGATCGCCGTTCCCGCGGCCCTGCCCGAAGACACCGCCACCCGGCGGCTGGCCGTGACCGGTGTTCCACGCGACCGCACCCTCGCGGCCGACCTCGGTCCCCGGCGGCTCCCGACCAAAACGACCGAAGACTCCGGAGCGCTGATCGTCGAGTACGCGCCCCAACTGTGGATCTCGCCCGTCTGGACCTTCGCGACCGACGCCGTCGAGAGCTGCGAGACGTCGGTGAAGACCGGCTGGCGCCTCTCGAACGCGACGTGCGCCCAAGTCGGCGACGGCGAGTTCCTCCGGCGGAACGCGGATCGGATCGAGTTCATCCAGCGGCGCGGCGCGCTTTCGGTGCACGTCGCGGGCAACCACAACTGGAAACCCGAGGAACTGCGCGAACTGGCCGCGAAGACCCATCCGCTGACCGACGCCGAGATCATCGCCGCCGTGCCGAAGTCGCCCCATGGGAACCGGAAGGACGTCGTCGCGGGGTTCGCGACCTTCGTGCGGGCGATCTTCGTCGCGGGCAGGTCCGGTCCGTGAAGGCCCCCTTGAGGGACCCAGGATCCGTGAGGGCCTCCTTCACTACCTTCAGGGTAGGGAAGGAGGCCCTCACGGCATCGGCAAGAAGAGAGCAAGGGACCTTTGCTATCGCCTGCCTTGCCTGCGGCCAGGGGCGCGCGGGGCCGCCGGTCCCTGAAGCCCGCCGGTCCGTGAAGGCCTCCCGTGCAATGAAAGGCTCTTTCCTTGCAAATTTTGCAAGGAAAGAGCCTTTCATTGCATGAGCGGCAAGAGGGTGCGCTCGCCGGACCAAAGAGAGCAAGGGACCTTTGCTATCGCCCGCACCCCCGGCCCAGCGAGAAGCCTCAGTAAGTCGGCAGGCTCTGGTCGATCTGCCGCGCCCAGGCCAGCACGCCGCCACCGAGGTGGGTCGCGTCCTTGAACCCGGCCTGGTGCAGCGCCGCGAGCGCCTCCGCCGAACGCGCGCCCGACTTGCAGTGCAACACGATCGGCTTGTCCTGCGGCAGTTCCGACAGCGCCTCGCCCGAGAGGATCTTGTCCTTCGGGATGAGCGTCGCACCCTTGATGTTCACGATCTCGTACTCGTGCGGCTCGCGGACGTCGATGAGGGCGAAGTTGTCACCGTTGTCGAACTTGGCCTTGAGCTCCGCCGGAGTGATCGTGTGCCCCGAAGCGGCCGAAGCTGCTTCGTCGGACACAACGCCACAGAAGGCTTCGTAGTCGATGAGCTCGGTGATCTTCGGGGTCTCCGGATCCTTGCGGATCTTGACCTCGCGGTACTTCATCTCGAGCGCGTCGTAGCTGACGAGCCTGCCCAGCAGCGGCTCACCGATGCCGGTGATCAGCTTGATCGCCTCGTTCACCATGATCGAGCCGATCGACGCGCACAGCACGCCCAGCACCCCGCCCTCGGCGCACGACGGCACCATGCCGGGCGGCGGCGGCTCGGGGTAGAGGTCGCGGTAGTTGAGGCCCTTGCCGTTCGGCGCGTCCTCCCAGAACACGCTCGCCTGCCCCTCGAACCGGTAGATCGAGCCCCACACGTAGGGCTTGCCGGTGAGCACGGCGGCGTCGTTGACCAGGTAGCGCGTCGCGAAGTTGTCGGTGCCGTCGAGGATCAGGTCGTACTGCTCGAACAACTCCAGCGCGTTGGACGACTCGAGCCGGTCGGTGTGCAGGTGCACCTTGACGAACGGGTTGATCTCGGCGATCGACTCCTGCGCGGACGCCGCCTTGAGCTTGCCGATGTCGGACTGGCCGTGGATGACCTGGCGGTGCAGATTCGATTCGTCGACCTCGTCGAAGTCGACGATGCCGAGCGTGCCGACCCCGGCCGCGGCCAGGTACAGCAGCGCCGGGCTGCCGAGGCCGCCGGCACCGATGACCAGCACCTTGGCGTTCTTCAGCCGCTTCTGCCCGGTCATCCCGACGTCCGGGATGATCAGGTGACGGCTGTACCGGGCCACCTCTTCCTTGGTGAGCTCGGCGGCCGGCTCAACGAGCGGCGGCAGCGTGCCTGACATCGGGTCCTCCATCTCGCGTGGATCGCGGTCGCATCCCAGTATCTACAACACCGACAGGCGGAAACGACTTCCCCTGTTTCAGATCCTGGGAAATTCCAGCAGATGGGATGGCGGGACTAGGGTGTCTGGTTCGGCCAGGAGCCGGGTTTGCAGACCTTGCCGTCCGCGGGCACCTTGCCGCGGTCACCGCCGGGGAGATTGTTCAGCTGCGCGACGAAGTCGTTGGAGACACCGAACGTCTGCTGCATCATCACGGGCGCGATCCCGCCGTTCTCCTTGCAGCCCACGTGCTTTCCGCCAAGGGCGTGCCCGACCTCGTGGTTGATCGCGTACTGGCGATACCCGACCATGTCGCTCTCGAACGCCATCGCTCCGCGCACCCAGCGGGCGAGGTTGATCACCACGCGCTTGTCGAAACTCGACCGGTAGCACGAGGTCTCGTAGGTGATCTGGAACATGCAGACGTCCGCGCGATGCGTCGTGTTCGGTGTGGTGAGACTCACCCGGAAGCTGGGGTTCGGGTAACTCGCGTCGACCCGCTGGAGCGCTTTCTTGCCGTCCCACGTCCAGCTCTTGGCATTGGACAGGGTGCCCTCCACCATCACGGCGAAGCTGTCGTCACCGCCATAGCTGACCGGATCGATACCGTCCTCGACCTCGACGGTGTACGTGAACAGCTGTCCCGTGCCGACCTTCTCCCCCTTGCCAGGCACCACGTGATAGGTGCCCTGGCCGGACTCGGTGAAAGGGTCGCCCTTGGGCAGGTCCGCGGTCGGGATCTTGAGATCGACCGGTTTGGCCGGATTCTCCGGGAGGACGTCGCCGCCCCCGTCGACACCCGCGCCCGGCTCGCCGCCGTTGCCGGCGGAACCGTCCGCTCCATCGCCCGAAGCGACGCTCGTCCCGTCCGTGGCGATCGGTTCGGGTGGGCCGGTGGCGGTGTTGAACACGACCAGCGCGGTGATCACCACGAGGATCGGCAGCGCGTACACCCGCCAGCCGTAGGTCTTGGCGAAGTGGCCGATGCCGCCCTTGCGCTTGCGCGCCTTGGGCTTGGCGGCGCCCGGCTCGTGCGGCTTCCACGACGCGCTGAGTGGCTGGGCGCTGGTCCGGCGGCCGCCGGGGCGGTAGCGGTCCTCGTCCAGCCGCTGCGACGGCGGCGGTGTCGGCCGGTACTGGCCGGTGCGCGGCGCGTCAGAGGTCCGAGGCTGGGTACGCGGCGGAC
This sequence comes from Amycolatopsis sp. lyj-108, assembly GCF_046549005.1. Lineage (NCBI taxonomy): Bacteria > Bacillati > Actinomycetota > Actinomycetes > Pseudonocardiales > Pseudonocardiaceae > Amycolatopsis > Amycolatopsis sp. lyj-108. The sequence continues at coordinate 971,813 of NZ_JAJPWQ010000002.1, read as the reverse complement.
GGCGACCGGAGGCGGAGTACTGAGACCGCCGTCCTTCGCCCTGCGCGCCTTGCTTAACCCGGTCCACGGGAACCAGGGTGCCATAACCGAACTGTGATGTTGTGAGCGACCGGCGCTTCGCGCGGCGTGTCCTGCCCACCCGAATGGGCTACCAGGTGCCCGATTCGACCGATTCCCACATGCCCAAAACGGCCCGCGCTACGACATTCGGGCGTTCCATCTGCGCCACGTGGCCGGTTCGGGGGAGAACGAGCAACCGGGCGTGCGGAAGTAGCCGAGCGGTGCGCGCCGCGCGCCGGACGGAGATCACCCGGTCGTGCTGCCCCCAGACGACGAGTGTCGGCGCGGCGACGTTCGGCGCGACGGCCCACAACGACGCGGGACCGCGCGCGGACCACGTCCGGAAGATGCCGAACGTGCTGCGAGCGAGCGCGGGGGCGGCCCAGGCGAAGGCGGCGCGAGCGCTGTGCTCCTCCTCGAGCTCGTCCAGCCTGCTTTCGGCGAAGCGGCCCGGGTCGGCGAAGCACAGCTTGATGACCTGCATGGCACGTTCGCGCGGACCGAGCGCAGCCAGCTGACGGCGCACCCGCGGGCCGATCAGCGGCAGATACGCGAACGCCATCCGCGGATCGGACAGCCGCTTCATGCTGGGCCGGAGATCCGGCATCGCCGGCGAGATCAGCGTCAGCGTCTTCACCAGTTCCGGATGCCGGGCCGCGACGAGCAGCGCGACCGCTCCCCCCATCGAGTTGCCGAACAGGTGCACCGGCCCGGCGTCGAGGCTCTTGATGTGGCTCGCGACGATCTCGGCGTGCGCGTCGAGGCTGAAGTCGAAAGCGTCGGGCGGCTCCGAGTAGCCGAACCCCGGCAGATCGACCGAAGTACCTGCCGCTTGGGGCGCCAAGAGGGCGGCGAGATCGGTCCAATTCGTGGACGAGCCGCCGAGCCCGTGGACGTAGACGGCCGTCTCGGGACCGCCCGGGGTCCGGCGGATGTGCAATTTCACCCCGCCGACACCTATTGTTTCCCCGGGCCACGGCGGCGGCGCGGGGTCCAGCGACGGCAACGACCTGCGCGACAGCGGTACGTGGGTCAACGGCGGGCGGCCCCCGGCGGCACGGGAAACTGGAGAAGACACAGCACCAAGGATGCCCGACCCTTGGCGGTCCGGCTGTACCGGCGAGTAATCTCGAGATCACTTCACGCGGCGGTGACCCCGCCCGGCGGAGCCCGCTCGACTGCGCTGATGAGTTCTCGGCGGTAAGGATTGCCTCGAACAAGGCTGATGCGTTCGCGGCGGAGACGAGTGCCTCGAACTGGAGGAACGATGACAGAAATGGCGCGACTGCAGGCACGAGGCGTCCGCCTGCCCAGAACGGAACGCCGCGCCCAGCTGCTGGCCGCCGCTCAGCGGGTGTTCGCCGCGAACGGTTACCACGCCGCCGCGATGGACGAGATCGCCGAAGAGGCCGGAGTCAGCAAGCCGGTCCTCTACCAGCACTTCCCCGGCAAGCTCGACCTCTACATCGCGCTGCTGGAGAGCCACGTCGACGAACTGGTGCGGCGGGTCAAGGACGCGCTCGACTCCACGACGGACAACAAGCAGCGCGTGCCGGCGACCGTCGGAGCGTTCTTCGACTTCGTCAACAACGACGCGGGCGCGTTCCGGATGGTCTTCGAGTCCGACCTTCGCGGCGAGCCCGCCGTGCAGGAGGCGGTGGACCGGGCGACGTCGGCCAGCGTCGACGCGATCACCGAGACCATCACCGCCGACGCGGGCCTCGACGAGGACAAGGCACGGCTGCTCGCGGTCGGCCTCGTGGGCCTCTCGCAGGTCAGCGCGCGGTTCTGGCTGGCGCACCACAAGTCGATGAGCCGCGAAGAGGCCGTCGCCCTCACCGCCAACCTTGCCTGGCGAGGGATCGGCGGCGGCTTCCCGCTGCAGCACTGACCCGCAATTCGTCACCTACTTGCGTTCATCCCGCTCGCAAGTAGGTGACGAATTGCGTGGGTCACTGGTCACTGGGGCAGGAGTTTCTTCAGGCGGTCGGCGGCAAGCTGGGCGTCGGCGACGACCTTCGCGGTGTCGATGCCGACAACGCGTCCTTCGCGTTTAAGGGCGCGGCCGTCGACGAAGACCCACGAGACGTTCGCGGGCTGGGTGTTGAAGACCAGCTGGTTCACCCAGTCCACCTTCGGCGCGAAGTTGACCGCCTGGGCGTCGACCAGCTGGAGATCCGCCCGCTTGCCCGGCGTCAGTGACCCGATCTCCTTGTCCATCCCGAGCGCTTCCGCTCCGCCGAGCGTCGCCATGCGCAGGACGTCCGCCGTCGTCGGGTAGACCGCCGGATCCGTCCTGGTCGCCCGCTGGAGGCCGACGGCCGCGCGCATCACGTTGAACATGTCGCTCGTGTCGTTGGTGCCGCCGTCGAGACCGAGCCCGACCTTCATCGACCGCTTCTTCATCTCCGGCAGCCGGATCACCCCCGACGCGAGCCGCATGTTCGACAGCGGGTTGTGCGCCACGCCGACCCCCGCGGCCGCGAGTTCGTCCAGGTCGGCGTCGGTGGTCTGGATGACGTGGTTCGCCACCAGCCCGGGGTGCAGCGCGTTCGCCCGCCGGAGCGCGTCCATCTGCCCCGCGGTCAGGTCGGCCTTCGATTCGAGCAGGTGCACGTTCAGTGAAACGCCGAGTTCACGCGCGAGCTTCTCCGAAGCGTCGACGCTCGGGAAGTTCCCGGTGGACGGATGCGTGCCGATCTGCAAGCGCGCCAACGGATTCGGATCGATGACCTCGCGCTTCACGCGGCGGATCTCGTTCTGCAGCGCGGGATCGGTGGTGCCGTTGTACGAGTAGAGGAACCGCAGTTTCGACTCGCCGAGCGCGCGGAGACCGCCCTTGGCGAAGTCGATGTTGAACGCGTGCGACCAGTCGGTGACCGTGGTGATGCCGGTCGACACGACGTCCGCGGCCGCGAGTTTCGTGCCCGCGTACGCGTCCGCGTCGGTCACGGGCGCGCGGTACAACGGGATGACGCATTTGCCGAGCCAGCCGATGAGTTCCTTGTCGGCCGCGCAGCCGCGGATGAGCGACTGCCACAGGTGGTTGTGCAGGTCGACGAACCCGGGCAGCACGATCTTGCCGCGGCCGTCGACGACCTTCGCGGAACCCGCGTCGAGGTCTTTGCCGACCTCTTTGATCTTCGTTCCCTCCAGCACGACATCGGCGTCGGCGAGGGCTCCGAGCGGTCCTTCGCCGAGGCTCGGGTCCATCGTGAGCACCATCGAGGCGTCACGGATGACGACACGGCCGGCGCCGGTGAACTCCGCGTCGCTCCCGGCTTCGGTGGTTTCGCCGCCGATGCCGGTGAGCAGGGCGGCGCCGAGGACCACGGCGAGGGTGAGGGTGAAAACGGACAGGATGGATCCGCGCTGTTTCATCGTTCCAACTCCCCAGTCGAAAGCAGCGTTGCGAGATCACGCTAGCGCCTCCGGCGGGGAGCAAGGGACCTTTGCTCTCGCTTTGGACCATCCAGCGGCACCGGGCAGAGCCGCGTTTCGGCTATGAATCAAGCGACCGCGTCCCGATCCGCGAGGAGTCTCCATGCCCCACATCGCACTCGACGAGAACCTGCCCGGCATCACCGCCCTGTTCGCCTACCGGCCGGAGACGGCGGCACCGCTCGGGCAACTCGCCGAGGTCCTGCTTCGCGGCCCGAGCAGCCTCAGCGTCGGCGAGCGGGAACTGATCGCCGCGGTCGTCTCACGCGGCAACGACTGCACGTTCTGCTCACGCAGTCACGGCGCCGTCGCCGCCGAAGCGCTCGAAGGGGGCATGCCGGTCGTCGAAGCGGCTTGGAAGGACATCGATGACGCACCCGTCTCGGCGAAGGTGCGGTCGCTTCTGCACGTCGCGCTCGCTGTCCGCGAAAGCGGGAAGTCCGTGAGCGAAGAGTTGATCAAGACCGCCCGCGCGGAGGGCGCGACGGACGTCGAAATCCACGACACCGTCCTGATCGCGGCCGCTTTCTGCATGTTCAACCGCTACGTCGACGGGCTGGCCACGATCGCCATCGACGACCAGGACGCCTATCGGGAGGCAGGCGTCCGTCTCCTGGAGAACGGTTACACGCGCCTCTGAAGAGAGCAAGGGACCTTTGCTACCGCTTTGGCCCTCAGCAGCGTGCCTGTCCGTGAGGGCCTCCTTCACTACCTTCAGGGTAGGGAAGGAGGCCCTCACGGCCGCCGTGTGCAATGAAAGGCTCTTTCCTTGCCAAATTTGGCAAGGAAAGAGCCTTTCATTGCACACGTGCGGAGGGGCCGGGCACGAGAGAGAGCAAGGGTCCCTTGCTCCCGCTTTCAGACCCTCGCGGCGCGGCGGACGAGTGCCGCGATGCGGTCCGAAACCTCTTGCGTTCGTTCCTGCGGCAGCATGTGCCCGGCACCCGGGTAGCGCACGAATTCGGCTTCCGGCAGCGCGTCGGCGATGACCTTGGCGTGCGGGGGCGGGCAGAGCCTGTCCCGCTCCCCCGCCAGCACGATCACCGGTTTGCCCTGCAGCGCGGCCAGCGTGACCCGGCAGTCGTGCCGGGAGATCGCGTCCTGGAATCCGGCGACGCTCGCCGGATGCGCGCACAGCAACTGTTCGGCGACCGAGTCCACGTCGGCCCGCTGAGGCCGCTGCCCGAAGACGAGCAGCCGCGCGCCGGGCCGCACCACCGACAGCGGCAGCGGCAAGGCGTCACGGCGGTTCTTCGCGAGCAGCTTCGCGAGCCTCCGTTCGAACCTCGCCGCGCCGCTGCCCGCGATCCCCGGCAGGCCGAGGGTGATCCGGTCCATCTCACCGGACGATGTGGCGACGAACGCGACCCCTGCGACGCGCCGGTCCACCAGATCGGGACGCCTGCGGGAAAGTTCCATGATCGTCATGCCGCCCATGGAGTGCCCGGCGAGCACGAGCGGCCCGTTCGGGACGCGGTCCTCGATCAGTTCGGCGAGGTCGTCGGCGAGGGTCGCGATCGTGGCCGTCCCCGGCTTCGCCGGCGCGGAGCCGCCGTGACCGCGCAGGTCGTAGCGCAGGATCCGGACGGAGTCGCCGAGCCGCGACGCCACGCCGTCCCAGGTCCGGTGGTCCTGGGTCCAGCCGTGCACGAGTACCAGCGTGAGTTCGGAGTCGGCCGGACCGCTCATCTCGACGTGCAGCGCGGTGCCGTCGCCGGTCACGAACCGGTGTTCCCGCGACGGGTCCCACGAGACGGCGTCGCGCTGCTTGACGCTCTTCATCGCTTCCCCGGCAGCAGGAAGGACTTGCGCCAGAAGTACATGCCGGGCTTACCGACCAGACCGGATTCCTGCAGGAACGGCATGATCTTCTCGCCCGCCCACCGCACGCTCTCCTGCCAGTTCGGGTTGTTCATCGCGGCTTCCACCCCGTCACGCGGCCGGATGCCGACGGCCTTGTAGACGTGCGGGTTGATGAAGGCCCGCGTCACGAAGTACGAAATCAGCGCGATGATGAACTGCTGATAGATGATTTCCTTCTTCGACAGCTTCGCCATTCCGCGAGTGACCTCTTCGCGGGCGAAGGTGACGTGACGGGCTTCCTCGAGCACGTGGATCCGGTTGACCATGCGCACCAGCGGCTGGATGTCCGGATCGTTCATCTGCTCGCGTTGAAGCCGGTCGAGGACCTCTTCGGCGACGAGGATCGCGCCGTAGCGCGCGGGGCCGTAGCTGATCGTCGGCATCAGTTTCGCCAACCGCCGCAGCCAAGGCACCGGCCCGTAGTTCGGGCAGCCGATCCGCGAAGCCATCCGCGCGAACATCGTCGAGTGACGGCATTCGTCCGCGATCTCGGTCAGCGCGTACTGGGCGTGCGAGCTGGTGGGGTCTTCCTCGTAGACCTCCTTGAGCAGCATCTGCATCAGGAGGATCTCGAACCACAGTCCTGTCGTGGCGACACTCGCGACCTCGTGCTTGCCGAGTTCGATGCGCTGCTCTTCGGACAGCGAGTCCCACAGTTCGGTGCCGTAGAGCGAAGAGCGATGTGCCGGGATGTAGTGCTTCCCGTCCACGAGCGGAGCGTTCCAGTCGATGTCGACGTCGGGGTCGTAGAACTTGTTTGCGGAGGACTTGAGCAGCCGCTCGGCTGTCTTCTCCCGGTCAGTTTCCTTCAGCGCCCGCGTCATTGCCGACACGCCCCTATCTGTAACTCGCGGTAACAGTTACCTCTGGTAGCATGACTGGGGTGATCGAACGTGTCAAGCGCAACAGCAAGCAGTCGAGCAAGCACCCCATCGCGGGTGAGGCCGACACGGGTGACGCCCGTCGCGACCGCTGGCGCAAACACCGGATCGCGCGCCGCGCGGAGTTCGTCGAAGCGGCCCTCCGGGCGCTCGACACGCACGGACCGGACCTCGGTATGGAAGACGTCGCCGCCGAAGCGGGCGTCACGAAACCTGTGCTGTACAGGCACTTCGATGACAAGGCGGATCTGTACGTCGCGCTCGGGCAGCGCGGCACGGAGATCCTCTTCCAGCGGCTGATCCCGGCCATCAACTCCGAACTCGCCCCGATCCCCCGGATCCGGATGGCCCTCGACGCGTTCTTCAGCGTCATCGAGGAGCACCCGAACCTGTACCGCCTGCTCGCACGCGGCGGCCTCCAGGAGAAGGTGGTCGTCAAATCCGACGTCGTCGCCGAGGACAAGGAACTGATCGCCACCGCGCTCACCGCGCTGCTCGGCGACTACATGCGGATGTTCAACATGGACTCCGGCGCCGCCGAACCGTGGGCGCACGGCATCGTCGGCATGGTGCAGAGCACCGGCGAATGGTGGCTGGACCGGCGCTCGATGGGCCGCGACAGCGTCGTCGAATACCTGACACAGATCATCTGGGCCGCGATCGACGGCCTCTCCCGGCAGCAGGGCATCGTCATCGATCCCAACCTGCCGCTCGAAGAGAACAAGGTCGTCCAAATGCGGAAGACCCAGGAAAAGCAGGCGGAGGGGCAATGAGCGAGCACGACGAAGACGGCTACGCCGGCGAAGCGGTCCTCGTGATCGACGGAACCGAGATCGCCGCGACGGTCGACCTGCGGGGCTACTTCCAGCCCATCGACGGGTACTACCGCTGGTACGGCCGCGTGGCCACCAACGAGCAGGTGTCCGCGGCCGCCGGCGGCAAGAAGACCGCCGTCGAGATCCGCGCGGGCGAGTACAGCGCGAAGGGTGAACTCTCCGACCCGGACCCGTGGGACCGCTACCGCATCATGGGCACCAGCACGCCGCCCTTCCACGTGCCGACCTCGCTGGAAGAACTGAACGAACTCAACGCCTGACCGCTGAGGCGGCAGTACATGAAGGCCCCCTTCCTTGCGTCTAGCGCAAGGAAGGGGGCCTTCATGTACTTGGATCAGCCTGCGGGTGAGCAAGGGACCTTTGCTATCGCTGCCAGGTGACAGCAAAGGTCCCTTGCTCTCTTTCCGCAGGTCAGTGGCGCCGCAGTCCACCCCCGAACGCGCTCCAAGAGAACGTCAGCCCTGCCGTTGAGCAGGTACCCGAGCACGCGGCACCAGGTACTTCGGCCAGCTCGACAGCTTGTTCATCGCCCATTCCAGCGGCCCGCGCCCGACGAACCTCCGCCACAACACGGCCGCGGTCAGCGCGACCACCGAGAACTCGACGAAGTGCAGCACGCTGAAGATCGAATCGCCGTCGCTCTCGTCCCACAGCAGCGCGATCGCCACGAAATGCAGCACGTACGCGCTCAGCACCCGCCCGCCCAGATCCGAAAGCGGCCGCAGCACGCGCTCGAACTTCGGCATCAGCAGCTGGCAGCCGCCGATCACCGCCGCCGCGATCCCGATCGAGATCAGCAGGTCGAACGGCGTGTACGAGGTGCCTGTCGGCAGCAGTTCCCAGGCCCAGCTGGTGGTCGGCGGCGTGCCGTGGATCCAGGTGTGGTGGAGCCGGAGGAATTCCGGCGGCGTCATCCCCATCTGCGCGGCGGCCGGTTCCAGTGAGCGGTAGACGGCCTGCATGCCGCCGAGCGGCCCGGTCGCGAGCCAGGACACGAGGTAACCGCCGACCGCGAGCGCCGATCCGCCGAAGAACAGCCGACGGCACACGCTGCGCGACGTCAGGTCCATCCGCCCGAGCGACATCCCCGCGAACACGTACGCCATCAGCGTCAACGCGGGGAAGGTCCCGGTCAGGACGAGAACGGTCGCGGCCTTCAGCAGCCCGGTCGACGTGACATCGTCCGCGGTCAGGTCCGGCGCGAAGAACAGCAGGTCACGGGGAAGCAGTTGCGCTCTGATCAGATGCGAGAGCAGCGGGCCCGCCACGGCGACGACGACCGCCGCGATCGCCAGTGCCTTCGCACCCGCGCGCAACCACGGGATCGCGAAGAGAAAACAGGCCCCGTAGTAGGCCAGGATCACCATGTAGCCGGTTTCGAGGCTGGTCAGCCACAGCCCCAGCGCCACCAGCAGCGGTGCCCGGGTCGCCAGCTTGAGCGCGACGCGCGTCCGGTCGCGGCCCAGTTTCGGGCGGCGTCCGCCGGACATCAGCGCGATCGAGACCCCGGCCAGTACCGCGAACAACGCCGCGGAGTGGCCTTCGAACGGTTTGAACAGCACCCCGACGCCGCCTTTGGCGGGATCGGGGCCGACATGCACCGCGTACATGCCGAGGACGGCCAGGCCGCGGGCGACGTCGATGCCGGTCAGCCGCCCAGCGGCCCGCTTGCCTTGTTCGGGAACAGTACGCACGCCGTCGACCAGCGCGCGGTCCATCACAGTGACGCCGTCCACCTCATTTCTCGGCTAGCCCCCTGCCGTCCCCGCCTTAGCGTGACGATCAAATCTGAGAGCTGGCTGAGACGCGGCGGTGACGCCACTGTGACATCCGACTACAACCCGATCGGGTTAGCCACCAACAGCGAAGCCGACCTTGCGAACGTCCGACGGCGCGATCTCGACGTAGGCGATCCGGTCGGTGGGCACGATGTACTTACGGCCCTTCTCGTCGTCGAGGCGGAAGATCCCGTCGCCGGCCCTCAAGGCGTTCGCGACCAGTTCCTCGACCTCGTCGGGCGACTGGTTGCTGGACACCACGAGCTCTCGCGGCGTGTCCTTGATGCCGATCTTGACCTCCACGTGGGACCTCCGCTTGAAAGTTCGAAACTACTGGCCCGCCAAGGCTAGCCGAAGAGACGTCAGCCGAGCCCCAGCACCTGCATGCGTTTGGTGTGCCCCTGCTGCAACCGGCGGAACAACGCGGCGATTCCCGAAAGGTCGCCGGAGCCTTCGACGATCAACTCGGCGAGCCCGTCCCGCTCGGCGACGACGTACTGGGCCTGCGTCAACGCCTCGCCCAGCAGGCGACGGCCCCACAGCGCGAGTTTGTCCCGCGCCTTCGGGTCGGCCTCGATCCCGGCCGCGACTTCGCGTTCGGCGAACGCGGAATGCCCCGTGTCGGCGAGCACGGTGAGCACCAGATCCTTGGTTTCGGGGTCGAGCCAGCTGGCCATCTCGCGGTAGAGGTCCGCCGCGAGCCCGTCGCCGACGTAGGCCTTCACCAGTGACTCGAGCCAGGAGCGCGGCGCCGTGGAGGCGTGCCAGGCGTCGATGTGCCCTACGAAGGGCCTCATGGCGTCTTCGATCGCGACGCCGTGCCCCGCGAGGTGCTTGGTGAGCAGGTCGTAGTGCCCGATCTCGGCGGCCGCCATGGACGCCAGCGCGGCCCGGCCGGACAGCGTCGGCGCGGTGCGCGCGTCCTCGGCCAGGCGATCGAATGCGGACAATTCCCCGTAGGCGAGTACGCCGAGCAAATCGACTACGCCCTCGCTGATCTGCTTTGCCTCCGTCACGGCGGAAAGGGTATCGCCGAACACACCCGGCCGGACGGGAAGAGACCGATCCCACCTTCGTCGGCGCGGCGGGGTCTATCGAAAAACCGCAGATCAGGTAGACTGGCGGCCGGATACGACGGATCATCCGTCCCGGATCGGGACGCTGCTGCGGCTGAAGGACAGCCGGTGCGGCCCCGATCAGCGCAAGAATGATGTGCGTGCACGCCATCCTGCGGCATTCCCACGAAGGGCCGCTTCAGCGCCAGTAGCGCGGAGCCCGAGCGAATTTTCGTGGTCGAGTGTCGATCGGTGACCAGGGCAGTGCGCGCTGGTCACGAGAGAGGCGAGCACCCTGACCACGAACGAAAACACGCCCGAAGACAACCCCACCGGCGTTCCGGAGGCCGTCGCGCTGGAGCACAGCGAGTCAGGCCCGGCGGCGCTCGACGTGTCGCACCCGCTGCAGGCGGGCGCACCGGTGGAACCCGAAGCCCCCTCCTTCGCTTCCTTCGGCGTCAAGCCGGAGATCGTGAAGGCGCTGAGCGAGGCCGGGATCGAGCGCACCTTCGCCATCCAGGCACTGACGCTGCCGCTGGCCATGGCCGGCGACGACCTGATCGGCCAGGCCCGCACGGGCATGGGCAAGACGCTGGGCTTCGGTGTCCCGCTGCTGCACCGCGTCGAGGTCCCCGGCGACGGCACCCCGCAGGTGCTGGTCGTCGTGCCGACCCGTGAGCTGTGCGTCCAGGTCGCGAACGACCTCAAGGGCGCGGGCAAGCACCTCGGCATCCGCACACTGGCCATCTACGGTGGCCGCCCCTACGAGCCGCAGATCGCGGCGCTCCGCAGCGGCGTCGACGTCGTCATCGGCACCCCGGGCCGCCTGCTGGACCTGGCCGAGCAGAAGCACCTGGTGCTGGGCAAGGTCCGCGGTCTGGTGCTGGACGAGGCCGACGAGATGCTCGACCTGGGCTTCCTGCCCGACATCGAGCGCATCCTGCGGATGGTCCCGGACAAGCGGCAGACGATGCTGTTCTCGGCGACCATGCCGGGCCCGATCATCACGCTGGCCCGCACGTTCCTCACCCAGCCGACGCACATCCGCGCCGAGGAGAACGACGCCGGCGCGATCCACGAGCGCACCACCCAGTTCGTCTACCGGGCGCACTCGATGGACAAGCCCGAGCTGATCGCCCGCGCGCTGCAGGCCGAGGGCCGCGGCCTGACGATGATCTTCACCCGCACCAAGCGCACCGCGCAGAAGGTCGCCGACGAGCTCGTCGAGCGCGGCTTCGCGGCCGCCGCCGTGCACGGTGACCTGGGCCAGGGCGCCCGCGAGCAGGCGCTGCGCGCGTTCCGCGCCGGCAAGGTCGACGTGCTGGTCGCCACCGACGTCGCCGCCCGCGGGATCGACATCGACGACGTCACGCACGTGATCAACTACCAGACGCCGGAGGACGAGAAGAACTACGTCCACCGGATCGGCCGCACCGGCCGCGCCGGGCGCACCGGTGTCGCGATCACCCTCGTCGACTGGGACGAAACGCCGCGCTGGAAGATGATCTCGGACCTCCTCGGGCTCGACATGCCCGAGCCCGCCGAGACGTACTCGTCGTCGAAGCACCTGTTCAGCGATCTGGGCATCCCCGAGGGCACCACCGGGCGCCTCCCGCTGTCGAAGCGGACCCGCGCCGGCCTTTCGGCCGAGGTCGAAGAAGACCTGGGTGGCAAGCGCCGCGGCCGCGGCCGTGGACAGGGTCAGAGCCAGGGCCCGAAGGACGAAGAAGAAGCGCCCCGCAAGCGCAACCGCACGCCGCGCAAGCGGACCCGCGGCGGCGCGAACGCGACCGACACGACCGAGGCCGCGGACGCTTCGGCGGAAGGCACCGAGGGCGAAGCGGCTGAAGCCTCTTCGGAGGGCCGCACGCGGGCCCGTCGCCGCAGCCGCGGCGCCGCGAAGCCGAGCCCCGAGGTCAGCGGCCCGGCGGTCGAGAAGGAGGCAGGCGACAGCGCCGAGCGTCCGGCTCGCCGACGCCGCCGTCGCCGTCCCTCGGCGACTTCTGATACACCTGCGTCGGCAGACTGAGAGCTTCAGACCTCGACGTGGGGAGCTAGGGGCACGTGAGCGAACGCTGGGACGCCGCGCCGGACGACGAACCGGCGCGGCCCGTGCCCGCCGATCCCGAACCGCCGTCGAGCGGTGCCGAACCGCAGACGGCCGAAAACGCGATCGGCACGGAAGACGTGCTGGACGCCGAACCCGCCGCGGCGGTGGCCACCGAGCCACCGCTGGGCGGGAAACGCGCCCGGCGCTCGCCGTGGAACCGCACGAGGGACCGTGTGCTCGCCGCGGCGATCGTGGTGGTCGTCGCCGTCACCGGCGTCGTCATCGGCGTGAACAGCGACAACGCGGCGACCGTCGCGCAGGTCGCCAACACCATGCCGCCCGGGCTTCCGCCCGCGCCGTCGGAAGTGCCCGGCTCGCTGACCGAACTGTGGCAGGCACCGAGTTCGTCGACACCCGTCCCGATCGGCGAGGCCAACAGCGTCGTCACCGCGGACAAGGGCGAGGTACTCGGCCGGGATCCGTACACCGGCGACGTCCGGTGGCGCTATTCCCGCGATCTCGAGCTGTGCACGGTCGCGCTCGCCGGGATCAAGGTGGACGCGGTGTACCGCAAGGACACCGGCTGCAGTGAGGTCACCCAGCTCGACGCCGGCACCGGGCGCCGCACGGCGCAGCGCAACGGCGACGCCGAACTCGGGACCCGGCTGGTCGTCGACGGATCGCACGTCACCACGACCGGCACGAAACTGCTGAACACCTGGCGCGACGACCTGGTCAAGAGCATGGAATACGGCCAGGTCCCCGCCATCGTGAACCCGAACAAGCAGCCGAGGACCGGCTGCACCTACGGCACGGTGGCCGCCGCGGCAGGCAAGATCGGCGTGATCGAGCGCTGCCCCGGCGACCCGGCCGACCGCTTCACCGTCTACCGCGCGACCAACGACGAAGCCGACGACCCGAAGGTCGACTACAGCACCGTGCTCGCCGGCAAGAACGCGAAGGTCGTCGCGATGTCCGGCGATCTGGCGCTGATCGTGCTGCCCGAACAGAAACTGCTGGTCATCTACGGCGGCGACGGCCTCCAGAAGGCGGCGTACCCGCTCGACGTGCCCGACACGGACATCACGCGGGACCCGGTGGGCGGCGTCATGACGACCGCGTGGACCGCGCAGGGCGTCTACTGGTTCACCGGCTCGAAGACCATGGCGTTCTCGCGCGACGACCTCACGCCGCGCTGGACGCTGAACAACTCCGCCGGCCCCGGCGTGACCTTCGGGGAGCAGCTGGTCGTGCCCATCCAGGGCGGGCTCGCCGTGCTCGACGAGACGACCGGCGCCACCATCCGCACGGTCGGCGTCGACAGGCGTGGCTACGCCGGCCCGGTGGTGCTCTCGTCGGTCGGTCCGGTGCTGCTGGAGCAACGCGGTCCGACCCTGGTCGCGCTCAAGTGACCGGCAGGCGATAGCAAAGGTCCCTTGCTATCGCCCCCGTCGTCAGCCCGTCGTCGTGGACTTGGTGCGCAGCCGGCCGAGTTCCTTCCAGCACCAATTACCGCCCTCGGCGGCGAGCGTGCCGGCGGCGGTGCGGGATCGCCCTCCGACGCTGAGCGTGACGGCCACCGTGTACGTGGTTTCGGAGACCTTCGTGATCTCGCCGAGCGTGGCGTTCGAAACGTCGGCGACTCGATCGATGGCCTGCTCGACGTCCTGTTCCGCGTTCGCGCACTTGAGCGCCGTCAACGCGGCCTTGTCGTGGGCGTTGATACCGTCGACGATCGCCCGCGCGGTCCCTTCTGGGCCGGACGGCTTGTCGGCCTTGTCGTCACCGAGGAAGAACCCGGGAGCGACGAACCCGGTGATACCCAATGTGAGCACCACCACGGCAGCGGCGGCGATGGCCACGATCAGGCCGGTCTTGTTGTTCTTCGGGGGCGCGGGGGGCCCGCCGAAGCCCTGTCCGTACTGCTGGTTCTGTCCGTACTGCTGCTGGCCGTAGCCGGGGTACTGCTGCTGCGGGTACGCGCCGCTCTGGTCGTAACCGCCCTGCGGGTACTGCTGCTGCTGCGGGTACTGCTGCTCTGGGTACTGCTGTCCCGGCTGCTGCTGCCCTGGGTACTGCTGCTGCCCGCCAGCGCCCTGGTCGGGCTGTCCTGGCTGGGGTGGGTAGGTCATCGACGGTGCCCTTCATCCTCGCTGCGGGGCAGCGTGTTCATCTACGACGTGCCCAGTGAGCCATAGTTTCGCAGGGACAGGAGCCAGTTCGCCGGTCGATGGCACTTTCCTGCCGCGGTCAGCTCCACCAGAACAGGCTGAGGGCGGCCGTCACGCTCACCACGACGCCAAGACCCGCGAGGCCCGCGACGCGGCCAGTGCGCCCATCGACGACCCGCTGCGCCAGCAAGGCGAGCACCGCGGCCACCGGGTGGCCGATCAGCATCAGGAGACCGGGCCCCGGCGCGCCGGTGAACAGGCAGATCGTGGCGATCGCGACCACGCACACCGCCAGCACGGCCATCCCGGCCGCGAGCGATCCGGTCAGCCCGCGCCAGAACCGGCCGCCTTCGGTCGCCGCGGGCGCGTTCCGCTCCGCGGGCGGCGGTGTGGTCGCGAGCTCTTCGGTGTCCGGTGACGACACGTCCTCGCCTGTCCAATCGTCGAATCTGGAGAATCTAGGGCGCCAGCAACTCCCACGGCTGAGCCGCGGGCCCGGCCTCCTGGCCTGCCGCGCAGCTGGGCCGGAAGTCGCACCACGAGCAACGGCGGCCCGGGCGCGCCGGGAACAACACGTCCTCGTCGCCGCCGGCGTCCAGGGTATCCGTTGCCAGGCGCAGGTCCCCGGCGGTCTCGTCGGCGCGTTGGAGATGCCGCTTGAGGCTCTCCTCGGTGTGCTCGGCGGCCGCGATGGTCCCGGTGGGCACGTGGTGCAGCTCGACCTGGTAGCACGGCGTCCGCAGCGTCCGGGCCGCGGCGACCGCGTACAGCGCCAAGGCCTGCGAAGAGCGCGCCTCGTACTCGTCCGGCTCACGACGGCCGGTCTTGTAGTCGATGATCACCAGTTCCCGGCCGCGCTGGTCGATGCGGTCGGCGCGGCCTTCGATGATGAGGCTGGGTCCGCTGCCCGGCTCGAGCGTGACCGGCGCGGAAACCCACCGCTCCAGCCCGACCGGATCGACGCTGACGTCGTTGTGCTCGACGTACTCCGCGACCCAGGCCTTCGCCCTGGCTCGGTACCGGGCGGCCTGGTCGGTGTCTTCGAACCCGGCGTCCTTCCAGTGTTCGGCGACGAGCGCCATCGCCCGCTGCGGCACGCGTTTGATCACCGGCAGGTCGAACAACGCCCGCAAAGCGTTGTGCACCACCGCACCGAGTGTGCTGTGCGCCCACGCGCCGGTGCGTGTCGGGGACGGGCGGTCCAGATACGACATGCGATAACGGCGCGGGCAATCTTCGAACGTCGCGAGGCGCGCGGGCGAGACCTTCGTCAGCTTGCGCGGCGCCTCGACGCCGAAGTCGAAACCAATCTGCTCCATCGGATCACCCCGCCCGCAACGCTACGCACCCCCACCGACACTTTTCGAGGGGATCCCCAGGAAGGGAGCAAGGGACCTTTGCTATCGCTTGTGGCCTCAGCAGCGTTCCTGTCCGTGAGGGCCCAATGCCACGTCGTTTGAGTTGATCTTGAGCGGCCGCCGGTCCGCTCGATCAACCGGACAAGTCACCGGCAGCGGACCCGGGGCGCAACTGTCCACACAGGACGCCAATCCGAATCCGGGTGCCCGATTTGGGTGCTTTGCGCAGCTACGCGAGGGGGTCGTGAGTGGCAATGAGGGTTAGAACGACCTTTGCCACTCACGACCCCTTGACAGAACCGCCCGTTTCGTCATCAATCGGACATTCAGTCATCGACATGCGCCCACAGTGGACGCCCGGGGTGCGCCGGCTCCCGTCGGCCAGGGCAAGCGAGCGCTTGACCTGCGGAAACCGTCACCACTTGCGATCAAAACCCGCCCAAGATCAACTTAAGCTACGTGCCTGTCCGTGAGGGCCTCCTTCACTACCTTCAGGGTAGGGAAGGAGGCCCTCACGGCCGCCGCGTGCAATGAAAGGCTCTTTCCTTGCAAATTTGGCAAGGAAAGAGCCTTTCATTGCACACGCGGGGAGGAGCCGGGCACGCGAGAGAGCAAGGGACCTTTGCTATCACCGGCGCCCGGTCACGTGCCCGCGATGAAGCCCTTCACCGAGTTCGCCACCAGCTCGACCGCGATCGCGGCCAGCAGCAGACCGGCGATCTTCGCCAGCAGCGTGATCCCGCTTTCCTTGATCAGCCGGATGACCACGCCCGAGTACCGCATGCACAGGTACAGCACGAAGTGCACTGTCACGATCGAAAGCGCGAGAGCCACGTACGCGCCGACGTGCCCGTCGGCCTGCCGTACGAAGACGATGGTCGCGGCGATCGCGCCCGGGCCGGCGAGTAGCGGCGTCCCGAGCGGCACGAGCGCGACGTTGACGTCGTCGCCCGCCGCTTCGGCCTCGCCGCCGGTCTTGCCGGTGAGCAGTTGCAACGCGATGAGCAGCAGCAACAGTCCGCCCGCACCCTGCAGCGCCGGGATCCCGATGCCGAGGTAGGACAGGATCGCCTGTCCCGCAACGGCGAACAGCGAGATCACCAGCAACGAGACCAGCACCGCCTGCCGCGCGGCCTTGGCGCGGAACGCCACCGATTTCCGGCCGGTAAGGCTCAGGAACACCGGCACCGTGCCGGGCGGGTCCATGATGACGATCAGCGTGATCGTCGCGCTCATGAACAGGCGCGCGTCGAAGAAGTCCGTGATCGTCACCGGGTCACGACCTCGTAGCCGGTCGCCCGCGCGACGAGTTCTTCGAAGGCGAGCGGATCGGTGGTCTCGTCGCCGAGGTCGATGGTCTTGTTCGTGCCGTGATAGTCGCTCGACCCGGTGCGCACGAGCCCCAGCTCCCCTGCCAGCCCGTGCAGCCGGACGCGTGTCTCCTCGTCGTGGTTCGGGTGGTCGACCTCGACGCCGGTGAGGCCGTGCGTCGCCAGCCCGGCGAGCACGTCGACGGTGATGGTCGCGCCGCGCGTGTACGCGAAGGGATGCGCGATGACGGTGACCCCGCCCGCCGCCGCGATCATGTCGATCGCGTCCTCCACGAGCGTGTCCTGCCGCGCCACGAAGTACCCGCTGCCGTTTCCGAGGTAGCTCCCGAACGCCTCGTTCACCGACGAGACGACACCGGCCCGCACCAGGGCCTGCGCGAGGTGGGGCCGTCCGGCCGAACCGTCCTCGGGCAGCAGCGACATGACCTCGTCGGGATCGACCGGCAGGCCGTCGGCGGCCATCCGCTCGGCCATCACGCGCAGCCGCCATCGCCGCTCGGACCGCAGCCGGGTCTGCTCGGCGACGACCGCGGGCGACGCCGGATCGAAGAGGTACGCGAGCAGATGGACGCTGATATGCCGTCCACTCACCGGGTCGACGGAGATCGTGGACAGCTCGGCGCCGGGCACCAGGGTGAGCCCTGGCGGGAGTGCCTCGGCGGCCGGGGCCCAGCCGGCCGTGGTGTCGTGATCGGTGATCGCGACGACGTCGAGGCCGGCCTTCGCGGCGGCGGCGACCAGCCCGGCAGGGCTGTCGGTACCGTCGGAGGCGGTGGAGTGGGCGTGCAAGTCGATGCGCATCGCCGCTCAGTATCGACGATGCTCCAGGTCACAGCGACTCCGGGACCTGCGCTAACCGACCTTCTTCTTGCCGCGTGCCGCGCGCTGCGCCTTGATCATCGAGAAGCGCTCGGCCTGCTTCTGCTTGTCACCGAACACGAGCTCGGAAATCGTGTCGTAGAACTCTTCCGGCTTCGGCAGGTAGTCGATGCGGTTCAGCGCCTGGATCTGACCGGCGGACTCGACCACCATGGTCCCGTACCCCATCATCCGGCCCCACGCCGAACGTTCGTAGGTGAGGTCGGTGACCTTGGTGATCGGCATCATCAGCACTTTCGTGGTGAAGACACCGGTGGTCATCACGAACCGCTTGTCCGTGACCACCAGGCGTTCGACCCACCACTCCATCACCACGTACGCGAAGCGCAGGATGATGAGCAACGCGGCATACCAGAGGATGTTCTGGATGACCCACGCGGCGGGCGGCAACAGGTAGGAGACCAGGACGCAGACGGCCAGCAACGCGGCCGTCTCGAAGGTTTCCCACAACAGCACAGCCCAGTGCCGGCGGATCCTGATGACCCGCCGCTCGGTGTCGAGGAGATACTCGTCTGGATCGCGTGGGGCGAACATACCGATAGAGTATCCGCTCCCCCGCTAGCTGAAGACGTTGCTGACGAAGGTGATCACCGATTCGGCCGAGTCACGCAGGAAGCCGATGATGTTTCCCACGAGGCCCGCGGCCTGACCTGGCTGCGCGATCACGAAGAACAGCACCAACGCGATTCCTGCGAAAGTGAGGAGCTTTTTCGCGTTCACAGCGATCAATCCTGTCTCTTACGGTGACTGACTGCGGATACTGACTATTCATTTTGTACCGCACCTTCCACCCGCGCGGGAGGGAAGTCCCGCGCTTGGGTCAGCCGGCGAGGGGAAGTGTACCGTACGGCTACTCTCCGTGTACAGGACAGCCATTGTCAGGAAGCCCGCGTCTACCATTCGGGAATGAACACCGTTTCGGACAGCACCGTCCGCTGTGTCGGCGGCATCGTCCACGACGAACTCGGGCGGATTCTGCTGATCCGGCGCGCGAATGAACCCGGACGTGGACTGTGGTCGGTTCCCGGCGGACGGGTTGAACCAGGCGAAACGGACGAAGCGGCCGTGATCCGGGAGCTGCGCGAAGAGACCGGGCTCGACGTGATACCGCGCACATACGTCGGCAACGCCCGCCGCGGCCCGTACGACATCCACGATTACGCCTGCGCGGTCGACGGCGGCACTCTCCGTGCAGGGGACGACGCCGACGACGCCCGGTGGATCGACGCCGGAACCTTGATCGAACTCGACAAAGAGGGCCGGTTGGCCGAACTCCTGTTCGTCACTCTGCGCGACTGGGGAGTGCTGCCGACCGGGGACATCGTGCCGTCTTGACGACCTGCCGTGTCCGATTCGGCGAATGACGCGGGGATAAAGCGGCGCGGGAGGTGAAAATTATCCTTCCCGATGCTTTGCCGACATCTTCGAAGAGCCGAATGGGTAAACCCGGAAGTCGGGTCTGCCGCTGTCCGGGCTGGACTAAACCGGGAGCCAGGTCATCCGCTGCCCGTGCGGGGCCGTCCTGGCCAGCGCCCGCACGTCCGGGACACCGGCGTCCCAGCGGACGAGCCCGAGCACGGCCTGGTCCGCGGGTTCGGCCAGATCGGCCCGGCCGGGCACCAAGTGCTCCAGCGCGGCGGCGTAGAACTCCTCGCTGACCCACCACAGCGGCCGGTCCGCGGCGAGTTTCCGCAACGCCTCGAGGAAGTCCGCCCGCCGGTCCCCCAGGTACGCGAGCACGTGGCTGGTCAGCACGACGAGAGGCGCGTCGGCGGGCAGGGTGGCGGCCGCCGAGGCGAGATCGTCGACGGCGTCGCCGGCGATCAGGTCCGGCCGCTGCTTGCCCTGCGCCGCCGCGGCCGTGCGCAGGAGCCGGATCCGGTCCGGCTGGTCGGCCCAGACGCAGGCTTCGAGCCAGGCGAGTTCGTCTTCGTCGGCGAGGTCCACCGGGGCGCGGTCGAGGCCGGCGCGGGCGGTGATCGTCAGCTTCTTCGGCACCTTCGGCGTGACGGCGCCGGGCGCGAGGTCCAGCGCGCAGTGCAGGCCGACCGCGGTCTTCGCGGGGCCGGCGGTGAGCTGTTCGCCGCCGTCGCACTGGTAGCGGTAGGCGTACTTGTCCAGGCCCAGGAGCAGCCCCGCACTGCATCCGACTTCGAGCAGCGCGATCTTGCCGCCCGCTTCCTTCGCCGCCGTCGTGATCGCGGGGTAGAGCAGCGCGGCACGGCGGACCTCGTTGGTCTGCGTGTACCGCGAGGAGATGATCGCCCGTGCCTTGTCCGCCCGCTCCAGCAGGAACGAGCGGAACAGCGGCCACGTCTCCGAGTCCACGCCGTCGAAACCGCCGACGGACGGGTAGTACCGCGAGAGCGGGTGGATCGGGTCGGCCTGGATGAGCCGGTGCGCGGTCGCCAAAAGCAGCGTTCCGCGTGCTTCACCGCCGCGGGCGTCGGTCAGCAGACCGGCCACGTCGTCGTCCTCGGACGCCTTCGTCGCCAGGTGCTCGTACAGCGGCGAAACACCGGCCGCCTCGACCGTCGCGAACTTCCGCAGGCGGCTCTTGATCTCATCCAGCCCGATGGGCATCGACGCGCTCCCTCTTCCCGTTCGTGACACCCATTATTCGTGCGGGACGGGGCGGCCGGGCTGTTCACCGCCCCTGCTGTCGCCGTAGGACCGCTTCGGCACCATCACCTTGCGACGGAAGACACACACGATCGTGCCGTCCTGTTTGTAGCCGCGGGTCTCGACGTAGACGACACCGCGGTCGTCCTTCGACTTCGACGGCGTCTTGTCCAGCACCTCGGTCTCGCCGTAGATGGTGTCCCCGTGGAAGGTCGGCTTCACGTGCTTCAGCGATTCGACCTCGAGGTTCGCGATCGCCTTGCCGGACACGTCCGGCACCGACATCCCCAGCAGCAGCGAGTAGACGTAGTTGCCGACCACGACGTTCTTGCCGAAGTCGGTGGTCTCCTCCGCGTAGTGCGCGTCGAGGTGCAGCGGGTGGTGGTTCATGGTGATGAGGCAGAACAGGTGGTCGTCGTACTCGGTGACCGTTTTGCCCGGCCAGTGCTTGTAGACCGCGCCGACCTCGAACTCTTCGTAATAGCGACCGAACTGCACCCATTCCTCCTGCACGAGTAACGCGGCGTGAGCCTGGAACGACAGGCTTTCGTGTTGAGGAGTACCCTCGACCATTGGTGTCGGGTCGTCAACGCGACCCACACCACTGCGTAACCGTCCGCCGAGCCGAAGGAGGTGAGGAACCCGATGTCCAGTGGCGATAGTCCGCTTCCCAGTAGTCGCAGCGTTCCCCCCTTCACGTCTCGCCGGATCCCCACCTGGCAGGGCTGACGAAACCGGGAACGCTGGCCTAGCCGAGCGGCCCCCCGACCGCTTGGCCCGTCGTCTTCGCGCATCAACGCACGACGTCTGCCCAGGAGATCCCATGCCTGCCATTCCCTCGCTCGGCGGCCTTCGCGGCCGGAGCAACGGCCGCGCCAAGAGCGTCCCCGAACGCCCGCTGCCCGTCCCCCTTTCGGCGTACGTCGTCGATTGCGCGGTGTATGTGGAGGGCAAGCGCCTGCCGGGCCGTTGGACGCACGCCGAGGCGATCAAAGAGGTGCGCAAGCGGCACGCGGGATTCGTCTGGATCGGCCTGCACGAGCCCGACGCGGTCCAGATCCAGGGCATCGCGGACACCTTCGGCCTGCACGAACTGGCCGTCGAGGACGCGCTGGAAGCACACCAGCGGCCCAAGCTGGAGCGTTACGACGACACGCTGTTCATGGTGCTGAAGACGGTCCGCTACGTCGAGCACGAGTCGCCCGCGACGGCCAACGAGATCGTCGAGACCGGCGAGCTGATGGCGTTCCTCGGCCGCGACTTCGTGATCACCGTGCGGCACGGGAACCACTCGGGGCTCGCCAGGCTGCGCCGCGAACTCGACCAGGACCCCGAGCGGCTCGACCTCGGGCCGTCCGCGGTGCTGCACGCGATCGCGGACCACGTCGTCGACCACTACCTCGACGTCACCACCGCGATCGAGTCGGACATCGACGAGATGGAGACGCACGTCTTCGCGCCGCGGTCCAAGGTGAGCGCCGAGCAGATCTACTTCATGAAGCGCGAAGTGCTGGAGCTGCGCCGCGCCGTCATGCCGCTGGGAACGCCGCTGCAGCGCCTCGCCGAGGGCTACACGCGGCTGATCCCGGAC
Organism: Amycolatopsis sp. lyj-108; assembly: GCF_046549005.1. Lineage (NCBI taxonomy): Bacteria > Bacillati > Actinomycetota > Actinomycetes > Pseudonocardiales > Pseudonocardiaceae > Amycolatopsis > Amycolatopsis sp. lyj-108. Next base: position 949,897 of record NZ_JAJPWQ010000002.1, on the reverse strand, counting down.
GAGGTCCGCTCGTACTTCCGCGACGTCTCCGACCACTTGACGACCGTGGCGGAGCGGGTCGCGAACTTCGACGAACTGCTGACCACCCTGGTCGACGCGACACTGGCGAAGATCACGCTCCAGCAGAACACCGACATGCGCAAGATCACCGCGTGGGCGGCGATCATCGCGGTCCCGACGGCGCTCGCCGGCATCTACGGGATGAACTTCGACTACATGCCGGAACTGCATTGGCGCTTCGGCTATCCGGTGGCGATGACGGTCATCTTCGGCGTCTGCATCCTGCTCTACCGAATATTCAGGAAGAACCGCTGGCTCTGACCCTTCTTCCGCATTCGGCAGTTCTGGAGTTCCCTCATGCCAAGGATCCTGACCAACCTCAAGTTCTGGGCGCTGGCCTTCTGCGTCGTCTGGCTGGGCATCGTGATCGCGATCATCGCCAAGGACCCCGCGTTCGCGCACGGCCCGAAGTAGCGCCTCCGGCATTACGCTGGAGCGTATGAAAGCGCTGGTCGTCGCGGACGAGGTCGAAGAGCGGTTGTGGACGTCCGCCGTCCGCAACCACCCGGCCGACCTCGTTATCGGCGCCGGCGACCTGCCGTACGACTACCTGGAGTTCCTGGCGGGCGCGCTCGACGTGCCCTGCGTGTTCGTCCCGGGCAACCACGACCCGGACCTTTCCGGCTACACGCGCTACGGCGGACTGTCCATGAAGGACGGTTTCCCCGCGGTGTGGCCCGGTCCGGCGGGCGGGGTGAACGCGGACGGCCGGGTCGTCGACGTCGGCGGGCTCCGCTTCGCCGGGCTCGGCGGTTCGGTCCGCTACAACGACGGCCCGAACCAGTGGACGCAACGCCAGCAGGCCAGGCGCGCGCGGCGACTGGTGCGCCGGGCCCGGTTCCGCCGGTGGCGGGACGGCCGGGACGTCGACATCCTGCTCACCCACGCGCCGCCGCGGCACTGCGGCGACCGCGACGATCCGCCGCACCGCGGCTTCGACTGTCTCCATCGCACGATCGAGTTGCTGCGGCCGAAGTGGTTGCTGCACGGGCATATCCACCCGCACGGCGAACCCGTGCCGGACCGGGTGGTCGGCGGGACCACGGTACGCAACGTCGTCGGGCACCGGATCATGGAGTTCTCATGAAGGACACGGGATTTCCCCGCGCGGACGCGGAACACGACTTCCTTCGCGCGCGACGGCGTCAGGTGCTGTCACGGCTGGCGACCTGGCTGCGCCGCGAGCCCGACGACGTCAACATCATGCTGCCGTTCCACGAGGTGGTGGACGCGCTCGGCTACCTCGGCGAGCGGAAGATCGGGGCGCGGGTGATCCGGCTCGATTCGATCGTCGGCAGCGTCGACCGCGGCCGCGACTTCGACCGCCGCTTCCGCCCGACCTCCGGCCGCGTCCGCGAACGCTGGGAACGGCTGGCGCTCGCCACCAGGCGCGGCGAGTCGATTCCGCCGATCGAGGTGTACCGCGTCGGCGAACTGCACTTCATCATCGACGGGCACCACCGCGTTTCGGTGGCACACGCGATGCGACTGTCCACAATAGAGGCGATGGTCACCGAGGTGCGGACCAAACTGGACCCCAGCGGGATCCGGTACCGCGGCGACCTGATCGTGAAGGACTACCGGCGGCTGTTCCTGGAACGCGTCCCGCTGTCCGGGCACGCGCGGGCTTCGGTCGTGTTCACCGATCCGTGGGACTACGCGCGGCTCGGCGAGCACGTGGAAGCGTGGGGCTTCCGGCTGATGCAGGACGAAGGCGCGTACTCGGACCGCGCGACGCTCGCGCAGCGATGGTTCGACGAGGAGTTCGTGCCGGTGGCGGCGATGCTGCGGCAGGCGGACCTGATCGGCGACCGGACCGACGCCGAGGCGTACCTGTGGGTGGCTTGCGAGCGGTACCGGCTGATCCGGACGCACCGGTGGGACGACGAGGTCTTCGAAGCTGTGCGGTCACAGTCCCGCTGACGGTACCTCACCGTCGGCGCGCAAAGGACGCTTCCCTCGCATGACATGCGGCGAAAGTCCCTTTCAGCCCCCTCCGCGCGCTAGGAAAGGACCGTTCCTTGCAAATTTTGCAAGGAACGGTCCTTTCCTAGCGTTTCGGGAGCTACATGTGCACGGCGACCGGAGCACCCTCCGAAGCGCCCTCCGGCGCCTTCGCCGGGGCACCGGACCGCAGCAGCACCCCGCAGATCACCGCACCGATGACGAAGATCCACCCGCCCCAAACGAAAGCGGTCGTGTAACTGTGCACAGCCGCTTCGGCCGCGAGTTGCGGCGAAGCCACCTTCCCGACCAGGAACGACGTCGAGGCGTTGCCCGCCAGCGTGCTCAGCAGCGCGGTCCCGATCGAGCCGCCGACCTGCTGCGCGGTGTTGACCATGGCCGACGCGACACCGGCGTCGCGCGTGTCGACCCCGAAGGTCGCGACACTCATCGCGGGTGCCATGGCGAGGCCGATACCGACGCCCATGATCATCAGCGGGAACAGCACCCCGCTGGCGTACGTGCTGGTGGTGTCGATGGCCGCCAGCCAGAACAGACCCGCTCCGGCGATCAGCATTCCCAGTGACACCAACGGTTTCGCGCCGAACTTCGGCAACAGGATCGCGGTCGCCGAGGTCGCGCTGATCATCAGGGTGGCGACCATCGGCAGGAACGCGACGCCGCTCTGCACCGGCGTGAACCCGAGGTTCAGCTGGATGTAGAAGGTGAGGAACAGGAAGATCGAGAACATCCCGATGGCGAGCAGGAACATCGCGAGGTACGACCCGCCGCGGTCGCGGTCGAGCAGCACGCGCAGCGGCAGGAGCGGGTGTTCGGCACGGTGCTGGATCGCCACGAACGCGGCGAGCAGCACGACACCGGCGGCGAGGAAACCCCAGACCGTGATCGAGGACCACGAGTCGCGTTCGGCGTTCGCGAAGCCGTAGACCAGCGCGAACAGGCCGGCCGACGCGGTGATCGTGCCAGGGATGTCGAGCTTCGGGCGCGGGCCGTCGGTCTCGGAGTTCTTCAGCAGCACGGCCGAACCGGCGAACGCGATCACCGCGAAGACGATGTTGACGTACATCGACCAGCGCCAGTCGAGGTATTCGGTCAGCACGCCGCCGAGCAGCAGGCCGATCGCCGCGCCGCCACCGCCGATCGCGCCGAAGACGCCGAAGGCCTTGCCGCGTTCCTTCGGGTCGGTGAAGGTCGTGGTCAGCAGCGAGAGGGCCGCCGGGGCGAGAAGCGCGCCGAAGACACCCTGTGCGGCACGGGCGACGAGCAGCATTTCGATGCTGGTGGCAGCACCGCCGATCGCCGACACGATGGCGAAACCGGCGAGCCCGACGAGGAACGCGCGTTTGCGGCCGAAGAGGTCCGCGAGCCGCCCGCCCAGCAGGAGCAGGCTGCCGAACGCGAGCGCGTAGGCGGTGACGACCCACTGGCGGGCGTCGTTCGAGAAGCCGAGGTCCTGCTGCGCCGACGGGAGCGCGATGTTCACGACGGTGGCGTCGAGCACCACCATCAGCTGGGCGAGACCGATCATCACCAGGATCAGCCATCTCCTGGCGTGGTGCGGGTTGGTGTGCTGCGCGGCCGCGTCCCCCGGCGGCGTGGCGACAGCGGTGGATGAGTCAGACATACGGGCGGTTTCCTCACCGATAGTGACGAAGAAGCTATGTGGAGTAGGTATCTCCCCTTTCCGTGCCCAAGGTACACAAGAAGTGGAGAAGTGTCCTCTACTTCGTTTGTTAAGCTGGACGAATGGCTCGGGACCTTGCTCCCGCCGCACCGGCGCGGCCGCTGCGGCGCGACGCTGAACTCAATCGGCAGCGCATCATCGCGGCGGCACGCGATGTCTTCGGCGAACGCGGGCTCGAAGCGACGCTCGACGACGTCGCGCATCACGCCGGCGTCGGCGTCGGCACCGTCTATCGCCGTTTCCCGAGTAAGGAACACCTGGTCGAGGCCATGTTCGTCGACCAGTTCGAGACGATCCGCGAGTTCGCCGAAGAAGCGCTTCGTGCCGAAGATCCCTGGGAGGGATTCGCGGGCTTTACGTGGCGCGCGGCCGAACTGCACGCCGGTGACCGCGGGTTACGTGAAGTCATGCTGTCGAACGTCTTCGGCCAGGAGCGCGTCGCCGAGGCGAAGTCCCGCATGGTGCCGTTGATCACACAGCTCGTCGAGCGGGCTCAGGCCGCCGGTGCCCTCCGCGCCGATTTCGTGACGACGGACATACCGCTCCTGCACCAGATGATCGGGTCGGTCATCGAGTTCACGCACGGTATCCAGCCGGACCTGTGGCGCCGGTGTCTCGCCATGCTGCTGGACGGCCTGCGCGCCGAGCCCGGCCGCGCCACGCCGCTGCCGCATCCGCCGCTGGACTTCGAGACGCTGGACGAGGCGATGTGCTCCTTCCGGCTGCCCAGGCTGCGCTAGCCCACGCAATTCGTCACCTACTTGCGGCCGGCGAGCGCCACGTGATGTCCGCAGACACCGCAAGTAGGTGACGAATTGCGTCAGGGGAGCTTCGGGAACACCGCCACGGCGACCTCACGGGCCGCCGCGCAGGTGGCGTCCTCCGGCGCGCCGTCGACGCCGACCACCGAGAGCGTCGCCTGTTCGACCCGTTCCGGGGTGCCCGGGATCGGCCGGTGCGTGGTCACCTGGCAGAACGCGCCCGACGTGGTGACCTGGACCTGCCGTCCGCCCAGCGCCTCCGTGGCGCCCGGCGTGGTGTCCGCCCCGACCGACAGCGAGAAGCTGACCTTGCCGCGGATGCAGCTGTGCCCGGACAGCGCCGGCGCCGGTTTGGTCTCCGCGCCGGCGGCGGCGTCGAGTTCGTGCTGGTCGAGCGGCGCGCACGGGGCGACCCGGCCCCACGAGCGCTGGTCGAGGTTCAGCCGCCCGACCTGGCGCGCGCCGATCACCCCCGCCGCGCTGCCGACCGTCGCGTCGGCGATCCGGCAGCGGGCCGTCCGGTCGGCCGGGGACGTGTTGTCGGAGGTGACGGCGACGGACAGGCGGATCCCGTCGGCGAAGGTCAGCAGCCGTGTGCAGGCGGTGTCCTCGTTGAACGTCGACTGCTGGACGCTGACGCCTTCCGGCAGCGGACCACCGTATTCGTACGGCTGATTGTTCGGATCCTGCCCGGAAGTGATCGGGCCGGTGGTCACGGTGTAGCGATTGGCGCCTTCGACGAATTCGAGGCGGCAGGACTCGAAAGAGCTCAAAGGCGGCTTGACCGCGTTTCCGCCGCCGATCACTTTCCGCTGGTCGACGAGGCTGCAGTAATCGAGCGACGAGTATTCCCCGAGCGCCTCGGAGGCGGTCAGAGCCTCCTCACCCGCCGTGGTCGACGGCGCCACCGCCGGTTCCGGGGTGGAACAGGCCGCGGCTAGGAACAGGCCGCAGAGTACTGCGCTGAGTCTCTTCGAGGGCACCGGAGCAGTATCGTCAAAAGATCGCGGAACACCAGCCCCTACGGGCGAAGAACACAGGGTCCGCCACGTTTTCCCAGGTGAATGCCTTACCGCGATTTCACGCCCTTAGGGGTGCGTTTCGTTCCGCGGTGGGATGCGGTGCGGCCGTCACGAGACGAGAATGGGTTTCACACAACGTGACGACCGAGAGGGAAGAAACCGTGACGAACCCCGTAGCCGCCCGCCTGACCCGACCGCGCCAGGGCCGCATGATCGGCGGCGTCTGCGCCGGTCTCGCCAAACGCTTCGGCACCACGCCGGGCAAGGTCCGCCTGCTCGCCGTGCTGTCCTGCCTGCTGCCCGGCCCGCAGTTCATCGTCTACCTCGTGCTGTGGCTCGCCCTGCCGGAGAGCGAGTACTGAGCCGTCCTCAGGCGTTGGGGTCGAAGGGGATGCCCGCCGGTTTGGCCTTGCCGAGGTTGTGCTCGAAGGAGCCGTCCTTGATCGCCAGGCTCGCGCTGCCGAAATCGGCGCGGACGAGGGTGTCCCGGATGCCGGGCGGGAACCTGTCCCAGCTGACGAGGTCCGGGTACTGCCAGGCGTTGTAGTGGTTCTCCGGCGGTTCGGTCGCGCTCGCGATGCGGAAGCAGTGGGTGCTCGCGCCGTCCTTGTGATAGACGATCTTCGGGTGGGTCCCCTCCCAGGAGACCTTGGAACGGTCGTAAGTGGAGTAGTTGCCGTGCGCTGACGTCGACACGTACCGCGCTTGGCCCTCGTTGACCCACACGACGACGTGCTCGATGTCGTGCCGGTGCCCGCAGCAGTCGATGATCGGGACGGCCTGGTCCTTTTCGAAGTAGAGGTCGTACAGGTGGGCGCACCAGCCGTTGTTGCACTTCGAGCGCGCGTAGGAGTTGGTGTTGTCGAGGTCTGACCGGTCCCGGCACTGACCGTTGAGGGCCCCGGAGTTCTTGAGACCGGTGGCCACCGCGCCGGTCGGCGAGATCGCGGGCGTCGGGTAGCAGCCGTCGGTGTCGTAGTCGAACGCGGGCTGCCACTTGCTGTCGGCTTCGGTCGCGTTCGTCGGCAAGGCCTGCGGAGGTTCGGCCCAGGCGACGGCCGGGGCGAGCGTGGTGATGAGGACCGCTCCGACCAGGCCCTGCAGGAGACGGCGTGACAGCTTCTTCGGCAAGGCAGGCGCCCTTCTCTCGGTACCGGTGCGGGCTGAGGATCCACGATCGCCCGGTGAGGCGTAAACCGCCGAAGGTGGGCAGACGGAACTCGCGTGAAGGCCCCCGTTCCCTCGGCTGAGCCGAGGAAAGGGGGCCTTCACGCGAGTTCCGGAGCTAGTCGGTGTAGGTCAGGTTCTTGCCACTGGCCCCGTCGAACAGCTTGATCTTGTCCGCGTCGAACCACAGCTCGACGTTTTGGTTCTCCGCCGCCGAGGACGCCGCCGAGAGCCGGGCCACGATCTGCGACTCGGCACCGGGAACGTCCGCGGATCCGCTGTCCGCGGCGAGATCCGCGAGGTCGGACGAAGACGCGGCCTCACCTTCGACCGTGAAGTGCGCGAACTTCTCCGAACCCATCGACTCGAGGACGTCGACGTGGGCGGTGAACGTCGCACCCTGACGGGCGGCGGAGTCCACCAGCGCGGCGTCCTCGAAATGCTCCGGCCGGATGCCGACGATGACTTCACGCGGCGCGTCCGCGGCCTCCACCAGCTGCCGCACCCGGTCGGTGAGCGGGATGTCGCCCAGCGCGCTGCGGGCGGTCCCGTTCTCCAGCGTCGCGGACACGAAGTTCATCGACGGGCTGCCGATGAACCCGGCCACGAACAGGTTCGCCGGGTTGTCGTAGAGGAACTGCGGCGAACCGATCTGCTGCACGTAGCCGGCCCGCAGCACGACGACCCGGTCGCCGAGGGTCATGGCCTCGGTCTGGTCGTGCGTGACGTAGAGCGTCGTCGTGCCCAGCTGTTTCTGGATCTTCGACACCGAGGTCCGCATCTGGCCGCGGAGCTTCGCGTCCAGGTTGGACAGTGGCTCGTCCATCAGGAACGCCTTGGGGTTACGGACGATCGCCCGCCCCATCGCGACGCGCTGCCGCTGCCCGCCGGACAGGTTCGCCGGCTTGCGGTCCAGATGTCCGGTCAGATCGAGGATCTGCGCCGCCTCCTCGACCTTGGCCCGCACGGTGCGGTCGTCGACCTTGGCCAGCCGCAACGGGAACGCCATGTTCTCCCGCACGCTCATGTGCGGATACAGCGCGTAGGACTGGAACACCATCGCGATGTCACGGTCCTTCGGCGCCTTCTCGTTGACGCGCCGGCCATCGATGCGCAGTTCGCCGGAGGAGATGTCCTCCAGGCCCGCGACCATGTTCAGGGTCGTGGACTTCCCGCAGCCGGACGGCCCCACCAGGATGATGAACTCACCATCGGCGATCGTGATGTCCACTTCGGACACCGCGAGGGCGCCGTCGGGGTACTTCTTGGACACTTTTTCGAGAACGATTTCAGCCATGGGTCAGCCCTTCACCGCACCGGACGTCAGCCCCGCCACGATGCGACGCTGGAAGAACAACACGAACAGGATGATCGGGACGGTGATCACCACGGCGGCCGCGGAGATCGTCCCTGTCGGGTCTTCGAACTGCGAGGACCCGGTGAAGAACGACAGCGCCGCCGGGACCGTGCGCGAGGCCTCGGTCGAGGTCAGCGAGATCGCGAACAGGAAGTCGTTCCAGCAGAAGATGAACACCAGGATCGCGGTGGTGAACACCCCAGGTGCCGCCAGTGGCGCGATCACCTTCCGGAACGCCTGCGCCGGGGTCGCGCCGTCCATCTTCGCCGCCTTTTCCAGCTCCCACGGGATTTCCCGGAAGAACGCGGAAAGCGTGTAGATCGACAGCGGCAGCGCGAACGTGATGTACGGCAGGATCAGTCCCGGCCAGGTGTCGAACAACCCCAGCTCACGTTCGATGTTGAACAGCGGCGTCACCAGCGACACCTGCGGGAACATCGCGATCAGCAGCGACATCCCGACCAGCACCTGCTTGCCGGGGAAGTCCAGCCGCGCGATCGCGTACGCCGCCATCGTGCCGAGGACGACCGCGATCACCGTCGCGATGATCGCGATCCCGATCGAGTTCACCAGTGCCCTGATGAACTCAGTGGTCTCGAAGATGTCCGCGTAGTTCTGCCACGTCCATTCCGACGGGATGAAGTTCCCGTCGTCCAAGGTCTCCTTGGTCTTGAACGAAAGCGAGACCACCCAGAGCACCGGGAACAGCGCGAACACCAGGACCAGGATGTCGACGAGGCCCCACTTGAACTTGCGGCCGGGAGTGACCGCTCCACCGATGGCCATCAGCGCTTACCCCCATTGTCACTGCCGGGTGCGGCCGTGCCGAACACCTTGATGAAGATGAACGCGATGATCGCCACCGTGATGAAGATCAGCACCGCCATCGTCGACCCGATCCCGAGGTTCAGCCCCTTGACCAGGTTGTTGTAGGTCTGCATCGACACCGACGACGTATCCTGCGCGCCGTTGGTGAGCACGAAGATGTTGTCGAAGATGCGGAACGCGTCCAGGGTGCGGAACAGCAACGCCACCAGGATCGCCGGTTTCATCACCGGCAGCATCACCTTGGTGAACCGCTGCCACGCGGTCGCGCCGTCCATCGCCGCGGCCTTCAGCAGGTCGTCCGGCACCAGCGCCAGCCCCGCCATCAGCAGCAGCGCCATGAACGGCGTCGTCTTCCACACCTCGGCCAGCACGATGATCGCCAGCGAAGGCCAGTATTCGGTCAGCGGCGCGCTGTCCGGGAAGAACAGGTTGGCAAGGTAGCCCGTGTCCGGCGTCCAGGCGTAGTACCAGGAGAACGCCGCGACCACCGTCACGATGCCGTACGGGATCAGGGCGACCGTCCGCACGAGGCCCCGTCCGACGAGGGTCCGGTGCATGATCAGCGCCAGGCCCATGCCGAGGACGAACTCGATCACCACCGAAACGATGGTCAAACCCATCGTCGTCCCGAAGGCCGTCCACCAGTAACCGTTGGACAGCACCGAAATGTAGTTGTCGAGGCCGACGAACTCCTGCTGCGCCGGGAACCTGAGGTCGTAGCGCTGCAGCGAAAGCCAGATCGAGTAGATGATCGGATAGCCGGTGACGGCGATCATCACGAACGCCGCCGGGGCACACAGCCAGAGCCCGAGTCTGCGCTCGGCCTTCTTTCCTTCACTGAGCGCGGGTTTCTTCTTCCCCGGCTTGCTCGCGGTCGCCGAACCGGCGGCTTCCTGCACGGTCACGGGATCACTCCCTTCGACTCGAGCGCGTCGGCGAGCTGTTCTTTCAGCTTCTCCGCCGTCTTCTGCGGATCGATTTCAGAAGGCGGGGAAAGCACCTTCGACAACACTGTCGAGGCGTTCTGGTACGCCGGGGTCAGCGGGCGTACCGCCGCGTCCTTGAGCGCGTCCAGGATCGTTTCCCGCATCGGGTACTTCGTGTCCATGCTCGGGTTGTCGTCGCTGACGCCCGCGGTGGCGTCGAGCGGGACCGTGTCGGTGTAGAGCGACTCGATCGTCGGCGGGACACCGTCTTTGAGCGCGGAGAACTTCTGGTTCTTCTCGTTGCGCAGGCACAGCGCGACTTCGTAGGCCTCGGCCTTGTGCTTCGAAGTCGAGCTGACCGCCAGGTTGTAGCCACCGATCGTGGTCTTGGCGGGTTTGTCCGCTTCGAGCCGCGGATAGGTCGCCCACTTGAAATGCTTCAGCTCGTCCTTCTTCTCCTTGGCGTAGGAGGCGTAGACGAACGGCCAGTTCAGTTCGAAGGCGGCGTTCCCGCGCTGGAACGCCTGGCGGACCTCGTCCTCCTTCGAGTTGGTCAGCGACGGGTCGGTGATCCCGGCCGTGGTGACCTTCTTGAGCATCTCCAGCGCCTTGACCGCGCCCGCGTCCATCACGACCGATTTTCCGTCGTCGGAAAGGATCTTGCCGCCCGCCGATTCGACGAGCGTGTTGTAGATGACGACGAGGCCTTCGTACTGCGCGCCGGTGAACACGACGTTCGCCGGCTTGCCCTGCGCCTTGAGCGCCTGCGCCTGCTGGATCATCTCGTCCCAGGTCTTCGGCGGCGTCGGGGTCAGCCGGTCGTCGTACCAGAGCAGCTGGACGTTGGTGTTCTTGGTCGCCGCGTAGAGCTTTCCGTTCCACGTGGCGGTTTCGAGCGGTCCCGGCAGGACACCCGTGGTCGCCTCCGCCTTGGCTTCACCTGTCCATTCGTCGACCCAGCCCGCCTCGGCGAACTCGGAGACCCAGGTGACGTCCAACCCCAGTACGTCGAGAGACTCGTCCCCGGCGGCCAGGCGCCGGACCATCTGTTCCCGCTGGCCGTCGGCCGGTCGCGGGAGTTTGTTGTAGACGACCTCGTAGCGTCCGCCAGAGGCCTTGGTGCAATCGTCCACAACGGACTGGAAGTTGTCTTCCGGCGCGTAGTAGACGTTGATCTTGAGTCCGGCATCCGAACCACAGCCCGCCAGTAAACCGGCCGTCAGCGCTGTCGCGCCCAATAACGAGCCGGCGCGGCCTGGTGAGCGGCCCCTCCGGCTCGCGCTCATCCTCTTCCCCATGAGGCCTCCTCACCCGCGCACGTGGGACACGCAAGCACTAGGACGCGTTGAAGAAGCCCGCGCGCCAGCACCCCGACGTGCTAGTGCTCGGGCGGACACGCTGGAGTACGCGACCGCCCGACTGGTGTTGTGCAACCTATTCCGGGCGATCACCGCCCGCAAGCAGTATCGGTAACGATTCAGCGGACCGCACGACGAACAGGTGAACGAGTACCGCCGAATGTCACCGGATGGGCCGGCCGCCCAACGCGAGCTGGGCGAGGAGTTCGCGGCCGCGCTCGGCCGAACGCGGCTGGCAGAGCACGTCGTAGCGGCCGGCGACCAGCTGACTCGCGGAGGAGAAGTCCCGGCGGGACATGCTGTAGCTGATCGCCGCGAAGACCGTCCACGCCAGGATGCCGAGCACAAGGCCGCCGATCATGGGCTGCCAGGCGAAACCCTGGTTGTTGAACATGCCGAGCAGCAGCCCGATGATCAGGCCGAACCACGCGCCCGACACCGCGCCGGTGCCCAGCACGCGGCCCCAGCTCAGCCTGCCGACGACGCGCTCGACGAGCATCAGGTCGACGCCGACGATGGTCACGTCGGCGACCCCGAACTCCTTCTCCGCGAGGAAACCGACGGCTTGCTGGGCTTCGCCGTACGTCGCGTAGGAACCGATCGGCCAGCCGGAAGGCGGTGTCGGCAGCCTGGGCAGCCCACCCGCGGCCCGGCCGCTTCCGCCAAAGGGAGCACTCACGTAATCACCTCTCGCCCGTCCCGGTCCATCCTCTCAAGGACGGGCGAAAGGCGCGAACGTGAGCTGAAGGACGCCTTCCTCGCGTCGCACCCGGTGAAGGACGCTTTCGCTACATCTGACGCGGTGAAAGCGTCCTTCAGCTCCGTCAGGAGCGGGACTTGTACTCGCGGAGCAGGCCGCGGCTGATGATGGTCTTCTGGATTTCGCTGGTGCCTTCGCCGATGAGCAGGAACGGCGCTTCGCGCATGAGGCGCTCGATCTCGTATTCCTTGGAGTAGCCGTAGCCGCCGTGGATGCGGAACGAGTCCTGGGTGACCTCGGCGCAGTATTCGCTGGCGATGAGCTTGGCCATGCCCGCTTCGACGTCGTTGCGTTCGCCGGAGTCCTTGAGACGGGCGGCGTTGACCATCATCAGGTGCGCGGCCTCGACCTTGGTGGCCATCTCGGCGAGTTTGAACGCGATCGCCTGGTGCTCGGCGATCGCCTTGCCGAAGGTCTTGCGCTGCTGGGCGTACTCGACGGCGAGTTCGAACGCGCGGATCGCGATGCCGCAGGCGCGCGCGGCGACGTTCACGCGGCCGATCTCGACACCGTCCATCATGTACGCGAAGCCCTTTCCCGGCGCTTCGCCGAGAACCTTGTCCGCGCCGATCTTGAAGCCGTCGAACACGGCTTCGGTGGTGTCGACACCCTTGTAGCCCATTTTGTCGATCTTGCCGGGGATGGTGAGGCCGGGAGCGACCTCGCCGAAGCCCTCGGGCTTCTCGACCAGGAACGTGGTGAGGTTCTGGTGGGCCTTCTCGGCTCCCTCGTCGGTCTTGACGAGCAGCGCGATCAGGTTGGAGCTGCCGCCGTTGGTCAGCCACATCTTCGAACCGTCGATGACGTAGCCATCGTCGGTCCTGCGGGCGCGGGTCTTGATCGCGGCGACGTCGGAGCCGAGGTCCGGCTCGGACATCGAGAACGAACCGCGGACCTCACCGGTCGCCATGCGTGGCAGGAAGTGCTGCTTCTGCTCCGGCGTCCCGTGTTGCTTGATCATGTGCGCCACGATGAAGTGCGTGTTGATCACGCCCGAGACGCTCATCCAGCCGCGCGCGATCTCCTCGACCACGAGCGCGTAGGTCAGCAGCGATTCGCCGAGGCCGCCGTACTCCTCCGGGATGGTGAGCCCGAACAGGCCCATCTCCTTCATCCCCTCGACGATGTCGGCGGGATAGGTGTCGGAATGCTCGAGCTCCTGCGCGCGCGGGATGACCTCCTTGTCCACGAACTGGCGGACCGTGGCCAGGATCTCGGACTGCACGTCGGTCAAGCCGGCGGTCTGGGCGAGGCGAGCCATCGCTGCTCCTAAATTCGCGCGCACCGGGCTCCCGGCGCTGGGTTACCGGTGAGTATGACGCCTGAGCGGGGACCTCGCTATGAGCGCAGTCACGCGTACGCCATCCGTGACCATGGCACTACAGTGACAGGCCGATCACAGTCCGAGGGGGACGAACATGACTCAGCAGCCCTTTGGCGGATTCCCGCCGCAACAGCAGTACGCCTTCCCGAACCAGCCTCCGGCGCGGAGCAAGGACTCCGGCCTGGCGATGGCCGCGCTGATCTTTTCACTCTTCGGGCTGATCGGACTGGTGTCCGTGATCCCCGGGATCGTCATGGGCCACGTCGCCTTCGCGAAGGCCCGGCGCGGCGAAGCGGGCGGCAAGGGCATGGCGCTCGCGGCGTTCGTCGTCGGCTACCTGATCATCATCCTGTACGCGATCGCGATCCCGGTCGCGCTGAACATCGCCGCGAAACACGGCGCTTTCCGTTAGCGATACGGTCCTCGACCTACGAGGGGACCGGCATGACGAATCCGCACGACCCGTACGAGCAGCAGCCCTACGGTCTCCAGCCGTACCAGCCGCCGCCTCAGCAGTACTACGTCCAGCCCTACGCGTACGTGCGGCCGCCGGATCAGGGCATGGCGGTGGCGTCGCTGGTGTGCTCGCTGGTCGGGCTGGTCATGTGCTTCCCCGCGATCCTGGGGATCATCTTCGGGCACATCGCGCTCTCGAAGGCCAAACGCGGCGAAGCGGGCGGCCAGGGCATGGCGCAGGCCGGGATGATCGTCGGGTACGTCGTCACCGGGCTGTGGCTGATCCCCGTCATCCTGTGGTTCGTGGTCGCGGTACTCGCGCTCGGAGCCGCGAGCGCGTCGTGACCCGTCCCCGGATACGGTGGTGTCCCGCACGAACCAGGGGGCCAACCGGATGAGCAGTTCCGACTCTCAGGACACACCGTCGACGTCGTCCTACACCGACTCGAACACCTTCCCGGACCCGACTTCGGCATCTTCGGCGTCCGAGACCGTGTCGAGCCCGGAACCGCAGCAGTTCCAGCCGCCGGCGCCCTTCACGCCACCCGCGCCGTTCGAGCCGCCCGCTCCGTTCGAGCCGCCTTCGGCTGCTGACCCGGCCCCTGCTCCCGCTCCCGAGCCGCCTTCCGTTCCGGTTCCGGCCGAGACGTACGGGCAGGCCATCGACCCGCTGACCGCCGAGCCCGTTCCGCCGCCGTTCGCGGCTCCGGGCCCGCCCATTCCCGCGGTGTACGCACCAGCGCCGCTGCCGGTCGCGTATCCGTCGCCGCAGCCGTACAACCCGTACGCGATGGCGGCGCCCCCGCGATCGCAGGACAACGGGATGGCGATCGCCGGACTGGTGTGCTCGATCATCGGCCTCTGCTCGTGCGTGACCGTGATCGTCGGCCTGATCCTGGGCCACATCGGGCTGGCGAAGGCGAACCGCGGCGAAGCGGGCGGACGCGGCATGGCGCTCGCGGCGGTGATCATCGCTTACGTCGTCATCGCGCTGTACGTCGGTTTCGGCGGGACCTTCATCATCCTCGGCATGCGGGGCGAGCTGGATTAGCGATGGCGGCCGAGCGGACTAGAGGTCGGCCGTAGTCACCGCGTTCTCCAACGAGTGCAGGGAGACATATCTCTGCCGTTGCACGAAAGCCGAACCCCTGCCAGTGCCGAGATGAGGCAACTCCGCCCGTAACTGCCGGTGGTCGGGATGTCCTGGGCCAGTCAGCAGGAAGACCTGATAGCGGCCATCCGGCCAGGTCGCGTCCGACGTTTCGATGACTTTCGCGATCTTGCGGTCGAACCGATCGGAAGAGGCACCGAGCCGCGCTGCCTCTTCCGAGGACCACTCGACGTTGTCCCGGCGGTGAAGCACGGCGGGTACGTCGAGCTTCACCTCACGGTCCGCGTAGAACGCCACACGCTCGATCGGCCGAAATGCCCGCCCGGATTGGCACACGAAAGCGGAGCAGGTCTCGTACAGCGGCCAAGCGTGCTTCGCCGACACGACGACGGTGTCATCGACCGTGACCGGTCGTTGCGCATAGACGGTCATCAGTCCGCTGCATCGCTTCAGCCATCGCGCGGCATCGGTGTCGATGTACGCGGCCAAGTCGAAGATCTGGCGAAGCTCGAAGGGTATGTCGACGTTGATCGTCGAGTCATGGTGCGCGAGCCGGTTCCGGAACTTGCGGACGCGCTCGACCGCGACGGCGACCTGCTTCCGCTTTCCCGATGAGTTCGGGAAAGCACGATGGCCACGGCCTCCGCCACATGGTCCCCGCCGGGAGTCGGCAGCAAGAACCACGGGATGCCGCACTGGTCCTCTCGGAAGTGCTCGCGAAGACACCGATCCAGAGCGTTACGAAGGAGCACCTCGAGATGGCCGACGACCTCGAATGCGGCAGAGGATGTTCGCGCGCTCCACTCGTACAGCCGCAGGGCCGCGACCTTGTCTCCCGACGCTCCCTCGAGGTAGGGAGCCATCCGGGGTTCGGACAACAGGTTCCAGACCATGGACTCTTCGGTCTCGACGGACGGCACCCGAAGATGCTACCGTCAGTGACGAACGCCCCAGTGTCGCCTCTGATGCAAGCGCCTGGGGCTTCTTCATGTCTCAGGGGCGCTGTTCCACGTCGTCCGGTTCGCGTGGCGACGGCGCCACCTGACCGTTGTCCTGCGAAACCGGCGGCGCCTCCCGCTTCGGCGTGTTCGCATCCAGGAAGCGCAGCAGCTCCACCGGGAACGGCAGGACCAGCGTCGAATTCTTCTCCGCCGACACCTGCACGACGGTCTCCAGCAGGCGCAGCTGCAACGCCGCCGGGGTGTCGGCCATGGTCGCGGCCGCCTGCGACAGCTTGTACGACGCCTGGAGTTCCCCGTCGGCCGAGATGACCCGCGCGCGCCGTTCCCGTTCGGCCTCGGCCTGGCGTGACATCGAGCGTTTCATCGACTCCGGCAGCGCGACGTCCTTGATCTCGACCCGGTCGATGTGGATTCCCCAGTCCAGTGCCGGGCTGTCGATCATCAGCTCCAGGCCCTCGTTGAGCCGTTCACGGTTGGACAGCAGGTCGTCCAGGTCGCTCTTGCCGATGATGGACCGCAGCGAGGTCTGCGCGACCTGGCCGACGGCCGAGCGGTAGTCCTGCACGTTGACCGCGGCCAGCACCGGGTCGATCACCTTGAAGTACACGACCGCGTCCACCCGCACGGTGACGTTGTCGCGGGTGATGCCGTCCTGCGCGGGGACCGGCATCGTGACGATCTGCATGTTGACCTTCTGCAGTCTGTCCGCGAACGGCACCAGCAGCGCGAGCCCCGGCTGCCGGATGTTCGCGCGCACCCGCCCGAACCGGAACACGAGGCCGCGTTCGTACTGTTTCACCACGCGAAGGCTGGCCGCGAGCCAAGCACCGCCCGCGACGGCGACCGCACTGAGAATCTCCACCACCATGGCTGCTCCCGGGGTTGTTCTCGCTGTTCACGGTACGCCCGGCGGGTCACGGAGGAAACACGGTGGACAGACCTGCCAAGGTGGGTCCGTGACCGGTTTCAAGATCCCGCCCAGATTCCTCGACCGCGCCGCCGGACTCGGCCCCGGAGCCGCCGAATGGCTCGATTCGCTGCCGTTCCTCGCCGAGAAGTACACCGCCAAATGGCAGCTCGACTACGACGGCGAGGCCATGCACGGTTTCGTCGGCGTCGCGCAGCCCGTGCGCCGCGCGGACGGCTCCCCCGCGATCCTCAAACTCGGCTGGCCGCACGAGGAATCCGACGACGAGCCGCTCGCACTGTCCACTTGGGCCGGTCAGGGCGCGGTCCTGATGTACGACAACGTTCCCGAGGACGGCGTGCTGCTCCTGGAGCGGCTCGACGCCACCCGGTCGCTGGAAACGGAGCCGATCCGGCGGGCCGTCGAGACGGTCGGCGCGATCGCGCGACGGCTGGCCGTCCCCGCTCCCGAAACACTGCGGCGTTCCCTTCGCGAGGAAGCGGCGGAGCTGGTCACCGAACTCCCGGAGTCCTGGAGCGAACTGGGCGAACCGTTCGACCGGAAGTACCTCGACGCGGCCGTGGAAATCTGCGTGAACCTCGGACCGGAAGCCGGTGAGCTGATGGTGAACGAGGACCTGCACTTCGAGAACGTCCTCGCCGGGGAACGCGAACCGTGGCTGGTGATCGACCCGAAGCCGCTTTCGGGGGACCTCGAGTTCGGCGCGATCTCGATCCTCTGGAACCGGGCGAACGAGTCCACAATGGACGAAAAGATCGCGTGGTTCGCCGAGGCGGCCGAGGTGGACGCCGAACGCACGCGCGCGTGGACGCTCGTCCGCGCGGTGCAGAACTGGATCTGGCTCCACGAAGACCTCGCCGAGGGCGAGTCGCCCGAAACCCTCGCCGAAGACCCGGCCTACGCCGCCGTTCCCGGAATCGCCGCCTGGGCATTGCGGTGATCACACGAATCGTCTCCCGCCCCGGGAGCCGATAACCTTCGGGCATGGCAGCCGTGAACAGGGTATTCGCAGCTCAGCTGGCCGGTTTGCCGGTTTTCGGACCCGATGGCGAATCGATCGGCAAGGTGCGGGACGTGGTGGCGGGCCTGCGCCTCGATCAGCAGCCGCCGAGGATCTTGGGCATCGTGGTCGAACTGACGACCAGGCGCCGGGTGTTCGTGCCGATGTTGCGCGTGACCTCGATCGAGCCCAGCGCGGTCACGCTCGCCACCGGATCGGTGAACATGCGGCGATTCCATCAGCGGCCCAACGAGGTGCTGGTGGTCGGGCAGCTGTTCGACGCGTACGCGACGCTCGCGGGCTCGCAAACCCGCGTCACCGTCGTCGACGCGGGTATGGAGCCGACGCGGACGCGCGACTGGGTGCTCGCGAAACTCGCGATCCGCGAACGGTCGAGCAGACTCGGCCTCGGCAGGCGGCGCGCGCCGATGCAGGTGCTGCCGTGGTCGGAGGTGTCCGGGCTGGGGCTCACCGACCTGACCGGCCAGACCCAGGGCGCGGCGCAGCTGCTGATGCTGTTCGACACCATGCGCGCGGCGGACATCGCCGCCACGGTCCGTGATCTGCCGCTGAAACGGCGGCACGAGGTCGCCGACGCGATGGACGACGAGCACCTCGCCGACCTCATCGAGGAGCTTCCCGAAGATGACCAGAAGGAACTGATGTCCTACCTCGCCGAGGAACGGGCCGCCGACATCCTCGAAGCGATGAACCCCGACGACGCCGCCGACCTGCTGGCCGAACTGGCACCCGCCGACCAGAACCGGTTCCTGGAACTCATGGAACCCGAGGAGTCGGCGCCGGTGAAACGGCTGCTGGAGTACTCGTCCGACACCGCGGGCGGGCTGATGACCCCCGAACCGGTGGTGCTGACGCCGGACGCCACCGTCGCGGAAGCGCTCGCGCACATCCGCAACGCCGACCTCCCGGTGGCGCTGGCGAGCATGGTGTTCGTCAGCCGTCCGCCGACGGAGACGCCGACGGGCCGCTTCGTCGGGGTCGTCCACTTCCAGCGGCTGCTGCGCGAACCACCCGCCGAGATGGTGGCGAGCGCCGTCGACACCCAGTTGCCCGCGCTACGGCCGAACGCGACCTTGTCCGAAGTCACCCGATACTTCGCCGCCTACAACCTCACCTGTGGGCCGGTGGTGGACGCCGAGCACCACCTGCTCGGCGCGGTCACCGTCGACGACGTGCTCGACCACCTGCTGCCGGAGGACTGGCGCGAGACCGGACTGCACGACATCACCGGCGAGACCGCCGAAGAGCGCGAGGAGGCCGAACGTGCCTGAACTGACCTCCGGGCGACGGCTCGACCAGCCCCGTGGCCAAGGCCGGTTCCGGCTGAACCTGGATCCGGACACCTTCGGCAGGCTCACCGAACGGGTCGCGCGGTTCCTCGGCACCGGCAAGTACCTGTTCTGGCAGACGCTGACCGTCATCGTCTGGATCGTGCTGAACCTGGTCGCGGTCTCCCTGCGCTGGGACCCGTACCCGTTCATCCTGCTGAACCTGGCGTTCTCGACCCAGGCCGCCTACGCCGCGCCGCTCATCCTGCTGGCGCAGAACCGCCAGGACGACCGCGACCGCGTCTCGCTGGAGGAAGACCGGAACCGCGCCGAGCAGACCAAGGCGGACACCGAATACCTCGCGCGGGAGCTGGCGTCGCTGCGGATCGCGCTGGGCGAGGTCGCCACCCGGGACTTCCTGCGGGGGGAACTCGACCGGCTCCGTGAGGATCTTGATGCCAAGCCGCGCAAGGCCAAACCCGACCGCGCGGCTACCGGTACGTAACATGGTGGGGTGACCAGTACGCAGCAACTCCCCAGCGTCGACGATGTCCGCACCGCGCTGAAGGCCGTGTACGACCCTGAGATCAAGAAGCCGATCACCGACCTCGGCATGGTCAAGGGCGTGGAGGTGGGCTCGGACGGTGTGGTCACCGTCGGGATCTACCTGACGGTCGCGGGCTGCCCGTTGAAGGCGACGCTGACCAAGGACACGACCGACGCCGTCGCGAAGCTCCCCGGCGTCAGCGAAGTCAAGGTCGAGCTCGACGTCATGAACGACGAGCAACGCACGGAACTGCGAAAATCGCTGCGTGGTGACGCCACGGAACCGGTGATCCCGTTCGCGCAGCCGGGTTCGATGACGCGGGTCTACTGCGTCGCGTCCGGCAAGGGCGGCGTCGGCAAGTCCTCGGTGACGGTGAACCTCGCGGCCGCGATGGCCGAACGCGGGCTCTCCGTCGGCGTGGTCGACGCGGACATCTACGGCCACTCGGTGCCGCGGATGCTCGGCACACACGAGAAGCCGACCAAGGTCGACACCATGATCATGCCGCCGCAGGCGCACGGCGTGAAGGTCATCTCGATCGGCATGTTCACCCCGGGCAACCAGCCCGTCGTGTGGCGCGGGCCGATGCTGCACCGCGCGCTGCAGCAGTTCCTCGCCGACGTGTTCTGGGGCGACCTCGACATCCTGCTGCTGGACCTGCCGCCGGGCACCGGCGACATCGCGATCTCGGTGGCGCAGCTCATCCCGAACGCGGAGATCCTGGTCGTCACCACCCCGCAGCAGGCGGCCGCCGAAGTGGCCGAGCGCGCGGGCGCGATCGCGTTGCAGACGCGGCAGCGGGTGGCCGGCGTCATCGAGAACATGTCGTGGCTCGAAACGCCCGACGGCGGCCGGATGGAGATCTTCGGCGCCGGCGGCGGGCAGTCCGTCGCCGACTCGCTGTCGAAGTCGGTCGGCTCGACCGTGCCGCTGCTGGGACAGATCCCGATGGACCCGCGTGTGGTCACCCTCGGCGACGCGGGCACACCGATCGTGCTGGCCGAGCCGGACGCGCCGGCGTCGCTCGTGCTCAAGGAGGCGGCGAAGAAGCTGACCGTCCGGGCGCGCGGGCTGGCCGGGATGATGCTGAACGTCACCCCTGCGGGGCGCTGACCTGCTGTTTCTCCGGCGGAGGAGCAAGGGACCTTTGGTATCGCTTTCTCGGAGGCGAGGCTCACGCGACCCCCAAAGCTGCAATGAAGGGGCCTTTCATAGCAATTTTTGCTATGAAAGGCCCCTTCATTGCGCTTGAGCGAGGGTGCGCCTTCACGCGTCGCCGCTGTGACCGCTGGCGGCCCGTGGCGCCACGTGGTCCGAGAGCAAGGGACCTTTGCTATCGCTTCCGGCGGGCGCCGAAGTCGAGGCTCAGGTGGCCTCCGCGAACGCTATGAAAGGTCCTTTCCTTGCAAATTTTGCAAGGAAAGGACCTTTCATAGCGTTTGAGCGAGCGTGAGAGGTCAGGTGGCGTCGGGGTCGACCGGCGGGCGCTCACCCGGCTTCAGCGGCTCCGGCTGCGAAGCCGTCGCCGGGTGACCGTTGGGCTTCGCGGCCCCGTTGGCGGCACCATTGGTGCCGTTCACGTTGTTGAGCCCCAGCGGATCCGTGTCACCGTCGAACAGGTGCTGGGTGACGACCCGCTTCGGGTCGAAGTTGCGCAGGCCCCGCAGGTCCTCCAGCGGCTTGCGCAGCTGGTCGAACTCCGGGCCCATTTCCTCGCGCAGTTGCGTCTTGGCCCCGGTCGCGAAATCCCGGACCTTGCGGACACTCTTCGCCATCCAGGCCGCCGCTTCGGGCAGCCGTTCCGGACCGAGGATGAAAAGACCCGCGACGACGATGATGAGGATCTCGCCCCAGCCGACACTCTCGAACACCCGTGTGAACCTCCGCCTCGGCGTCTTCCCCGTTCAGGGTACCCCGGCCGAACTCGCTAGTCCGAGGCCAGTTTCACGTCAACCACAAGCGAAGACCCATCCCGGACAAGGCGGACAGGGACCACTTCGCCGACTTCGCGCGCGCGGACCGCGACGAGCAGTTCCGCGGAGTCGCGCACAAGCCGTCCGCCGACTTCGGTGATGACGTCGCCTTCCTTGATCCCGGCCGAGGCGGCGGGGCCGCCGGGGGCCACGTTTCGGACCTGCGCGCCCATGGTGCTGGAGCCCGCGACGGTGGACGAAGCGTTGATGCCGATGTCGGGGTGGACGACCTTGCCGTCCTTGATCAGTGTTTTCGCGATCTTCACCGCGTAGTCGCTCGGGATGGCGAAGCCGATGCCGATGCTGCCGCCTTCGGCGCTGGACGAGCGGATCGCGGAGTTGATCCCGACCAGCGCGCCGGTCGCGTCGACGAGCGCGCCGCCCGAGTTGCCGTGGTTGATCGCGGCGTCGGTCTGGATGGCTTCGTAGATCACCGGCGCGCTGCCGCCGTCGCCGCCGGCGGTGACCGGGCGGTTGAGCGCGCTCACGATGCCGGCGGTGACCGAGTTCTGCAACGCCAGCGGCGAACCGACGGCGATCACCGAGTCGCCGACGGCGAGGTCGGACGACTTCCCGACCTGCAACGCGGTCAGGTTGTTGACGTCGACCTTGACCACGGCCAGATCGGTTTTGGGGTCGGAGCCGACGACCTTCGCCTCGACGCGCCTGCCGTCGAAGAACACGGCGGTGACCTTGGTGGCCGAGTCGGCCGTCGCGGCGGAGATCACGTGCTCGTTCGTGAGCACGTAACCCTGGGTGTCGATGACGACGCCGGAGCCCTGCTGGCCGGCGTCGGCGCCGGGCTTGAACACCTCGAGCGACACCACCGCGGGGGCCACCCGGTGGGCGATGTCCGCGATCGAGCCTGCTGGACGTTCCTTGGCCGCGTCGGCTTCGGAGATGCTGGCCTGGCCGGTCAGTTCACTGCCGGTGTCGGCGAACCACCAGCCGATCAGCCCGCCGGCGGCACCGATGACCAGCGCGACGGCGGCGAGTATCGCGAGCGCCTTGGTCTGCACACGGCGCCCGAAGAGGACCTCCGGAAGGCTCAGCAGCGCACCTTGCGGGCGCTTCGCGTCCTTCTCCTCTTCCGAGTCCTGCTGGACGGCGGGTCCGGCGAGCACCGCACCGGAGCCGGGGTCGCGCCACGGGTCCGAGGTCGTGGTCCAGAGCGGGTCTTCCGAACCGTTCGCGGACAGCTCGGAGCCGTTGGTCCCCTGCGGCCGCTCGAGCACGACACCTTCGGCGCCCGGCGGGCGGCGGAAGGCCTCGGCGAGCGATTCCGGCGTCGGGGGTGCCAGGTTCAGACCCGGCGCGGCCTGCCCGTTCGTGCCGGGCTGGTACAGCTTGTCGAAGGCGCCGTCGACGCCGCGCGGCCTGCCGAACGTGGCCGCCTGCGCCGGATCGACGGCGGGCCTGGCCAGCGGGCGCGGCGCCAGCCGATCCCCCGCCGGGTCACCAGGCTGCTGCGGATTCGCGTTCGGCTGCTCGGTCATCATTCCCCGGGGCTGAGATCAGGTTGGCCGGACGCGAGAGTACGCCAAGCCTCACCCTGGATTCTGCCGTGACCACGGTGAAGTGCGCGTTGATTCCCCGGATCGGCCAAGAAGTGTGACACTTGAGGCAACCATGTCTCACGTCTGGCAGTCTAACGGGCATGTCGGAGAACCCGGGGGCTCCTTTCCCGCCCCAGAACGTCCCTCAACAGCAGCAATGGCCGCAACAGCAGTGGCCGCAGCACCAGGGCTGGCCGCAGCAGCCGCCCAAGAAGAAGGGCCTGTCCACCAAGGTGAAAGTGCTGCTGCTCGTCGCCGCGCTCGTCGTGGTCGGTGGCGGGGTCGGCTTGATCTTCGTGATGAAGGCGGCCGCCGGGCCGGAGAAACAGGCCACCAAACTGGAGGTCGGCGACTGTGTCCAGCTGACCGGCGCCGGAAAAGAGGCCGACGCGGCGAAGGCCGCCTGCGACAACCCGCAGACGCCGTACGTCGTGAGCGTGAAGGGCACGGTCAAGGGCGACTGCCCAAAGGGCTTCTACAGCTACTCGGTACCGACGCCGCTGCGCGGTGAAGGCGTCGGCCTGTGCCTGGGGCTCAACGCCCAGATCGGACTGTGTTTCGACGCCATCGAGACCAAGACCCCGCCGCCGCTGGTGAACTGCTCGGGAGCACGGCTGAAGATCAGCGAAGTGTTCGACAAGGCAAGCTACGTGACCAGCCCGTGCAAAGAAGGCACAGAAGAGGTGATCTCCTACACGGCGTACGGCGCGACACAGAAGTTCAAGAGCGCGACGATCTGCTTCGTCAAACCCTGACGAAGCAGATCAGCGGGCCGAGACCGGCACGGGCGCGTTGGACGTGCTCGGGCTGGGTGTGGGGCTGCGCGGCGGTTCCGGTGGGGTGCCGCCGCCCAGCTGCGCGGGCAGCAGACCGGCGTTGACCCCCTGCGGCGGGGTGAGGCCGGTGTTCGGCTGTTCTTCGCTGCCGTCACCCGAGGTCGCGACGAGGGCGAGGGCGCTCAGCACCAGCCCGGAAACGACGACCCCGGCGCCTTGCGCGTACTTCCGCCGGGCGCCGCCGAAACGTCCGCCGCCGAGGACGTTCGGCGACTGGCCCAGCGGCGCCGATGATCCCAACGGGGTGGTCCCGCCCAGCACTCCGGTGTCACGAAGGCCGGCGACCCTGTCGGGCCGCTGGATGGCGACCAGCTGGCCGTCGGCGGTCATCGCCAGGTTGTCCGGCGTGCCGGGTAGTTCGGTGTTCTGCGGGATGGAGCACAGGCTGGCCAGGAAACCCGCCGACATCGACGGGGCTCCCGCCTGCTTCACGGCGTTGACGGCCTGGCGCTGCGCGGAGACCTCGGCCGCGCACGCCTGGCAGCGGGCGAGGTGCGCCGAAGCCCTGTCCTGGGCGCCGAGGGACAGCTCGCCGTCCACGAAGGCGACGATGGCGTCCGGAAGAAGATGCGACTCGGGGAGCCCCCAACCTCGCGGTGCGGTCATACCCCCACCTTCGCAGACTCCTGCGCCGCGGCGCGACGACGCTCCAAAGAAGCGCGAAGCGCCTGGCGGCCGCGGTGGATCCGGCTGCGCACGGTGCCGAGCTTGACACCGAGGGTGGCGCCGATCTCCTCGTACGAGAGGCCTTCGACGTCGCACAGCACGACCGCGGCACGGAACTCGGGCGGCAACTCGTCGAGCGCGGCCTGCAGATCCGGGTCGAGATGGGTGTCCGAGTAGACCTGCTCCGGGCTCGGGTCGTCACCGACGATGCGGTCGGTGTCCTCGGGGAGGCCTTCCATCCGCACGCGTGAGCGGCGGCGGGCCATGTCGAGGAAGAGGTTCGTGGTGATGCGGTGCAGCCAGCCCTCGAACGTGCCGGGCTTGTAGGACGCGAGGGAGCGGAAGACCCGGATGAAGGTCTCCTGCGTCAGGTCCTCGGCGTCGTGGGCGTTACCGGTCAGGCGGTATGCCAGCCGGTACACGCGGTCAGCGTGCTCACGCACGACCTCGTCCCACGAGGGCGGCGTCCATGCGGCCTCGTCCACCGTCACCGGCGTGACCTGGTCCGCGTGCTGGTCCTGCATCGTTTCCTGCATCGGGGAAGTAGGCACCTCCATCAGCGTCTTCTCCCAACTACTCCACCCAACGCGGGCGATGAGCACGGTGTTCCCGTTGTCGAGGACCAGTCTGTCCGGCCTGCTTATGTTTCTAGTGAGACTGGACTGAGAGGAGGCTGAGAAGTCGGTACCAGGGAGTCTTCGCTCTTTTGGCGATAGGCAGCGCTAACCTCCGCGTGTGAATTCCGGGACGCATGCGGGGTCGCCTGCCGAGGCCGCCGACGCCGACCTCGTCGACGGGTACGTCCCCGACGACGAGGTTCTGGCCACCGCGCGGGCGCGGTCGGCCGATCTGGGGTGCGGTCCGCTGAGTGCGGGCGCGGGTGCGACTCTGCGTTTTCTCGCCACGACGCTGCGGGCGAAGGCCGTCGTGGAGGTCGGGACCGGGGCCGGGGTGAGCGGGTTGTGCCTGCTCCGCGGCATGGTCGACGACGGGATCCTCACCTCGATCGACATCGAGCCCGAGTACCACCGGGCGGCGAGGGCGGCGTTCCGCGAGGCCGGTTACCCGCCGGGGCGGACCCGGCTGATCCTGGGACGCGCGCTCGAGGTCCTCCCCCGGCTCACCCCCGGCGGCTACGACCTGGTGTTCGTCGATTCGGCGCCGATCGAGTACCCGAGTTGCTACGAGCAGGCCGTCGCGCTGCTCCGGCCCGGCGGGATACTGGCGTTCCACAACGTCTCGGGGACGAGGGTGACGGATCCCTCACGACGCGATCCGGACACCCTGGCGCTGCGCGAGGTCGCACGGGCCTTCCGGGAGGACGAGCGGCTGGTTCCGGCGCTGCTGCCGGTGGGCGGCGGGCTGCTGGTCGCCGCGATCGCGTAGCAAGGGACCTTTGCTATCGCCGGGGGCTGAAGGACGCCTTGCCCGCGTCCGACGCGGCGAAGGGCGCTTTCACCACATGTGATGCGGGGAAAGTCGCCTTCAGCACGGCGACCGCGGCGATGGCCAGCCAGGCGGCGGTGAGCACGATCAGCCAGGTCCAGCCCGCATGGCCGTAGACGGTCGCGCCGACGGCGCCGCCGACGCTGCTGCCCAGGTAGTACGAAAGCGTGTAGAGCCCGCCGACCTGGCCTCGGGCGTTCTCGGGCGCCTCCGCGGCGGCCCAGCCGTTGGCGACGGCGTGCGCGGCGAAGAACGCGCCGGTCAGCACCACGAAACCGGCGACGACCATCGGCAGCGAGTCGGACAGCGTCAGCGCGGCGCCCGCGATCGTGAGCAGCAGGGCGCCGGCGAGCGCCCCGCGACGGCCGAACCGGCCGACGAGTTTGCCCGCGGTCGCCGACGAGACCGAGCCCATCGCGTAGGCGAGGAAGACGAGCGACGCGATCGCGGGCGAGAGGTTCAGCGGCTCGCCGGTCAGGCGGAACCCGGCGGCGTTGTACAGCGCGACGAACGAGCCCATCGCCAGCAGCGCGACCGCGTACTGGACCAGCAGCACCGGCTTCCGGACCGCGGCTCCGAGCCCGGCCAGCACCGCCCGTCCCTGTTCGCACAGCCGCTCTGACCTGCGACGATCCGGCGAAGTGATAGCAAAGGTCCCTTGCTCCCCCGGCGGCAGGGCCAGCACCGTGACCACCGTGCAGACCAGGCCGATGCCCGCGACGACGAGCAGCGCGCCGTGGTAGCCGAACGGCCCGGCGGTGAACCCGGCCGCGAGTCTGCCGATCATGCCGCCGACGGTGTTCCCGGCGATCATCGCGCCGACCGCGGCCGCGAGCCCGGCCTTGCCGAGCCGTTCCGCGAGATAGGCGGCGGCCACTCCGGGGAACCCCGCGATCGCGACTCCCTGCAGCGCCCGGAGCACGAGCAGCGCCGGGTAACTGGGCGCGAGCGGCAGCAGGAAACCGAACACGACGGACGCGACCACCGAAGCGATGATCACCGGCCGCCGTCCCACGACCTCGGAGAGCGCCGCGATCGGCAGTACGGCGAGCGCGAGCGCGCCGGTCGCGACGCTCACCGCGAGCGAAGCGCCACCGGGATCGAGGTGGTACTGCTCGGCCAACTGCGGCAGCACCGGCTGTGGCGCGTAGAGCAGCGCGAACGACGAGATCCCGGCCGCGGCGACGGCGATCGTCACGCGGCGGGTGGTTCCGGTGGCAGGCACGATTCCGAAGCTAAGCCTGGCTAAACGATACGTCTAATACGATCATCTGCGACAATCGATACCGTGCTGAATGAAAGGATGACCGCCCAGCTAGCCCCCCAGCTCGCGTTGCTCACCGCACTGCGCCGCACGACGAACGTCACACGCGCGGCCGAACTGCTCGGTGTCCCGCAGCCCACGGTAAGCCGCCGGATCTCGGCGCTCGGCGAGGCCCTCGGCGCGCCACTGACGGTCCCCGACGGCCGAGGCATCCGGCTCACCCGTGCCGCCGAGTTGCTGGCCGACGCCGCCGAACGAGCACTCGCCGCTGTCGACGCCGGAGTCCGTCAGGCCCGCGAAGAGGTCGACCCCGAATCCGGGCACGTCGTCCTCGGCTTCCTGCACCTGCTCGGCAGGTCGCTGGTTCCCACGCTGCTCCGCGGCTACCGCGCGGACCATCCGGGGGTCCGGTTCACGCTGGTCCAGGGCTCACGTCAGGACATGGTCGACAGGCTGACCAGCGGCGAACTCGACCTCGCGCTGCTCGCGCCCGCCCCCGTGGACGACCCGCTGCTCGACACCGCCGTGCTCGCCGAACAGGAGATCTTCCTCTCCGTTCCGACGTCGCACCGCCTCGCCGACCGGCCCAGCGCCGCCATCGAGGACCTCAAGGACGAGGAATTCGTCCTCCTCGAAACCGGCTACGGCCTCCGCACCATCACCGACGACCTGTGCGCCGCGGCCGGCTTCGCGCCGAAGATCGCTTTCGAGGGACAGGAGTCGGACACCGTCCGCGGGCTGGTCGCGGCCGGGCTCGGGGTGGCGCTGCTCCCCCGGTTCGGACCCGGCAGCCCGGCGGGCGTCTCCGAAGTCCCGCTGGTGCCGCCGGTCGGGCGGACCATCGGGCTGGCTTGGCGTCGCGACGTGGTGCTGCCGCCCGCCGTGCTTCGGTTCCGTGAACGGGTCCGCGCGCAGCGTTGGTGACGATCGTCAGGGTCGGTCGCTGCCGTTCGTCCAGTCCGGCGGGGAAGCATTTTCGCTAACTTCGGGTGAATGTACGACGACATCGTGGAGTTGGCGGGTGAGAGCCCGAGCTGGCTTCAGGCAGCAGGAATCCTGTTCACCGAAGCAGGACTGCTCGCCTTCGCAGCGCTCTTCGCCTGGATGTTGTGGCGGGCGCGCAACTCGCCCGTCCGGATGGCCGTGGCGCTGCTGGCGCCCGCGGCGACCGCGATCGCGTACCTGATCAGCGAAGCGGCGAAGAGCGTGATCCGCGAGGACCGGCCCTGCCGGGGCCTCGTCACCCTCGTCGAATGCCCGCCGACCGGCGACTGGTCCTTCCCGAGCAACCACTCCACGATCGCCGCGGCGGCCGCCGTCGGACTGGCGCTCGCCTGGCGACGGCTCGCGCCGTGGGTGCTCCCGGGCGCCCTGCTGATGGGCTTCTCGCGGGTCTTCGTCGGCGCGCATTACCCGCACGATGTGCTCGCCGGGCTCCTCCTCGGTTCCGTCACGGCGTGGCTCGTGTTCCGGTACCTGAAGGTCCCGGCGACCAGGCTCGCTCGCCGGCTCACCGCGCACGCCGGAGACGCGCCGACCCAGCCCATGCCCACGGTGCGCCCGCGGGGCGATAGCAAAGGTCCCTTGCTACCGCCCCGCAGGTAACCGCAGGTCAGGCGTAGGAGGCGACCAGTTCGACCAGTGTCCGCGCCGCGAAACCGGTGGCCCCGGGGACGACGTCGGCGTAGGTCTTGTCGGCCCGCGCGGGGCCGGCGATGTCGAGATGCGCCCACGGCACGTCGCCGACGAACTCCCGCAGGAACAGCGCCGCCACGATGCCGCCGGGACCGCCGGGCGCCTGCCGGACGTCACCGAGCGAACCCTGCACGGACTCGGCGAGGTCCTCCAGCAGCGGCATCCGCCACCACGCCTCGCCGACCCGCTCGCCCGCCTTCGTGACCCGCTCCGCGAGCGCGTCTTCGGTGGCGAAGACGCCGCCGGTGCGGACGCCGAGCGAAACCTTCATGGCGCCGGTCAGCGTCGCCGCGTCGATCACCGCGTCCGGCTTGTGCTTCTTGATGCCGTAGACGAGCGCGTCGGCCAGGACCATGCGGCCCTCGGCGTCGGTGTTGCCCACCTCGGTGGTCTTGCCGCCGTAGTGCCGGACGATGTCGCCGGGGCGGTACGACGAACCGGACACGTGGTTTTCGGCGGCGGGCACCAGCCCGGTCACCTTGACCGGCAGGCGCAGCGCGGCGATCGCGCGGACCGCGGCGATGATCGCCGCACCGCCGGCCATGTCGGTGCGCATGAGGTGCATGCCGTCGGCCGGTTTGATGGAAAGACCGCCGGTGTCGAAGGTGATGCCCTTGCCGACCAGCAGCAGATGCGTCGTCGCCCCGCGCGGCCGGTACTCGAGCTCGATCAGCCGCGGCGGCGCGGCCGAGCCGCCACCGACGGCGAGAACGCCGCCGAAGCCCTGCTCCGCCAGCCACTTCTCGTCCCTGGCCGTCACGGTCAGGTTCGGGATGCCGCCGGAAACGCGTGCCGCCGTGTCGGCGAGCCAAGCGGGGGTCTTGATGTTCGAGGGCGTGTTCGCCAGGTCGCGCGCGAACGCGGCGGCCGCGGCGAGTTCGCGGACCCGGTCCAACGCGTGCCCGGCGTCTTCGTGCCGTGTGATCAAGCGCACGGTCCGCAGGCTCGGCTTCGACTCGTCGGCCGTCACGGTGAACCGGTAACCGCCGAGCAGCAGGCCGAACGCGAGTTCCTCGATGTGCTCGGCGCCCGCGTCCTCGGGCAGTTCGACGGCGAAGGCGCGGAAGGCCTTCTGGCCCGCCTTGACGTCGTCATCCAGCGCCGACGTGACGGCACGGACCAGCGCGGCACCGGCTTTGCGGTACTGCCGCGGCTCACCGTCGCCGACACCCGCCAACCAGCGGACGCCGCCGGTCGGCACGGTCTGCACGTCACCGGCCTTGCCGGTAGGCCGCACGCCGCCGATCTCCGCGAGTCCGGCGTCACCGTCCTCTTCGGACGGTGCGGCGATCAGCGTGGCCAGCGGCGTACCGCGCCGTAGGTCATCCGAGACCTCGAGTTCGAGCAGCTTCCCCGGAACGGGGGGTAGCGGGTTACGCACAGTGAGCGACCTCCGGGCGCAGATGAACCGCGACCCCGGCCTCCGAAGGGAGACCGGGGTGCGGGTGGTTGAACGTTGGTGCGGTCCGGCTCAGCCGGTGACCTCCTGCAGGGCCGCGCCGAGATCCTTCGCTTCTTCCGCGGAGAGTTCGACGACGAGGCGCCCACCACCTTCGAGTGGTACGCGCATCACGAGGCCCCGCCCCTCCTTAGTCACTTCGAGGGGACCATCTCCGGTCCGGGGCTTCATGGCCGCCATAGCGTGCTCCCTCCGTCTCAACCGGCGCGCCCGGGTCGCGCTCGTCAAAGCCAGCCGGGTCTACTGTCCATTGTCCCTCATCAGCGGCCGAGCGCGAACGCGGACCGATCTTTTGCCGCCGTATCGGTGCTGGTATGCGCCTCGCGAGGCTGAAAGACTCCTCTCAGACCGCAGTTTCGCCGACTAGGAGATCCCGTGACCACATCCGACGTTCTGCTGACCGCCGACGCCGATGGCGTGCGCACCTTCACGCTGAACCGGCCGCAGGCGTACAACTCGCTGACCGTCGAACTCAAGGAACTGCTGCTGGCGGGCCTGACCGAGGCCGCTGCCGACGACAGTGTCCGCGCGGTCGTGCTGACCGGTTCGGGCAAGGCGTTCTGCGCCGGGCAGGACCTGAAGGAGCACGTCGGCCTGCTGCAGGCGGGTGACCCGGCGCCACTACACACGGTCAAGGAGCACTACAACCCGATCGTCAAGACCATCGTCGGGATGCCGAAGCCGGTCATCGCCGCGGTGAACGGCCCCGCCGCCGGTGCGGGCGCGGCCTTCGCCTACGCGAGCGACCTCCGGATCGCCGCGACGTCGGCGAACTTCCTGATGGCGTTCGCGAACGTCGGCCTCGGCCCGGACTCGGGCGCGTCGTGGACGCTGCAGCGGCTGATCGGTCTCGGCCGCGCGGCCGAGCTGATGCTGCTGGCGCGCACGGTCGACTCCGCCGAGGCGCTGACGCTGGGCCTGGTCGGCGAAGTCGTCCCGGACGAGGAACTGGCTGCCCGCGCGCAGAAGGTCGCCGCGAAGCTCGCGGCCGGTCCGACGGTCGCGTACGCGAAGATCAAGAACGTCCTGTCCGTCGCCGCGGAGTCGTCCCTCGAAACCGCGCTGGCGGCCGAGGACGAGGCTCAGACCGCGCTCGGCGCGACGGCCGACCACACCGAGGCCGTCGAGGCGTTCGTCGGCAAGCGCAAGCCGGACTTCCAGGGCAAGTAACCCCTCGCGGCGTGCTATGAAAGGTCCTTTCCTTGCAAATTTTGCAAGGAAAGGACCTTTCATAGCGCACCCGGGACCGGTACCGGACCGCCGCGACTAGCGTCCGGGAGTGATCCCGATCCCGCCCCACCTCAAGGCGACAGCCGCCGAGCGCGACCTCGGTGACTGCGTCCGCCGCTACCGCCGCAGGCCGGGCGCCATCGGGACCTTCTTCGCCTTCGCGCCACTAGCGGGCGCTCTCGCGCTCGGGATCCGCGAAGGCGACACGACCGGAGCGCTGGCCATAGTGCTGTTCGTGTGGACGCCGCTCTTCCTCTGGTGGTGCGTCTCCACACGGAGGCGCCTCGACGGAGGTCTCTACGTCTTCGACGGCGGTTTCGCGGAGGTCTACGGACGCAAGGTCCGGCAGGCGATCGCGTGGGCCGAAGTCCGCTCAGTGCGTTACCAGGGCACCGAGTTTCGGTTCAGCTACGTCGTCCCTTTCGCGTACGTCGCGAGATGCACCATCGAGCTGCGTGACGGTGGCGTGATCGAGTTCGACGGCACCTACCGAACGCTCGAACGGCTGGCCGAGGACCTGCACGCCCGCGCGATCTAAGCGGCCCGGAAGCAGTCCTTCACGTGGTCGTCGACCATCCCCGTCGCCTGCATCAGCGCGTAACAGGTCGTCGGCCCCAGGAACACGAAGCCGCGCTTCTTGAGTTCCTTCGCCATCGCCTTCGACTCGTCGGTGATCGCCGGGACGTCCTTCATCCGCCGCGGCCGGACATGCGTGCCGGGCGCGAACGACCACAGGAGGTCGTCCAGCGAACCGTCGAGTTCCTCGATCGCCCTGGCGTTGTTGATCGCCGCCAGGATCTTGGCCCGGTTCCGCACGATCGAAGCGTCTTCCATGAGACGGGCGACGTCGTCGTCGGTGAAGGCTGCGACCTTCTTCGGCTTGAACTTCTTGAACGCCTTCCGGAACGACTCCCGCTTCCGCAGGATCGTGATCCAGGAAAGCCCGGACTGGAACGACTCCAGGCACAGGCGCTCGTAGAGCTCCTCGTCGCCGTGGAGCGGGACGCCCCATTCGGTGTCGTGGTATTCGACGTAATCCGGGGCCGAATTGCCCCACGAGCACCGCTTGATCCCGTCCGCGCCCAGCAGACCCGCCTCAGCCAACCCGGTACCCCTCCGCGTATTTCACGAATTTCTGCAGGCACAGCCGCAGTCCCAGTTCGAAACCCGGTTTCGCGACCGGCCAGCCGAGCCGTCCGACGACGCCGAACGGCGGCCGCAGATGCTCCGCCCAGACGAACGTCGACGAATGCGGCCCCTTCTCGATCACCTGGAAGACCCCGGTGCCCTGCACGATCTTGCCGAGGTGCCGCACGACGCAGCGCAGCGGCGGCTCCCAGCTGGTGATCTCCATGGTGTCGGTGAACCCGATGCCGGCGACGCCGGTGAAGGCCGACAACTTCGAACCCACACTGCGCCCGTTGCCCTCGACGACCTTGACCTCGGTGCCGAGCATCCATTCGCCCTGGCGTTCCCAGTCGGTCAGCGCGAGCCAAGCCGTCCCGGCCGGTACCGCGACGTCGACGGAGACGACGACATCCGTCACCTCGCGCCCTCGCGCTCGGCCTGCAGTTCGGCCACTTTGGCCCGGAGTTCCTCGATCTCGACGCCGAGCCGCCGCATCACCCAGTCCACTTCGGACATCTTGTAGCCGCGCAGCACCATCTGGTAGCGGACGGCGTGGATGTCCTCGGCGGTGATGTCCTCGGCGGGCAGCCTGGTCGGCGAGCTGCCGGGCGGCAGCGGGGCCAGCTCCTCACCCCGGCCGAACACCACGGCGGCCAGCAGAAACACCACGGCGGCCACCAGCAGCATGACTACGAGATAGATCAGGGCGGTCGTCACGCCACGATCGTGGCACACGAACGCCAGGATCGTCGCGCCAGCAACGCGAGTCGCACGCTGACCACCACCCAGAGGATCATCAGCAGCCCGCACGGCACGGACAGGAA
Source organism: Amycolatopsis sp. lyj-108 (assembly GCF_046549005.1). Lineage (NCBI taxonomy): Bacteria > Bacillati > Actinomycetota > Actinomycetes > Pseudonocardiales > Pseudonocardiaceae > Amycolatopsis > Amycolatopsis sp. lyj-108. The sequence goes on along the minus strand of NZ_JAJPWQ010000002.1, from coordinate 916,315 downwards.
CAGCCTCGACGCGTCGATGAACCCGGTGGCGATCACCAGCAGCGCCACCGAAAGCAGGTTCAGCCCGACTGCCTCGCCGATCAGCACGCCGGCGGTCTTGACCAGCCGGGTGCCGTCCATCCGCCGGGAGAGCCAGCGCATGGAGACGAGGGCGATCACCCCCAGCACCGGCACGATGAAGACCGAACCGTGGGTGAACTGGGCGATGTACTTGTACCAACCCGGCGTCGGCGCGAGCTGCGACCAGTCGCCGAAGGTCCATTTCCGGGCGAGCTCCCAGGCGAGCTGCATCAGCGGCACGCCGAGGATCAGTTTCCAGAGGGTGCGCGTGCCGCTGTGCATGCCCAGTTCGGCCTGGTAGTCCCGCGCGATGAGGTGCACCGGGCCGAAGTCGGCGACGGCGCGCCGCTGCGCCTCGTGCTCGCCCCAGCCGCCGTCGCGGTACGCGTCCGCCGCGTCGTTGAGCCCGTCCCGTGCCTCGCGCAGCAGATCCCGCTTCGCCGACACGGGGCCGTCCAGCCGCGCGCGCAACTCCCCGAGATAGGCCTCGATCACCGTCATGCCGTGGTTCTCCAACTCCGCGCGGCGACCGCCAGCCGCATGCTGAACAGGATCCAGGTTCCGGACAGGACCGCGCACGGCACGCTGACGAGCATGCGGGCGGGCTCCATCAGTCCGGTCGCGCCGCCGTACGTCGCGACCGCGACCAGGTTCAACGCCACGGCCGCGGCCAGCGTCCACGAGACCGCGCGTGCGACCGGCGGACCTTCCCTCCGCCGCGAGAGCAGCCGTGCCGCGAGCAGCCCGGCGACCGCGACGGCCGGGGACAGCGCCGCCAGCGTGTCGGCCACGCCGATCGCGCGGTGGTACCAGGAAGGCGTGGCACCGAGCCGCGACCAGTCGGCGAAGGCCCGCGCCAGATCCCAGCCGAGGATCAGGAGCGGGACACCGGCGATCAGCTCCCACAGCACGCGGATGTCGCGCCGCAGCCCCAGTTCCGTTTGGTAGTCACGCGCGATCAGGCCGGCCGGACCGAAGTCGGCGACGGCACGGCGTTCGGCTTCCGCCTCGTCGACACCACCCGCGCGGTAGGCGTCGGCCGCGTCGACCAGGCCGTCCCTCGCCTCGGTGAGCAGGTCGGCCTTCGCCGCCGACGGCCCGCGCAGGCGGGCGTCGAGATCGCCGATGTAGGCCTCGATCGCGTTCATGCGGCGAGCGCGTGCCGAGACCGGCAGGCGGGCGCGAGCAACCAGAGACTGAACGCCGCCCAGCCCGCCGCCAGCACGTTGCACGCCAGGCTCACGTTCATCCTGGACGGATCGAGGGCCGCGGTGCCCACGGTGAGCAGCAGCAGAGCCAGCAGGTTCGTGCTCGCCGCGGCCCCCACCGTCCACCGCGTCACCTTCCCCAGCCTGACGCTGTCGAGCCTGCGCCCCAGCCGCCGGGCACCGAACAGCGCGACCACTCCGATCAAAGGCGGAACGATGACCAGGACACCGAAGAGTTCGATGACGGACATGTACCACTCCGGGTTCGACTTCCCGCTCCGGCTCCAGTCGCCGTAGGTCCAGATCCGCGCCAGCTCCCAGCTCACATGGATCAGCGGGATACCGACGATGACCTTCCACAGCGTGCCGATGTCGCCGCGCAACGCCAGCTCGGCCTGATAGTCGCGCGCGATCACGGCGACCGGGCCGAAGTCGGCGACGGCACGACGTTCGGCTTCCGCTTCGCCGATGCCACCCTCGCGATACGCCTCGGCCGCGTCGACCAGACCGTCCCTCGCCTCGGTGAGCAGATCGGTCTTCGCCCTCGCCGACCCGGTCAACCGCCTGTCCAGGTCGCCGATGTAGCCGTCGATCGCGCTCATGCCGTGCTCCCCCCGAGGACACCACCGATCACGGTGGTGAACTCCTGCCACTCCGCTCGTTCCGCCGCCAAGGCCTTCTGCCCGGAGCGGGTGAGCTTGTACGTACGACGTTTGCGGCCGGATACGACGTCCCATTCGCTGGCGAGGTACCCGGCGCGCTCCAACCGGCGAAGCGCCGGGTAGACGGTGCCCGTCGGCAGGTCGAGCGCACCGTCACTACGGAGCTGGAGCGCCTCGATGATGGCGTACCCGTGCAGCTTCCGGCCGTCGAGGACGGCGAGGAGCAACGCGTCGAGGTGCCCGCGCAGGCTGTCGGCCTTCATAGATAGACAGTCTACACATCGCCGCATATCAGGGTAGCGGGGACTTTCCCGGACCGGCCTCAGGGAATGTCCCCGAGATCACCCCGATTTCATAGATTTAGTGGCTACATGTAGCCAGCCTACGTATACAGTCCTTCGACATGGACGCACTCCCGATCGCGAGACTCCAGTTCGCGACGACGACCTCGTTCCACTTCCTGTTCGTGCTGCTCACACTGGGGCTCGTGACACTCGTCGCGGTGATGCAGACACGCTCCGCGTTCGGCGGCAAGCCGGAACTCACGCGGATGACTCGCTTCTGGGGCAAGCTTTACGTGATCAATTACGCGCTGGGAATCGTCACCGGAATCGTGATGGAATTCCAGTTCGGACTCACCTGGACCGGCCTGTCCGCGGTCGCGGGCGACGTCTTCGGCGCCCCACTGGCCATCGAGACGCTGGTGGCGTTCTTCGCCGAATCGACCTTCCTCGGGCTGTGGATCTTCGGCTGGGGGCGGCTGAACAAATGGGTCCACCTGACGCTGATCTGGCTGGTCACGCTGACCGCGTACGCCTCGGCGCTGTTCATCATGGTGGCCAACTCGTTCCTGCAGAACCCGGTCGGCACGCACAACGAAAACGGCGTGCTGAAACTCGACGACTTCGGCGCGCTGTTCACCAACCCGGCACTCGTGTCCTCGCTGCCGCACGTGCTGAGCGCGGCGCTCATGACCGGCGGCTTCTTCGTGGTCGGCGTCAGCGCGTACCACTTCATCAAGCGCACCACGGAGATCGAGTTCTTCCGGCGCTCGATGCGGATCGGCGTGCTCACCTCGCTCATCGGCAGCACGCTGGTGATCGGCTTCGGCTTCGCCCAGTTCGGCCCGCTCGGGGAGTACCACCCCGACAAGCTGAATGGAGTGGATCCCCTCGTCGGCGCCTCGCTGGGCTTCATGATCCAGATCGGGTTCATCGCCTTCCTCGCCTCGATCCTCGGCACGCTGCTGCTGTTCCGGAACTGGATCACCAAGGTGCGGCCGCTGCTGTACGTGATGGTGCTGGCCATCCCACTGCCGTTCGTCGCGGCGATCCTCGGCTGGCTGGTGCGGGAGATCGGCCGTCAGCCGTGGCTGATCCGCGGGCAGCTGACCACCGCCGACGCCGTCGCGTCGATCCCGGCGGGCCAGATCCTGTTCTCCTTCATCGCTTTCACGCTGTTGTTCCTGGTGCTGGCGATCGCCGACTGGGTGCTGATGTCGCGGGTCGCGAAACGCGGCCCGGAACCCGTCGAAGAGGCGGCCATGCCTCGCACCGAACTTCCCGTCCTGAGCGGAGTCTGACCGATGGTGATCCTCTGGTGGTGTGTGCTCGGTTTCCTGACCGCGGGCTATTTCGCGCTGGCGGGCTACGACTACGGCGTCGGGATGCTGCTCGGCAGGATCGGCCGTGACGAGGCCGGGCGACGGCGCGTGCTCGGCGCTTTCGGCCCGTTCTTCCTGGCCAACGAAGTCTGGCTGGTGGCCGCGGTCGGCGTCCTGTTCGGTGCTTTCCCGCATCTGGAAGGAAAAGTGTTCTCCGGGGCGTATCTCCCGGTCGTCACCCTGCTGCTCGGCCTTGTCACGTTCACCGCGGCGGTGCAGTTGCGCAGCAGGCGGCCGGACGCCGGCCGCGGTGCCTGGACGCTGGCGATCACCGTCGGCGCGTGGGTGACGGCGGTGTCGTGGGGTGTGTTCCTCGGCAACCTCGTCCTCGGGCTCCCGCTCGACGCGGCCGGGAAACCGACCGGCGGTGTCCTGGCCTCGTTCGATCCGTACGCGCTGCTGTGGGGTGCCGGGTTCGTCGCGCTGTTCGCCTTGCAGGGGGCGGCTTTCCTCGCCGTGCGGGCACCCGCGGAGTTCACCGCCCGCGCGAACCGGATCGCCAAGGCGCTGCTCGCGCCGTCGCTCGCGTTCCTGGTCGTGGCGGTCGGCTGGGGCGCCTTCGAGACCACCGCGTCGTGGACCGTGCTGCCCGCGATCGTGCTGGCCTTCGGCGCCTTGGGTGTCGCGTATGCGGCTTTGCGCGCTGGGCGGCACAAGACGGCGCTGGTCGCCACGATGACCCTGTCCGCGTCGCCGGTGCTGGCCGTCGGAACCCTGCGCCTGCCGGACGCCCTGGTGTCCTCTGTGGACGGCGGATTCTCGCTGACCCTGACGGAAGCGGCCAGCAGCACCGAGATGCTCGGCCTGCTCACCGTCGTCCTGCCTCCCGCGCTGCTGGCGATCGCCGCCGTGCAGTGGGTGACCTGGCGCCGGAACGACGACCGCGTCGACCAGCGTTCACTGCTGCACTTCTAGGAGCCCCAGATGCCTCCCCTTCCCGGATTGCGACGCCATTTCGGCGTACTGGCCGTCCTCGGCACGCTGACCGCCGCGGCGATCCTCGTCCAGGCGGACGGCCTCGCGACGCTGCTCACCGGCGGCGGTGTGACCTGGACGCTCGTGGCCGCCATCGCGGTGCGGGCGCTGCTCGCGGGCGTACAGGGCTCCTTCGGCGGCCGGTTCGCGGCGACGGTCAAGGCCGGGCTGCGCAAACGGCTTCTCGGTGCGGAGGCGGAGAACCCCGGCGAGGTCGCGACACTGGTGACCAAGGGAATCGATGCGAGCGACGCCTACCTGACCGGCTATCTGCCGACGGTGGTGCTGTCGGCGATCGTGCCGGTCGCGGTGCTCGTCCGGCTGTTCGCCGCGGACCTTTCGTCGGCGCTGATCATCCTCGCGACACTGCCGCTGATCCCGGTGTTCGCGATCCTGGTCGGACAGCACACAAAGGCGAAGACCGCCAAGCAGTGGTCGCTGCTCTCCAAGCTGGGCGGGCATTTCCTCGACGTCGTGCGCGGACTCGGCACACTCAAGGTGTTCGGCCGCGCCGAGGCGCAGGCGAAGACGGTGCGGGCCATGGCCGACGCGCATACCGACGCGACGATGCGCACGTTGCGCGTCGCGTTCCTGTCCGCGCTGGTACTGGAACTGGTGGCGACGCTTTCGGTGGCGCTGGTCGCGGTGCCGATCGGCTTCCGGCTGCTGGAAGGCGGCATGGTCGTGCACACCGCGGTGCTGGTGCTGCTGCTCGCCCCGGAGGCGTACCTGCCGCTGCGCGCGGCCGGGGCGAAGTTCCACGCCAGCGCGGAAGGGCTCGCCACGCTGCGGGAAGCGCTGTCCGTCCCCACGGAGGACGTCGCCGGCGGTTCGCGGGTGGCCGGCCGCGGTGCGCCGCGGATCGTGCTGGACAAGGTGAGCGTCGCGTACGGGGGCGAGACCGTTCTGTCCGAAGTGGACATCACGATCGAGCCGGGTGAGCACGTCGCGCTCGTCGGGCCCAGTGGTTCCGGGAAGAGCACGCTGCTGGCGGTTTTGCTGGGTTTCGTCACGCCGACTTCCGGCAGGGTCCTCGTCGACGGCGTCGACCTGCGCGATCTCGACCCGGCGCGGTGGCGGGCCGGGACGGCGTGGGTGCCGCAGCGGCCGACGTTGTTCACCGGGACCGTCGAGGAGAACATCGCCATGGGCCAGGTGCCGGACGTCCAGGCGGCGGCTCGCGCGGCGGCGTTCGACGAGGTCGTACGCGGCCTGCCCGACGGCTATCGGACGCGGATCGGCGAGCTCGGCGCGCCGCTTTCGGCCGGGCAGCGGCAACGGCTCGGCCTCGCCAGGGCGCTGGCCCGCACGGAGGCAAGGCTCGCGCTGCTCGACGAACCGACCGCCAGGCTCGACGCGGAAACCGAGGCGGCCGCGCTCGGCGCGACCCGCGAACTGCTCACCGGCCGGACCGCGGTGCTCGTGGCCCACCGGCCCGCGATGGCCGCGCTGGCCACCCGCGTCCTCGAAGTCCACGAAGGCGCCGTAAGAGAACGGGAACTGGTGTGAACGTCTGGGGTGTGTCCACAAAGGACGTCCTGCGGCTGGTCCGTGCCGGGCTGATCGGGGCCGGGGCGGAACTCGCCGGACTGGCGTTGATGGCGACCGCCGCGTGGTTGCTGCTGAAGGCGGCCGAACAGCCGCCGCTGGCGTCGCTCACGGTGGCGATCGTCGCCGTCCGGACGCTGGCGTTGCTGCGCGGCGGATTGCGGTACGCGGAACGGCTGGCCGGGCACGAGGTCGTCCTGCGTTATCTCGGCGCCCTGCGGACCCGCGTGTACACGTCGTTGCTGCCGCACCGGGTCTCCCGGCATTCCGGTGGTGATCTCGTCACGCGGCTCGTGTCCGATGTGGACGCCGTGCAGGACGCGATCCTGCGCTGCCTGCTTCCCGCCGGCGTCGCCGCGTTCGTGGGCTCGGTGTCGACCGCGATCGCGCTGATCGTCAGCCCGGTGGCCGGGCTCGTCCTGGCGCTCGGACTCGCCGTGGCGGGGATCGGATTGCCGTGGCTGTGCGTGCGGATCACCCGCGCGGCGGCGGAGAAGAGCGCCCCGGCGCGCGCCGACCTCGCCGAACGGTCGGTCGAGCTGATCACCGGGCGACGTGAGCTGATCGCCTACGGCGTGCATGAGTCCACTGTGGACGCCGCGCACACCGCTGTCGACTCCCTCGCTTCGAGGGACCGGGCGACGGCCAACCGCACGAGCCTGCTGACCGCGGGCGGAATCCTCGTCCAGCTGCTGACCTGCGTCACGATCGCACTGACCGCCGGGGTTTCACGGCCGCAGACGGCGGCTCTGGCCTTGGGCGCGCTGGCCGTGTTCGAGCTGGTCCTCCCGCTGACCGCGGCCGCCCAGCGCTGGGTCGAGGTCCGCGCGTCGGCCGGGCGGGTGCGCGCACTGCTGACCGAACCGCCGCCAGCACGCGGGAGCGCGGTGCCTGAGCCGGGGCACCTGCGGCTCGAAGGGGTCGGCGTTCGTTTCGAGGGCAGGGCCCCGGCGCTGGACGGCGTCGACCTCGACCTGCCGCCGGGCAAACGCGTCGGCATCGTCGGGCCGAGCGGGGCCGGGAAGACGACGTTGCTGAACGTGCTGCTGGGTTCCGTGGCGCCGACGTCCGGCCGTGCCATTTTGAACGGACGGGCGCTCGACGAGTACGACCCGGCGCTGCTGCCCACGGTGGTCTCCGGCGCGCTCGCGGACGCGCACGTCTTCCACACGACGGTCCGGGAAAACCTGCTGCTCGCGAAGCCCGGCGCTCCTGACTCGGAGCTGCGCTCGGCGTGCGCGACGGCGGGTTTCGATCTGCCGCTGGACCGCGAAGTCGGCTCAGACGGCGACGCGCTGTCAGGTGGGCAGCGTCAGCGGCTCGTGCTCGCGCGGGCGGTGCTGGCCGCGCCGCCGGTGCTCGTGCTGGACGAGCCTGTCGAGGGGCTGGACCCGGAGCACGGCGATGCCGTCCTGGCGAACGTGCTCGCGGCCGCACGCGGGACCGTCGTCCTCGTGACGCATCGTGAGTCGCAGGTGGCCGGGTTCGACGAGGTGCTACGACTCGGTTAAACCGCGTACGTCCCGCATCGGCGGTCGATCACTCACCGACACCTCGGCCACCTCCGGCAGCCATTCGTCACCTAGTTGCGCGAACTGGGTGAGCTGGGCCGGATCGTCGGACTTGATGCCGCAGCGCGCGAGCGCCGTCCCGAGGATCTGGCGCGCCATCACACCCAGCTGAAGCAGCGAACGGTTGCGGTGCTTGCGTACGCCGAGGTTGACCTGCGCGAGCCCTTCAAGGCCGTAGCGCGCTTCGGCGTCGAGGATGAGCCCGATCTCGACGCCGTACCCGGCCGCGAAGGGCACTGACTCGAGGAACTCCCGCGTCGCGGCGTACTCGCCACCCAAGGGCTGGATGAGTCCCGAGAGCGACGGGCGCAGCGCTGAGAGGACCGGCCGCGCCAGCAGTTCGGTGACCCGGCCGCCGCCGCTGCTCTCCAGCCGCAGCGGCCGCCGGTAGAACCCCTTGACCAGGTGGACGCCGTCCTCGCAGAGCAGCGGCCCGAGCAACGTGGGCACGAAAGCCGGATCCGGGTCGACGAGGTCGGAGTCGAGGAACACGACGACGTCACCGGTCGTCGCGGCCAGCGACCGCCACAGCACCTCACCCTTGCCCGGCACCGCCGGCAGCTCGGGGAGCACGTCCTCGCGGTGCACCACCCGCGCGCCGGCGCGCTCGGCGAGCTCGGCGGTGGCGTCGGTGGACCCGGAGTCCATCACCACCAGCTCGTCGACGACAGTGCCCAGCAAGGGCCGGACCGTACCGACGACTTCGGCGACGGTGTCCTCTTCGTCGAGCGCCGGTAGCACGACCGAAACCGTCCGGTCACCCTTCGCAGCGACGATGTCGTCGAGCGTCCAATCGGGGTTCTGCCACGTGCGCCGCTCGAACCAACTCATGAGTAGTGATCGTGCCATGCTGGAGTCCGACACCCTGTCGATGGAGGAACCTTGCTACCGCTACTCGTCCGATTCGTGCTGGGCCCGCTGGTCAGGGCGCTGTACCGCCCCGAGATCCGCGGCGTGGAGAACATTCCCGCCACCGGGCCGGTGCTGCTGGCACCCAACCACCGGGCGGCACTGGACACCGGCGTGATCACTTTCACGGCGATGCGGCAGGTCAAGTTCCTCGGCAAGGCGGAGTACTTCACCGGCCGCGGGCTCAGGGGCAAACTGATGGCCGGTTTCCTGGGCGGCCTCGGCTACGTCCCGGTCGAACGCGGCAACGCACAGGCCGGTCTCGCCGCGCTCGAAGCGGCACGGAAGGTGCTCGACGCGGGCGGCGCTTTCGCGATCTACCCCGAGGGCACCCGCTCGCTGGACGGACGGCTGCACCGTGGCCACACCGGCGTCGCCGCACTGGCGCTGGCGACCGGCGCGAAGGTCGTGCCCGTCGCCCTTTCCGGCACCGAAGACCTGCAACCCGCCGGGAAGCGCATCCCGCGGCGGGCGAAGATCACCGTCACCTATGGCTCGCCCCTGGACTTCTCGCGGTACGAAGGGCAGGACTCGTCGCCGGCGATCCGGCGCTCGGTGACCGACGAGATCATGTACGCGATCCTGGAGCTTTCGGGGCAGGAGTACGTCGACTCATACCACAAACGGCCTGATCAGAGCGCTGCCTGACGGTTGGGGCGGGGTGGGGCGATAGCAAAGGTCCCTTGCTCCCCGCTGCCCGCGCTCCCTGCCTCGCCGCTGCAAGGAAAGGCTCTTTCCTTGCAAATTTTGCAAGGAAAGAGCCTTTCATTGCACGCGCTAGTGGGACTACAGGGACCTTTGGTGCATTTCGGGCGCGACTAACGGGGTGACGTGCCGTGAGGGCCTCCTTCCCTACCCTCAAGGTAGGGAAGGAGGCCTTCACGGACTCTGGGTCCCTCAAGGGGCCCTTCACGGACGGGGCCGGGCACCTCACGAACCCCACATGCACCAGTAACCCCACAAGCAGCAAGCGTGAAGGCCCTTCGTGCCAGCCCAAGTACATGAAGGACCCCTTCACGGCGCTAGGCGCAAGGAAGGGGGCCTTCATGTACCGAAGCAGCGCCAGCAAGGCCACTCACGACCCACCAGACCCAAGGCCCTACTTAGCCCACTTGGGTCGCGGAGGAGGCACGTAGTCCGCGAAGGCGTCCAGAAGCACCGAAGCGTCCGAGTCGATCGAGAGCATGTCCCGGTACCCCGCCGACAGGAAGCCCTCCGACACCATGTGGTCGGCGAACTTCAGCAGCGGCGCGTAGTACCCGCCGACGTCGACCAGCCCGATCGGCTTCTCGTGCAGCCCGAGTTGCGCCCACGTCCACACCTCGAACAGCTCCTCCAGCGTCCCGGCCCCGCCGGGCAGCGCGAGGAAGCCGTCGGACAGCGCGGCCATCTTCGCCTTCCGCTGGTGCATGTCGGCGACGACGTGCAGTTCGGTCAGGCCGGCGTGCGCGATTTCGACGCTGCCCAGTGCCTCCGGGATCACGCCGATCACCTCGCCGCCCGCGGCCAGTGCCGCGTCCGCGACGACGCCCATGGTCCCGACCGACGCACCGCCGTAGACCAGCCCGATCCCCCGCGAGGCCAGCAACGTGCCCAGCGCACGCGCCTCGTCGGCATAGCGCGGGTCGAAGCCCATCGAAGAGCCGCAGAAGACGCAAACCCGGCGCGGCGCCGCCATCAGTGGGTGTCCTCCCATGCCTGGTACGACTCCTGGACGACGCGCACGGCGTCGTCGATGTCGTCGGTGACGTGCAGCAGGTCGAGGTCCTTCTCGCCGATTTTGCCCTCGGCGACCAGTGTCCTGGAGATCCAGTCGTACAGGCCGCCCCAGTATTCGCTGCCGAACAGCACGACCGGGAACTTCGTGACCTTCTTCGTCTGCACCAGGGTGAGCGCCTCGAACAGCTCGTCGAGCGTGCCGAAGCCGCCGGGCAGGCAGATGAACGCCTGCGAGTACTTGATGAACATGGTCTTGCGGGCGAAGAAGTACCGGAAGTTGACGCCGAGGTCGACCCACGGGTTCAGGCCCTGCTCGAACGGCAGCTCGATGCCGAGGCCGACGGAGAACCCGCCCGCCTCGTTGGCGCCGCGGTTGACCGCTTCCATCGCGCCGGGGCCGCCGCCGGTCATCACCGCGAAGCCCGCGTTCGCGAGTGCGGCGCCGATCTTGCGGCCGACTTCGTACTCCGGGTGGTCCCGTTTGGTCCGCGCCGAACCGAACACCGTCACCGCGCGCGGAACCTCGGCCAGCGCACCGAAGCCTTCGACGAACTCCGCCTGGATCCGCAGCACGCGCCACGGGTCGGTGTGCACCCAGTCGCTCGGCCCCCGTGAGTCCAGCAGGCGCTGGTCGGTGGTGCTGCCCTGGTCACGGCGATCCCGCCGCAGCACGACCGGGCCCTTGTGGCGCTCGATCGGACGTTCCGGGTACTGGCCGTCGGGGAACTCGCTTGTCTCACTCACCCCGCCAAGCCTACGACGTCGTCACCGTCCGGAGCGGCGGCATCGCCGCGAACAGGAGTTGTCGGCTACGCGAACGCGGGGCCCGCCCGAAAGCGGGCCCCGCGATCACGCCTCAGGAACGTCCGGTCAGCGCGAACGCGAGCATGGCCGTCGAGGTGAAGTCGATGGCGGGCTCGTTGCTCGGCCACGACGCGAGGTCGTCGGCGTAGCGGGCCTCGGGGGTGTCGAAGGCTTCGAAGGGCTTCCTGCAGTCCTTCGAACCGGGCGGGAGCTCCATGTGCTCGAAGTTCTCCGCTCCGTTGGGGCCGTTCACGACAGCGCCGTAGAGCAGTTTCTCCTCGCCGGCGAGGTTCGCCGCCTGGTGGTGCGGGCACCGCGGGTACGTGGTGCCGACGCCGACGACCAGCGAGATGCCCCACGCGTTCGCGCCGAGGGTGAAGTTCCGCTGCTGCGAACCGAACGCCGCGTACCGGCGGTCACCGGTCAGGTCCGCGTACAGCCGCTCGGTCGCGGCGAACCCGAAGCTCTTGCTGGCCGCGTCGAATTCCTTCACCGAGACGGCGGTCCGGAAAGGACTTTGAGCCGCGCTCGCGACGCCCTCGTCGAGCTGACGGCGGAGGTCGCCGATCAGTTCCTTCGGACCGAGCGCGGCACCCGGGACGCCGTGCCGCAGGAGCTTCGCCAGTTCGGCGTGCGCCAGCGCGCTGGTGTCGTACAGGTTGAGCGTGCTCTTCTCTTCGAGGTCGATGTACGCCTTCGCCCAGTGCGCCGCCTGCCGCGTCCAGTCGGCCGAACGCGGGTCACGCAGGGCCTTGGCCGCCAGGGCCAGCTGCGTCGCGCCGAGTTCCATGTCGTCCCGCCAGGACGACTCCGGGTAGTACGCGTGCGGGAACGCGGTGACCAGTTCGCCGACGTTCTCGGTCTTGGCCTGCGCGAAGACCGACGAGGCCTCGGCGAGGTATTCCCTTGCCAGCGCAGGGTTCCGCCTCGCCTCGACCTGGGCACCGAGTGCGAAGGCGGCGGCGACACGGCCGGCGAGGTTCGGGCTGAGCCCGGATCCGCCGGGGTTCGCCGGGAAGACCGGCCGGTGCTTGACGAAGTACTTGGGGTCACCGGGTTTCACGTCGAGCGGGTCGTCGTCGTGCGGGTTCCGCCAGACGTCGTGGTCGCCGAGGAAGCCGAACTTGTCGCTCCCCGTCCCGATCCCGACCTGGGCGTAGAGCGTCTTGCTCTTTTCGTCCCACATCTTGTCGAGCCAGTCGAGGCCGAGCTTGACCTCCTTGGCCAGCGCCGGGTCGTGACCCTCGCGGAGCACGTAACCCAGCTCCGCCAGCGAGTACGCCGTGTTCGAGGTGAACTTGACGAAGTCGCCCGCGTCGACCCAGCCGCCCTCGACGTCGATCGGCCCGCCTGCCGGCTTCAGCGGTTCGGTGATCTCGTCGCCGAATTCGCCGCCGAACGCGGGCCATTCGTAAACCGTGGCCTGCTTGTCGGCGAGATGCGAGGGTTTGCGGTCGAGACGGCCGGGGATGATGTCGTCGCCGTCGCGCTGCGCCTGGAAGAACTCGTTGGTGGCACGGACCAGCGGGGTGAAGAGCCGGTTCTTGGTGTCCACCCGGAACGTCGGCGAGGTCGCCTTGGTCTCGCCGCTGACCTCGATCCGGTACTTGCCCGGCAGCCAGACCCTCGACAGGTCGAGCTGGTACACCGCCGGGTACTTCGCGTTCCACGCGCCGAGCGAGGCACCGGTCCGTCCACGATGGACGGTCCGGCCGCGTTCGTCGATCACCGCGAACGAACCCGGCGCGCTGGACAGGAGATAGGCGTGCTTGGTCTCGGTGATGCCGTAGCCGACCTGGTCGACCCGGACCTCACCTTGTACCGCCGCCGCGGCCGAAACCGCCGGAACCGTCAAACCCCCGAGGACCAGTGCCGAAACCGCGGCCACCGCCCGGGACCAGGAACTCACCATCATCGGCGCCCCGCTCCAGAATTAGTTAAGAAACTTTCCTTTTTATGACGCAGGACGCTAGCGTCCGGAACACCACCAGTCAATATGTCCGTTTCGCCGGGAGGAACTCACCGGATCCGAACGCTGTTGGCGGGTATCCGTCCAGCTCAGCCGGATCCCCGCCGGGAAATCGTCTACCGTGGATCGATGCCGTCCAGGGCAGAACCACTCGGCGCGCGGATCCGGCGGTTGCGCCGGGCACGCGGGCTGACTCAGCGTGAGCTCGCCGAACCCCGCTACAACCGCGGCTTCCTCGCCAAGGTCGAGTCGGGCGGGCGCCTGCCCTCGGACGACGTACTGACCCATCTCGCGCGACGCCTCGGCCTCACCGCGGACGAACTCCGCTTCGGCAGGCCGCCGGGCGCCGCCGAGGAACTCACCGACGCGCTCGAAACCGCATATCGCGAGTTGCAGAAAGGCGGACTCGAAGCCGCCGAACGCGAATTCACCCGTGTGGAACGGCGAGCGGCGGAGTACCGGCTGCCGGACGTTCAGTGCCACGCCCGGTTCTATCTCGGCGAAGTGCAGTGGCAGCGCTATGACATTCCCTTGGCGGACAAGGGTTTCGCCCACGCCATGGAACTCGCCGGCACCGCGTCGCCCCGGCTGCGCGCGATGATCGTCAACCGGGTCGCCGCCTGCCGCGCGCTGTCGGGGGATCTTGGCGCGTCGGTCGCGCTCGCCGAAACCGCGCTCGCCGCACTCCGCGCCGAGGAACCCGTCGATCCCGACGCCGAACTGGCACTGGTGACCGCGCTGATCCATCCGCTCATCGAAATGGGCGCGCTCCGCCGCGCCCGGCGGGCCGCCGAAGAAGGGCATCGCGCGCTCGCTTCCGCCCGGCGCAAGGACATCTCCGCGCGCTACCACCGGCAGGCGGCCCAACTGTGGCAGGAGATCGGCCTGGTCGACCGCGCGGAAAAGGATCTTTCGCGGGCGCTGCGGCTGTTCACTTCCCTCGGCTACGACCGTGACGCCGCCCGGAGCCGATGGGCACGCGGCTTCCTGTGGCGACGGCTGGGCAAACTCGACGAAGCACACGCCGAATTGCAACTTGCACGCGATCTCTTGGCCAAGGCAGGTTCACGGGAAGGCGTACTCGGCGCGACCATCGAACTCGCCGACGTCCGCCGCCGCCAAGGGGAACTCGACGAGGCCACCGAACTCGCCGAGGGAATCCGGCCGCTTCTGGATCGATCCCCCGACATCGAAGCCAGGGCGGAGGTTCTCCGGCTACTGGGACTCATCGCACGCGCCCGCGGCGATCTGCCGGAGGCGACCGCGTTGCTCGAAGAAGCCGCCACCGCACAGGAAAAGTCGGAACTGCGTGGCGCGCTCGTCGCCACCTCACTGCATTTGGGCGACACATTGCGCGCTCGCGGATTAATCGAAGAGGCGGCGGAGGCCTATCGGCGTGGCGTGCGCGCGGCCGCTATGTCCGATTCCGGGCCGACCGGCTGAAAACCATACGAAAGTCGCCATATATCGCATATGGCGGGAAAACTCTTACTACACAGGCATTTCATTCCCTGCATGTCGATCTTCACGCGCTCCGCTAGGCCATCCGGCCCATTGACGCCCTCGTGACCGGCCTCCTTTACTCGGACGTGTCCATCGGGATAACTCCAGTTATCCGAATGGGCACGCTCCCCGTCCCCCGCCGTGTACCGCTCCGGTCCCATTCCCCGCCGCGCCAAGGGCCTGACGGGTACCCGGTCCTGCCCATGGAAGGTTTCCCATGACCGTTCAGCGAGGGCTCAGAACAGGGTTGGCGGCTGTCGCCGGCCTTGCCCTGAGCATGACGTTCCCGGTGACCCCGGCGAACGCGACCACCGCCACCCTTCAACCCGCGAGCCCCGACGCCGTGGCCGCGAGCGCGGCCGACCAGGCCGCCGCGGCCGGTGTGGACCACTTGCGGAAGGGGGCACAGGAAGGCTTCCGTCGCGTCGGGCTGACCCCGGGTGGCGGCGGACTCTTCTACGCCGCTTACGAACGAACCTACCGTGGCCTGCCGGTGGTCGGCGGGGACGCGGTGGTGGTCGCCGACGGCGCCGGACGCGTCCGCGGCACCAGCGCCGCCGAGACGGCCGCGATCTCGGTCGACACCAAGGCCAAGATCACCGCGGCGAAGGCGACCGAGGTCGCGCGCGGACAGCTGTCCAAAGTAGACAGTGTCGTCGCGCCGAAGCTCGTCGTGCTGGCGGGGAACTCGCCCAAGCTCGCCTACGAGGTCGTCGTCGCCGGGACCAAGGCGACGACCCCGAGCAACCTGCACGTGTTCGTGGATGGCGCCACCGGCGCGGTTCTCGAGACCCGTGACGACGTCAAGATGTCCAACTTCCCGGCCGCGGCGAAGACCACGTCGAACGACGTCAGCACGCTGGGCGCCGGGAACAGCTACTACGCCGGCAACGTCACCATCGACACGACGAACTCCGGCGGCACGTACACGATGCGTGACCCGCAACGCACCAACATCAGCTGTGCCCGCCAGAACGGCTCGCCCTTCAGCGGACCGGACGACAACTGGGGCAACGGCTCCGGCACCGACCTGGAAACCGCCTGTGTCGACGCCCTCTTCGGCGTCCAGACCGAGTGGAAGATGCTGGGCGAATGGCTCGGCCGCAACGGCATCAACGGCAACGGCGGCGGCTTCCCCGCCTACGTCGGCCTCAACCAGGCCAACGCCTACTGGAACGGCTCCTCGACCACCTACGGCCGCTCGTCGGACAGCCAGCGCCAGGCCACCCCGATGGACGTCGTCGCGCACGAGTACGGCCACGCCATCTTCCAGACCACGCCGGGTGGCGCGGGCAGCGGCAACGAGAACGGCGGCCTCAACGAGTCCACCGGTGACATCTTCGGTGCCATCACCGAGCACTACGCCAACAACGCCAAGGACGTCCCGGACTACGACGTCGGCGAGGGCGTGAACCTGGTCGGCCGCGGGCCGATCCGCTACATGAACCAGCCGAGCAGGATCTCCGGCAACCCCGACTGCTACTCCTCGTCCATCCCGAACACCGAGGTGCACGCCGCCGCCGGCCCGCAGAACCACTGGTTCTACCTGCTCGCCGAGGGCACCGCGCCGGTGGGCAAGCCCGCCAGCCCGACCTGCAACAACACCTCGATCACCGGGATCGGCATCCAGAAGGCCGGCAAGATCTTCTACAACGGCCTGCTGAAGAAGACCTCCAGCTGGAACCACAAGGCTGCCCGCAAGGCCACCCTGGAAGCGGCGCTCGCGCTGTACCCGGGTTCCTGCACCGAGTTCAACACCACCAAGGCGGCGTGGAACGCGATCAGCGTCACCGCGGCGACCGGCGAGCCCGCCTCGTGCACCCCGCAGGGCGACGACTTCTCGGTCGGCGTCACCCCGGCGGCGGGTTCCGTCAAGCCGGGCGAGTCGGCGACGGTCGCGGTGAACACCGCGACCACCAACGGTGCGGCACAGTCGGTTTCGCTGAGCGCGAGCGGCCTCCCCACGGGCGCGACCGCGACGTTCGACCCGGCCTCGGTGCAATCCGGCGCCTCCTCGACGCTCACCATCGCGACGTCGGCGAGCACCCCTGACGGCACCAGCACCATCACGGTGACCGGTACCGGGACCAGCGGCGCGCGCACCGCGCAGTACAAGCTGACCGTCGGCACCGGCGGTGACGTGCGGACCTACAGCAACGACACCGACTACGCGCTGAACGACTACGCCACGGTGAACAGCCCGATCACCTCGACCGCGACCGGCAACGCGGTGTCGCCGGTGAAGGTGACGGTCACCGGGACGCACACCTGCTCCGAGGACCTTCGCATCAGCCTGAAGGCCCCCGACGGCAGCACGTATTCGGTCAAGGCCACCGGTTCCCTGCCCTGCACCGATCTGGGCACCCGGAACTACTCGGTCAACGTGACCAACGAAGTCGCGGCGGGCACTTGGACCCTCGTGGTCTACGACGCCTACGCGCAGGACACCGGCACGCTCAGCAGCTGGTCGATCACCGTCTAGCTCCCCGTTCTGTGAAGGCCTCCTTGCCTACCTTGAGAGTAGGGAAGGAGGCCTTCACGGCCCGCCCGAGAAAGGAATACCCCGGCATGAAGTGGGGAAAGCGATTAGGAGCGGCCGTCGTCGGCATGGCCGCCGTACTGGGTGTCGTCACGGCGCCCGCGCAGGCGGTCACGGCCGCCGCCGCACCGGACATCTCGCTCGCCAACGTCAAGGCGCATCTGAGCGCGTTGCAGACGATCGCCAACCAGAACGGCGGCAACCGCGCCTCCGGGCGACCGGGCTATCCGGCGTCGGTGTCCTATGTGGCACAGAAGCTGCGCGACGCCGGCTACAACGTCACCTTGCAGTCCTGCACGAGCTGCGCGGGTTCGAACCAGAACATCATCGCGGAATGGCCGCAGGGTGACGCCAATCAGGTCATCATGCTCGGCGCGCACCTCGACAGCGTGAGCGCGGGCCCGGGTATCAACGACAACGGCTCGGGTTCGGCTTCGATCCTCGAAGTCGCGCTGACCTTGGCCCGCGAAAACCCCACCATGGCCAAGCGGGTCCGCTTCGGCTGGTGGGCCGACGAGGAGTCCGGCCTGCGCGGCTCGAAGTTCTACGTCAACAGCCTGCCGCAGACCGAGCGCACGAAGATCAAGACCTACCTGAACTTCGACATGATCGGCTCCGACAACTGGGGCTACTTCGTCTATGACGACATCGCTTCGGTCAAGGCCGTGTTCGACGAGTACTTCAGGACGATCGGCATCCAGACCGAGGGTGACACCGAGGGCGACGGCCGCTCGGACCACGCGTCGTTCAAGAGCGCGGGTATCCCGGTCGGCGGTCTCGCGACCGGTGCCGGATACACGAAGAGCGCCGCGCAGCAACAGAAGTGGGGCGGCACCGCCGGAAGGGCGTTCGACAGCTGCTACCACCGAGCCTGCGACACGCTGTCCAACATCCCGGACACCCCGCTGGAGAAGAACGGCGACGCGATCGGCTACGCGGTCTGGAAGCTCGCCGTCGGCACGTCGACGGGCCCCGACTTCTCGATCGGTCTTTCGCCTGCCTCCGGCACCGTCCAAGCAGGACAGTCGGCGACCGTCACGGTCAACACCACGACGACTTCCGGTGCGGCGCAAGCGGTTTCGCTGAGCGCCAGCGGTCTTCCCGCCGGGGCGACCGCGACGTTCAACCCCGCTTCGGTGCAGTCGGGCGGTTCCTCGACACTCACCATCGCGACGTCGGCGAGCACTCCCAACGGCACCAGCACGATCACGGTGACCGGTGACGGGACCTCGGTGGACCGCACGGCACAGTACACGCTCACCGTCGGCGACGTCAGCGTGCGCACGTTCACCAACGGCACCGACTTCGCGCTGAACGACTACGCGACGGTCAACAGCCCGATCACGTCCAGCGCGACGGGTACGGCGACCTCGCCGGTCAAGGTGTCGATCACCGGAACGCACACCTGCTCCGAGGACCTCCGGATCAGCCTGAAGGCCCCCGACGGCAGCACGTATTCGGTCAAGGCCACCGGTTCCCTGCCCTGCACCGATCTCGGTACCAGGACGTACTCGGTGCCGGTGACCAACGAAGCCGCTTCCGGCACTTGGACGCTCGTGCTTTACGACGCCTACGCGCAGGACACCGGCACGCTCGACAGCTGGACCATCACCGTCTGACCATCCGAATGGCGAAGGCCATCTCACGAGGACACCCGGCCTCGTGGGATGGCCTTCGTGCGTGAGAGGGATTCACGGACAACTTTTCGATATCTGGTCTAGACCACCCGATCGTCGGTAGCGCCACTCGTGCGCGGCGACCTATGTTGAGCCGAACGGCCGCTTCCTGTTCGTTCAAACCGCTTTCGAGATGGGAGCTGGGTATGTTCGGTCGCGTCTCACGGCTGCTCGCAATCACCGGCGCGGCGGTACTCGCCGTCACCACGCTCGTCGTCCTGACCCCGGCGCAGGCCTCGG
Organism: Amycolatopsis sp. lyj-108; assembly: GCF_046549005.1. NCBI lineage: Bacteria > Bacillati > Actinomycetota > Actinomycetes > Pseudonocardiales > Pseudonocardiaceae > Amycolatopsis > Amycolatopsis sp. lyj-108. The sequence goes on along the minus strand of NZ_JAJPWQ010000002.1, from coordinate 897,269 downwards.
TGGACGCCGAGGTCTGCGCGGTCAAATCGAAGCCGGCGGGCAAGGTCCTGCAAGGCTATTGGGAGAACTGGGACGGCGCTTCGAACGGCGTCCACCCGCCGCTCGGCTGGATCCCGATCACCGACGCCCGCATCAAGGCCAACGGATACAACGTGCTCAACGCCGCCTTTCCGGTCATCCTGTCCGACGGAACGGCCAAATGGGAGGACGGGATGGACGCGACTGTGAAGGTCGCGACCCCGGCCGAAATGTGCGCCGCCAAGGACGCGGGCGCGACGATCCTGATGTCGATCGGCGGCGCCACCGCGGGAATCGACCTGAACTCGGCAACCGTGGCGGACAAATTCATCGCGACCATCGTGCCGATCCTGAAGAAGTACAACTTCGACGGAATCGACATCGACATCGAGACCGGCCTCGTCGGCAGCGGGAACATCACCACGCTTTCCGCGTCGCAGAAGAACCTCATCCGCATCATCGACGGCGTGCTCGCCGCGATGCCGCCGAACTTCGGGCTCACCATGGCGCCCGAGACCGCGTACGTCACCGGCGGCAGCGTTGTCTACGGCTCGATCTGGGGCGCGTACCTGCCGATCATCAAGAAGTACGCGGACAACGGCAGGCTGTGGTGGCTGAACATGCAGTACTACAACGGGAGCATGTACGGCTGCTCCGGCGATTCGTACCAGGCCGGCACGGTTCAGGGCTTCGTCGCGCAGACCAACTGCCTCGACAAGGGCCTGGTGATCCAGGGCCAGACGATCCGCGTTCCCTATGACAAGCAGGCTCCGGGCCTGCCCGCGCAGGCGGGCGCCGGTGGCGGCTACATGTCGCCGAGCCTGGTCTCCCAGGCGTACCGCAGCATTCCGGGGCTCAAGGGCCTGATGACCTGGTCGCTCAACTGGGACGGTTCACGGAACTGGACCTTCGGGCAGAACGTGAAGTCGTTGCAGGGCCGCTGACCCCTCATGTCGTCCGTCTGATCACGTGAGTTACGCCTTCAATCACGCGAGTTCGCCGTCCGATCACGCGAGTTACGAGTTCGGTCACGCGGGCTCGCCGTGCGGAACCGGCGAACTCGCGTGATCAGAGGCGGAACTCGCGTGATTGAGGACGTAACTCACGATTCGCCGCTCGGGATCGGGTCGTCGTGCAGCCGTGCAGGCCGAGCGTCTGCTGCTGCATCACATCAAGGAGTACGAGCAGACGCCTGGGGAGGTTGTGGGACCGCGCGCGCAACCTTTCGGCGCGCCCGCCCGTATCGTTCCCGGGCATGGACGACGAGGTCGGCGGACGGTTGCGGCGGCTGCGCGCCGAACGTGGCCTCACCCAGCGTGAACTCGCCGAGCCGCACTACACCGCCGCCTACGTTTCGTCCGTCGAGACGGGCGCGCGGACGCCGTCCGGTGACGCGTTGCGCCATTTCGCCGCGCGGCTCGGGGTGGACACCGGCGAACTGCTCGGCGTGACCTCGCCGCGTGACGACGTCCGGCTCGATCTGGACATCGCGTCGGCCGCGTCGGACTTCCTCGCGGGGAAGGGCTCGGCTCCGAAGATGCGGCGGCTGGCTCGGCGGGCCGAGAAGATCGGCCGTGCTCGCCAGGCCGGGCTCGCCTGGCTGTGGCTCGCGCGGTTCACCGAAGGCGACGCCCAGCCGCGATTGGTCGCCGCCGCCGAAGCCGCTCTCGGTGACGACATCCCGCCCTATCGCGAACTGGCCGCCGCGCTGCGGGCGAACGTCCTGATCGGCCGGGGCGAGCCGCATCACGCGATGCACCTGCTCCGGACCGCGCTCGACGCGAGCCTCGACGGCTATCCGCATCCGCTGCTCCTCCTGACCCTGCGGGCGTACCTCGCCGAAGGACACCTCCGCCTCGGCGAGACCACTCAGGCCGCGCAGCACGCGAGCGAGGCGCTGCGGCTGGCTCGCGGCGGCGAGGAGATCCTGGCCGAGCTCACCGGCCACCAGCGCCGGTTGACCGAGGCCTACCTCGCTGAAGGACGGGTGGCCGACGCCGTCGCCGCCGTGTCGGTGCTGCACGATCTGCTCCACGAGCGCGCCCTGCGGCCGGTGCTGGCCCGGTGTCTGTTCGCGCGGGCTCTGGTCCGTCGTGCCGACGACCTCGAAGGCGCGCTCGCGGACCTTCGCGCGTCGAGGGCGGCCGCGCCCGATCACGCCGTCACCCTGGAACTCGCCGACGTCTGCCGCGAACTCGGTCGTCTCGACGACGCCGCCGCGCTACTCTCCGAAGCGACCGAAGCCATCCCCGCGGACTCGCCGCTCTCCGCGTCACTCACGTTCCAGCAAGGCTCGCTGGCCCTGGCCCGCGGAGACCTCGAAGCAGCCGAAGCGGGCTTCGCGCGCGCCATCGACGTGGCCGCGCTCCGCGACGCACGCGGCGTCTTGGCCGCTTCGGTCGACAAAGCGGGAGAGCTGCTTCTCGACCAAGGACGCACCGAAGAGGCCGCAGACCTGCTGCGGCGTGGACTACTACTGCTAGGCGCCGAAGAGGACATCGCGAAGTGACCGAAGTGGACTTGGAAGATCTCAACACCCGCTTGGTAAGCCGATTCGGCGCTGACGCCGAAGGGTGGCTCGCCGGTGTCCCGGCCCTCGTCGAGCGGCTGGCGCCCCGATGGGGCTTCGTGCCCGGCGAGATCTTCGACAGCGGCGCCTCGTCCGTCGTGCTGCGCTGCCGCTGGACCGACGGGACACCGGCGGTGCTCAAACTCAGCCCGGATGGCCCGCTGCTGACCAAACAGCTCGAAATGCTGCGGGTGTTCGCGCCGACGGGCCGGGTGCCCGCCGTGCTGGCCGCCGACGCGGACGCCGGCGCGATGGTGCTGGAAGAGATCCGGCCGGGCACCCCGGCCGAGGACCTGCCGCTGCCGACCCTGCCGGGACTTTGGGGAAACTTGCTGACCGCGCTGCATTCCGTCGCCCCGCCCGCGGACTGGCCGTGGAGCCTGCGCGGCCGGTTCGAGGAGTCCTTCGCCCGGATCGGCAAGCGGATCACCGAACCGGCCATCGCCGCCAGGATCGGCCCGGACACTTGGCAGCGGGCGATCGAGCGCTGCGAGACGTTGCTGGACACCCAGTCCGACGTCGTGTTGCTCCACGGCGATCTGCATCTGGGCAACGCCCTGGACGGCGGCTCGCGCGGCCTGATCGCGATCGATCCGAAGGCGTGCGTGGGTGATCCGTGCTTCGACGCCGTCGACTACGTGGTGAGCGGCGCCGGGCACGAAGGCGTCGAGACCCGTTGCCGTTCGGTGGCGGCCGCCTGCGGGCTCGACGGGGACCGGTTGTACGCCTGGAGCCGGGTGGTCGCCCCGATGTTCGCCATCTCGCACCTGACCTACGGCGGCCAGGAGCAGGCACTCGACGAGTTGCTCGCCCTGATCAACTGAGGAACGCGCGCAACACCGCGGTCACCTGCCGGATCTCGCCCGCGCGGACGTTCTCCTGCCGGGTGTGCGCCAGCGTCGGGTCGCCCGGTCCGAAGTTGACCGCCGGAATCCCGAGAGCCGCGAAGCGCGCGACGTCGGTCCAGCCCAGCTTCGCGACCGCCTTGCCCCCGGCCGCGGCGACCAGTTCGGCCGCCGCCGGGGCGCTCAGACCGGGCAGGGCACCTGGCGACAAGTCGACAATCTTGACGTCGTAGCCCTCGAAGACGTCGCGAAGGTGCGCCTCGGCCTCCTCGGACGAGCGGTCGGGCGCGAACCGGTGGTTGATCGTGAGCACGGCCTCGTCCGGTACGACGTTGCCCGCGACACCGCCGCCGATCTTCGTGGCCTGCAAGCCTTCGCGATAGGTCAAACCGTCGATGTCGACCACCCGCGGCGTGTACTCGGCCAGCCTGCGCATCGGTTCGGCGAGGCCGTGGATCGCGTTGACGCCCATCCAGCCGCGCGCGGTGTGCGCCCGGACGCCCTCGACGCGGATCTCGATCCGCATCGTGCCCTGGCAACCGCCCTCGATCCCGCCGTTCGACGGTTCGCCGAGGATCGCGAGGTCGGCCTGCAACCACTCGGGCAGTTCGCGCTCGATGCGGCCGAGGCCGTTCTTCGCCGCATCGATCTCTTCGCAGTCGTAGAACACGAAGGTGATGTCGTGCCTCGGCTCGCGGAGGGCGGCGGCGAGGTGGAGGAAGACGGCGTCGCCGCTCTTCATGTCGACGGTGCCCAGCCCGTGCAGGATCTCGTCGTCACCGGCCCCCTCACGACGCACGGGCATGTTGTCGTTGACCGGAACGGTGTCGAGATGCCCGGCCAGCAACACCCGCGAAGGGCGGCCGAGGTTCGTGCGCGCGAGGACCGCGTCACCGTTGCGGATCACCTCGAGATGCGGTGCCTGCGCCTGGAGCGCGGCCTGCACGGTGTCCGCGATGACCTTCTCCTCTTCCGAGACACTGAAGATGTCCACCAGCGCGGCGGTGAGGTCGACGGGATCGGCGTGCAGATCGAGCGAAGGCATGCCCGCACCGTACCGCCGGGGGCCCGGGGCTACCGTGAAGGAGTGCGCATGCGAACGATCTTGGTCGCCCTCCTCCTGGTACTCAGCGGCTGCGGATCGGGCGAAGTCCCGGTGAAGGTCCGGCCGACCCAGAGCACCGGGCCGGACGTGCTGCCGATCAAACTCAAGGCGCTGACCACCGACCAGTGCTATCTGGCGCCGGGGACCGAGTCGCCGAAGGGCTGCCAGAAGTACGTCACCGAACTCTCCAGCGCCGCGGGCACCGTCCGCAAGCGCAGGCCGGACCTGTCGTCGCACGCCGACGTCCTCGATCGCCCGATCGCCGCGTTCCGCACCGCGAACTGCCAGGACCAAGCGGCTCCCGGCGGGCCGTGCGGCCAGGCGCTCGCCGACATGGCGACGGCGCTGACCAGTGTGAAGAGCCTCGTCGGCGGTTGACACGGGTCACTGGGTTACCGTTCAGGACGTGAGCGAGCAGACCCCTGATCCCGAAACGACCGGCGCCACCGGCGTCGGACTGGCCACCGTCACGACCGACGGCACGGTGCTGGACACCTGGTTCCCGCTGCCGAAGCTGATCGACGGCACCGACAGCAAGGCCGGCACGGTGCGGCTGACCGCCGAAGAGGCCTCCGAGGCCCTCGGCGAGGCCGCCGCCGCCCAGCTCGGCCCGGACACCGACCGCGGTGTCGAGGTCGTCGCGGTCCGCACGACCATCGCCCGCCTCGTCGACGCCCCCGGCGACACGCACGACGTCTACCTGCGCCTTCACCTGCTGTCGCACCGCCTGATCCGGCCGCACGGCGCGAGCCTCGACGGCATGTTCGGCCTGCTGGCGAACGTCGTGTGGACCAACTACGGGCCGTGCCCCGTCGAGGGCTTCGAGGCGACCCGGCTGCGGTTGCGGGCGCGCGGCAACGTCACCGTCTACAGCGTGGACAAGTTCCCGCGGATGGTGGACTACGTCATGCCGACCGGCGTCCGCCTCGCCGACGCCGACCGCGCCCGCCTCGGCGCGCACCTGGCCAACGGCACCACCGTCATGCACGAGGGCTTCATCAACTTCAACGCCGGCACGCTCGGCGCCTCCATGGTCGAAGGCCGGATCTCGGCCGGCGTCGTGGTCGGCGACGGCTCCGACGTCGGCGGCGGCGCGTCGATCATGGGCACGCTGTCCGGCGGTGGCAAGGAGACCATCTCGATCGGCGAGCGCTGCCTAATCGGCGCGAACGGCGGCATCGGCATCTCGCTCGGCGACGACTCGGTCGTCGAAGCGGGCCTCTACGTCACGGCCGGCACGAAGGTCACCTTCGAGGGCAAGGTCGTGAAGGCGCTGGAGCTGTCCGGCATCTCGGGCGCGGTGTTCCGGCGGAACTCCGGGACCGGCGCCGTCGAGGTCGTCGCGCGCACCGGCGTCGGCATCGAGCTGAACGCGGCCCTGCACGCCAACTGACCTGCGGAAAGAGAGCAAGGGACCTTTGCTGTCGTCCGGGTTTCGCTGGGTGACGCTCGGTCACGTGTGCAATGAAAGGCTCTTTCCTTGCGAAATTTGCAAGGAAAGAGCCTTTCATTGCATCGGCAGGGGCAGGGGCCGGGGCAGGGGCAAAAGAGAGCAAGGGACCGTTGCTCTCTCACGGCCTGGACCACCTTGCCGGTTCACCTAGAATTCATCTTGTGACAGCCGAGGCCCCGCCGCGCAAGAACGCCCCTTCGACCACACCGGCCGCGCTCGGGCTCGGTGACCGCCCCGCGCAAGCCGGGCCGGACGATCCGGCGGCCACCCACGTCCGGGTCAAACTCGACGTCGAGGTCCGCGCGCTCCTCGCGCACGAACCGGGCACCAAATCCGGCGCCGACCCCGAAGACCTGCACCAGATGCGGGTCGCGCTGCGTCGCATGCGGAGCGTCCTCAAGCTCTCGGGCCGCCTCGTCGGCCCGGACGCCGAGCCGGTGCGCGCGGAACTCGGCTGGCTCGGCCAGTCCCTCGGCGATGTTCGCGACTACGACGTCCTGATCGGTCATCTCCGCGAGGTCGTCGCCGAATTCGAGGTGCGCGACCAGCCCGCCGCGCGCCGTCTGGTCTCGAAGTTCGTCACCGAACGCGGCGGCGCGAAGCAGCGGCTCACCCGTGCGCTCGCCAGCCCGCGGTATGCCTCGATGTTGCAGGACATCGGCCGTCTCGCCCGGCAGCCCGACGCTGAAGAACCCGCTTTCGGCGTCGAGTCCACCTCCGCGGATCTCGTCGCCGGTCTCGCGAAGCCGCATCGAAAGCTCGCGAAGGCCGTGAAGGCGCTTCCCGCCGATCCCCCGGACGATGACCTTCACGCGCTTCGCATCTACGGCAAGAAACTCCGCTACGCCGCCGAGATGGCCAAGCCCGCCGCGAAGAAGAAGCAAGCGGAGCGGATCCAGCGGCTGATCAAGGCCACGAAGAACTTCCAGACCGTCCTCGGGGACCATCAGGACGCCTGCGTCGCCGCCGATCGCATGCGAGGAGCCTTGGACACGACCGACACCGAACTCGCCTTCATCGCGGGCCGGGTCGCGGAGAAGGAGCTGCTGCGCCGCGCCGAGGTCCGTGCCGTGTGGCGCGACGTCTGGGCGGAGGTCGACGAGGCCGCTCAGGCAGTGATCTCGCGGACGTAGCCGTCCGGGCGGATCAGCACCTGCCGCCCGTTTTCGGCTTCATACGCCGCGAAGGCATGCCCGCCGACGTCCTCGAAGTCCACATCGGACAGTGCACTGCCCGCGGGCAGGATCCGCCGCGCGCCTTCGGGAGCCGGGCCGTCCCCGAACACCAGCACGGTCGCCTGCGGTCCGCGCAGCAGCTCGAACAGCCGGACGGACTTGCCGTTCGCGTCCTTCAGCGGTGCGTCCGGCGCGCGGTCGCCGGGCCGGATCCGGCCGGTCGACGCGGGTGCGAGCGGGCCGCCCCGATACCCGATGTCGAGCTGACGCGTGTTCTCGCCGCGCTCGTGCGCGTCTTCCGAGCCGTTCTTGTACTTCTCGAGGATTTCGGTGCTGATCTTCAGCACTCTCGCGGCGACCCCGCGCCGCTCGGGCTCGTAGCTGTCGAGCAGCTCCGGTGAACCGTCGGCGAGCTTCCAGCCCAGGTTGTACGCGTCCTGGACGCCGGTGTTGAGGCCCTGGCCACCGGTCGGCGGATGGACGTGCGCCGCGTCGCCGGCGAGGAACACGCGGCCGTCCCGGAACCGCGCGGCGAGCCGGATGTTGGGCCGCCACACCGTCGACCAGGCGAGATCGTGCAATCGGACGCCGCCCCCGGACAGCTCGTCGAGCCGGGACTGCAACGTCTCCAGTGACGCCTCGACCTCCTCCTCGCCCAGCGGCGCGCCGAACTGGAAGTGCGGCACCCCGGGCAGCGGCGTGAGCACGATCCCCGACATCGGATCCTCGGGCTTCGCGAACCAATGCCCATACGCGCGATCGAGCCCCTCCGCCTGGACGTCACCCAGCAGCATGCGGATCGACTCGTCGGTGGTGCCCTCGAACGCGATCCCGAGCGCCTTGCGCACGAAGCTCTTCCCGCCGTCCGCGCCGACGAGATGGCCGACCCGCACCCGCTCGCCGGGCAGCTCGGCCGTCACACCGTCGGCGTCCTGCTCGAAACCGAGCAGGGGCGTGCCGAGCTCGACCTGGACGCCGAATTCGGCGAGCCGGTCCCGCAGGATCCCTTCGGTCCGCGACTGGCCGAGGAAGTGACCGTTCGGGTACGGCACGTCCGGGGTCGGGTCGCCGGGTTCGGCCATCATCCGCTCGCCGACGACCTCACCGCCAAGGTGGATCCGCATCGGCACCGGCGGCTGCCCGGCGGCCAGCACCGCGTCCAGTACGCCGAGGTCCTCGAAGACCTCCAGCGTGCGCGGTTGCAGGCCGTCTCCGCGCGAGCCCTCGAAGAACGTCTCGGCCTTCTCCACGATCCGCACGCCGACGCCGCGGCGCGCGAGGTCGATGGCCAGCGTGAGCCCGGTCGGCCCGGCTCCCGCGATCAGTACCTCGGTCATCTTCGCCTCCAGTGAATTATAATTCAGTGAATCTTGATTCAGTGTGTGCGTTGCTAGCCTTCCGTGTCAAGGAGGTGCCGATGACGGCGACGAGCCGCAAGGAGAAGGCGGCGGAGACCGAGGCCGCGCTCAAGGACGCGGCGAAGCGCGTCTTCGCGGCGAAGGGGTACCTGAACACCAAGATCACCGACATCACCGCGGAAGCCGGGCGCGCGGCGGGCTCGTTCTACAACCACTTCGCGAGCAAGGAGGAGCTGCTCGAAGCGCTCCTCGCGGACCTCGCGGCGGCGAGCGACGTCAACGCGTCCTCGCCGGAGCACAAAGCCGACTTCACCGACTCGGACGCCGTGCGCTGGCACGTCCGCGAGTACTGGAACTTCCATCGCGACAACGCCGCGACGATGCTCGCCCTGCGCCAGGCGGCGATGGTCAGCGACGACTTCGCACGCACCTTCGCGCGCTTCGGCGCCGATCAGGCGGAGGACATCCTCGGCCACCTCGGGTACATCACCGCTGCGGGAATGGAACTACCGGCGTCGGAACGGCTCTCGCTCGCGATGATGGGCGAACTCGTCAACGGGTTCGCACACACGTGGCTGCTGGACCCGTCGTCGGTCTCCGAGGAGGAAGCCGTCGAGGCGCTGACGCGGTTCATCTACCGGGGTTTCACCGGTCGCGACGTGCTATGAACGGTCCTTTCCTTGCAAATTTTGCAAGGAAAGGACCGTTCATAGCACGCGGCGAGACGCACGAACCGCGCCGAAATCAGGAAGTGAGCCGCTCCACAGCCGCGTCGATCCGCTCGTCCGTCGCCGTCAAAGCGATCCGGACGTGCCGCCCACCGGTCGGCCCGTAGAACGTGCCCGGCGCGGCGAGAATGCCGCGATCGGCGAGCCAGTCGACCGTGTCGAGCGCGGATTCCCCGCGCGTGGACCAGAGATACAGCCCCGCCTCGGAGTGCGAGATCTCGAAACCGCTGTCCAGCAGCGCCTTCCGCAGCACCAGCCGGCGGCGTGCGTAGCGTTCCCGTTGCACGGCAAGCGCTTCGTCGTCCTTCAGCGCGGCGACCATGGCTTCCTGCACCGGCCGCGGCATGATCAGTCCGGAGTGCTTGCGGATCTCGAGCAGTCCGGCGACGAGCTTCGGGTCACCGGTGACGAATCCGGCGCGGTAGCTGGCGAGGTTCGCGGACTTCGACAGCGAGTGGACGGCCAGCAGGCCGTCGAGGGAGCCGCCGTGCACGGACGGGTGCAGGATCGACACGGGCTCGCTTTCCCAGCCCAGCGCCAGATAACACTCGTCGGAGACCACGACGACATCGCGTTCCCGCGCCCATTCGACGACCTTGCGCAGGTGATCGACACCGAGCACGCGCCCCGTCGGATTGGACGGCGAGTTGATCCACAGCATCGAGGGCCGCTGCGGGCCGAGCGCGAAAGTGCTGTCCGCACGCAGGAGAGTCGCACCCGCCAGCAGCACGCCGACTTCGTAGGTCGGGTATGCCACCTCGGGGATGACGACGAGGTCACCGGGGCCGAAGCCCAGTTGCCGCGGCAGCGACGCGACCAGTTCCTTCGAACCGATCGTCGGCAGCACGGCCGCCTCGGGAACGCCTTCGATGCCGTGCCGCCGCGAAAGCGCGTCGATCGCGGCGGCCCTGAGCTCGGGAATCCCGTGCGTGGTCGGGTACCCCGGGATCTCCGACACGGACGCGAGCGCCGCGCGGATGCTCTCGGGGACCGGGTCCACCGGCGTGCCGATCGACAGGTCGACGATGCCGCCGGGATGCGCCTGGGCCTTCGCCTTGGCTTCGGCGAGGGAGTCCCAGGGGAAATCGGGAAGAGCGACCCGGCTCATTCGCCCTGCGGGGGAAGAGCCTTGATGAAGGCGGGATCGTGGCTGGTCTTGCCGACCTTGGAGGCGCCACCGGGCGAGCCGAGTTCGTTGAAGAAGTCGACGTTGGCCTTGGTGTAGTCGTTCCACTCGTCGGGGACGTCGTCCTCGTAGTAGATCGCCTCGACGGGGCAGACCGGCTCGCAGGCACCGCAGTCGACGCATTCGTCCGGGTGGATGTACAGCATGCGATCACCCTCGTAGATGCAATCCACGGGGCACTCGTCGATACACGCCTTGTCGAGCACGTCGACGCAGGGCTCGGCGATCACGTAGGTCACTGCGCACTCCTGCTTTATCTCTGCTTCACCAGTCTGCAACGGACATTACGCGCCCGCGGGCGCGACCGGCCCGCTTAGGCCACCCTTATTCCGTACCCCGGGTATGGGCTTTCAGCGGTCTTTCCGGCGCGGCGGCGGAGTGGCCCTGCTGTCCCCGGTGATGACGAACTTCGGCGCGGCGGGCTTCGCCGCTTCCGCTTCCTTCTCGACGGCCTTTTCCGCGCCCAATGCCCGGTTGAAGCCGTCGGAGATCTCGCGGACCAGGTCTTCGTTGTGCCTGTCGTCCTTGCGCGCGATGCTCATCGGGGTCCCTCCACTGCCTTCCTTGGCACAATCTAACCGTGAACAGTGCGGAAATGCTCGAGCTCACCTGTAGCCGGGCTTGGACTCCCCTGCTGGAGAGCCGGATCGGGGACTGGAGGCTGCGCTGGGCGGACGGGTTCACCGCCAGGGCCAACAGCGCCCTGGCCATCGGCGATCCGGGAAAACCGCTGCCAGACGCCCTGCGGACGGTCTGTGACTTCGCCCACGATCATGCCATCCCGCCGGTCGTTCAGGTGATCCAGGACACGTCGCTCGAAGACGCCATCGCCACCTACGGTTGGGTCCACTATGTGGAACACCGGCCCGCGCACGAGGTTCGCGTGCTGACCGGGCCACTCTCGCGCGGGACCTCGGCGGGAGCGGTGATTCTCGACGAACCGACGTCCGGATGGTGGGAAATGACCGCGAGAGGCGCGGATCCGGCGGAGGCACCACGGCATGTCCTCGGCACCGGCAAGGTCGGCTTCGGGGTGGTGGAGATCGACGGCGTCACGGCCGGGGCGGTCCGCGGGGCCGTCGTCGACGAGTGGCTGCACATCGCCCGCTTGGAGGTACGGCCCGAGTTCCGGCGACAGGGGCTGGCACGCGGGCTGATGAACGCGGCGGGCGGCTGGGCGGCTGCTCAGGGCGCCACCGGCGTCGTGCTGCAGGTCGCGGTGGCGAATTCCGGCGCGCTGAAACTGTACGAAAGCCTGGGCTGTACGGAGCACCACAGGTACCGCTACTGGGCCCCGGCTCCGGGGGCGTGCGAGGATCGCCCGTCGTGAAGGTCGTCATTTTGGTCGGCGGAGTGGGCGGGGCCCGCTTCCTGCTGGGGGTCAAACAAGCACTCGGTCTGCCCGCGATCGGTTCCGGGCCGGAATCACCGCATGAGGTGACCGCGCTGGTGAACACCGGGGACGACGTGTGGATGCACGGTCTGCGCATCTGCCCGGACCTGGACACCTGCATGTACACCCTCGGCGGGGGGATCGACGAAGAGCGCGGCTGGGGCCATTCCGGGGAGACCTGGACGGTCAAGGAGGAGCTCGCCGCCTATGGCGCCGAGCCGACCTGGTTCGGCCTGGGCGACAAGGACATCGCGACGCATTTGATCCGTTCGCGGATGCTGCGCGCGGGCTATCCGCTCTCGCAGGTCACCGAGGCGCTGTGCGACCGCTGGCAGCCGGGCGTGCGCCTGCTGCCGATGTCGGACGACCGCGTCGAAACGCATGTCGTGATCGACGATCCTGAAGAGCCGGATCAGCGTAAGGCGATCCACTTCCAGGAGTGGTGGGTGCGGTACCGCGCCGAGCCGAAGGCGCATTCGATCATCGCCGTCGGCGCCGAGGAGGCCAAGCCGGCGCCGGGTGTGCTCGACGCGATCGCGGGCGCCGACATCGTGCTGTTCGCGCCGTCCAATCCGGTGGTCTCGGTCGGCACGACGCTCGGTGTGCCGGGAATCCGCGACGCGCTGCGGAAGACGCGCGCCAAGGTCGTCGGTGTCTCGCCGATCATCGGCGGGAAGGCGTTGCGCGGTATGGCCGACGCGTGCCTGAGCGCGATCGGTGTGGAGACCTCGGCCGAGGCCGTCGGGCGGCATTACGGTTCCCGCAAGGAATCCCCGGACGGGGTGCTCGACGGCTGGCTGGTCTCCGAGGGCGAAACCGTCGAGGTGCCGGGAGTCGCCGTCCGCGACGTGCCCCTGCTGATGTCCGATGTGGACGCCACGGCGGCCATGGTGCGTGCGGCTTTCGATCTGGCAGGAGTTTCCGTTGACTGACCACGCTTCCGCGAAGATCGAGATCCTGCCGGTCGAAGGGCTGCCGGAGTTCCGTCCCGGCGACGACCTGACCGGGGCGATCGTCGAGGCGGCTCCCTGGCTGCGGTCGGGCGACGTCCTGGTCGTGACGAGCAAGATCGTCTCCAAGGCCGAGGGCATGCTGATCCGCGTACCTGCCGACCCGGAGGAGCGCGACGCCGCCCGGCGCAAGCTGGTCGAGGATGAGTCCGTCCGCGTGATCGCGCGGATCAACCGGACGGTGATCACCGAGAACAAGCTCGGCATCGTGCAGGCCGCCTCTGGGGTGGACGCGTCGAACGTGGCCTCCGGTGAGGTCGCGCTACTGCCGTCCGATCCGGACGCTTCCGCGCTCGCGCTGCGGAACGGGCTTCGTGAACGGCTGGGCGTCGAGGTCGCCGTCGTGGTCACCGACACCATGGGGCGGGCGTGGCGGGTCGGGCAGATCGACGCCGCGATCGGCGCGTCCGGCCTGCGCGTGCTGCATTCGTACGCGGGCGAGATCGACGGCCAGGGCAACGAACTCGCGGTCACCGAGGTGGCGATCGCCGACGAACTCGCCGCCGCGGCGGACCTGGTCAAGGGCAAACTCGGCGGGACACCGGTCGCCGTCGTCCGCGGCCTGCGGCTGACCGACGACGGGTCCACCGCCCGCAAGCTGCTGCGGCCGGTCGAGGAGGACCTCTTCCGCCTCGGCACCAACGAATCCATCGCGCAGGGCCGCCGGGAGGCCGTGCTCGCGCGGCGTTCGATCCGGTCGTTCACCGACGAACCGGTCGATCCCGAGGTGCTGCGCCGCGCGGTCGGGACGGCGCTGACGGCGCCCGCGCCGCATCACACGAAACCGGTCCGGTTCGTCTGGCTGCGCGAGGAAGGCTTGCGCCGCAAGCTTCTCGACGCGATGAAGGCGTCTTGGCAGGCTGATCTCGAAGGTGACGACTTCACCGCCGAGCAGGTCGTGAAGCGCCTCAGCCGCGGTGACATCCTCTACAACGCGCCCGAGGTCGTGATCCCGTTCCTCGTCGCCGAAGGCGCGCACACCTACCGCGACGACCGGCGAAACGCTTGTGAGCACACGATGTTCACCGTCGCCGGTGGCGCGGCCGTGCAGGGCCTGCTGGTCGCGCTCGCCGCCGAAGACCTCGGCTCGTGCTGGATCGGTTCGACCATCTTCGCAGCGGACGTCGTGCGCGACGTGCTCGGCTTGGACGAGCGCTGGGAACCGCTCGGCGCGGTCGCGATCGGGCATCCCGCCGCCCTCCCGCCCGCGCGCGGTCCCGTCGAACCCGGTGAAGGACTTCTCGAACTGTGACCCTGCACGACGACGTTGTGTCCACTTTGTCCGGTTGGCGACCGGCGGGCGCCGCCCAGGAATCCTTACGCCAGGCCTATCTCGGCTTTCTCGCCGCCCGCGAGGACGTCTGCCGCCGCGAATGCGCGGCCGGGCACATCACCGCGTCGGCCGTCCTTCTCGACGCCGACGCGGAAAACGTGCTGCTCACCCTGCATCCGCGAGTCGGGCGCTGGTTGCAGCTCGGCGGGCATTGCGAACCCGGCGACGCGACGCTCGCCGACGCCGCTCTTCGTGAGGCACGCGAGGAATCCGGCATCGACGACCTGGTGATCGAGCCGGCCCCGGTGCATCTCGACGTCCATCCGATCACCTGCTCGCTCGGTGTGCCGACGCGGCATTTCGACGTGCGTTTCGTGGTGCGCGCGCCCCGGGGAGCCCAACCGGTCCAAAGCGACGAATCGGACGATCTTCGTTGGTGGCCGGTGGATTCCCTGCCGAAAGGGTCGGAAGATCTCGCCGAACTGATGGAAGCCGCCGTGCCCGTGGCGGCCGGCCGTTAGGGTGTCGGCTGACGTCCTAAAGGGGGAATGATGCTGACGGCGCTGACGCCATATCTCGACCGGGTCCGGGTCCACAGCAGCGGAGACGGTGACGGCTTCGGCTGGTTTCTGCTGATCCTGGCGATCATCGTCATCATCATCGTGATCGTGGTGATCATCGTGAAGGTCAACCAGGCGAAGAAGCCGCCGATGACATTCCCGCAGAACCCGAACTTCGGCGGCGGCGGCCCGGCTCCGGGCTTCCCGCCGCCCCCGCCCGGCGGCCCCGCCCCGCAGGGCAACTGGCAGCAGCAGCCCGGTTTCCCGCCGCCTCAGCCCGGTTACGGTCAGGCGCCCGGCTTCCCGCCGCCGGCCCCCGCTGGTTTCGCGCCGCCGCCCGCAGGCTTCCCGCCGCCGCCCGGCGCCCCCGCGGGGTTCGCACCCCATCCCGGCGCCCCGGCGCACAATCCGTTCGGCGCGGCCGGCATGGCTCAGCCCGGTTTCCCGCCGCCTCCCCCGCAGGCCGGGCCGCCGATCGACGGCAGCGCGGACCGCACCCAGGTCGTGTCCCCGCAGCAGCAGGCGGACCCCGGCGCCGACCGCACGCAGGTCGTGTCGCCCGCAGGCGGCGGCGACCGCACGCAGGTCGTCTCCCCGATCGCCGCCGGGGACGCCACACAGGTCGTCCCCGGCGGCGATCGGACCCAGGTCATCCCGCCCCGTCAGTAGGCCGCTTGCTTTTGTATCAGTGATTGTGCCATCATGGCGATACGATAACTGATACAAGGGGGCGCTGTGGTGGTTCTGAACGAATCCCAACAGCTTCAGCTGACCAGGATGAAGCTGCGGAGCAGGATCAAGGGGCAGACGGTCGGGGTGGCCTTGGCCCTGCTCGGGGCCACGTGGGGTGTTTGGTTTTTCCTGAGTCAGGAGTTCTTCCTCGAGGCTTCGGGCGGCAGCCCCACGCTCATGTCGCGCCGAAAGGCGGAGTGGCCGGCACTGTCCGAATCGGGCTCTCTCATCGCGGTCGTGGTGACCTTCGTCGTCCTGGCCGGTTTCGTCTGGTGGGCCACCCTCCGGATACGCAAGGCGGAACAGCGGCTGGCGCGGTCGGTGCCACGCCGGATCGCGCACGGAAAGCGGCTCGGCGTGCTCGAGGTGGCAGGCGCCGGGACGGTCATGCTGTGGCTGGCCAGCTGTGTCGGCGGCATCGGTCTCGGCCTGACCATCGGTTTCCTCGCCGAGTCCACCGAAAAGCAGCTGATCGGTTTCACCTACGCGGCGGGGATCGCCGTCCTCGGCGCCTTGTCCATCGCACTGGCCCGGCAGGTGGTCAAGCAGCCCAGCCTGGCCGACGACGAGATCTCCCTGCGCACGGACGACATGCTCCGCATCAAGGACACGCAACTGACCCTGCTGCCCACCGGGGTCTACCTTGCCCTCCCCTTGACCTCCGCGCTACCGGAGTTCGCCACGTGGCTGTGGGCCTACTTCCTGGGGAGCGCCGCGATCGGCCTTCTCGCTACGCTCGTGGTCCGGCTACGAAGGGCACCGCTGAACTCCTCGCCACCGGGAAACGCGGTGTTCTGATCCAGTCGGCGAGCCGAGAACCAGGAGCACGAAAGTGATCATCAGCGTCGACACCAACTCACCGATCCCCCCGTACGAGCAGGTGCGTTCAGCGTTCGCCGCCCAGATCAAGGACCGGACGCTGCCGGTCGGCACGAAGCTTCCGACGGTGCGCAAGCTCGCCGAAGATCTCGGTATCGCCCCCAACACCGTCGCCAAGGCCTACCGTGAACTCGAAGAGGCGGGCCTGATCGAAACCCGTGGCCGGGCAGGCACCTTCGTCGGCGACTCGGGGGATCAAAACCGGAAGCTGGCCCAGAAGGCAGCCGCCGAGTACGCCGCGATCACCCGCAAGCTGGGCTTGAGTCAGGGGGAGGCGATCGCCATCGTCGACGCCGCACTGGCCGCGAACGTCACGGCCTACCGCACGAACCCGCGGCTGCAGGAGCGCCCCGCCCACTGAGCCCGGGCACCGCCGCAGCAGCCGCCACCGGGCTGGTGACGAGGGCCTCCGGCTAATCTCTCGGCATGGTCTTCCTCTTGGTACTGGTGGTCGGCTTCCTGGTCCTGGCCGGGATCGGGGTCGGCGTGTACTTCCTCGTGAAATCGAACACCAAGCAGCCGCCCGTCCTCCCCTACCACCAGTACCCGCAGCAGCCGCCGCAGTACCCGAGCCAGCAGCAGCCCTACCCGCCGCAGGGCTGGGGTAACTGACCCCGTATTCAGCGGACCAAATGCGGCGCCCGGCAGGCGCGATCACATGGCGCGGTAGTCGCGGAGCTCGATCTTCGGTCCGAACCTCGGGCGGCGGAATCCGGCCGTCGACAGGTAGCGCACGGCACGCTGGCGCTGCGGCGAATACGGCGCCAGTACCTCGGACATCCCGACGTCGTCGAGTTTCGTGCCGACGAGCGCGTGCCCGACCATCGACGGGATGTTGTAGTCGCCGAAGCTCACCGCGTCCGGGTCTCCCCAGGCGCGTTGCGCGATCTCCGCCGCGGTCCACACGCCGATGCCGGGCACCTTCCGCAGCCAGGCCCGGCCCTCGACACCCTTCAGCTCGACGGCCTTCTCCAGCCGGGTCGCGACACGCGCCGCGGCGATCAGCGTCGTCCGCCGTTTCAGGTCCACCCCGGCGCGATGCCATTTCCAGTCCACAATGGATCGAATGGCGACAGGTGTCGGCGGCACACGCAGCCGTGACGGCACCGGCCCTGGCGCCTGCTCGCCGAACCAGCGGCACAATTCGCCCCACGACCGCAGGGCCTCCGTACTGGTCACCTTCTGCTCCAGCACGGCGAGCACCAGCGCGTCCCACACCCGGCCGGTCGAGCCGAGCCGCAGTCCCGGGTTCCGGCGCCGCGCCGACGCGATGACGTCGTGATGCGCGATGAACTCGGAGTCGTCGTCATGCGCGCCCAGCATCGCCGGGACGCCGTCGAGAAGCCTGTCCGCGCCGGGCCCCCAAGCCTCGGCCTCGATCTCACCGTCGGCGCGCCGCAGCAGCGCGAGCGTGCCCGCGCCGTCCTCGGTGTTGGCCGCCAGCCAGGTGACCCCGGCCTCGGTGCGGACGACGTTGGGCGAACGTGACCCACGGCTCAGCGGACCCAGGACCGTGTCCAGGTCCAGTTCGAAGCCGGGACGGAACAGCACACGATGAAACTACCCGGCACTCGGCTAGGGTTAGCGGGCCACCTGAAACCGTAAGCCTATGGAGGACACCGACGATGACCGAGCGACCGGCGAAGGCCTCGATCGTCAGCGGGTACTTCAACCCGCTCCACCAGGGCCATCTCGACCTGTTCGAGGACGCGCAGGCACGGTCCGGCTACCTGATCGTCATCGTCAACAACGATCACCAGCAGGTCCTCAAGAAGGGCAGGGTGATCCAGACCGAGGACATCCGGGCCCGGATCGTCCGCGCGCTGCGCATCGTCGACGACGTGTACATCGCCGTCGAGCAGGGGCCGGGCATCAACGAGTCGTTCGACCTGATCCGCGCGGCGTACCCCGACACGGAGCTCGAGTTCTGCAACGGCGGCGACAGGCGCAGCGTCGACGAGCTGCCCGCCGACGAGATCGAGGCCGGGGCCCGCAACAACATCGCGTTGCTCTACGGCATCGGCGGCACGGACAAGGCGGACTCCAGCACCCGGATCCTTTCGGACATGGAAGCCTGAGTTCCCTACGGTCGGCCAGGTGCCTGCCAACTTTTGTCGGACGACGTTCGCGGGTCTGCTGACGGCGGCCGCTCCTAGGGCCTACCCTAGACATCACACAGTCGGCCCTGAACCCAGAGGGCCCCAGGTCAGTCGGGAGGCCTAGGGGAATGGACCCCCGTGCTCGGGCGGACGCCTTGCTCGCACGCGCAAGCGCGCGTGGAGCCTTCGTCGTGACACCGGACAACGCGACGTCTCCGATGGACTCCGCGAACACCCAGCAGATCCCCCGATCGGTGGTCGCCGAGATCGACCGATCATCGGACCCGGACACGACCACTCAGCTACCCGCTTCGCTGATCGCGGAGAACGACCACCCGCTCGCGGGACCCGAGCCGACGACGCGGCTGGACCTGCCGCCGGCGCGGGGAGAAGGTTCGACTCAGCCGCAGCCCTATCCTCGCCGTCCCGGCACGCAGCCGACCAGGCCGCTGCCGCAGGCGACCACCCCGCTCACCCGGCGGCCGCCGGCCGCGCCGGTGCAGAGCCCGCTGATCGAGCAGCCGGAGCCGGAGACCGTCGAGAACGAGGTCGGCGGCCTGGTGCCGACGGTGAAGCAGAACCCTTCGGGACGGTCGAACCTCTCGCGCCGCCTGGACGGCATCTAGCCCTACACGCGCTATGAAAGGTCCTTTCCTTGCAAATTTTGCAAGGAAAGGACCTTTCATAGCATTACGGGCACCCGCCTCAGGAAGCCCGGATCACCCGATCGATCTCCTTGATCGCCGCGCCCCCGCCGTACGTGGCGTTGGACAGCATGGCGACGTCCAGCCCCTCGGCCGGATAGTGCCGCATGAGCGAGCAGACGCCGATGTTCCCGCCGTCCTTGTAGCAGTGCCGCACCGAGCCGTCCGGCTCCAGCACGAATTCGAGGCCGAAGCCGTACCAGACGCCTTTGCTGTGAAGCACCTGCGGCGTGAGGAACTCCTTCGTGCGCTCCGGTGACAGGAGTCGTTCCTCGCGGATCGCGCGCAGAAACCGGACGAGGTCGCCGACGGTGCAGTACGCACCCCCATCGGGTGATCCGATCGGCGGGTAGCTGAAGATGTTCTGCTTCCAGCCGGTGATCTGCTCGCCGTCGAGGATCGGGTCCCAGCCTTCGGCGACCCTCGGCTGCGGATCACGTCGGTCGAAGAAGCCCGAATCGGTCATTCCCGCGCGGTCGAGCACGGTCTCCCGGACGTGGTCGCGGTACGGCCTTCCGGTGCACTCCTCGATCACCAGCCCGGCGAGGACGTACCCCGAATTGCAGTACCGGCAGCCCTCGCCCGGCGCGAAATTCGGTGCCCTGTAGGCGAAATTGGGCAAATGGTCGCGTGTGTCCACCACCGAGTACACCGGTTTGTCGACCCACAGCGCCTCGTAGCTCTCGCCCGCTTCCTCGTCGGCGTCGTCGGCGATCCCGGACGTGTGCGTGAGCAGGTGCCGCGTCGTCGCACCGGGTGCGATCGCCGTGCCGCCGAGGTCGATGATCTCGCCGATCGGGCGATCGAGGTCCAGCCGTCCCTCGTCGGCGAGGCGCACTGCGGCGATCGCGGTGACGACCTTGGTGATCGACGCGGTGTCATAGCGGATGTCCGGCGCGTTCGGCACCGACCAGCGGCGGCTGGCCAGGCCGTATCCGCGTTCGAACAGCGTCTCGTCGCCGCGCCGGATCAGCACGACCCCGGAGAAGCGGTCCTCCCCGGCGCGTTCCGTCAGCCAGGTGTCCAGTTCAGCGAAGTCCATGCACCGACGGTAACGACGGCGGGGAGCGGAGTCGCGCGAGTTCCGGTGGCCGGAACGGCTACTTCCGGCGCGTTTCGAGCTTGAGCCGCAGCGCGAGACCGGCCTTCACCGCGAGCATGACCGGCTTCCACAGGAGACCGCGGTGACGGTCCGCGAGGTAGCGGTACGCGCTTTCGTGGTGCACACGCAGCATCTTCTCCGAAGCCTGCGAAGTCGAATGCCCGCCGATGTGCATGACGCTCGACGAGGGGGCGTACACGTTCAGCCAGCCAGCGCGGGTCAGCCGGTCACCGAGGTCGACGTCCTCGAAGTACATGAAGTAACGCGTGTCGAATCCGTCGACCGAGTCGAAGGCCTCGCGGCGCAACAGCTGGCAGGACCCGGAAAGCCAGCCCGCCGTGCGCTCGACCGGGGTACCGGTCTCCTGCCGGTACTGCCGCGTCCACGGGTTGCCCGGCCAGATCTTGCCGAACGCCGCGTGCCCGATCCCGCGGCCGAACGACGGCAGCAGCCGGGCCGACGGGTAGACCGTGCCGTCGAGGTCGTGGATGAGCGGCCCGAACGCGCCTCCGCGCGGCCAGCGCTCGGCCACCTCCAGCAGCGCGTCGAGCGAACCGGGTTCCCATTCGAGGTCCGGGTTCACCACGACGACCCAGCCGTAGCTGTCGTCGAGCTCCGCGACACCGCGGTTGGCGGCCGTGCCGTAGCCGACGTTTTCGCCGATGCTGAGCAGCTTGACGTTCTCCCGGCGGGCGGCCTTCTCCGGGGCGCCATCCGTGGAGGCGTTGTCGGCGACGACGACCTGGACGTCCCGATCCGTCGCCTTCTCGAGCGTGTCGAGGAACTTCTCGAGGGTTTCACCGGGAAAGTACGTCACGGTCACGACGGCGATCCCGTCGCCGTAGCTGGGGTGCTCAGTCACGGGGCCATTGTCCACCCGTCACCGAACGCGACCGCGCCGCACCCACCCCGAGGCGATAGCAAAGGTCCCTTGCTCCCCCGCCGCTCCGAAGCTCCGAATCCGGCGGGCATGCCCCCAATGCCACATTGGGGGCATCCGCAAGACTCAGCTGGCCCGCCGCTCCGCATGCCGGTGCCAAGCCTTCGCGTAGGCCTCCCGGTGCCGCTCCGCGGTCGTCGCCCACGAGAACTCCTTCGCCCGCCGAAGCGCGGCTTCGGCCAGCTCGGCCCGCCTCGCGGGAGCGTCGAGCAGCTCCGAGATGGCCGCGGCGACGTCTCCGGCGCCGACGCCGCAGTAGGCGACCGCGTCCCCGCCGACCTCCGGCAGCGAAAGCCGCCGGGTCGTGAGCACGGCCGCGCCGCACGCCATCGCCTCCAGCACCGGCAGCCCGAATCCCTCGCCGAGGCTCGGGTACGCGACCAGATCGGAGCCGCCGAGGAAGCCGGCGAGCGTGTCGAACGGCAGGTATCCGGCCCGGATCACGCGCAGCCGATGCGGCACGGCGTCGAGGGCGCGTTCGACCTGCGAGTCCCAGCCCGGTTGTCCGGCGAGCACCAGCGCCGGCGGGTTCGGCCTGCCGATCACGGCGTGCGCGAAGCCGCGGATCAGCGCGGGCACGTTCTTGCGCGGTTCCAGCGCGCCGAGGAAGGCGACGTACGGCGTCTTCCCCAGTCCGACGGCCTGCCGCGCGGCCTCGATCTCAGCGGGTGAGGGCGGATGGAACCGGTCCGGTTCGACTCCGTGGTGGATGATCTCCAGTTCCGAGGTGCGCACTGTCCGCACCTGGCCGACGCGCTCGAGTTCGGCCGCCGTCGCGATGCTCGGCACGACGCACAGCGTCGCGCGGCGAAGCGCCGTCGCGGTCCAGGCACGGAAGAAGCGCGCCTTCACCGAAGAGTGCAGGACGGCGTCGGTGAAGAAGGTCGCGTCGTGCAGCGTCACCACCGAAGCGGCCGGGCTGGCCAGCGGCATCGTGTAATGCGGGGAGTGGACGACGTCGGCGGCGAGCCGCCGGACCAGCCGGGGCAGGGTCGCCTGCTCCCAGGTCAGCCGGGCCGTCCTGGTCGAAGTCGACGGCGAGGTCGGCACGATCCGCGCGCCGGGCGCCAGCCGGTCGTACAGCACCGCGTCCCGCGGCTGGCAGACGACGGTGATCCGCGCGCCGTCCTCGTCCAGCGCCGCGACCAGCGAATCCACGTAACGTCCGACGCCACCCCGGTCCGCGGGAACGGCGGTCGCGTCGATCAGCACGCGAGGGTCATCGGTCACCCTAGGAGGGTACGGCTGCTCACCGGCTCCGCGGTGGGGAACCGGGAAACTGATCGCGCTGGTGGAGGCCCCAAACGGCCGAAGCGGCGCGTTGCCAGGTGAACTCACTCGAACGGCTGAGACCACTGTCACGCAGCGCTGCCGCACGCTCCGGATGGGCGAGTACGTCGCGAAGGGCATCCGCAAGCGCTTGCGCCTCACCGACGGGGACGGTGACGCCCGCTCCCCCGGCCACCTCGACCAGGGCGGGGACGTCCGAATGCACCACCGGCACCCCGGCCGCCATCGCCTCGATCAGCGGCAGCCCGAAACCCTCCGCCCGGCTCGGCATCGCCAGCACCGACGCGCCCCGCAACGCGAACGCCAGTTCCGCGTCGCTCACCTTCCCCAGCAGCCGGACGTCGGCGCCGTGCTCGCGCGCCAGCTCAGCCGGATCGACCCCGCCCCAGCCCGGCTGGCCGGCCAGCACCAGCGGCACCCCGATCCGGCCTGCGGCGTCGATCAGCACGTCGATGCCCTTGCGCGGCTCGATCGTCCCGATCGCGAGCACGTATCGCCCGGGCAGCACGACCTCGGTGAACGCGGCGGGCGGCCGCACACCGTGCGGGATCACGTGCAGCGGGGCCGCAACCGGAACCAGCCCGGTGAGCTCGTCCGCAATCGCTTGCGTGGGCACGGTCAGCGCGGTCGCCCGCGCCGCGGCCCGCGCGATCATCGCCTTGTGCCACGCGACGCCGCGCGGGGTCAAGGTCTCGGGATGCGTCCACGGCACGGTGTCGTGCACCGCGACCGACAGCGTCCGCCCCTTCGGCACGCGGGCGGGCGCGAGCGGCGTCGGCGCGTGCACCGCGTCGCCGCCCGGCCACCACGGCAGGCCCAGCTGCCAGGCGGCGATCAGCGCCCGGGGCGGGATCGGCAGCACACGCGGTCCTTCGACACCCTCGACGACCGCAGCCTCGACGTCGGCATGTCGTGCGACCACGCTCGACACCGTCCAGCCCGGCGGCGCGGTCTCGGCGAGCGCCCGCAGCACTTCGCCGGTGTAGCGGCCTGTCCCGCCGGGGACCGGCGCCAGCAGCTGCTCGGCGAGCACGACCAGTTCGGGCATGGTCTCTATTCTCTCTGGCATGCCCAGCACCACCGTCGTCGTGGTCACCTGGCGCGGCGCGGCGCACATCATCGCCTGCCTCGACGCCCTCGCCGCGCAGTCCCGCCCGCATCGCACCCTGGTCGTCGACAACGCCTCCGACGACGGCACGGCCGCCCTGCTCGCCGCCCATCCGTCGAAGCCCGAGGTGCTCCGGCTGCGGCGCAACACCGGTTACGCGGGCGCCATGGCCGCCGCACTGGACAAAGTGGACACCCCGCTGATGGCGTGGCTGAACGACGACGCCGCGCCGGCCCCGGACTGGCTCTCGACCTGCGAAGACACCCTCGCCAAGGCTCCGCTCGCCGCCGCCGTGAGCGCCCGGCTGACGTTGGCCGACGGGACCGTCCAGTCCACCGGCGTCCGCCTGACCGCCGATGGCCACGGCGTCGACCTGCCGGAACCCGCCGAAGAGGTCTTCGGTTTCTGCGGCGGCGCGGCCGTGCTGAACGTCGAGGCGCTCCGCTCCGTCGGCGGCGTCCCGGCGTCCTACTTCTGCTACTACGAGGACACCGACACCGCGTGGCGGCTCCGGCTGGCGGGCTGGGACGTCGTCGGCGCCGAAGCCGAGGTCACCCATCGGCATGGCGCGAGCACCCGACCGGGTTCGGTCCAGTTCCACCTGTGGAATGAACGCAACCGCCTGCTGACCCTCCTGCGGTGTGCTCCGCGTGAGGTCGCGCTCCGCCAGCTGCTGAAGTTCGCCGCCCTGACCGCGATACTCCCCCTTCGAGGGAAACCGGAAGCACCGAACTTCCGTCCGAGCCTGCGGTGCCGGGTGCTGGGTGCCGTCGCCGCCCGCCTGCCGCGCACACTGCTCGAGCGGCGGGCAATCGGGCGGCGCGCGACACTCGGCCGAGGCGCGGTCTGGGACGCGTGGGCTGGCAATTAAGCTTGCCCCAATCGAGAGCAGGGAGTACGGCTTTGGCGCAGGGGGAAACGCAACCGGTCGTCTCGGTCATCGTGGTGAACTACCGGGGAGCCGCCGACACCGTCACCTGCCTGCGCGCACTCGCCGAACACGATTACCCGAACCTCGAAGTCATCTGCGTCGACAACGCCTCCGGCGGCTCCGACGTCGCCGAGATCAAGGCCGCCGCCCCGGGCGTCAAGCTCGTCGAGTCCCCGGTGAACTCCGGTTTCGCGGGCGGCTGCAACCTGGGCGCGAAGCACGCGACAGGCACCGTGCTCGCCTTCCTCAACAACGACGCCCGCCCGGCTCCCGGCTGGGTGGGCGCGGCCGTCGCCGAACTGCGCGCCCAGCCGACGGTCGCCGCGGTGGCCAGCAAGGTCCTCGACTGGGACGGCACCGGCACCGACTTCGTCGACGCGGGCCTGACCTGGTTCGGCATGGGCTACAAACGCCACGCGGGCAGCCCGCTGGCCGACGTCCCCGCCGCCGAACACGAGATCGCCAAGGACGTCCTGTTCGCGACCGGTTCGGCGATGTTCGTCCGCGCCGGGGTGTTCGCCGAACTCGGCGGGTTCGACGAGCGGTTCTTCATGTTCTACGAGGACGTCGATCTCGGCTGGCGGCTGAACCTGCGCGGCTGGCGCGTGCGCTACGTGCCGGATTCGCTGACCTACCACAAGCACCACGCCACGATGTCCACAGTGGACGCTCCGGACTCCGGCCGCGAGACGTTCCTGCTGGAACGCAACGCCTTGGCCGCGTTGTACAAGAACCTCTCCGACGAGACACTCTCGCGCGCGCTGCCCGCGGCGCTGGCGCTGGCCGTCCGCCGCGCGACCGCTCGCGGAGACCTCGACGCCACCCAGCTCGATCTCGCCAAGGGCGTCGGCCCGGCCGAAACCGGTCCGGTCGAAGTGCCGAGGACGACGTTGGCCGGCGTGCTGGCGATCGACCAGTTCGTCGAACTGCTGCCGTCGCTGGCCGAGTCGCGCGCCGTCGAACAGGCCGCCCGCGTCCGCACCGACGCCGATCTGCTTCCCTTGCTGCGCAAGGCTTTGGAGCCCGCGTATCCGCTGCCGCGCTACCTCGCCGCGCACGACATCCTGGTCGAGACGTTCGGCATCGACGCGCTCTTCGGGCAGCGCCGCAAGATCGCGGTGATCACCGGCGACGCGATCACGGAACGGATGGCGGGCCCGGCGATCCGCGCGTGGAACATCTCCGCGACCCTGGCCACCGAACACGACGTCCACCTGGTGACGGTCAATCCGCTCGCCGATCCGCCGCCCGCGCCCTTCCGGGTCAGCGCGGCGACCAGGCGCGACCTGGAGGCCCCGATCGCCTGGGCGGACATCATCGTCCTGCAGGGTCACGTGCTGGAACTCGCGCCCTCGCTCAAGAAGCAGTACGCGCACAAGATCGTGGTCGCGGATCTGTACGACCCGATGCACCTGGAACTGCTCGAACAGGGCAAGGGCGTTCCCGACGACAAACGCGCGCTCGACCTCATCGGGGTCACCAAGGTCCTCGACGCGCAGCTGGAACGCGGAGACTTCTTCCTGTGCGCCTCGGAGCGTCAGCGCCACTTCTGGCTGGGGCATCTCGCGGCGATGGGCAGGCTCTCGCCGCGGCTGTACGACGCGGACCCGACCACCCAGTCGCTGCTCTCCATCGTCCCGTTCGGCCTGTCCCCCAGCGCGCCGGTCCGCACCGGCCCCGGCCTCCGGTCCACTTTGGACGGAATCGGCGAGACCGATCACGTCGTACTGTGGGCGGGCGGGGTCTACAGCTGGTTCGACCCGCTCACGCTGGTCCGGGCGATGGAGCAGCTGCGGCAGCGCCGCGGCGACGTCCGCCTGGTGTTCCTCGGGATGAAGCATCCCAACCCCGAGGTCACCGAGATGGACATCGGCGCGCGCACGATGCTGCTCTCCGACACGCTCGGGCTCACCGGCAAGCACGTGTTCTTCAACCAGCAGTGGGTGCCGTACGAGGAGCGCCAGAACTGGCTCCTCGACGCGAACTGCGGCGTCACCACGCATTACGAGCACGTCGAGACGACGTTCGCCTTCCGCACCCGGGTGCTGGACTACCTGTGGGCCGGGCTGCCGATCGTCACCACCGACGGTGACTCGTTCGCGGACCTGGTCCGCAAGGAACGGCTCGGCGTCGTCGTCCCCGCCGAGGACGTGGACGCGCTGGCCGACGCGCTGGAAAAGGCGCTGTACGACGAAGAATTCGCCGCGGGCTGTGTCGAGCGGATGGCCGCGGTCGCCCAGCGTTACGCCTGGCCGGAAGCCTTGAAGCCGTTGGTGGAGTTCTGCCGGAACCCGCGGCCCGCCGCGGACCGGCTGCCCGGCTCGGAAGACCTCGTGGTCACCGCTCCGGTGCGGGGCAAGGAAATGCTGCGCCGCGACGTCGACCTGATCCGCGAGTACCTCGCCGACGGCGGCCCGAAGGAACTCGTGCGGCGCGTCGGCGGCCGCGTGGTCAAGGTCGCTAAGCAAAGGCTCGGCCGTGGCTGACCGCCCCTTGCGCGTCCTGCTCGACGGGACCCCGCTTCTCGGTGCCAGGACGGGTATCGGCCGGTACACGGTCGCGCTGTCCGAAGAGCTCGCGTCGATGTCCGAAGTGGACACTCGCGCGGTCGCCTTCACGTTGCGCGGCTGGCGACGGCTGCGGCACGTGCTCCCGCACGGCGTCCGGGCCCGCGGCATGCCGGTGGCGGCGCGGTTGCTGCGGAAGGCGTGGCTGCGTTCGCAACTGCCGCCGGTGGAACTGTTCGCCGGGCCGACGGATGTCGTGCACGGCACCAACTTCGTACTGCCCGGCCGGTTCCGCGCGGCGGGTGTGGTGACCATCCACGATCTGGCCTTTTTGGACGCTCCCGAGGAACTCGCGCCGAGCGATCACGAACTGCCGCGCCTGGTCCGGCGCGGCGCCCGGCTCGCCGACGCGATCTGCACGCCCACCAACGCCGTCGCCGACCAGGTCGCCGAACGGCTCGACGTGGATCGCGGCAAGATCATCGTCACCCCGCTCGGCGTGAACCCGGCCTGGTTCACCGCGCGCCCGCCGGACAAGGAGCGCCGCAAGGAACTCGGCCTTCCGGACAAGTACCTGCTCTTCGCCGGCGCGCCCGGGCCCCGCAAGGGCCTGCACTGGCTCCAGCAGGCGCACGAGGCGGCGCCCGATCTGCCGGAACTGGTGTTCGTCGGCCCCGGCTCGTTCGCGGTGGGCTCACGTTCGCGACACGTGGGCTACCTGTCCGACGTGAACCTCCGCCGGGTCGTCGCCGGGGCCAGTGCCCTGGTGCTGCCGTCGCGCGACGAGGGCTTCGGGCTCCCGGTGCTGGAAGCGATGGCGTCGGACGTCCCCGTGGTGTGCACGGACATCCCGGCGCTGCGCGAGGTCGCGGGGAACTGCGCGAGCCTGGTCCCCTACGAGGACGTCGACGGGCTCGTGGAGGCGCTGCGGATCGCCGTCAGCGACCCGCACGCCGTCGCCACTTCGGCCGCGCGCCGCGCCCACGTCGCGAACTTCACCTGGCGCGCCTGCGCCGAACTCACCGTCGCCGCGTACCGCCAGGCCAGCACGAAACACTGACCTCCGCAATTAGTCACCTACTTGCCCTCTAGGCCCTCCGGCGCACGAATTCGGTCAGGGCAAGTAGGTGACTAATTGCGGAGGTCTCAGGAAGCGAAGTAGGCCCGAAGCGCGTCAGACCAGTCCCGAAGCGGCGTGAGACCGGCCTCGCGCCACGAAGCGTTCGACAGCACCCCAAACGCCGGACGCGCCGCGGGACGCGGAAACTCCGCCGTCGTGCAGGGCTTCACCCGCGCCGGGTCCGCGCCGAGTTCCGCGAAGATCGCGCGCGCGAATCCACACCACGTCGTCGACCCGCCGCCCGTGCAGTGCAGCACCCGTTGCGAAGGCCCGTCGCCGGCGGCGACGCGACCGGCCAGCTCCAGCAGTCCGGCGGCGAGATCGCGAGACCAGGTCGGCGAACCGGTCTGATCGTCCACTACGGACAGTTCGTCGCGTTCCTTTTCCAGGCGCGCCATGGTCTTCACGAAGTTCGCCCCGGTCTTGCCGTACACCCAGGACGTCCGCACGATCCAGGACCGGGCGCCCGACCCGAGAACCGCGTCCTCGCCCGCCGCCTTCGTCCGGCCGTAGGCGTTGAGCGGCCCCAGCAGGTCACCGGTCTCGTACGGCGAAGTCGCGTCACCGGCGAACACGTAGTCCGTGGACACGTGGATGAGCGGCACTCCGCGCGACGAGCACACCGCGGCGAGCACCCGGGGGCCGTCGGCGTTCACCGCGAACGCCCGCGCCTCGTCGGTCTCCGCCGCGTCCACCGCGGTGTAGGCGGCCGCGTTGATCACCACCGGCGACTTCCCCGCCGCCCGCGCCCGGCCCGCCAGTTCGGTCACCGCGGCGACGACCTGCCCGGTGTCGCACACGTTCAACTCCGACGACGACGGCGTCGAGGCGTCGATGGAGTCCGCCGCCAGCGCCGCGATGTCCTGCCCCAGCTGACCGGATCCGCCCGGTACGAGAATGCTCAGCACGTCGTCACTCTCCCGCACGGTTCTTCAGCGGCTCCCACCACGCTCGGTTTCCGCTGTACCACGCGACCGTGTCGGCCAGACCGTCCTCAAAGGACTTCCGCGGCGCGTAACCGAGCTCCCGCGAGATCTTGGTGATGTCGACGGAGTACCGGCGATCGTGTCCCTTGCGGTCCTCGACCGGCTCGACGCTGTCCCAGCCGGCGCCGACCGCGGTCAGCAGCCGCTCGGTCAGCTCGCGGTTCGTCAGTTCCGTGCCACCGCCGATGTTGTAGACCTCGCCCGGCCTGCCGCCGTCGGCGACGAGCTGGATGCCGCGGCAGTGATCGTCCACGTGCAGCCAGTCACGCACGTTGAGCCCGTCGCCGTAGAGCGGGACCTTCTTGCCGTCGAGCAGGTTGGTCACGAAGAGCGGGATGACCTTCTCCGGGAATTGGTACGGACCGTAGTTGTTCGAGCACCTCGTGACACAGACAGGTAATCCGTGCGTACGGAAGAAGGAACGTGCCAGCAGATCGGAGGACGCCTTCGACGCCGAGTACGGCGAATTCGGCTCCAGCGCGTGGTCTTCGTCCCAGGATCCTTCGTCGATCGAGCCGTACACCTCGTCGGTGGACACGTGGACGAACTTCCCGACCTCGGCCTCGAGCGCGGCCTGCAACAGGGTCTGCGTGCCGAGCACGTTGGTCAGCACGAAGTCGGCAGCGCCGGCGATCGAACGGTCCACATGGGACTCGGCGGCGAAGTGGACGACCAGGTCGATCCCCCGCATCAGCTCGCTGACCAGGGCGGCGTCGCAGATGTCACCCTTTTCGAACCGGTAGCGCGGGTTCTCGCGCACCGGCTCCAGGTTCGCTTCGTTGCCCGCGTAGGTCAGCTTGTCGAGCACGATCAGCTCGGCGTCGGCCAGGCTCGGGTACGCCCCTGTCAGCACCTGCCGGACGTAATGCGAACCGATGAACCCGGCACCCCCGGTGACCAGCACTCGCATGCCGCGATCCTCCTTTGACGACTTCCTGACCGGCCGAGTGTGTCACGACCGGGGCAACCTTTCACCAGCCTACGGACGTCTAACACGAGGATCAGTAGAGTTGTCGGCGAGGCACGCGGGTGCCCTGGGGAGATTCGTGGAGGACCGCACGTGACCGAGTGGCCCGGGCCACCCATTCCGGCGCGCCGTGGCGGCGGTGTCGTGGTGTTCGCCCGCCGTGGGGTGAAGGTCGTGTTCAGCCTGGTCTCGATCACGATCCTGGCGCTGACCTGGTGGGGCTGGCAGTTCATCGGCGACCCGTCGAAAGGCTTCGCGACCACGAACATCTTCGAGGACAACGGCCACCCGCCCGCGAAACCGCTGGACGGCGCGATCGACATCCTGCTCGTCGGCCAGGACAGCCGCACCGACGCGCAGGGAAACCCGCTGCCGCGCGAGGTCCTCGACATGCTGCACGCCGGTGTTTCCGACGGCGAGCGCCAGACCGACACGATGATCCTGGTGCACATCCCCCAGAACGGTAAGAAGGCGGTCGCGATCTCCTTCCCCCGCGACTCGTGGGTCGAGATCACCGGCGGTTTCGGCAAGCACAAACTCAACAGCGCGTACGTGTACGCCTACAACGACACGTCGAAGACGCTGCAGCAGCAGGGCAACTCCGATCTCAAGGACGTCGACGCCAAGGCCAAGGACGCCGGCCGCAAGAACCTGATCGCGACGCTGGAGAAGTTCATCGGCAAGCCGAAGATGATCGACCGGTACGCCGAGGTGAACCTGTCGAGCTTCTACGAGATCACCAAGGCCATCGGCGGCGTCGAGGTCTGCCTCAACAACGCGGTCAAGGAGAAGAAGTCCGGTGTGGACCTGCCCGCCGGGAAGTCGACCGTCGAAGGCGTCCAGGCGCTCGCGTTCGTCCGCCAGCGCTACGACCTGCAGAACGGCGACCTCGACCGGATCGCGCGGCAGCAGGCCTTCCTGTCGGGGCTGGCGAACAAGGTGCTCTCGTCCGACGTCCTGATCAACCCGGCGAAGATCGCGGACCTGATCGAAGCGGTGAAGAAGTCGGTCGTGCTGTCGGCAGGCTGGGATCTGCCGGAGTTCGCCGCCCAGATGCGCGGGCTGACCAGCGGCAACGTCGAGTTCCACACGATCCCGACGCAGGGCGACGCGACCATCGGCGGTGCCGCCGTGCTCCGGGTGGACCCGGCGCAGGTGCAGGCCGAAATCAGCCGCCTCACCGCCGACGGCGAGACGGCACCGACCTCGACTCAGCCCACCCTGCCGGGCGCGGAAGCGGTGACCGTCGAACTCTTCGACGGTTCCGGCTCCCCCACGGTGGCCACCGAGACCCGGAACCTCTTGCAGGGCAAGGGTTTCAAACTCGCGCCCGACACCAAGCTCAGCACCCGCAACTCGACGGTCATCCGGCACGCGCCGGGCGACGAAGCCGCGCTGGCCCTGATCAAGCAGGTCTTCGGCACCGCGGTGGCGGCCGAAGCGGACCGCGACGTCGCGCCCGGCAAGGTGCGGGTGCTGCTCGGCAAGGACTTCAAGGGCGCGACCGCGACCACCGCCCCGTCGAAGACGTCGACTCCCTCGAAGCCGGCTCAGCCGCCCGCCAGCGCTCCGCCGGCGCCCACCACGACGCCGATCGTCGCGGGCAATGTGCCCTGCGTCAATTAATGTCCGGGTACTGAGCGTGGCCGACCTCACGGTGGCTTAGCCTTCTCCTACGATCGGACAAGCGGCAGTGCCAGGGGAGGTGAACAGGGATGGGCGACGAGGACGAGGGCGTCAACGAACGTTCTGAGCAGTTGGACGACGAAGAGCCGAAGTCCGAAGAGGACACCAAATCGGACACCGAGAGTGACGAGAAGCCCCGGTTCATCCCGACGCCGTACCCCCGGAATCCGCCGCTCCCCCAGCCGTCCGGCCCGGCTGAAGACGAACCGGTTTCGGGTGTGCTCGCCGTACCCGAGCGCCCGCTGCGCCGCGCCGGCCGGATCACCCGCCGGATCGCGCTCGGCCTCGTGTCGCTGCTCGCCCTCGGCACGACGGGTTACGCGTACGTCACCAAGGACCAGTTGCAGAACAACGTCCCCACGACGAACGCACTGAGCAAGGCAGACGATCCCGCCGCACCGCCCGCCGACGACGGGGCGAACGACATCCTCCTCGTCGGCAGCGACGCGCGGACCGACGCGCAGGGCAATCCGCTGCCGCTCAGGGTGCTCAAGGAACTGCGCACCGAGGAGAAGCCGGGCGTCAACACCGACACCATCATCATCCTGCGCATCCCGAAGAACGGCGGGAAGCCGTCCGGGGTCTCGATCCCGCGCGACACCTGGACCGACATCCCCGGCCGTGGCCTCGGCAAGATCAACTCGGCGTATGGCACCGCGAAGGCCGACTACGCGAACGCGCACCGCGGCGAAGGCGATCAGGCGAAACTCGAACGCGATTCCGATCAGGAAGGCCGCAAGGCACTGGTCCAGACCGTTCAGGACCTGACGAAGATCCGCATCGACCACTACGCCGAGGTCAACCTGCTCGGGTTCTACCTGCTGACCGAGGCGCTGGGCGGCGTCAAGGTCTGCCTGAACCACTCCACCGAGGACAAGGACTCCGGCGCGGACTTCCGGCGCGGCGAACAGACCGTTTCGGGCGGCGAGGCGCTTTCGTTCGTGCGGCAGCGGAAGAACCTGCCGCGCGGCGATCTCGACCGCATCGTGCGGCAGCAGACGTTCCTGTCCTCGGCGCTGAACCAGGTGCTCTCGGCAGGCACGTTGACCAGCCCGTCGACGATGGCGGGCCTGATGGACGTCGTGCGCCGGTCGATCGTCCTGGACGAAGGGCTGGACCTGCTGGAGTTCGCGCAGCAGGCGAAGGGGATCGCGTCCGGCGACCTGACGTTCACGACCATCCCGGTGGTGAACATCAACGGCCGCAGCGCGGAAGGCCAGAGTATCGTCGAGATCGACCCCGCCGCCGTGCGGACCTTCGTGACCGGCCTGGTGGGCCGGGGCGGTGGTGGCGGGGCCCCCGGTGCGGCTCCGCTGCTCGCCGCGTCGAGTGTTCCCTGCGTGAACTAGCGTTGGGGGCGTGAGCCTCACCGAACTGCTGCTGCGGCCCCTGCTCGGGTCGCCCGCGAAACCGCTGATCACGCACTACGACGACAAGCAGGGCAGCCGGGTCGAACTGTCCGTGGCGACCACGGTGAACTGGGCCGCCAAAACGGCGAACTGGCTGGTCGACGAGTTCGACGTCGAACCGGGAGACGAGGTCGCCGTCGTGCTGCCGTCGCACTGGCAGACCGCCGGTGTCCTGCTGGGCGCCTGGTGGTGCGGCGCCAGGGTGGTGACGGAGACCGCTGGCGCGCGGGTGGCGTTCGTCGCGCCGGGCGGCGCTTCCGACGCGGCCGCGACGGCCGTCGTCTCGCTGCACCCGATGGGCCTCGGGCTGCCCGCCGGTTCCGTACCCGACGGGGCGTTGGACTACCTGACCGAAGCCAGGCTTTCGGGTGACCAGTTCAGCCCGCTGTTCCCCGTTCCCGGCGACACTCCCGCGCTGGGTTCGTCCACTGTGGACGAGGTGCTCGCCGAAGCTCGTTCCCGCGCTTCGGCGGCGGGCTTGTCCGCGGCGGACCGCGTTCTGTCCACTGTGGAGTGGACCGGCGAGGAAGGGATTCTGTCGGGATTCCTGACGCCGCTCGCGGCCGGCGCGCATCTGGTCCAGGTCACCGACGCGGATCCGGCCAAACTCGCTTCCCGGCGCGAAGCCGAGCGGACTACCGCGGATCTCCCCTCCTGACGCGCTATGAAAGGACCTTTCCTTGCAAATTTTGCAAGGAAAGGTCCTTTCATAGCATCCGGAGTTAGGCGTCCTGGAGCTGCTTCGCCTCACGCTTACGTCCGAAGAGCACGTGGTCGAGCGACAGCTTGCCGGCGTTGAAGCCGAGCGCGAGCCCGGCGACCGCCAGGACGAGCACGAGTTCGTAACCGCCCTGGCCGGTGAGGCCGTTGTCGAGGTGCACCGAGAGCAGGGCGCCGACGGAGACCACGACGAAGCCGAGGCCGACCAGCGGCGTCAGGAAACCGACGATGAACAAGATCGCGCCCACGATCTCCACCGCGATCGCGAAGATCGCCGCGAGCGTCGGCAGCGGGATTCCGGTCTGCTCGAAGAACTTCGCGGTGCCGTCGATCCCGTTTTCCCACTTCTGCAGGCCGTGTGCGAGGAAGACCACACCGACACCGATCCGGCCGAGCAGGAGGGCGACATCCTTGAAACGAGCGAACATCGGGTATCAGCTTTCTGGTCGGTGAATATTCAACTTACCCGGATCACGGTAGGGCACCGGGCGCCTCCGATGGCACCTCCGGAGCGTGATCGACAGGTACCCGACAGGAAGCGGACCCGGTCGGCGGCATGTCCTCTGTGGAAGGTCGCGGATGTTATCTCCCCCGTACGGCAGAATCCCCACCGTGACGGACGAACGGCTGACCGGCCGGTGGTCGGACGAGATCCTGCATCCGGGCAGCGTCGAAACCGTCGACCTGGTGTTCCGCCACGACGGCTCCGGATGGCTC
This sequence comes from Amycolatopsis sp. lyj-108, assembly GCF_046549005.1. NCBI lineage: Bacteria > Bacillati > Actinomycetota > Actinomycetes > Pseudonocardiales > Pseudonocardiaceae > Amycolatopsis > Amycolatopsis sp. lyj-108. Next base: position 862,699 of record NZ_JAJPWQ010000002.1, on the reverse strand, counting down.
TACTGGGCGAGCTGGAGCACCGAGTTCGCGGTGTCGCGCTTCACTTGGTCGACGCCGGGCGACCTGGTCTTGAAGGTCCATCGCACCCTCGGGGGCACGTGGTCGATCGACAACGATGTCACGCGGCACGACGTCGAGTCCGACGAGAAGGAAGAGTCGGTGTTCGAGACCGGCTACGAGATCGTGCCCGGTGAGGACCCGTGCGGCACCCCTGCGACCCTGCTCTCGCTGGACCGCCCGTTGACCGAGCACCTGGCGGGCTCGCGGTTCGCGTGGGTCGAGAAACCGGAATCGCTCAGCGATCCGTCCGCCGATGCTCCGCGGCAAGACCCGTCCAGCCCCCGCTGACGGCCAACACCTCGAGCACCCGCTCGGCCTGCTCGGCGAAGCCGGCCAGATCGGCGTGCAGCAACGCTATCCGCTCGGCGTCGAGCGGGACCTCGTCGTCGGCCCACAGTTCGATCACCGTGCTCACGGTCCACACGAGGAACTGGATGATCCGGATGAACTCCTCCGACGGTTCGTCGACGGCCTCGCGGTACCCCGTCTCGATGTCGTCGCAGGCCGCGACCAGCTCACGCAGCGGCTTGACGACGTCGGCCGCCGTCCCGTCCCACGCGGCCGACGGCCACGTGCGATCCCCGAGTTCGAGCCACAACCGCCAGCCGGCGATCAGCTCGGCCTCGTCGTGCGGTGTCCACGACACCGGAGCGAACCAGAACATCCTTCGAGAGTGACACCGTGCGGCCATGATCGCCGTACTTCCGTGAAGCATCTCACCGAGGGGCGATCTCACCTGCGCATTTCGTCACCTGAATGCGAGCCTGGAAGTACATGAAGACCCCCTTCCTTGCGTCAGGCGCAAGGAAGGGGGCCTTCATGTACTTGAGAACTCAGCCCTTGAGCAGGGCGCGCGCCATGACCATGCGCTGGATCTGGTTGGTGCCTTCGTAGATCTGCGTAATTTTCGCGTCGCGCATCATGCGCTCGACCGGGAAGTCGCGGGTGTAGCCCGCGCCGCCGAAGAGCTGCACGGCGTCCGTCGTCACCGACATCGCGATGTCCGACGCGTACGCCTTCGCGGCCGCGGCCATGTAGCCGCCGCGCTTGTCGCCGCGTTCGGTCGCCGCGGCGGAGGCGTAGACGAGGTTCCGGGCGGCTTCGATCTTGATGCCCATGTCGGCCAGCATGAACTGGACGCCCTGGAACTCCGAGATCGACTTGCCGAACTGCTTGCGCTCCTTGACGTACGCGATCGACGCGTCGAGTGCGCCCTGCGCGATGCCCAGCGCCTGCGCGCCGATGGTCGGGCGGGTGTGGTCGAGGGTGCGCAGCGCGGTCTTCAGGCCGGTGCCGGGCTCGCCGATGATGCGGTCGGCCGGGATGGTGCAGTTCTCGAAGTGGATCTCGCGGGTCGGCGAGCCCTTGATGCCGAGCTTCCGCTCCTTCGAGCCGACGGTGAAGCCGGGGTCGTCCTTGTGGACGACGAACGCGGAGATGCCGTTGGCCTTCTTCTCGGCGTCGGGGTCGGTCACCGCCATCACGGTGTACCAGGACGATTCACCCGCGTTGGTGATCCAGCACTTGGTGCCGTTGAGCACCCAGTGGTCGCCGTCGAGCTTCGCGCGGGTGCGCATCGACGCGGTGTCCGAGCCGGCTTCGCGCTCCGAAAGCGCGTACGACGCCGACGCCTCGCCGGAGGCGATCGAGGGCAGCACCAGCTTCTTGAGGTCTTCCGACGCCGAAAGGATGATCGGCACCGTGCCCAGCTTGTTCACCGCCGGGATCAGCGACGCCGACGCGTCGACACGCGCGACCTCTTCGATCACGATGCAGGCCGCGATGGCGTCCGCACCCTGGCCGTCGTAGGCCTCGTCGATGTGGACGGCGTTGAAACCCGACTTGACCAGGGCGTTGTAAGCCTCGATCGGGTAGCGCTCGTCCTCGTCGACCTCGGCCGCGTACGGCTCGATTTCCTTCTCCGCCAAGGCACGGACCGCGGCCCGCAGCTCTTCGTGCTCCTCGGCAAGCTGGTAAAGACCCGGGCCGTCAGACACCTTCGTCACCTCTTCTAACGCGTATGAGAGTTCGACCGATGTTAGCGCTCGTTCACATTGTGCGACATCGCGTGCGCTTGTGTCTTTGACCGCAAAGTCCGTACGTTCGAGTGATGCAGCTCACCCCGTTCCCCCGGTCGCTCGAATATCCCGAGGTCCCGGTCGGCTCGGTGCTAGCCGGCGCCGCTGCTCGATGGGGCTCCCGAACCGCCTTCGCCCACGGAGACCAGAGCCTCACCTTCGCCGAGACGTACAGCGCGGCCTGCCGGTTCGCGAACGCCCTGCGTGCGGAGGGCATCGGCCGCGGTGACGTGGTGGCCCTTCACCTGCCGAACTGCCTGGCGTACCCGATCGCGTACTACGGCACACTGCTCGCGGGCGCGACCTTCAGCCCGGCGAACCCCCTGCTACCACCCGAGGACCTCGCCTTCCAGCTGGCCGACGCCGGAGCGGTCGCCGCCGTCACCGTCGGCCCGGTCGCGCGCGTGCTCGCCGCGGTCCGTGACCGGACGGCGGTCCGGCTGAGCATCGTCGTTCACCCGCCCGAGGAAGTGAGCGAGAACGAAGTCGAGTTCACGCGGTTCTACGCCGGTCACTCCGACGAGCGGCCGGACGTCGAGATCGACATCCACCGCGACCTCGCCCATCTGGCGTACACCGGCGGCACCACCGGACGCTCGAAGGGCGTCTGCCTGCCACACCGGAACGTCGTGGTCAACAGCCTGCAGAGTTCCTGCTGGCGGCTGGGCGCGATCCCCGCCGTCGACGGCTCGGGAGAAGTGATCGTCGACCAGCTCGGCGGTCCGGACGAATGGCCGTCCCGGATCGGCACCGGGATCGCCCTCAACCTGACGCCGTGGTTCCACGCCATGGGCACCATCGCCGCGCTGAACGTCCCGCTGCTCGACGGCGGCACCGTCGTCCTGCACGACCGCTTCGACCCGGCCGCGTACGTGGCCGACGCCGAGCTGCTGCGGGTCACCACCATCGGCGGGGCGCCCGCGCTGTTCGCCGCTTTGCTCGCCTGCCCCGATTTTCACACGGCCGACCTGTCTTCGGTACTGACCATCGGTTCCGGGGCGGCGCCGATGAACCACGAGATGATCCGCGCACTGCAGAATCGCTTCCCCGGGGTGATCATCACCGAGGGCTACGGCCTCACCGAGGTCACCATGGGCGCCGTCATCGCGCCGTCGTATCGCTCCGCCACCCGCAAGGTCGGCTCGGTCGGCCTTCCGCTACCCGACACCGAGATCAAGATCGTCTCGGCCGAAGGCGGCGAGGATCCGTTGCCCGCGGGCGAAAGCGGCGAGGTGTGCCTGCGCGGCCCGCAGGTGATGACCGGCTATCGCAACCGCACCGAGGAGACCGCGGCCGCGCTCGTCGACGGCTGGCTGCACACCGGCGACATCGGCATCCTCGACGAGGACGGTTATCTGTCCATTGTGGATCGCAAGAAGGACATGCTGCTGTACAAGGGATACAACGTCTTCCCGCGCGAACTCGAAGAGCTGCTGATCACCCTTCCCGGCGTCTCCGCGGCGGCCGTCGTCGGCAAACCGGACACCGAGGTCGGCGAACTTCCGGTCGCGTTCGTGGTGCGCAGCGACGAAAACGTCACCGCCGAGCAGCTCATGGAAGCCGTCGGCGCTCGCGTCCTGCCCTACAAGCGGCTGCGCGCGATCCACTTCGTCGACCAGATCCCGGTTTCGGCCGCCGGGAAGGTGCTCAAACGAGAGCTACGAAAGCAACTCGCCGAGTGAACCACCGCAATCAGTCACCTACTTGCGGTGGTTCGACGCCGAACCACCGCAATCAGGTGCCGGGTTGCCCGAGCTTCGAGCGCAGTGCGGCGTCCTTGTCGAGCACCAACTGCTCCAGATCCGCCTGGAAGCGGGCCATCTTCGCCTGCAAGCCCTCGTCGGACGCGGCGAGGATGCGCACCGCGAGCAGCCCCGCGTTGCGTGCGCCGCCGACGGAGACCGTCGCGACCGGGACACCGGCGGGCATCTGCACGATCGAGAGCAGCGAGTCCATGCCGTCGAGGTACTTCAGCGGCACCGGCACGCCGATCACCGGCAGCACCGTCGCCGACGCGACCATGCCCGGCAGGTGCGCGGCCCCGCCGGCGCCCGCGATGATCACGCGCACACCGCGCGAAGCGGCCGAAGTCGCGTAGTCGAGCATTCGCTGCGGGGTGCGGTGCGCCGAGTAGACGCCGACCTCGTACTCGACGCCGAACTCGGCCAGCGCCTGCCCGGCCGCTTCCATCGTCGGCCAGTCCGAGTCGCTGCCCATGATCAGGCCAACCTGCGGCGCCATATCCGATTACTCCCTAGTGAATTTCGTAGCCGTCGAGCCAGACGGCGTGGGAAAGCCAGTGCGCGGCGAGCAGCGCGCGGTCGCGCAGCTCCTCCATGCGTTCGCCGACGAGGTTGACGTGGCCGAGTTTGCGGCCGGGACGCTCGCCCTTGCCGTACAAGTGGACACGGATGTCCGGGTACCGCGCGAACAGGTGGTGCAGCCGTTCGTCCGGCCCCATCTCGGGCGCCTCGGGGGCGCCGAGGACGTTCGCCATCACGCAGGCCGGGGCGATCAGGTCGGTCACGCCGAGCGGGTAGTCGAGCACGGCACGCAGGTGCTGCTCGAACTGCGACGTCTTCGAGCCGTCCTGGGTCCAGTGCCCGGAGTTGTGCGGGCGCATGGCGAGTTCGTTGACCAGCAGGCCTTCGTCGGTCTCGAACAGCTCGACGGCGAGCAGGCCGGTCACGTTCAGCGTCGCGGCGATCCGCAGCGCCAGGTCCTGCGCCTCCTGCGTGCGCTGGACGCTCAGCCCCGGCGCCGGCGCGAGCACCTCGGTGTTGATCCCGCCGGACTGCACGGTTTCCACCACCGGCCACGCCGCGCCCTGCCCGAACGGCGACCGGGCCACGAGCGCGGACAGTTCGCGCCGCATGACGACCTTTTCCTCGACCAGCAGCGGGGTTCCGGCGTCGAGCAGTTCGGGCACGGTCTCGCGGGCGTGCTGTGCGGTGTCGAGCATCCAGACGCCGCGGCCGTCGTAACCGCCCTGCGCCGCCTTGAGCACCACCGGCCAGGAGTGCTTGTCGCCGAAAGTGATCACGTCGTCCACAGAGGACACTTCGGCGAACGCGGGGCCGGGGATCTCGAGTCCGGCCATCATCTCGCGCATGACGAGCTTGTTCTGCGCCATCGACAACGCGGCCGGATCGGGCCGGATGGTGACGCCTTCCATCGCGAGCGTCAGCAGATGCTCGCCGGGGACGTGCTCGTGGTCGAAGGTCAGCACGTCGACCCCGGCGGCGAACGAGCGCAGCGCTTCGAGGTCGGTGTGGTGCCCGTGCACGACCTCACCCGCGACGAGGCCGGCGGATTCGTTCTCCCCGGCGGCCAGCACACGCAGGGACTGGCCGAGGGAGATCGCCGCCTGGTGGGTCATCCTGGCCAGCTGTCCGCCGCCAACCATGCCCACGATCGGAAGACCGGTTCGTTTGTCCATAACGAGGAGCAGATTACTTGGCCGCCACGGCCACGACCTGGGCGGACCCGCGTCGCAGTTCCCGTGCGGCCAGGCCTGTGATGGCGATCGCAGCCGCGAGGACGTAGACGTTGCCGAGCAGGGACCAGCCCATCCCCCAGCCGAACTCGGTGTCCCCGCCGTTGGGCACGAACATGATCACCCCGCTCGCGAACAGCACCGCGACGCCCGCGGCCGGAACCCACGATCGGCGGAGGACGAGCAGGACGAGCAGCGGCACCGTCCACACCCAGTGGTGTGACCAGGACACCGGCGAGAGCAACAGCCCGTAGAACGCGGTCACCAGCAGCGCACCGACGGGATCGCCGCGGCGATGCAGGCGCACGACCAGCCAGACGGCGGGTACGGCGAGGACGGCGGCGATCGCGATGGCCACGGTCAGCGACCACGGCGCGAGTTCCGAGGCGCGGTTCACCAGTCCGTTGAGTGATTGGTTGAAGATCCAGTGCACGGAGCCGACCCGGCTGGGGTCGGTCGCCGACTCCGTCCAGAACCGGACGGCGTCCCCGGGGATCACCGCGAACATCACGGCTTCGAGCGCGACGAACGTGCCGAGTGCCCGCAGCGCGTCCTTCCAGCGGCCGGTGAACAGCAGATGCGGCACGAAGATCAGCGGCGTCAGCTTGATCGCGGCCGAGATCCCGATCAGCACCCCGGCCCAGCGCGAACCGCGGGCCGAAAGCACCAGGACGTCGAGGACGATCAACGCCATCAGGATGAGGTTGATCTGCCCGAGGAAGATCGTCTTCCAGACCGGCTCCAGCGCCAGCGCGCCCGCCGTGGCCAGCGGCAGTACCCACCACCGGGTGATGGGGGCGCCGCAGGCGCGGGCGACCACGGAGATCACGACGCTCAGGCAGACCAGGGAGAGCGCGCCCACGACGCCCCAGGTCAGCCCGGCGGGGACGATCGCGAGCGGCAGGAACAGCGGCGCGGCGGCCGGGGTGTAGGTGAACGGCAGCAGCACCCACGGCGGCAGCGTCGTCAGCGCCTCGCGGGTGTAGAGCGGTTCCCCCTTCAGCAGGGTGAGGGCACCGGCGCGGTAGACGGCGCTGTCCGCGCCGAGGTGCCATTCCCCCAGCCAGGCGACGACGCCCAGCGTGAGCATCGCCAGTGCGAGCACACCCGCCAGCGTGGCCCCGACGACCCGGGGGTCAGCCGCCGGCCGTGACTTCAGCATGCTTGTCGTCGTCGCTCCGCTTCCGCCGCAGATACCACCAGCGCCCGGCGAGCGCGAGCGCCAGCACGAGCGGCATGAAGATGTACGCGCTGCCGAGGATGTTCTGCCACACCTTCCAGTGCAGCTCGACATTCCGGCCGTTCGGCAGGATCAGCAGGACACAGCTGATGAAGACGAAGAACACCGCGAAGGTGCCTAGCCAGCGTTTCCACGCGGTGGCGGGCGTGGTCTTCGGCAGCCGCGAGACCAGCAGGACGACCAGCGGCGCCACCCACACCCAGTGATGCGTCCAGGAGATCGGCGAGATCAGCAGGATCCAGAACGCCGTCACGAGCATCGCCGCGAGCGCCTGGCCCTTGCGGTGGAAGCGCAGCACCAGCCAGATCGCGGGGATCGCGAGCAGCGCGCCGATCCCCATCGCCGCTTTCGACGCCCAGGGCGCGAGCTCGGTGAAGCGGTTCATCAGCGCGTTCAGCGACTGGTTGCCCGCCCAGTGCACCGGGCCGATGCGGCCGGTGTCGGGCAGCGTGTAGGTCCAGTACCGGGCCGCGTCGTGCGGGATGATCAGGAACATCAGGCCCTGCATCACGACGAAGGTGATGAGCCCGCGGATGGCGTCCATCCGGCGGCCGGTGATGAAGAGATGCCCCAGGAACACGATCGGGGTGAGCTTGACCGCGGCCGCGACGCCGACGAGCACGCCGCCCCAGCGGCTGCCCCTCGCCCCGATGACGAGGATGTCGAGCATGACCAGCGCCATCAGGATGATGTTGATCTGGCCGAGGAAGACCGTGCGCCACACCGGCTCGAGGCCGAGGAAGACCAGGAAGAACGCGATCGTCGAGCGGGCGGGCGAAGCCCACCAGCGGGGGCCGTCGGTCGAGGGCTTCGGCAGCGCGCCGATGGCGATCCGGACGCACAGCGCCAGCGCGAGCAGCGAGACCGCGGTCAGGAGCCCCCAGGCGACCTGCGTCGGGACCAGCGCGAGCGGGATGAAAAGCAGCGCGGCGGTCGGTGGGTAGGTGAACGGCAACAACGCCCACCACGGTTCCACCGGAAGTGTGTTCGCGTCGTACAGCGGGTCGCCGTTCAACAGCGTCTCGGCGCCGGCGCGGTAGACCGCGCTGTCCACGCCGAGCACCCATTCGTGCTGCCAGCCCCAGATACCGAAACCGATGGCGACCAGCGGGATCACCGACAGGATCAGGATCGATCTCGGCCGGACGGACAAGCGGGCGAGCGACTTCCGCAGCGAGAGACGATGCTGCGGGCGGCTCGCCGAAACGTCGCCGTTGGCGTCGGCGGGAACAGTCCGGGTCACGCAAACAGGAAATCATGAACCGGGTCGTGCCTGGTCGACAGGGTCGGCCGTGACCTGGAGAACGTCTTACGCTACCCCGCGTCAGGAGCGCGCGAGACTGCCGAGGAGATCGCACGCCAGATCGTAGGTCGCCGGGAGCCGGACGGCCGAGATCTGCGGGCGGCCGGTGTCCCGTAGCTGGGCGTCCACCGAAAGCCGCTCGTTCAGCGCCCTTCGCAGCGCGACGCCGGACGAAGCGAGCCGCACGTCCTTCGGGACGAGCACGCCCGCGACGGACGGCCCGATCGAGGCGACGCTCTCCCCGCCGTCGAACACCTGCTTCAAGGCGTCCGCGACCAGGATCATCCCGGTCAGCCGGGGCCAGCCCGCGACCGAGCTGAAGTCCATCGACACCACGAGAAGCGTGTGCGCCTCCGCGACCGGCCGTTCGTCACGACGGGCCTGGCGGTACAGCTCGCTCAACCGGGTCCTCAGGTACGCGGCGGTGGGCAGTCCGGTGAGCGGTTCGGTGACCTCGGTGTTCACGAGCTGGTCGGTCGCGACGTCCGCCCATGCCAGCGCCGTGACCCGGAGTAACCGGGAGGGTGTGGAGTCGACATCCGGTTCGAGGAAGCCGTCGACCGCGTCCGGATCGGCGAGCACGGCGTGCAACGCCGCGAGGTCCGCGAGCGTTTCGGCCAGCCCGGCACCCGCGGCGGCCCGTGCCCGGCCCAGCCCCGCGAGGGCGGTCTCCGCCACCTCGGCGGGAGCGACCCGGCCGTTCTTGATCACCGCCGCGCAGACGGCGTCGACCTCGGGGAGGCCCCAGTCACTGGGGAAACGCCAGCCCGCGGCCAGGCTGGCCGTGCGCCAGCGGGCCCGCAGTGCGCGGAGCGTGCGATCTCGTTCGAACCGGTTCCAGGCGGTTTGCCCGTCGGATCCCCCGGACGGCGCACCGGTGGCCGGTACGTCCACTGCCCACCGCCCCTTTCCGTTCCGATCTTTTCGATCTTGCGATCGCTTCACGGTGGGGACGCCGGTCCACGCCGCGCGTGACGGCGTTTTCCAAGGATCTTTCCGAACTCTTCGGTAACCCGGTGCGGGTGAAGGTGTTGCGCTCTCCGGGTCATCGACGGGGCCGCGAGGTGACGTGCGTCGCCCAGTCCGTCACACTGAGCGGGTTCGGGCGTTTAAGACAGTAGACCCGCCGAACCAGCAGATGAAGGAGCCCCGTGTCCACCGTTCCCGCCGATCTCTCCGGTAGGAGTGACGCCGAGCTGATCGCCGAGGTGCGTGACGGGAAGATCGCGTCCTACGGAACCCTGTACGAGCGCCACGCCGGCGCGGCGCACAACCTCGCCCGCCAGCTCGCCCGCTCCAGTTCCGAGGCCGACGACCTCGTTTCGGAAGCCTTCGCGAAGGTGCTGGACACGCTGCGCGTCGGCAAAGGCCCGGACGCCGCGTTCCGCGCATACCTGCTGACCGCGCTCCGGCACACCGCCTACGACAAGACGCGCAAGGACAAGCGCGTCGACCTGAACGAGGACATGTCCGACGTCGGCGGCGCCGTCGGCGAAGCGCTGACGGTCCCCTTCTCCGACACCGCCGTCGCCGGGCTCGAGCGCACGCTCGCCGCGAAGGCGTTCGCCCGGCTGCCCGAGCGGTGGCAGGCGGTGCTGTGGCACACCGAGATCGAGGGGCAGACGCCCGCCGAGGTCGCGCCGCTGCTGGGGCTGACCGCGAACGGTGTCTCCGCGCTCGCCTACCGCGCGCGTGAAGGTCTGCGGCAGGCGTATCTGCAGGTCCACCTGGCCGAGAACTCCGCCGAACGGTGCCGCGCGAGCGCGGACAAGCTCGGCGCGTGGACCCGCGACGGGTTGTCCAAACGCGAACGTGCCCAGGTGGAGAGCCACCTGGACGAATGCGAGAACTGCCGCGCGCTGGCCGCGGAACTGGCCGACGTCAACACCGGTCTGCGCGGGATCATCGCGCCGATCGTGCTCGGTGGCGCGGCTCTCGGTTACCTGGCGACGACCGGCGCGGGCAAGGCGGGCGCGGTCACCGCGGCCGCGACGGCCGCCGCCGCGGGTTCGAGTTCGGGCGGGGCCGCCGGCGCGGCCGCGGCCGGACCGCGCCAGTTCGCCGGAGTGGCCGGATCGAGCGTGGCCATCGTCGCCGCGGTCGCGGTGGCGCTCGCCGCCGGTGGCGGTACGCAGGAGATCCCGGCCGCCGCGGCCGTCCCGCCGCCCGCCGTCGTCGCACCCGCCCCCACCCCCGGGGCCCCGCCCGTGGTGCCCCCGGCCGTCCCGCCTGCCGTCCCGCCTGCACAGCAGCCCGTGCCGCCCGCGCAGCAGGTGCCGCCTCCGGCGCCTTCGGCCACACCCCCGGCACCCGCCGAGCCGCCCGCGCCCTCGCCGGTGATTCCGGCGCCTCCGGTGATGACGGCGTCGACGCCGGCCGGCGGTGTCCAGCTCCAGCCCGGTGAAGAAGCCAACCTGCCGATCACCGTGCGCAACGACGGTGGATCGAAGTCCGAGCCCGTGGCGGTCTCGCTGAACCTGCCGAAGGGTGTGCGGGCCGTTCCCGCCGCCGGCGGCGGCGCGATGGGCGTCACCGGCTTCCGGCAGCAGGCGCCGGCTCCGATCGCGGTCAGCTGCCCCGGTGGCACCGGCACGGTGACCTGCCGGACCGGTACCGGCCTCGAACCCGGACAGTCCGCGGTGCTGACGTTCCGGCTGCTCGCCGACGAAACGGCCGTGGACGGCAGCGTGGTCACCGGTTCGGTGACGGCGGGCGCGCAGATCAAGGTGTCGGTCGCGGTGAAGGTCAAGGTGCCCGCCCCGCCGGACGGCGTCGACCTGAGTGCCGAGGGCGACGGGCTGTCGGCGTTCCCGTGGAACCACCATCCGCTGATGAAGATCCGGGTGAAGAACACCGGCAAGACGACGAAGCCGGTCACGATCACCATCGACCACCGCGTGCTCAACTCCTGGAGCGCGTACGGCATCCGCTGCACCCCGACCGGCGAAGGCGCGTCGTGCACTTCGCGCGGCTCGCTGGCCCCGGGCCGTGAGGTGGGGCTGCTGGTCCGGTTGAAGGGCCGCCCGGCGGAGAACGTTCCAGTGATGGTGAACGCCACCCTCGGCGTCGCCAAGGCGAAGCCGGTCGCGGTCTACTTCGGCTGCTGGCACCACTGGTGTGACGACAACGCGCTGCTTCCGCCGACCACGGTGCCTTCACTGCCTTCGGTCACTTCGAAGCCCTCGGGCACGCCTGAGACGACGAAGCCGGGGCGGCCAGGCTGGCCTTCTCCGTCGAAGAAGCCTTCGCCGTCAGCGACGCCTTCGGAGCCTGCGAAGCAACAGCCCGCCCCCGCGGAGCCGACCACGACCACGAGCGCGCCACCGCGGCCGGACAAGACGAAGCCGTCCACTCGACCCAACGGAGTGGTCGACCGTATTTTCCAGTAGCGTCGCGCGCATGCGGGGGAAGCATCGCGAACTGCTGCGATTCGTCTTGGTCGGGGGCGCGAGTTTCGTCATCACGATGACGATCACGTACGGCCTGAAGTTCACCGTGCTGACCGACAAACCGGTGACCGCGCTGATCATCGGCGTGCTGGTGGCGACCGTTTTTTCGTACGTCGCGAACCGTGAATGGTCCTTTCGCACCCGCGGCGGGCGTGAGCGAACCCACGAAGCGGCGCTTTTCTTCCTGATCAGCGCGATCGCGCTCGGCCTCAACGCGCTTCCGCAACTGGTTTCGCGGTACGTGTTCGACCTGGAGCAGCCGCACGTCGGGCTGCTGACCCAGGAGATCGCCGACTTCGTCAGCGGCGTGCTCATCGGGACCCTGCTCGGCACGGCGTTCCGCTGGTGGTCGTTCAAGAAGTGGGTCTTCCCGGAGGCCGGCGCGCGACCGCGGCTGCTGCGCGGCGGCGGACCGGAGATTTCCGACATTCCCGACGACTCCGCTGCCTGACCGTCACGCGATAGCAAAGGTCCCTTGCTCCCTTTCCGCAGGTCAGGGCGCATGAACGACAAAGGCGGACCAGTCGTTCCCCGAACCGCCCAAAGCGTCATATAACGCACTGTCCATCCCCTCCCAGCCCATTCGACGGGCGAAGCGAATTAGACTGATCCGGTGACCGTGGTCGAATCCGTCCTTTCGAGGACGCCCGAGCCGTTCCGATCCGTGCTGATCAAGCACCGTGAGCTGTTGAAGTTCGCGATCGTGGGCGGCACGACGTTCCTCGTCGACAACGGCGTCTGGTACCTGCTGAAACTCACCGTGCTGGAGTCGAAGCCGACCACGGCGAAAGCGATCGCGATCATCGTCGCGACGATCGTGTCGTACATCCTGAACCGCGAGTGGTCCTTCCGGACCCGCGGCGGCCGCGAGCGGCATCACGAGGCGGCGCTCTTCTTCGTGATCAGCGGGATCGCCGTGGTGGTCAACCTGATCCCGCTCTACACGTCGCGCTACATCTTCGACCTCGAAGTGCCGCATGTGACGCGGTTCGTCCAGGAGTTCGCCGACTTCACGAGCGGGTCGATCATCGGCATGCTCCTGGCGATGTTCTTCCGCTTCTGGGGTTTCAAGAAGTGGGTCTTCCCGGATGAGCTGGGCAAACGCCGCCGGGACAGCGACGAGCCGGACGACGACGTCGTCCCTCTCCGCTAAGTACTTGTCAAACGACATGTGATTGTTTAGGGTCATCCATGTCAACGTTCCTTCACTGATGACGCCGGCCGGGTTCGTACGGTCGAGCGGGACGAATTCGAGGTGATCGCCAAGCGCGAAGAGGACCGCATCCGGTTCGGATGACGGTTGAGCCTTTTCCCGTCTTGGCGGGGATCCGGGGCTGCTTTCGAGCAGTGCTCCGCGTCCCTCGCGTTCCCTCGTTTCTTCCAGTGAACGGATCTTTTCTTGAGCACCGCTCTCGGCGCGCCTCCGCGCGCCCGAAACACCCTTGCCCTCGTCGGGCTCTTCGCCGCCGTGTTCCTGGCGATGCTCGACGCCCAGGTCGTCGCGACCGCGCTGCCACGCATGGTCGGCGAACTCGGCGGCGCGACCTCGTTCGCCTGGGTCACCACCGTCTACCTGCTGGCGGGCAGCGTCAGCGCGCCCGTCTACGGAAAGCTCGGTGACCTCTTCGGCCGTAAGCGCGTCGTGCTCGTCGCGATCGCGTTGTTCGTCCTCGGTTCGCTCGCCTGCGCGCTCGCGCCGACGATGCCGCTGCTGATCGCCGCCCGTGTCCTGCAGGGCATCGGCTCCGGCGGCCTGTTCGTCGCGGTCGCCGCGATCATCGGCGAACTGTTCCCGGGTCGCGAAGGCGCCCGCTACTTCGCCTGGTTCTCGATCTGTTTCGCCGGCTCCTCGCTGGCGGGCCCGGTCGTCGGCGGCGTCCTGACCGACCTCGCCGGCTGGCGGTCGATCTTCGGGATCAACGTGCCGATCGGGCTGGTCGCGTTCGTCATCGTCGCGCGATTCCTGCGGCTCGAACGACGCCGCAAGACCGCGCCGTTCGACTTCGCGGGCATCGTCGTGCTGTCCGGCGCGATCGTCGGCCTGACCCTGGCGACGCCGCTTTCGGCGTCGATCGGCGCCGTACTGCTCGTCGCCTTCCTGGTCATCGAACGCCGGGCGGCCGAACCGGTCATCCCGCTTCGGCTCTTCCGCGCCAGGATGTTCAGCCTGAGCGTCCTGGCCAGTGCCGCGGCCGGGTTCGTCTTCCTCGGTTCGGTCAATTATCTGGCGCTCTTCCTGCAGGCCGCGGGCGGCGCCGGACCTTCGGAAGCCGGGCTCCTGCTGCTGCCCATGACCCTCGCGGTCGCCGCGTCGTCGATGGTCGCGGGCCGGATCATCGCCAAGACCGGCGCCTATCGCTGGGCGCCGATCCTCAGCATGGCCCTCGGCCTCGCCGCCGCCCTCGCCATGTCCACAATGGACGAAACGACACCACTGCCGCTCGTCGTCGCCTATCTCGTCGTGTTCGGCGCGGCGGCCGGGCTCAACATGCAGGTGCTTTCCATGGCGGCCCAGCAGGACGTCGCCCGGACCGATCTCGGTGCCGTTTCGGCGACCGTCGGTTTCCTGCGTTCACTCGGCACCACGGCCGGGCTGACCGTTTTCGGCGTGGTGTTCACGAACGCGTTCACCGACGACAGTCCCGCCGGATACGCGTCCGCGCTCGGCGGCGTGTTCTGGGTGATGGTCCCCGCGCTGGCGGCCGGCCTCGCCGCTTCCCTCTTCCTGCCGCGCGTTTCCTTGCGGCGCAACCACTAAAGGAGTCTTTCGATGATTCTCGTACTCGGTTCCACCGGCAAAATCGGCCGCGAACTCGTTCCCGCCCTGCTGGACAAGGGCGCCCGCGTGCGTGCCCTGACACGCGACCCCGCCCGCGCCCGGATCGACCCGCGTGCCGAGGTCGCCGCCGGCGATCTCGACGCCTTCGACCCGGCACTGCTCGACGGCGTCGACCGCGTGTTCGTCCTGACCTCCGGGCACGGCTCCGACCCGCTCACTCAGGAACGAACCGTGCTCAAGGCCGCCACCGGTGTCGCGCACATCGTCAAACTCTCCACCACCGGAGTCCACTTCGGACAGACCGACCCGATCTCCCTCGTGCACGCCGAGGCCGAACAGGCCGTGCGCGAGGCCGGGCCGGACTGGACGATCCTGCGCCCCGGCACCTTCATGGACAACCGGTTCGCATGGCTGCACGCCGTCCGCGGCGACGGGGTCATCCGCGTTCCCGAGGGCGATCCGTCGTCCGCGCTGGTGCACGCCCGCGACATCGCCGAAGTCGCCGCGACCGTGCTGACCAGCGACGGGCACGCGGGCAGGACGTACCCGATCACCGGCGGCGAAGCACTCACGACGCGGCGGCAGGTCGAAATCCTCGGCGACGCGCTCGGGCGGCGGCTGACTTACGTCGAAGAGCCCGAAGCCGATTCTCGAGCCCGGATGCTCGGGTACGGCTGGCCCGCTTCCGCGGTCGATGGGATGTTCGAGCTCAAACGGCAGTCCGCCGGGAACGAGGAGATCGTGTTCGACACCGTGCGCGAACTGCTCGGCCGGGCGCCGCTGACGTTCGCCGACTGGGCCCGCGAGCACGCCGCCGCCTTCGCCTGACCTGCGGAAAGTGAGCAAGGGACCTTTGCTCTCGCCTGGCTCTGGCGTCCGTGAAGGCCTCCTTGAGGGACCCAGAGTCCGTGAGGGCCTCCTTCCCTACCTTCAGAGTAGGGAAGGAGGCCTTCACGGCCCACGTGTGCAATGAAAGAGCCTTTCCTTGCGAAATTTGCAAGGAAAGGCTCTTTCATTGCATCGGCGGCGGGCGGGAGGGGCAGGCGCGGGAGCAAGGGACCCTTGCTACCACCCGCCCGCAACTCCCTTCGCGTACTTGTGACCCACCACTGCGCCGAAAGGGTTAATGGGTTGGGCGGACCCCGGCGATACGCGACACTCATCAGGCGTTTAATTTCTCGCGGTCCGCTGTCCGGACCGCGCGTTGTCCACGTCCGGCCCTCTCGCTAACGTGCCGCGTCGGGGAGACAGGGGGAACCAGATGAATGAACGCCTTCGCGTGCTCGTGGTCGACGACCATCCGTTGTTCCGGTTCGGGGTCTGCACGTTGCTCGCCAACGAGCCGCAGGTCGACGTGGTCGGTGAGGCCGCGAGCGGCGCGCACGCGATCAGCGCGGCGAGCGCCCTCGCGCCCGACGTCGTGGTCATGGATCTGCATCTGCCCGACATCAGCGGCGCCGAAGCGACCCGGCACATCGTCGCCGAGCGGCCCGGTGTCGGGGTGCTGATGTTGACGATGGCGGACGAAAGCGAATCGGTTTTCTCCGCGATGCGTGCCGGAGCCCGCGGATATCTGCTCAAAGACGCCGAACCCGACGAAATCATTCGTGCCGTTCACGCCGTCGCGAGGCGCGAAGCGATCTTCGGGCCCGACATCGCGACGCGGGTTCTCGGCTTCTTCAACCACACTCAGCCGAGTACGGACACCGTGTTCCCGGAACTGACCGTCCGCGAACGAGAGGTCCTCTCGCTCATCGCGGGCGGGCACAGCAACACCGCCATCGCCAGCACTCTGTGTCTCAGCCCGAAGACCGTACGGAACCACATTTCCAACGTCTTCAGCAAACTCCACGTCGCCGACCGCGCCGAAGCCATCGTGCGCGCCCGCGAAGCCGGGCTGGGTCGTTGAAAAGCGGAATTTGAAAACCCCGATAAGGGCGGCTTTTCGGGCAATGTCGGGACCGGAGTCCCATGCGCCCGGGACACCTCACCCGGCAGGGTGAGCAGGGTGAGGGGTGGGACCCTCGCACCGTTCGAGGGGAATGGGAATCACATGTTCGAACCGAACCGGACGCCCGTGGTCGTCCGCGCCACCGATCCGATTTTGCACAACGGCGTCTGCATGACGCTCCGCTCCCGTGACGATGTCTGGCTGGTGGACGGGGAGACCGCCGACCCGACGATGGTGGCCCTCCTGGTCACCGACCGCCTCGACGAGGCGATGACGCAACTGCTGTCCGCACTGCATCACCAGGGGTTCACCCGCATCGTGCTCGTCGCGGGTGAAGTCGACGACAACGAGATCCTCAGCGCCATCGAGCACGGCGTCTGCGCGGTCGCCCGCCGTTCCGAGGCGGGCGCCGACGTCCTGGTCCGGCTGATCAAGGCGGCCGCGGCCGGGGAAGGCGCGTTGCCGCCCGACCTGCTCGGCAGACTGCTGCACCGGGTCTCGCGGCTGCAACGCCAGGTCCTGCAGCCGCGCGGCCTGCAGTTCGGTGGCATGAGCAGCCGGGAGACCGAGGTGCTCAAACTGGTCGCGTCGGGATTCTCGACGCAGGAGATCGCCGACCAGCTCTGCTACTCGCAGCGCACGGTGAAGAGCATCCTGCACGACGTGACCAACCGGTTCCAGCTCCGGAACCGCTCGCACGCGGTGGCATACGCACTGCGTGAGGGACTGATCTGACCCCGTGATCACCCAGGTCGACGAGGCGTTGTGCCTGCTCATCGCGCCTCATCTGCCGGAGGGGACGGTGGTCCGGCTGGATCCGCCGAAACCTGCCTGGCAGACCGAGACGCGGGTGTCGAGCGTCGATCTGTTCCTCTTCGCCCTGCACGGCGCCGGCCCGGGAACCGGCGCCGTGCGGGCGAAGCGGTGCGAACTGTCCTATTTGGTCACGGCGCGGGCGGACAAGGTCCGGGACGAGCACACCCTGCTCGACCGGTCGCTGCGGGTGCTGCTCGGGACGGAGTTCCTCATGGTCGGCGAGCAGCCGTTGCGGATGGCCCTCGGGGAGACCGATCCGACCGGGCTGTGGGTCAGCCTCGGTCTGCCCGCCAGGGCGGCCTTCGTCGTCACGGTCACGGCGGAGTACCGAGACTGAGCAGCGACGACCGCCGCAAGACCACCCCGCCGATGGACGCCAGCTGCCCGCCGAAGAGTTCGGCCCATTCGGCGGCCGTTGCGGGCGGGCCGCAGTCACCCGCCCTGCTGGCCCACCCCGCACGGACTTCGAGGCGGTAGCCGATCATCCCGGTCAACGTCAGCCCGTTCCGGCTGGCGCCGACCCCGCACATGCCCCGGTAGAGCCGGCTGTCCGGCGGCTGGAACACCGCGCTCTCCTGGATGAACCGGTGCCCCGCCGCTCCGGTGACGGTCGCGACCGGGGTGTCGATCCCGCTGACGAACAGCCCCTTCGACAGCAGGTCCAGCGCTTCGGCCTCCATCCGTTCCACCACGCCGGGCAGTTTGCGGCACGCGTACAGAGCGCCGTCGAAGGACAACCGCACGGAGATCGCCACCTTGCCGATCTCCAGGGTCGCCGCGGCCACCGGACTCACCGGTGGGCGGTACCGGAACGCCGTCGCACGCACCCCCCGACGGTAGGTCGGCGCGCTTCCGCGGCATTGCCCGATCGGGAGATCCTTGGGGAGGTCTTAGCGCGGGACCCGCTCGGCGGGCCAGCGCACTTCGGCCACATCCCCCGGCCGGGGCACCTTCAAGAAGAGACTGAACACCGCCGGCTGCTTGCTCGACAGCTCCAGCCGCCCGCCGTCGGCTTCGATGAGCGCGCGGGCGAGCGCGAGCCCGACGCCGGTCGAGCCGCCGCCGGAGAAGCCTCGTTCGAAGATGTGCGGCGCCAGCTCGTCGGGTACGCCCGAGCCGGTGTCGGCGACCTCGATAACGACGGTGCCCTCGGTGTCGCCACGCCGGGCGGCGAGCGTGACCGTTCCCGCGCCGTGGCGGAGCGCGTTGTCGAGCAGCACGCCGACGACCTCTCGGAGGCGGCCCGGCGTCGCCCTCGCCCTCAGCCCCTCGGTGACCCGGATCCGCAGATGCCTGCCTTCGGCGCGAAGCAGCTGTCGCCATTCTTCGGAGACCTCGGGAAGCACTTCCTGCAGGCTCACCGGCTCCGCGCCGACCTCCCGCGCCGCTCGCGCGGCGGCCAGCAGCTCGTCGAGGGCCTCGGCAAGCCGGTCCGCCTGTTCCTGCGCGGCCTTCGCCTCGTCGACGACGTCCTGATCGGGGTAGACGGTGAGTGGTTCGAGCCGCAGTTGCAACGCGGTCAACCGGCTCCGCAGCTGGTGGGAGACATCGCCGACGAGCTGGCGTTCCCGCTGGACGAGCTGCGCGAGCGCCGAACCGGACGCGTCGAGCGCTTCGGCGACCATGTCGAGCTCGCCGACGCCGTAGCGCTTGGGATCCGGCCGGAAGTCGCCGCCGCCGAGTTTGACCGCGCGATCCGCGACGTGTCTCAGCGGTTTCGCGAGCCTTCGCGCGGTCACCGTCGCGACCACCGTTCCGGTGCCCACCGACAGCACGACAAGCAGCAGTACGAGCAGCGTCACCTGCGTCTGGCGGGTGCGCATCGGCCCGGCGGGCACGGCCAGCTCGACCTCGCCGTGCAACGCGATCGGCGCCCGCTCGGACACCACGTCCGAGCCGGGGTCGGAGCCGTACCGCTTCTCGATCTGCCCCTGTGCGCGGACGGTCAGCAAACCGCCCTGCGGGACGGCGACCCGGACGAGGTCGAGGTTGATCGGCTGGCCGACGGCGATCTCGTTGTCGAGCGTCGCCGCGATCCCGCGGGCCGACGAAGCGAGGTTTTCGCGGTTGAGGTTCTCGACCAGTTGCCAGGCGGTGATCCCCAGCGGGATGCCCAGCACCGCCGCGGTGACCGCGACCGCGAGCAGGATCGCCAGCAGGATGCGACGGCGCATGCTATTCCGCGTTGAAGCGGAAGCCGACGCCGCGGACCGTGGCGATCCGCCGTTCGCCGTCGCCGTTCCCGCCGGGTTTGCCCGCTCGGCCGGCGGCTTCGTCGGCCGCGATCGCGAGCTTCCGCCTGAGCCACGACATGTGCATGTCGAGGGTCTTCGAGGTCTTCGATTCGAGGTCGTTCCACACCTCGGCGAGGATCTCGTCGCGGCTGACCACCTGGCCCGCGCGGCTCATCAGCACCCGGAGCAGCTCGAACTCCTTGTTCGCCAGCTGCACCTCGTGCAGGTCCACGGTGACCATCCGGGCACCGAGATCCATCCGCACTCCCCCGGCTTCGAGCACGTCGGGGGCCCGGCGGCGGAGCAGCGCCCGGATACGGGCCAGCAGTTCGGCGAGCCGGAACGGCTTGGCGACGTAGTCGTCCGCGCCGGCGTCGAGCCCGACCACGAAATCGACCTCGTCGGTGCGCGCGGTGAGCATCAGCACCGGCACCTCGGTGCCGCTGGCGCGCAGGCGGCGGCACACCTCGAGCCCGTCCATACCGGGTAGGCCGAGATCGAGGACCAGCAGATCCACCCGATCGCTCTCGGTCGCGTCGAGAGCGGCGGGACCGTCGCCGACGACACGCACGTCATACCCCTCCCGCTGGAGTGCGCGGGAAAGCGGATCGGCGATGGCCGGGTCGTCCTCGGCGAGTAGCACCATGCTCACCTGGCCAACTCTACGACTGCCGGGCGTGAAAGCATCGTGACCGTGCCTGGCTACGAGAATGATCTGGAACTCGCCACCCGGCTGGCCGACGCCGCCGACGCCATCACCACCGCCCGGTTCCGCGCGCTCGACCTGGCCGTGGAGCGCAAACCCGACCGGACGCCGGTGACCGACGCCGACACCGCGGTCGAAGACGCCATCCGCGCGATCCTCGCCACCGACCGGCCGGAAGACGCGGTGCTCGGCGAGGAACGCGGCGGCACCGCGGCGACCGGCCGCGCCTGGGTGCTCGACCCGATCGACGGGACCAAGAACTTCCTGCGTGGCGTCCCGGTCTGGGCGACGCTGATCGCGCTGGTCGAAGACGGCACCCCCGTGGTGGGGATGATCAGCGCGCCGCTGCTCGGCCGCCGCTGGTGGGCCGCCACCGGCGACGGTGCCTGGATGAGCGATTCCGCCGGTGAGCGCCGCATCTCGGTGTCGAAAGTCGCGTCGCTCGAAGACGCGTATCTGTCCACAACGGACCTGAACTCTTGGGTGGAGTACCACTCACGCGAGAAGTACCTCGACCTCGTCGACGCGTGCTGGGAAAGCCGCGCTTTCGGCGATTTCTGGCATCACTGCCTGGTCGCCGAGGGCGCTCTCGACGTCACCGCGGAATGCATCGTGAACCCGTGGGACGTCGCGGCCGCCCAGGTGCTGGTCACCGAAGCCGGTGGCCGGTTCAGCGACCTCGACGGCGAAGCGCGCTACGACAACGGCTCGGCGCTGTCGACGAACGGCCTGGTCCACGACGAGGTCCTGGCGATCCTGAAGCGCTGAACGCGCGTGGGCCGGGCAGGTCGCGAAAGCCACTTTCGCAACTCCTCAGCCAAGGCGTGTCACTGCGCGCCGGGCAGCAGGCCGACGGCGCCGCGTGCGACCTGAGACCAGGCGAGGCGGCCGAAGAGGTAGTGGCAGGCGACCTGTTCGCTGGTGAAACGCGCCCAGTCGTACCGGTTGCCCTGCTCGCGCCAGAAGACCTCCCAGGCGGGCTCGGCGTCTTCTTCCTCGGTGCGCATGAGGCACCAGGCGTTGTCCGTCTCCGCGCCGACCGAGACCACCTCGGCAGGCACACCCAACGCGGCCAGCCACCGCAGGATCGTCCCCGTGTTCACCGAACCTCCCCCGTGACGTCCGCCAGGTAGCCCAGCGTGACGAGTTCATCGGCGCCCAGCACCGTGCGAAAGCGCACCCCGCCGCCCGGCTGGCCGAACCATTCGGCGGTCACCGATCGCCAGACCGGCAACGGCCGGACGACGCGGTAACGCCGGTACGTGGTGACCAGGTCTGGCGGCAGCGAGCGCATCGGGAACAGGGTCCCGTCCTCGGCGAACACCCGGCCGTGCTGATCCCCGAAGCGGTCGAGATGCGTGCCTGCTTCGAGCATCGTCGGCGTCGCAGGATCGATGCCGCCCTCGGGAAAGAGTTCGGCGGGCGGCCACAGATAACCGTTTTCTCCGGCGAAGCGCGCCGTCCAGTCCTCTTGGGACGTTCCGCCCCACGGGTCGTGTCCCCTGGTCAACGCCGGCGGGGGCGCGACGGCCGGAGTCGTCGGCGATCGCCGGAAGCCGCTGCTGACGTGTGACAACGCGTCCAGATCGTCCAGCACGTCCGCTTCGGGGTGATCCTGCGGGCCGGAACCGCCTTCGGGGAGCGACAACTGGCGCGCGGGTTTCCCCATCGCGACCGGCAGATGCCCGATGGGGAACATGTGCACGAGGAACAGCGCGATCACGCTCTCCCGTTCGGTCCGCAAGGCCCCCATGGGCGGCGGGGCAACGGGCGGAGGCGGGAACGGCACCCGCAACGGCGCCATCGCGGGCGGCCACGGCGAAGGCGCGTACGGAGCGCGCGCCCCGTGCGGTGGTGTCGGGGCGTCGTCGTAGTGGACGGGCAGCCGGATCGGGCCCGTTCCGGCCTCGCTCGGATCGGTCACCGCACCTCCCCCAAGGAATCGAACCCCACCGGTGACGGGGGAGGCAGCGGACAGGACGCGTTACGACCTTAGCGCCGACCGGCGTTCTCGTCGGCGGATACCCGAAAGCGCATCAAGGCCCGCGCGGGCGGGCGACGTTCGACGAGGGCGAATCCCGCCTTCGTGAACGTGCTCACCGTGCCGTGGTACAGATCCGCTCCCGGCCGCTTTTCCCGTACTTCGACCGGGTAGCCCTCGACGACCTGAGCGCCGCGCCCGGCCGCGAAGTCGACCGCGGCCTTCAGCAAAGCGACGGAAACCCCTTGGCGACGGCTCTTCCTGCCGATGTAGAAGCACGTCACCGACCAGACCCCGGTCTGGTCGCCCGCCGACGCCGCGACCGGCGACTTCGCCAGCCGGGGGTTGGCCGGCCGGGGCGAGACGGCGACCCAGCCGACCGGCTCGTCGTCGGCCAAGGCCAGCAGCCCCAACGGTTTCCCGGCGGCGACCTCGCCGCGCACGTATGCCTTGCGGCCGTCCTTGCCCGCCTGTTTGAACTCGGGACCGGTCAGCCGGAAGAAGGCGCACCAGCAGCCGCCCTGCACGCCGCCGGGCCCGAACAACCGCTCGAAAAGCGGCCAGGTCTCGTCCGTGAGTTCGGCGAACCTCATCCGGCCAGCGCGTTGACCACCCGGGACGGGCTCGGCCTGCCCAGCTTCCCGGCCATCCACTTGCTCGTCGCCACCAGCGCGTCGAGGTCGACACCGGTTTCGACGCCGAGACCGTCGAGCATCCACACGAGGTCTTCGGTGGCGAGGTTCCCGGTGGCCGATTCGGCGTACGGGCAGCCACCGAGCCCACCGGCCGAAGAGTCCACAGTGGACACACCGCAGCGCAGGGCGGCCAGCGTGTTCGCGAGTGCCTGGCCGTAGGTGTCGTGGAAATGGACGGCCAGGGTGCCGACGTCGGCGAACTGCCCGATCAGCGCCTCGACCTGGCCCGCGGTGGCGACGCCGATGGTGTCCCCGAGCGAGAGCTGCGAGCAGCCCAGGTCCAGGAGCCGCTTACCCACTCCGGCGACCTGCGAGGCCGGGACGGCGCCCTCCCACGGGTCGCCGAAGCACATCGACACGTAGCCGCGGACGTCGAGACCTTCGGCCCGCGCCCGGGTGACGACCGGCTCGAACATCGCGAACTGGTCGTCCACCGTCGAGTTGAGGTTCTTCTTGGCGAAGGTCTCGGTGGCGCTGGCGAAGATCGCGATATGCGAGACGCCGGCTTCCAATGCCCGGTCCAGCCCGCGCTCGTTCGGGACGAGCACCGGATACCGGACGCCCTCGCGCTTTTCGAGCCCGGCCAGGAGCTGCTCGGCGTCGGCCAGCTGCGGCACCCATTTCGGGCTCACGAAACTGGTCGCCTCGAGCGTGGTCAGCCCGGCACCGGCGAGTTTGTCCAGGAATTCGAGTTTGACCTCGACCGGGACGATCGCCTTCTCGTTCTGGAGGCCGTCACGCGGGCCGACTTCCCAGATCGTCACCCGTTCCGGCAACGCGGCGGCCGACGGGACGCGGTCGGGCAGCCCCAGCTCTCGCGTGCCCATCAACGCCGCCGGTTTCCGCGTGGCGGGGGCCCTTGCGGCGGCAGGGGTTCGGTCTGCTGCGGCGCGCCGGCGGCAGGCGGCGCGAAGTCGTCGTACGGGTTGTCGTTGACTTCGCGGTAGATCACCGTGTGCACGCGCTCGACCTTGGGGATGTCGTCGAACTTCAGCGGTTCGTCCGAAGCGGACTCGATCACCAGCGTGCCGCAGCCGAACACGCGGTCCAGCAGGCCGTGCTCGAACTGGACGCTGTTGATCCGCGACAACGGGATGTCGATCCCGGTCCGCTTGAGCACGCCTTCACGGGCGATCAGCCGATCCGTGGTCACGATGAAATGCGTCGTGCGCCAGCGGACGAACGGAGCGAGGAAGAGCCATACGACGAGACCGAGCCCGACCGCGGCGATCGCGATCTCCGAGATCAGGTCCCACGGGGCCGTCGCGTCCCTCGCGATCACGGCCAGCCAGATGCCCACGCCGAGCGTGACGATCAGCGCGAGGAACGGGAAGATCAGCATCTTGAAATGCGGGTGACTGTGCACCACGACGTGCTCGTTTTCGCTGAGCAAATCGTCCGGATAGGCCACGACGGACGCTCCCAAAAGTATGTTCGGCGCTGGTGAGCTCACCGTACCGGCGAACGGTCCCGGCGGAAGAGGAGACGCCGGAAATCGAGACGCACGGATCAGGCCCCGGCGGGCCGGACGTGCACGACGTCGCCGGCGAACACCGTGTACCGCTCACCACCGGGAACGTCGACCTGGAGCTGGCCGGCGGGATCGATGTCGGCGGCACGGCCGGTCAGCGCCGAGCCGTCGGGCAGCTGGACCTCGACATCCTGGCCGAGCGTGGCGCAGTGCCGCCGGTAGTCCCCGAGCAGACCGGCCTCGGCCAGCGACCCGCCGGCGAGCCGCCAGCGGCGTTCGAGCTCGTCGAAACCGGTGAGCAGCCGCGTGGCGATCTCGGCGCGATCGGTCTCCGTCGCCCCCTGCTCGGCCAGCGAGGTCGCAGGCAGGCCACCGGGCCCGGCCGGGACGTTCTCACCGAGCGGCAGCACGTTCAGGCCGATGCCGAGGACCACGGTGGTCTCGTCACCGGCGGCGGCCTCCGCCAGGATCCCCGCGCATTTCGCGCGCCCGGGACCGGCCAAGACGTCGTTCGGCCACTTGAGGACGGCGTCGACACCCACACTCGCGGCGACCTCCCGGACCGCGAGACCCGCGACCACGGAAAGTGAACCCAAATTGCTGAACGGAACCCCGTCCGGCCGCAGCAGCACACTGACGTAGAGGCCGGATCCCTTCGGCGAGGACCACTGCCTGGCGCGGCGGCCGACGCCGGCCGTCTGCTCCTCGGCGATCAGCACAGTGCGGTCCGCGGCCCCCTTCGCGGCGGCTTCCCGCAGGTCGGCGTTGGTGGACCCGGTGCTCGCCACGACCTGGATCGCGGCGTACCGGCCGGACAGCGCGGCACTCAGACGCCCGGCGTCGAGCGCTCCCGTCTCACTCATTCGTCCAGAATATGAGAGTCCCCCTAACGTGCAAGGCGTTCGCTCGTTACGCAGAGGTGGTCTCCAATAACCTTGACGGCGTGACCGAGCCCGATTCCGCCCCGAGCGCGCCCGAAAACAGCAAGAAGAAGTCGTGGGCGCACGGCGTGGCGATGCGGGGCCTGGTCGCTCTCCCGCTGGTCGCGGGACTCGCGACGGCGGGCTGGCTGCTCGCCGGCGGCAACGATCCGGCACCGGCCGGCGGGAACCAGCCGGTCCCGGTCCCGGCCGCCAAACAGGATCCGGCCACCGTCGGCGGCGGTGCGGGTCCCTCGGTCCTCGAAGTCAGCGCGCCGGTCAAGGCCCAGGAGACACCGAAGGGCGTCCGGCCGCTCGAAGAGTGGGCGGCAAAACTGGCCGGGCCGCTCGACATCCCGGCGAAATCGCTCATCGGCTACGCGAACGGTGAACTGGCGCTGCGCGGCGAGCAGCCGAACTGCCACCTGTCCTGGGTCACCCTGGCCGGGGTCGGCGCGGCGAGCTCGAACCACGGACGCGGCGGCGACAACCCCCTCGGCCTGTCGGCACAGCAGTGGAAGAAGCACGGCGCGTCGATCCCCGGGATCGCGAAACCCGCGCTCACCGACCCCGACTCCGCCTCGGTCGCCGCCGGCCGCGCACTGTGCGCTTCCGGCGCCGACCTCGGTGGCGGCAACGGCTGGTGGAAGGCGATCGCCGGCTACCAGGGCGGCAAGGGCAACGAGGCCGAACTGTTCCGCCAGCGCGTCCTGGGCAACGCGCAGCTGTACGCGACCCTGTCCCTCGACCCGGCGCGATCCGGCAGCCCCGCCGTGAAGGCGACGCGGTTCGCGCTCGGCCAGCTGGGCCTCCCGTACGTGTGGGGCGGCAACGGACCGGACGCCGGCGCGGCGGGCTTCGACTGCTCCGGACTCACCAAGGCGTCCTACGACGAAGCCGGAGTCGCGCTCCCGCGGACCGCGGACAGCCAGTTCCGGGCGCTGCCGCAGGTGCCAGGCGAACCGAAACTCGGCGATCTCGTGTTCTACGGGAACCCGGCGACGCGGATCCATCACGTCGGGCTGTACCTCGGGAACGGCCTGATGATCAACGCGCCCACCCAGGGCCAGGCGATCCAGATCCACACGTACCACTCGAAGGGCGACGACTACACCGGCGCCGGACGGCCCGCGGCCTGAACCGGCCAAACCACCCTCTGGCCCCGGCACCGGCGGTTACCGTGGCGCCCATGCGTTCGATCGAGTTCCGCAGGATCTCCGACGTGCCAAGGCGATCGGCCAAGGGGAGAACGACAGCCGCGCTCGAGCTGCTGATCGATGGCGTCTCCTTCCTGGAACTGGTGCGCCGGGCCGAACTTCCCGACGCGCTCGCGGAACAGCAGGAGCGCGCCGAGGAGTTCGCGCCGGAACCCGCACCCTTGCTCGCCGGGGATTACAGTCCCGTGACCGGTTGTTCCGCCGAGCATCTCCTCGGGGAAGCACCGGATGACCTTCCGCACGGCGTCGAAGACGACGAACACCTGCTGCTGGGGTGCTCGTGCGGCATCGTCGAATGCTGGGCGTTGGTGGTGAAGATCGCGACCGACGCCGAGACGGTGACTTGGTCGGGTCTTCGCAATACGTACCGGGAATGGAATTACGACGCCATCGGTGTGCTGACGTTCTCGCGGCAGCAGTACGAAGGGGCGCTGCACGCCGCCTTCGATGCTGTGGGGTCGTGACTGTTGTGGGGAGGTGTGTGGAAATAGAGACGTTGAGTGTCCCTATTTCCACACACCCGTCACGTTCGGTTATCGCTTGATGGTGCGCCCCGGATTTTGAGCCGGTGAACGGCGGGCATCGGCATGTCCCGGGAGAACGGCCAGTCGATTCCCGGCTCGAGCCCGGCCAGCAGGCGGGACACGAAAGTCCCGTGACTGCCCACCAGTACGACACCGCCGGTGTGCTGCTCCGCGAGCCGCTCGACGGCGGCGATCGCCCGCGCCGTCAGTTGTCGAAGGCTCTCGCCACCCGGACGCGCGAAATCCGGGTCGGCCCAGCTGCGCTCGTAGTGCGCGGCGTAATCCGGTGTCGGTTCCAGGCCCGAGTCCCACTCACGTAACTCCCAGCGGGTGATGACTTCGAGTCCGGCCCTTCTGGCCGCGGGTGCGACCGTGTCGACCGCTCGCCGGTACGGACTCGACACGACCGCCGTCGGGTTCATCGCGACGAGCTCGTGCGCGAGCTGTTCCGACGCCGCCACGCCCGCCTCGGTCAAGGGCCGTTCCGGGTCGTCGGGCTTCCCTGGTGCGGGCGGAACGGACTCGGCGTGCCGGACGACCACGATGTCGCAGCTCATGGGCGCTCGGCCAGCCACTCGAGCGCGGCCTCCCCGTGGCGAAGAACCGAAATGTGCCCCTCCTCGGGAAAAGTGTGCGACTCGGCCGCGGCGCACTGCCGGGCCAGCCACTCGCCGTGCGCGGGCGGCGCGATCCGGTCCGCGGCGCCGTGCAGGAGCAGCACCGGGGCTTTGACGTCGGGCGGCTCGAAGCCCCACTTCGCGACGTACGCGAGATCGTCATCGATCAGTCCGCCGGGGCCGCCCTCGACCGCGGGACCGACGACATCGAGGAACCATTTCCAGTCACCGGCAAGGGCCGCGTGATCCGAGGGGGTGAACATCTCGGCGTCGTATTCGGCCGACGCCTCGTAGTCCTCCTTGGCCTTCCGTCCCGCCAAGGCGGCCGTCAGAGCGCCCACTCCTGCTGGACCCATGCCGGCGAAGTAGTCCAGCCCGTCGGCGTCGTACGGGGCCATGCTCGCGACGGCGACCATCGCCGAGACCCGTTCCGGCAGCAGAGCGGCGCAGGCGAACGCGTGCGGTCCACCACCGGAATGCCCGAAGACCGCGAACCGCTCGATCCCCAGTGCGTCGGCGACCTTCTCGACGTCCGACGCCGCTGACGCGACGTCTCGGCCGGGCCGCGGCGACGAGCCGCCGTAACCGGGCCGGTCGTAGGAGACCCACCTCAGCCCGAGCCGCGCGGCGGCCGGGAACAGCGGGGCAGGCGGGGCGCCGATGTTCGGGGTGCCGTGGTGCCAGAAGACCACCGGACCGGCGCCACCCGTGTCGTACGTGTGCAGGGTGGTCCCGTCCCCCAGGTCCACGTCGGACTCGTTCACCATGGGCCGAGCGTAGGGCACCCTGGAGCCATGTCCCGCTATCACGAGATCAAGCACCGGGTGGCCACGACCTTCCAGCGCCACGTCGGCAACCCGATCCTCGTCCGCCTGCCGAACCAGCCGGTCCTGGAGACCACCGGCCGCAAGTCCGGGGTGCCCCGGCAGACGCCGATCGGGGGCCGCCGGGTGGGCCGCGAGTTCTGGATCGTCTCCGAGTTCGGCGAGAAATCACAGTACGTCCGCAACATCCAGGCCGACCCGCGCGTCCGCGTCCGGCTCAAGGGCCGGTGGCACCCCGGCACGGCGCACCTGCTCCCCGGCGACGACCCTCGCGTCCGTCTGAAGGCCCTGCCGAGGCTCAACAGCGCCGCCGTGCGGGCGATCGGCACGGACCTCCTCACCATCCGGGTCGATCTCGACGACTGAACGTTTGCCTTGACGCCAAGGGCAAGGTTTACGCTCGGACCATGCGGATCGGCGAGCTCGCCGCGCGCACCGGAACCACCACGCGCGCGCTGCGTTTCTATGAGTCACAAGGGCTTCTCGACGCACGGCGCGCGTCGAACGGCTACCGGGAGTACGACGAGGACGACTACCGCCTGGTGCACGAGATCCTGACCCTGCAAGCGGTCGGGCTCAGTCTCGAGGACACCAGGCCGTTCGTCGAGTGCTTGCGCGCCGGGCACGAGACCGGCGACTCGTGCGCCGATTCGATCGAGGTCTACCAACGCAAACTCGCCGAGGTGGACGCCTGTCTTGCCAGGCTCAACGACGTGCGGGACAGCCTGCTGACGAAACTGGCGGGCGCGTTGAAAACGCCGCCGGGACCGTGCGTCGTCGTGCCGCGAACCGAGGAGGCCTGAATGTCCCTTTCCGTCGTCACCGACGAAACCTTCCAAGAACTCGTCCTCGACCAGGACAAGCCCGTCCTGGTGGACTTCTGGGCGCAATGGTGCCCGCCCTGCCACATGATCGCGCCGGTGCTCGCGGAGATCGCCGAGGAGCGCGCCGGCGCGCTGCTCATCCGCAAGCTCAACTCCGACGAGAACCCGCTCACGGCGAGGAACTATCAGGTCATGTCCTTGCCGACGCTGATCCTCTTCCGCGATGGGAGTCCGGTGTGGACGACCGTCGGCGCCCGGCCGAAGGCGAAGTTGCTTGCCGATCTGGACGCCGTTCTGGAGCTTCACGAGACCGGCGCACGTTAATTGTGTTGCGCGCGGGACCGTCCGTTCGCATCCTTCACCACATGACATCGACCCGCACCTTCCTGTCCCCGTCCTCCGTCCTCCGACGGACGCGGGTGCAGCAGCAGGCCGGGTCCTGGCGGAGGCCGACACCAGTCCTGCCGTGAGCGCCGCGCTCGTCGCGGGCCTGCTCGCCGGGTATGGCATCGCCATCCCGGTGGGCGCGGTCGCGACCTATCTGGTGGTACTGACCGCACGGGCAGGGCTCAAGATCGGCGCGTACGCCGCCTTGGGAGTCGCCACGGCCGACGGGCTGTACGCCCTGATCGCGGTCTTCGGCGGCGGCAGCCTGATCCCGATCATCGAGCCGATCGCCGAACCGTTGCGCTGGGTTTCGGTGGCGGTGCTGCTCGGGCTGGCCGTCCACATCGGACTCACCGGGATCCGGAACTTCCGCGCCTCCGCCAAAGCCGAGGTGACCCAGCCGGTCGCGATCGGCCCGGCGAAGGCATACGTGAGCCTGCTCGGGATCACGCTGCTGAACCCGACGACGGTCGTCTACTTCGCGGCGCTCGTACTCGGCAGCGAGGACATGGCCGCGGCGAGCGGGGCGGAGCACGTGGTCTTCGTGCTCGCCGCGTTCACCGCTTCGGCCAGCTGGCAACTGTTCCTCGCGGGCGGCGGCGCCGTACTCGGCAAGGCGTTGACCGGACGCCGTGGACGGCTGGTGACCGCGCTGGCGTCCAGTGCGCTCATCACCGTGCTCGGCCTCCGCCTCCTCTGGTGATGGCCGGCAATCCAGGACCGTAGTTGTCCGCATCGGTTGCGAGGCTGTGCCCATGACCGAAACCACGGAACGCCTCGCCTCCCTCCACTCCTACCTCGCCTACCACGATGCACCGAAGGCGCTTCGCTGGCTCGAACGCGCCTTCGGCTTCGAGACCACCATGGAGTTCGCCGATGACAAAGGGTTGATCCAGCACGCGGAACTGCGGCTCGGCGGCGTCGGGATCATCGTGTTCAGCGCGGAAGAGGACTACGACCGCCCGGCCCGCAAGGGCGAAACGGTCGGCCACGGCCTCTACGTGAGCCTTCCGACGCAAGAGGCCGTGGACGCCGTTTTCGCTACCGCCGTCGAAGCCGGCGCGAATCCGGTCTGGAAGCCGGAGAACACCGAATGGGGCAACTACCGCTGCCGCGTCGACGATCTCGAAGGCTACGAATGGACTTTCGGCACGCACATCCCCGGAGAACCGCAGACCGACTGGAGCTAAAGCAACCGCGCGAACCACTCGCGAGACCGGCGGAGCAGATCCAGCTGGTGATCACGTCCGCGGAGCGAATGCCCTTCGCCGGGATACACGACGAGGTCGTGTTCGACGCCGAAGTGGCGTAGCGCGCGGTGGAAGAATTCCGCCTGGGACAAGGGGACATTCGTGTCTTCCGCACCGTGCACGATCAGCACGGGGGTCTCGATCTTCGACGCGAAGGAGATCGGGCTGAGCTGATCGTGCCGGTGCGGGCCCGTCCCTTCCCAGCCGATACTCCCGCTGTGCGCGGATTCCACCAGCGGACCGAGTTCACCGGTCGCGGCGAGCATTCCCCAGTCACAGATCCCGGCGACCATCAGCGCCGCCTTGAACCGGCTGGTCTGCCCGACGGCCCAGGCCGTCATGTATCCGCCGTGACTCCCGCCCACGATCCCGAGCCGCTCCGGATCGGCCACTCCTTCGGCGACGAGGAGATCGATCCCGGTCTCGATATCGCTCCATTCCTCCAGTCCTACCCGTCCCGCGACGGAAGCGGCGAATTCATGCCCATGGCCTTGTCCCCCACGGGGATTCGGCAGGAAGACGGCGTGCCCTGCCAGGGCCAGCCACTGCGCGGACGGGAACCAGCCGAGCATGAAGCGATCCGCGAACCGGTCGTACGGTCCGCCGTGAACCCACGTGACCAGCGAGAAAGGCCCGTCGGCGCGAGTCTTTCCCGGCGGCAGGACGAGCAGGCCGTCCAACGCGAGGCCGTCGGACGCCTGGTAGGACAACCGTTCCTGGGAGCCCCACGAGATCCCGGCGAACTCCGGCGCCGTGTCGCTGACTCGCGTCAACGCACCGCCCACCGGTCCACAATGGACATCTTTCGGCCGGTGCGCGGCACTCAGGACGGTGACCACGATCTCGCCGTTCGAGGCCAGCGCGTCGGCTTGCCCGCGCCAAAATGACACCTCGCCGCCGCCGAGCCGATGGAGGGCCGTGTCGAGCCCGTCGGCGACGAGCACCAGAGGAGCACCGGAATCGACCTGCGCGAGTGTGAGCGGGCAGGTCGATTCCTCGGTCAGGTTCCGATGTTCCCCGGTTTCCACGGAAACATCGAAGACCGCCCGGCCACCCACCAGTTCCGGTGTCCCGAGGTACGCGATGTGCCAGCCGCCCTCGTCACGCCACCAAACAGGGCTGGAGGCTTCGAAAGCGACCTGGCCGAGATCACGCCGCTCACCGGTTTCCAGGTCCAGCAAGGAAAGCCGGGGTTCGAGCCCGCCGGGGTCGACTTCCGGCGTCGGCCAGGTGACGACGGCGAGCGCCTTGTCGTCCTGGCGGCAGGCGACGTCGACGACGTGGTCTTCGATCAGTGTCGTGATCTCGCCGGTTCGAGGATCGAAGCTCCGCAGCCGCGCCGGGCGAAGACTCTCACTCCAGACCCAGACGGCCGGAGCGGGCGTCTCGTCTTCGGCGATGAACACGATCCGGTCTGGCAGCGGAAGGAATCCGGTGATCTCACTCCCCCAGGCGAACAGCTCCTCGTCGCCCGAACAGACACGGCCGTCCCGGAGGAAATAGAGGGCATCCGCGGACCACCGGGGCGAGGACCCTTCGGCCAGCTTCCGCGGCTTTTCGCTGCCGTCCACAGCGGCGAGCCAGATCTCGGGGACGCCTTTCGTGATGGTCGATACCTGGTAGGCCACCCATTTCCCGTCGGGGGAAAGCGCGGGTTCCGACGGGAAATGGCTGTCGACGATCAGCTCAGCGGTCAGCATGTCCCCATCCTGCCGGAAATCATCGCGACAGTGTTTTGCCCAGTTTGTCGAGCCAGTCGCCCGTTCCCTGTTCCCGCCAGCTCGGTTCTTCGTGTCCGTCAAGGAAGGCGCCCTGCTCGATCAGCGTCAGCCGGGTTCCGTCCGCCTCGGCTTCGAGCAGCACCGTCGTGACCGACACGGTCGCCAGAACGTCGTTCGCGGAGAGTGTGCCCGCGTAGACGATCCGCTCGTTCTCGGCGATGTCCTCGTAGCGCGCTTCGAAGACCATCCGCTTCCCGTCATCGGAAGGACCGGTGGTGACCTCCTGGCCGCCGACACGGAAGTCCAAGGAATGCCCGCCGCCCGGCACGGTGAACCAGTCCGCTTTCGCGGCGGGATCGGACCAGGCGGCGAAAACGCGCTCCGGCGACACCGGATAGACGCGTTCGAGGGTGAAAGTGGCGTGTTTGACGGTCATGACCGTTTCCCTTCATCGGAGTTCAGAAAGCCACCAAGGCGATCGAGCCGGTGTTCCCAGCCGGTGCGCTGCCCGCCGAGCCAGTCCTCGGCCATCCGCAGGCCGTCCGGCTCGAGGTGGCAGGTGCGGACGCGACCCGCCTTTTCCGACCGGACCAGTCCGCAGGCTTCGAGCACCTGGAGGTGCTGCATCACGGCGGGCAACGACATCGACAACGGCTGCGCGAGTTCCCCCACCGAGGCAGGCCCCCGGGTGAGGCGCTCGATCATTTCGCGGCGCGTCCCGTCTGACAGCGCCTTGAACACCTGATCCATCTGTTGGTTAGGCACATGCTTAACTATCCACCCACGCCGAGCGATAGTCAAGTACCTGCTTAACTTTCTACTTCTCCGCGGTCATGCCTTCGACGAGCAGCCACTGGGAGGCGAGGTACGAAGTCAGCACGAAGGTTTCGAGATTGGCCCGCACCCGCTCACTGGTGACGAAGTTGCGGCGGATCAGGATCGCCAGGTCCGACGCGGAGAACAACAGCGCGCCGGCGGCGATCCAGGTCCGGCGGTCACCCGACGGGACCACCATCCCGCCCGACACACGAGCCTTCGGCGCCAAGGCCGGGTCGGCCGCGAGGGTCGACGTCGTGCTCAGCAGGCCTCCGTAGACCGAAAGCACCGAAGACACCGGAGACGGCTTCGGGAGCGTCATCGCGACGGCGGCCGCAGCCCACGCCCCGAGCCGGGGCGTCGCGGTCGCGGCACGCGGACGTGCGCCGCGGCGCCACAGGAACGCGGAATACAGCACCTGCATCACGCCGAACGACGTCGCGCCCTTGATCAGCTCACGGTCCTCGTGCGACCGGCCCATGAAGTGGTCGCCCGCGCCTGCCGCGACCAAGGCGGCGACGAGCAGCCCCTTCTCCCCTGATGTAAGCGTTTGTGCCCGGGCGACGCGAGCCGCGAGCACGGGGACCGCGGCCGGTTTCGTCACCAGTTGCAACCGCCGGTTACCCGTCCTGGCGGAGTACACCGTGCCGATCGCGGCGGCGCCGAACAGGACTCGCTCGGCGAACTTGAGGGCTTTCACTGGCAACCTCCAGAACTTATTTCCGGGTAAATTACCAGTTGGTCAGCTGTTTCTAGACGGCTTCACGGAAGGTGTTCCGGTACGCGCTCGGCGAGACACCCAACGCGGCCTGGAGATGCTGCCGCAGCGACGCGGCCGTGCCGAACCCGGCCTCGGCAGCGACCTTGTCCACCGGGAGATCGGTCTCTTCGAGCAGCTGGCGGGCCCGTTCGATCCGTTGCTGGGTCAGCCACTGCAGCGCCGAAATCCCGACTTCGTCGCGGAACCGCCGCGTGAACGTCCTCGTGCTCATCGCCTCTTTCGCCGCCAGCTCGCGCAGCGTCAACGGCCGGTCGAGGTTCTCCAGCGCCCACGCCCGCGCCGCCGCCGTCGACGAGGACTGCGGCTCCGGCACCGGACGCCGGATGAACTGCGCCTGCCCGCCCTCGCGATGCGGCGAGACGACCGTGCCGCGCGCGACCTCGTTCGCGACCGCGGCCCCGTGATCGCATCGGATCATGTGCAGGCAGAGGTCGATCCCGGACGCGACACCCGCCGCGGTCAGGACGTTCCCTTCGTCGGTGTAGAGCACGTTGGGGTCGAGGTCGACCTTCGGGAACTTCGCCTGGAAGTCCAGCGCCGAACGCCAGTGCGTGGTCGCCTTCCGGCCGTCGAGCAGTCCGGCGGCGGCGAGCACGAAGGCACCCGTGCAGATCGACGCGATCCTCGCCTCCGGCCGGATCAGCTCCAGCGCCCGCGCGAGCGGCTCGGTGAGGTCGTGCCCCGAGGGTTCGTATTCGGTGGACGAGGCCGGGATGACGACGGTGTCGGCCTCGTCCAGCACTTCCGGGCCGAGCGGGACCGAGATGGTGACGTCGGCGTCGGTCCGGATCTGGCCTGGTTCCGGCGTGCAGGTGACGACCTCGTAGAGCGGCTCGCCATCGG
Organism: Amycolatopsis sp. lyj-108; assembly: GCF_046549005.1. Lineage (NCBI taxonomy): Bacteria > Bacillati > Actinomycetota > Actinomycetes > Pseudonocardiales > Pseudonocardiaceae > Amycolatopsis > Amycolatopsis sp. lyj-108. The sequence goes on along the minus strand of NZ_JAJPWQ010000002.1, from coordinate 827,716 downwards.
CCGATTTGGCCGTGCCGAAGAGCCGGATGACGATGCCCAACTCCATCACCAGCATTCCGTGCCGGACCAGCACGGCGACCCGATGACGGCCGGGATGCTCGAAAAAGCCCATGGCCTGATTCTTGCACATGTTGGCCATCGGGCCACTCGCGTCGGCCGCCGGACCACGCGACGGTGGACACATGAACGTGTTGTGGATCTTCGCCCATCCGGAACCCCGTTCCCTCGGCGGCTCGCTGCGCGACGAAGGCGTGCGCACCCTTCGCGCGCAGGGCGCCGACGTCCGGGAATCCGACCTGTACGCGATGAAGTGGAAGGCCGTCGTCGACGCCGACGACTTCGGCCGGGCCGCTTCCTCGGATCGGCTCGTCGTCGGCTCGACGTCGAAGAACGCCTTCGAAACCGGCGAACTCACCGAGGACATCCGCGCCGAGCACGAGAAACTGGCGTGGGCCGACGCCGTCGTCATCCAGTTCCCGCTGTGGTGGTACGGGATGCCCGCGATCCTCAAGGGCTGGTTCGACCGCGTTTTCGTCAAGGGTTTCGCTTACGGCGTGCAACGCCCCGACGGCCGGACGTCGCGCTATGGCGAAGGGGTGCTGGCCGGCAAACGCGCCATGGTCCTGCTGACCGCGGGCGCGCCGGAAGCCACCATCGGACCGCGCGGCGTGAACGGCGAGATCAACGACGTGTTGTTCCCGCTGCAGCACGGAACCCTTTGGTACGCCGGGATGTCCGTCCTCCCTCCGCTCACGGTCTGCGGCGCCGACCGGGTTTCGCCCGAGCAGTACGACGTCGCCGCCGAAGCACTGCGGGGCAGGCTGCGCACCCTGTCCACCAGCGACCCGATCCCGTTCCGCTCCCAGAACGGCGGCGACTACGACGAGCACCTCGTCCTGCGCGACGACCTCGCTCCCGGCCGGGGCGGCATCGGCGTCCACACGTCCTGAAGCTCAGGCGCGCACGAGATCCGCCCCGGCGAAGAAGGTCTCGGCCGCTTTGAGCGCGCCCTCGTCCAGCAGGACGTCGCCAGGGCGGCTCCCGTTGCCGGTCAACTGCCCACCCCAGTGCATTCCGAGATATACGGCGGTCTTGCGCAGGGTCCCGATCAAGGGTTCCGCCTGTTCCGGCTGCTCGGCGAGCGCGCTCACCCCCCACAAGGTCTTACCGCGCATCTGCTCCTTGAAGCGGAGTTCCGGCTGGTCCAGCCAGCCCGCCCAATGGTCGAAGTACAGCTTCACCGACGCCGACACGCTGTACCAATAGACCGGCGACGCGATCACCAGATCCGTGGCGGCCATGGTCGCGTCGAACAGCGCTCGCTCGTTCCCGGCGGGCGCGACGAAGTCCTCGCCATCGTGTTTCCGGTCGACGAACGGCGCCAACGGCAGCTCGGCCGTCCGGATCCATCGCTGCTTCACAGCGCGAGGAAGCTCCTTCGCCGCCCGCCTCGCCAGGATCTCCGTATTGCCGCCCGCGCGGGCGCTCCCGAGCAGGAACAGGAAGCTTCGATCCTCGGTCATCGCGATCCCCTCCGAAGTGATTTCAAAGTACATGTATGTGCAAGCAGATGCTGTCACTGCATGTAAACTCGTGTCAAGCAAATCCAGGGAGGTCGCCATGACCGCCGACGAACAGGCATGGGGCCGTGTCCTCACGCTGCACGGGCGCATCGAGCAAGAACTCGCGAAGGCACTGCAAAGACGGCACGGACTCGGACTCTCCGAGTTCCGCGCGCTCGGCAAGCTGGCCGCCACCGAGAAGGGCGTCCTGCGCATGCAGGAACTCGCCGAGGCGATCGGGCTCAACCAGAGTTCGGTGAGCCGGATGGTCGTCCGCCTCGAAGACGCCGGCCTGACGGAACGAGACCCCTGCGTGAACGATCGCCGCGGGGTGTATTCGTGCATCACCAAGGAAGGCAGGAAACGGCTCGCCGAAACCGAACCGACCTATCACGAGGTCTTGGCGACGGCCCTCGACAAGGCCCAAGCCGACCCCGAACTGAAGGACGCGGTAGCCGCCCTGCGCGGCGTTTGACCCAGTCTTCCCTCGCGGTTATTGAGGGGTAGGTCAAAGGTGTCGTGGTCGTGGTTGGGGCCGGCGGTGAGGTGAAGGGGCCCTTCGCCGCGTCCGATGCAGTAAAGGACGCCTTCGCTCCTGCTCTGTGGAGCGAGCCCGTTCGCCCCGGGGTGGCGGGCGGAGCGAAGCCGTGACTCGCGTGCTTGGACACGTAACTCACGTGCTTGGAGACGTAACTCGGGTGTCCGGCGTCCGATCACGCGAGTTACGTCTCCAAGCACGCGAGATCCGTGTCTGATCACGCGAGTACGGTGCCACGTCACCCCAGGGGCCGTCCCGGACGGACAAGACGACGTCGTGCCCGAGGCGCTGCGAAGCTGGCCCGAGAAGCTGAAGGACTTCTTCACGGAGGCTGATCTCCACCCTGGGGATGACCTCCGCCGGACGGACGCGCACGCGCCACCCGTCCGGCTAAGTTCGCCGTATGAAACAGCCGTCGGCGCTTCCGCAGCGGGTGGCGTACCTGATCGACGCGCTTCTCGCGGTGGTGCTCGTCGTGGCCGTCGGCGGGAACCTCGCCGCGCGGACCTGGACATTCCTCATCGCCATCCCGATGTGGCTCGCCTGGGCGACGGTCGCCGCCAGCGGGATCGCGATCGCGCTGCGCCGCCACCGGCCACTGGTCGCCTACGGCCTCGGCCTCGGCAGCCTGATCCCGGCCCTGCTCGCCGGCAACGGGCTGGGCCCGGCCGCGCTCCTGGCCACCGCGTGCGCCCTGTACACCGTGGCGCTGGAACATCCGCGGGCCCGCTCGCTGATCGCGATGGGGCTCGGCCTGGTCGTCGTCATGATCTTCGAGTTCCTGCGGCTCGGGCCGAACACGATCGCGTCGACGGCCTTCGCGGGCGGCGGGGTGGTGGGTTCGTGGGCGCTGGGCTGGATGACGCGGCAACGGCGCGCGAATCTGGCCCAGCTCGCCGAAACCCAGGCCGATCAGGCGGTTTCCGACGAACGGCTGCGCATCGCGCGCGAAATGCACGACGTCGTCGCGCACAGTATGAGCCTGATCGCGGTCAAGGCGGCCGTCGGCAACCACGTCGCGCAGGAACAGCCCGAAGAAGCCCGCGAAGCGTTGCGGGTCATCGAGCTCACCAGCCGCGAAACGCTCGTCGAACTCCGGCGGATGCTCGGCGTCCTCCGCTCGGGTGACGGGACGCCAGAAGCGGCCCTGGGCCCCGCGCCGAAACTCGCCGATCTGCGGACCCTCACCGAACGCGCCGGACAGGCCGGGGTGCGCGTCGAGCTGACCGGCGAGGCGGTGGACGACCTCCCCGAAGGCGTCGCGCTTTCGGTGTACCGCATCACCCAGGAGGCGGTGACCAACGTCGTGAAGCACGCGGGGCCGTCAGCCTGCCGGGTCACGATCACCGAAAGCCCCGGCGAGGTCAGCGTCGAGATCGTCGACGACGGGCGCGGTGAAGGCTCGCCGTCGACCGGCGGCGGGCACGGCTTGATCGGCATGCGCGAACGCGTCGCCGTCTACGGTGGTGACTTCGCAGCGGGCCCGCTGCCCGCCGGGGGATTCCGGGTGTTCGCGCGGCTGCCGTACGCCGCCAAGGAAGTGGGGACACGATGATCCGCGTACTGATCGCCGACGACCAGGCGTTGCTGCGCGGCAGTTTCCGCGTGCTCGTCGACAGCGCGCCGGACCTCGAAGTCGTCGCGGAGGCGAGCAACGGCGTGGAGGCGGCGGAACTGGCCGAAAAGGAACGCCCCGACGTCGTGCTGATGGACGTCCGCATGCCGGAGCTGGACGGGATCGAAGCGACCCGGCGGATCTGCGCGTCGGCCGCCACCGAAGGCGTCCACGTGCTGATGCTGACGACCTTCGACCTCGACGCCTACGTCTATTCGGCCCTGCGCGCGGGTGCCAGCGGATTCCTGCTGAAGGACACCCCGCCCGCCGAACTGCTGACCGCGATCCGGGTCGTCGCGGCGGGCGAAGGACTGCTCGCCCCTTCGATCACGCGAAGGCTCATCGCCGAATTCGCCCGGCTGCCCGAACCGGGCCAGCGCGTCGCGGCGTCGCTGGACAACATCACCACGCGCGAACGCGAGGTCCTTGGCCTGATCGCGCGCGGCCTGTCGAACGACGAGATCGCCGGGTCCCTGCACCTCGGGCTGGCGACGGTGAAGACGCATATCGGCCACCTCCTGCACAAACTCGCGGCACGGGACCGGGCGCAGCTCGTGATCGCGGCCTACGAGTCCGGTCTGGTGCGCGCGTCGATCTAACGACGGACGTTGCCTACGCCACACGCGAAGTGACCGTCGAGTAGCTAGGCTGCGGTTTCATGAGCAGTGCGACGGAGCCGCTCGGGACGCCGCCCGAGGACGAACCGGACATCCACACGACGGCCGGCAAGCTGGCCGACCTGTACCGCCGGTATGACGAGGCGGTGCACGCGGGTTCCGCGAGGGCGGTGGAGAAACAGCACGCCAAGGGCAAGAAGACCGCCCGCGAGCGGATCGACCTGCTGCTGGACGAAGGCTCGTTCGTCGAACTCGACGAACTGGCGAAGCACCGCTCGGTGAACTTCGGCCAGGAGAAGAACCGGCCGTACGGCGACGGCGTCGTCACCGGCTACGGCACCGTCGACGGCCGCCCGGTGTGCGTGTTCAGCCAGGACGTCACCGTCTTCGGCGGTTCACTCGGCGAGGTGTACGGCGAGAAGATCGTCAAGGTGATGGACCTGGCGATCAAAACCGGCCGTCCGATCATCGGCATCAACGAGGGCGGCGGCGCGCGGATCCAGGAAGGCGTCGTCTCGCTCGGGCTGTACGGCGAGATCTTCAACCGCAACGTCAAGGCGTCCGGCGTCATCCCGCAGATCTCGCTGATCATGGGCGCCAACGCGGGCGGGCACGTCTACTCCCCCGCGCTGACCGACTTCGTGGTGATGGTCGACAAGACCTCCCACATGTTCATCACCGGCCCCGACGTCGTGAAGACCGTGACCGGCGAAGAGGTCTCCTTCGAGGAGCTCGGCGGCGGGCGCACGCACAACACCCGTTCGGGTAACGCGCACTACCTCGGTTCCGACGACGAGGACGCCATCGCCTATGTCAAGGAACTGCTCTCGTTCCTCCCGGCGAACAACCTGTCCGAGGCGCCGCTGTTCGAGACGGACGCGCCGGCGGGTGGCTTCTTTGACGACGTAACCGAGTCCGATCGCGAACTCGACACGCTCATCCCGGATTCGCCGAACCAGCCGTACGACATGCACGAGGTCATCAACCGCGTCGTCGACGACGGTGACTTCCTCGAGGTGCACGAACTGTTCGCACCCAACATCCTGGTCGGCTTCGGCCGGGTGAACGGGCGCAGCGTCGGCATCGTGGCGAACCAGCCGACCCAGTTCGCCGGCTGCCTCGACATCGACGCGTCCGAGAAGGCCGCGCGGTTCGTGCGCACCTGCGACGCGTTCAACATCCCGGTGCTGACCTTCGTCGACGTCCCCGGCTTCCTGCCCGGCACCGACCAGGAGTGGAACGGCATCATCCGCCGCGGCGCGAAGCTGATCTACGCCTACGCCGAAGCGACCGTCCCGCTCGTCACTGTCATCACCCGCAAGGCGTACGGCGGCGCGTACGACGTCATGGGGTCGAAGCACCTCGGCGCGGACATCAACCTGGCGTGGCCGACGGCGCAGGTCGCGGTCATGGGCGCGCAGGGCGCGGCGAACATCGTGCACCGCAAGACACTCGCCGCGGCCGCCGCCGACGGCAAGGACGTCGACGCGCTGCGCGCCGAGCTGATCCAGGAGTACGAGGACACGCTCCTGAACCCGTACGCGGCGGCCGAGCGCGGTTACGTCGACTCGGTGATCGTGCCCGCGCACACCCGCGGCCACATCGCGAAGGCGCTGTCGCTGCTCCAAGGCAAGCGGGAAAGCCTGCCGCCCAAGAAGCACGGGAACATCCCGCTGTGAGCACGCCCGAAACCCCGCTGCTGAAGGTCGTCCGCGGCAATCCGGACGACGCCGAACTCGCCGCGCTGACCGCCGTCGTCGCGGCGGCGGTCGGCGCGCGGGCGCCGGAACCGGCGCCGAAACGGGATTCGTGGTGGGCGGACAAGGCTTCGCTCGTGCGGGCCCCGCTCGCCCCCGGCGAAGGCGCTTGGCGGGCCTCGGCGCTTCCTCGCTGACACGGCCCGTCTGACGGCGCGGATCCGGTTTCCGCGGACTATTCTGACAGTCCTGCCGACCGGATCCGCCCTCAGAAAGCCGTGCGTGACGAACCAGGATCAGCTTTCCACCGAGTTGCGCCGTCTGCGCAAAGCCGCCGGGTTGTCCGGTACCGAAGCGGCCAGGCTCACCGGTCTCAGTCAGTCGAAGGTGTCACGCGTCGAAACCGGCGCGTTCATGCCGACGGAGGACCAGGTCGTCGCGTTGTGCCGGGCGTACCGCGCACCCGCGAAGGTCCGGCGGGCGCTGGTCGCGATCACGCGGGACCTCCGCGAAGAGGCGTCGCCCGCCCGTGTCGTCCTCCAGCGCGGTGCCTGGCGGATGCAGCAGCGCATCGGCAAGATCGAGACGGCGTCCGCGCGTATCCGCAGTTTCCAGCCGACCATCGTGTTCGGCCTGCTCCAGACCCGCGACTACATCACCGCGCTGTTCGACGATTCCCTGCCGTCGGACGAACGCGACCAGACCGTCGAGGCCCGGCTGGAACGCCAGCGGATCCTCGACTCGAACCGTGAGTTCCACTTCGTGCTCACCGAAGGCGCCCTGCGCTGGAACATGGGCGGCGCGGCGACCATGCTGGCCCAGCTCGGTCACCTCATCGAGGTGTCCCGCCGCGGCCGGGTGCGGCTCGGCGTCATCCCGTGGACCACGCCGGTGTCGGTCGCCGTGCTCCACGGTTTCGACATCTACGACTCGCGCGCGGTGCTCCTCGGGACGCAGACGGCCACGGCGCTCGTCACGGACGAACGCGAAGTCGCCGACTACGAGAAGAACTTCGCCGAAGTCGAGCGCTACGCCACTTATGGCGACGTCGCCTGCTCGCATCTGACGCGGATCGCGGCCGACTACCGACAGCTCGCGGTCGAACCACTTCGGTGACCTAAGACCCTTTGCGCTATGCACTCCGAGAGTGCATCGTGAGTAAAGCAGCTGTCGGTGAAGGCCCACTTTCGTGCGCCGAACGCGATCACCGAAGCCGTTCACCGACCAGCGGGCACAGATCACCCGATCTCGCCAACCTTGCTGCCGCGCAACCCGTCTACTTGCCGAAACAGTCACTGGGGAAAGGGCCTCCGATGACCACCTGGCACGAGAACATGACCGGCTGGCACAAGTCGACCTACACGCACTGGGAAGAGAACGCCTGCGTCGAGGTCGGCGCCGCGCCCGGCCTGGTCGGCATCCGGGACACCAAACAGTGGGCGATGCCGGACGAGACCCGGCCCATCCTGGTGCTGCCGTCCGAGTCCTTCGCCGCGCTCCTCGACCACCTTGGCCGATGAACGACGTCGCCGAGCCGTACATGGTCCACCATCCACGGGAGATGGCGGGCCAGCTGATCAACGGCAACTGGATCGTCGCGCGCTGGGAGCACCTCGGTGAGGACGAGGACCTGGACCGCTGGACGGCCGTCCTCCGCGAGTACTGCGCGGAGCTCGACGTCGATCCGTACGTCATCAACATCCCGCGGAAAAGCCTGACCATCGTCTTCAACGGCGCGCTCCCCGCGCCGACGTTCGAACAGCTGGAGAACTCGATCGCGGCCATCGAGTACCACCGCTTCCTCGAACGCGAAATCGGCCCGAGACCCCTGAACTGACCCGCGAGTTCCGCCTCCGATCACGCGAGTCACGCCTCCAGACACGCGAGTCACGCCTTCAAGCACGCGAACCCCGTACTTGAGCCCGGCCGCACCCTGCCATATAGTCCACTCGGAATAATCAGTACGGAATCCTCCGAGGGGACTATCATGGCCGCGAAGCTCACCCCGCTCGCGATGGCGGTGCTCGAACTCCTTCACGAGCGGCCCATGCATCCGTACGAGATGGCGCAGCTGATGAAGGAGCGCTACGTCAGCACGCGCGTCAAAGTGAAGGCCGGCTCGCTCTACCACACGGTGGACCGCCTGATGGAGAACGGTTTCGTCGAGATCGTCGAGACACAGCGGGACGGGAAACGCCCCGAGCGCACCCTGTACGCGATGACGGAGGCCGGTCGCGACGAGTTCGTCGACCGGGCGCAGGACATGCTGGCCACGCCCGCCGAGGAGTACCCCGAGTACCTCAGCGCGCTCGCCGTCATCGACGAACTCGGCCCGGAAATGACGCTCACCCAGCTCAAACACCGCGTGCTGCGGCTACAGGCCGCCATCGCTTCCGACCAGGTCGTGCTCGAAAACCTGGTCAAGGAGCACAAGCTCCCCGAGGTCTACTGGCTCGACTGGTCCTATGCCACCGCGCGGCGCGCCTTCGAGCTCGAGTGGACCCAGAAACTGATCGGAGACCTCGAATCCGGTCGCATCGGGTTCCAGGAGCACTGCACGCCGCACCTCAACCTGGTCACCGAGGACGACACCGATGAACGCAAGACAAGCTAACCCGTGGGCGGCGCTTTCCGCGCTGTGCCTGGGTTTCTTCATGATCCTGCTGGACACCACGATCGTTTCGACCGCGATTCCCTCGATGCTGCGCGAACTCGGCGCCGGGCTGAACGCGATCGTCTGGGTGATCAGCGTCTACCTGCTCACCTACGCGGTGCCGATGCTGTTCGCCAGCCGCCTCGGCGACCGCTTCGGCCCGAAACGCGTCTACCTGACCGGGCTCGTGGTGTTCACGCTGGCCTCGCTGTGGTGCGGCCTGTCCGGTTCGGTGGAGATGCTGATCGCGGCCCGCGCGGTGCAGGGACTCGGGGCCGCTTTGATGACACCGCAGACGCTGGCGTTCATCAGCCACTTGTTCCCGCCGTCGAAACGCGGCCCCGCGATGGGACTCTGGAGCGGTGTCGCCGGGATCGCGGCCATCGCCGGACCGCTGCTCGGCGGCGTGCTCGTCGACCACCTCGGCTGGGAATGGATCTTCTTCGTCAACCTGCCGGTCGGCGTGGTCGCGTTCGCGCTGGCGCTGCTCAAGGTGCCGGACTGGCAGCCGAAACACTCGCATTCCTTCGACGTTCCCGGGATCCTGCTATCCGGCGCCGGCTTGTTCTGCGTCGTCTACGGAGTCCAAAATGGACAGCACTACGAGTGGGGCCGCGTGTTCGGGCCGATCACCGTGTTCGAGATCATCGGCGGCGGCGTCGCGCTGCTGGTCGCTTTCGTGCTGTGGCAACGGTTCAACCGCAAGGAACCCCTGCTGCCGCTGGGTGTCTTCGCGAACCGCAACTTCTCGGCCGGGGCACTGACCGCGGTCACCGTCGGCTTCGCGATGACCGGTATGTTCCTGCCGCTGGTGATCTACATCCAGGCCGTGCTCGGCGAATCACCGACGATGTCCGGGTTGCTGTTCGCGCCGATGTCGTTGCTGGCTGGCATGATCGGCCCGTTCGTCGGCCGCGCTTCGGACAAGGTCAACGGCAAGTTCCTGCTGATCATCGGACTGGTGGCGCTGGCCGTGGGGCTGGGCCTGGTGGCGCTGATCGCGCGGGCGGGAGCGAACGCGTGGGCACTCACCCCGGCGCTGCTGGTGGCCGGCCTCGGAATCGGGTTCATCTTCGCGCCGATGGGCAACCTGGCGATGAGTTCGGTCGAACCGCGGCTCGTCGGGACCGCGTCGGGCATCTTCAACACCGCCCGCCAGGTCGGCGGCGTACTCGGCAGCGCCGCCGTCGGCGTGCTGCTGCAGGCGCGGATCAGCGCTTCGATCGCCGACGAGGCGTCGTCGGCCGCGAGCGCGTTGCCGGAGCAGTACCGGGCGCCGTTCGCGGAAGGCGTCGCGAAGGCCGCGGAATCGACCGGGGAGTTCGGTTCTTCCGGCCCGACGGCGTTCCCCGGCTTGCCTTCCGGAGTCGCCGAGCAGGCGCAACGGCTCGCGCTCGATGCCATCCACAATGGACTCACCGACGCGGCGCGGGTGGCGCTGCTGCTCCCGGCCGCGGTGCTGGTGCTGGGCGTGCTCGCGGCGCTCACCATGCGCCGCCCGGCTCCGCGGGCGCCTCGCTCTCCCGCCCTGGAACCCGCCGCCAGCGCCGCGTGACCCTTGCCGCAATTAGTCACCTACTTGCGGTGTTCGAGCCCCTGCCGGTGCTATGAAAGGTCCTTTCCTTGCAAAATTTGCAAGGAAAGGACCTTTCCTCTCATCCGCGCCGACGGCGGAAGCTACCGGCGGTACCGCAGGCCGTAGCCGTACGGGTACAGCGCCTTCTTGCCGTCACCGACGTTCACCGGTTCCTGCGCCGCACTGGTCGGCCAGCTGAACGTCAGCTTCCCGGTCGGGTTGTAGTCGCCGTAAAGGACATCGGCGACACCGGCGCCTTCGCTGCCCGGAAGCCAAGCGGCGAGAAGCCCGTCGAACTGCGGCAGCTGCGCGGCGATGTCCAGCGGGCGCCCGGACACGGTCACCACGACGACCGGGACCCCGGAGGCCTTCAGCTTGGCGATCGTGGCGAGGTCTTCCGCGTCGAGTCCGAAGCCGTTCGGACGGTCTCCCTGTCCTTCGGCGTACGGCGTTTCGCCCACCACGGCGACGGCGACCTGGTAGCTGCCGTCGATTCCGTTACCCGCACGGTCATAGGTCACCGTGGTTCCCTTCCCCGCCCCCGACTTGATGCCGTCGAGGATGGTCGTGCCCGGGATCACCGGGCCGCTCTGCCCTTGCCAGGTGAGCGTCCAGCCGCCAGCCTGGTTGCCGATGTCGTTCGCGTTCTTGCCCGCGACGAAGATCTTGTTGTTCTTCTTCGCCAGTGGCAGCACACCGTCGTTCTTCAGCAGTACCTGGGATTCGCGGACGGCCTGCCGGGCCAGGTCGCGATGTTCCTTGCTGCCGAACGTCTTCTGGAGCGAACGGTCGGTGTACGGGCGCTCGAACAGGCCGAGCTTGAACTTCTCCGCCAGGATGCGGCGGTTCGCGTCGTCGATCCGGTCGCGCGAGACACGGCCCGCCTCGACTTCGGCCTTGAGATAGGCGATGAACTGCGGCGCGTCCCACGGGACCATGAACATGTCGATGCCGGCGTTGACCGAGAGCCGCACCTCTTCGGGAGTGAAGCCTTCCTTGCCGTCGATCTGGTTGATCGCGTTGTAGTCCGAGATCACCAGGCCGGAGAACCGCAGTTCCCTCTTGAGGACGTCGGTGATGAGGTACTTCTCGGCGTGCATGCGCACACCTTGGAAGCTGGAGAACGAGATCATCACCGAGCCGACGCCGCGGTCGATCGCCTCGCGGAACGGCGGCAGGTGGATCTGGCGCAGTTCGCGTTCGCTGATCACGGTGTCGCCCTGGTCGACGCCGTTCGCCGTGCCGCCGTCGCCGACGTAGTGCTTCGCCGTCGCGAGCACCGATCCCGGTTTCTCGCCGAGCCTGCGCCCCTGAAGGCCGGTGATGGCCGACGCGTTGGCGATGGCGTCGCGCGGGGATTCACCGAAGGATTCGTAGGTCCGGCCCCAGCGATCGTCACGGGCGACGCACAGGCACGGCGAAAAGTCCCACTGCGGACCGGTTCCGGCGACTTCCAGCGCCGTCGCACGGCCGATCTTCTCGACCAGGCGCGGATTGTTGGCGGCACCGAGACCGATGTTGTGCGGGAAGATCGTCGCGCCGTAGACGTTGTTGTGGCCGTGCACGGCGTCGACGCCGTAGAGCGTGGGGATGCCGAGCGGCGTCGAAATCGCCGCCTTCTGGTACGAGTCGACCATGTCGGCCCACCCGTTCGGCGTGTTGCTGGCGGGCACCGAGCCACCGCCGGAGAGCAAGGACCCCAGTTTGAGCGCGGCGGCCTGATCGGGCGTGACCGCGCCGCGTTCGGCCTGGGTCATCTGGCCGATCTTGTCGTCGAGGCTCATCCGCTTGAGCAGGTCGTTCACCCGCGCGGAGGTCGAAGCGTGGGGATTCTTGTAGACCGGCCCAGGGGCGGCCGAAGCGATCGGCGCGAGGGCTGTACCGGCCAGGATCAAGCCTGCGAGCACTGTGGTTTGCGTCGTGCGAAGCGATCTTCTGACGCGGAGGCTGGACGGCATTGGTTCCTCCGTAGCTCGAACAATCCATATGTTGCGCGCCACAACAAACTAGCTCCACGTTCGGGTGTTCCAGGTCACAATCAGGCAACGGAGAGCGGTCGAGTACCTTCCTTCAAGTGCGTTTCGTCCTCGCTTCCCAGTCCCCCGCCCGCCTCGGCGTCCTGCGTTCCGCCGGCTTCGACCCGAGCGTCGTCGTCTCCGGCGTCGACGAGGACGCCGTCGCCGCGTCCCTGACCGATCCGGCGCCGGAGGAGCTGGTCCGCGCGCTCGCCGCTGCGAAGGCCGAAGCGGTTTTCGAGGCGCTCGGCGGCCACACCGACATGGTCATCGTGGGCTGCGATTCGATGCTGTCGATCAACGGCGAGATGGTCGGGAAGCCGATCACGCCGGAGGCCGCACGCGAGCGCTGGGCGTCGATGGCGGGCAAAACCGGTGAACTTCTCACCGGCCACGCGATCATCCGTGTCGAGGACGGCGCGAGGACGAAGGAAGCCTCCGGGACCGAAGGCACCACTGTTCGCTTCGGCACGCCGTCACAAGAAGAGATCGAGGCCTACATCGCGTCCGGCGAACCGCTTCAGGTGGCGGGCGGCTTCACCTTGGACGGGCTCGGCGGCTGGTTCATCGAGGGCATCGACGGCGATTTCTCGAGCGTCATCGGCATCAGCCTGCCGCTGACGCGGCGCTTGCTGACCGAGGTCGGTGTCAGCGTCATCGACCTGTGGACCCATCCCGCATCCTGAGACGACTCCCACACGATCGGGTGATCCGGAAGAGTCCTGCCTCGCCGAACGTTCCTCACGTTCGGGAAATCAGGAAACTTTCACGCACCGGAGTCGCCCCGTGTCTTTCATTCGGACCTACACAAGGCCAAAGGTCTTCGCGGCGGCGGTCCTCGGCTCGCTCGTCGTGGGCGCCCTGCTCGGCGTGCTCGCCAGGACGACCGAGGCGAGCTGGCTGACCGACCTGCTCGACCAGATCGGCACGATCTTCACGACGCTGCTGCAGATCGCGGTGATCCCGCTGGTCTTCACGGCGATCGTGGTCGGCATCAACAGCCTGCGCAACCTCGGCGGCGGCAAGAAGGCCGCGCGCCTGGGCGGCAAGACCGTGCTGTGGTTCGCGATCACCTCGTTCATCGCGTCGCTGATCGGCATCGCCGTCGCGAAGCTGTTCAACCCGGGCAGCGGCGGCCTCGGCGAAGGCGTCGCCGCGACCGCGAAGAACGCCGACAAGGCCACCAAGAGCGTCGACAACTGGGGCTCCTGGAGCGCCTTCGTCGAAGGCTTCCTGCCGAAGAACTTCTTCACCGCCTTCACCGAGGGCGAGACCCTTCAGGTGCTGTTCCTCGCGGTGCTGATCGGCGCCGCGGCCTACAGCCTCGGCGACAAGGCCAAGCCGTTCGTCGACTTCACCACCAGCGTTTTCGAGATCATCCAGCGCTACCTCGGCTGGGTCGTCCGGCTCGCCCCGATCGGCATCATCGGCCTGATCGGCGCCGCGGTCTCGAACTACGGTGACGCCCTGTTCCGGCCGCTGTTGTCCACCACTCTCGCGGTGTACGTCGGCTGCTTGCTGGTGCTGTTCGTGGTCTACCCGATCCTGCTGCAGTTCGTGGCGAAGGTCAGCCCGCTGACGTTCTTCTCGAAGGCCGGCACGGCGATCCAGTTCGCGTTCGCTTCGCAGTCTTCGGGCGCGACGCTGCCCCTGACCCGGCAGTCCGCCGTGAACCTGGGCGTCCAGCCCGCGTACGCCGCCTTCGCGACTCCGCTGGGCAGCGCCACGAAGATGGACGGCTGCGCCGCGGTGTTCCCCGCGATCGGCGCCATCTTCATCGCGAACCTGTCCGGCGTTTCGCTGAACATCTGGCAGTACGCCGGCATCGTCGTGGTCGCCGTGCTCGGCGCGCTGGCCACCGCGGGCACCACCGGCTGGCTGACCGCGCTGACCCTGACCACCGCGTTCATCGGGCTCGACGCGCAGCAGGTGGCGCTCGGGATCGCGTTGATCTACTCGGTGAACCCGATCATGGACATGATGCGGACCGCGACCAACGTCGCGGGCCAGATCGTCGTGCCGGTGGTCGTCGCGCGCAGCGAAGGCCTGCTGGACGACGACGTGCTCAACTCGCCGACGGATCCTTCGCCCACTTCCGACGGCGAAGCGGCTACTACCTCCGCGAAGGAGCCTGCTGCCGCGGGTGCTTGAGGTTCTTTAAGTACATGAAGGCCCCTTTGAGGGACCAGGAGTCCGTGAGGGCCTCCTTCACTACCTTGAGGGTAGGGAAGGAGGCCCTCACGGACTTCCGAGCTCCGCAGGCCAGATACTTAGGCGAGCTCAACAACGCTAGCAAGGGACCCTTGCTCCCTTTCAGGGGCAAGCCCGCAGGTCAGCCTTGGTGAGCCGGACGTCCGGCCACCCCCGCAGTTCCGAAGGCGCGGTGTACCGCCGCGTGCAGCCCACCGAGCCGCGGGCGACGTCGTAGACCTCGGCGAGCACCGGCGCCGCCTGGCAGCGGGCCGAGCCGGACTGTGCGCCGGGGCACTCGTGCCGCACGACGATGACGTCCGCGATCCCGTCGGCGGTCACGTCGTTCAGGGCGACCGTCCCGGCGTCGGAGAAGTACGGCTTCCCGGTGTCCCGCCAGATCCCGCCGCGCGCGACGAACAGTTCGCCTACCGAGCCGCCGCTCACTTCGCCGCGCACCAGACAGACCGGCGTCGCGCCGTCGACGCAGCGCAAAGAATCGCCCTTGAGGGTGACCCCCCGGTCGTTGACGATCAGCGGGTACACCGTGTCCGCCCCGATCCGGACCACGCCCTGCTTCCCCGCGTCGTCGGCCAGCAGCACGACGGGAAGCCCGCCGACGGTCATCGCGCCGATCTCCCGGCAGGCCGAGTCGCCGCAGTCGACCCCGGGCGCGGTCGGGGCACCGTCGGAAACAGGAGGCACGCCGGGGTCTCCGGCGGGCATCGGTGCGGCCGGGCGGAGCAGGATCACGGCCACGATCACGCCCGCCGTCACCACCACCGCCAGCAGCGCGGTGAACAGCACGGATCGCGGCGCCCGCGCTTCCTGAGTCCGCATATCCGAGAGCGTAAGTGATCTAGCGCAGAGTGCACGGCTATGTTGTTCCCGTGACGAACCCCGGACTGCCCAACGCCCTGTTCCTTCCCACGGCGAAAAAGCCGAAGGACTTCACGAGCGCCGAGATCGAACTTCGCCCGACCAAGGACGGCCGGACGGCGTTGATCGCCTTCAGCACCGTGCAGCGCCTTGTCGAGTGCTGCGGCCCGCATCAGCCGTGGGCGCTGGTCAAGTCCGAGCACCTCGGGCGGGTCCACCAGGCCCAGCCGTACGACCTGATCGTGCTCGACTCCGACCTTCCGGAAGAACTGCGGCACCGCGAAGCGCTGGTGTAAAGCCTGATAGAAGAACTGAGCCGACCCGCCGCGCTGGTATAAACAGAGGTCACTGGGTGGCCTTGCTCTCACTAATCGGGGCGGGAATTTCCGTAAACTGCTGCGGAGCCGCATCGGGGCGGCCCGACGTGCGAACGCAGGAGGTACGGCGTGACCGAGCAGGCCGGCACAGGTGGTCCGGTGACCAAGATCCTGATCGCGAACCGCGGGGAAATCGCGGTACGGGTGATCAGGGCGGCGAAGGACGCCGGCCTGACCAGCGTGGCCGTCTACGCCGATCCGGATCGTGACGCACCCCATGTCCGCCTCGCCGACGAGGCCTTCGCCCTCGGCGGCACCACCGCCGCCGAGAGCTACCTCGTCTTCGACAAGCTGCTCGACGCCGCCAAGCGGTCGGGCGCGGACTCCGTCCACCCCGGCTACGGGTTCCTCTCCGAGAACGCGGACTTCGCGCAGGCGGTGATCGACGCGGGGCTGACTTGGATCGGTCCGAGCCCGCAGGCCATCCGCGACCTCGGCGACAAGGTCACCGCGCGCCACATCGCGCTGCGCGCCGGAGCCCCGCTCGTGCCCGGTACGAAGGACCCCGTCGCGAACGCCGACGAGATCATCGCCTTCGCCGACGAGCACGGCCTGCCCGTCGCGATCAAGGCGGCGTTCGGCGGCGGCGGCCGCGGGCTGAAGGTCGCCCGCACCCGCGAGGAGATCCCGGAGCTCTTCGAATCCGCGACGCGTGAGGCGATCTCCGCCTTCGGCCGCGGCGAATGCTTCGTCGAGCGCTACCTGGACAAGCCGCGCCACGTCGAAGCCCAGGTCCTCGCCGACCAGCATGGCAACGCGATCGTCGTCGGCACCAGGGACTGCTCGTTGCAGCGCCGCCACCAGAAGCTGGTCGAAGAGGCGCCCGCGCCGTACCTGACCGACGACCAGCGCAAGCGCATCCACGAGTCCGCGAAGGCGATCTGCAAGGAAGCCGGTTACTACGGCGCCGGGACCGTCGAGTACCTCGTCGCGGTCGACGGCACGATCTCGTTCCTCGAAGTCAATACGCGGCTCCAGGTCGAACATCCGGTGTCCGAGGAGACCACGGGTCTCGACCTCGTGCGCGAGATGTTCCGCATCGCACGCGGCGAGAAGCTGCGCATCACCGAGGACCCGGAACCGCGCGGCCACTCGATCGAATTCCGCATCAACGGCGAGGACGCCGGCCGAGGGTTCCTGCCCGCGCCCGGCACCGTGACGAAGTTCGTCGCGCCCAGCGGCCCGGGGGTCCGGGTCGACTCAGGTGTCGAATCCGGCAGCGTCATCGGCGGCCAGTTCGACTCGATGCTCGCGAAGCTGATCGTCACCGGCTCCGACCGGCAGAACGCGCTCGAGCGCAGCCGCCGCGCGCTGGCCGAGATGGTCGCCGACGGGATGGCGACGGTCCTGCCGTTCCACCGGGTGATCGTGAACGACCCGGCCTTCGTCGGCGACGAAGACGGTTTCAGCGTGCACACCCGCTGGATCGAGACCGAATTCGACAACCGGATCGAACCCTTCGTGGCGCCGGAAGCCGCCGAGTCCGAGGAAGAGCAGCCCCGCCAGAACGTCGTCGTCGAGGTCGGCGGACGCCGCCTCGAAGTGTCGCTTCCCGGCGGTTTCTCGCTCGACGCCGGTGGCGGCGGGACGGCCGTGAAGGCCAAGCCGCGCAAGCGCGCGGGCGGTACCAAGGCCGCGGTGAGCGGCGACGCGGTCACCGCGCCGATGCAGGGCACCATCGTCAAGGTCGCCGTCGAAGAGGGCCAGCAGGTCGAAGCGGGCGAGCTGGTCGTCGTGCTCGAAGCGATGAAGATGGAGAACCCGGTCACCGCACACAAAGCGGGCACCGTGACCGGTCTTTCGGTCGAGGTCGGCGCGGCGGTCACCCAGGGAACCCAGCTGTTCGAGCTGAAAGACTGACGTTTGTCGTGGTCGACGGGGCCTCACTCGGCCTACCATCGAAAAGGTGAGCGAGGTTCCGTCTCCGCGGCTGCGGATCAGTGATCAGGATCGTGAGTCCGCGCTGACCGCGCTCGGCGAGCACATGAGCGTGGGCCGGATCGACATCGACGAGTACGGCGAGCGGTCCGCTCAGGTCACCGCCGCCAAGACCCGCGGCGAACTGTCCGGGATCTTCGCGGACCTGCCCGAACCACATCCGTTTTTCGACGCGCCCAAGGCGGCCGTGAGCGAACCGGGGAAACCGGCGTGGGCGGACATCCCGCCGATGCAACGGATCATGGGCGCGCTTCTGCCGATCCTCTTCATCGCCTCCATCGCGCTCATCATCACCACCGGTGTCACCTGGTGGTTCATCCTCGTCCCGATCGGGATCAGCGCCGTCGGCGAAGGCATCTGGGGCAAGGGCTGGGACAACGCGCACAAGAAGCTCGGGAAACAACGTCGGCGGGAACTGGACGGCTGATCCGCCCGTAGACTCGGGTCGTGAGTGCCGAGAGACCGGACATGCGGCTGAGCGACGCCGAACGCCAAGACGCGCTCGAAGCGCTGGAAGAACATGTCCGCACCGGCAGACTGGACCTCGACGAGTTCGGTACGCGGTCGGCGAAGATCAGTGCCGCGCGGATGGTGAGTGATCTCGAACCGTTGTTCACGGACCTGCCCTCGCCCCGGCCCGGCGCGCTGCTCCCCCTGCCGCCGATGCCCGGTGTTGCGCAGGCGTCCGCGAAGAACGACGCTCCGCCGTCGAAATGGCTGACCGCGAGCGCCGTGCCGATCGCGGCGGCGGTCGCGATCGCGCTGTTCTTCTTCACCCGGGGGACGTTCCTGGTCTTCCTGCTGCCGCTGGCGGTCGCGCTGATCATGAGCCGCCGTCGCTGAAGGGCCGGTTACCCTCGAAGGGTGGAACCGGTGGAGATCAACGCGGGCGAGTACTACCTGCGGCAGCTGCGGGCGGACAAGGCACTCGACGACCGTCCGGCGCTGGTCGCGGCCTTCGCCGACCCGACGCATCGCAAGTACGTCCTGAACTACCGTTTGCGGGATCTGGACGAGGCGACCGAGTACGTCGCGTTGCGCACGGCCCAGTGGGCCGGTGACGAACGCTGCTCCTGGGCGGTGGCCGAGCCGACGACCGGCGAGTTGCTGGGCGAGGTCGGCCTGCGGGATCTCGATTTCGACGCCGGGTACGCGGAGGCGTCGGTCTGGGTGCGCGCGGCGTCGCGGGGCAAGGGCGTCGCGAGCATCGCGCTCAACGCGGCCCTGCGCTTCGGTTTCGGCGGGCTCGGCCTGCGCGAGGTCAGTTACCGCTACGAGGAGACGAACGAGGTGTCCGCCTCGGTCGCCCGCAAATGCGGGTTCACCCTGGTCGGGCCCGAACTGGAACCGGCCCCGACCGGGGAACGCCTCATCCGCTGGCGCCGCACCACCTGACCCTCCCTCGCCCGCAATTCGTCACCTACTTGCGAAGTCACCCGCAATTCGTCACCTACTTGCCTGGGCGCTCACCGGCGCCGGACCTCGATCGGGGGCAAGTAGGTGACGAATTGCGAGGGGGTCAGAAGGGGTAGGTGGGCGGCGGGTTGCGGACGGTGACCCACCGTGTCTCGGTGAAGGCCTCGATGTTCGCCGACGCGCCGCCGAAACGGCTTCCGGTGCCCGAAGCGGCGACGCCACCGAAGGGGCTGTTCGCCTCATCGCTGACGGTCTGGTCGTTGATGTGCACGATCCCGGTCGGGACGCGGTCGGCCAGCTCCAGTCCTTTGAGGACGTCGCGGGTGATGATCCCCAGCGAGAGCCCGTATTCGCTCGCCGTGGCGAGGCGAATGGCCTCCTCGGCGTCGGAGAACCGCACGACCGGCGCGACCGGGCCGAAGATCTCTTCGGCGACCGCGGGCGCCGTCGGCGGCACGTCGGCGAGCACCGTCGCGGAGTAGAACAGCCCGTCGTATTCGGCGCCGGCGGCGACCCGCGCCCCCGCCGCGACACTGGACGTGACGAGCTCGTGGATCTTGTCCCGCTGTCCGGCGTCGATGATCGGCCCGAGCGCGACCTCGTCCAGCGCCGGGTCGCCCACCCGCAACGCGGCCGCCTTCGCCGCCAGCCGCTCGACGAAGTCGTCGTAGAGCCGCTCGTGCACGAGGTGCCGCCCGGTGGTCATGCAGATCTGACCCTGGTGGAAGAAGGAGCCGAACGCGGCGACACCGGCGGCTTCGTCGACGTCCGCGTCGTCGAGCACGATGAGCGCCGAGTTCCCGCCCAGTTCCAGATGTGCCCGCTTCAGGTGCTTTCCGGCGAGTTCGCCGACCTTGCGCCCGGCACCGGTCGACCCGGTGAACGAGATGACCCGCACCGCCGGATGCGTCACCAGCGTCTCGCCGACGTCCGCGCCGCCCGGCAGCATCTGCAGCACACCCGGCGGCAGACCGGCTTCCTCGAAGATCCGCGCGAGGACCACGCCACCGGTGACGGCGGTGCGCGGATCCGGCTTGAGGATCACCGCGTTCCCCAGCGCGAGCGCCGGCGCGACCGAGCGGATACCCAGGATGATCGGCATGTTGAACGGCGAGATCACCGCGACGACCCCGGCCGGGACGCGGCGCGCCATCGAAAGCCGCGGTTCCTCACTCGGCAGGAGTTCACCGTACGGACGCCCGGGCAGGGCCGCCGCCTCGTAGCACTCCTGCTCGGCGACGTGCAGCGAAAAGCCCGCGACTCCCGGCACGGCGCCGACCTCGCGGATGTTCCACCAGCGGATCTCGTCGGCGTACTCGGACCACAGCCGCGCGGCTTTGCGCAGGACGGCGGCACGCTGGACGTGCGGTGTCGCCGCCCAGGCCCGCTGCGCCTCGGCCGCGGTCTCGGCCGCTTTCGCGGCGTCCTCGGCCGAGGCGATCCCCACGCTTCCCAGCACCGCACCGGTCGCGGGCTCCATGACGTCACGGACGCCACCGGACCCTGGCACCCAGGAACCCCCGGCGAAGATCCGGTCCGTCCACGTCGACGAGTCGAGAAACACCACAAGGCCGCCTTCCGTATCGGGACGGCCGACGCTATGCCAGATTCACCCGATCAGGCAACGATCTCTGCGCGCGTGGCACACGACTCGGCAGCAGGGATCAACTCACCGGTTCGATGATCCCGGACCGCGCTTCCGGCGCGGCCGAACGCAACGCGTCGGCGGCCTCGTCGCTCGGCTGCGACTGCGACTCCCGTTCCGCGTCGACCCGCGCCTTGTACACCTCGACCTCGCGCTTCTCCTCGTCCTTCGACCAGCCGAGTACCTCGCCCACCAACGTGGCGACCTGCGCCGCGCAGTCGACACCGCGGTGGGCGTACTCGATCGAAATCCGCGTCCGGCGCGCGAGCACGTCTTCCAGGTGAAGCGCGCCCTCGTGGCTGGCCGCGTAGACGACCTCGACGCCGAGGTAGTCCGGAGCGTGCTCCAGCGGCTTCAACAGCTCCGGCCGTCCTTCGCCGAGCGCGAGGACTTCGTGCACCATCGAGCCGTACCGGTCGAGCAGATGCCGGACGCGGTACGGGTGCAGCCCGTGCTCGCTGGCCAGATGGTCGGCCTGGTTCACCAGCGCGTGGTACCCGTCGGCGCCCAGCAGCGGCACCTTGTCCGTGATGGACGACTGCGGCCTGCCGGGAAGGTCGACGGCCGCGGCGTCGACGGCGTCGGCCGCCATCACCCGGTACGTCGTGTACTTGCCGCCCGCGATCGCGACCAGTCCCGGGGCGACCCTGGCGACCGCGTGCTCACGCGAAAGCTTCGACGTCTCTTCGCTTTCCCCTGCCAGCAAAGGCCGGAGTCCCGCGTAGACGCCTTCGATGTCGTCGTGCGTCAGCGGGGTCGCGAGCACGGTGTTGACGTGTTCGAGGAGGTAGTCGATGTCGTGCTTCGTCGCGGCGGGATGCGCGAGGTCGAGGTTCCAGTCGGTGTCGGTGGTCCCGACGATCCAGTGGTTGCGCCACGGGATCACGAACAGCACGGACTTCTCGGTGCGCAGGATCATGCCCGATTCCGAGACGATCCGGTCGCGCGGGACGACGATGTGCACACCCTTGCTCGCCCGCACGCGGAACCGGCCGCGGCCGCCGGAAAGGCGCTGCAGTTCGTCGGTCCAGACGCCGGTGCAGTTGACCACCGCGGAGGCGTGGATCTCGGTCTCGCGGCCGTCCTCGACGTCGCGCACGCGGACACCGGAAATACGGTCGGCCTCGCGGAGGAAACCGACCACCTGGGTGGAGGTGCGCACCACGGCGCCGTAGTGCGCGGCGGTGCGGGCGACGGTCATCGTGTGCCGCGCGTCGTCGGATTGCGCGTCGTAGTAACGGATCCCGCCGATCAACGCGGACCGCTTCAGTGCCGGGACCATCCGTAGCGCGCCCGCGCGGCTCAGGTGTTTCTGGCCGGGGACCGACCGCGCGCCGCCCATCGTGTCGTACATCAGCAGGCCGGCCGCGGTGTACGGCCGCTCCCAGATCCGGTGGGTCAGCGGGTACAGGAAGCTGACCGGCTTCACCAGATGCGGGGCGATCGTCGTCAGCATCAGTTCGCGTTCGCGCAGGGCTTCCCGCACCAGACCGAATTCCAGCTGTTCGAGGTAGCGGAGCCCGCCGTGGAAGAGCTTGCTGGACCGGCTCGACGTTCCCGAAGCGAGGTCGCGCGCTTC
Source organism: Amycolatopsis sp. lyj-108 (assembly GCF_046549005.1). Classification (NCBI taxonomy): domain Bacteria; kingdom Bacillati; phylum Actinomycetota; class Actinomycetes; order Pseudonocardiales; family Pseudonocardiaceae; genus Amycolatopsis; species Amycolatopsis sp. lyj-108. The sequence goes on along the minus strand of NZ_JAJPWQ010000002.1, from coordinate 805,419 downwards.
GACGAGGGCGACCCGCAGGCCGCGTGTGGCGGCGTCGAGCGCCGTGCCGGCCCCGACCACTCCGCCGCCGATGACGACGAGGTCGAACTTGTCCTCACCCAGCCGCTGCCAAGACTCTTCCCGCTTGAGCGGTCCCAGCCTGGCGGGGCTGTTTTCGGCTTCGCGCTGAGAGCTTGCCACGTGACATTCCTCCTTGTGCCGCTGTGGCTCCAGCATCGCACGATCGGCCGCGACCGGTCCGTTATGCGGGTGACACGTGTGGCGTAACCCTCGTCGATCTTGGAAGGATTGGTTCCCACGACGCCTGGAAGGAACAAATACGCGACGGTAACGTGCCACGGACGTGGGTCGGCAAGGGCGCCGTAGCACACCGTGTTCGACCCTGCGCGGAATGTCCAAAGTGGAGGTCAAGCGGTGAGTGTGGGAGCCATCTTCGTCTGGGAGCTGCTGGGAACGGCGGTCCTGATCCTGTTGGGTAACGGCGTGGTCGCCAACCACGTGTTGCGCAAGAACAACGGCCACAACGGTGGCGTCGTGATGATCACCTTCGGGTGGGCGTTCGCGGTCTTCGCCGGTGCCAGCATCGCCGCGCCCAGCGGCGCGCACCTCAACCCCGCGGTGACACTGGGCCTCGCCATCGCGGACAAGACGAAGTGGGCGGACGTCCCGATCTACTTCGCCGGGCAGATGGTCGGCGCGATCCTCGGCGCCGTGCTCTGCTGGGCCGCCTACAAACTCCAGTTCGACGACCATCCGCAACGCGACGAGACGCTCGGCATCTTCTCGACCGCGCCGCAGATCCCGAACAAGGCATGGAACCTCGTCACCGAGATCATCGGCACCTTCGTGCTGGTCGCGTGGATCCTGCTCAGCCCGGTTTACGCCAACGCCACGGCCGAAGGCGGCACGCCGAACTTCGGCAACTCCGCGCTCGGCTACGCGGGTGTAGCGTTCGTCGTGCTGGTCATCGGCCAGTCCCTCGGTGGCCCGACCGGTTACGCCATCAACCCGGCCCGAGACCTCGGCCCCCGCATCGCGTACGCGTTCCTGCTGCCGATCAAGAACAAGGCCAACCCGAACTGGGGCTACTCCTGGATCCCGGTCGCCGGCCCGCTGGCCGGCGGTGCCCTGGCCGCCCTCCTCTTCCTCGCCGTCCACAACCTGACCTGAGACTGGAGCTTCGATGACTTCGTACGTAGCCGCGATCGACCAGGGCACCACGTCGACCCGCTGCATGATCTTCGACCACTCCGGGCGGGTGGTCGCCGTCGACCAGCGGGAACACGAGCAGATCTTCCCGAAGGCGGGCTGGGTCGAGCACAACGCCGAAGAGATCTGGGAGAACACACGAGCTGTCGCCGCGGGCGCGCTGGCCAAGGGCGACCTGGTCGCGGGCGACATCGTCGCGGTCGGCATCACCAACCAGCGCGAAACCACGCTGGTCTGGGACCGCACCACCGGCAAACCGGTGTACAACGCGATCGTCTGGCAGGACACCCGCACGGACAAGATCGTCAGCGACCTGGGGGCGCTGGGCGGCGGCCAGGAGCGTTACCGCGAGAAGGTGGGCCTGCCACTGGCGACCTACTTCTCCGGGCCGAAGATCAAGTGGATCCTCGACAACGTCGAGGGCGCCCGCGCGAAGGCCGAGGCCGGTGACCTCATCTTCGGCAACATGGACACCTGGGTGCTGTGGAACATGACCGGCGGGGTCGACGGCGGCGTGCACGTCACCGACCCGACCAACGCGTCGCGGACCATGCTGATGGACCTCGACACGCTGGCCTGGGACGCCGGGATCGCCGAAGAGATGACGGTCCCGCTGTCGATGCTGCCGGAGATCCGGTCTTCCTCGGAGACCTACGGCAAGGTCCGCGAGAAGGGCGCGCTGGCCGGGGTCCCGATCTCGGGCATCCTCGGCGACCAGCAGGCGGCGACCTTCGGGCAGGCCTGCCTTTCGCCGGGTGAAGCGAAGAACACCTACGGCACCGGCAACTTCATGCTGCTCAACACGGGCACCGAGAAGGTCATGTCGGACAACGGGTTGCTCACCACGGTCTGCTACAAGATCGGCTCGAACGACACGGTGTACGCGCTCGAAGGATCGATCGCGGTCACCGGTTCGCTCGTGCAGTGGCTGCGCGACAACCTCGGCCTGATCGGCTCCGCGGCCGAAGTCGAGCAGCACGCCCGCACAGTCGAGGACAACGGTGGCGCGTACTTCGTGCCGGCGTTCTCGGGCCTCTTCGCGCCGTACTGGCGCTCCGACGCCCGCGGCGCGATCGTCGGCCTCACCCGGTTCGTCAACAAGGGCCACATTGCGCGGGCGGTCCTGGAGGCGACCGCGTTCCAGTCGCGCGAGGTCATCGACGCGATGAACGCCGACTCCGGTGTCCCGCTGAAGTCGCTGAAGGTCGACGGCGGCATGGTCGTCAACGAACTGCTCATGCAGTTCCAGGCCGACATCCTCGGCGTGCCGGTGATCCGCCCGGTGGTCAACGAGACCACCGCGCTCGGCGCGGCGTACGCGGCCGGTCTCGCGGTGGGCTTCTGGGAGAGCGAAGACGACATCCGCAACAACTGGGCGCAGGACAAGCAGTGGGACCCGTCGATGGACGAGGCCCGCCGCGAATCCGAGTACCGCAACTGGAAGAAGGCCGTCACGAAGACCTTCGACTGGGTCGACGACGAGGGCTGATCCTCGCTACTGGTGAGTGGTGAGGACGGTACTAGCCGTCCTCACCACTCACGAGCCGCCACCGGTCTGCGGCGCCCCCACCGGAATCCTCGAAACCTGCCGCCGCCCGGCCGCGGGCACCGCTTTCGGCGGCGTCGCCTTCGTCGGCTTGGCCGATGGAGCCGGGGGCAGTGTCGGGGCCGGGGTCTTGACCGGCGCGACTTCGAGGTTGATCGTCACCGTCGTCGTCTTGCAGGTCGCCTTGACCGCGTAGAAGCCCGGCTTCGCTTTATCGCTGATATGCGCGACGGTGCCGAGGATCACCGGATCCTCCGAGGTCACCTCGAAGGTCCCGATCCGGTCCAGCACCATCGACTTCACCTCGCCGAAGTCGTCCTTCGCGCAGCCGACCGAGACCAGGACGTCCTCTCCCGCCGTCGACTTCGACGGTGAGATGGCGACGAACGGGTACGGCATGGGTGGCGGGGTGAAGGTCGTGGTCGGCGGGACGTCGTCCTGCGCGAACGCGACGGCAGGGGCGGCCAAGGCCACGCCGCACGCCACCACCAAGGCGGACCTGATCATGAAACTCACCTCGCGATCAACCGGGCGAAAACGATGATGTTGTCGAGATAGTTGTTCGACGCCTTGTCGAAGACCCCGCCGCAGGTGATGAGCCGTAGCTCCGGCTCGGTGGTGTCGCCGTAGACCGCGTCGGTGGGAAACTTGTCCTTCGCCACCCGCTCGACCTTCGTGACCGCGAACTCGGCCGTCTTGCCGTCCTTACGGGTGATCGAGACCTTGTCGCCGGGCGCCAGCTCCTTCAGCCGGAAGAAGATGCCCTTCTGCTTGTTCCCGTCCACGTGCCCGAGGATCACCGAAGGCCCGACCTCCCCCGGGGTCGGCCCGTGCACGTACCAGCCCGCCTGCATCGGCCGGGTGATCGGCGGGACTTCGACGGTGTTGTCCGCGTTGAGCCCCAGCGGGACCAGGCTGGACTTCGCCTCGATCTTCGGCACGTCGATCGAGAGCGGATCGGCCTTGGGCAGCCCCTCGGCGACGGCCTCGCTCGCAGGCTCGGGCCCGGTCTCCGGCGCGGCGCTCGGCGGCGTCGAGGTCCCGGCCTGCGCCGTGACCTGCGGCGGAGCGGCCTGCCCGGTCTCCCCCGGTCCGGACAGGACGATCGCCAGCGTCGCCAGGACGGCCAGCAGGACGGCAGCGAGCACCAACGGCGCCCGTCGTCCTCGCCACCACGTCGACTTCATGTCCACCCCTCACGGAACCGGCGCGGGAGCGACGGAACCGGTCCCGGCCCCCAGACCAGGACCGGCTCGTCGTTCACCCCCACGACTGCCAGACGCCGGGCGCGGCCGGACGGTTGCCCGCCAAGGTCACGAAATCATCGCGATGAGGAGCGTCAGGACGCCATGCTGCCGTCGCCGGCCTGAGCGGCACCGGCGGGCACCGTGCCCACCTGCCGGGAAGGAACGGAAAACGTTGCCGTATAAGACTTTCCGTTGCAGTTGACGGTCAGCGGGTAGCTGCCGGGGGCGGTGCCCTCCTTGAGGGTGACCTCGGCACTGATGTTCGCCGGGACCCCGATGAGCGGGCCGTAGTCGTACTTTCCGATGCTCAGCACCGGCGAAGCGAACGTCGTCGACTTCGGCGCCTTCAGGCCGTCGCCGGGGCATTGGGCCAGCGCCACGTTGGAGTCGCCGTGCACGTACTTGTTGACGAGTCCGAGTTCGTAGGCGGTGTCGTCGTTGAGCTGCACCGTGACACCGGGATCCGCCTCGGGTTGCTGAGCGAAACCGGCCGACGAACCCGCCAGCACCGCCGCGCCGATCGCCACCATCCCGGCGAGAACCCTGCGAACCACGAAAAACCCCTAGCTGTCAACGAAACACCGACACGCGCTAGACGCGGACATCCCCGCGCGGGTTGCTTCGACGGCGGAGATCAGTCCAAGTCGTCGTGGCGCATGAGCTGGCGGCCCGCCTCGGTGATCGACCCCGAGAGCGACGGGTACACCGAAAATGTCAGTGCCAGATGTTCCACTGTGAGCTGGTTCTGGACGGCGAGCGCGATGGGAAGGATGAGCTCGCTCGCGTTCGGCGCCACGACCACCCCACCGACGACCACGCCGGTGGCGGGGCGGCAGAACAGTTTCACGAAACCGCGTCGCAGGCCTTCCATCTTCGCGCGGGCGTTCGTCGCGAGCGGGAGCATGATGGTGCGGGCGGGCACCTCACCCGAGTCGATCGCCTGCTGGCTGATGCCGACGGTCGCGATCTCGGGGTGGGTGAACACGTTCGCGGCGACGGTCTTGAGCTTGATCGGCGCGACACCCTCGCCGAGCGCGTGCCACATCGCGATGCGGCCCTGCATGCTGGCCACGGAGGCGAGCATGAGCACTCCGGTGCAGTCGCCGGCGGCGTAGATGCCGGGCGCGCTGGTGCGGGAGACGCGGTCGACGCCGATGAAGCCGCCGGGGCCGGGCTCGATGCCGACCTTCTCCAGGCCGATGTCGGTGGTGTTGGGCACCGAACCGACGGTCATCAGCGCGTGGCTGGCTTCGATCACGCGACCGTCGGCGAGGTGGATCTCGACGCCCTTTTCGGTGCGCACGACCTTGTCGGCGCGGGCCTGCTTGACGACCGTGGTGCCGCGCTGCGAGAAGACCTCTTCGAGCACGGCGGCGGCGTCGGCGTCCTCGTGCGGGAGCACGCGGTCGCGGCTGGACACGACGGTGACCTTGACACCCATCTCGGTGTAGGCCGAGGCGAATTCGGCGCCGGTGACACCCGAACCGATGACGGCCAGGTGCTCGGGCAGCTCGCGCAGGTCGTAGAGCTGACGCCAGTCGAGGATGCGCTCGCCGTCCGGCACCGCGCCGGGCAGCACACGCGGGGTGGCGCCGGTCGAGATGAGGACGACGTCGGCGTCGAGCACCTGCGTCGAGCCGTCGGGGGCGGTGACGGCGACCTTGTGCGTCGCGAGCCCGGCCTCGTCGTCGTCGAAGCGGGCCTGCCCGATGACGACGCGGACGCCCTCGCGCTGGACGCGGGCGCGGATGTCGGCGGACTGCGCGAGCGCGAGGCCCTTCACCCGGCCGTGAACGGTCGGCAGGTCGACGCTGGTGTCGGCCATGTCGGTGTTGATGCCGAGCTCGCGGAGGTCGTGCATGTTCGCGAGGGCGCCGGAGGAGGCGATGAACGTCTTCGACGGGACACAGTCGTAGAGCACGCACGCGCCGCCGAGACCGTCACGTTCGACGATGGTGACGTCGGCTCCGTGCTGGGCCGCGACCAGTGCCGCTTCGTAACCGGCGGGGCCTCCGCCCATGATCACGATCTTGGTCACTGGTCTCCTCCTCGCTGCGGTGTCTGTGACTGCGTTTACCGTACGCGGGCGACCGCTGGGCGGATTGAGTGGCCGGACACGGCATGTGCGTCCAGCCGGGTGACCGCCGGGTCGCTAGGCTGTGGCGGTGCCGTTGTATGCCGCGTATGGATCCAATATGGAGCCCGCCCAGATGCTGGAGCGCGCTCCCCACTCGCCCATGGCCGGCACTGGCTGGCTGGAGGGCTGGAGACTGACCTTCGGCGGCGAGGACATCGGCTGGGAAGGCGCGCTGGCGACCATCGTCGAAGACCCGGGCTCCCGGGTCTTCGTGGTGCTGTACGACGTCACGCCGCTGGACGAGACCGGCCTCGACCGCTGGGAAGGCGGCGAGCTCGGCATCCACAACAAGATCCGGCTGCGCGTACAGACCATGGAAGGGTCCGTCCTGGCCTGGTTGTACGTCCTGGACGGCTACGAGGGCGGCCTCCCTTCGGCGCGCTACCTCGGCGTGCTGGCCGACGCCGCCGAAGCCGCGGGCGCCCCCGCCGATTACGTCGAAGCACTCCGCACCCGCCCCTGCCAAGGCATCAGCGGCTGACCCCGCGAGTTACGCCCCCAATCACGCGAGTTCCGCCTTCAAGCACGTGAGTCGCGTCTCCAATCACGCGAGTCGCGCCGTACGACGCTCGAACGCTCCCCGTATCTCCCCCAGCAACCGTCGCGGATCCCGCAGATCGGCCGCTGTCGCGCGGATCGTGATCCACCCGCGCGCCGCCATCCGGGCGTCCCGCTCCGCGTCATAGTCCTGCCTGCCCTCATGTGCGGCATAGCCGTCGTACTCCAGGGCGATACGCAGCTCAGGCCACGCCAGGTCGAGCACGTACAGCTTCCGCCCGTCGATGGTGACGACCTCGTACTGGGCGACCGGGACCGGGAGTCCGGCCTCCACGACGATCAAGCGAAGAATGCTCTCCGGCGGCGATTCGGCCTCGCCCGTGGCGAGCGCGAGCAGCATCTGTGCCCTGTGGATACCTCGCCGGTCGCGGCGGTCGAGGATGCGGTCCCGGACGTTGGTATGCAGGACTCCCCGGTGGCCCGGCGCGAGGTTGTGCAGCGCCTCTTCGAGCGCGGCGAACGCTGTTCGTTTGTCGCCGTCGCAGAGGTGGTCGGCCAGCGCGCGGTCCAACGAGAACACCGGAAGTCCGTCCAGTTCGAGCACGTCGGCCGGGTGGAATTCGGCCCTGTGCACCACCAGCCCAGACCTCGATTGGACCCGTCTCGAGTAGGGAACGGTCAGATGGACGACCGTACTGTCGGCAGCCGAAATCCCATGCAGGGCAAGAGAAGTCGCACCGGAAAGCACTGCCGGTGGGCCGACCGCGAGCAGTGCCGCCTGTGCCAGGCACGGCAACTTGAGCAGATCCGCCGCGTGGACGATCACGCCTCGCCATGGCTGAGCCAGCACACCACGCGCCAACCCTTCGACGACGACTCGCCGCCCCAAGATCTTGTCGGCCTCACTACGCGAGACCACCCCATGTCGTCCTCCCCCGTTGATCACATCTTCGAGAATCCGCGACCTGAACAGTCTTGGGAAGGGCACGTTTCCCGGACTGTGGATAACTCGCCCAGGCTGTGGACAACTCTGGGTACGGGTGTCCGGGCCCGATAGGACCGAACACCCGTGCCCAGAGACGGAACTCGCGTGATTGAAGCCGTAACTCGCGTGATTGGAGACGGAACTCGCGTGATTGGAGGCGTAACTCAGGCCAGGGTGGCCAGGGCGGTGTGGACCAGGGTGCGGACACCGCACAGGAGTGAACGCTCGTCGAGGACGAAGGTCGGGCGGTGGATGTCGGCCATCGGGCCTTCACCGGACCAAACGCCGAGGCGCGCGAAGGCGCCCTGGACGTGCTCCAGGTACCAGCCGAAGTCCTCGCCACCGGACGATTGCTCGGTCCCGGCCACGGCGGCTTCGCCCAGCGCGGCTTCGACACCGGCACGCATAAGAAGGTGCGACTCCGGGTCGGAGACGACCGGCGGGACGCCGCGGCGGTAGTCGAGGGAGAACCCGACGCCGGTCGGCGCGAGCAGCGATTCCACCGAAGACGCGACGAGCGGCTCCAGCATCGTCCAGACCTCGTGGTCCGCCGTCCGGAGCGTGCCGCGCAGCACCCCGTCCTGCGGGACCGCGTTGGCGGCCTGTCCGGCGTGCACCGCGCCCCAGACCAGCACGGTCCCGGATCGCGGGTCGACGCGCCGCGAAAGGACCGCGGGCAGCGACGTGATCACGGTGCCCAGCGCGTGCACCAGGTCCGCGGTCAGATGCGGCCGCGAGGTGTGCCCGCCCGGCGAGGTCAGCCGCAGCTCGATGAGGTCGGCCGCGGAGGTCAGCGCGCCTTCGCGCAGACCGACCTTGCCGACCTCGAGCCGCGGGTCGCAGTGCAGCCCGTAGATCCGCTCGACGCCTTCCATCGCGCCGGCGGCGATCATGTCCAGCGCGCCGCCGGGCATGACCTCCTCGGCGGGCTGGAAGATCAGCCGCACTCGACCGGGCAGCTCCGGCGCTCCCGCCAGTGCCCGCGCCGCGCCCAGCAGGATCGCGGTGTGCGCGTCGTGCCCGCACATATGCGCGGCGCCTTCGGTCTTGGAGGCGTACGGGAGGCCGGTGGCCTCGGTCAGCGGCAAGGCGTCCATGTCGGCGCGCAGTGCGACGCAGCGGTCTCCGCTGCCGATGTCGCAGACCACGCCGGTGCCCGTGGGGAGCACCCATGGCTTGAGCCCGACCGCGCGGAGCAGGGACATGACCATTTCGGTCGTGGCGAACTCGTGGCGGGAGAGTTCCGGGTGCGCGTGGATGTGCCGACGCCACGCGAGGACGTCGGTGGCGTTCGCGCGGAGCCAGTCGTCAAGCCAGAAAGGGCCGCGTCCGGCACCCAGATCATGCACAGGTGCCATGCTGACGCCGGCCTCGGAGATCAGCGCGGTGGGCGCCTCTATAGGGGCAACGACGCGACCCTCGGGGTCGCCTGGAATGTCCGGACGTGAATCGAGCACCGTCACGCCGCACCTCCTCCCGCAACACAGTTGCCTTCGTCTACCACCGTACGAGTGGTCGCTGAAGGCACGCTGGGTGCCGTTCGATCTGTGATACGCATTTGCGATAGATCGTGCACCATGCAGATGACAAGCCGCTCGTCGAGTGATCGAGCCGGAGACGGCCGGTAGTGGATCTGCGTTGAACGGCTACGGGAATTCGGCCCGGGCTAAGCGGAGAGTCCTTCTACTTACCGGTCGCGGTTCAGGACTTCTTCTTCTTGGAACGGGCGCGGCGGCCGAGGATCACCAGGCCGAGCAAGATGGCCGCGGCGACGCCCGCGATGATCTTGTTCTTGGTCTCCTGGCTGTTGGCCTTGTCGGTCTCGGCGGGGTCGAGCACCGGCCCGGGGGGTGCCTGGCGCGGCACCAGGTGCACCGCCGCCGCCTGCGCGATCACCGGCGCGGGCGCCTGGATCTCCACGGCCTGCGCGACAGGCGCGCAGACGACCAGCCCGGCGGCGACGAGTCCGGCAAGCTGCCCGAGACGAGACCTTTTCGGCATGACTCCCTTTCGACGGCGTGGCGCGAACCCGATTCTGCACTCTGCCGGGTTCCCGCGTCAGCCGCCACGCGGAGGACCGGAGAACGCCTCCAGAATCCGTTGCGCGGCCAGTGTCGGGGTCAGTTCACCGTCCCGGACCGCCCGTTCGACGTCCGGGACGACCGCTCGCACATCCGGATGCGCGGCGAGCCTGCCGAGCAGCTGTTCGCGGACCATCGACCAGGTCCAGTCCACCTGTTGCCGCCGTCGCCGGGCGTCGAGTTCCCCCGACGCGGTCAAAACGTCACGGTGACGGCCGATTTCGGCCCACACCTCGTCCAGTCCGACGTCGGTGAGCGCGCTGCAGGTCAGCACCGGCGGGGTCCACTCGGCGTCCCGTCCGTAGATCATCCGCAACGCGCCGGCGAGTTCGCGGGCCGCGCGTTTCGCGTCGCGTTCGTGGTCGCCATCGGCCTTGTTGACCGCGATGACGTCGGCCAGTTCGAGGACGCCCTTCTTGATGCCCTGCAACTGGTCGCCGGTGCGGGCGAGGGTCAGGAACAGGAAGTGGTCGACCATGTTCGCCACGGTCACCTCGGACTGCCCGACGCCGACGGTCTCGACCAGCACGATGTCGTATCCGGCCGCTTCCATCAGCACGATCGTTTCGCGGGTCGCCCGGGCGACACCGCCGAGCGTGCCCGAGGTCGGCGAAGGGCGGATGAACGCCTTCGGGTCCACCGCGAGCCGCGCCATCCGGGTCTTGTCGCCCAGGATCGAGCCGCCGGTCCGCGTCGACGACGGGTCGACGGCCAGCACGGCGACCTTGTGCCCGGCCTCCGTGAGATCCGTGCCGAGCTGGTCGATGAAAGTCGACTTGCCGACACCGGGGACACCGGTGATACCGACGCGCCGCGCGCCGCCCGCGTGCGGAAGCAGCTCGACCAGCAGTTCCTGTGCCCGCGCCCGGTGGTCCTCGCGGTTGGACTCGACGAGCGTGATCGCCCGCGACAGCAGGCCGCGGTCACCCGCGAGGACGCCCTTGGCCAGCCCCCCGACGTCGATCTTGCGCGGCAAGGTCAAGACTCCTGGGCGGTCAGCTGTCCGATGAGGTCGATCGCCGCTTCCGCGATCACCGTGCCGGGGCCGAAGATCGCCGCCGCACCGGCCGCACGCAACTCTTCGTAGTCCTGCGGCGGGATGACGCCGCCGACCACGACGATGATGTCCTCGCGGCCCTGTTCGGCGAGTTCGGCGCGCAGCGCGGGGACCAGCGAAAGGTGCCCGGCCGCCAGCGACGAAACGCCGATGACGTGCACGTCCGCCTCGATCGCCTGCCGCGCGACCTCGCCGGGGGTGGAGAACAGCGGGCCGACGTCGACGTCGAAACCGATGTCGGCGAAGCCGGTCGCGATCACCTTCTGGCCGCGGTCGTGACCGTCCTGGCCCATCTTCGCGACCAGGATCCGGGGACGACGGCCTTCTTCCTCGGCGAACTTCTCGACCAGCTCGCGCGCCTGCTCGACGTTCTCGGCCTTGCCGACCTCCTCGCGGTACACACCGGAGATGGTACGAATCTGGCCGGAGTGGCGCCCCCAGATCCGCTCCAGCGAGTCGGAGATCTCGCCGACCGTGGCCTTCGCCCTGGCGGCGTCGATGGCGAGCGCGAGCAGGTTGCCGTCGGCTTGGGCGCCGGCGGTGAGCCGCCGAAGCGCGTCCTGCGTGGCGTCCTCGTCCCGCTCTTCGCGCAGCCGCCGCAGTTTCTCCAGCTGCTGCGCGCGCACACCTGCGTTGTCGACCTTGAGCACGTCGATCTGTTCGTCGTCGGTGACCTGGTACTTGTTCACGCCGATCACCGGCTGACGGCCGGAGTCGATGCGCGCCTGGGTTCGCGCGGCGGCCTCCTCGATGCGCAGCTTGGGGATGCCGGCGTCGATCGCCTTCGCCATCCCGCCCGCCTGCTCGACCTCGGTGATGTGGGCCCAGGCCTTGCGCGCGAGGTCGTAGGTCAGCTTCTCGACGAACGCGCTGCCGCCCCACGGGTCGATGACGCGCGTGGTGCCGGATTCCTGTTGCAGCAGCAGCTGCGTGTTCCGCGCGATGCGGGCGGAGAAGTCGGTCGGCAGCGCGAGCGCCTCGTCGAGGGCGTTGGTGTGCAACGACTGCGTGTGCCCCTGGGTCGCGGCCATCGCCTCGACACAGGTGCGGACGACGTTGTTGTAGACGTCCTGCGCGGTCAGGGACCAGCCGGAGGTCTGCGAGTGGGTCCGCAGGCTCAAAGACTTGGAACTCTTGGGTTCGAAGCCCTTCACGAGCTTTGCCCACAGGAGTCGCGCCGCGCGGAGCTTCGCGACCTCCATGAAGAAGTTCATCCCGATCGCCCAGAAGAAGGACAGACGCGGCGCGAACTTGTCGACGTCCAGCCCGGCCTCGACGCCGGATCGGAGGTACTCGACGCCGTCCGCGAGCGTGTACGCCAGCTCCAGATCGGCGGTCGCCCCGGCCTCCTGCATGTGGTAGCCGGAGATGGAGATCGAGTTGTACTTCGGCATGTTCCGCGAGGTGAACGAGAAGATGTCCGAAATGATCCGCATCGACGGCTGCGGCGGGTAGATGTAGGTGTTGCGGACCATGAACTCCTTGAGGATGTCGTTCTGGATGGTCCCGGCCAGTTTGTCCGGCGTGACACCCTGTTCCTCGGCCGCGACCACGTACAGCGCGAGCACCGGCAGGACGGCGCCGTTCATGGTCATCGAGACGCTCATCTTGTCGAGCGGGATGCCGTCGAAGAGCTGGCGCATGTCGTAGATCGAGTCGATCGCGACACCCGCCATGCCGACGTCACCGGCGACGCGCGGGTGATCGGAGTCGTAACCGCGGTGCGTCGCGAGGTCGAAGGCGACCGAGAGGCCCTTCTGCCCGGCAGCGAGGTTCCGGCGGTAGAAGGCGTTCGACTCCTCGGCGGTGGAGAAACCCGCGTACTGGCGGATGGTCCACGGCTGGTTGACGTACATCGTCGGGTACGGGCCGCGCAGATACGGCGCGATGCCCGGATAGGTGCCGAGGAAGTCCACTCCGGACAGATCCTCGGCGGTGTAGACCGGTTTGACGCCGATGCCTTCCGGCGTCTCCCAGGCGAGCGCGTCTGGGCCCTTGCCGGTGGCGGCGTGCAACGCTTCGGTCCATTGAGGACGGTCGGCCGGATCGGGGGCGCCGAGGTCGATGCCTGCGAAGTTCGGGATGGCCATCACTGCACTCCGAGCTCGTTCAACGTGCCGGTCAGGATTTCCAGGGCGTCGCAGCCCGTGAAGAGGTAGCCCGAGACGTCCGGGTGGTCGCCGGGTTTCCCGGCGAGAAGCACCGACGTGGCGCCCGCTTCCTTCAAGGCCTTCGCGACGCTGTCGGCTTCCTCCGCGTAGGAAGTGTTGCTTCCACAGAGACAAGCGATCTTCGTTCCGCTGGCCCGGAATTCCGCTATGACGCCGTCGATGTCCTTGGGGGCACCGGGGTTCACCGCCTCGATCCCGCCCGCTTGGAACAGGTTCGCCGCGAAACTCGCCCGCGCCGTGTGCGCCGCGACCGGGCCGAGCGTGGCGAGGAAGACGCGGGGACGGCTCGGATGCGCGTCCGCCCGGTCCCGCAGGGCCTCGAACGCCTCGGCGTACCGGTGCCGGGGCAGACCACCGTCCGGCAGGTCTTCGACGGCGTCGCGGACGACGGTTTTCTCGGTCAGGTTGGGGAATTCGCTGACGCCGGTGATCGGATCGCGCCGGGTCGCGATCCGCTTCGACCGCTTCTCCCAGGTCTCGGCCAGCCGCGCGGCGAGCGCACCGGAGGCCAGTTCCGCCTCGATACCACCTGCCGCCTCGATGGCGGTGAACTCGCGCCACGCGGCCTTGGCCAGGTCTTCGGTGAGGTTCTCGACGTACCAGGAGCCGCCGGCCGGATCGATGACACCGGCCAGTTTGGACTCCTCCAGCAGGACAGCGTGCGTGTTGCGCGCGATCCGCGCGGAGAACGCGTCCGGCTGGCCGATCGCGGCGTCGAACGGGAGCACGGTGATCGCGTCCGCGCCGCCGACCCCGGCGCCGAAACAGGCGAGCGTGGTGCGCAGCATGTTCACCCACGGATCGCGCTGGGTCAGCATCGCGGGCGAGGTGACGGCGTGCTGTCGCATGCCCGCTCCCTTGCCACCGGACACTTCGGTGACGCGGGCCCACAGGCGCCGCGCGGCGCGGAACTTGGCGATCGTGAGGAACTGGTCGGCGGTGGCGGCGAGCCGGAACTCGAGCTGCCCGGCGGCGGTGCCGACGTCCAGCCCCGCTTCGGTCAGCGCCCGCAAGTACGCGACGCCGGCGGCGATGGTCGCGCCGAGTTCCTGCGCGTCGGAGCCGCCCGCCTCGTGGAACGGCAGGCCGTCGGCGACGATCGTCCGCACCTTCGGGTGACTGACGGCGACCCGCGCCGCCAATTCCGCGGCGGGAGCGAGCGGCTGCGGCGAACCGGTACGCGCGGTCGACCCGATCGGGTCGGCGCCGAGGGTCGCGGTGACCGCGCTCGCCGGGATCTCACGTTCGGTGAAGAGAGCGAACAACTCGTTCGCGGCGGCTTCGTACTCTTCGCCCGCGTCGAGGGTGACGGGCGCGAGGTCGACGTACACCTCGTTCAGCGCGTCGCCCAGATCGGCGACGGGAACGCCGGTCGCGCCGGCACGCAGCCAGATCGAGCTGACGCCGCCTTCGAGATCGGCGAGGATCGCGGCGTTCGTGGCCTTCGCGTCCCGGCGCGCGTACCGGGCACGGATGTCCCAGCCGGTCGTCACCGAGCCCTCGGGCCGCGCACTTCTCACGAACGGCGGAAGGCCGGGGAAACCCGTTCCTTCGACGGTGTCCTCGGCCGTGTAGAGCGGCTGGATCTCGAGGCCGTCATACGTCCTGGTGACCAGCTTGCTTTCGGGCAGACCGTCGAAGGACTCGTCGATCGCGCCGCTCTTGCGCAGCACGCCGGCGACGAGTTCCCGCCACTGGTCCCGGCTCGCTTCCGGGAACTCCGCGGCGAGCTTCAGCTCCTCGGGCGCGTCGGGCTCGCCAGGGGTCGGCACTGACTCCGTCTCGGCCACATCCGTCATAACCAACGATGCTAACGGCCCTCAACTGGACCTACCTGTGACGCTAGTCGCGCCTGAGGGGCCGGCCGGGGCGGCGGGTGGGGCTGGTGGTGGGGTGGGTCGTGAGTGGCTCCGTACCGGTGTTCCAGTGGCTTCGTTCACTCCGACAGGGCACGGCGCATAGGTCCGTCACGCGGGCATACGCCACAATTGGGCCGTGCCGTCCGACACCACCGAGCCCAGCGAGAGTCCCGGCGACGAGAAGCGTGTAGTCGCCGGGCGATATCGGTTGCGCTCGGTCATCGGATCAGGGTCGATGGGCACGGTCTGGTCGGCCTACGACGAATTCCTCCACCGTCCGGTCGCGGTCAAAGAGGTCCGCCTCCCGCCCGGCGTCCCGGCCTCGCAGGCCGACGAACTGCGCGAACGGACCCTGCGTGAAGCCCGCGCGATCGCCGTCCTGAGTCACCCGAACGTGATCATCCTGCACGACGTCGCGCGGGAGAACGACGAACCGTTCGTGGTCATGGAGCTGCTCCCGTCGCGCAGCCTCGCGCACATCCTGCGCGACCACGGGGCGCTGACGGTCGAGCAGGCGGCGGCGATCGGCATCGCGGTGGCGTCGGCGCTCGAAGCCGCGCACGCCGCCGGGATCACCCACCGTGACGTCAAACCGGGGAACGTCCTGGTCGCGGGGGACGGCCGCATCAAGCTCACCGACTTCGGCATCGCGCGCAACGTCTCCGAAGCCACCATGACCCGCACGGGGATGATGCTGGGCTCCCCCGCCTACATCGCGCCGGAGGTCGCCTCCGGCGGCGCCGTCGTTCCCGCCGCCGACCTGTGGGGGCTCGGCGCGACGCTGTTCGCCGCCATCGAGGGCTCGCCGCCCTACGACGCCGACGGCGACCCGCTCGAAACGGTCGGGAAGGTCGTCAACGGGAAGGTGCCGAAGCCCGGCCCCGGTCCGCTGGCCGACGTGATCGGCGCGCTCATGAAGAAGGAGCCGTCGAAGCGGATCACGCTGCGCGAGGTGCGGCGCCGCCTGTACCCGTTGCAGGCCAAGACACTCATCGACCTCTTCCCCGCGGAGCTGTTCCACACGCCCGACGGCAAGAAGACCACCGCGCATCTGGACGCGACCGACACCCAGGTGATCAAGCCGGTCAAGCCGGAAAAGCCGGGCGAGGGCACGAGTTCGGAACTCGCCGCCGACCCCGGTCCGCTGCCGTTCCTGAACCAGCCCGCCGCGGCACCGGCACCTCCGGCCGAACTAGCGCCGATGCCGACCGTCACCCCGCCGCCGCCTCGCACGCCGGGCCGGTCCCCGGCCGCCACCGTGGTGCTGGCGCTCGCGTCGATCGTGCTCTTCCTGCTGGCCGCGGGCGGTGGGTTCGTGCTGGCCAGGACCGCGGGCGGCCAGGACCTGCGGCCGCCGGAGAAGATGCAGCAGGGCGACACCATCGTCACTCAGCCGCCGCCGAAACTGATCACGCAGCAGGGTGACGCCAGCACGGTGAACGGCCTCAAGGGCGGCCGGTTCAGCATCGGTGTCCCGGAGGGCTGGCAGAAGTTCGTCGCCCCGCACGTCACCAAGGGTGTGCCGAGCACCGTGGTGCAGTACGTGTCGCCCGACGGCCGCCAGGTCATCCGGATCGAGCGGCTGAGCGGTTTCCTGGCCGACAGCCCGCCGCCCGCCTACTTCAGCTGGCTGAAGAGCCAGCATCCGGAGATCGCCCCCATCGGCGGGCCGGCCACCGTTCCCGGCCGGGGTGAGGGCAGCCAGCGATACACCTACCGGACGACCGAGCGCGCCCCCGGCAACAGGGACTCCGTCACCCGCACGACGTACATGGACCTGTTCAGCGGCGGCACGGACCTCTGGATCCTCTCGGTGACCTCGACGATCGAGCAGGAGAACTCCGCGAAGACCGGGATCTTCGAGCCCGTGGCGCTGTCCCTCATCGTCGACGGCTGAACCCCACAATCGTCCCTTGTGGACAACCGTGGATAAGAGATTGCGTGTGCGCTCCCCAGCTGGCTAGGGTTCGGCCGGCTGCGACAGGGCAGGCCCATCGTCGATGAGGAGGTGTGCAGCACATGCGCACAAGTGTGGAGCCGTCGAACCCGATTTCGACGTTCGCCCCCTCACGACGGAGCCGTATCGTCCCTCGCCATCACCTCGCCGATCGACACTGACCCACAGGATCGTCGAGCCGGAGCGACGGCCACCGCGTGAGCCTTTGCCATCGAAAGGCTTCACCCTTGAACCGTGAACAGATCTCCCGTATCGCCCACACCGATCACCCGATCAAGTCACCGCTCGACGACGCTTCGGTCGATCAACTCCTCGACCGAGGGCTTCCCCGGGGCGACGAGCGCGTCCTCGACCTCGGTTGCGGCAGCGCGGAATGGCTTTTGCGCGCCTTGGCCACGCGGCCGCACCTGCTCGCCGAAGGCGTGGACGTCTCCGAGGACGCCTTGGCACAGGCGCGCCACGCGGCGGACGATCGCGGCGTCGCGGACCGCCTCGTCCTCCACCACCAGGAGGCAGCCGGCTTCGTCTCGGCCCGGCGATTCGACCTGGTGATCAGCGTCGGGGCCACCCACGCTTTCGGCGGGCTGCTCCCCACCCTTGCCGCGGCCAGGGAGCATCTTGCCCCCGGCGGCCGTGTCCTGATCGGGGAAGGCTTCTGGGATCGGACCCCGACCACCGAGGCCGTCGAAATGCTGGGCGAGTTCACCGACCTGGCCACCACAGTGGACCGGGTGGTCGCCGACGGGTGGACGCCGATCCACGGCCATGTCAGCGCCCGCCACGAACTGGACGCCTACGAGTGGGCGTGCTGGGGGTCGCTGGCCGCGTGGGCACTCGACCATCCCGCCGACCCGGACAGCGCGGAAGCGCTCTCGATGGCGAGCATTCGCCGGACCGAGTGGTTGCGCGTCTACCGGGGCACCTGGGGCTTCGTGTCCCTGGTCCTCGGCCGTACGCCCGGCCAAGGCTGAATCGGCACCCGCCCACCGGTCCGGAGCCGGACCGGTGGGCGGGGTCACGGGCGCCTTCGACCGAACTGCCCGTCTGCGGCTACCCCGGCGAAGTACGTCTTCGAGGCACGCTGCTGCGCCAGCCTGCGCAGCACCGAAAGCAGCCTGTCGCCGAGAACGGTCTCCACGACGGCGATCTCGATGATCTGCTCGAGCGACTCGATCCCGGCGATCCCTTCCAGATCCAGGTCGGCGATCCGGTCGGCGATCTCGGCGTAGTCGTCGAGTTTGTCGAGGTACCAGCCGTGCCCGACCTCGCGGATTGTGCACAGGACGCCGACCAGGGCCTGGATGACCAGGTCGTCACCGGACTTACAGGGCCAGCCGCGGCGTTCGGTGAGGTCACGGACCGTGGCGAGCGCCCATTCCCTGGCTTCGTCGTCGACGACCTGTGGGGAGGTGGTGATGCCCTGCTGGGCGATGCCGAGGACGTGGTGGGGGCTGGCTTCCCCGGTGTCGACCTCGGCGAGCACCTCGCCGACCGTCGCGAGTGAAAGGCCGCCGACGTCCATCAGCGCCCTGATCAGCTTGATCCGCTGGACGTGCCCGTCGTCGTACTTCGCCTGGTTGGGGCTGGTCCGCTCGCCCGGCGGGACCAGCCCTTCGCGCAGGTAGTACTTGATCGTGGCGACCGGAACACCGGTTTTCTCACTCAGTTCGGCCATCCGCACGCGTGCCAGCTCCGATCTCGGGGACGGTTCCAGGGTCATCCCTGAAGATTCCTCAGGATGGATAGTTTAGCTTCCCATAACGGAGAGCTTGACTATCCATTCCTGGAGGGATCCATGACCATCTTGACCGATCTCCACGAGAGAACCCGCACCTGGCATCGGGGTTCCTATCGCCTGGCCCAGGCCTTCGCCGTGATCACCGTGCTGTGCGTGCTCGCCATGCTGATCGACCAGCGGACGCTGAACGGCGCGCCGCTCTGGGCGAAGCCGTTCAAATTCGCCGTCTCCGCCGTCCTCTACTTCTTCACTTGGAGTTGGCTCGTCTCGCTGCTGCCCAAGTTCCGGCGGACCGCGAACTGGCTGGCGAACACGCTCGTCGTGATCTTCGCGGCCGAGTACGCGCTGGTGATCTTCCAGGCCGTCCGCGTCCGGGCGAGCCACTTCAACAACACGACCCCACTGGACAACACGATCTTCCAGGTCATGGGCGGGATGATCGCCACGCTGTGGATGGTCAACCTCGTACTGACGATCGCCGTGCTGTTCACCCGGCTTCCCGACCGCCCGACGGCGTGGGCGGCCAGGATCGGCGCGATCCTCGGCGTGATCGGGCTCTCGCTGGCGACGCTGATGAGCGGTCCCACCCCGGACCAGCAGGCACTGCTCGACGCGACCGGCCAGTCCGCGATGATCGGCGCGCATACCGTCGGCCTCCCCGACGGCGGCCCCGGCCTGCCGATCCTCGGCTGGAGCACGGTCGGCGGCGACCTGCGGATCCCGCATTTCGTCGGCCTGCACGGACTCCAGGCACTTCCGCTGCTCGCGCTCGCCCTGGGCGTCCTGGCCGCGCGCTACCCGCGGCTTCGCGACGACGTCCTCAGGCTGCGGCTCGTGGTGATCGCCGGCGTCGGCTACGCGGGCCTTCTCGCGCTGCTGACCTGGCAGGCCGTGCGCGGCCAGTCGATCGTCTCCCCCGACTCCCAGACGCTGACCGCCTTCGCCCTGCTCGTGGCGGGCGTCGCCGTTAGCGGGCTAATCGCGATCGGGCGGCCGTCGAGGGACCGGGAGCTGGAGGACTCGCTGCGATGAGCGTCGAGACACTGTTCACTTGGACCTTCCCGCTGGCGACGCCGTTCTGGCTGCTGATGATCTTCCTGCCGGGCTGGTCGTGGACCCGCCGGATCATGTCCTCGCCGTGGACGCCGCTGCTGCCGCTGATCCCGTACTTCGTGCTCGCCCTCACGCATCTCGGCGAACTCTGGACGGCGGTCAGCAGACCGGATCTCGACGTGCTCAGCGCGTTCACCGGCACGCCGTACGGGGCGGCCACGATCTGGGCCCATCTGATCGCCTTCGACCTGTTCATCGCCCGCTGGATGTACCTCGAATCCCGCGAGCACCGGATCCATCCGCTGGTGACCGGCCCGATCCTGGCACTCACGATCTTCCTTTCCCCGTTCGGGCTGGTGGCGTTCCTGCTCGTGAGAACCGTCCGGATACGCTCGTCGCATGAGTGAGAACGAGGTCGCGGCGGCCGCCGCCATCGCCGAGCGCACCGGCGTCGAGAAGCACGACATCGCCGTCGTGCTCGGTTCGGGCTGGCGCCCGGCGGCGGACGTCATCGGGGAGCCCGAGGCGGAGATCCCGCTGGGCGAACTGCCCGGATTCGTCGCGCCGGGCGCGGTCGGGCACGGGGGAACCGTCCGGTCGGTCCGCGTCGGCGAGAAGCGAGCGCTGATCCTGCTGGGCCGCACGCATTTCTACGAGGGCAAGGGCATCGACCCGGTCGTGCACAACGTGCGCACCGCCGCGGCGGCGGGCGCCAGGACGGTGCTGCTGACCAACGCCGCCGGCGGCCTGCGCGAGGGTTTCCGTGTCGGACAGCCGGTGCTGATCTCCGACCACCTGAACCTGACCGCGCGTTCGCCGATCGTCGGCGCGAACTTCGTCGACCTGACGGACCTCTACTCGAAGCGGCTGCGCGACATCGCGCGCGAAATCGACGCTTCGCTGGAAGAAGGCGTCTACGCGGGGCTGACCGGACCGCATTTCGAGACTCCGGCGGAGATCCACATGCTGCGGACGCTCGGCGCC
The DNA here is from genome assembly GCF_046549005.1 of Amycolatopsis sp. lyj-108. Classification (NCBI taxonomy): domain Bacteria; kingdom Bacillati; phylum Actinomycetota; class Actinomycetes; order Pseudonocardiales; family Pseudonocardiaceae; genus Amycolatopsis; species Amycolatopsis sp. lyj-108. Next base: position 784,897 of record NZ_JAJPWQ010000002.1, on the reverse strand, counting down.
GACCTCGTCGGCATGTCGACGGTGCTGGAGGCCATCGCCGCCCGCGCCGCCGGGGTCGAGGTGTTCGGGCTTTCGCTGGTGACCAACCTGGCGGCCGGGATGACCGGGGAGCCGCTGAACCACGAAGAGGTCCTCGAAGCGGGCCGCCAGTCGGCCACCCGCATGGGCACCTTGCTCAGGGAACTCGTCGCCCGCGCCTGAGAAGTGTCGTGAAAGGGTCGTTCAGGACATCTTTTGTCCTGAACGACCCTTTCACGACATCCGGAGAAGAGTGTCAGCCGGCGAACTCGGGAAGCCGCTGCGCGACCTCCGCGGGCGAAGGCATCGCGGCGACCTCGTCGGCGAGTTTCCGCGCCGCGCCGAGGACCGTTTCGTCGGTGAGCAGCTTCCGTGCCTGCTCGAAAATGACGTCCTCGACGACGTCGGCGCCGGTCAGCCGCCTGCCCACCCCGGCCGTGACGACGGCTTCGGCGTTGGTGAACTGATCCGCCCCCTGCGGCAGCACCAGCTGGGGCAGCCCGGCACCGAACGCGCCCAGCGTCGTCCCACTGCCACCGTGGTGGACCACGAGGTCGACGTGCGGCAGGAGATCGACCTGCGGCACCCAGACCTCGACGCGGACATTGCCAGGGAGTTCGCCCAGTGCCGCCGGATCCACCGTCGGGCCCGCCGCGAGGATGACGTCCCCGTCGAGCCGCGCCAGACCGCCGATGGCCCGCTTCACCACGTCTTCGTCACCGAACGCCGTCCCGAGGGTGAGGTAGATCAGCGGACGGCTCTTGTCCCGGCCGACCACGCCCGCCGGGAGGTCTCCCGGTTCGGCCCAGCCGACGGGACGCAACGGGATCCTGTTCGCCTCCGCCACGAAATCGGGCTCCTGCACCGATTCTGGGCAGATGTCGACGACAGGATCGCCGAAGGACGGCAGGTACACGCCCTCGAAACCGACTTCCGCGGCGAATTCCGCGAGGCGGCCATGGATGGCGTCTGTGATCCCACCCGGCGAAAACCGGCCGAAACCATGCCCGATCGCGGGGACGCCGGCGAGCCGGGCGGCGATGGCGCCCCCGGCGTTGCCGCTTTCGTACACCACGAGATCCGGCCGGAACCGCTCCAGCAGCGGCGTGAGATCGGCGACGAACCGCCGCGGCAGTACATTCCCGAATACTTGCCCGATCACGGGGTAAAACGACTCGGGCGGCCCGTCGGAGGCGTTGGGCCGGACGCCGGGACCGAGCACCGAAGCCATCGCCTCGTGCATGCCGAGTCCGGCGCTTTCCACGGCCAAACCGGCCTTTTCGACCACCGTCAGCATGTCGTCACCGGTGGCGAAGACGACTTCGTGCCCGGCGTCGCGAGCGGCGGCGGCGAGCGGTAGCAGGGGATAGAGATGACCATGACTCACCAGAGAAGTGAAGATCAATCGCACCCTCTCCAACGTACCCGTAGGCTGACTCGGTGACGACTTCTTTGCCCTCGGGGCTGCGGGATCGGGCGTTCCGCTGGATCGCCGACGACCCGGACGACGATTCCCGTGTCGAGCTGCAGAACATCCTCGCGCGCGCGATGGGCGGCGAACCCGGTGCGACGGAGGAACTCGCGGACCGGATGGCCGGTCCGCTCGAATTCGGCACCGCCGGGCTGCGCGGACCGGTGCGCGCGGGCCCCAACGGGATGAACGTCGCGGTCGTCACGCGGACGACGGCCGGGGTCGCGGCCTGGCTGACCGCACAAGGACATCCGGGTGGGGTCGTGGTGGTCGGCCGCGACGCGCGGCACGGTTCGGAGGCCTTCGCCAACGCCGCGGCCGAGGTGCTGACGGCCGCCGGGTTCGCGGTGAAGGTGCTGCCCGGCCCGCTGCCGACGCCGGTGCTCGCGTTCGCCGTACTGGAACTCGGCGCGGTCGCGGGGATCCAGATCACCGCGTCGCACAATCCCCCCGCTGACAACGGTTACAAGCTTTACGACGCGTCGGGCGGCCAGATCGTGCCGCCGTCGGACGGTCAGATCGAGCGGGCCATCGAAGCCGCTCTCCCGGCGATCAGCGTGCCGCGCGAGCCGGGTGCCGAGGTGCTGGGCGACGAACTCCGCGACGCGTACCTCGCGAAGGTCGCGCTTCTGCCGCGCGGCCCGGAGCGCGAGGTCAAGGTCGCCGCGACGGCGTTGCACGGCGTCGGCGCGGACACCCTGCGCGCGGCCTTCGAGCGCGCCGGTTTCGGCGATCTCCACGTGGTTGCCGAGCAGGCCACGCCGGATCCCGACTTCCCGACGGTCGCCTTCCCGAATCCGGAAGAACCGGGCGCGACGGACCTTTTGCTGGCGCTGGCGTCCGAAGTGGACGCCGATCTGGCCGTCGCGCTCGACCCCGACGCCGACCGCTGCGCGCTGGGCGTGCGCGAGCGGGACGGTTCGTGGCGGATGCTGCGCGGCGACGAAACCGGTGTGCTGCTCGGCTGGCACGTTCTGTCCACAGTAGACAAAGAAGACCCCTTGGTCGCCACGACGATCGTGTCGTCGTCGATGCTCGGCGAGATCGCGAAGGAATTCGGAGCGCGCTACGCGGAGACGTTGACCGGGTTCAAATGGCTGGTCCGCGCGGGTGAAGGTCTCGTATTCGCCTACGAAGAGGCGCTCGGCCTCTGCGTGAACCCCGGTTTCGTACGCGACAAGGACGGCATCTCCGCCGCCGTGTTCGCCGCGGGACTGGCCGCTTCCCTGCGTGCGGCGGGCCGCGGACCGCTGGACGTCCTCGACGAACTGGCCGTGAAGCACGGCGTGCACGTGACGGATCAGGTCTCGCTGCGGGTCACCGACCTCTCGGTGCGGGAGCGGCTGATGGCCGGCCTGCGCGCCGCTCCCCCGGCGTCGCTGGGCGGCACCGACGTCACGATGGAGGATCTGCTGCCCGGCGCCGACGTCCTCCGCCTGACCGGCGAAGGCCTGCGCGTCGTCATCAGGCCGTCCGGAACCGAGCCGAAACTGAAGGCGTATCTCCAGGTGACGGAACCGGTCTCCGGCGATCTCGCCGAGGCACACACCGCGGCGGACGCGCGGCTGGCCGCGCTCCGGGCCGACATCGAGTCCCGGCTGGCCTGAGCATGCCGAGGTTGCTGATCGTCCACCACACGCCGTCGCCCTCGACGCAGGCGATGTTCGAGGCCGTGCTCTCCGGCGCGAACCATCCGGACATCGAGGGCGTCGACGTGGTCCGCCGCGCGGCGTTGGGCGCGACGGTGCCCGACGTCCTCAAGGCGGACGGATACCTGCTCGGCACCCCGGCGAATCTCGGTTACATGTCCGGCGCGCTGAAGCATTTCTTCGACACCGTCTATTACCCGTGCCTGGATTCCACGCGGGGACGGCCGTTCGGCTTCTTCGTGCACGGCAACAACGACACCTCGGGCACCGTGCGCGGAATCGAGAGCATCACCACCGGACTCGGCTGGGAGAGCGCGGCGTCTCCGGTGCTCGTCACCGGAGAACCGGGCAAAGCGGATTTGGAAGCCTGTTTCGAGCTGGGCGGCACCCTGGCCGCCACCCTCATGCCCTGACCCCTCCACGCAATTCGTCACCTACTTGCGACAGCGATCGGCGCAAGTAGGTGACTAGTCGCGATCGCAAGTAGGTGACGAATTGCCCTGGAAAAGTAAGGGGCCTGTTACCGGAAGCCCTGGGGGTCGACCTCCGGCAACAGGCCTAGGCCAAGGGTTCGCCGTGATGGCGATCAACCTTGGCTGCCTCAGCGTACTACATCCGGCACGATCTTGTGCACCCGCCCGGAAAAACGCCTCTCACTCCGGTGTCCGTGCACCCCCAGGGCACGGATTCCGGAGCAAGAGGCCGGGACACGGTACGAAACCGCTTGACAACTGTAAACCACTGCATACATAGGCTGTCAACAGCTGCGAACAGGTCGAATCGCGTTACACTCCCACTACGGAACGGGACCTTGGAACGGATGGGGGGTCATGTCGCCGTACCAGACCTTCGCCCAGAAACTGAGCGCGCTGATCGATTCGGCGCGCGCGAACGAAGGCGCCCCGCACAGCTATCGCGAGCTGTCCGCGGCGATCGATCGCGCCGGCGGGCCCACCATGTCGCCCGCGTACCTCCAGCAGCTCGCCACGGGCAAACGCGTCAATCCGAAGATCCACTACGTCGAAGCGCTGGCGAGACTGTTCGGGGTCCCGATCACCTACTTCTTCGAAGATCAGGAAGCGCAACCCATCGGAGAGGCGAAGCTCATGGCCATGCGCGCGCAGGAGCTCTCCCCGCAAGGCCGTCGTCAGGTCATGGACCTGCTGGAACTCGTCGAACGGTACGAACGTGCCGAACGCGACCAGCCGGGCGAAAGCCGATGAAGGAACGGGAACTCCGCAAACGCTGCCGCAAGATGCTGAACAAGCTCGACATCGAACCACCGCTCGACGTCGGCGTGCTCTGCGAGCGGCTCGGCGAGCAGCGGGGCAGGCCGATCCGGCTGATGCCGTATCCGCTGGAGGTGCCCGGCCCCTTCGGCTGCTGGATCGCCACCGGTTCGGCGGATTACATCTTCTTCCAGCAGGAGACCACGAAGTCCCATCAGGACCACATCATCCTGCACGAACTCGGCCATATGCTCGCCGATCACCATCCCGGCGGCGACGCCGAACCCGCCGATTTCCTGCGCGGCCCGGCCACCGGCCTGGACAGCGACGCGGTACACCGGGCTTTACGCCGCACCTCCTACGATGAGGCGCACGAATGGGAAGCCGAGACCGTGGCGACCATCATCCTCGAATGGGCGTCGGTCTTGAACTACACGATTCCCCGTCGCGCCGACGACGATGACGTCCGCCGTGTCCAAGGCGCGCTGGGCGACCATCAAGGGTGGCTGTGAACTCGCTGTTCTCCCCTCTCAACGTCGTGGCGATGGTGCTGTTCGCGACCGCGCTCGCCTGGCGGATCTACCAGACGTACCGGGCGCCCCGGCTGCTGCCGAACTGGGCGATCACGATCACCATCGTCTGCGTCGCCGGTTCCTTCCTCGCCCAGCAGAAGGTGATCTCCGGCTGGCTGGACGGACTGACCGGCAAAGGCACCGGACGCCTGGTCAACAACATCCTGCTCGCCATCGGGGTCTGCGCGCTGCTGATCGTGTTCCTCGGTTCCGCGCTGGGGCCGCGGCGGCCGGGGCGGGTGCTGTTCGAGCTGATCCCGCTGTCCGGCGCGATCGCGCTGATGCTGGTCGCGATGACCCTCACGCCACCGGAGGTGCGAGGGCTCGCGCTGAGCCCGAAGCTCGTGCACGTGCCCGGGGTCGCGCTGTTCTACCTTGGCGCCGGGATCTACCTGATCTACGGCCTCGCCGCCTGCGCCTGGTGGATCTTCCGGTACATCCGCACCGCGGACCGCCATCTGAAAACCGGGCTGAAACTCAGTGCGGCCGGGCTGATCTGCCTTTCGGTCGGCAGTGTCTTCCGCGCGCTGTACATCGTGATCGCGTGGGCGTTCGGGCCGTCGATCCCGCTCCTGCTCACCGTCGCCGTCCCGCTGGTGCTCCTCGGAATCGTGCTCTTCCTCGCCGGGATCACCTATCCGGGTGTCCGCGCGCGGTTCGCCGCGCTGCGACGCCGCCGCCAGCACCGGCGCCACCACGACGAGCTCACCCCGTTGTGGACCGTGCTGGCCGGGATCTACCCGAACATCGTGCTGCGGACCACGCCTCAGGGACGGTGGGAACAGTGGCGTCCGCGCACCGTCCATCGCCGGTACTACCGCCGCGTGATCGAGATCCGGGACGGGCTCGTCCAGCTGAGTCCCTATCTGGAAACCGATCTGACCGCGCTCGCCGCCGACGATCCTCGCGCGGCCGCGGCCGCGCTGAAGACGGCGATCGCCAGGCAGACCGCGGGCGAGGAGACCGACGGGCGGGCGAAACTCGTGCTGCCCGGCGGCGCCGCGGACATCGAATCCGACGTGCGGCCGCTGCTCGCCCTCTCCGCCGCCGTCTCCGGGAGCGAAGCATGACAGCGCAGTTGCTGGTGACGGCGAGCCGGATCCTGCCTCGCCCGAGCACGCCGCTCGAAGACGGCGCCGTTCTCGTCGAGGGCGACCGGATCCTCGCGGCGGGTCTTCGCGCCGAAGTCGCCCCGCGGGCGGCACCGGACGCCGAACGGCTCGACTTCCCCGGCGCGACGTTGCTGCCCGGGCTGTTCAACGCCCACGTGCACCTGGCGTTCGACGCCACCCGCGAGATGCTGCCGAACTTCCTGGCGAGCGAAGACGAAGCGCTGCGCGCAGGCGCCAAAGACCGCTTGGGACAGCTGCTGCGCAGCGGCGTCACGACGGTGCGGGACCTCGGGGATCGCGACGCGCTGGGCGCGCGAGTCCGCACGGAGCTCGAAGCCGAAGGCACCACCGCCCCGCGGCTGCTGACCGCGGGATCGCCGTTGACCGTCCTCAAAGGACACTGCCATTTCTTCGGCGGCGAGGTCACCGGCGACGACGCGATCCGGGCCATGATCGACGCCAACGCGGCCGCCGGCGCGGACGTGATCAAGGTGATGGCCAGCGGCGGCCAGATCACCGAAGGCGGCGCGGACATGTGGGAGTCGCAGTTCGACGTCCGGGCGCTGCGTGTGATCGTCGAGCACGCGGCGCGCCACGGACTTCCGGTCGCGGCGCACGCCCACGGCGCCGACGCGATCGAGGCGTCGGTCGAGGCGGGCGTCCGCACGATCGAGCACTGCACCTGGATGACCGGGCCGCAGCGGCAGGACAGGCGCGAAGACGTCGCCGAGCGGATGGCGGCCGAGGGCATCGCGGCGTGTTCGACGAGCAGCCGCAACTGGCGGATGCTGGCCGAGCGCATGGGCGAGGAGCTCGCGAAGACCGTCTACGGCCGGCTGTCCTGGCTGGAGGAGCTGGGCGTCCCGCTCCTGGCGGGGACGGACGCCGGGCTGCCCGGTTCGGTTTTCGACGACCCCGTCGGCGCTCTCGAACTCTATGAATGGCTCGGTTTCGGACGGCGCCGGATCCTCGAGATCGCGACCGAGGACAGCGCCGCCGGCCTCGGCCTCGGCGAAGTGACCGGGCGGCTCGCTACGGGCCTGAGCGCCGACGTCCTGGTGGTCGACGGCGATCCGCTCGCCGATCTTTCCGCGCTCCGGAACGTCCGCCTGGTCCTTTCGCGCGGCGCCCGGGCCTGACTCCCGAACGTGGGACGGCAAGTTTGGTGACAGTGTTTTAAAACGGTGTTATTGTTGCCTCCACCTCCAGCGAAAGGAAAGCCATGGAAGGCCCGATCAGACTGTTCACCGTCATCGCGCTCGTTTCCCTGCCGACGGTGATGTACGGCGGTTACGCGCTGATGGGTGTCCTGCGCGACAGGAAACTGACCGAACACCAGCGCGGAATGTTCCGCGCCGGCCACGCGCACGCCGGTGTCCTGCTGGTTCTCGCGCTGGTCGCGTTGCAGATCCTCGGGCAGACCGGTCTCCCATCCGCCGCGCTGTGGATCGTGTGCTTCCTGCTGCTGTTCGGTGTGCTCGCCCAGTCCGGCGGCTTCTTCCTGCACCTGGCACCGGGCAAGGGCAAGCTCGGCGGCCGGGTCACCAGCGTCGGAGCGGTCCTGCTCGGGGCGGCGATCCTGACCACCGCGTACGGCGTGGCCTTCCCCTGACAAAAGCGGTGGAAACGGCTCGTTAAGCTTGCTGACGTGCCTGAATACCTGCCGACAGCCCCCGCCAAGGGGACCCGCGACTTCCTGCCCGCCGAGATGTCCGTCCGGACGCAGGTGTTCGGTCATCTCTACGACGTGCTCGAACTGCGGGGCTTCCTCCGCTACGACGGGCCGATCCTCGAACCCGCCGAGATCTACGAGCGGAAGTCCGGGCAGGAGATCGCGGACCAGCAGCTGTACACGCTGACCACCAAGGGCGGCGAGCGGCTGGCGCTGCGCCCGGAGATGACGCCGTCGGTCGCCAGGATGATCGCGGGCAACGCGAAGTCGCTGCAGTTCCCGGTGCGCTGGTACAGCCACCCGAACTGTCACCGCTACGAGCGGCCGCAGCGTGGCCGGGTCCGCGAGCACTGGCAGATCAACGCGGACATCTTCGGTTCGGACAGCGCGAACTGCGAGATCGAGATCTTCGAGCTCGTCCACGACATGATGAGCGCGCTCGGAGCGACCCCGGACATGTTCGGAGTGCGGGCCAACGACCGGAACCTGCTCTCGTCCGCGCTCACCGACATCGTCGGCGTGACCGCGGAGCAGCTCCCGCAGGTGTTCACCCTGGTGGACCGCTGGGAGAAGTCGGACCGCACGAAGCTGAGCGACACCGCGGCCGAGATCGGGCTGACCGACAAGCAGTTCGAGAAGCTGACCGAGATCCTGTCGTCCGGCGCGGCTTTGCTCGACGAGCTGCCGGACCAGGTCAAGGAGAACTCGAACCTGGTCAAGGTGCTGAACAGCGGTGCCGCGGACCTGATCACGTTCGACCCGATGATCGTGCGCGGGCTCGCGTACTACACGTCGACCGTGTTCGAGGTCTTCGACACCTCGCCGGAGAACCGTCGCGCCCTCTTCGGCGGCGGCCGGTACAGCGACCTGGCTTCGTTGTTCACGTCGCAGCAGATCCCCGGGATCGGCTTCGGCATGGGTGACGTCACGCTGATCGACTTCCTCGACACCCACGGCCTCACCCCGAAGCCGCGCAGTGAGGTCGATGTCGTGGTGATCCCAGTGGTCGAGGAGCTCACGGACGCCTCGCGCGAGGTCGCGGGGCGGTTGCGGAAGGCCGGTCTGCGTACGTCCACGCCCGTCGAACTCCGCAAACTGGGCAAGGAACTCACCCGGGCCGACAAGGCCGGGGCCCGGGCCGTGGTGATCGTCGGCCAGGAGGACTGGGACGCCGGGAACGTGACCGTCCGCGGACTCGCGACCCGCGAACAGCAGACCGTGGCCGTCGACGACGTGGTCGCGGCGGTCACGTCTTTAGTCTGACAGAGCCCTGCGCTGACAACGCAAAGCCGGCGCCCCTTCGACGGGGCGCCGGCTTTGTCGTGTTCAGCGTGACAGCAGGCGCATGGCCGCTTCGGGGTAGCGTTCCCCCGCGACCGCGTCGGCCGGGACCGCCTCCTCGATCGCCGCCACGTCCTCGGCGGTCAGCTTCAGCGCAACGGACCCGACGTTCTCCTCCAGGTACTTGCGCCGCTTGGTGCCCGGGATCGGCACGACGTCCTCGCCCTGGGCCTGCACCCAGGCCAGCGCCAGCTGCCCGGCGGTGACGCCCTTCTGCTCGGCCAGCGCGCGCAGCGCCTCGACCATCGCCAGATTCCGCTCCAGGTTGCCTTCGGCGAAGCGCGGCTGCGTCGTCTGCCGGAAGTCACCGTCCGCGAAGTCCTCTTTGGACTTGAAGCGGCCGGTGAGGAAACCGCGGCCCAGCGGGGAATACGGCACCAGCCCGATGCCCAGCTCACGACAGACCGGGACGACCTCGTTCTCGATGTCGCGCGACCACAGCGACCACTCGGTCTGCACGGCCGCCACCGGATGCACGGCGTGCGCCCGCCGGATCGTCTCCGGACCGGCCTCGGACAACCCGATGTGCCGGATCTTGCCCTGTTCGACCAGCGACGACAGCGCGCCCGCGGTCTCCTCGATCGGCACTTCCGGGTCGACGCGGTGCTGGTAGTAGAGGTCGATGTGATCGACGTTCAACCGGCGAAGCGACGCCTCGACCTGTTGGCGCACATAGAATTCGTCGCCCCGGATCCCGCGCTTCGAGGGATCCGCCTCGTCACGCACGATGCCGAACTTGGTCGCCAGCACGACCTGGTCCCGCTTGCCCGCCAGCGCGCGGCCGACCAGCTCCTCGTTGCGGCCGTAGCCGTACATGTCGGCGGTGTCGATCAGGGTGACGCCCAGTTCGATCGCGCGGTGGATCGTCGCGATCGATTCGGCGTCGTCACCTTGGCCGTAGAACTCGCTCATGCCCATGCAGCCGAGCCCCTGCGCGCCGACTTCCAGCGTGCCGAGCCTGCGGGTGGGCAGGGTGGAACCCGTCATGATCTTCTCTTTCGCGTTCGTGGGAGCTTTACTTACCGGCGGCGCGGGCGAGCCGCTCGGGATAACGCTCACCGGCGATCGCCTCGGCGGGCGCGGCCTTTTCGATGGCCTCGATGTCCACTTCGGACAGTTCCAGCTCCGCCGCGGCGGCGTTCTCTTCGAGATACTTGCGACGTTTGGTGCCCGGGATCGGCACGACGTCGTCACCCTGGGCCTGCACCCAGGCCAGCGCGAGCTGTCCGGCGGTGACGCCCTTCTGCTCGGCCAGCGCGCGCAACGCCTCGACGATCGCCATGTTGCGCTCGAAGTTGCCCTCGGCGAACCGGGGCAGCCGGCGGCGCATGTCGTCCGCCGGAAGGTCCTTCACCGACGTCACGCTGCCGGTGAGGAAACCGCGGCCCAGCGGCGAGAACGGCACGACGCCGATACCCAGCTCGCGAACGGTCGAGAGGATCTCGCCTTCGATACCGCGAGTCCACAGGGACCATTCGCTCTGCAGGGCCGTCACCGGGTGGACGGCGTGGGCGCGGCGGATGGTCTCGGCACCGGCCTCGGAGATCCCGGCGTAGCGGATCTTCCCCTCCTGGACCAGCTCCGCGAGCGCGCCCCAGGTCTCCTCGATCGGCGTGTTCGCGTCGACCCGGTGCTGGTAGAAGAGGTCGATGTGGTCGATGTTCAGCCGTCGAAGCGACTCTTCGCAGCTCTGCCTGACGTACGCCGCGTCGCCGCGAGCGGACATCCCGCCGTCCTTGTCCCAGACGATGCCGAACTTGGTCGCCAGCACGACCTGGTCCCGCTTGCCCGCGATCGCGCGGCCGACCAGCTCCTCGTTCGCTCCGTCGCCGTAGACGTTCGCGGTGTCGAGCAATGTCACGCCCAGTTCGAGGGCGCGGTGGACAGTGGCGATCGACTCCGTGTCGTCGTCGTGGACGCCGTAGGCCGCACTCATCCCCATGCAGCCGAGCCCCTGCGCCCCGACCTCCAGGCCGCCGAGCCTCCTGGTACTGATCACGCTGAAATTCCCTCCACAGTGGCTGCGGTGCCGAGCACCGCGCGCTCCACCTGGTCGTAGTGGTCGATCTTGTAGTCGAGGATGTCGAGGCAGGTCTGCAACTCGGCGATCCGGTCGGCGACCGATTTGCGCTGGTCGACGAGGATCGCCTTGCGCCGACCCGCGCTGGCCGCCCCGTGGTGGCGCAGGGAGGCGTACTCCCGCATCCGCTTGATGGGCATGCCGGTCAGGCGCAGCTTGGTCAGGAACCCCAGCCACCCGAGGTCGTCGTCGGTGTAGGCGCGGCGCCCCGCGGCGTCCCGCGCCGGGGGCTCGACGAGTTTGATGCGCTCGTAGTACCGGAGAGTGTCGATGGACAGTCCGCTACGTCGCGCGGCTTCCGCTATCGAGTAGCTCATGCGAACGACACTACGACCTGGAGTGCGCTCCAGGTCAACTCCGAATACGAGCGATTGATAACAGCGTTGCGTTACCCTGGGCGCATGCCCCGCCCCAGGACGCACGACGAGAATCTCCGGCTGAAACTACTGGACCGCGCCGGCGAGCTCATCTCGTCCGACGGCCCGAAGGCACTCAGCCTCCGCAAACTCGCCGCCGACGTCGGCACGTCCACCACCGCGGTCTATTCACTCTTCGGCGGGAAAACCGACCTCGTCGGCGCCCTCTTCGCCGAGGGCTTCCGACGCTTCGGCCGTCGGATGTCCCGGGTCACCCTGAGCGGCGATCCGATCGAGGACCTCGTCCGGCTCGGCGTCGCGTACCGGGAAAGCGCGCTGGCCGACCCGCACCTCTACGCGATCATGTTCACGAAGTCGGTGCCGGGTTTCGAGCCGGTGGAAGAGACCTCCGAGCAGGCTCGCGCCACGATGGCGCCGCTGGAGGAGACGATCCGCAAGGCCATCGCCGACGGCGTCTTCCTCGACCTGCCGCCCGAAGTCGTCACCGTGGCGTGCTGGGGATTCGTGCACGGGCTGGTGTCGCTGGAGCTGAACGGGAACCTGCCGGAGAAGTTCACCGTGAGCACCGCTTATGAGACCGCGCTGCGGGCGAACGCCTCCGGCTGGCTGCGCCGGTGACTCGCGTTTAGCCCGCTAAACGCGCTCTGCCGCCGGACCGGAACCCTGCTGCGGGATGCCGTGAGGGCCTCCTTGCCTACCTTCAGGGTAGGGAAGGAGGCCCTCACTTACCTCGCCACCTACGCGGCCGGGGTCGCGTCGCGTTTAGCGGGCTAAACGCGCTCAGCTCAGTAGAGCGGAAGCGACCCCTGGTACAGGGTCGCCCCAGCCGCGTCCACGACGGTGATGCCCACCCGCGCGTTCTCGTAGTCCTCACTGACCCCGTCCGGGATCCAGGCCGCGAAAGTCCCGTCCGCGACCGTCGCGTCGATCGTCGTGCCGGTCCCGAAGTCGAGCTTCACGCCCGCTGCGGCCTCGGGAACGACGCCCAGGTACGTGTTCCGGACCGGGACGGGGTCCCCGTTCCGGTCCACCCTGCCGACCGTTTCGGCCTGCAACGTGCGCACAGGCCCCGCGGACCGCCGCTGGTCGTCGAAGACCCGGTAGTACGCGGTCTTCCCGTCCCTGTACCCGAGTCCGCCCTGGCACACGATGGCCTGGCCACCCAGGCGAGCGACGACCACTCCGACATCCTGGCCTTCGAGGTACGCGCCGACCCGGTAGGCGTCCTCGTCGGCCACCGCTTCGGACGCTCCTCTCGTGCAGGTGTTGAAGAACTCACCCGCGGGCGTGGCACGGTCGGGAACCGGGAACACCGGTTTGTCGAGCCTCGACGCGGCAGGCTCCGGAGCGGGCCGAAGGGGATACGGCGCCTGGTACTCGGGCGGCCGGGATTGCTCCCCGGGGGTAGGCCCGACCGCGTAGGTGGTCCGCGACGGCTTCATCGGCGCGATGTGCACGAACAGGTTCTCCGGCCGGAAGACCGGGATGTCCCGTGTGGACAGTGACGCCTCGTTCTGGCCCGTCATCTCCACTTTCGGCCAGTCCGGATCGGCGATGCCCGCGACCGTCCCGGCCCTGGTCATCAGCAGGGCCGCGGTCCGCGCGCCGTCGGTGTAGGCGGGAACGGCGCTCGGGTCGGACACGGTCGCCGTCATCAGCGTGGTCTCGCAGAAGAAGGGTTTGCCGTCCGCCATCATCGCGACGACGGTGACCGGCGGCGAAACGACGGTGAACCGCGGCACCCATTGGTTCCGCGCCGGGAAGCTCGCGGCCCTTCCCTCGGATTGGACGACGGCCCAGCACCGGTTCATCGCCTCCTCCGCCTTCGGCCAGTCGAGGGAGAAGTCAGGGTTCGCGACGACGGGCCCCTGTCCGTCCGGCTTCCGGATGAGCACGGTCGTGATCAGAGCGCCCGCGAGGACCAGCACGACGGCGGCCGCCGCGGCGACGATCGGCCAGCGCCGCCGCGCGGGTTTTCCCATTCCCTCCCGCAGGGACATCCGCAGGTTGTCGAGCACTTCCGGGGGGAGTTCGCGCCTGCCGGGCAGGCCGAGGTCGTCGGTCATTTCTCCTCCAGGGCGGCCCGCAGCTGCGTACGGGCCCGCGAGATGTGGGCGCGAACGGTCACCTCGGCGACGCCGAGCAGTTCGGCGGCGTCGCCGAAGGAGAGATCGCCGAGCAGGCAGAGTTCGACGGCTTGCCGTTGCGATTTCGGCAGCTTCGCGACCAAGGCGAGCACCTGCCGAAGGCGGTCTTCGCCGTCGAGCTGGTCGACGACGGTGTCGGCATGGTCGGACACCGACCGGGGTTCCGGCAGCCGCCGGACGAGCCGGAGCCGCCGCCCGGCGCTGCGGTGTTCGCTGCGTGCGAGGTTGCCCGCGACGGTGTACAGCCAGGGCAGCGCGCTGTCGCGGATGAGCGTGATGTCCGCCCGGCGCCGCCAGGCGGTGAGAAACGTCGTCGAGGTCAGGTCTTCGGCCGACGCCCACGACCCCGTCAGCCGGTAGCCGTGGTTCCACACCGCTTGGGCGTGGCGTTCGAAGAGCTCGGTGAACGCCCCGTGGTCACCGCCCGCGGCCGCCTGCCAAAGCTCTGTGTCGCTCCTGTCGGGAGGAGGTTCGCACGAGTCCACCGGCACCCCCACCGATCCGGTCACTGTTCTGGTCACACCTGTCAGTGACCGGCAACGGCGGAGATGTTGCGAAACGGGTCAGACGGCCCCGTACTGCCGGTCTCCCGCGTCTCCGAGGCCCGGCACGATGAAGCCGGAGTCGTTCAGCCGCTCGTCGATGCTCGCGGTCACCACCCGCAGCGGCAGCCCGGTCTTCTCCAGGTGCTCGATGCCCTCGGGCGCGGCGAGCGCGCAGATCGCGGTGACGTCGGTGGCGCCCCGGTCGGTGAGCAGCCGGATCGTGTACTCCATCGAGCCGCCGGTCGCGAGCATCGGGTCGAGCACCATCACCGGCCGGTCGGCGAGCGATTCGGGCAGCGACTCGAGGTACGGCGTCGGCTTGAGCGTCTCTTCGTCGCGGGCGAGGCCGACGAAACCCATTTGGGCGTCCGGGATCAGCTTGTGCGCCTGATCCGCCATCCCGAGCCCGGCGCGCAGGACCGGCACCAGCAGCGGCGGACTCGCCAGCGCGTAGCCGTCGGTGCGCGCCACCGGCGTGTGGATCCGCTCGATCCGCACGGGCATGTCGCGCGTGGCTTCGTAGACCAGCATGACGGTCAGTTCGTGCAGCGCCGCGCGGAAGGCGGCGCTGTCGGTGCGCGCGTCGCGCATGGTGGAGAGCCTGGCCTTGGCCAGCGGGTGATCAACGACGTGCACATCCATGCCGGTCAATTTAGCCCGTCAGGCCTGGCGCGCGAACCAGCCGACCCAGCGGCGCTGCCACGGCGTCTCCACCGAACGCTTGTCGTGGTTGGCCCGCGCCCACGCCACCGCCTCTTCGGCGCTCAGCCCGGAAAGGGTGGCTAGACAGGACAGCACCGTGCCGGTGCGCCCCACTCCGCCGTAACACGCGACCTCGACGGCTTCGCCCGCCGCCGCCCGGGTGTGCAGATCGACGATCCGGCGCCGCGCGTCCGCCCAGTCCGTCGGCAGCAGGAAATCGGGCCAGCGGATCCACGCCCGCTCCCAGCCCATTTTGTGATCGTGCTTCCGGCGCAGCTTCGCGCCGCCCAAATACAGGCCGAAATCCGGCGAAGGTCCCTCTGGCCAGGGACGACCCAGGCCCCGTCCACGTACTTCGACCCCGTCCGGCAGCTCCACGGCGCCGGGTAGCGAGTTCCCCATCAACGGAGGATGCCACTGTCGACCATAAGATGGACGCTTGGCCCTCTTGTCGGCGCTAGGCTCCTCCAGGTGAGTGAAGAGCCGGCCCTGCCGGGCCCCGAACAGATGCGCATCTCCGACGCCGACCGTGAGCAGGTCGCGCAGGTGCTGCACGCGGCGATGTCCGAAGGGCGCATCACCATCAACGAGCTGGAAGAGCGGCTCACCATCGTGTACGCGGCCAAGACCGTCGGCGACCTCAAGCCGGTCACCGCGGATCTGCCGCAGTCCCGTTCGGCGATCCAGCCGGCGACGTCGCGCGCGCTCGGCCTGCCCGACGATCGCATCGGCGGGCATCCGGGCTCCGGCGCGTCGATCGCCGTCATGTCCGGCGCGTCGCGCAAGGGCAGCTGGGTCGTCCCGCCGCAGCACAACAGTTTCGCGTTCTGGGGCGGCGCCGAACTCGATCTGCGGTACGCGCGGTTCGCCGAGAAGCATTCGACGATCACCGCGGTCGCGATCATGGGCGGGATCGACATCATCGTGCCCGACGACATCAACGTGGACGTCACCGGAATCGGCTTCATGGGCGCCTTCGAGCTGGAGGACCGCGCCGGGACTCCCCCGGCGCCGCCGACCGCGCCGACGGTGAAGATCACCGGCCTGGCGTTCTGGGGTGGCGTCGTCGTGAAGCGGAAACCGCGTAAAAAGGACGTACCCGAACTGGAAGCCTGACCCGAACTGGGGGGTTCATCACATGCGCCGAAGTTTCGTCGCGATCGCTTGTGCCGCACTGCTTTCCGTCACCGCCTTCCCGGCGGTGGCCGCTGAGAAGATCGATCCGCGCCAAGCCGCCATGGACGCGGCGGTCGCCGCGGGCATTCCCGGCATGGTCGCCGTCTCCGACGGATTCCGCGGCGTCAGCGGCGTCGCGAACATCGAGCGCCCGGGCAAGCCCGACGCGTCCGGCCGCTGGCGGATCGCGAGTGTGTCGAAGGTGTTCGTCGCGACACTTGTCCTGCAACTAGTGGCCGAAAAGCGCGTCGGGCTGGACGAACCCGTGCAGCGTTATCTGCCAGGGCTGTTGCCGTATCCGGAGCCGATCACCGTCCGCCAGCTGCTGCAGCACACCAGTGGCCTCCCGCGCGACCTCGCCCCCGAGGACTCCTGGGCGACGGGGCCGGAAATCGACACTGAACGCTTCGAGCACTTCGACAGCGACGACCAGATCCGCCTGAGCGTGACGAAGCAGCCATTGCAATTCAAGCCCGGAACGAGCTGGGCGTACTCCAACACCGGCTACAACGTGCTCGCCCTGCTGGTCGAGAAGACCACCCGGAAACCACTGGAACGCGCGCTCGCCGAGCGCATCACCGGGCCGCTGCACCTGCGCGACACCTCGCTCCCCCGCGACTTCCCGTTCCTGATCGGCGCGGCCGCCCGCGGCTACGAGCAGCTGTACGACGCGCCGCGCGGCCTCACCGACGTCACCACCTACAACTACTCGCGCTACTACGGCGCGGGCGGCATGGTGTCTTCGGGCAAGGACCTCAACCGCTTCTTCGAGGCCCTGCTCGGCGGCCGCCTGCTGCCCGCGGAGCTGCTCGCGCAGATGAAGAAGACGGTCCCGGCGGGCGGCATGGAGTACGGCCTCGGCCTGATGAAGGTGAACCTCAAGAGCGCGGGGATCTGCGCCGAAGACGTCACCATTTGGGGGCACGGCGGTGACTTGCCCGGCTTCGCCACCCTCAGCTTCCGCGACGAATCCGGCAAGAACATCTCCACGATGGCCACTGTGGACCTCACCGCCTCGCCGGATGCCGCGCTCAAGCGTCAGCTGCCGATGATCAACGAGTTCTGCGCGCCGGTGATCCCGGCCAAGGCCGCCGCCCAGGCCCCGGTGCCCAGCCTGTAGGCCGCCTACACTCACCCGTATGACAGCTACGACCAGCTCGTCAGCGGCGACGGTCACCCCGTCGCCGCTGGCGGACGCGACTCGCGACGAGGCGAGCCTGCGCCGGTTCCTGCACGGGCTGCCTGGTGTCGACCAGGTCGGCGTCGAGCAGCGGGCGGCGGGACTCGGCACGCGCAGCATCAAGAAGGCCGCCAAGCTCTGGGCGATCGACACCGCCATTTCGATGGTCGACCTGACGACCCTCGAAGGCGCCGACACCCGGGGCAAGGTCCGCGCGCTCGCCGCGAAGGCCATGCGGCCGGATCCGGACCGCCCGGACACCCCGCAGGTCGCGGCCGTGTGCGTGTACCCGGACATGGTCGAGACGGCTGTCGAGGCGCTTCGCGGCACCGGCATCCACGTCGCGAGTGTCGCCACCGGCTTCCCGGCCGGCCGCACGAGCCGTGAGATCAAGCTGGCCGACACCAAGATCGCCGTCGACGCCGGAGCCGCCGAGATCGACATGGTGATCGATCGCGGCGCCTTCCTGGAGGGCCGCTACTCGGAGGTCTTCGAGGAGATCCAGGCCATCAAGGCGGCCTGTGGCGGCGCTCACCTGAAGGTCATCCTCGAAACCGGTGAGCTGGCCACCTACGACAACGTCCGCCGCGCGTCCTGGCTCGCGCTGCTGGCGGGCGGCGACTTCATCAAGACCTCCACCGGCAAGGTCTCGCCCGCCGCGACGCTGCCGGTCACCCACGTGATGCTGCAGGCCGTCCGTGACTGGTTCGTCCAGACCGGTGAACTGCGCGGCGTCAAACCCGCCGGTGGCATCCGGACGACCAAGGACGCGATCAAGTACCTCGTCGCGGTGCACGAGGTCGCCGGCGAGCAGTGGCTGAACCCGGACCTGTTCCGGTTCGGCGCGTCCAGCCTGCTCAACGACCTCCTGCTGCAGCGCCGCACCCAGGCCGACGGCCACTACAGCGGTCCCGACTACGTGACGGTGGACTGACCCATGGGCATCTTCGAGTACGCGCCCGCGCCCGAATCGCGCGACCTCGCCAACCTCAAACCGCATTACCGGCCGTTCGTCAACGGCGAATTCATCGACGGCTCGGGTGAGCCGCTCAAGACGATCAACCCGGCCACCGAAGAGGTGCTCGCCGAGGTCGGCACCGCGTCGGTGTCCGATGTGGACACAGCGGTGAAGGCCGCACGTAAGGCGTACAACACTGTCTGGTCCAAGATGCCGGGCTCGGAACGCGCCAAGTACCTGTTCCGCATCGCGCGCCTGATCCAGGAACGGTCGCGGGAGCTGGCCGTGCTGGAAAGCCTCGACAACGGCAAGCCGATCAAGGAATCGCGGGATTCCGACGTGCCGACGGCCGCCGCGCACTTCTTCTACCACGCGGGCTGGGCCGACAAGCTCGACTACGCGGGCTACGGCCCGAACCCGAAGCCGCTCGGCGTCGCGGGCCAGGTCATCCCGTGGAACTTCCCGCTGCTGATGCTGGCGTGGAAGATCGCGCCCGCGCTGGCCACCGGCAACACCGTGGTGCTCAAGCCGGCGGAGACCACGCCGCTGACCGCGCTGGTGTTCGCGGAGATCTGCCAGCAGGCCGAACTCCCGCCGGGTGTGGTCAACATCCTGCCCGGCGCCGGGGACATCGGCGCCGCGCTGGTGGGCCACGACGACGTCAACAAGGTCGCGTTCACCGGATCGACCGACGTCGGCAAGGCCATCCAGCGCCAGGTCGCGGGCACGTCGAAGAAGCTCACGCTGGAACTGGGCGGCAAGGCGGCGAACGTCGTCTTCGATGACGCTCCGCTGGACCAGGCCGTCGAGGGGATCGTCAACGGGATCTTCTTCAACCAGGGCCACGTCTGCTGCGCGGGCTCGCGTCTGCTGGTGCAGGAGTCCATCGCGGAAGAGGTGCTCGAAAAGCTCCGCTACCGCGTCTCGACACTGCGGCTGGGCGACCCGCTGGACAAGAACACCGACATCGGCGCGATCAACTCCGCCGAGCAGCTCGCGAAGATCAAGGGCCTGGTGGAGTCCGGCGACGCCGAGGGCGCGCAACGCTGGACCAGCCCGTGCCCGGTGCCGGAACGCGGTTTCTTCTTCGCTCCCACGGTGTTCTCCGACGTGCAGCAGTCGATGCGCATCGCCCGCGAAGAGATCTTCGGGCCGGTGCTTTCGGTGCTGACCTTCCGCACGCCGGACGAGGCCGTCACCAAGGCGAACAACACGCCGTACGGACTCTCCGCCGGGATCTGGACCGAGAAGGGCTCGCGCATCCTGTGGATGGCGAACCAGCTCCGCGCCGGTGTCGTCTGGGCCAACACGTTCAACCGCTTCGATCCCGCCGCGCCGTTCGGCGGCTACCAGGAGTCGGGTTTCGGCCGCGAAGGCGGACGCACCGGACTGGAGGCCTACCTCGATGTCTGACCGTATTTCGGTGGCGAAGACCTACAAGCTCTACATCGGCGGCAAGTTCCCGCGCTCGGAGTCGGGCCGGGTGTATCCGGTCACCGACAGCAAGGGGAAGTTCCTGGCGAACGCCTCGCACGCGTCCCGCAAGGACGTCCGCGACGCGGTTTCCGCCGCCCGCAAGGCTTTCGGCGGCTGGTCGGCGGCGACCGCGTACAACCGCGGCCAGGTGCTGTACCGGGTCGCGGAGATGCTGGAAGGCCGCCGCGAGCAGTTCGTCGCGGAGGTCGCCGCGTCCGAAGGCGTCGCGGCAAAGAAGGCACAGTCCCTTGTGGACGCTTCGATCGACCGCTGGGTCTGGTACGCGGGCTGGACCGACAAGATCGCGACCGTGCTCGGCGGGGCGAACCCCGTCGCCGGCCCGTACTTCTCCTTCACCGTCCCGGAACCGACGGGTGTCGTGGGTGTGCTGGCGCCGCAGCAGTCGTCGTTGCTCGGCCTGGTGAGCGTACTCGCGCCGGTGCTGGCGACGGGTTCGACGGCCGTGGTGGTCTCCAGCGCGGACCGGCCGCTGCCCGCGATCACCCTGTCGGAGGTCCTCGCGACGTCCGATCTGCCTGGTGGCGTGGCGAACATCCTGACCGGCCGCGCGTCGGAGCTGGGTTCGTGGCTGGCCTCGCACGGGGACGTCAACGCCCTCGACCCGACGGGCGCGGAGCCGTCCGCGCGGGCGGACCTGGCGCGCGATGCCGCGGGCACCGTGAAGCGTGTCCTGACCGTCCCGGACGTCGAGCCGGACTGGACCGCCGACGCCGACATCGCGCGGCTGCGGCGGTACCTGGAAGCGAAGACCGTCTGGCACCCGCTGGGCGTCTAGCTCGAAGCGCGTGAAGGCCCCCTTTTCTCAGCTGAGCTGAGGGAAGGGGGCTCACGCGTCCAGGTCGGCGCCGGTCAGAGGCCGTCCCGGCAGCGGCTCGTTCCCGCCGACGGCCCGTAAGCCGTCGATCATGATCCCGATGCAGCGCCGGGTCGCCATCCGCGCGACCTCCTCGCCCTTGCCCGGCATCTGCCGCAGCAACGTCGCGAACAGGATCGCGACGTCACCGGTCGCGACGTCCGTCCGGAGCCTGCCCTCCGCCTGCGCGCCCCGGACGAAAGCGTCCATCACCAGGACCAGTTCGTCACGCAGGGCCTTGATCGCGGGGTCACTCTTCAGGATCACCAGTGCCCGTGGCGACACCATCGCGAGCTGGATGCTCAGCTGAAGCTCCATCGACTGGTGCAGGAGCCGGATAAGGGCGTCCCAGTCCGAGGATTCCTGGTCCCTCGCGGCTTTCGCGTCCCTCAGGACCCGGTCGAAGTTGTCGACGGCGACCGCCCGGATCAGCGCGTCCCGGTCCGGGAATCGCCGGTAGAGGGTGCCGACGCCGACGCCGGCCGAGCGCGCGATCTCCTCCATCGGGACCTCGGCGCCCTGTGCGGCGAAGATGGCTCTCGCGGCGGCCAGGATCTGATCCCGGTTCCGGCGCGCGTCGGCGCGCAAGCGGGTCTCGGGGTCGGCAGTCATGATCCTCGCCTCTCGAAGGGTCCTTCAGGGCCGTGATTCTCGCACGTAAGGGCGTTCCCTTCACGCTTCCCGGGAAACCACCCCTTCGCGAGTGGACGACCAGTCTCCACTTGAGTACCTTGGTGACATAAGCGGAATAAAACCATCCGCATACGTTTTGGGGTCCCCTGTCCGATATCGCCCGAGCCCACCCGACACCTGGGGAAGGACAACCCGATGACTGACGTCGAGGAAACCACCGCGACCCTGCCGCTGGCCCGGAAATGCCCGTTTTCGCCGCCACCGGAATATCAGCGGCTGCGTGCGGAAAGCCCGGTTTCCCGGGTCAATCTGCCCTCCGGCCAAACGGCTTGGGCGCTCACCCGGCTCGAAGACATCCGCGAAATGCTGAGCAGCCCGCATTTCAGTTCCGACCGGCAGAGCGAGTCGTTCCCGCTGATGGTCGAGCGGCAGATCCGCCGCGAGGACAAGCCGTTCCGCCCGTCCCTCATCGCGATGGACCCGCCGGAACACAGCCAGGCGAGGCGTGACGTCGTCGGGGAATTCACCGTCAAGCGCATGAAGGCGCTCCAGCCGCGAATCCAGCAGATCGTCGACGAGCACATCGACGCCCTGCTCGCGGGCCCCCGACCCGCCGACCTCGTCCAGGCGCTTTCCCTGCCGGTCCCGTCCTTGGTGATCTGCGAACTGCTCGGCGTCCCCTATTCGGACCACGAGTTCTTCCAGTCGTGCAGTTCCAAGATGCTCAGCCGGGAAGTCACCGCCGAAGAACGGATGGCCGCGTTCGAGCAGCTCGAGAACTATCTCGACGAACTCGTCACCAAGAAGGAAGCGAACGCCACCGAGGACGACCTCCTCGGCCGTCAGATCCTGAAGCAGCGGGAAACGGGCGAGGCCGGCCACGGCGACCTTGTCGGCCTGGCGTTCCTGCTGCTCATCGCCGGACACGAGACCACGGCGAACATGATCTCGCTCGGCACGGTGACCCTGCTGGAGAATCCCGATCAGCTGGCGAAGATCAAGGCGGACCCGGGCAAGACCCTCGCCGCGATCGAGGAACTCTTGCGGGTCTTCACGATCGCGGAGACGGCGACCTCACGCTTCGCCACGGCGGACGTCGAGATCGGCGGAACGCTCATCCGCGCGGGCGAGGGCGTCGTCGGCCTGAGCAACGCCGGCAACCACGATCCGGACGGGTTCGAGAACCCCGACACCTTCGACATCGAACGCGGCGCCCGGCATCACGTCGCCTTCGGATTCGGGGTGCACCAATGCCTCGGCCAGAACTTGGCGAGGTTGGAACTCCAGATCGTGTTCGATACGTTGTTCCGGCGAGTGCCGGGCATCCGGATCGCCGTTCCGGTCGACGAACTGCAGTTCAAGCACGATTCGACGATCTACGGCCTCCACGCCCTTCCGGTCACCTGGTAGGAGGAGCCATGAAGATCATCGCGGACACCGGTAAGTGTGTGGGCGCGGGCCAGTGCGTGCTCACCGACCCCGAGCTGTTCGACCAGAGCGAGGACGACGGGACCGTCATCGTGCTGAACGCCGAGCCCGAAGGCGATGAGGCAGAGGAGAACGCTCGCACCGCCGTGCACATCTGTCCTGGGCAGGCCCTGTCGCTCGCGTAAGTGGTCGTGAAGGCCTCCTTGCGAAAGTACATGAAGGACCCCTTCGTTGCGCCTGGCGCAAGGAAGGGGTCCTTCATGTACTCGGGAGGGCAAGGACACTGGTACCGAGCCGGTCAAGCCCAACGCCTTACTTGACCGCGCCCATCGACAGTCCCCGCACCAGGTGGTTCTGCGCGATCCAGCCGACGATCATCACCGGCAGTGACGCGAGCAGTGCGGCCGCAGACAGCTGCGCCCAGTACAGGCCCTCGCTGGTGATGAACCCGACCAGGAACACCGGCACCGTCCCGGCCCGCGCGGCGGTGAGGTTGACCGAGTAGAAGAACTCGGTCCACGAGAAGATCACGCAGATCAGCGCGGTCGCGGCCACCCCGGGCGCGACCACCGGCATGATCACCTTCCGGAGCAGGATCGGCAGCGTCGCACCGTCGATCCGGGCCGCCTCGATCATCTCGTGCGGCACCTCCAGGAAGAACGACCGCATCATCCAGATGGCCAGCGGCAGGTTCATCGAGGTGTACAGGATGATCAGCGCCCACACGTTGTCCAGCAGCCGGGTGTTCTGCGAAATCACGTACAGCGGGATGATCGCCGCCACGATCGGCAGCATCTTCGTCGACAGGAAGAACCCGAGTGCGTTGCTCGTCCCCTTCACCGGCGCCAGCGACAGCGCGTACGCCGCCGGGATCCCCAGCAGCAGCACGAAAAGCGTCGAAACGACGGTCACGAACGCCGAATTCGACAGGTACGGCAGGAAACCGCGTTCGAGTACGCCGGCGAACTGGTCGAGCGTCGGGGTGAAGAACAGTCGCGGCGGATCGGTGTAGGCGTCCGCCTCCTGTTTGAAGGCCGTGAGGATCATCCACAGCAGCGGGAACACGAACAGGATCGCGATCACCCAGGTCGCGACCGTCAGCGCGCCCGGGCCGAAGCGGCTTTTCATTTCGCGCCTCCCTGTACCGAGAACGTGCGGAACATCAGCCGCAGCGCGAAGGTCGCGACGATCATCGTCAGGATCACGACGATGACGCCCATCGCGGACGACTGCCCGATGTCGAAGCCTTGGAACGCCCGTTGATAGATGTAGAACGGCAGGTTCGTGCTGGCCGTCCCCGGACCTCCTTGTGTCATCAGGAAGATCGCGTCGAAGCTGTTCACGATGTAGATCGCGCCCAGCAGCGTCGCCAGCTGCAGGAACCGGCTCAGATGCGGCAGCGTGATGGCGGTGAACGTCCGCCAGCGGCCGGCGCCGTCGACCGACGCGGCCTCCAGCACGTCCTTCGGCTGGCTCTGCAACCCGGCCAGGATCAGCAGCATCATGAACGGCGTCCACTGCCAGACGACCTGGGCCATCACCGCCGCGAGCGGGAACTCCGAAAGCCAGTCGACGTCGGTGCCGAAGACGAAGTGCAGCAACCCGTAGGTCGGGTCGAACATCGTCGTCTTCCACAGCAGCGCACCCGCCGCGGGCAGGATCAGGAACGGCGTGATCAGCAGGGTCCGGACCACGCCGCGGCCGAGGAACTTGCGGTCCAGCAGGATCGCCAGCCCCAGTCCGAGCAGCAGCGAGAAGAACACGCACACGACCGTCAGCACCACGGTGTTCAGCAGTGCCCCGAGGAACGTCGAATCGGCGAAGACGTCGATGTAGTTCTGCAGCCCGACGAAATGCCGTGAACCCGGCCGCACCAGGTTCCACGACTGGAACGAGTAGAACACCGTCAGCACGAACGGCAACTGCGTCACCGCGACGACGAACAGCAAGGCGGGCAACAAAGGCAGCCGTCGTTTGAACGGCGTATCGGTGCCACGCTTAGGAGCCGTCGCCTTCTTGGCGTGGGCGGGCTCGGGGCGGGCAGGAGCGGAGATCGTGGACATCACTGCGCCTCCTGATACGACTTGCCGACGGTCTGCGCGTACTCCTGCGACTGCTCGAGTGCTTCGTCCACGGTGATCTGGCCCGCGATCGCCGCCGAAAGCTGCTGGCTCACGCGCGTGCCGAGATCCTGGAACTCGGGGATGCCGACGAACTGGATCCCGGGGTAGGGCACCGGATTCGCCATCGCCTTCCGCTGGTCGGCGTCCGCGATGCCGTCCAGTGTCGGCTGCGCGTAGGCCTTGGCGGCCTCGCGATACTGGGGGATGTCGTAGGTCGATTTGCGCACGCCCGGCGGGACGCGGTTCCAGTCGCCGTATTCCTGGGCGACCCGCTGCACGTAGGCCTTGTCGGTCATCCAGGACATGAACTTGAAGGCCGCATCCTTGTCCTTGGCCACCTTCGGGATCGCCAGCGCCCAGGTGTAGAGCCAGCCGCTGGCCCGCGTCTTCTCCACCGGCGCCGGGGCGTAGCCGGATTTCCCGACCACCTTGCTGGCCGACGGGTCCTCGTTCGTGCCCGCCATGACCGTGGCGTCGTACCACATCGCGGCCTGGCCTTGGGTGTACCGCGTGCCGCATTCGGAGAAGCCCGCGCTCGACGCGCCGACCTCGCCGTGGTTCCGCACGAGGTTCACGTAGAAGTCGGCGGCTGCCTTGAATTCAGGGCTGGTCAGCTTGGCGTTCCAGTCCTTGTCGAACCACTGGGCGCCGAAGGTGTTGGCGACCGTGGTGAACGGCGCGAGGCTCTCACCCCAGCCGGGCTTGCCGCGCAGGCAGATCCCGGCGACGCCCTTGGCCTTGTCGTCGAGTTTCGCGGCGAACTCGGCGATCTGCGTCCACGTCGGCTTGGCGGGCATGGTGAGTCCGGCCTGCTCGAACAGATCCTTCCGGTAGGCCAGGAACGAAGACTCGCCGTAGAACGGCACCGCGTAGAGCGATCCGTTGTGCGACAAGGATTCCTTGATGCTCGGGATGAAGTCGTCCGAGTCGTAGGACGGATTCGCCGCGATATGCGGTTCGAGGTTCTCCAGCCAGCCGTTCGCGGCCCACTGCGGCGCCTCGTAGTTGCTGATCATGACGACGTCGAATTCGCCGCCCTCGGTGGCCGTCGACGCGGTGATCTTCGCGCGTGCCTGGTTTTCCGGCAGGGACACGAATTTGAGGGTGACGCCGGGGTTCGCCTTCTCGAACTCGCCGGAAAGCTCGATGGCGTCCTTCATCTGCGGGTTCGCGACGATCGCGACGACGAGCGTCCGGTCGCCGGTCCCGAGCGCGCCCGCACCGGCGCAACCGGTGAGGGTGAGCAGGAGAACCGCGAGCAGAGCGGCTGCTTTACGCACTTTCGCCTCCCGGTATGACCTGCACCTTCAGGCCGGCGCCGCTGCGCATGAGGGCGAGCGCGTCGGGGTACTGCTCCAGCGGCAAGGTGTCGGTGAGCAGTGCGGCGGTGTCGATGGCGCCGTCGGCGACCAGGTCGAGTGCGGCGCCGTAGCTGTTCATGACGGCCATCGAGCCGACGACGGTGATCTCGTCGTTGTAGATCCGGAACGGCGAAAGCGCGACGCGTGCTTCGGCGGGCGCGACCCCGAAGACCAGCAGGCGGCCTCCGCGTTGAAGCGAGTCGAAAGCGGCTTCGATGGCGGGCGCGGCGCCGGTGCAGTCCGCGGCCGCGTCGAACTTCTCGTCGTCGAGATCCTTCACGTCACCCGCGACCGCGACAGCGCCGAGATCCTTGGCCCGGCCGAGGCGGTCGGTGTTGCGGTCGACCACCGTGACGTGGGCACCCGCACGCTGCAGCAGCTGTTGCATGATCAGCCCCATCGTGCCCGCGCCGACGACGAGGAACCGCTCCCCCGCCTCGACGCCGATCCGGCGAACACCGTGGACGGCACAGGAAACCGGCTCGACGAGCGCGCCCTGTTCCCAGGTCATCGTGTCCGGCATGCGGTAGCAGTTCGCGGCGGGAACGGCGACGTACTCGGCGAAAGCGCCGTTCACGGTGTCGCCGGTCGCGTTCCAGTTCTCGCAGAGGTTGCCGCGGCCGGACCGGCAAGGCTTGCAGTGACCGCAGAACAGCGACGGGTCGACGGCCACCCGGTCGCCGATCTTCCAGCCACCCGGCACGTCGGCGCCGAGTTCGACGATCTCGCCGGCGAATTCGTGGCCGGGGACGATCGGATACGGCGTCGGCGGGAAGTGGCCGTCGGCGATGTGGAGGTCGGTCCCGCAGATCCCGCAGGCACCCACCTTGACGACGACCTGGCGATCCCGCGGTTTCGGATCGGGCACCTCGCCGACCCTGATCTCCCCGGGCTTGTCCACGATCGCGGCACGCATGCCAGCTCCTCTTCTCTCCGCTCAAACGAGCGGGACGGGCCTATGCTTCGGACTGCATGTTCAGGCATGGTGAACTTTTCCCTGGTGTTACGTCAACCTTTCATGCGGATTTCGGGTTATGATGCTCATATGAGCGCGAAGAAGCAGACTCTCGGCCTGGCGGAGTCGCTACGCCTGGCCGCGGTGGCCCGGCGGTTCTACGAACAGGGAGCCTCGAAGCTCGAGATCGCCGACGAGTTCGGCATCAGCCGGTTCAAGGTCGCGCGAATGCTCGACACAGCCAGGGAAAGCGGCATCGTCAAGGTCGAATTCCACCTGCCCGCGCCGGTCGACCTCGTGCTGTCCGAAGAGATCCGTTCCGCGTACCGGCTGGACCGTGTCCTCGTGCTCGAACGAGCGCCGGAGCCGGAATCCCGTGAGGTCGCCCGACGGAAGATCGGCACGCTCACGGCTCAACTCCTGGCCGAGATCGTCACTCCCGGCGACGTCCTCGGCCTCTCCTGGGCACGTTCCGTGAACGCGATGACCGACGCGATCCAGTCGCTGCCGAAGTGCCCGGTCGTGCAACTGTGCGGGGTGCAGGCGGGCATGGACATGCGGGACCGATCGGTGGAGACGGTCAGTCGCGTCGCCGCCGTCTCCGGCGGACAGGCGTACCCGATCTTCGGCCCGCTCGTCCTCCCCGACCGCCGCACCACCGAGACGCTGCGCAGGCAGCCCGGGATCGCGGAGACGTTCGGGCAGTTCAAAAACCTGACCAAGGCCGTCGTCAGCATCGGCGCGTGGAAACCCGAGGAGTCGACGGTCTACGACGCTCTCGACGAAGCCGAGCGCGGCGCCATAGCGAAACGCGGTGCCAAAGCCGAAGTCTCCGCGCGCCTGTTCGACGCCGACGGCACCCCGATGTCCACCGGGCTTGCCCACCACGTGCTGGCCATCAGCGCCGAGGAGCTGCTCGCCGTCCCCGAAGTGATCGCGCTGGGCTACACGGAACCGAAGGCCGAAGCGATCGACGCCGTCCTGCGCTCCGGCATGGTCTCGACGCTGATCACCGACGCCGCCGCGGCCGTCCCGCTCCTCAAGCTGGCCGAGGCACGCCCGCCCGCCTAGCCGCCTCGTCCTGAGCCGCCATCACGTCGTCGCCGTGCCGGAACGCCCACTCCCCGAAAGCTTCGATGGGCGCGAGCAACGTGGCTCCGAGGTCCGTCAGCGAGTACTCGACCTTCGCCGTCCGGCCGCAGTCACGCCTACTGACCAGACCGTTGAACTCCAGCCGCCGGACGGTCTCCGTGAGCACCTTCGTGCTGATCCCGCCGAGCCGTCGCCGCAGTTCGGCAGGCCGCAGCGGCCCGTCGCGCAAGGCCCACAGCACGACCGGGTTCCACGTGTTCGCCATCAGGTCGAAGGCCAGCCGGGCACGGCAATCGGCGAGGAAGACGTCGTTCATCGGACCTCCGGTAACCAATCGGTACCCGCACGGCTTTCTACGGTCATGGGGTAACTCGATCTTAGGGAGCGGCACATGCGTATCGGTATCTTCGGCGCGGGCGGGATGGCGGAGGCGCTCGGCGGCCAGTGGGCCGAGGCCGGGCACGAGGTGATGGTCGCCGCCCGCGACCGGGCCAAGGCCGCCAGAATCTCTCCGAGGGTAGGGACCTGGGAGGAGACCGCCCGCGCCAGTGACGTGATCCTGCTCGCCGTTCCCGCCGCGTCGGTGACGGAAATCCTTGCCACCGCGGGGGATCTCGCCGGGAAGGTCTTGATCGACTGCACCAACGCCGTCGGCCAGGGCGCCGCGCTCACGGTCCCCGACCAGGCCGCCCGGATCGCCGCCGCCGCACCGGACGCGCACGTGGTCAAGGCTTTCAACCTGTGCCATGTGGACGTCTGGCGGATGACTCCGCCGGTGTTCGGCGGCCGTCCGCTCGCGGTGCCGATCTGCGGCGACAAGGTCGGAGAAGTGAGCGAACTGGTCCGCGACCTCGGTTGCGCTCCGCTGGTCGCCGGCGGCCTCGACCGGGCGGCCCTCATGGAGGCGACGATGGCGTTCATGGTCGGGCTCTGGTTCGACGGCCACGACGCCCAGGCCTGCTTCCCGCCCCTTCCGGTGTGATTTCAGGGGCGTCCCCGATGTGCCGCGCCGGGCGGACGCGCGAGCCTGTGTGGCATGGGGACGAAGACTTGGCGACAGCTGACCGTGTGGCTGCACGTCATCACGTCGGTGGGTTGGATGGGGCAGGCCTTGGCGCTGTTCACTCTCCTGACGATCAGCCGAACGAGCGAGGACGGCGCGGTCCGAGTCGCCGCGACGTCCATGGCGCACGAGATCGACTCGTTCCTGCTGGCGCCGCTCGCCAACGCGTCGGCCTTCACCGGCTTCATGCTCGCCGCGGCGACGGCCTGGGGTTTCACCCGGCATTGGTGGGTGCTGGCGAAGTTCGCGATCACGCTCGTCCAGCTCTACGCCGGGATCTTCCTGCTGTCCAGCGCTTTGCAGGATTCCGTGGTGGCGGCGCGGGCCGGTGAGCCGGCACCGGTGGCGCTGGTTACCGGGACCGTGCTGATGGCGAGCGCGCTCGCGTTCCAGGCGTGGCTTTCGGTGGCGAAACCGTGGGGCAAGGCCCGCTCCGGCGCGAAGCTGCCGACGGCGCCGACCTGGGTGTTCGTCGCCGCTGTCCTCGCGCCGCTCGCCGACATCACGGTGGGCTTGATGCTCGGCTATCCGTTGCCCGCGCTGTCACTGATCGTGCTGATCGTGCAACTGGTGCGGCGCCGTCGGCTGCTCGCTGCACCGAGGTCGTGAAAGCCTCGTTTCACGCACGCGCGTGCTAGGAAAGGACCGTTCCTTGCAAATTTTGCAAGGAACGGTCCTTTCCTAGCACGGGGTGAGCGAGTCGGCGTCAGAGCTGGTCCACCGCCGTGATCCGGATGACCGCCGAGCCCGCCTCGTCCGAAGCCGCCAGGTCGACCTCGGCGCTGATGCCCCAGTCGTGGTCGCCCGCCGGATCGTCGAAGATCTGCCGCACCCGCCAGATCTCCTTCTCCTGCTCGATGATCAGCAGCTTGGGGCCGCGCGCGTCCGGCCCGATGCCCAGGGTTTCGTGCTCGTCGAAGTAGTCCTCGATGGCGTCTTCCCACGCGTCGGCGTCCCAGCCCGAAGCGGCGTCCAGCTCGCCGAGTGTCCCGTAGGCCCGCCGCGACGCCAGCTCCACACGGCGGAACAGCTCGTTCCGCACGAGCACCCGGAACGCCCGCTCGTTCCGCGTGACCGCGGGCGGCTCGGACGGCGGCCGCAGCGAAACGGGACCCTCCTCTTCGGGGTGCCGCAAGGCTTCCCATTCGTCCAGGAGGCTGGAGTCGACCTGGCGCACCAGTTCGCCCAGCCATTCGATGAGGTCCTGCAACCCCTCGGTCTTGGCCTCGTCGGGGACCGTGTGCCGCAGCGAGTCGTAGGCGTCGGTGAGGTACCGCAGCACCAGCCCTTCCGACCGGGCGAGCTGGTAGAAACCGATGTACTCCACGAAGTTCATCGCGCGCTCGTACATGTCGCGCACGACGGACTTCGGCTTGAGCTCGTAGTCCTCGACCCACGGATGCCCTTGCCGGTAGCGGGAATACGCCGCCTCCAGCAGTTCCTCCAGCGGCTTCGGGTACGTGACGTTCTCGAGCAGTTCCATCCGCTCGTCGTACTCGATGCCCTCGGCCTTCATCGCCTGGACGGCCTCGCCGCGCGCCTTGAACTGCTGCTGCGACAGCACCGGACGCGGATTGTCCACAGTGGATTCCACAATGGACACGACGTCGAGCGGATAGGACGGCGACTCGACGTCGAGGAGCTCGATCGCGGCCAGCGCGAACGGCGAAAGCGGCTGGTTCAGCGCGAAGTCGAACTGCAGGTCCACGGTGAGCCGCACGATGCGCCCCTGCTCGTCGGGCTCGTCGAGCCGTTCGACGACGCCCGCCGCGAGCAGCGCGCGATAGATCGCGATCGCGCGCAGGATCAGTTTCCGCTGAGCGGGACGGTCGGAATGGTTGTCCTCCAGCAGATGCCGCATCGAGTCGAACGCGTTGCCCGGACGGGAGACGACGTTCAGCAACATCGAGTGGCTGACCTGGAAACTCGACGTCAGCGGTTCCGGCTCGGCCGCGATCAGCCGGTCGAAGGTGCTCTCCGTCCAGTTGACGAACCCTTCCGGCGCCTTCTTGCGGACGATCTTCTTTTTCTTCTTGGGATCGTCGCCCGCCTTCTCCAGCGCCTTGGCGTTTTCGACGACGTGGTCCGGTGCCTGTACGACGACGTAGCCGTCGGTGTCGTACCCGGCGCGGCCGGCGCGGCCGGCGATCTGGTGGAACTCACGCGCCTTGAGATGCCGCTGCCGCACGCCGTCGTACTTCGTCAGCGCCGAGAAGACCACTGTGCGGATAGGTACGTTGATGCCGACGCCGAGGGTGTCGGTCCCGCAGATCACCTTCAGCAGCCCGGCTTGCGCGAGCTGCTCGACCAGGCGCCGGTACTTCGGCAGCATGCCGGCGTGGTGCACGCCGATACCGTGCCGGACCAGCCGCGACAGCGTCTTCCCGAACCCGGCCGAGAACCGGAAGCCGCCGAGCATCTCGGCGATGGCCTCCTTCTCCGCCTTCGAGGTGACGTTGATGCTCATCAGCGTCTGTGCGCGTTCGATCGCCGCCGCCTGCGAGAAGTGCACGACGTACACCGGGGACTGACCGCCGTGGAGCAGCTCGGACATCGTCTCGTGCAACGGCGTCAGCGCGTAGCGGAAGGTCAGCGGCACCGGCCGCTCCACCGAGGTGACCACCGCGGTCGGACGGCCCGTCCGGCGGGTGAGGTCCTTCTCGAAGAACGAGACGTCGCCCAGCGTCGCCGACATCAGCACGAACTGCGCGTTCGGCAGTTCCAGCAGCGGCACCTGCCAGGCCCAGCCGCGATCCGGCTCCGAATAGAAGTGGAACTCGTCCGCGATGACCTGCCCGACCGGCGCGTCGGCGCCGAACCGTAACGCCATGTTCGCCAGGATTTCCGCCGTGCAGCAGATGATCGGCGCGTCCGCGTTCACCGCCGAGTCGCCGGTCATCATGCCGACGTTCTCCGCGCCGAAGATCTCGATGAGCTGGAAGAACTTCTCCGAGACGAGCGCCTTGATCGGCGCCGTGTAGTAGCTGCGGCGGCCGTGCGCGAGCGCGGTGAAGTGCGCCCCGACGGCGACCAGGCTCTTTCCCGAGCCCGTCGGCGTCGACAGGATCAGGTTCGCCCCGGAGACCACTTCGATGATGGCCTCTTCCTGTGCCGGGTACAGCTCGAGCCCGCGCTCGGCCGTCCAGGTGGAGAAGGCTTCGAACAGCGAGTCGGGGTCGGGACGCGCAGGCAGGAGGTCTGTAAGTGTCATCAGAGGACCTATCGTGCCATCCGTTGGTCGCTTCTTGCCCAGGGGTGATCGCGCCCTCCGCCGGAAACCCGTAGGCTTCGCGTTACCGCGCACCTATCGGGCAAGCATCACCCGGTCGCGCGCACACAGGCGGTAATCCGAGAGGGCTTAGGAATGGCACAGGACATCATCCCGATCGAACTCGGCCTGCCTCAGGGTGACGTCGTCACCCTCTGGGCGCCGCGCTGGCGGGAAGACGGCGAGGAGTGGGAAGCCTTCCTCGGCGACGAGGAAGACCTGTACGCCTTCCCGGACGCGGCGCATCTCGCGGCCTTCGTGCGGACCTCCGAGCAGCACGACCTGCTCGACCACCCGGCGTGGGAGGTCGTGCCCGCGCTGAACGTGCCCGAGCTGATCCCGGACGACGACCACACCTACGACCTGGTGGGCGTCCCTGAGCTGGTCGCCGAGAAGCCGGACCAGTGGACGCTCGGCGAGCTGGCCGAGATCATCGGCATCGTGCGTTCGCTCGCGGACGTGTGCGAGCTCGACGAGGTCCACGAAGTCCTCGACGCGCACGAGAGCTTCTCGCTGCTGGATCAGGGCACGCTGCCCTTCTCCGGCCGCGACGGCGAGCGTCTCTGGGCGGACCTGTCGCAGGCGGTCTCCGAGAAGTGGGACACCGTCCTCGACGCGATCGACGGTCTGGTGACCGCTCCCGACGTCGACGAGAAGGTGCTGGAGCAGACGGCGGAGGAGCTCGCGACCTTCCTCGCGGAGTCCGCCGAAGCCGAAGCGGCCGCCGCCGACGAGGACCTCGTGGACGTTGACGACGAGGACGAGGAAGACGACGAGCCCGTCGGCTTCTGGGGCGAGGTCGGCATCGACCCGATCAAGATCATCACCTCCGGCGCCGAGTACTACACGCTGCGCTGCTACCTCGACGACAAGCCGATCTTCCTCGGGAGCGAAGGCGAGATCGACGTCTTCACCTCCGAGAAGGCCCTCATCCGCGCGATCGCGGACGGCAAGGACCTGGCGGACAACGACCTCTCCCAAGTGTCCACTTGGGACGAGGTGGCCACGAAGGCCACCGCGGGCGAGCTCGAGATCGACGTCGACACCGAGAACACCTACGTGTTGAACGGCATCGCCGACGACATCGCCGAAGGCCCCGAAGCGATCGACCCGACCCAGCTGGAGCTGGCCGTCGAGCTGATCACCGACGCCGCCGAATGGGCCGAAGACGACAGCGTCGACACCGCGCTGGCCTCCAACGAAAGCCTCGGCTGGCTGGTGTCGTTCGTGCTGCGGCCGGACCCCTCGCGGCTCGAGCCGAGCGCTCCGTTCGACGCCGAGCAGTCCGAGTGGCGCAAGCTCGTCGAGACCTTCGAGAACCGCCTCACGGTCGTCTGATCCACCTACGGGACGCTATGAAAGGCCCCTTCATTGCAAATTTTGCAATGAAGGGGCCTTTCATAGCGCTTGGGGGCCCTCGTCTTTGACGGGCACCAGCGCGATGGCCAGCACCGGGAAGACCGCGGCCACGCAGAACGCCAGGGCGTACCGCGAATCACCGATCACGAGACCCAGCAGCGGCGGCGTGAGTGCCGCGGCGATGTTCTGGCCGGTGTTCTGCGTGCCCATCGCCCGCCCTGCCCACGCGAGCCCGGCCATCTCCGCCGAGGCGGTGAACCCGAGCCCGTTGTCCGACACGGTGATCACCGCGGCCAGCACGAGCGCGAGCAGCACCAGCCACGGCCACGTCGCGTCCCCGAGCGCGACCAGCAGCATCACCCCGGCGCTCGCGACCGCCAGCTGCCGCATCGGCCGCAGCCTGCTGCCGGCGCGGTCGGACCAGTAGCCCGACGCGATCCTGCCCAGCGCGCCGAGGATCTGGACGGCGCCGACGAACCAGCCCGCGGACGCCGCCGTCCAGCCGTGCATGGTCACCAGGTACACGGGCGTGAAGGCGGAAACCGTGAACTGCGGGACGACGAGCAACGCGCTCGCGCCGTGGACCCGCCACAACGCCGGCTTCCGGTACGGCGACGGCGGCTTCTCCCGCTTGCCCGCTTCGGCCTTCGGACGCGGCGGATCGACCAGCAGCCAGGCGACGAGGAGCGCGACCGCGATCGCGGTCAGCGCGGGCAGCAGGAGCGAGACCTGGAATCCCCAGCGATCCGCGAGCGGCGGGAGACCGAAGGCGGCGACGCCCACCCCGAGCGGCTGGGCCATCTGGCGGATGCCCATCGCGAGGCCCCGCTCGGCCGGGCCGAACCAGCCGAGGACGGCCCGGCCGCTCGCGGCGTTCACTGACGCGGTGCTCGCACCGGCGAGCAGGAACACCCCAAAGAGGATCCCGAGCGAGTGGTCGCCGACAGCCGCGTACACGAGGAGTAACCCCGAGACGCCGAGTCCGAGGGCCATTACCAAACGCTCTCCGTAACGGTCCGCGGCCGCACCCCACAGGATCAAGGTGAACAACAGGCCAAGACTCGGCGCCGCGACCACGGTTCCCGCTTCGGCGAGCGTCAACCCCTCCGCACGCTGCATGGACGGCACCAGGAACGGGAGCCCGTAGAGGAACGAACAGCTCGCGGTCTGCGCGGCGAGGCCGAGCGCGAGGATGAGCCAGCGTCGTTTTCCGCCGACCCCCACGTCCACGACCTGCGTCATCACGACCACCGTTTCACTATTTGGGAACGCTCTCCTACATAGTGAACGATAGTTGTCTATGCTAACGACCGCAAGGCGGCATACCCGGGCTTGATGACCGTGTTGATGATGCCGAGACGCTGATCGAAATCGAGGAACGCGGATTTCATCGCATTGATGGTGAACCACTCGAGATCGGCGAGCCCGAAGCCGAACGCCTCGGCCAGCGCCGCGAATTCGCTGGTCATCGAGCAGCCGCTCATCAGCCGGTTGTCGGTGTTGACGGTGACCCGGAACCGCAGCCTGGCGAGCAGGCCGATCGGATGCTCGCCGATCGAGCGCGCCGCTCCCGTCTGGACATTGGACGTGGGGCAGATCTCCAGCGGGATCCGGCGGTCGCGGACGTAGGCGGCCAACCGTCCCAAATGGACCGTGCCGTCACTGTCGGTCTTGATGTCCTCGACGATGCGGACCCCGTGGCCGAGCCGCTCGGCGCCGCAATGCTGAATCGCCTCCCAAATGGACGGCAGCCCGAACGCCTCCCCGGCATGAATGGTGAAATGCGCATTATTCGTCCGCAGAAACTCGAATGCGTCGAGATTTCTGGTAGGCGGAAATCCGTCTTCCGGTCCGGCGATGTCGAACCCGACCACGCCGGCGTCGCGGTAGCGGACGGCGAGACCGGCGATCTCGAGGGCCCTGGCGTGCTGGCGCATCGCGCAGAGCAACGTCCCGACGCGGATCCGGCCGCCGCGGTCCGCCACTCTCCGTTCACCTTCGGCGAATCCGGCCTGAATGGCCTCGACCACCGCATCGAGTGACAGTCCGCGTTCGACGAAGAGTTCGGGGGCATACCGCACCTCGGCGTAGACGACGCCGTCGGCCGCGAGGTCTTCCACCGCCTCGGCGGCCACTCTGACCAGCGCTTCCTCGGTCTGCATGACACCGCAGGTATGCGCGAACGTCTCAAGGTACGAGACGAGGGAGCCGGAATCGGCGGCGTCGCGGAACCATCGGCCGAGTTCGACGGGATCGCTGGTCGGCAAGGCCGTGTAGCCCGTCTGCTCGGCCAGTTCGGCGACCGTGGCGGGACGCAATCCGCCGTCCAGGTGGTCGTGGAGGAGAACCTTCGGAGCGCGGGCCAGTACCGCCTCCGGGATGCGTGGTCTGCTGCTTTCAGAGGACATACGTAACGGTAACCAGCCTGTCATTCCCCTACATGGTGGTAACTCGTACGCTCTGGTTAACCCTCGGCTTTGTCGATCACGGGCTGAATCGGCCATCAGGGTCAGAGCTCGACATTGTCCGATACCCGGGGGCCATACGCAGAGCAATTTCGCAATGGATAAGCTTCACGTCACGTCCCTCCCATTTCCCCGCCCACGAAGGACACCGCAGTGACCACTGACAACCACATTGCCGCCCCGTCCTTCGACCGGATGCGCAACATGCTGGTGCGCGCGGCCGAAGTGCGTGAGAGCGAACAGCAGCAGATCTTCGACGCGCTCGACGACATCTACGCACGTCTGGCCCCGGTCGACTCGCTCGGCGCGGTGCGCAAGCGGCTCTCGGAGATGCCCGACCGCACCGAGACGAGCGTGCTCGCCGAACGTCTCGACGAGACCATGTCGCGGCTCGAAGCGCAGGACACCGCGATCGCCGCACTGACCCGCGCCGTCGAAAGCATCGTCGACAAGCTGGCGAAGCCGTTCGCTCAGCTCGACGGCCGCCTCGACGGCATGGCCGCGCGCCTCGAAGGCGTCGGGGGCCGGATGGACGGGCTCGAGGACAAGCTCCAGAACATCCACCGCCGTCTCGACGAACTCGGCGCGCACCTCGACAAGCAGGACGTGAAGACCGACGCGCTGCCGCAGTCGGTGATCGGCCCGGTGCGCGAGCGCGTCGAGCAGGCCGAGTCGACCCTGCGGGACCGCGTCGACACCGTCGACCGCGAACTGCGCACCCGCGTCGAGAACCTCGACAAGGCGACCAAGGAAAGCCTCACCGCGAACACCGAGGCGCTGAAGACCGCGCTGACCGAGACCGGCGAGATGATCGACGCTTCGGACCGCCTCGACGGCCTCGGCGACCGCCTCGAAAAGGTCACCTCGCACCTCGACCACCTGGCCGAGCGCCTCGACAAGGTCGAAGACGGCTTCACCGGCCGCCTCGGCGACCTCGACGGGTCGATCCGCTCCGGTCTGTCGAAGGTCGAGAGCACGCTGTCGAAGCAGCCGGACACCGACTCGGTCGACACGCTGGTGCGCAAGAGCAACGACGAGTCCGTGCGCCGCATCGGCGGCCAGCTGGACGAGGCCATGGCGACCTTCGCGGAGCTGATGCTCGGTGGTGGCCCGGCCGTGCAGCAGATCTCCCCGCCGCCGCCCGCCCCGCGTCAGCCGCGTCGCAGCTCGCGCAACGGCCGCGCGCCCAAGGCGGCCGACGCCAAGGCCAAGGCCGACGGCACCGACGAGACCACCGACTGATCCGCTTGTAGCGCGTGAAGGCCCCTTCCCTCGGTTGAGCCGAGGGAAGGGGCCTTCACGTTTCTCCTGGCCCTTCGCCGCCCGGGCACCGACCTGCGTTTAGCCCCCTAATCGCGATCCGCCACGCCCTCCGCAATTCGTCATCTGGTTGCGGCGGGGCCAACCGCGACGAGGGCGTGCGTCCGCCGGTGCCCGGCGTGGGACGGCCGACGTCGATGTCCCCAACGTGGCATTGGAGACACTTCCTCCTGGCAAGACCCCCCCGCACCCAACGCAATTCGTCATCTGGTTGCGGTAGTTGCGCGTGCAACTACCGCAACCAGATGACGAATTGCGTGGGTCAGGGCCGCACGGTCTCCAGGACGAGCGGAGCGGAGGCCGGGGCCTCCGAGGAGACGGCGTAGGCGTCAGCGAGCGCAGCGAGAGCCGAAGGAACAGCGTCCGGCGTATCGGTGTGCAGCTCCAGTAGCGGCTGCCCGGCCGAAACCTTGTCGCCCGGCTTCGCCAGGCACAGCACGCCGGCCGCGGCCTGCACCGGATCCTCCTTGCGCGCCCGCCCGGCCCCGAGCCGCCAAGCGGCGACCCCGACCGAATAAGCGTCCAAACGCGACAAAACCCCATCAGCGGGCGCCGAGACGACGTGGACGTGCTCAGGTCGTGGCAAAGGAGCGTCCGGATCCCCGCCCTGCGCGGCGATCATCCGGCACCACGTCTCGTAGGCCTTCCCCGACGCGAGCACCGCGGCCGGGTCCACATCGGACAGACCAGCCAGCGCCAGCATCTCCCTGGCCAACGCCACGGTCAGCTCGACGACGTCGGCCGGGCCGCCGCCGCGCAGCACCTCGACCGACTCCGCGACCTCGATCGCGTTGCCGACGGCGTATCCCAACGGCACGTTCATGTCCGTGATCAGCGCCGTCGTCGCGACGCCGTGCGCGGTCCCGATCTCCACCAGGGTCCGCGCGAGTTCACGCGC
Organism: Amycolatopsis sp. lyj-108; assembly: GCF_046549005.1. Lineage (NCBI taxonomy): Bacteria > Bacillati > Actinomycetota > Actinomycetes > Pseudonocardiales > Pseudonocardiaceae > Amycolatopsis > Amycolatopsis sp. lyj-108. The sequence continues at coordinate 746,353 of NZ_JAJPWQ010000002.1, read as the reverse complement.
CTGCGGAAGCGTCTTCATGAACGCGCCCGAGCCGGTCTTCACATCGAGGACGAGCCCGGCCGCACCTTCCGCGATCTTCTTGCTCATGATCGAGCTCGCGATCAGCGGGATCGACTCCACCGTCGAGGTCACGTCCCGCAGCGCGTACAGCTTCTTGTCGGCCGGAGCCAGCCCGGAAGTGGCCGCGCAGACCACCGCGCCGACCTCGTCGAGCTGCCGGATGATCTCCGATGTCGACAAAGCGGCACGCCAGCCGGGGATCGACTCCAGTTTGTCGAGTGTCCCGCCGGTGTGCCCGAGCCCGCGTCCGGACAGCTGCGGTACGGCCGCCCCGCAGGCCGCGACGAGCGGCGCCAGCGGAAGCGTGATCTTGTCGCCGACCCCGCCCGTCGAATGCTTGTCGATGGTCGGACGGCTGACCTTCAGGTCGAGCCGCTCCCCCGACGAGATCATCGCGCCGGTCCAGCGCGCGATCTCGCCGGAATCCATCCCCCGCAGGAAGATGGCCATCGCGAGCGCGGCCATCTGCTCCTCGGCGATGTCGCCGCGTGTGTACGCGTCGATCGTCCAGTCGATCTGGTCGTCGGTGAGCCGTCCGCCGTCCCGCTTCGCGCGGATGACGTCGACGGCGGCGAACGCGCTCATGGCAGGTCGTCCGGCCCGAACGCGTCCGGCAGCACCGCGGACATCGGCAGGATGCCGCTGGGAGTGTCCACAAGGCACTCCGCGCCGCCGTGCTCGAACAGGATCTGACGGCAGCGCCCGCACGGCATCAGGAGGTCACCGGCGCCGCTGCGGCAGGCGACGGCGACGAGTTTGCCGCCGCCGGTCAGCCGCAGCTGCCCCGCCATCGTGCATTCCGCGCACATTCCCAAGCCGTACGAAGCGTTTTCGACGTTGCAGCCGACGACGATCCGGCCGTCGTCCACCACACCCGCGACGCCGACGTGCAGGCCCGAGTACGGCGCGTACGCCGACTTCGCCGCCTCGACGGCTTGAGCCCGCAAGGCTTCCCAGTCGTACTCCGCCATGTCAGTCCTCACCTCGCCGATAGGTGGCGCCGATCGCCTTGGGCGGCCGCAGCCGCTGCGAAGCCACCGCCAGCACGATCAGCGTCACGAAGTGCGCGGTGTACGGGATGAGGTCGCTGGGCAGGTCGTCGTTGGTCCAGTAGATCGCGTACAGCGCGACGGCGCCGACGACACCGAGCGCGGAAGCGATCCACTGACGGCGGAACAACTGCACCGCCACGATCACGGCCAGCAGGATCACCGCGCCGTACAGCAGCGCGAGCACCGCGGTGCCGCCACCGGCGAGCTGGAGTCCGTCCGCGTAACCGAACAGCGCCGCGCCGCCGAGCAGGCCGCCCGGCCGCCAGTTGCCGAAGATCATCGCCGCGAGGCCGATGTACCCGCGGTTGTTGGTCTGGTTCTCCAGGTAGTCCGCACCGCCGGCGAGCAGCACGAGCGAGGCGCCACCCATTCCGGCGAGCCCGCCGGAGATGATCATGGCGACGTACTTGTGCAGGTAGACCTTCACGCCGAGGGACTCGGCCGCGACCGGGTTCTCACCACAGGACCGCAGCCGCAGGCCGAATCGCGTCCGCCACAGCACGAGGTAGCTGATCGGGACCAGCGCGATCGCGATCATCGTCAGCGGCGCGACCTCGGTGACCAGGCCGTTGAGGATGCCGGCGAGGTCGGAGATGAAGACGCGCTGCATCTTCTCCAGATCCGAGAGCCAGTCCGAGAGGAACGTCGCCGAATAGGTGTCGAACTTCGGGACCGGCGGCGACTGGCGCGGGTTCCCCGAAAGCGGGGTGAACACCAGGTTCGCCAGGTACTTCGCGACCCCGAGACCGAGCAGGTTGATCGCCACACCGGAGACGATGTGGTTGACGTTGAAGGTCACCGTCGCGACGGCGTGCAGCAGACCGCCGAGCGCGCCGAACACCACCGCCGCCAGCAATCCGGCCCAGACGCCGCCGTAGAACGCGCCCCAGGCGGCACCCCAGGTGCCGAGGATCATCATGCCTTCGAGGCCGATGTTGATCACGCCCGCGCGTTCGGCCCAGAGGCCGCCGAGCGCGCAGAGCAGGATCGGCAGCGCCAGCCTCAGCGCGGTGTGCGCGGTGTTGGTCGAGGTCAGCGTGTTGACGCCGGTGGCGTACGACGCGATCGCGAGCACGCCGACGGCCAGCAGCCCCCAGATCGCGCCCTTGAGCCAGCCGGGAATGCGGCGCTTCGGCGGCTTCACCGGCATGGTGGTCCCGCCCGTGTTGGGCGACAGAACGTCCGCGGTGGTCACACCGCACCTCCCTCGGAAACGCTCGATCCCTTGCGGCCGTTGCCTGCCAGCGCGCGACCGACGCGACGCTGTTCGGCGGCCAGGTCCGCGCGGCGCACGATCTCGTACGCGATGACGACCGACAGCACGATCACGCCCTGCATGATCGTGGCGATCTCTTTGGACACGTTGATCTGTTCGAGCGACACCGCGGACCGGTCGAGGAACGCCCACAGCAGGGCGCCCAGCGCGATGCCCGCCGGGTGGTTGCGGCCGAGCAGAGCGACCGCGATACCGGTGAAGCCGTACATCTGGGTCGAGGTGATGCCGTAGCTGAAGTCGCGGCCGAGCAGTTCCGGCATCGCGACCAGACCGGCGACGCCACCGGAAAGCAGCATCGCGATCAGCGTCATCTTCTTGGCGTTGACCCCACCGGCGGCGGCCGCCGTCGTCGACTCACCGGAGGCCTTGAGCTCGAACCCGAACCGGGTCCGGTTGAGCATGAACCAGTAGGCCGCGCCGATCAGCGCCGCGATGAACACGAAGCCGAACAGCTCACCGGAAAGGATCGGGATACCCGGGATCCGGCCGGTGCCGTCGATCTGCCGGGTGGCGATGTTGTTGCCGGTCTGCACGCCGAACTGGTCCGCGTTGACCAGGAACGCCACGATGCCGCCGACGATCGCGTTCAGCATGATCGTCGAGATGACCTCGGAAACGCCTCGGGTCACCTTCAGCACGGCCGGGATGGCCGCGTACAGCATGCCGCTGGCCACCGCGACGACCAGGATCGCCAGCACGTGGATCACCGGCGGCAGCTGCAGTGCCCCGCCGATGATGGCGGTGACGATGGCGGCGAACCGGTACTGGCCCTCGACACCGATGTTGAAGAGGTTCATCTGGAAGCCGATGGCCACCGCGAGCCCGGACAGGTAGTAGACCGTCGCGAGGTTCACCGTGTCGACGGCCGTCGAGCCCTTGAAGAGCTGGCCGATCATCGTGCCGTAGGCCTGGAGCGGGTCGGCGCCCGAGATGATCAGCGCGATGGCCGTCAGGATGACGGCGAACACGATCGCGAGCAGAGGCGGCAGCAGCCTCGTACGCCAAGAACTCACGATGCACCTTCTTCGGATTCGGAAGCACCCGTCATCGCGGAGCCCAGTTCCTGCGGGGTCACGGTCGCGGGGTCGGCCTGGCCGACCAGTCGTCCGCGCAGCATGACCTGAATGGTGTCGGAAAGCCCGATCAGCTCGTCGAGGTCGGCCGAAACCAGCAGCACGGCGAGCCCGGCCGCGCGGGCCTGGCGGATCTGTTCCCAGATCAGCGCCTGCGCGCCGACGTCGACACCACGCGTCGGATGCGACGCGATCAGCAGCACCGGATCGCCGGAAAGCTCACGCCCGACGATCAGCTTCTGCTGGTTACCACCGGAAAGCGCGGCGGCCGGGACGTCGATGCCCGGCGTGCGGACGTCGTACTGCGCGACGATGCGGCGGGTGTCCTCACGCGCGCCGGCGATGTCGAGCAACTGTCCTTTCGCGACCGGCTCGCGGGTCTGGTAGCCGAGGATCCGGTTGACCCACAAGGGTTGCGTGAGCAGGAGGCTGTGCCGCGTGCGGTCTTCGGCGATGTAGCCGATCCCGGCCTCGCGGCGGGCGAGCGTCCCCAGTTTGTGCAGTTCGACGACCTGGCCGTCGACCTCGGTCAGTTCGATCCGGCCGCCGCCCTTGCGCATGCCCATGATCGTCTCGACGAGTTCGGTCTGGCCGTTGCCCTCGACGCCGGCGATCCCGAGCACCTCGCCCGCGTGCACCGTGAAGGAGATGTGGTCGAGCACGTTCCGCTCGGAACCCTCGACGCTCAAGCAGACGTCGTCCAGGCGGAGGACGGGCCGATCGGTCACAGTGGACTCACGGGTCTCCGGGCTGGGGAGCTCCGAGCCGACCATCATCTCGGCCAGCTGACGTGAGGTGATCGTCTTCGGATCGGCCGTGCCGACGGTGGTGCCGCGGCGGATCACGGTGACCGTGTCGGCGATCGCGCGCACCTCGTCGAGCTTGTGCGAGATGAAGAGGAAGGTGAAGCCGTCCTCCTTCATCGCGCGGACGGTCTCGAACAGCGCGTCGACCTCCTGCGGCACGAGCACCGCGGTGGGCTCGTCGAGGATGATGATCCGGGCGCCGCGGTAGAGCACCTTCACGATCTCCACGCGCTGGCGGTCGGCGACGCCGAGTTCTTCGAGCAGCACGTCCGGCCGGGCGCGCAGGCCGACCCGTTCGGCCAGCTCCGCCAGTTTCGCCCTGGCAGCGCGGCCGATGCCGTGCAGGTTCTCCGCGCCGAGGAAGACGTTCTCCCCCACGGTCAGGTTGTCGGCCAGCATGAAGTGCTGGTGGACCATCCCGATCCCGGCCTTGATGGCGTCCTGCGGGTTGCGCAGCCGCACCGGTTCGCCGTTGATCGCGATGTCGCCCTCGTCCGGCTGCTGCATGCCGTAGAGGATCTTCATCAGGGTCGATTTGCCCGCGCCGTTCTCGCCGCAGACAGCGTGCACCTCGCCCTTGGTGACGGTGAGGTTGACGTCGGAGTTGGCAACGACACCGGGGAACCGCTTCGTGATCCCGGTCAGCTGCACGGCCGGTTCACCCCGGTCGGGGGCGTCGGTGACCTCGGCCTGGGGAGCGCTCATGAAAAAGCCATCCAGTTCTGGGAGTTAAACAGGTGAGGGCTCGGAAGGGGTCACCCTCCCGAGCCCCGCTGCCTGGTGGAGCTTACTTCTGCGGCTTGTCCGACACGGTGATCGCCCCGGAGACGATCTGCGCCTTGTAGCCCTCGAGGACGTCCTTGATGTCGTCGACCTTGCCACCGGAGGTGGCGTAGCCGATGCCGTCGACCTTGAGGTCGAACCGCTTCGGCAGCGACGTCAGGTCGCCCTTCGCGAGCGCGCGCAGGTAGTCGAACACCGCCACGTCGACGCGCTTGAGCATCGAGGTGATGATGACGTCCTTCGACGCCTCGACCGTCTTCTGGTTGTACTGGTCGGAGTCGACGCCGATGGCGAGCGCGTTGTTCGACTTCGCGGCCTCGAAAACGCCCTTACCGGAGGCACCGGCGGCGTGGTACAGCACATCCGCGCCCTTGGCGATCTGCGCGGCGGCCTTCACGTTGCCCTTCGCCGGGTCCTGGAACCCGGAGAAGTCACCGGCCGGGGTGAGGTACTCGTCCTCGATCTTGGCCTTGCTCGAAGCGGCCTTCACACCCTGGAGGAAGCCGGCCTCGAACTTCTGGATCAGCGGCGTGTTCACGCCGCCGACGAAGCCGACGTGGCACTTCTTCGACTTGTACGCGGCGGCGACACCGGCCAAGAACGAGCCCTGCTCCTCGGCGAAGACGAGCGAGGTGACGTTCGGAGCCTCGACGGACTCGTCGACGATCGCGAACTTCGTGTTCGGGTACTTCGGCGCGACAGCCTTGACAGCGTTGGCGTAAGCGAAGCCGACCGCGATGATCGGGCTGAAGCCCTGCGAAGCGAGCTGGTCGAGACGCTGCGACTTGGCGGCCTCGTCTTCGGTCGCCGCGGCGGTGCTCTCGGTGACCGTGGTGACGCCGAGTTCGGCCTTCGCCTTGTCGGTACCGGCGGCGGCGGAGTCGTTGAAGGACGCGTCGCCACGACCGCCGACGTCGAAGGCCAGCGCGACCTTCAGCTTGCTGCCGTCGACCTTCTCACTGGACTGGCTGGTGCTGGTCGAGGCGGCCGCCGCGGCGGGCGGCTTCGGCGCCGTCACGCAGCTGGCGGACTGATCCCCAGAGCCCGCGTTGTTGTTGTTCCCCGCACCTGAATCCTTCGCGCATCCGGCCAGTACCAGAGCACCGGCCATGGCGGCGGCGGCCAGCGCGGTTCCACGCATGCGACGCAACGTGTGTCTCCCTCCCCGCTGATCCAGCGGATGGTCCGAAGAAACGACCCGGCGACAGTGCCGGGTTCGACCGAGAGACGGTACCTAACGGCTGCTTAGCCGCCATAGGAAAGGCACGCTACGTAACACAAACGTTTACTCATGAGTCGTACGCGCGACGAACGGAGTACGCACGGTGACCACAACGGAGTAATCGCAGGCAGCACCCGGCCCACTGGCCGCGAGAAGGACCCAAGATCGTCACGCACCGTTCAGAGCGCCCCGCGACGCCCCTCCCGTCCACAGTGGACGAACCGGTGAGTTACCGGTCCGCGTCACCCGATCGGGCAGGGGCCTCGATGTCTGGTCCATCACACAGAGGAACCCGGAGGTGAGCCCACCGTGAGGTGCGGGTCTAGCATCCTTTTCATCCACGCTCGATGACCATGATCTCGGCACCGTCGCCGGAGCCGTCCCCAGGTGGACGACCCGGCGCAGGCGCGGAAACCAGCGGTCAGCGGGCCCAAGCCATGACGTTGGAGGCCGTTCACCGATGTCCACCACGGCTAGCACCGCCACCGAGGCGGCCGCGAGCGATCGGGCGGGTGCCTCACGCCGACAGGGGACCTTCTACCGGGGCGACCCCGGCATGTGGTCCTGGGTGCTGCATCGCATCACCGGCGTAGCCACCTTCTTCTTCCTCTTCGTGCACGTGCTCGACACCGCGCTCGTGCGCGTGTCGCCCGACACGTACAACGAGGTCATCGAGACCTACAAGACCCCGATAGTCAACCTGCTCGAGGTCGGCCTGGTCGGCGCGGTGCTGTTCCACGCGCTCAACGGCATCCGGGTCATGCTGGTCGACTTCTGGGAGAAGGGACCGAAGTTCCAGAAGCCGATGCTCTGGACCATCCTGGCCATCTGGGTCGTGGTGATGATTCCCGGTGCCTACTTCATGTTGAAGCGCACCGTCGAAGTTATGTTCGGGGGGCACTGACCATGGCATCCGAAGTTCTCGCACTCGACAAGCCGCGTTCGCCGAAGCGCCCGGCCGCCCGCCGCAGCAACTTCGAGCTCTACAGCTGGCTGTTCATGCGCATCTCGGGCCTCGCCCTGATCGTGCTGGTGCTCGGCCACCTGTTCATCATGAACATCCTCGACGGCGGCGTGCACCGCATCAACTGGGGCTTCGTCGCCGGCCGCTGGGCCTCGCCGTTCTGGCAGTTCTGGGACCTGTCGATGCTCTGGCTCGCCGAGATCCACGGCGGCAACGGGCTGCGCACGATCATCGACGACTACGCCCGCAAGGACAGCACCCGGTTCTGGCTGAAGATCGTGCTCTACGTCTCGATGGTGCTGATCCTCGCCGTCGGCACGATGGTGATCTTCACCTTCGATCCCGGCATCTCGGCCAACTGACGCCCCACCACAGGTAAGCGGAGTCCTCATGCAGTTCCACAAGTACGACGTGGTGATCGTCGGCGCCGGTGGCGCCGGCATGCGCGCGGCCATCGAATCCGGCCAGCGTGCCCGCACCGCGGTCCTCACCAAGCTCTACCCGACGCGTTCGCACACCGGCGCCGCCCAGGGTGGCATGTGCGCCGCGCTGGCGAACGTCGAAGAGGACAACTGGGAGTGGCACACCTTCGACACGATCAAGGGTGGCGACTACCTGGTCGACCAGGACGCCGCCGAGATCATGGCGAAGGAAGCCATCGACGCGGTCCTCGACCTCGAGAAGATGGGCCTGCCGTTCAACCGGACGCCCGAAGGCAAGATCGACCAGCGCCGCTTCGGCGGGCACACCCGTGACCACGGCAAGGCCGCGGTGCGCCGCGCCTGCTACGCCGCGGACCGCACCGGGCACATGATCCTGCAGACCCTGTACCAAAACTGCGTCAAGCACGGCACCGAGTTCTTCAACGAGTTCTACGTGCTCGACCTGGTGCTGACCCCGGACGAGGACGGCAACCCGGCCGCTTCCGGCGTCGTCGCCTACGAGCTGGCGACCGGCGAGCTGCACGTCTTCCAGGCGAAGTCGATCGTGTTCGCCACCGGCGGCGCGGGCAAGATCTTCAAGACCACGTCGAACGCGCACACCCTCACCGGTGACGGCCTCGGCATCATCTTCCGCAAGGGCCTGCCGCTGGAGGACATGGAGTTCTTCCAGTTCCACCCGACAGGTCTCGCCGGGCTCGGCATCCTCATCTCCGAGGCCGTGCGCGGTGAGGGCGGCATCCTCCGCAACGCCGACGGCGAGCGGTTCATGGAGCGCTACGCCCCCACCATCAAGGACCTCGCGCCGCGTGACATCGTCGCCCGGTCGATGGTGCAGGAAGTGCTGCAGGGCCGCGGCTGCGGGCCGAACAAGGACTACGTCGTCCTCGACGTCACGCACATCCCGGAAGAGACGCTGAACGCGAAACTCCCGGACATCATGGAATTCTCGCGGACGTACCTGGGTGTCGACCCGGTCACCGAACCGGTGCCGGTGTTCCCGACCTGCCACTACGTGATGGGCGGCATCCCGACCAACATCCACGGCGAGGCGTTGCGGGACAACGAGAACGTCATCCCCGGCCTGTACGCCGCGGGCGAGGTCGCGTGCGTTTCCGTGCACGGCTCGAACCGGCTGGGCACCAACTCGCTGCTGGACATCAACGTCTTCGGCCGTCGTGCCGGCATCGCCGCCGCCGAGTACGCGCTGGCGCACGAGCACATCGAACTGCCGGAGAACCCGACAAAGGTCGTCGAGGACCAGCTGTCGCTCCTGCTGTCGGAGCACGGTGACGAGCGCGTCGCCGACATCCGCACCGAGCTGCAGCGGACGATGGACTCGCACGCCTCGGTGTACCGCACGGAGGACACGCTCAAGCAGGCGCTGACCGACGTGCAGGCGCTGAAGGAGCGGTACAACCGGATCACCGTGTCGGACAAGGGGAAGCGGTACAACACCGACGTCCTCGAGGCCGTCGAGCTGGGCTTCCTGCTCGAACTCGCCGAAGTCCTGGTCGTCGGCGCCCTGGCGCGCAAGGAATCCCGCGGCGGCCACGCCCGCGAGGACTACCCGAACCGCGACGACACGAACTTCATGCGGCACACCATGGCCTACAAGCAGGGTTCCGAGCTGGCCGCCGACATCCGACTGGACTACAAGCCGGTGACCTTCACCCGCTACGAACCGATGGAGCGGAAGTACTGATGACCACGGCCACCCCCGAGAAGTCGGAGGCCGTGTCCTCCGACCACACGCCGATCACCGTCACGCTGAAGATCCTCCGGTTCAACCCCGAAGTCGACACCGAGCCGCACTGGGAGTCCTACGACGTCCCCGCGCAGCGCACCGACCGGCTGCTGAACCTGCTCTTCTACGTGAAGGACTACATCGACGGGACGTTCTCGTTCCGTCGCTCGTGCGCGCACGGCGTCTGCGGTTCCGACGCGATGCAGATCAACGGCATCAACCGGCTGGCGTGCAAGGTCCTGATGAAGGACCTGCTGTCGCAGGACGGCAAGAAGACGACGATCACGATCGCGCCGATCAAGGGTCTGACCACGCTCAAGGACCTTTACGTCGACATGGACCCGTTCTTCGAGGCGTACAAGGCTGTGAAGCCGTACCTCATCGCCTACGGGAACGAGCCCACGCGCGAGCGGATCCAGTCGCAGGCCGACCGCGACCGGTTCGACGACACGACCAAGTGCATCCTGTGCGCCTGCTGCACGTCCTCGTGCCCGGTGTACTGGAACGACGGCTCGTACTTCGGCCCGGCCGCGATCGTCAACGCGCACCGGTTCATCTTCGACTCGCGTGACGAAGGCGCCGAAGAGCGGCTCGACATCCTGAACGACTCCGAGGGCGTCTGGCGCTGCCGGACGACGTTCAACTGCACCGACGCTTGCCCGCGCGGCATCCAGGTGACGAAGGCCATCCAGGAAGTGAAGCGCGCTTTGCTCTTCAAGCGCGTCTGACGCTTCTGGCTCCAAGTACATGAAGGCCCCCTTCCTTGCGCCTAGCGCAAGGAAGGGGGCCTTCATGTACTTGGAGCTGAGTTATCCACAATGGGGCAGTTATCCACAGGCCGGTAAATCGGCTCTGGCGGGACAGGCTGCTCCGGGCTCACGCTGAGCTTCATGACCAAGAGGGGGACATGGGCTCAGCATCCCGAACTGCTGCACGAACGGAGTCGCAACGGCGTCGTCCGGGCATCCGATCTGGAAAGCCTCGAGATGAGCAGCCGGACGATCTACACCCGCTGCCTGCCCGGCGGCCCGTGGCAACGCTTGCTGCCGGGCATCATCCTGCTGCACAACAACGAACCCACGAGCGAGCAGCTCGTGACCGCGGGGCTCCTGCACGGCGGAGCGGACGCGGTTCTCACCGGAATCGAAGCCTGTCTGCGGCACGGGCTGCGTACATCCGCGATGCCATCGGACGCGGGTCTGCATCTGCTGATCCCGCATGATCGGAAGATCCGCAGCACCGGCTTCGTGACGATGGAACGGACGATCCACTTGCCGTCCCCTGTCGTCCGGAACGGCGTTACCCTTGCCCCGCTGATCCGGGCCACAACGGACGCGGCGCGGCGGCTCGGGGATGCCCAGCAGGTCGAGGCGATCTTGATCGAAGCGGTCCAGAAAGGCGGATGCCATCCGAAGGTCCTGCTTCGCGAACTCGATCACGGCTCACTTCGAGGTACCGCTGTACCGAGGCGCCTGCTCACGAACTGGGTAGATCTCCGGTCCATGGCGGAATCGCGCGCCAAGACCCTCAGCCAGCGCATGCCGACACCACCGAGCCACTGGAATGCGGCGATCTATGACCGGCAAGGCAACTACATCGGACGTCCCGACGCGTTGTGGAAGGACGTCGGTCTCGTTTGGGAGATCGACTCCTTCGAGTTTCATTTCCGCAAGTCGGACTATGCACGAACCGTCGAGCGCAATACGCGGTATGCGGCGGCGGGCCTCGTCGTCGTGCAAACTCTGCCCTCCCGGCTTCGAAACGACCCCGACGGTGTCCTCGCTTCCCTCACTGCCGCGCACGACGTTGCCGCGGCCAGACCCGGACCCGCCATCCACCTGGCGACAGCAGCCTGAAGTACATGAAGGCCCCCTTCCTTGCGCCTAGGTACAGGAAGGGGGCCATCATGTACTTCACAGAAAGTGAGCTACTCCAGCACGCGCGCGTCCAGCGAGTGGCCGGCGGAGGAGTCGGCGGTCCCGGGCAGCAGGTCGAAAGCCTCCGGGTCGATGTAGTCGACAGCGCCCGTGCTCACGTCCCGCAGCATGTTGTACAGCCCGGCCATCACGGCACGCGTGAAGTGCTCCCGGTGCTGCTGCCCCAGCGTCTGCGTCTGCCCGCGCACCTCGAACAGCACCGTCCCGGTCCCGTTCAAGGCGAACGAACACCGCGCCTGCCCCGGCAGGTCGCGATCGGCGCCGTGCGGATACCGCGCCCCGACGAACCCGCGCGACGTCATCCCGTTGAACGCGCTGATCGCCAGCTGCCGCGATTCGTCCTTTGTGTACACATCGCGGTACTTCGCGTACTTCTGGCCGGGCTCGAAGAACTTGTCGGGCAGTGGCGGGTAGTCGATGCCGACGTCGAGGAGCCGGTTGCTGCCTTCCTGCCGCACGCACGCGCCCTGATGGTGCAGGTCGACGTAGACGTCGGGGACCTTTCCCCGTTGAGCGGTCAACCCGGTGTACACCGAACGCAGCGCCCGCGCCTCGGGCGTGATGAACCAGCCCGGCTGATCCGGCGCGCCGGGGAAGTCCTCCGCGCGCGGGACGTAGTTCAGGTCCGGGTTGAAGTCGCGGTTGACGTCGAATCCCGGCCGTTTCCGATAGTCGTCGCCCTGGAGGACGTCGCTGAGGTAGTTCCAGGCGGGCGGCCGGTCCTTGAGTTGCGGGAACTTCCGCTGCACTTCCGCCCACGACAGGTCGTTGCCGCGCCGGTCGAGTTCGGCGCCGTCCGGGTTCAGTTTCGGGACCGCGACGAAGGTGATGGTCTTCCGCAGCCGTTCGGCGTCCCGCGATTCCGACGTGCCGAGGTAGTCGAGGATGCGCAACAGCGCGTCGGTGCCGGTCTTCTCGTTCCCGTGGATCTCACTGGAGACCACGAAGACCTTCGGGCCGGTCCCGACGGTCGCCTGGTGGATCACGCGTCCGCGGTTGGACCGCCCGACTTCCTTGACGGCCACCCGCCCCTTGCTCACGCGCTCGAGCCTGCCGAGTTCGCGGACCATCTCGCGATAGTCGGTGAACTCGTTGATGGGCAGCTCCCGTGGCTCGTCGCTGCAGGGTGCCACCGGAGCCGCGGCCGCCGCGGGCGTACTGACAAGCGGGAGCATCGCCAGCCCCACCACCACGGGAACCAACCGACCGAACACCGACATCGTGAACTCCCCACTGTCGAAGGTGTTCCCAACGTAACCAGCGGGACCCGATCGCGGATCCGACGAAAGGCGCTTCACCGCCAAGAGAGCCGTTGGAAACGGTGCGTGACTGAGATAGTCTGGAGCGTCACCAAGCCGGGTGATCGAGGGGCGGCGAGGCGATGACGGCAGGTTCGGAGCTGCGTGCGCTCCTTTCGCAGCGATTCCTACCTTTGATCGCGGAAATCGAAGAACTCGTTTACAAACACGGTTACATCCGTGTCTTCGGCGGCACGGTCACCATGCTGGGGTTTGTCGGCCTGCTCGGCCAGGTCCTCGGCATCGCCTGGCTCAGAACGGTTTTCGCCACCGCCGCCGGCGTCTTGTTCGTTATGGCCGCACTGGTTTCGTTCGCGGGAACGCAACGACAACGCAACAAACTCGTCAACGTGGAGAACATTCTTCACGACTACGCCGACAGTATGCACACGGATTCACCGATCGTCCTCCGCGAGTGGCGGCAGGAAACCATCGTCGAGAACAACGGTGACGTCTACTGCAAACGCAACATCATCCTCAACGCCGCCGCGGACGGCAAGCCGAGATACGTTTCTCTGAAGATGGCCTACTACGGAATGACTCCCCTGACCGCCAGGGCGAAACGGCGCATCTCGTGCAAGGCGTACCACGCGAGACCGGAAAGCGCGTCCGAACGCACGCGGGCGAAGGCCACGTCCGTCTGGAAGAACTCGAAGACCGGAAAACCGCGCCTCGACATCTATGTCCACTTGGGAAACCGTGTCGCGGACGGCGACCTCGTGACCGTCGAGTGGTGGTGGCCGAAGATGTCGGCGGATCTGATGAGCGGCGCGGAGCCGGAGGACTTCGACGTGGTCTTCGACAAGGAGGTCTGCAAGTTCACCCACCGCGTCGTCTTCCGCAACATCGCGAACCCCGGGTCTCTCACCGTGCGCAATCAGGGTGCGCGCAATTTCAAGAAAAAGGTGCGGAACAACGACGTGATAGTCGAGTTCTCCGCTCGCGAGCCCCAGTTGAGCCAGCGGATGGGCTTCGTCGCGGACTACACGCGTCACGGCTGACGCTCCGGCACGGGTGAAAGTTCGACCTCATGCCGGAGCCAGGCGATGGGCTAGTTGCCGCCCGTCTCAGAACCGCCGGTCATCATGTATCCATTCGCGAGGTCGAACCTGACATCCCCATCGAGCGATGTGGAAGTGGGCACCTTAACGCAGGCCGATCGAGATGCGCGCAGTGCGTCACTCCATTGAGCTTCACTCACGAGCTTACCTCGTCCGGACGGTGTCAATACCGAAAAACCCGGCACGTGATCGGGCGATCACCGAACGAATCTCGCTTTCGCGCAAGTCCGGGAACGAAACCGGGGCCCGCCCGCGAAACGCGGACGGGCCCCGGCGAACGAAAAGATCTACTTCACCGCGTCCAGAGCGTTGACGCGGCCGTGCCCGTAGTACGAGTTGTCCTTCGCCGGGCCTTCACAGACCGGTGCGGCGGTGCCGCACTCGACCGCGTCGGCCTGGTGCTCCAGCAGCCAGGTCAGCAGCCGCGGCGGAGCGTGGCGGTAGCGGGACGCCAGCAGCGCGGCGACACCGGCGGCGTGCGGGGACGCCATCGACGTGCCGCACTTGGCGCCGTAGGCACCGTTGAAGATCGTCGACAGCGGGCAGCCCACACCCTGGCCGGCGGGCGGCAGCTGGGCGCGGTCGCCGCCGGGGGCGGTGACCGAAACGTCGTCACCGTAGTTGCTGTACGACGACTTCGTGCCCGCGTAGCCGATGGCCGAGACGTTGACGACGCCGTCGATGGCCTTGGGCAGGATGCCGCAGCTCTCGTCGATCGGGTGGGGGCGGTTCGGGTCGGTGGTCTGCTTGTCCGGGTCGAAGCCGCTGTTGCCGGCGGCGGCGACGTTCAGGACACCACGACCGGTCGAGTAGGTCACCGCGCGGCGGACGGCCTCGAACGCGGCCGCGTCGCCCGGCTCCTTCGTGCAGTAGAACATGCCCGGGTCGATGTAGTAGCTGTTGTTCGTCACCGGGAAGCGGTGCTTCGCGGCCCACATGAACCCGCACACCGCGGCCTCGGGGAGGATCAGGCCGTCGTCGTTCACGACCTTCACCGACGCCAGCTTGACGCCGGGCGCGACGCCGGTGAAGCCGCGCGCGGTGTCCTTGCCCGCGATCGTCCCGGCGACGTGCGTGCCGTGGTCGGAGTTCGTCGGGGCCCAGGCGGCGGGCGTGGTGTCGGGCGCGCCGGAGTTGCAGCCCGCGGACGTCTTCGGGTCCAGAGCGTCCTTCAGCCCGGGGTGGGTGGGCTCGATGCCCGAGTCCAGCACGCCGACGGTCACCGAACGGCTGCCACCGGAGACCTTGTTCGCTTCGGGAGCCTGGATCGCCCGCATGTCCCACTGCTGGGCCGACAGGTCCTCTTCGACGGCGACGCTGGTGGTCTCTTCGTTCTCCTTGGTGTCGACCACCGCGGAGCGGGTCGACCTGGCCGAGGCCGCCGGCGGGAACGCCACGTCACGGCCGCCCGAGTAGGCGCGGAAGACGCCGATCTTCGCCTGGAAGTCGGCGTTGCGCGAGGTCGCGACCGCGACCCCGATCTCCGGGTAGTACGCGACCTTCTCGCCGCATTTGGCGCGCAGCTCGGCGTCGACCTTGCGCTCCGGGGTGCGCGGGTCGTAGAGCACCACGTAGTTGAACGGCGCGCTCGCGGTGTCGCACTGCGGCGCGGGCGCGGCACTCGCCGACGGGGCCGCGAACACGCTTCCGGCCGCCGCCGCGACGAGCGCGGGGACGAGCAGACGTCTGATCCGGGACATTCAGCCTCCATGATTCGGTGAGGTGAACGTTAGGGAGCCGACGCCGGGCCCACCACCGTCAAAAGGACGACAAACCCGATCAGGCGTCAGCCTTTTCCGCGTCCCGTGACTTGGCGCCACGAAGCGTGCGCAGACCGATAAGGCCGATGATGGTGCCGAGCACGAACGAGACGACCGTCAGCACCGCGTGCACGATGAAGTAGGCGGTCGGCGAGCCGTCGGCGGCCCAGGCGCGGTCGCTGTCCCAGAGATTCTTGGCGAACGTGATCCAGATGATCCACGACCACACGCCGAAACCCAGCAGGAACATCGAAGTACCTCGCGAAATGCGCATGCCCCTGAGTATGCAGCGAGCCCGGCGACGCTACATTGCTCGGGTGCACAGCGCTATCTCCCGGTCGCTCATGGTCCTCGTTTCCGGTGTGCTCGCCCTCGCGGTGACGCCGGTGGCCACAGCGGCTCCGAAGCCACCAGCCCAGGCGCAGCCGTGCGCGAACAAGACGACGCCTCCCGCGCCGATCGACACCTCCGAGAAACCGCGCCCCGGGGAGGCCGCGCCGGAGCCGTTGCCGGTCCCGCCGGTCCCGGTGGGGGGCGACCGGATGGCCGAATGCGGGGTCGTGCTGCCGAAGCGCGCGCTGAACCCGCCAGAGGGAAGCACCGCCGCGTCCTGGGTGCTGCAGGACCTCGAAACCGGCGACGTCATCGCCGCGAAGGACCCGCACGCCCGTCAGCGGCCGGCGTCACTGATCAAGGTCCTGCTCGGGCTGGTGGTGGTCACCGAACTGCCGCCGAACAAGGTCGTCGTGCCGACCAAGGAGGACGCCGAGCAGGAGTGCACCTGCATGGGCATCGCCGCCGGCGGTCAGTACACAGTGGACCAGCTGCTGCACGGACTGCTGATGCACTCGGGGAACGACGCGGCGCACGCGCTCTCCACCGTGCTCGGTGGCGTGGACGCGACCCTCGCGAAGATGAACGCGCTGGCCACCCGCATCGGCGCCACGGACACCCGGGCCGCGACACCGTCCGGACTCGACGGCCCCGGCATGTCGACCTCCGCCTACGACATGAGCCTGATCTTCCACCACGCGATGAAGAACCCCGAATTCGCCAAGGTGGTCAAGACCAAGAGTTTCGAAATCCCGCCCACCGCGGGGAAACCGGTCATCACGATCTACAACGACAACAAACTCCTCGGTAGCTATCCCGGATTCACCGGCGGAAAGACCGGATTCACCGACGACGCGCGCCACACCTACGCCGGCAGCGCGGTCCGGAACGGTCACCGGGTCGGAGTCGTGATGCTCCGCGCCGAGCAACGCCCGACGCGGGTCACCGAACAGGCCGCGAAGCTCCTCGATTACGGCATCGCGCTGCGCGAGGCCAAGGCCGAATCGGTGGGGCGCATCGAATACCGGCCGGCGGCCGCGGTGGAAGCGGATCCGGCCAACGCCGTGCCGAACGCCGACGGCGCTTCGAACAGTGGCGCCGCGGCCGCGGCCGAAGACCCGTTCGGGGTGACGGGCTGGATCATCACGCTGGTCGTCTTCCTGATCATCGTGGCGTCGTTCGTCGTCGGTCACCAGCGCAGGAAGGCCATGGCGGGCGAGTAGCCGGAACTTCAGGACTTTCGGCGGCCGAACCAGCCCAAGAGCGCGCCGGTCGCGAAAGCCCCGCCGACGGCGCCGAGCCCCGGCCCCTGCTGAACGGTCACCCTCGGGTGGATCAGCACCGGGGCCGGCGGCTCGATGACCGTCTTCAAGTTCTCCTTCGCCGTCGCCGTCCACGCGGTGACGAACAGCAGGAACCGCGAGACGAGGTTCGCGAACACGAGCAGACCGATCACCGGGCCGAACAACGTGAACGCCGGTGATTTCGTGACACTGCCGAGGTAAAGGGTCGCGGCCTGCTGGAGCACGACGAACCCGACGGCGGCGAAGATCGCGCCCTTGACGGCGCTGCGCAGCGCGACGTGCTCACGAGGCAGCCTCGCGATGACCCACAGGAAGACCAGGGTGTTCGCGAGCAGGCCGAGCACGATCGTCGCGACCTTCAACAGGAACACGGCCCAGCCCTGGTTCTCGAGACCGACCAGTTCGAGCAGGAACCGCCCGACGCCGCTGCCCGCCGCGGTGAGACCGAACGAGACCACCAGCGCGAGGCCGAGGCCGACGAGGGACAGCAGATCCTTGATGGTCGTCGAAACCAGCGGGAGCTTCTGCTTCTCCTGCCCCCACTGAGCGGTCAGCGCGTCACGCAGGTTCGACATCCAGCCGATGCCGGAGTACAGCGCGAGCAGCAGACCGAACACGCCGATACCGCCGCCGGAGTCCAGCGCCGCCTTGATGATGCTGCCGACCAGATCGCTGAGCCCCTCCGGAACCGACTTCTTGATGCCGTCGACGAGCTGGTTCGTCACCACCTGATCGCCCGCGAGCACGATCTTGATGATCGCGAACGCGACCATCAAGATCGGGATCACCGAAAGCACGCTGAAGTAGGTGATAGCGGCGGCGTAGTGGTTGCCGTAGCGCTCGGTGAACGCGTCGTTCGCCCGGATGAGGTGATCGAGCCAGCCGTACTTCCGCCTCAACCGCGGTAACAGCTTGTCCTCTTCCGGCTTCGCGCCGTCATCTTTCGCCACCGTCAAACGCTAACCACACCGCGACGACATCGCAGCGCGAATCAGCCTGCTGGGGGAAGGAATCCGATGTTCTCGTAGACGTTCCTCAAAGTCACCGAAGCGACTTCCCGTGCCCGTTGCGCGCCGAGGGCCAACGCCTTGTCGAGCTCGGTGACGTCGTCCAAGTAGGACTGGACGCGCTCCTGCACCGGCGTCACCCACTCGACGAACGCCTCCGCGACACCCTTCTTCAGATCGCCGTACCCCTTGCCCTCGTAGGAGTTCTGGAGTTCGGCGACCGGCTGGTCGGTCAGCGCGGAAAGGATCGTCAGCAGGTTCGAGACGCCCGGTTTGTTCTCGGTGTCGAAGACGATCTCGCGACCCGTGTCGGTGACCGCCGAGCGCACCTTCTTCGCCGACTTCTTCGGGTCTTCGAGCAACTCGATGAGGCCGTTGCCGGTCGACGAGGACTTGCTCATCTTCGCGGTCGGGTCCTGCAGGTCGTAGATCTTCGCCGTGTCCTTGACGATATGCGGCTCCGGCACGGTGAACGTCTTGCCGTAGCGGTTGTTGAACCGCTGCGCGAGGTTGCGCGTCAGCTCCAGGTGCTGCCGCTGGTCCTCGCCGACGGGGACCTCGTTCGCCTGGTACAGCAGGATGTCCGCGGCCTGCAGAACCGGGTACGTGAACAGGCCGACGCTGGCGCGATCCGTGCCCTGCTTCGCGGCCTTGTCCTTGAACTGCGTCATCCGGCTCGCTTCGCCGAACCCGGTCTGACACTCCAGCACCCACCCCAGCTGGGCGTGCTCCGGCACCTGGCTCTGGACGAACAGCGCGCTGCGGGCCGGGTCGACGCCGAGCGCGAGCAGCTGCGCGGCCGAGCGGCGCGTGCGGTCGCGCAGCACCTTCGGATCCTGCTCGACGGTGATCGCGTGCAGATCGACGACCATGTAGAAGGTGTCGTGAGTGTCCTGCAGCCGTACCCATTGCCGCAGCGCACCCAGGTAGTTCCCAAGGTGGAACGAGTCGGCGGTCGGCTGGATCCCGGAGAGCACCCGCGGGCGCTTCAGTTCGTCGGACACGCCCGGATTCTCTCAGGCCACCTCTCGGCGGGTCATCCGGCCTCACCCCGGCCGAACGGTCTAAACGGTTAAACGCCACATACTTCCGACGGTTCTGAGCACGGTGCCCGATTCCTAGCGTTCATGGCACCGGATCTTCCGGCCACACCGAAGGAGAACCCAGATGAAGGCACGATCCCTACTGATGGGCTTGGCCATGGCGGCTGCGGCCGTCTTCTCGCTTTCCGGCGTCGCGGCGGCCGCCGAGCCCACCGGAGGCTTCCAGCCGAACATCGTCGGCGGCGGAAACGCGACGCAGGTCTACTCGTTCATGGTGTCCCAGCAGTCGAGCTCCGGTGGCCACCAGTGCGGTGGCTCACTGATCAGCTCGACCTGGGTGGTCACCGCGGCCCACTGTGGCACGCCGTACCAGGTACGCGTCGGCACCACGAACCGCACCAGCGGCGGCACCGTCGCCCGCGTGGCCCAGCGCATCGCCCACCCGACCGCCGACCTGGCGCTGCTGCGTCTCTCGACGGCGGTGTCGCAGGCGCCGGTCACGATCGCCGACGCGTCCGGGGCCGTTGGCACCGCGACGCGGATCATCGGCTGGGGCCAGACCTGCCCCGTCCGCGGTGGCTGTGGCGCTCCGATCAACCTCCAGGAGCTGAACACCTCGATCGTCGCCGACACCCGGTGCAGTGGCATCAGGGCCGCCAGCGAGATCTGCACCAACAACCCCAACGGCAACTCGGGCGCCTGCTACGGCGACTCCGGCGGCCCGCAGGTGAAGCAGGTCAGCGGTGTCTGGCAGCTGGTCGGCGCCACCAGCCGCGCCGGGAACAACAGCAGCACCTGCGCGACCGGGCCGTCGATCTACGTGGACGTCCCCTACTTCCGCAGCTGGATCCGCACCAACTCCGGAGTCTGATCCGGTTCCCGCGTCGCCCCACCGTCCCCGGGGGCGACGCGGGCCCAGCCGGTTCAGCAACGAACCGTGCGGAAGTTCGAACAGCCGCTCCAGCAGCGCGACCGCCTTCAGGGAGTCGCACCGCTCGGGGCGGCTTCTTCCGGTCCGCCAGTAGCTCAAGGTCGCGACACTGACCCGGACGCCCTGCCGGGCGAGCCGATGCCGGATCCGGTCGAGGCCGAGACCGCTGTCCGTGATCGCCCGGTCCAGAGCGAGCGGGAAGGGGTCACCGGGCCGGCTGCGACGCCGCGTCACCGTCATGGACCTGAGGGTGGCGATCAGCGGGCGGCTAAACAATCCGGGCGGGACTAGGTGTACCTACCCAAGAAATCCGCCACGTCGCCTTTAGCGGGCTAAACGCGATCCCGGGGGCATGTCGCCTTTAGCGGGCTAATCGCGCTCCGGTCCGGGAAGGCGCAGGTCAGGGGCGCTGCTGGCGGGTGAGGCCGTCGTCCGCGAGCACGGCCTCGGCCATCGCGGCGACGTGCGGGGCGGCCGGCTGGGCCGGGGCGACGGGAGCGAGGGCGACGGCGGCCGCGCGCGCCTTCCGGCGCTGACGGAACACACCGAAGGCCATACCGACGATGCCGAGCGCGACGGCGATCAAGCCGACCGGGCCGAGAAGACCGAACGCCATCTCCGAGCGCGACGCCGACTCCGCGGCCGACGCCGGACCGGCGCCCGCGACGAGCAGGGCGACCGGGATCGCGATGACCGCCGCGGCCCTGGCCGCGGGCAGGGCCGATCGCATCAGGAGATGAACTGGGTTCCGCACCGGAGTGCCTCCCGTGACGTGACTTTGCCGGACCGGAACGCTAACCCGAACGAGTGAGCATTTCCAGGCTGCTGGTCAAAAAACTACCGAGCGTGTCAAGACCTGTGGGTTCTGATCAACTCGGGGCACGAGACTAGCCCCTCACAGGGGGGATCTTTCGAGCACCCCTCGTCTCAGAGTTGTCGCCGCCGGAGCCGGTTTCTGACAAAAACGGACAGCGTTACGCCATTCGGCTGTCGCGACGGGGCCGAACAGGCACGATCCGACTTTCCCCGGTTGGTTTCTTGTGCGCAATGGTCTATACCTGTTGGCCATACCCCTTAAAAGGTATAGACCAATCTCCCTGCATGGTCCCCTCGTACGAAGGAGCCACCGATGTCTCTTCGACGTATCCTCGCGGCGGTCGCCGCCACCTTCGCCGCCACCACGGTCGCCGTGGTCGTCCCGGCCCAGTCCGCCTCCGCCGCGGACTGCGTGGCGCCGTGGAACGCGAGCTCGGTCTACTGGGGCGGCAACACCGCCTCCCACAACGGGCACAACTGGTCCGCGAAGTGGTGGACACAGAACGAAACGCCTGGTAGCGCGCAGGTCTGGGCCGATCAAGGCGCCTGCGGCGGCACGACCAACCCGCCGAACCCGTCCGGCTTCGTGGTCAGCGAGGCCCAGTTCAACCAGATGTTCCCGAGCCGGAACCCCTTCTACACCTACAACGGCCTGGTCACCGCCCTCAGCGCGTACCCCGCATTCGCCGGCACGGGCAGCGACACCGTGAAGAAGCAGGAAGCGGCCGCCTTCCTGGCGAACGTCAGCCACGAGACCGGCGGCCTCGTCCACATCGTCGAACAGAACGAAGCCAACTACCCGCACTACTGCGACACGAGCCAGTCCTACGGCTGCCCGGCGGGCAACGCCGCGTACTACGGCCGTGGCCCGATCCAGCTGAGCTGGAACTTCAACTACAAGGCCGCCGGCGACGCGCTGGGCCTGCCGCTGCTGACCAACCCGTGGCTGGTGCAGAACGACGCGGCGGTCGCCTGGAAGACCGGCATCTGGTACTGGATGACCCAGAACGGTCCGGGCACGATGACCCCGCACAACGCGATGGTCAACAGCCGCGGTTTCGGTGAGACCATCCGCAGCATCAACGGAAGCATCGAGTGCAACGGCGGCAACCCGGCCCAGGTGCAGAGCCGCGTGAACAAGTACCAGCAGTTCACCGGGATCCTCGGCGTCAGCCCCGGGGGCAACCTGTACTGCTGATCCATCCAGGGAACCGAAGGGGCCTTTCGCCGCATGTGACGCGGCGACGGGCCCCTTCAGTTTTCGTCCAGGGACACCAGCAGGCGACGCAGCGCGGCGTCCAGGACACCGAGGTCCTCACCCAGCGGCGACAGGAGCTTCGCGACGTTCGCCGTGTGCTCGGTCATCGCGGCGTCGACGACTTCGAATCCGCGCTCGGTCAGCGTGACGCGGAAGCTGCGCCGGTCTTCGGGGTCCAGCGCCCGTTCGACCAGCCCCGCCGCCTCGAGCCGGTCGATGCGGCTGGTCATCCCGGCCCTGGACATCATCAGCGTCGCCGACAGCTCGGACGGGATCAGCGTGTACGGCTTCCCGGACCGCCTGAGCGCCGCGAGCACGTCGAACTCCCCCTGCTTCAGGCCGTGTTTCGCGAACACGGCTTCCACCATCGGCGTGGTCAGCATCGCCACCCTGCCGAGGCGCCCGGCGACCCCGATCGCGGTCAAATCCAGTTCCGGCCGCTCGCGCCGCCATGCGCCGACCACCGCGTCGATCGCGTCCTCGTTTCGCTCTTCGCTCACGGAGGCAGTCTATTCGACGGGAGATAGTTTGACAGCGAACTATCAGCGATGGAACTATCGTCGGCATGACTCAACGCGTCGAAACCCGTGAACCCGTCCTCGTCCGCGCCGCCGAAGCCGAGACCGTCGGCGCGGCCCCCACTCTCGTCACCCTGCTCGCCGATGTCTCGACCACAGGCGGAGTCATGAGCAGCGCGAGAACACAGCTGGGTGTCGGCGCCGATGGAGCGGCGCCGCACTATCACACCGGCTCCTCCGAGATGTTCTTCATGCTCGACGGAAAGCTCGAAGTCCTTGTGGGAGAAGAGATCGTCACCGTTGCCGAGGGCGACATGCTCGTCGTCCCACCGCTGACCACACACGCTTTCCGTGCGGCCGCGGATTCGTCGGCGGACGTACTGATCGTGTTCATCCCCGGCGTGGAACGGTTCGGCTACTTCCGCCTACTGGAAAAGGTCGGACACGGCGAAGCGACCGTCCAGGATCTCTTGGACAGCCAGGAAAAGTTCGACAACCACTTCGTCGAAAGTCCAGTGTGGACGGAGAGCGCGAAGGTCCGTCAGTAACCGCGCGGCGGATAACCCGGCGGCGGATACCCGGGTTGCGGGTACTGCGGCGGCGGGTAGTGCGGCGGCGGATATCCCGGATGCTGCGGCGGATACGGCGGCTGGCCGTACTGCGGCGGGGGCGGATACTGCTGCGGATGCCCGGGATTCTGCGGCGGGTACGGCTGTTGCGGGTACTGGGGTTGCTGCGGGTACTGGGGTTGTGGTGGCGGCGGGGTGGCGGGCTGTCCGCCGCCGAGGTGGAACGGCAGCAGCGACACCAGTTGCGCGAGCTTGCCGAGCGTCGCGAGGATCTCGTCCGGCTTGGTCCGGCCGAACGTCGGATTCTCGACGTAGACCAATTCCGCGCCCACCAGCGACCAGGTGTGCAGCTTCGAGGACCGCATCGTGGCGGCCACTTGCGGTGTCAGCACACCGACCGCGACGTTCGGGTCGGTGTCGATCAGCTTGTACCAGCGGTTGAACTTCCGGTCCGCCGTGGCGGGCTCGGGGTACTGCTCGACGTCCCAGGCGGACTCGATGCTCGACACGATCTGGAAGTTCGGCATCGGCGCGGGCAGCGTGACCACCCAGACCGTGTCGATCGAGAGCGTGTCGAGCTCGTTGACCTTCTTGTTGGTCCACCGCGTGTGCACGCTCGTGACCGTCGGGCGGCGGTGGTAGTCGAAGACGCTGAACCGCAACCCTTGATACGCGCCGCTCAGCGCGCCGAACGCGATCCGCTTGTCCCCGCGCTGGTTGAACGGCAGCACCGTCCACCGCTCCAGGAGGTTCGGCGCGTCCGGGCTGAACTCCCACCCGTACTGGCCGGACATGGCGTAGCGCTCGGCGTTCGTCGCCTCGATACGCCTGGCCTCGTTCGTTTCCATCGCAACCCCCGCATCTCCCGCGCGCAGATTATCCGGAGTACGCCGCCGGCGCGTGGTCGGTCCCACGCATCTTGCAACCGCCGCAGGACACCGATCAATCCGGGAATTCTCTCAGTAAGTACCTGTCACACCAAGGCATCGTCGACCGTCGCGTAACCATGGATGAGGATGTTGCGAAACGCGACGATACGCCCGAGGTCAGGCACCTGCGCCGCAAGGCCGCTATCCAATTTGGACAGCTGGTTCAACGCTTCTCCGATGATTTCGAACTGACGCTCAACAGCTCCGCCGCATTCAAGGCATCCCAGAGGTAAGCGTGAGCGTCACGCTGCATAGAGAAGCTCCCGTGTCTCCAGCACCTGCTGCTTGAAGTACGGATTTCGAATGCTGGTCACGCTGACGAGATCGACCGGGCGACCGAGTACCTGCTCAAGGCCTTCCTTCAGGTCGAAGTACGTCCCGAAGTAGTCAAACCCCGGTCCCGTGTCGAACTCGACGAGCACGTCGACATCGCTCGACACCACGTCGAACCTGTCACTCACGGCTGAGCCGAACAAATCGAGGCGGCGCACCGAGTGTGTTCGGCAAAGCTCCTCGATTTCGCGCTTCTTGAGCTCGATCGACTCGTGCACGCCCGCCACCTCCTCAGTCTGATTGTGCTCGACCGGATCCCGGAGGTCACGGCGAACAGCCGTGATCCGGGATATTCGGCCGTCCGCTCAATCCGTGTACGTCGCCGTCACCGGCGCGTGGTCGGACCAGCGCTGGTCGTAGGACTCGGCGCGCTCGACCACGACGGAAGTACACCGCTCGGCAAGGCCGGGGGTGGCGATCTGGCAGTCGATGCGCCAGCCCGAGTCGTTGTCGAACGCCTTCCCCCGATACGACCACCAGGTGTACGGGCCGGGGCCTTCCGGATCGAGCTTGCGCTGCACGTCGACATACCCGGCCTCGGTGAACACGCGGCCGAGCCACTCCCGCTCCTCCGGCAGGAAGCCCGAGCTCTTCTGATTGCCGCGCCAGTTCTTCAGGTCGGTCTTGTCGTAGGCGATGTTCCAGTCGCCCACGACGACGACCTCACGGCCGCCGGCCGCCGCCTTGGCACGCAGGTCGACGAGGTACGGCAGGAACGCCGCCATGAAGCGTTCCTTCTCGTCCTGGCGCGGGGTTCCGACGTCGCCGCTGGGCAGGTACAGGCTCGCGACCACGACGTTCGGCAGGTGGATCTCGGCGTACCGGCCGCTGTCCTCGAATTCGGGCTCGCCGAACCCGATGCGGACCTCTTCCGGCTCGGCCCGGCTGAAGAGCATGACGCCGTTGCGCCCCTTCTGCACCGACGGCGCGTGCACCACGTGCCAGCCTTCGGGCGCGGCGGCACCGGCCGGAAGCTCCTTGAGCTCGGCCCGGACCTCTTGGCAGGCGACGACGTCGGCCTTCGTCGAGCCCAGCCACTCGACGAAGCCTTTTTTCGCGGCGGCACGGAGGCCGTTGACATTCACAGTGGAGACGGTCAGCACCCATCGCACGCTACCCGGGGGGTCCGACAGAACCGGCACGGCGTGCGCTCTGCGAGACTGCCCGCATGAGCGAGTTGACCGTGCTGGGCAGCTGCGGCGCCTGGCCGGAACCGGGTCGGGCCTGCGCCGGCTTCCTCCTGGTCCACGAGGGTTTCAAGGTCGTACTCGACCTCGGTTACGGCGCCGCGTCACGGCTGTTCGAACACTGCCCGGGCGGCCGGGTCGACGCGGTGGTGGTGACGCATGAACATCCCGATCACTGCGCCGACGTGAGCGCGCTCGGCCGTGCCCGCGCCTATGGGCTGCCGGACGAGCCGAGGATCCCGCTGCACTGCACGCCGGGCACGGTGCGGCGGCTCGAAGCGATGGAACCGCGACCGCATCCGACGACGATCTTCGACGTGTTCGAACTCGGCAGGCCACGCGAGGTCGGGCCGTTCCGGATGACCACGTTCCTGCTGCCGCACCATGTGCCGAACCACGGCGTCCGGCTGACCGCGCCCGGGCTCACCGTCGCCTACACCGGGGACAGCGGGCCGAGCCCGATCCTGGCGGAGCTGGCGCGCGACGCCGACCTGCTCATCGCGGACGCCACGCTGCAGGGCCCTTCTCCCGACGAGACGCCGCGCCTGGTGTCGACGGCGGGCGAGGCCGGGTACTGGGCCGAGCGCGCGGGTGCCCGGCGGCTGCTGCTGACCCACTTCTGGCCGGGCTCCGACCGCGACATCTCGGTCGCCGAAGCGCGGAAGGAGTTCAGCGGCGAGGTGCTGGCGGCCGAGGAAGGCACCCACTTGCGTTTAGCGGGCTAACCGCGATCCCCCAGGTCAGGGGCCGCATTTGGCGCCTTCGACCGGGGGCGCGAACTCGGCGGCGACCCATTTGCCCTCGGCGATCTTGCGAAAGCCGCTCTCGACCACCGGCTGCGCGTCGATCTTCGCGTCCTTGACGTACTTGCCGACGATCTTCTGCCCGCCGGGGGCGTCGCGCGCGTTGAGCACGTCGGCCGTCACCACGACCTGGCATCCGGTCGGGCTGGACGCGCTGGACTCCCTGTCCTGTCCCGAGATGGCGACGACCACGATGAGCGCCAGTCCGCCGCCGATGAACAAGACCGGTTTCGAGATGGCCATGATGGTCACTCCTCGAACAAGGGAATCGTTTTCTGTCCGGTCCAGAGTGGCAGAAGCCGGGGCGGTCGCCCAGATCCCGGATTGCCAACCACCCGGAGGCGCCAACCGGACGGCGGGCGTACTACCCACCGTCACAAAGTGCGTGAAGGCCCCCTTCCGGCGAGGGAAGGGGGCCTTCACGCACTTGGCTAACGAACTCAGCCCTGGGCGATCTTCTTGGCCAGGTTGGCGTCCAGCGTCGCGAGGAACTCCTCGGTGGTCTGGAAGGCCTGGTCCTTGCTGATCAGCAGCGCGAGGTCCTTGGTCATCTTGCCGCTCTCGACGGTCTCGACGACGACCTGCTCCAGCTTGTTCGCGAACCCGATCAGCTCCGGGTTCGAGTCCAGCTTGCCGCGGTGCTCGAGGCCCCGGGTCCACGCGTAGATGGACGCGATCGGGTTGGTCGAGGTCGGCTTACCCTGCTGGTGCTGGCGGTAGTGCCGGGTCACCGTGCCGTGCGCGGCCTCGGCCTCGACGGTCTTGCCGTCCGGGGTGCGCAGCACCGACGTCATCAGGCCCAGCGAGCCGAAGCCCTGCGCGACCGTGTCGGACTGGACGTCACCGTCGTAGTTCTTGCAGGCCCAGACGTAGCCGCCCTCCCACTTCATCGCCGCGGCGACCATGTCGTCGATCAGGCGGTGCTCGTAGGAAATGCCCTTGGCGTCGAAGTCGGCCTTGAATTCGGCCTGGTAGATCTCCTCGAACACGTCCTTGAACATGCCGTCGTAGGCCTTGAGGATGGTGTTCTTGGTCGACATGTAGACCGGGTACTCACGGTCGAGGCCGTACTGCAGCGAGGCGCGCGCGAAGTCCTCGATGGACTTGCGGTAGTTGTACATGCCCATGGCGACGCCGCCGCCCTCGGGGAACTTCGCGACCTCGAACTCCATCGGCTCGGAGCCGTCGTCCGGGGTGTAGCTGATGGTCAGCGTGCCGGGACCGGGGACCTTGAAGTTGGTCGCCTTGTACTGGTCACCGTGCGCGTGACGGCCGATGATGATCGGCTTGGTCCAGCCGGGCACCAGGCGCGGGATGTTCTGGATGACGATCGGCTCGCGGAAGATCACGCCGCCGAGGATGTTGCGGATCGTGCCGTTGGGCGAGAGCCACATCTTCTTCAGGCCGAACTCTTCGACGCGCGCCTCGTCCGGCGTGATCGTGGCGCATTTGACGCCGACGCCGTGCTTCTTGATCGCGTTGGCCGAGTCGACGGTGACCTGGTCGTCGGTGCGATCCCGCTCCTCGATACCCAGGTCGTAGTACTCCAGGTTCACGTCAAGGTACGGGTGGATCAGCCTGTCCTTGATGAACTGCCAAATGATGCGGGTCATCTCATCGCCGTCGAGCTCGACGACGGTGCCCTGGACCTTGATCTTGGCCATGAGCAGCGGTGCTCCTTCCGCGGATCTTCGCGTTCTTCTTCAGTCTCTCCGGTAGCGGTACAAGCGTACTGCTTAACGGTCCTGGATGGTTCCAGTAGTGGTCGGTATCAAGTCTCCACGAGGCCGTTGTGACCGAAGTCACCCGGTCGGACGACGGCCATCCGGCCGTCACGGAACCGCGCGGGCCGCGACATCATCGACCAAACTCCTCTGCCGGCCCACCGGAAAGGGCGCTCCCATGACGAACAACCCCTACGCTGTGCCGCCGTACGAGCAGCCTCAGGCCCCGGAGCCTTACGGCGCCCAGCCTAGGCAAACGAGCCGGGCCGTGCCGCGCGTGCTCAGCGCGCTCGGCGGAGTGCTGCTGACACCTGTCGCTCTCGGCCTGGTGATCTACAGCGGCTCACAGCTGCAGCGCAGTTTCGCGCAGTACCTGTCCGTCGGCGAAGACCCGCTCAGCCTGTTCTTGCTGGTCCTCGGCGGTGTGCTCTTGGTCGGCGTCGCACTCCTCGGAGCGCTGTCCGGCATCGGGCCCATCGTGGGTGGACTGATGTGGGGCGTGCTCCCGGGACTGACGTTCCTGCTGAGCCCGCAGGACATCATGAGCCTCACCTACGACGTGACCGGGGCGAGCCTCGGGACGGGCTTGGTGACGTGGCTGGTCATGGGCGCCCTGTTCGCGAGCGGATTCCTGCTCGTCGGGGCAGGCCTGGTCGGCACCCTCGCGCGGCGGCGCCCGAATCGCGTTTAGCGGGCTGAACGCGCTCCGCGGAGATCGAAGTGAACCGAAGGGGGCTGACGTCCGTAGTCCGGTTAAGGGAGGTGACCCGCCCATGTCATCGCACCGGTACGTCGCGGAGTACGACGACGAGGACTACCAGGAGTACGGCGAGTACGAGCAGGAACCGAAAGACCCGCGGAGGCCGTACGAGGACGTCGAGTCGTATGAACCGTACGAGCCGCCCTTCGACGACGACCTGGGCGTCGAAGACCCGCGCGCGGGTCGAGGCGTGCGTCGCGTCCTCAGTGGCGCGGGCGGTCTGATCCTGACGCCGGTCGCCCTCGGCCTGTTGTCGTGGGGCGGCCTGCGGCAGCAGATGCTCGTCCAGGCCACGCTCAGCACCCAGCGTGACGTCTTGAGCATCGGCCTGCTCGTGGGCGGCGGACTCCTGTTGCTGGCGGTCGGGCTGCTCGGCGCGCTCTCGGCGACCGGCCCGATCCTCGGCGGTCTCGTCTGGGGAGTCGCGCCGGGCGTGGCGACCATCGCCGTCCCGGAATGGGGCTTCCGCCTGGTGAAGTACCTGCCGCAGAACGACGTCACCTACGGAGTCACGAGCTGGCTCTTCATCGGCGGCCTGCTCGCGACGGGCTTCCTCCTGATCGGCGCGGGCCTCGCGTCGAGACTCGCCCGGCGGCGCCGCTGAGCGTGCTGGGACCATCGGCGTATGGGTTTGTTCACCGTTCCCGAAGCCCGCGCCGAGCTCGCCCGGCTACGTCCCGTGCTCGACGAGCTTGTCCGTCTCCGCGCCGACGCGGCCGAACTCGCCGCGTCCCTGCGTCCCGGTGGCCGGGCGACCACGCTCGGCGGGATGCCGGAGTGGAAGGCCGCGCAGGCCCGGTTGGACGACCTGATGACGACCGTCCAGCGGACGGGTGCGGAGCTGAAGGGGTTCGCCCCGCTCCTGATCGACTTCCCTGCCGATCTCGACGGCGTCGACGTCCTGCTGTGCTGGCTCGAAGGCGACTCGGAGTTGCGCTGGTATCACCGCGTCGACCTGGGTTTCGCCGGCAGGCGCCGCCTCCCGGACAGGGTCGCCGTCGTGAGTGAGGAGATCGCGGCCGGGCTGTTCGACGGCATCGCCGCGCACTACGACGAAGACACTTTTCACGGCTTGGTCGCCGACGCGCTCGTCGACGGCCTCGGCCTCAGAGCGCCCGAACGCGTTCTCGACGTCGCGACCGGTACGGGTGTGGCCGCGTTCGCCGTGTTGCGCCTGGAGCCGGGCGAAGTGCTCGCGATCGACATCTCGCCGGGCATGATCGCCCAAGCCGAGAAGAAGGCGGCGACGCACGATCCCGGCAGGCTCATCACCTGGCAGGTCGCCTCGGCGGTTCCGTCGCCGGTGGAGGACGAAGGCGCGGACGCCGTCCTGTGCGCGTCTTCGCTGCATTTCCTCGGCGCGGCCGCGCTCCGCGACTGGCTGCGAGTGCTGCGCCCAGGTGGCAGGGTGGCTTTCAGCCTGCCGCTCGCGTCGGCGTTCCGGCCGTCGGAGGCGTTCGCCGCCATCGTCCCCACCGACCTGAAGCTGCCGGAAACCGAGGATGACGCGGCGGAACTGGCCTCCGAAGCGGGTTTCACCGACGTGACGGTGAAACGCGTCGACGTCACAACGCCGGATCGGATCCGGTCGGTGTTCGTGGTGCACGCGACCAGGCCCTGAAACCTACAGCGGCGCGAAGAACGGCACGCACTTCGGCGCGGAAGCGCCTTCCGGGTCGATCGCCTGGCTCAGATGCCCGGAAACGTCCGCGCCGCAGTGGTCCTGCAGCACGATGTCGGTCGTGTACGGCGTGACCACTCGATCGTGGCGGCTCACGATGCTCGTGTACGTCGGCCCCGGCACGCTCACGCCGCCGCGGGCGAGGTCGTCGAGGAAGTCCGACGGCGCGAGGTATTCACGGCACGCCCCGCAGACGCCGTCGGCGAGCAGATCGAGGCCGGGCAGCGAAAGCACGGTCCTGGCCAGTCCGGAGGTAGTACGCGGGCATCGTCGTCCCCTCGGGATGCCCGACGATGTCGACCTTGTCCGCGCCGGTGCTCGCCAGCACGACCGGTTCGGGATGGCTCGCGCTGGGCTTGCACGACCAGTCGTTCCAGCCGCTCGACGGCGATCGTGAACGTCAAGGCCGCCACAAGCGGGAGAACGACCAGACTTACAAGCCACCTCTTGTGACGATCACAAGGGCAGCAGAACACGCCGCTCGATCGGACTGGACATGACGATCGACGTCGTCGTGGCGCCCAGCGTGGAGAGGTCTTCGAGGAGGTCTTCCAGGTGGGTGGTGTCGCGGACGGCGATCTTGAGAATCCAGCAGTCCTCGCCGACCACGTGGTGCAGTTCGAGGATCTCCGGGCGGTCCATGATCTTCCGGGTGCGCGGATGCCGCACGGTGAACCCGCTGTGCGGCGCCACCCGGACGAACGCCCGCAGCCCGAGGCCGATCCCGGCGGGCGAGACGAGCGCCGCGTAGCCCGTGATCGTGCCGTCGGCTTCGAGCCGTTTGACGCGTTCGCCGACGGCGGCAGGACTCAGTGAAACCCGGCGTCCGAGTTCGCTCAGGGTGATGCGGCCTTCCTCCTGAAGGAGTTCAAGGAGTCGCCGGTCGATCACGTCCAGTGAGCTTTCAGTGAAATCACGATTCGACCGCGAATCTTTCAGCGATTCCGCCGATATGCCCATGTTCTCCCCTTCATTGACCAGGATCGCCACCGTAACACTGGTCGTCATGAAGAGAGTGCTCGTTCTGGGCGGAAGTCGGTACTTCGGCCGGGGAGTGGTCGAGCGGCTGCGCGACGCCGGACTGGACGTCACCGTGCTCAACCGCGGCTCCGCTCCGGCGCCGTCCGGCGTCGCCCATCTGATCGCCGACCGAGACGACGAAGCCGGCCTGAAGGCCGTTTTGGGCTCCCGTTCCTTCGACGTCGTGCTCGACCAGGTCTGCTACACCCCGGTCCAAGCGGACATCTCGCGTCGTGTCATCCGCGCGGACCGGTACGTGATGACGTCCACGATCGAGGTCTACGACCAGGTCCGGGCGGACGCGCCGATGGCCGAATCGCTGGTGACCCGGTCCCCTGCCGACTTCGGTCTTCCTTGGCACAACACGGACTTCCTCGAAACGCAGTACGGCGAAGGCAAGCGTCAGGCCGAAGCGGTCTTCGCGGCCGGGGACGCGTCGTTCGCTTCGGTGCGGGTCGCGCACGTCCTCGGCGGTCGCGATTTCACCGGGCGGCTCCGGCATTACGTCGAGCTGCTGGACGCGGGACAGGCCGTCGAAATCCACGCGGAGCCGCGGCCGTCGACGTTCATCCACGAGAGCGAGATCGCGGACTTCCTGGCCTGGGCCACGTGTGCGGACTTCACCGGACCGATCAACGCCGGTTCGCACGGCGAGCTTTCCGCCGTGGACATCGCGCATGCGATCTCGGCCGAGCCCCGGTTCCGGACCGTCGAGCGGGACGCTTCGCCGTTCTCCTTCGACCGGTACGCCGTCCTGGACACCTCGCGCGCGACCGGTCTCGGTTTCTCCTTCTCCACCACCACCGATTGGCTCGGCGAAGCCGTCGAAGAAACCCGAAAGGCGGCTTGAGCATGCGCTACCGCAGCGTCGGAGACGTCAAGGTCAGCGCGATCGGGCTGGGCGCGATGCCGCTGTCGATCGAGGGCCGGCCGGACCGCGACCGCGCGATCGCCACGATCCACGCCGCGCTCGACGCCGGTGTCACGCTGATCGACACGGCCGACTCCTACCACTGGCACGCGGGCGAAACCGGGCACAACGAGGTGCTGATCGCCGAAGCGCTGGCATCCCACAGCGGCTCGGACGCGGTGCTCGTCGCGACCAAGGGCGGCCGCGGCCGTCCCGGTGACGGCTCGTGGACCGTCACCGGGACACCCACGCACCTCAAGAACGCCTGCGAAGGCTCGCTGAAACGGCTCGGCGTCGACGCGATCGGGCTCTACCAGCTGCACAAACCCGACGAGAACGTGCCGTGGGCGGAATCCGTCGGCGCGCTCAAGGAGCTGGCCGACGAAGGCAAGATCCGGCTCGCCGGACTGTCCAATGTGTCGAGTGCGCAGATCCTCGAAGCGCGGGAAATCCTCGGCGGGACACTGGTTTCGGTGCAGAACGAGCATGCGCCCGCGCAGCTTTCGCACGAACCGGAACTGGCCCTGTGCACCGAACTCGGGCTCGCCTATCTTCCGTGGGGCCCGCTCCGCGGGATCGGCGGCGAGTTCCTTTCCGTGGCCGAAGAGCTCGGGGTCAGCCCGCAACAGGTGTGCCTGGCTTGGCTGCTCGCGAAGTCGCCGTCGATGGTCGCGATCCCCGGCTCGACCAGGCCGGCGACGATCCGCGACTCGGCGGCCGCGGCCGATCTCGTGCTCACCGCCGAAGATCTCGCCCGGCTGCCGTGATCAGGCGCTGACCATCAGCGTCACGCCGAGGGCGATCATCGTCGCGGCGACCAGGCCGTCCAGCACCCGCCACGACGACGGCTTGCGGAAGAACCCGCTGAGCAGCCTCGCGCCGAAACCGAGCGCGAGGAACCAGAGCACGCTGGCCGACACCGCACCCACGCCGAACGCCCACCGGTCGCTGCCGTGCCCGGCCGCGACCGCGCCGAGCAGGAGGAGGGTGTCGAGGTAGACATGCGGATTCAGCCAGGTGATCGCCAGCGTGGTCAGCACGATGCGGCGCAGCGATCCGCCGGTCTCCGGACCACCGGTTTCCAGCGCCGCCGGCTTGAACGCGCGACGGGCCGCGAGGGCGCCGTAGCAAAGCAGGAAGGCGCCGCCGACCAAGGCGACGATCGTCAACGCTTCGGGTGACGTCCCCACCAGCGCGCCGACCCCGCCGACGCCGAGGCTCACCAGGATGGCGTCCGAGAAGATGCAGATCAGCACCACGACGAGTACTGCTTCGCGCCGGATGCCCTGACGCAGCACAAAGGCGTTCTGCGCGCCGATCGCGACGATGAGGGCCATGGTCGCGCCGAACCCGGCGACCGCGCTGAACAGAACGTCTCCCATGCCGACCACGGTAGAAATTCCAGCGTCAACAGTACAGCTAAAGATTCTTACGTAACATTAGCGCTCATGACGACAGATCTGCCTCTCGACCTGGTCCGCACGCTGCTGGCCGTCGCCGACGAAGGCACGTTCGACGCGGCGGCCTCGGCGCTGCACGTGACGCCGTCGGCGATCAGCCAGCGCGTCAAGGCGCTCGAACAGCGCACCGGCCGGGTCCTGCTGATCCGCACGAAACCGGTGCGCCTGACCGAATCCGGGCAGGCGGTGGTGCGGTTCGGCCGTCAGCTGACGTTGCTGGAGGCCGACACGCGGGCCGAACTCGGCCTGACCGCGGGCGACGAACCGGTCCGGCTGCCGATCGCGGTGAACGCCGATTCGCTGGCGACGTGGTTCCTGCCGGCGCTCACCCGGGTGCCGCCCGAGCAGAAGATCTGCTTCGAACTGCACCGCGAGGATCAGGACCACACCACCACCCTGCTGCGGGAAGGCCTGGTGATGGCCGCGGTGACGTCGTCACCCGATCCGGTCGCCGGGTGTTCGGTGCACCGGCTCGGGCACATGCGCTATTTGGCCGTCGTGAGCCCGGCCCTCGGCACGGACCTCGACCTCGCCGTAGCACCTGTCGTCGTCTTCGACCGCCGTGACGACCTCCAGGACCGCTTCGCCCGCGAGCGCGGCACGATCGCGAGCCCGCTGCGACATTACGTTCCCTCTTCCGAAGGATTCTTCGACGCCGTCGCGGCCGGGATGGGCTGGGGCATGGTGCCGCTCGCGCAGATCGGCGACCGCCTGCGGGACGGCACGTTCGCCTGCCTCGACCCGGATCACCCGATCGACGTGCCGCTGTTCTGGCAGCAGTGGAAACTCGACTCGCCCGCGCTGGCGGCGGTGTCGGCCGCCATCACCACCGCCGCCGCGGACCTGCTGGTCGATCCGCACGGATGAGGGCGCGCGCGGCGGCCCGGTCGTGAGATCCTGGGCGCATGACGCGCGCATTGCACCTGGTCGGGGACGAGGAAGCGGACCGGCTGCTGACCGAAGACCCGTTCGCCCTGCTCGTCGGGATGCTCCTCGACCAGCAGTTCCCGATGGAACACGCGTTCCGGGGCCCGCAGAAGATCGCGGACCGGATGGACGGTTTCGACATCAAGAAGATCCACGCGATGGACACCGAAACCTTCGTCGAGCTCTGTGTCGTCCCGCCCGCGATCCACCGCTACGGCGGCTCGATGGCCCGGCGGGTGAAGGACCTCGCGGAGCACGTCGTCGAACACTACGACGGCGACGCCGCCGGGATCTGGACCGCCGGGCGCCCCAAGCCGGACGGCCCCGAAGTCCTCAGGCGGCTCAAGGCGTTGCCCGGCTTCGGCGACCAGAAGGCCTCGATCTTCCTCGCGTTGCTCGGCAAGCAGCTCGGCGTGCAGCCCAAGGGCTGGCGCGCGGCCACCGGCTCGTACGGCGACCGCGGCTCACGGCGTTCGATCGCCGACGTCGTGGACGCGAAAACCCTCGGCGAGGTGCGAGCGTTCAAGAAGGCTGCGAAGGCCGCTGCCAAGGCTCCCGCGAAGTAGCGACGGGTGAGGCAAAGGTGGCATGGCGGTGCCGGGGGTCGTGAGTGGCGATTCGGGTTCTGGCGAGCTTTCCCTTGGGTACCTACTGCGTGACCTGTGGCCTTCTTGCGTGATGCCGGGTTGAAGTACATGAAGGACGCCTTCCTGTACCTAGGCGCAAGGATGGGGTCCTTCATGTACTGGGGTCCTTCACGGACCTGCGATCCCGATCCACCCGCCGTAGGCACCTAGAACACGGCCGGCCCTTACCCGAATCGCCACTCACGACCCCTTCGCGGCTCCCGGCCACGGTCCCGGCGTTTCGGCGGGCAGCTTGGCCTGCTCGACTTCGGTGCGGAACAGCCGGAAGCCGCGTGCCTGGTAGTTCTTGAGCGCGGCCGGACCGTCCGTCGTGCAGGTGTGGACCGTGACGCGCCGCGTCGTCGCCTTGCCCGGCCAGCGGTCCGCGAGCGCCCACGCCTCCCGCAGCGCGACGGCCAGCAGGTGCCCGCCGATGCCCTTCCCGACGAAGGACGACATCAGGCCGAAGTACGCGAGTTCCACTGTGCCGTCAACAGCGCCGTCGAGTTCGAAGTAGCCGCACGGCGTCCCCTGCGCGTACGCCACCCAGGTCTCGACGCCCGGCCTGTCCAGCCACTCGACCCACCGCGTCCACGTCCAGCCGAGCCTGTCGATCCAGAACCAGTCGCCGCCGACGGCGGTGTAGAGATAGCGGTTCAGCTCCGGGCTGACCAGCTCGGAGCGGGTGACCGTCACCGGGACGGCAGGCGGTTTCGCCGCGCTCAGGTCGTCCGGCGAGGTCTGTTCGAGGTGCCAGGTGGTGATCTCCATACGGCGATCATTTCAGCCAGATGCGCAACGGCCCTAGTGCCGTGTAGCCGTTGCGGAGAGCGGCGTCGAGATCGTCACCGCGTTCGTAGCCGGTGATCGGCAACCCGGGGAAGCTCGCCGCGACGGCCGAGGTCGCGCCACGCCACGCGTCGTCGGGATCGCCTTGAGTGTACAAATTGGACAGTCCGGCGAAGTCGCCGTCACGGTTGGCGGTCACGCCGGAGACGCCGTCGGACCACACCGCGACGGACGGATCGTCGAACCGGTCGTCGACGCGGGACCAGCCCGGCTCGAGCGGCACCTGAGCCGTACGAGTGATCCACGTGGCCTCGAAGAGCACCTCGAAGCCCGCTTGCGAAAGATCCAGGCAGGCGAAGCTGTCCTTGACCGAACAGCCCGGCGAGGTGTCGATCCCGTCCAGCACCTCCGACACGGTCGCGTCCGGCGCCAGGGTCACCGCGTCCGGGTACAGCGGCGGCGTCCGGTGTGCCGACTTCCAGACGTGGCGGGTGAAAGTGCCCGTCCGGCACACCACGTCGCACCAGTGCGCGTTGACCCGCGCCGCGTCCGCTACACCCGCGCGAACCACAGCACGTCCGGTTCTCCTTGCGGCACCGGGATCTTCAGCTCCCGCACCTCACCGAACCGCGCCCGCAGCCGCTTCGCGAACGACGGCACCGACTCGGCGCTCCACACCCCGAGCACGCCGCCGGGCCGCAGCCGCGCGGCGAGCATGTCGAGCCCGTCGTCCAGATACAGCTTCGCGTTGCCGTCGGTGACCGTCCACTCAGGACCGTTGTCGATGTCGAGGCACAGCGCGTCGAACCGCTCTTCCGTACGGCGCAACCACTTCACCAGATCGGCCTCGACGACGGTGACCCGTTCGTCGGACAGCGCGTCGCCATGGACGTCTTTGAGCGGGCCCTCGCGGTTCCACTTGATCACGGCAGGCTCGCGCTCGACGACCACGATCTCGCCGACACCGGGGTGGTCGAGCGCGGCGCGCAGCGAATAGCCGACACCGAGGCCGCCGATCAGCATCCGTGCCTTGCCCGGCACCAGATCGGCCGCCACCGAGACGAGCAACCGTTCGGATTCACCGTTCCGGGTGTCCATCAGGAAGACGCCGTTGGCGATGACCTCGAAATCTTCTCCGGCCCGGCGGAGCACCAGCTCGCCGCTCTTCCCGGCCACCTTGTCGAGTACGTCGGTCATCCGGCCAGCCTATCGACGACGATCACGGCGGACCCGCGGATTTCCCTTTCGCACTCGACCGATCGTGGCGGGCACCTGTACGAACCCCGCCGACGCTCCTAACCTTGAAGTGTCGGAGGTGATTTCTCATGCAGGCGACCGTCGGAGACGAAATCCACGTGCACGGACGCACGGTCGGCTCGGCCGAGCGACACGGCGAAATCCTCGAGGTACGCGGAGAACACGGTGCCCCGCCGTATCTCGTCCGGTTCGCGGACGGGCACGAAGGGCTGGTCTTCCCCGGCCCCGACTGCGAAGTCCAGACTCGCGCCGAATAGGCGTCACTCGGCCAGCGCGGGCTGCTTCACGCGGCTCCGCCAGCCCGCCACGACCACGACCGCGCCGATCGCGGTCAGTATCGCCGCGATCTCGGGCAGCAGGAGGGGTCCGCCGCCGCTGAGCACGGCTCCCCCGACCAGGCCGGAGAGGCCGACGCCGAGATAGATCGCGGACGCGTTGAGCGAGAGGACGAGCCCGGCGTTCTGGCGGGAGAGCTCGATCAGCCGGTGCTGGATCGGCGGGTTGACCGACCAGGTGGCCAGTCCCCAGAGGAAGAGGACGACGGCCGCGCCCGCGACGGTGGTCGCCACCAGCGGCAACAGCGCGAGCACGACGGTGATCCCGCCGAACACGACCAGCAACGGTCCCCTGGCGCCCCAACGGTCGGCAGCGCGGCCGCCGAGGACGTTGCCGAGCGCGCCGCCCGCGCCGTAGACGAACAGCAGCAGGCTGACCGTCGTGCCGTGGATGCCCGCGGTGGCGGACAGGACCGGCGAGATGAAGGTGTAGACGGAGAACGCGGCGAGGCAGCCGAGCACGGTCGCGCCGAGCATGGCGAGGACGCGCGGGTCCTTCGCGACGGTGAACCGTTCGGCCAGCCGGACCGGTGGCGGCGCCGGGACCGCGGGCAAGACCAGCCGGACCGCGAGGGCGCCGAGGAGCGAGAAGACCGCGACAAGCGCGAAGACGGCCTGGTAGCCGACGCTCTGCGAAAGGACACTGCCGAGTGGAACACCCAGGATCGTCGCGACGGTCAGCCCGCCGAAGACGAGCGCGACCGCGCGGCCCCGGCGTTCCGGCGAGGTGAGGTCGGCGGCGACGGCACTCGCGGCCGGCGTGAAGACCGCCGCGCCGATCGCGGTGACCACGCGCGCGAGGAGCAGGGTCACGTAGCCGGGCGCGAGGGCGGCGAGTGCGTTGCCGATGGCGGTGACGACGAGCGCGGCGACCAGGAGGGTGCGCCGTTCCCAGCGGCCCGTGACCGCGGCGAACAGCGGCGAACCGACCGCGTACGCGATGGCGAAGGCGGTGACCAGCTGCGCGGCGGCCGTCTCGGAGACCCCGAGCTCGCCGGTCAGCGCGGGCAACAGCCCGGCGACGACGTAGCCGCTGGTACCGACCGCGAAGGTGCCGAGCGCCAGCACCGCGGTCCTGGGTGGTGCGAAGGTCATGACTCCCCAGCTCCAGACCCCACAAATCGCGTTTAGCCCGCTAAAGGCGCTCCGGGCCCGGGGCGCCTGGCGGGTGCCAGATCGCGGTTAGCCCGCGAAAGTCGACTTGGGATCATTGTTCGATGGTTGTCGTAGTTCGATGGTGACCGTACTACGTGCTCGCCGAAAGTTCGAGGGGCGTCGTACTATGGACGGATGGCCACGACGACCAACCAGTACGTCTATCCCGGACAGGACGAGATCCGGATCGAGGCGGTCCTCGCCGCGCTCGCGGACCCGGTCCGGCTCGACATGGTCCGCCAGCTGGCCGAATCCGGCACCGAGATCTCGTGCAGCGGTTTCGACGTCGCCGTGACCAAGTCCACACTCACCCATCACCTGCGCACCCTGCGCGAAGCGGGCATCATCATGGGCCGCCAGCAGGGCACCGCCCGCTACAACTCCTTGCGCCGCAACGATCTCGACGAGCTCTTCCCCGGGCTGCTCCAGGGAGTGCTCGCCGCGCGCCGCTGAGGGTGGGCAGCCTCACCCGAAACCGGGATGACAAAGGCCCCCTCGATCGGTTGAACTGGACGAAGGACAGCGGTGCCGCACGCGCTGTCTTCTTTTGTGTCCGTGACCTAAATCGATTCAGCTCCCCCTCCGCGACGCTGGGCGAGTAATCGTTTACCTCAAGTACGACCCCCGGAAGGAGAGCCGTGCCCGTCGCGCTGCTCGCGCTCGCCATCGGTGCCTTCGGCATCGGGACCACCGAATTCGTCATGATGGGCGTGCTGCCCGAAGCCGCCGCCGATTTCGGCGTGTCGATCCCGTCCGCCGGCTACCTCATCTCCGGCTACGCCCTCGGCGTCGTCGTCGGCGCCCCGCTGCTCACCGCCGCCGCGGTCCGGCTGCCGCGCAAGACGATGCTGCTGGCGATGATGGGCCTGTTCACACTCGGCAACGCCCTCTTCGCGCTCTCGCCGAACCAGGAGTTCGGCGTCGCCTTCCGCTTCCTCGCCGGCCTGCCGCACGGCGCGTTCTTCGGTGCCGGCGCGGTCGTCGCGTCCAGCCTGGCCAAGCAGGGCGAACGCGCGAAGGCCGTCTCGATGATGTTCATGGGCCTGACGCTGGCCAACGTCGTCGGCGTGCCGCTCGGGACGCTTCTCGGCCAGAAGGTCGGCTGGCGCGCGACCTTCGGTGTCGTGGCCGTGATCGGCCTGTTCGCCATGGCCGCGATCGCGAAACTGGTCCCCCACCAGGGCAAACCGGTCGAGCCGTCGCTGCGCGGCGAACTCGGCGCCTTCCGCCGCCCGCAGGTGTGGCTCGCGCTCGCGATCGTCACCTTCGGTCTCGGCGGCGTGTTCGCCTGCCTGTCCTACATCGCGCCGATGCTGACCGACGTCACCGGCTATTCGCCCTCGCACGTCACCCTGCTGCTCTCGCTGGCCGGGGTCGGCATGACGATCGGCAACTACCTCGGCGGCAGGCTCGCCGACAAGGCGCTGATGCCGAGCCTCTACGTCTCCCTGATCGCGCTCGCTTCGGTGCTGGCGATCTTCACCTTCACCGCGAACGGCAAGGTCGGCGCGGCGGTGACGATCTTCTTCGTCGGCCTCGCCGGGTTCATGATCGGCCCGATGATGCAGGCCCGGATCATGGAGAAGGCGGGCGGGACGCCGTCGCTGGTCTCCGCGGCCGTGCAGTCGGCGTTCAACATCGCGAACTCCATCGGCGCCTACCTCGGCGGCCTGGTGATCGCGGGCGGACTCGGCCTGGTCGCACCCAACTGGGTCGGCGCGTCGCTGGCCGTCCTGGGGCTCTCGCTGGCCGTGGTGTCCGGCAGCCTGGACCGCCGCGAAGCCCGGCTCAGCCCCGCCATGGCCTCCTGAGGCGAGTCAGGACAGGGGCCCGCCGGTGATCGTGAACGCGATGAACAGGATCAAGACGGAGAGCGCGCCGTAGGTCAGGACGTCGACCGGCTTGCCCCGGATCGCCAGCAACCCGGCCTTCGCCTCGGGCAGCACCGCCCGGAGCAGGCCGGCGAGCAGCAGCGCGCCGCCGATCAGCGCGGCGCCCTGCCGCCAGTGGTACTGGCCGATCCGCAGGGCGGCGACGGCCACCACCAGCATCACCACCAGGAACGGCAGGTGATGGAGCAGTGCCCCACGGTCA
This sequence comes from Amycolatopsis sp. lyj-108, assembly GCF_046549005.1. NCBI lineage: Bacteria > Bacillati > Actinomycetota > Actinomycetes > Pseudonocardiales > Pseudonocardiaceae > Amycolatopsis > Amycolatopsis sp. lyj-108. The sequence continues at coordinate 705,105 of NZ_JAJPWQ010000002.1, read as the reverse complement.
CGCCGCTGTCCGGCCACCGCCATCAGTCCTCGTCCTTCAGGGTCTCGCGGGCAGATCGGTTCACGCCGTCAGTATCCCGGGTGAGTGAGCCGACACCAGGTCAGGGCGTCTTCTGGACTGTCAATAGCGGCAAAACCCACATGCGGGGTGCACGCGAGCGCGGATACGGTCAAAATGTGACCGTGGCACAACCGACGACTCAGCTGAACGCGACCGAGCAGGACACCCTGGTCAAACAGATCGGCCTCGCCCTGCTGCGGGCCGCGCCGCGCGATTGGCGAAAGGTGACCGCCGAGTACCGAGCCGTCGGCAGGTACCACGAGATGACCGGCGAGATCATCACCGAGGACGGCACCGCGCACGAGTGGGTCGCGACGCATGACATCGCGACGCTGTTCGGCAGGCTCCGCGCCGGGATGTATCGCGACGGCCGCGGCACCTGGTTCAACGCCCGTTACCAGCTGGATCACCCGTCCAGCTACAACCTCGAGTACAACCGCGACGAGCCCCAGTGGCGCCTCGCGCCGCCTCCGCAGGCGCTGTCCGACGAACTGCGCATGTTCCCCCGCTCCGAGGAGAACGTGCCCGAATGGCTGATCCGGCGTATGTCCGGCCTCGGCCCTGAGCAGCCCGGACCGCACTTCCGCATCGCCCGCATCTTCGACACCATCGGCCCGGCCGGGCGTCCGGTGATCAACCGGCCCGACCTGGAGATCGAGGAGCAGGACAGGCTGCTCGAGTACCTCGACCGCGCACCGCTGGTGGTCACCGAGCGCGGCTACGACATCGACAGGCTCGCGCAGACCCCCGAGGCCACCGTCCCGGTCGCCTTCCACAGTGACGGGCAGTGGATCTGGCCCGCCGCCGTGAACTTCTACCTGCGCGAGTACGGCGTCTCACCGGAACTCGACCTGATCGACCACGTCCGGCAGAACGATTTCACGCTGCCCGAGGTCGACGCCCCGACGCTGCAGGCCGCCGCGGGGTACCTCACCCGGGGGAATCAGCCCCCGCAGCAGCGCCCCAACGGCCCGGGTGGCCCGGGTGGCCCCAACGGCATGCCCGCGGGCCCGCCTCCGCAGGGCCCGCCGCAGAACGGCCCGGTGCCGCCTCAGCAGGCCAACCAGGGCGCTCCCGGACAGCCCGGCCCCGGTCCGAACCAGGCCGCTCAGCCGCCCGTCCCGCCGCCGCACCAGCAGGGCCCGGACCAGTCGGCCGCCGCGGCGGCTGCCGCGGCACCGGTCGCGGCTGCCGCGGCCGTTCCCGCCGCCGAGTCGACCGTTCCCGATCAGGCCGAGCAGGCCCAGCGGTACGAAGAGGACTACGACACCCAGGACTACCAGGCGCAGGACTTCCACGAGGCCGCCGCCGAGCAGCAGTACGAAGGCCGCTACGAAGACCCATACGCGCACGACGAGGCGCAGTTCCACGAGTCCGAACAGGACGCGTACGCCGACGAGGAACGGCAGGACGAGGCGTCGCATCAGCGCGCCGAACCCGCGCCGGAACCGCAGGCCGCCGACCCGGAGGCCACCACGTACGCGCGGCCCGCGCAGGTCGACGCCTACGAGCCGCCGCCCCTCGCGGAAGAGCAGGACGCGTACGCCCGGCAGGAAGAGGACCAGCCGTACTCGCCGCCGGAGGAGGAGACGACCACCGGTTACACACCGGTCGAACAGGCCGACGCCGGTCCTGAACTGCCCCTCCTCACGCACGACGCGGAGCCGGACCTGCCCCCGCCGTCGGACAACGAGGTCACGCAGGTCGACGCCCCGCCGCCGGTGCCCGTGCCCGTGTCCCGCCCCGAGCCCGAGTCGCGGCGCGAGGAGGCCCCGCGCCGCGCGGCACCGGAGCGACCGCGTCGCGCCGAGCACCCCGTGCCGGTGCTGAACGAACTGCAGGCGAAGTTCGACGACCTCGACGTGCCCGAGGACGTCTACCGCATCGGCTCCCCCACCGACCACGGCTGGAGTGTCGAGCAGGTCGACGGCGGCGGCTGGCGGGTCGGCTGGTACGACGGGAAGCTGGCCAATCCGGCGGTGTTCGGCGACGCCGAGGACGCCGCCGCGTTCATGCTCGGCAAGGTCCTGCTGAACCCGAACGGCGCTCCGCCGCCCGAGGAGCAGCCCGCTGTCGAAGAGCGGCCGGTCGAGGAGCAGGCTCCGCCGCCGCCCGTGCTGGCGACGCTCTCTCCCGAGATCGCGACCGGTTCGCATCCGGTGCCGCCGCGGGAGTCGATCCCGGCACAGGAACAGACGGCGTTCACGACGGCCGAGGAGCTGCTCGGCGACGATATGGACGACGAGCCCGCCCCCGCGCCGGTCCCGCCCGTGCCCCCGGCACGGCCGAACCCGGTGCTGGCGAGCCCGCCGCCCGCGCCGCCGCGGCGTGAACCGCCGGTGACGCCGCCTCCGCCGCCGATGCGGCGCGAGGAACCGGCCCGTCCGCCGGCCGCGGCGAACGCCGCCGGGGCGCCCGACGCCAAGCAGAACTGGCCGATCTCGCCGCTCAACGGCGAGCCGCCGCTGACGCTGTTCCGCGGCAAGGAGCTGCGCGAGCTGCCCGCGGGCAGCGAGCTGGACCGCTTCGGTGGCCCGAACGGCAACCTGACCTACGCGGCCGGGACGCCGTTCGAGGAGCGCTCGCTCGTGCCGGAGTGGGTGAACCGGCCGTACCACGTGTACCGCGTGCAGCGCCCGCTCGAAGCGCTCGCCGGGGTCGCGATCCCGTGGTTCAACCAGCCCGGTGGCGGTTCGGCGTATCTGCTGCCGGCGTCCATCGAGGAGCTGCTCGCCGAGGGTGACCTCATCGAGCTGGACCCGGGCGAACCGCCGATCGACTAGTCCGTTCTGCAATGAAAGGTCCTTTCCTCGCAAATTTTGCAAGGAAAGGACCTTTCATTGCACGCGAAGTCAGTGGATGACGAGGCCGTGCGCGGCGGCGTAGGCGACCGCGGTCTCGGTGTCCACGTGGACACCGGCGAGGTTCGCCTGCACCAGCCCGTTGGCGTCGAGCCGCGCGCCACGCAGGTCGGCGCCTTCGAGTTTCGCACCCGCCAGCCGGGCACCGGTGAGATCCGCACCTCGCAGGTCGGCACCGGTCAGATCCGCTTCGAGCAGGTTCGCCTCACGCAGTCGCAGGCCACCGAGGTCCACTTTGGACAGACGGGCCTTGCCGAGCGAGACCAGCGAGAGATCACATTCGGTGAAGGCGACCTTCTGGAACCGGCAGTCCACAAAGGACGATCCGAGCATCGAACAGGAGCTCCACCGCGTGCTCGCGAGCACACTGCGGTCGAAGGTGCACGACCGGAACGCCGATGCCTCGTGGCGCGAACCCTCGAAGTCGACCTTGGTGAAGTCACACTGGTCGAAGGTGCAGCCCTGGGTGCGCAGCCCACGCAGGTCGGCTTCGGTGAAATCACAGCCGACGAAACTGCGTTTTTCCCACCACTGCTCGGAAAGAACGGCTTCTCGGTAGTCCTCCGCGGTCTCGATCACCCGTCCAGGATCGCATACCCGCTCACGTCCAGGTGATCCCGTCGAACATCGCGCGCAGCTTCGCCGCCCGCGCCGGGGACGACGCGGCGATCCAGCCGATCCGGCCGAGCAGATGGGCGCGGAAGTCCGGATGCTCGGTCCGGTTCTGCTCCTCCGGGCCGGTTCGGACGCAGTTGTGCAGCAGTGCGCGCAGGGCGTCGTAGTCGGCGCGCGTCGCGGCGGGCGCACTGTTGACCACCAGGCCCGCGACCCGTTGCCGCTGATGCGCTCCGGCGATCGACGTCTTGTCGTCTCGCAGCCGGAAGCCCTCGCCGGTCACGATCCGCCGGACACCGGGCAGCAACCGGTGCAGTGGCAGGGAATCCCCGGAGAACGCCAGATCGTCGGCGTACCGCGTGTAGGCGGCGCCCAGTGCACGCGCGAGACCGTCGAGCCGCCGGTCGAGATGGTGCGTGACCGCGTTCGCGACCGAAGGCGACGACGGCGCGCCCTGCGGCAGATGCGTGGCCGCGAGGTTGTTCAGCAGCCGCAGGCGCGCCGGATCCCGCCGGCCCTCGGGCGCGGCGGCGAGGACATCGGGCGGAACGGCCGTGGTGAGCACACCCGCCAGCGCCTCCGCCACGGCGGGCGGATAACCCGCGAGGGCGAGCAGCGCCGAGATCCGGCGCGCGGACACCGTCGGGAAGAACCCTTCGAGGTCCATCCTGACCACGGTTTCCCGCCCGGCGTGCGGCGTGGCGCAGGACATCGCCGAACGTCCGCGCCGGAACCCGTGCGCCGCCTCGTGCACCGGCAGCGCCTCGACGACGTGCCGCACGATCCGGCGTTGCAGTTCGGCGATCCGCGGCTTCGGCCGCTCGATGAGCCGCACACCGCCCGAAGCGGTCGGGATCCAGCGGTAGGTGTAGTGCCGGATCGGCTCGGCCGCACGCCTGTTCCAGCCCTTCGCGTCGGCGAACCACGAGAGTTCGCCGGGCGTCAGGTCGAGGGCGGCGGCGCAGTCGTCGAAGTTCGCCCAACGGGCCACCTGGAATCGCCAGACCGGCATGGGTTCGAGGAGCGACGCGGAGGTGACTCTTTCTCCTGTCATCCGCGCGGACTCGCACGCGAAGCATGCCGCGCTCGCGCGGGGCGCCTTGTCTCGCTGTCTTCGTACTCCCCGGGGTTGCCCCGGAGTGGGTGGCGATCCACCGGCTCACCTCCGCGTCGCTATCGCCACCCTACCGACTTCAGCGACTGGGAATGATCTCCGTGCCGGAGACGTAGCGCATGGCCTCGATGAACTTCGGGTCGTTCATCCGGCGTTCCATCTCCGGGAAGTCGAGGTCGACCAGCCGGGTCTGGATCCACCACAGGTTGCCGAACGGGTCGCGGACCCGGCCGACGCGGTCGCCGAAGAAGAGTTCGGTCTGCCTCGTCACCTCTTCGGCGCCCGCCTCGACGGCCCGGCGCTGCGTCTCCACGCTGTCTTCGACGTAGAGCCGCAGGTACGCCGGAGTCTCGCCCCAGTTGTCCCGCGAGTCGAACAGCATGACGACCGAATCACCGATCCGGACCTCGGCGTGCCCGATCTTCCCGCCCTCGACGTACACCGGGTCACCCAGCGGCTCGGCGTCGAACACGCGCTTGAGGAAGTCGATCACGCCCGCGGTGTCGCGCGAGATGATCCACGGGGTGACCGAGTGGTAGCCGTCGGGGATCGGGTTGCTCATCAGGTTCTCCTCAGTCGTCGTGATGCGATGAGAAGAACGCTAAAGCCCGTATAGGACAGATCGTGTCCTAATGCGATTTCAGCAGGAAAGGCGGCTTTTTCTCCTGCCACTCGGGCATGTCCAGCGAGTTGAGCAACCCGACGATCCGCTTCTCCTCGTACCGGAAATGCGTTTCCATGATCGCCGTGAGCCCGTCCAGCTCCCGTTGGACGTGCAGGATCTCGTCCTGACTCGACCCGGGACCGACCCCGGCGACCAGCTCTTCGAGCCGTTCGATGATCCCGGTCATGACCTCGTGGTCGTGCGCGAGCTCTTCGAGCGACGGCCTCAGTTCGGGGAATTTCTCCGCCAGCACAAGGAAAGCGCCGCCGTCCTCGCCGGTGTGATGCCTGGTCAACGCCGAGCAGAAGGTGAGGCAATGCGCCCGGAGATCGCGCAGCCGCTCGGCGCGCCCGTCCGCGACCGAGCCGAGGTCGTCGTGCAACGCGGCCAGCTCTTTACGCAGCCAGTCGTGAACCTGAATGAGTTGATTTCCGAACGCCGTCAACCGGCCGTTCGTCCGAGAAGGGGTTTCCATGATTTCCCATGGTCCGGCGCCTCCATGCCCGCGACGGTCTCTTTGCCGGGTGCACTGCGACGCTGGAACAACTTCAGCACGACCGCCCGATGATCGTCAAGAGGGTTCAGTGGAAGTCACGGGACTTGGCGGTGATCCGCAGCGGCAGGTGCCGGATCTGTTCGGCGAGGACGTTCACCACCTCGCCGGTGCGCTCGACCACGCCCCGGATCAGCAGCGCGGGACTGCCGCGGGCGACCCGGTGATAGCGCTGCCACACCCCCATCGTGCAGATGATGTTGATCATCCCCGTCTCGTCTTCGAGGTTCAGGAAGGTGACGCCGCCCGCGGTCGCCGGCCGCTGGCGATGGGTCACCGCGCCTCCGGTCAGCACCCGGGTGCCGTGCGGGACCTCGCGCAGGCCCGCCGCCGTGACGACGCCGAGCTCGTCGAGGTGCTCGCGGATGAACTGGGTCGGGAAACTGTCCGGCGACACCCCGGTGGCCCAGACGTCCGCGGCCGCGACGTCGATTTCGTCCATGCCGGGCAACATCGGCGCCTTGACCCCGGTGGTGAGCCCGGGCAGTTTCTCCAGGCTTTCGTCGGCGACCGCACCCGCCGCCCAGAGCGCGCTCCGCCTGGTCTCGCCGAAACAACCGAACGCGCCCGCCGCCGCCAGCGCCTCGACCTGAGGTTTGGTCAGCCGTACCCGCCGGGCGACCTCGGCCAGGTCCGCGAACGGGCCGTCGCGTTCCCGTTCCTCGACGATCTTCTTCGCCAGCTTCTCGCCGATCATCCGCACAGTGGACAGGCCACCCCGCACGGCGAGCAGGTTTCCCCCTTCCGGCAAGGGTTCCAGCGTCGCGTGCGGGAGGCTCGCGTTGATGTCCGGGCCGAGCACCCGCACCCCGTGCCGCCGCGCGTCGGCGACCAGCGACTGCGGCGAATAGAACCCCATCGGCTGCGCGCGCAGCAAACCCGCCAGGAACGCGTCCGGGTGGTAGTACTTGAAGTACGCGCTAGCGAACACCAGCAGGGCGAAACTCAGCGCGTGACTCTCCGGGAAACCGAAGTTCGCGAACGCCTTGAGCTTGCCGAAGATCTTCTCTGCGAGCTCTCTCTCGATGTCGTTCTTCGCGGCACCTTCGAGGAAACGCCGTTTGAGCCGTTCCATCTTCTGCTCGGAACGTTTGGCCCCCATGGCGTGCCGCAGCTGATCCGCCTCCGCCGGGGTGAAATCGGCGACGTCGAGCGCGATCTGCATCATCTGTTCCTGGAACAACGGTACGCCGAGGGTCTTCTTCAGCGCGTTCTCCAGTGTCGGATGGTCGAAGTCCCATTTCTCCTGGCCGCTTTTCCGCCGGATGTAGGGATGCACCGAACCACCCTGGATCGGGCCGGGCCGGATGAGCGCGACCTCGACGGCCAGATCGTAGAACTTCTTGGGGCGCAAGCGAGGCAGGGTGGCCAGCTGCGCGCGGCTCTCCACCTGGAAGACGCCGATCGCGTCGGCGCGGCAGAGCATTTCGTAGACGTTCTGATCCTTGAGATCCAATTCGGAGATGTCGACCTCTTCCCCTTTGTGGTCACGAACAAGGTCGATCATATAATGCAGGGCCGACAACATTCCGAGGCCGAGCAGATCGAATTTGACCAGCCCGGCCGCGGCGCAGTCGTCCTTCTCCCACTGCACGACACTGCGATTCTCCATCCGGGCCCATTCGATCGGGACGACCTCGCTCACCGGCTGCTCGCAGATCACCATCCCGCCGGAATGGATACCCAGATGGCGCGGGAAGTCTTCGAGCGCGCAGGCGAGTTCCACGACCTCCTCGGGGATGTCGTGATCGTGGTCCTTTTCCGTGGCGCGCAACGCACCCCAGCGGTCGATCTGCTTGCTCCACGCGTCCTGCTGGCCGGGCGAGTACCCCAGCGCCCGCGCCGCGTCGCGGACCGCGGACCGGGCCCGGTAGGTGATCACGTTCGCCACCTGCGCGGTGTTCAGCCGCCCGTATTTCTCGTAGACGTACTGGATCGCCTCCTCACGGCGGTCGGATTCGATGTCGAGGTCGATGTCCGGGTAACCGTCGCGATCCGGGGCGAGGAACCGTTCGAAGAGCAGGCCGTAGCGCACGGCGTCGACCTTGGTGATGCCGAGCGCGTAGCAGACCGCCGAGTTCGCGGCCGATCCCCGGCCCTGACAGAGGATGTCCTTCTCCCGGCAGAACCGCACGATGTCCCAGACGATCAGGAAGTAGCCGGGGAAACCCAGTTCTTCGATGACCTCCAGTTCGTGGTCGATCAGCTTTTTGGCTTTTTCGCGGTACTCCTCGTCCTTGTTCTTCTCGTGCTCCTTCGCGCCTTTCCTGGTGAGGTACCGCAAGTAGGACGCTTCGGTGTGCCCCTTCGGAACGTCGAACGGCGGCAGCTTCGGCTTGATGTGGTGGAGTTCGAACGCGCACTCCCGACCGAGCAGCGCCGCCCGCTGCACCGCACCCGGATACCGCGCGAAGATCTCGGCCATTTCCTCCCCCGATCGCAGGAACGCCGTCCCCGCGGCGGGCAGCCAGCCCTCCATGTCCTCCAGGCCTCGCCGGGCGCGGATGGCGCTGAGCGCGTCGGCGAGCGGGGCCCGCTCCGGCCGGGCGTAATGCGCGGCCGTGGTCGCCACCGTCGGGAGCCCGAACTCCTTGGCCATTTCGCTCAACAGGTCGTTGTGCGTGCTGTCCAAGGGAAGGCTGTGGTCGATGAGCTCGACATAGACGTTTTCGCGGCCGAAGCAGTCGATGAGTTCCTTCAGTCTCTCGACCGCTGCGGCGGGGCCTTCGGTGACGAGTGCCTTGCGCACCGCGCCCTTGCGGCAACCGGTGAGCACGACGCACTTCCCGCGAACCTCTTCGGCGACCGCGCGCAGGTCGTAGACCGGTCTGCCCTTCTCCGCCCTTTCCTTCGGGGACAACGACTGCCTGTCGAAGCCGTACAGCTGACCGGCGGTGATCGCCCGGTTCAGGCTCAGGTAGCCGTCCTGTTGTTTGGCCAGCAAGAGCAGGTGCTCGCCCTCGGGATCGGCGAACCCGTTCTGCGGCCCGGACAGGCCGAAACTGAGCTCCGTGCCGAAGACGGTGTGCACACCCAGCTCCCGAGCCGCTTCGGCGAACCGCACCACGCCGTACATGCCGTCGTGATCGGTGAGCGCGATCGCGTCCAGGCCCAGCCGCGCGGCCTCTTCCACCAGTTCCTCGGGATGGCTCGCCCCGTCGAGGAAGCTGAAGTTCGAATGGCAGTGCAGTTCGGCGTACGGCACCCGGCGCGCGGTGGCCCCGTCGTCGTCACCGATCAGCCCGGACAGATCCGCGGGCGGCTGATAGCCCTCACGTTTGGCACTCCAAGCGGGGCTGTCGCCGCCGTCACCGGGCGGGACCTCGCCGGCGAGCTCACGGGCGAGGTCCTTCCACGGCCGCGGAGGGTTGTTCCAGCCCATCGGTCACCGGTTCTCGGTCGAGCTTCTCGGTGTGGGGACGAACACTTCCGCGCGCGGAACGCACGCCGCCCATGCGGTGTCCAACTCGGCACGCTGTACCGGGATGGCCGGTTCCTCCAGCCAGCGTCGCACCAGCCGCGTGTACTCCTCGTCCATGTTCAGTCGTACTTCCCTTCCAGTGTCCACATCGGATTCTTGTGGTGTTCGAAGCGGAGCAGCACCGCCTCCTCGGCGTCGGCCCCGTCGGCCAGCAGCACCTGCACCCGCATCCGGGTCCCCGACCGCGCGTGCCCCGCCCCGGCCCGGACGCCGACGAACCACGGCCCCGCCCAGGCGAGGACCTCGCGCGGCTCACCGCCCTCGAAGCTCACGAGGAACGGCGCGGCGCTGACCCGGCGCCGCGCGGTGATCTCCACGGCGTGCCCGTTCTCGTCCAGCACCTGAGCGGGAACCGGCGGTACGAACACCGTGGCCGGGGAAGGCGACGGGAGCCTCCCGGCCCAGTTCGCCTCCGCCTGCGCCGACTTCTCCCGCCTGTCGCCCCACGGCACCAGCCGGACCCGCTCGGCGGGATCGCGGCCGCCGTCGAGCACCGCGGTGAAGACGCTCTCCGGGCCGAGCAGGCCCTGCACCCGCACCAGCGCGCGGCCTGCCCGCTCATCGGACACGCCTTCGTCCTCTGTGGACGGACGCAGCACGCCCGACGCGCCCGCCTGCCACAACCCGAGCTGCAGCGACCGTCCTTCGACGGTCTCCTCCGGCTCCAGCCGCAGCCGCACGACGCCGGAATTGGGGCGGTCCTTGGCCTTCAGCCAGCCTTCGAACTGCCAGCGCACCCTGTCCGCGACCCCGAGCGGGGTCAGCGGTTCGGCGCACCGCCACACCCGGCCGAGTTGCTCACCGGTCTCGGTGGTCGCGTAGATGCCGAGCCTGGTGCAGGCCAGCCCGTGCGCGGCGAGCCCGGCGTGGAACCGTTCGCCGAGCCCTTTCGCCACGAACGCGGCGGCGTCGACCCGGTCGATCGGCGGGTCGAACGCCTTCGCCAGCGAGAGCTCCGGCGGCGGACGGCGGCGCGACGGCGGACGTTCGGACTTCCCTCGTGACAGCCGGTGCGCGAGCACACCCTCTGTCCCGAAACGCGCGGAAACGTCGCTTTCTTCGAGCGCCGCGAAGGCGCCCAGTGTGCGAAGGCCGAGCTGCTTGAGCAAGGTGACCAGCTCGGTCCGGCCGGCTTCGGGCTGGTCTAGTTCGCGGATGGGCAGCGGAGCCAGGAACTCCGCCGTCCCACCGGGCTCGACCAGCGTCGAACGACGGGCGGCGAGCGTCGCGGCGAACAGGCCGTCGGCGACGCCGACCTGGCTTTCCACCCCCGCCGCCACGGACACCTCGTCCACCAGCCGTTCCAGGAGGCCGTGCTCACCGCCGAAGTACCCGGCCGCGCCGTCGACCGGAACGGCGACGATCCCGGGGCGCACCACCTCGACACCGACGGCCAGCTCCTCCACCGCCCGTGCGACGGACTCGAAGAGCCGGGCGTCACGGCCGTCGTCCTCACCGAAGACCGCCAGCTCCGGGCAGCAGGACTGGGCCTCGCGCCGCCGCATCCCGCGGCGGACGCCGTATCCCCTGGCCACCGCGGTGCACGCGACCACGCGGTTCGCCGAGAAGACCGCGGCCGGGCGGCCGACGGGTTCACCGGCGACGGCCGCGGCGGCGACCGCCGGCCAGTCCGGGCACCACAGCACCAGCATGCGCACAGGCGGGTTCATGCCGTCCCCCACCTGGTCGCGGGGAAGTCGGCACGCTCGACTTCGCCCTCGCCGGTGAACCGCAGCAAGGCCGACATCGGCCGGGCGGCCGCACCCCGGCCACCGGCCCGCACCTCGACCTCACGGGCGCGCAGATGACCCGCGCCCCCTCCGTCAAAGCCGGTCCAGCTCGAACGGCGGCAGCTCAGCTCGACCTCCGCGCCGGGCCAGGACCCCAGCGAAAGCAGGACCGAACCACGGTTGCGCGCGCGGGCGGACAGCCGCCTCGCCACGTCGGGCCGGGCCAGCCCCGGACCGACGACCACGAGATCGAAGCCGTCGAGCAGAGCCGCGGTCACCGCCGGGAACTCGGCACCGGGGCGGGGGACCAGCGCCAGCCTGCCCACCTCGACCCCGAGTTCCGCGGCGGCGACCACCCCGAGCGCGGGCAGGCCGACCGCGACCGCCCACGCACCGCCGGCGGTCGCGGCGGCCAGCAGGGTGAGCATCAGTGACGTGGACCCCAGCACCGAAACGGTGCTCCCGCGCCGGAGCCCCGCGGCGGGCAGCAGACCGGACAACGCCGGGGACACCGGGAGCACCCTTCCCGTCGTCCTCGCGTGTTCGGCCGCGGAAGCCACGCCACTGGCCGTGCTCACTCCTGGCAAAGCCGCCAGCCTCGCCAACGGCAAGGCCCGTGCCTCGACCACCTCCGCTGTCAACGGACCCGCCTCCCCACGACATCTGGACCGTCCTTTGTGGACGGCACCGGACGCGCCGCGGGGAAGGCGGCACTTCGAACGCTTGTTCGATGACTCCAGTAGATCGGGCGGCGCAACGGTTGTCAAGCGAGCCGGGAACGATCACCGGACCTGTCACGTCCGATACCGGGAATCCCCTTGGCAGGAAAGGAAACCCGCAGTGGACGACGCTTGGCCCGAGACGGTGAACGGCTGGGAACTCGCCAGGGAGGGCCATCTCGAGAACTACCGCAAGCGCCTGGCCAACAAGGTCACGGTCACCGCGATCTGGGAGAACGGCACCGGAAGGGGCCGGCTGGACGCCCGCACCGAGCCGCTGGGCGGCGGACGGACCCTGACCAGCAGCCGCAAGGACTTCCGGGACAAGGACGCGTTCTGGACCGCCGCGACCTGCGTGCTGGAGATGGCCGCGAACCTGCCGTCGCTGGGCTGGGGCACGAGCCCGGCGGACTCGGCGCTGGCCGGGACCATGGCGGGCATGGTCGAAGCGGAACCCGGCACCAGCGGCTACCCGGAAGCGGAACTGACGTTCACGTTGACCGACGGGCACACCGTGACGCTGTTCATGACCGACGAGCAGGCCTTCGACCTGAGCAACGCGATCTCGCGGCTCGACCACCACGTGTGGTCCGAAGAACGCGAAGACGACGAAGAAGACGAGGACGACTTTGACGACGAGGACTTCGATGACGACGAGCCCGTTGTCGAAGAGGTGCCCGAGGTCGGCGAAGTCCACTCCGGCCCGGACACCGGGCATGACCTGGTCACCCTGCTGGATGACCGGTTCGGGGTCACCGAGGACGACCTGCTGGCGCACGTCGACTGGTCCGCGCTCATCGTGGTGGGGGAACCCGCGGTGAGCTCCCTCATCGAACGAGGGGACGAACTGACCGCCGCGGTCGCTCCGAGGTGGTATCCGGTCGTCGCGGACCGGCCCGGCGAGCGCTGGGTCGTCCTGAAGCGCACGGGTCTGCGCTACCACGGGGAGTGAGAGCCTCGTGAGTGGCGTTTCGGGTTCCAAGCCGAAACGCCACTCACGACACCGGACCGTCAGGCCGCCCGAGGAAGCGGCGCCGGGTGGTACCGCCGGAAACCAGGCGCGACCAGCGGCCGGTCGCGTACCGGCAGTGACCGCCCCGGTTCACGAACAGCTGCCGGAGAGCCATGACAGTTCCTTTCAGACGCTCTGACGCGCTGCCTGCCGGCGCAGGAGCTCTTCGACGGCGGAGGGAAGGGTGGTCTCGAAGTCGATGAGCTTGACCCAGGTCGGCGTCACCACGACACGGACCATGCCGTCGTAAAGCGACCGCACGTTCGCCTCCCACTCGACCCGCTGCTCGGGCGTCATCTCGTAGGTGCCGTTCCACTGCATGTACTCGTCGGGGATGCCGTCGACGTGGTCCAGCTCGACGGTGCCGCGGATGAGCAGGATCTTCGGCGGGTGGGATTCGGTGTCGATCGTCAGCGCGACGGCGGGATTGCGGCGAAGCGCCGGCAACTTCTGCGCGTTCGTCGGGGTGCACAGGACGATCTCCTTGCCGTTCCAGTGGATGCCGATCGGGATCGACCGCGGCGTGCCGTTGAGCGCGGTGTAGGCCAGCCGGGCCAGGTCGCGGGCCAGGAGCTCCTGGCTGAGCGGGCGGTTCAGGATCTCGTCGATCGTGCTCTGCCGCATGTCGCTCTCCTCGGGTCACTGCCTTCGCGGACACCCCAGGGACGCCGCCATCCTCCAGACCTCGACACCTCCAGAATGTGACCTGCGTCACGTCGACTTTAGCGGGCAAAACGCGATCCGTTTGTCGAAACGGCCCCCGGCCAGGCGTCGCTCTCTTGAAGGCATACGAGAGAGGAACAGCCATGACGAAGGAATCCGAGGTCCGCTTCGAGGGCTTCCTGCCCACCACGCCCGCCGACACCTGGGCCGCGATCACCACGGGCAGCGGCGGCTGGCTCTGGCCGATCCGGTACGAGCCCCGCGACGGCGGCACCGAATCCGGCCTCACCCCGAACGGCGGCATGGTGACCGTCTGGAAGCCGTCACAGCACTTCGTCACCTACGCCGAAGACGAGAACGGCTGGTTCAACACGCTCGAGTACGTCCTCGAACCGAAGGACGGCGGCACGTACCTGCGCTACGAGCACACCACGGTCCTCGACGACTGGGACGTCGAATACGACGCGTGCGAGCAGCACACGTCGTTCTACTACCACTCGCTGGGCGAGTACCTGACGCACTTCAACCGACGTCAGGCGAAGTACTTCAAGACCGACGCGCCCGAAGCGTCCAAGGCTCCGGAAGCGTTCGAGGCCGTGCGGGCGGCCCTCGGCGCGACGGCCGTCGGCGACCGGGTGTACCTGGAAGTCCCTGGCGTCGAAGGCGTCGTCGACTACCTGACGCCGGCCTTCATCGGCGTCCGGACCGAAGACGCGCTGTACCGCTTCTACGGCCGGAACGTCTGGGGCTGGCCTGTCGGCATCGGACACCACCTGTTCGCCGAAGACGCCGACGCGGACAAGGCCGAGAAGGCGTGGACCACCTGGCTGAACGGCCTGTACGGCTAGCGGGGCAGTTTCTTCGCGATCTCGGCGCCGACGGACTTCGCCGCTTCGGCGGACTCTGCCGGCGGGATCGGCGAGTTCGTGAAGAACCCCTTGTCCCAGCCCTTGTAGGTGACGATGACGACGTACACACCCTGGGAGTACCGCAGCTCGGCGCCGCTGAAGGCGCTGTCGGTGTCCAGGGTGACGAGGACCGCCTTCTTCCCGATGCCCTGCACCTGCTGCTGACGTTCGGACGGCGCGGCCGATCCGACGGAAGACTCCGCCGCGCGTTTCTCGGCGTCCGGCCCCTCGTGGCGGTACACCGTGATCTGGAGGGAACGGTCGTGGACGTTGTCGCTCTCCGGCGGCAGCCAGGAACAGCCGTACTGCTTGATGACGGTCTTGCCCGCTTTGATCTCGTTCTCGCGGACGCCTTGGTAGCTGGTGGTGAACGTCTTGTTCAGGAGCTCCGGGGAGACCTGGCACTCGGCGGGCGGCTGCTGCGAGACCGGTGCCTTGCCGACCGACGAGTAGTACTCCGACGCGAAGATTCCGCCGGGGATGCCGAGCCCGAGCAGGACGACGCCGCCCACGATCAGGCCGACGATCAGCCCGGTCTTCTTCTTGGGCGGCTGCCCGTAGCCGGGCGGGCCGTAACCGGGAGGTGGGCCGTAGCCGGGCTGGGGCGGGCCGTAACTCGGCTGCTGTCCGTAGCCCTGCCCAGGTGGCGGGCCGAAACCCGGCCCCTGGCCGTACCCCTGCGGTGGCTGGTGCACCGATCCTCCCCCTACCGATTCACGTACGTCCGGATCGCGTTCAGCGGGCTGAACGCGATCCGCGGCCAGCATGGCACGACGGCCGCGGCCGGGCACCGGGAACGCCCGCAGATCGCGATTAGGGGGCTGAACGCAAGTCCGGGCCGGAGCGCGATTAGGGGGCTAAACGCAAGTCCGGGCCAGATCGCGTTTAGCCCCCTAAAAGCGACTCGGCGTCAGTGGGCGAAGTGGCGCGTGCCGGTCAGGTACAGGGTGACCCCGGCGGCCTCGGCGGCGGCGATGACCTCGGCGTCGCGGATCGAGCCGCCCGGCTGGACGACGGCGCGGACGCCGGCCTCGAGCAGGACCTCAAGCCCGTCCGGGAACGGGAAGAAGGCGTCCGAAGCGGCGACGGAGCCCTTCGCCCGGTCGCCCGCACGCGAGACCGCGAGCCGCGAGGAGTCGACCCGGTTGACCTGGCCCATGCCGACGCCGACGGTCGCGCCGTCGTTCGCCAGCAGGATCGCGTTCGATTTCACCGCGCGCAGCGAACGCCACGCGAACTCGAGGTCGGCCAGCGTCCGCTCGTCGGCGGGCGCGCCGGTGGCCAGCGTCCAGTTCGCCGGGTCGTCGCCCTCGGCGGCGATCGTGTCGACGGTCTGCACCAGCATGCCGCCGGAGATCGGCCGGAACTCGATCGGATCCGGCGACTCGATCGCGGGCAGCTTCAGCAGCCGCACGTTCTTCTTGCGCTGCAGGATCTCCAGCGCCTCGGCGTCGAAGTCCGGCGCCAGGACGACCTCGGTGAACACCTCGGAGATCTGCTCGGCGGCCTCGCGGCTCACCGGCCGGTTGGTCGCGATCACCCCGCCGTAGGCCGAAACCGGGTCGCACGCGTGCGCCTTCCGGTGTGCCTCGGCGATGTCCTCGCCGACGGCGATCCCGCACGGGTTGGCGTGCTTGATGATCGCGACGGCCGGGGCTTCGAAGTCGTAGGCGGCTCGGCGCGCGGCGTCGGTGTCGACGTAGTTGTTGTACGACATGGCCTTGCCGTGCAGCTGTTCCGCGTGCGCGAGGCCCGGCCGCCCGTGCTTGTACAGCGCGGCCTTCTGGTGCGGGTTCTCGCCGTAGCGCAGCACGTCGCCGCGCTCCCACGAAGCGCCGGTGAAGTCCGGGAAGCCGGAGTCGTCCGCGGGCGCGTAGACGTTGGCGAACCACGAGGCGACGGCGGTGTCATACGACGCGGTGTGCGCGTAGGCCTGCGCGGCGAGCCGCTTGCGATCGGCCAGCTCGAAACCACCGGCGGCGACGCGGTCCAGCACCCACTCGTAGCGTGAAGGGTCGACCACGACGGCGACGCTGTTGTGGTTCTTCGCCGCGGCGCGCACCATCGCCGGGCCGCCGATGTCGATGTTCTCGACACAGTCCTCCGGGCTCGCGCCCGAGGCGACGGTCTGCGTGAACGGGTACAGGTTGACCACGAGCAGGTCGAACGGCGCGATGTCGAGCTGCTTGAGCTGCTCGACGTGCTCCGGACGGTCGCGGTCGGCGAGCAGGCCCGCGTGCACGCGCGGGTGCAGCGTCTTGACCCGGCCGTCGAGGGACTCCGGGAACCCGGTGACCTGCTCGACCGGCGTCACCGGCACCCCGGCGTTCGCGATGACCTTCGCCGTTCCGCCGGTCGACACGATCTCGACACCGGCCGCGTGCAGCCCGGTGGCGAGTTCGAGCAGGCCTGCCTTGTCGGAGACGCCGATCAGCGCGCGCCGGACGGGACGCTGTCCCTGTGCGGTACTCACGAAAACCTCACCTTTCGTCCCTCGACCGCGCACCCGCTCCGGCCGAGCTTTTCGATCGTTTCCACCAGGAGCCTGCGTTCCACGGCCTTGATCCGCTCGTGCAGGACGTCTTCGTCGTCGTCGGGCTCCACGATCACCGGCTCCTGCGCGATGATCGGCCCGGTGTCGACTCCGGCGTCGACGAAATGCACCGTCGACCCGGTGACCTTGACGGCCATCGCCAGCGCGTCGGCCACGGCGTGCGCGCCGGGGAACGACGGCAGCAACGCCGGATGCGTGTTGATCACGCGGCCGGGGAACCGCGCGAGGAATTCGGCGCCGAGGATCTTCATGAACCCCGCCGAGACGACCAGGTCCGGCTGGTAGGCGGCGACGGCTTCGGTGATCGCCTTGTCCCACGCCGCGCGGTCCGGATGGTCGGCCATCCGCACGGTGAACGACGGCACGCCCGCGTGTTCGGCCCGGGTGAGCGCCGCGATCCCGGCGCGGTCCGCTCCGACGGCCACCACCTTCGCCGGGAAGTTCGGTTTTTCGACCGCGTCAAGCACGGCCTGCAGCAGCGTGCCGGAACCGGACGCGAGGACGACGAGCTTCACCGGAGTGGGCAGGTCCAACCGACTAGCCAGAACGGGCTCCTTGCCACGGCGGTACGCACTCGGGCGTACGGCGCTTCACCTGGTCGCGACAACCCTAACGGTCGTCGCCGGGGGCACTTTCGTCGCCGGACCCGTCGGTGGACTCGGTCACAGCGTCGTCGACGGCACCGTCCTGCTCGGGCTCGGTTTCTGGCTCTGGTTCAGGCTCGGTTTCGGCCTCGGGTTCCGCCGGGGTCTCGTCGACGTCCTCCGCCGCTTCTTCGACCTCTTCGGCCTCTTCGCCCGCTTCGGCTTCGGTTTCCTCTGCGAGTTCGTCGTCTTCGGGCTCGACGGCTGCTTCTTCGGCTTCGGCGATGTCTTCGGGTTCACCCGGTGGTTCGGGAGCCTCGTGCGGTCCGGCGAAGAACGCGACGAACCCGCCGGGGACGACGATCCAGCAGAACGCGATCACCGACGCGACCCCGACCGGCACGCTGACCGGGTCGAACGGCCCGTCGCCGAGCCTTCCGCCGGACAAGGTCCCGAGGATGACGCAGCCGAACGCGACGAGGGCGCCCGCGACGGCGACCGCCCGCATCCGCAGCATCGGGTCTTCGTCGATCGCGCGGATCCGCCAGCCGACCACCGCACCGACCAGCGCGGGCAGGAGCAGCAACGCCGGCCACCAGACCGCGTGGTGCGACGGGATCCCCGCCAGCACCGGCACCCCTGGCAGCTTGCCTTCCTGGTAGCCGAACATGCCGACGGTCACCGAGCCGATCGAGAAGCCCGGCCCGGTGGTGAACGACAGCGCGGCGACGACCGCGTTCGGCAGGTACGCCACGGAGAGCACGAACATGCCGAGGCTCGCGCCGAAGCCCGGCTCGAACAGACTGTCCACAGTGGACCAAGAGAGCGCGGTCGCCGCGGTGAACACCACCGCGCCACAGGCGATCAACGCGGCGAGGCCGAGCGCACCCGCCCGCAGGCCGTGGACGGCGACCGGGTCGAACCGGTCCCGCACCGAGGCCGGAAGCCCGCAGACCCTGGCGATTCCCGCGACGGCGGCGAGTCCGGCGAGGAGCCCCGGCACGCAGAACGCGGTCAGCGGGTTCACCCCGATCGGCGATCCGCCCGCCATCAGGGCGATGAGCACACCGAACAACGCGTGCGCCCCGGCTATCACCGTCACCACCGGGACGGCGTCCGCCGGAGTCCGTCCGCCGAGGCGACGGGCGGCGCGCTCGGCCGTCCTTGCCGCGAGCCATCCGACGACGAGCGTCGGCAGCAGCGGCAGCACGCCGAGCGGATGACCGCCGAGTTCGAGTTCCACCTGCCACGAAGCGAGCCAGCCCGGGCCGGCGGCGAGCAGCGCTCCGGTGGCGGAGAACCGGGACCGGTCGGCCGCGAACGACACCACGGCGAGGACGGCCACGACGGCGGTGTAGGAGGAAAGCAGGGGTGCGCAGGCCGCGGCGAGCAACACACGAACCCGCTTCGCCCTGGACACCTCCGGCTCGGGGACGAGGTCGCTCACCGGCTCTTCGCCCGACGGGCGTTCGTCGCGGGTGAGCAGCTTCATGATCCGCACCATGACATCCGGACTGGGCCGTCCGGGTGAGGCACGCCGCCACCGGACAGCGCACGTGGCCCAACCCACCCGGTCGGGTAACCCGGAAAAACGAAACACCCGCCGTGACACGGAGAGTCACAGCGGGTGTTTCGCGTTCGGAAGTCAGCTCTGCTTGCCGAAACCACCGGGCGGCGTGCCCGGGTTCTGGCCCGACTCCGACGAGGAGGAGGACGGCGGCTGCTGGAAGAACTGGCCCTGCTGCGGCGCGTACGTCGTGGCCTGCTGCCCCGGCGGCTGCGTGACCGGCGGCTGGAACCCGCCCGGCTGCGAGAACGGACCGGACGGCTCGCCCTGCTGCTGACCCTGCTGGCCCGCGCCGGGGAACGGCTGGACCTGGGTGGCGGCCGGGCCCTGCTGACCCTGCTGGCCGAACGGACCCTGCGGGCCCTGCTGCGGGAACTGCTGGCTGTACGGGGCCTGCTGTGCCTGCTGCTGCGGCTTCGCGGCGGGCAGCTTGATGACGTCGTGCTCGAACAGCAGCGCGGCGACCGCGACCAGCATCTGCAGGATGCCGAGGATCAGCACCACGGTGAGGATGCCGGGAACCGAGACATCCTCACGGCCGCTCCCGTAGCCGATGATCAGGTCCAGTGCGGCGAACGCGCCGAGGACGCTGAACAACGCGGCGAACGGCAGCGTCTTCGGGCCACGCGGCAGCGCGTGCAAACCCGCGAGCAGACCGCTGACCAGGAGGAAGACCGAGACCTGTCCGGCGGCGTCGGCCTCGTCGGAGAAACCGATGAAGAACTGCACCAGGCCGAGGACGGCGACGGCGAGCGCGAGCAGCAGCGCCAGGTTCAGCGGAGGAGCCTGCGAGGGCGCCTGCTGCTGCGGAAAGGCTCCCGAGCCGGGGTGGGACTGAGGGGGTTGCTGGCCGCCACCCTGCTGGGGGTAGCCGGGCCCACCGCTGGGATAGGACATCCGAATGCTCTCCTGTCGTTCGACCGGCACCCCGGGGCGCGCGGGACTCCCGGGACAAACGAGGCGGCTGTGATGCTCGAACGCTAGCGCACACGCGGTCACCCCACGCCTCGGGCTCTGAGACGTCTGTACACCCGATCAGGTTCCGTGCGGAACCCCTCCGCGACGACCGGATCGCGATTAGGGGGCTAAACGCGCTCCGGGCGCAAAGAGGCGGGCCGGGCACCGGTGAGGTGCCCGGCCCGCCGGGGAAAGCGCCAGTCTCCGAAGGATCAGAGGCTGTTGTACAGCTCGCGCGCCAGGACGGCGGTCTCGCTCGGGGTCTTCCCGACCTTGACACCGGCGGCCTCGAGGGCCTCCTTCTTGGCGGCGGCCGTGCCGGAGGAGCCGGAGACGATGGCGCCGGCGTGGCCCATGGTCTTGCCCTCGGGCGCGGTGAAGCCCGCGACGTAGCCGACGACCGGCTTCGTCACGTTGTCCTTGATGTAGGCCGCGGCACGCTCTTCGGCGTCGCCGCCGATCTCGCCGATCATCACGATGACCTTGGTCTCGGGGTCGGCCTCGAACGCCTCGAGGGCGTCGATGTGCGTCGTGCCGATGATCGGGTCGCCGCCGATGCCGACACCGGTCGAGAAACCGATGTCACGCAGCTCGTACATCATCTGGTAGGTCAGCGTGCCGGACTTCGACACGAGACCGATCGGGCCGGCACCGGTGATGTCGGCCGGGATGATGCCCGCGTTCGACTTGCCGGGGCTGATCACGCCGGGGCAGTTCGGCCCGATGATGCGGGTCTTGTTGCCCGTCGCGACCGCGTGCGCCCAGAAGTAGGCCGAGTCGTGTACCGGGATGCCCTCGGTGATCACCACGGCGAGCGGGATCTCGGCGTCGATCGCCTCGATGACCGCGTCCTTGGCGAACTTCGGCGGCACGAAGATGACCGACACGTCGGCGCCGGTCTCCTTGATGGCTTCCTCGACCGTGCCGAACACGGTGAGGTCCTTGCCCTCGATGGAGACGGTCTGACCGGCCTTGCGGGAGTTGACGCCACCCACGATGTTCGTGCCGGACTTCAGCATCTTGGTCGCGTGCTTCATGCCCTCGGAGCCGGTGAGCCCCTGGACGATGACCTTGCTGTTCTCGTTGATGAAGATCGACATCTCACGCACCTGCCGCGGCGAGCTCGGCGGCCTTGTCGGCCGCGTTGTCCATTGTGTCCACCACGGTGACCAGCGGGTGGTTCGCGTCGGCGAGGATCTGGCGACCCTCGACGACGTTGTTGCCGTCCAGCCGCACGACGAGCGGCTTGGTGGCCTCGTCACCCAGGATCTTCAGCGCCTCGACGATGCCGTTCGCGACCGCGTCGCAAGCGGTGATGCCGCCGAAGACGTTGACGAAGACGCTCTTCACGTCGGTGTCGTTGAGGATGACGTCCAGACCGGCCGCCATGACCTCGGCCGACGCGCCGCCACCGATGTCGAGGAAGTTGGCGGGCTTGACGCCGCCGTGCTTCTCACCCGCGTACGCGACGACGTCCAGCGTGGACATAACGAGGCCCGCGCCGTTGCCGATGATGCCGACCTCGCCGTCGAGCTTGACGTAGTTGAGGTCCTTGGCCTTGGCCTTCGCCTCGAGCGGGTTCTCCGCGTCCTTGTCGACCAGTGCCTCGTGGCCCGGCTGACGGAAGGAGGCGTTCTCGTCGAGGGTGACCTTGCCGTCGAGGGCGATGATCTTGTCCTGCGGGTCACGGACCAGCGGGTTGACCTCGACCAGCGTCGCGTCCTCGGAGACGAAGGTCTCCCAGAGCTTCACGACGACGTCGGCGGCTTCGTCGACGACCTTCTCCGGGAACTTGCCCGCGGTCAGGATCTCGACGGCCTTCGCCTTGTCGACACCGATGATCGCGTCGACCGGGATCTTCGCGAGCGCTTCGGGACGCTCGACGGCCAGCTGCTCGATCTCCACGCCGCCTTCGGCCGAAGCCATCGCGAGGAAGGTGCGGTTCGCACGGTCCAGCAGGAAGGAGAAGTAGTACTCCTCGGCGATGTCCGAGGCTTCGGCCACCAGCACGCGACGCGTGATGTGGCCCTTGATGTCGAGACCGAGGATCGCCTCGGCCTTTTCCGCGGCCTCGTCCGGCGTCTGGGCCAGCTTGACGCCGCCGGCCTTGCCGCGGCCGCCGGTCTTGACCTGCGCCTTGATGACGACCTGGTTGCCGATCTTCTCGGCGGTGGCCTTGGCTTCTTCGGGGGTGTTTGCCACGGCACCCGGCAGAACCGGTACTCCGTGGGCGGCGAAGAGATCCCTCGCCTGGTATTCGTAGAGGTCCACTACTCCAGTCTCCTGACGACACGCCACTGTGGTGGTCCGTTCCCGGACCGCGCTGTCGGACCAGTCGAGGTTAGCGACCTGCGCAGAAGCAGGGCACTCCGCACCTGGTGAAGTCGGTCACCGTACGCGGTCAGACGGTGTTTCCACGGTGTGAGACCGCACACCGGAGACCCAGATCGCCGCCTCTTCCAGGCTTTCGAAGGCGTTTTCGAACCCGCTCGGGCCGTTACCGACCGCGAAGAGGAGAACGCCGGGAAGCGTTTCGGCGAGCCCTTCCGGTTCACTCTCGCCGCGCAAGACGCCGAGGATGTCCGGATCCTCCTGTTCGACCGTCCGGACCACTTGTTCGACGGTGTCGAGACGCCCGGCGTAGACGACCTCCACCCCGTCGTCGCGCAGCGCCCGCCCGAGCGCGACCGCCGACCCGTCCGGGACATCGAACTCGGCCAGCACGACGCGGAGGAGGCGGCGCGTCATCCGGTCCGCCGCGCACCCGCGACGGCCATCCCGGCCGCGACGAGGGAGACGAGCGCGCCGCCCAGGGCGAGCCAGAACCCGATCCCCGCCGACGAGCCGTCGTACTCCGAACCGACGAGCGGCAGTTCCGCCGCGCGCAGCCCGAGTAGCAGCGCGGCACCGGCCAGGGCGGACGCCGCCGCGACCGGCCGCGAGCGCACGACGAGCGCGTACAGGCCGAGCAAGACCGCGAGCGCGCCGAGCAGGCCCCACGACGCCGCGCCGAAGTTCGACCACAGACCGGGAGCGGTGTAGCCCGGCGCGGTGAACACCGGGGTGCCGAACGCGGCGATCGCCAGGACCGCCGCCGCGACGACCGGGGTCAGCACGGCGCCGTTCGCCCGCGAACCGTCCAGCCCGCTGTCGGTCGAGGCATCGGCAGCGTCATCGGCGTCATCGGCGTCATCGGCGTCATCGGCGACATCGCGTTCCACGACGCCGGTGACCACCGCGGCGAGCGCGGCCACGGCTGCCAGCACGAGCGCGACGAACGTCCACGTGACGCCGGGGCCCGCCGAGAAGCCGACCTCGTCCGGCGACGGCACCGGGAGGTCGACCCCGAACAGCGCCGGGTCCACCGCCTTGTCCTCGGTCACGGACAAGGCCGCGCTCAGCACGGCCGCGCCCGCGAGGACGACCCCCGCCCACGTCGCCGCGACGACTCCCCTGGCGAACGCCGAGAGCCGGGGCACGAAGACGAACAGCGCGGGCACGGCGAGCACGACGGCGGCGCCGAGCAGCAGCCAGCGCGCCGGCGTCTCGGGGACGGGCGCCGGACCGTTGGCCTTCAGAACCGGGGCCAGCGCACCCGCGACCGCCGCGGCGGCGGCGAGCAGCGCCAGGCCACCGGTGGCCAGCCGCCACCAGAACAGCCCAGGCAGCCTTGCTTCGCCGGCGAGGTCACCGGTGACGGCATCGCCTGCTTCCGCGACGTCGAACCGGGTGAAGGCCAGCCCGACCAGCGCCAGCCCCGCGACGGTCACCACCACCGAACCCGGCGCGACCGAGAGCCGGTCCACGACCAGCCCCGCGACCACCGCCGGGACCCCGACCGCGAGCGACGCCAGCCCGGCTCCGGCGAACCCGCCCTTGCCGACTCCGGCCGAAGACGAACTCACGGCCACGAGCACGGTCAACGGAAGCATCGCCGCGAGCAGCAGGTACCCGGCCATCGCGACCGTCGGACCCTCGAAGGCGTTCTTGGCCAGCAGATACGCGTTGCCCGAACCGAGGGGTGCGAGCAGCAGACCCATCCCGCCGGCCACGCCGAGCACGGGCCCGAGCAGCCGCCAGCGACGCCGTCCGTCGAGTTCACCCGCCAGTTCCGCCTCGTCACGTGCGGTCCCGGCGGCGAACGCCCCGGCGGCGAGCGTGAGCAGGTGGCCCACCACCAGCGGCCACAGCCCCGGCCCGGCCGGAGGCAGCGCGAGCAGCCTGTCGGCGAGGAACAGTTCCGGCCGCGCGGCGAGGGATCCGTCCGCGAGCAGCTGCAGGTCCAGCAGTAGCCGCCCCGGCGCGAGTGCGGTGAGCCCGAGCACCAGCCCGGCCGTGAGCCCGGCGCGCCCGGTGAACAGTGCGTAGAGCACGGCCACCGCGGGCGCCAAGGCCAGCACGACCAGCAACGGACCGGCGGTGAAACCAGGCGAACCACCCTGGATGACGGGCAGCAGCGCGCCGGCGGCCAGCGCGACCGCACCGGCCGACACCAGCCCCGCCGAGAGCAGGAGCGCTCGCGGGCGGGAGCCCGGTTCGCTCCGGAGAAGTTCGGCGGACGCGGTACCGGGGACGGCTTGCCCGGCGGAGTCGCCGCCAGGGTGCCGTGAGCGCGAAGTCATCGACGGCGACGCTAGCAAGCCGGGGCCGGCCGGGCCCGGCAGCAGGGGCGCCGCAGGTCTCACCGGCGTTCAGCCAGGTCACGGAAGACAGCTGAAGTCAAGCTGAAGACGAGCTGACCAGGCGCGGGCTAGGCGTGGAAGCGGCCTAGTCCGGGTAAACCTCCTTCAACACCGTCGGGCAACCGCTTATTTCCCTCGTTTGCCCCCTTTCCGGCCCTTCGGTACCCCCGAACGGCCCCTTGATCTTGTAACGCAAGTCACACGGTTGTGAGTAAACCTGGTTTAACTTTGGGTAATCTCCACTGGACAACGGCCACATCGCCGTCGCCCGATCGGCCGAGAGCGCCGTCAGATCTTGCTGTTCGGGGTGCCGCTTCGTTACTGTCCCGGGGTCCCCATTACAGTCAGATCACGAATGAGAGCACCGAACGAACCACCCCCGAGGTCGTTCACCGGGTTCCCCCGCCCGGGCTCTTGATCCGACTCCCCGAACACGGAAGGCCCCGTCTTGGCTTCACACCGCTCCCCCGGCGGCCAAGCTCCTTCCCCGGCGCTCGAGAACGCACTCGATGGTGCGGTCGTTCGCGTCCGGGGCTCGCACCGCCTGTCGCCCCCGTCCTCGGCCCTTCGCGGTCGTGTCGTGGTCGCAGCCGTCGCTGCCGGCGCCTTCGCGGCCGCCGCTGCCGGGCAGACCCTGAAGTCCGTTTCGGAATCCTCCGACGCCGCCGTCACCCCCCTGGCCAGCACCCAGGACGCGAGCGCCTCGTTCGCCCTCGGCGGCGGAGCCGGTGGTGGCGCCCCCGAACTGCTGCCGACGAGCCAGTCGACGAACGCCTCCGCCGAAGCTCAGAAGCTCTCGGAGAACAACAGCATCACCCAGGCCCGCGTCAAGCGCGAGGCCGAAGCGGCCCGCAAGGCCGAAGAAGAGGCCAAGCGGCCCAAGACCTGCATGCCGACCAAGGGCTCCTTCACCTCGGGCTTCGGTGCCCGGTGGGGCACGAGCCACCTCGGCATCGACCTCGCGGCCCCGATCGGCACGCCGATCGTCGCGGCCTCCGACGGCACGGTCATCGAAGCGGGCCCCGCCAGCGGTTTCGGCCTCTGGGTCAAGGTCCAGCTCGCCGACGGCACCGTCCACGTCTACGGCCACATGAACTCGTTCTCCGTCCGCGAAGGCCAGAAGGTCAAGTGCGGCGAGGAGATCGCCGAGGTCGGCAACCGTGGCCAGAGCACCGGCCCGCACCTGCACTTCGAGGTGTGGCAGAACGGCACGAAGAAGATCGACCCGCGCCCGTGGCTCGCCGCCCGTGGCGTGAGCGTCGGCTGATCGGAATTCCTTCCCCTTCACCACACCGGTGAGGCCGCCCGCAGCAAGGGCGCGCCGGGCAACGACGCTCTGGCGCGCCTTCAGGGCCTCTGCCTCCCCCTTCGAGGACACCAGCTTCGAGGACACTGGGAAGCGTCGTAGGCCATCCGGCCCGGAGCATGTGTGGTCTTTCGGGCTCTCAAAGCCCTCACGCGACGCCGTCGGGCAGCTTGCGGACGAAGTACCCCACGGCGATCTGCCATACCGTGCAGAGACCGGCCGGGCGCCGTGCGATCGGCCACCATCCGGCGAAAAGTCCCCGGGAACGAATTCGGCACCCGGCTGGCCGCGGCCCGAACAGCCATCGCCGCGCGTGCCCGCATACGACACACCGTCCGGCCCCGTCCGGTTCGTGCGTCCGCAGTAACGCGCGCCAGGCCGCGACCAGCCTGAGCACTTCCGGCGGTTCCGGACCCCGATCCGGCCCCGCCCCTTCTTCAACACCCCGCAGGTATTCGAGTACCCCACTCGAGAGAACCCCAAACAAGACCCCGTCCACACCGTGCGCCCCCTCCTCCTGATCGGGGCACACCGGCTCGTCCAGCCTACCCCAGCGCATCGAACTCGTGTTCGATGGCACAGGTATACGGGAGGGGTCCGACAGTTTTGGAGCGCGGCGGAGAAACCGCAGGTCGGGGCTAGAGTTTGACCATCGGGACGCTGCCGATGAGCATCAGCCGGACCTTGCCCGCGGCGCCGAAGTCGATCGTCGCCGTGGCACGCGGGCCCACACCGTCACAGGCGATGACGGTCCCGAGTCCGTACTTGTCGTGACTGACCCGGTCGCCGATGTCGAGTTTGAGCGCGACCGTTTCCTTCCAGCCCTTGCCGAACGGACTCGTGCCCGTCGACCTCGACGGCGAGGCGCCACCGCCACCGCGGCTGCCCCAGGTCGTCGCGGCACGCGGCGAACCGCCCGACGAACCGAAACCACCGGAGGACGAGGAAGGCGCGAGCCTGCGCCAATCGACCAGCTCGGCGGGAAGCTCGTCGAGGAACCGCGAAGCCGGGTTCATCTGCGGCTGGCCCCACGCGGAGCGCACCATCGAACGGGAGACGTACAGCCTCTTCCTCGCCCGCGTGATCGCGACGTAGGCGAGCCGGCGCTCCTCGGCCAGTTCCGTCGGGTCACCGAGCGCGCGCATATGCGGGAAGATCCCGTCTTCCCAGCCCGTGCCGAAGACGACGGGGTACTCGAGCCCCTTCGCGGTGTGCACGGTCATCAGCGTGACCACGCCCGCGTCGTGCCCGTCACCGTCATCGCCACCGTCGGCCGCGGGGATCGAGTCCGCGTCGGCCACCAGCGAAACGCGCTCCAGGAACGCGGGCAGCGAGCCCGGCTCCGGCACTCCGGGGTCCACGGCCTCGAGTTCGGGGAGTTCACCGTCCGGACCGGCGACCTCGGCGGTGAATTCGGTGAACTCCCGCGCGACGGTGACGAGTTCCGTCAGGTTCTCCACCCGCGACGCGTCCTGCGGGTCGTCGGACTCTTCGAGTTCCGCGCGGTAGCCCGTGCGTTCCAGGACCGCTTCGAGGATGTCGGCGACTTCGGCGCCGCTCTCGACGACTTCGCCGAGTTCGTCCATCAACTCGACGAAACCGGTGATCGCCTTGGCGGAGCGCGGGTTCAGCATCGGCACCTCGCCGTTGACGGCGCCGCGCAACGCCTGCGTGAACGAGATGCGCTCGCGCTCGGCGTACGTCGCGATGACCGCTTCGGCGCGGTCGCCGATGCCGCGTTTGGGGACGTTGAGGATCCGCCGCAGGCTGACCGTGTCCTCCGGGTTCGCCAGCACCCTCAGGTACGCGAGCATGTCGCGGACCTCGCGCCGTTCGTAGAACCGCACGCCGCCGACGACCTTGTACGGCAGGCCGAGGCGGATGAAGATCTCTTCGAACACACGCGACTGGTTGTTGGTGCGATAGAAGACCGCGACGTCGGAGTAGTCCGCTTCGCCCTTGTCCGCCAGCGCGTCGATCTCGCCCGCTACGAACGCCGCTTCGTCGTGCTCGTTGTCCGCGACGTAGCCGACGATCTTCTCGCCGTCACCGGAATCGGTCCACAGCCGCTTCGCGCGCCTGTTCGGGTTTCGCGCGATGACCGCGTTCGCCGCGTTCAGGATCGTCTGCGTCGAGCGGTAGTTCTGCTCCAGCAACACCGTCCGCGCGTTCGGGAAGTCGCGTTCGAACTCCTCGATGTTGCGGATGGTCGCCCCGCGGAAGGCGTAGATCGACTGGTCCGCGTCACCCACGACACACAGTTCGGCGGGCTCGATCCCGGCCTCGTTCGCCTCGGTGCCGACCAGTTCGCGGATCAGCGTGTACTGCGCGTGGTTCGTGTCCTGGTACTCGTCGACCAGTACGTGCCGGAACCGCCGCCGGTAGTACTCGGCGACGTCCGGATACGTCTGCAGGAGTTCGACCGTCCGCATGATGAGGTCGTCGAAGTCGAAGGCGTTGGCCTGGTTCAACCGCCGCTGGTACTCGACGTAGACCTCGGCGACGCGGCGTTCGAGGTCGTTGCCCGCGTCGGCGACCGCCGTCTCCGGAACGATCAGTTCGTTCTTGAGGTTCGAGATGTGCACGGCCAGCGTGCGCGCCGCGTACCGCTTCGGGTCGATGTCGAGATCGCGGGCGACAAGGGTGATGAGCCGCTTCGTGTCGTCCGAGTCGTAGATCGAGAAACTCGACGACATCTCCAGCGTTTTGGCCTCACGGCGCAGGATCCGCACGCACATGGAGTGGAACGTCGACACCCACATGGCGTTCGCACGGCGGCCGACGAGGTCGCTCACCCGCTCCCGCATCTCCGCGGCCGCCTTGTTGGTGAACGTGATCGCCATGACCTGGCCGGGGTGTACGTCCCGTTCGGCCAGCAGGTACGCGATCCGGCGGGTCAGCACCCGGGTCTTGCCGGAACCCGCGCCCGCGACGACCAGCAGCGGCGAGCCCGCGTGGGTCACGGCTTCGCGCTGTGCCGGGTTCAGGTCGTCGAGCAGGTCCGCGTGCCGGGGCTTGGCCGGACCGTCCGCTGGGAGATCGAAGAGGGTGTTCATCGCCGGTCCACGCTACAGCGCCGGGCGTAGGCGGTGTTGCCGCCTGCCGTCCGACGCGCGGACGGTGTTCGCGGCGGAGGATCGGATGCCATGGACACCAACGGAATTCCCTCCCGGCTCAGGGCCGCCGACACCGACCGGGAGCGGGTCGTCTCGCTCATCCAGGCCGCCGGCGGCGAAGGCCGTCTCACCCTCGAAGAAGTAGAAGAGCGGCTCGGCACTGTGTATTCCACCAAGTACACAGACGAACTCTCCGCGCTCACGGCCGATCTGCCGAAACCCGTGCCGAAGCGGCGGCCTGTCGTCTTCGGGCATCCGGCGGTGCGGGCCCACCTCGCGGTCGCCGTCGTGCTTTCGGTGCTGCTGATCGTCCGCTGGACGGCTTCGGGGGTGCCGTTCTTCTGGCCGGCGATGCCGATGTTCTGGCTGGCCATGAGCGTCCTCGTGCACGCCCGCGTCCGCGGAGCACGCCGCCGCGTCAAGCCGGAGGACGGTTTCGCTGTGGCATAATGATCGGCATGCGGCACGTGACGCGATTTTTTTACGGGACCCGGACTCCGGCTCCCGTGATCGCATAGTGCCGAAATGCCATCACCCGAAGCCCCGGAGTCCACGGACCCCGGGGCTTTACGCTGTTCCGGGGGCCAGCAGGGAATCCGGACCGAAGAAAGGTCCCGATGAACACCACACAGAAGCCGGACGCCGAAGAACCCACCGCCACGGCCGAAGAGATCGGTGAGCTCCGCAAGGAGATCGACTGGCTCGACGGCGAGATCCTGCGGCTGGTCAAACGCCGCGTCGAAGTCTCCAAGACGATCGGTGCGGCCAGGATGGCCGCGGGCGGCACCAGGATCGTCTACAACCGTGAAATGGACGTGCTGGCGCGCTACCGCGAACTCGGGCCGGAGGGACGGCAACTGGCGATGGCGCTGCTGAATCTGGGCCGGGGCAGGCTGGGGCGCTGAAGGGGACTTTCCCCGCGTCTCACGTGGCGAAAGCGCCCTTCGCCGCATGGCACGCGGCGAAGGCGTCCTTCGCGAGCGCCGCACGTGTCGTCCGTCCAGTCACGCGAAACCGCCGGTTCAGTCCAGGTGGTCGTGAGTGATGCGGACCACGGCCTCACGTCACGATCGCGTGCCGTGAGGCGAAACTCAGGGTGTTCCCCGAGCCACGACGACGCGGGACAGGGCAAACTGGACACATGATTAACCTCATCGCCGTGATCATCGCGATCGCCGGTGTCCTGGCGACATTGGGCCATCTCGGTTACCTCGCCATGCTGAACAACGCGGCGGGTAAGCGCGCGGGCGGCACGCCCATCGCCCAGTACGTCAAGACACGCTGGCCGATCGCAGCGGGTACCACCGCGGCCTCGCTTTTCGCCTGGTTGCTCACCAGTGGGGGAACGACGCTCGACATCATCGCCATTTTGCTTGCAGCGGGTAGCGGGATCACCGCCACCAAAGCTCTGCAATCGACCCAGCAGAAGTACCGCAGCGGCAACTGAGCGGCTCCACCAGCACTGATAGCGCTGCGTAACGTCACCAAGGCCCGTTCGGCCGCGCCCGACCGAGTGAAAGATCTGCAACTTGCAGAGTGGGTGAAGACTTGCGCGTGTCGAACTTTTAGTGTGGATCCCGTGAGGACCCTTGCGTCTGGGTCGGGCGATGCCCGTATGACGCGCGGGGGCGATGGCCCCGCGCGTCCCCAGTCGCATGCGCGTGCATTTGCTCACGAGAGTGCCCGGGAGTCTGCAAGCGAGGGATCCCGTGAAAGCACTGCTCCGTTCGGCTTAACCGGTGTCACATCGCCGTCAGGGACGGCCCGCGAGGGGGTCGCTCGGACATGAACGGCTGGGCGGAACACCAAGGACGGGACGGCGCCACGCACGCGGGCCGCCACCGGGCGGGCGGTACCGAGAGCTGGACCCCACCCGTGCCGCCGAGGCGGCAGCGCCCCACCGGGCACGGCCATCACGCACAGCGTGAGTTCGCCCCGCCCTCCACCGGTTCCCTGCCGCTGCCGCCACCGCGGAACAGGAGGGCGCCGAGCCCCGGCTACGCCCCATCGAGCGGCCGCCTGCCGCTCCCCCAGCCCGCTCGCGAGGTCCCCGTAGAGCACCCAGCCCGCCCGGCCCGCGTCGAGGTCTCGTTCACCGAACCGGTCCGGCCCTCCGCCGAAGAGCGGCGCGTGAAGGCCGCCCAGCGCACGAAGGTGACGCTGACCGCCCCCGCTCCCCGCCGTCCCGAGCCGGTGGAGATCGACGGTGACACCGACGACGTCCGCGTCTACCTCGCCCCGCCCGTCGACGGCCTCAGCACCTTCGACCTCGGCTCGGTGCCCGCCTCGGTGACCCCGCCCAAGACCTGGCGCAAGGCCGCCTGGTTCGCGGCGGCGGCGTCCGCGCTGGTCGTCGTCGGCCTGCTCTTCGCCGGTTCGTTCCTGGTCGGCAAACCCCTCCCGGAGCAGCAGAGCCAGGGCGGCTGGCCCGGATACCGCGGTGGCAGCCCGCTGACGCAGGAAGGCCTCGCCGGCAACCCGGCCACGCCGCCGCAGGGCGGTGCGGCAGGCAACCCGTCGAGCTCCGAGACCGATTCCTCCACCAGGGACGACCGCAGTTCCGCCAACTCCGGCACTTCGTCGGACAACGACGGCTCCGGCAGCAGCGAAACCCAGCCGGATTCGGGCGGGCCGGTCACGTCCGGGCGGCCCGCGCCGTCGTCGAGCGACCGGCCGCAGAAGCCGCCGGTCACGCCCGCGGACCGCACCACCACGACGGCCGCCTGGTACGCGTCCCAGCCGGACGCGCAGACGATGGGCGACAACACCGAGATCTTCCTCAACAACGTCACCACCGATCCCCACGAGGCCTCTTCGGTGACCTCGGGAAGCCTGAGCGAAGAAGGTGCGCAGGGCCTCCGTGAGCGCTACGCGGACGTCGCCTACTTCGAGGTGAAGAAGGTCAGCATCGACCAGCGCCGCGGCGTCACGGTCAACACCGTCGAGGTCACCCACAAAGACGGAACGAAGACCATGGAGCAGCGCACACTGACCTTCGGTGACGACGACAAGATCGTCGACGACGGCATGTAACCGTCCGCGCACGTGCAGGTGTCCTGTTCCTCTGCACGTGCGGTGCGGCGAGCGGTCGTCCCTGGTCCGGGTGGGTGACCTAAGCTGCCGTTCGTCGTATGGCGACGGCATTCCGGCGATAGAGCCTGGCCGCGAACCGTCCGCACAGGGTTACCTGGCGACTGCAGGGTCCGCACCGTTCAGAAGACGGCCGCGCGGACCAGAGGCGTCGGCCGAACGGCCCAGCGCCTGCCCCGGACCAGAGCGAGGAATTTCGTGCTTGATCGACAGCGCATACGGCGTGAGGACGCCGTACGTGTCGAGGACGTCATCCCGGAAGAGATCCTGAACGACACCCGTGTGGACCGCGAGTACCTCGAGCAGGTCTTCCGCGAGCCGCAGAAGTTCGTTCCCGCCCGCACCCGTGAAGAGCCGTCGCCGCGGCCCGAGCCCGAAGAGGACGAGCCGGAAAGCCGCGCCGCCCGGCGGGCCAAGCTGGCCGGGCTGGTGGCCGCCGGACTGCTGGTCGCGGGCGCCGTCGTCACCGCGGGCGTGCTCGCGGGCGGCCAGCCTCAAGGCACGGCGCCGGGCGCCGCCGCACCCGAGGTGATGAGCGGGGCCGCCGCGCTCGGCGGACTCGCCGTGCCGGACTCCACGGAGCCGCAGCGGAAGCAGGACACGCCGACGTCCGCGGGCATCAGCACGACGCCGCAGCCGTCTTCGGGTACCGCCTCGGGTTCGCTCACGCAGCAGGGTTCGACGTCCAGCAGCGCCAGTTCGCAGCCGGTCTCCAAACCGGCCGCGGTCACCACGGCCGAGGGCAAGCTCGAGGCGGTCCGGAAGTTCTACCAGACCGTCGACGCCGATCCCTACGGTGCGATGTCGCTGCTCACGCCGGTATTGGCCGAGTCCGAGATGGGCAGGCTGGTCGAGGCGTGGAGCGCTATGGACGCCATCCAGATCCAGGATCTCCGCGAGCAGGCCGACGGCACCATCCTCGCCGTGGTGACCATGCGCAACGCGGACGGCGGCATGGTCCGGGTCACGCAGGTGCTGGAATTCGCCGACGAAACGACCGGTCTGATCACCGACGCGCGACTGCTGTCCGCGCAGCACATGTGACGGACACCCCGCGTGTAACGGCTCTCCACCCAGTGCGATCAGAGTGTGCCGCGTGTGTGTGCGCAGAGTGAGCGCCTAGCCTTGTCACGAGTCGGTCTCGGAAAAGCCGGCACACAGACCACTACATGTGCATACGCTCCAACGCTGTGGCGTGCTGAAGGCCGCACCGCGTGCGCGGACGACTCCGCGACGTGAAGACGGAGCCCAAAGGGAGGTCGCGTGAGCGACGAGGGTCGCCTGGTCGCCGGTCGATATCGCATCGCCGGGCGGATCGGCACGGGCGCTATGGGGGCCGTGTGGCAAGCGCACGACGAGGTACTCGGCCGCACGGTGGCGATCAAGCAGTTGCTGCTGCAACCCGGTCTTGAGGCTCACGACGCCGAAGACGCCCGCCAGCGGACGATGCGCGAGGGACGGATCGCCGCCAGGCTGCACCACCCGAACGCCATCTCGGTGTTCGACGTCGTCACCGACGACAACGGCCAGCCGTGCCTGATCATGGAGTACCTGAACTCCACCAGCCTCGCCCAGGTGCTGCAGGAGGAGCGGACGCTGCCGCCGACGGAGGTGGCCCGGATCGGCGCCCAGGTCGCGGCGGCGCTGACCGAGGCGCACGCGGTCGGCATCGTGCACCGGGACATCAAGCCCGGCAACATCCTGCTGGCGCCCAACGGCACCGTGAAGATCACCGACTTCGGCATCTCGCGGGCCAAGGACGACGTCACGGTCACGAAGACCGGGATGATCGCCGGAACCCCCGCCTACCTGGCGCCCGAGGTGGCCATCGGCGGCGACCCCGGCCCGGAGTCCGACGTCTTCTCCCTCGGCTCGACGCTCTACGCGGCCTGCGAAGGCCAGCCGCCGTTCGGCCTCAGCGAGAACACGCTGAGCCTGCTGCACGCGGTCGCGGCCGGCCAGATCATCCCGCCGCGTCAGTCCGGCCCGCTCGCCAGCGTGCTCGCTGTGCTGCTGCACCCGGAGGTACGGCACCGGCCCACCGCCGAAGAGTGCGAAGAACTCCTCGACGCTGTCGCGCGGGGTGAAACGCCGCTGGGCGGTCCCGCGGACGAGACCGTGCTCGCCGCCCCGGTCGCGGGGGCGCTCGCCGGCGCGGGCGCGACCCAGGCGCTGGACAGCGAAGCGGCCGGTCACTCGGGCTCGCTCCTCGACGAGCAGGCCGCGGCGGGTTCGTACTACGACGAAGACGACTACCAGCAGCCGCCCGCGTCGGGTTACCCGGAAAACGACTATGACGGGTACGACAACTACGACGAGACGGCGCTGCTCGCCGAACGCGGCCACCCCGGCGGCGGACCGGCGCCCACCCGCGCCGTCCCGATCCCCGCGGGCGAGTACGACGACGATCCCTACGACGACGACTACGACACCCCGCCTCCGCCGCCTCCGCCCACCCGTGCGCAGACCAGCCCGGTGGACGAGGACGACGAGAAGCCGGGCGCGTGGAAGAAACCCGCGATCATCGGCGGTGTCGTGGTCGTGGCGCTGGCCGCGCTGGGCTTCTGGCTGCTGAGCCCGAACAATCCGGAGACGCCCGCCCAGGTGGGGAACTCGTCGACGAAACCGACCCCTTCGGCGACGTCATCGGCTCCCGAGACGACGGAAACGCCGACGGAGACGCAATCGGCCGAGCCGCCCAAGGAGACGACTTCGTCGAAGAAGACGTCGAGCAAGGCGAGCCAGACGGACGAGCCGGATCGGCCGACCAGCACGAAGTCGAGCCCGAAGACGACACCGAAGCCGCCGACTTCTTCCGATGATCCTCCGCCGAGCACCACGCCCACCCCGCCAGTGAGTTCGACCCCACCTGGCGCTTGATCCGAGGCTTCAATTGAGTTCTGAAGGTTCCATCGTCGGCGGCCGGTACCGCCTGGACCAGCCCATCGGGCGTGGCCGGGCGGGCATCGTGTGGCTGGCGTTCGACACGCGTCTGCTGCGCACGGTCGCGATGAAGCGCATGTACCTGCCCGTCGGCCTGCCGCCGGACCGGGCGGAGCAGGCGAAGGCCGTCGTCATCCAAGAAGGCAAGGACGCGGCCAAGTTCGAGCACGCGACCGCCATCAAGGTGTACGACGTGCTGCCCGACGGGCCGGACGTGTGGCTGGTGATGGAGTACATCCCGTCGCGCGGGATGGCGACCTTCCTCGCCGAGCACGGCAGGCTGACCGCGGAACAGGCCGCCGGGCTGGGCATCGTGCTCGGCCGCGCGCTGGCCGCGATGCACGAGGCCGGGGTGGTGCACCGGACCGTCGAACCGGGCACGGTCCTGCTGGCCGACGACGGCGGCGTGAAGCTCACCGACATCGGCATCACCGGTGGCGGGCCGAGCCCGGCGTACCGGGCGCCCGAGGTGGCGCGCGGCGAACCGGCGACTTCGGCGTCCGATGTGTTCTCGCTGGGCGCGACGCTGTACACGGCCGTCGAGGGGGTGCCGCCGTTCGGTGAGGACGGCGAGTCTTCGGAACGGCCGCCGCAGACCGCCGGCCCGCTGGCAGGCGCGCTGCGCAAGATGCTGCGGCCCGAGCCGGATTCGCGGCCGACGATGGCCGACACGGTCCGCTCGCTGAGCGCGATCACCGAGGGCAGGCAGACGGCGTTCATCCCGCCGACCGCGCCCGCCATGCCGACGGTTCCGGCCTCGATGCCGATGCCGATGAACCAGGCCCCGCAGCAGCAGCCGGTTCCGCAGTTCCCCCAGCACCAGCCGCAGCAGTATCAGCCGCCGCAGCCGCAGTACGCGCCGCCGGCGCAGCAGTACGCGCCCGCCGCGTCGGCCGTGGCGAAGTCTCCCGACACCCGGAAGTGGCTGATCGTGGCGGGTGCCGTCGTGGCGGCGATCCTCATCGGTGTGCTGTTCGCGGAACTGTTCCTGATTTAGAGCCGCTCGCGGACCAGCGTCGCCAATTCCACCGGACGGCTGAGGTACGGGCTGTGACTCGCCCGCCAGGTCACCGTCGTTTCGCAGCGCGCGGCGCAGTGAGCCACCAGTTCCGGCGCGAGCGCCCGGTCTTCGGTGCAGGCGATGTACGTGCTCGGGGTGTCCTTCCACGCCGAGCCCTCCGGCGACTCGTCGAAGATCGTGGCGGGCTCGGGACGCAGCAACGCCGTGGCGCGCTCGGCGACGGCGTCCGTGCAGTCGGCGTACATGGCCTCGCGGACGGCGGCGAGGTCGAGGTGGGTCAGGCCCGCGTCGTCGAAGGTCAAGGGCACCTGGTCGGGTTCGCGGCCGGTCTCCTCCTTGAGCCGCTCGTTCCAGTACTGAGCGGTTTCCCCCGGCTCGCTGACGATCGCGGCCAGGAAGATCAGGTGTGAGACCCCCTGAAGCCCGCTCGCGGTGAGCGCGCCGAAGGAGTGCGCGAGCACCACCGGCGGCTCGGCCGCCCGGTCGACGAGTTCCTGGACGGTCCGGGTGGTTTCGGCGATCGGACGC
This sequence comes from Amycolatopsis sp. lyj-108, assembly GCF_046549005.1. NCBI lineage: Bacteria > Bacillati > Actinomycetota > Actinomycetes > Pseudonocardiales > Pseudonocardiaceae > Amycolatopsis > Amycolatopsis sp. lyj-108. The sequence goes on along the minus strand of NZ_JAJPWQ010000002.1, from coordinate 668,377 downwards.
CCGCCGAGGTCGGGGACGGTGACGTCGGCGCCTTCCCGGTGCAGGCGTTCGACGACGTCGTCGAAATGGGCGGGCTGGTGCCAAGAGCCGTGCAGGACGATCAGGGGGCGCACCGGGATCCTTTCGCTGGCGGGTTCCCTGCCAGGTTGTCGACCGCCGACGCGGCTGTTCAAGCTCAGCCGGTTTTCGTGCCCACTCGACCAGTCACGGTTACCTGTCCGGCCCCTTCGCGGATCGCGCTGAGGAACCGTCGCACCGCGGGGTGTTCCCTGGCGTGCGCGGCCACGGCCGCGTGGATGGATCGGACCGGATCCGGACGACGGACCTTGCGGATGGCGACGCCGGGGTGCGGGGCGCCGAGGCCGAGCTCCGGGATCAGCGCGACACCGAGCCCGGCGGCCACGAATCCTTGTGCCGTCTGGTAATCCTCGGATTCGACGACGTGGTTCGGGGCGAATCCGGCCGCACCGCAGGCGTCGAGCAGGATGTCTCGGCAGGCGCCGGGGAGACCGTCGACGCCGACCCACGGATCTTCCGCGAGTTCGCCGAGATCGAGGACGCGTTTGCGGGCGAGCCGGTGGTTCTTCGGCAGGATCGCGCGATACGGGTCGTCGAGGAGGTGGATGTACTCGACCCCTTTGACCCGGGGCGCGCTGCTGGGGAGCACGATCATCGCGACGTCGGCCTTGCCCGACTCGATCTCGGGCATCGAATCGTCGGGCTCGACCAGTTTCAGGTCCAGGCGGACGCCCGGGAATTCCCGGCGCAGCGCGGCGACGGCCAACGGCACCAGTGAGGCGCCCGCCGTGGCGAAATAGCGGATGGCGAGCCTGCCGGTGCGGCCTTCCTTGAGTTCGCTGAGCGCGGCTTCGGCCTTGGCGAGCTGGGTGCTCAGCGTTTCCGCGTGTTCGGACAGCAGCGAACCGGCGGGCGTCGGGCGCACGCCGCGGCCGACGCGTTCGAGCAGTTCGACCCCCGCTTCCCTTTCCAGGGTGGACAACTGCTGGCTGATCGCGGATGGTGTGTAGCCGAGGTTCCTGGCGGCGGCGGTGATCGAACCACTGCTGATCACGGCTCGGAGGACCTGCATGCGGCGGACGTCCAGCATGGTCCGATCTTACAGTTCTGCTTAAGGCTCCCTGCAGTTATTTTCGCTTGTCCTTACGCGTCGGCGCGGCGAAGCTGAGCCAGGCACTAAGGAGGACTGGGGTGGGCGAGACGAAGACCCTGCTGAGGATCGGCGCGCTGGCGCTCATGTGGGGATCGAGTTTCTTCTGGATCAAACTGGGGCTCGGCGCGTTCTCGCCGGTGCAGCTGGTGCTGGCGCGGGTGGCGCTCGGCGCGGCGGTGCTGATCGGGCTCTGCTACCTCGGCCGGGACCGGCTGCCGTCGGGACGGCGGATCTGGGGACATCTGGCCGTCGCGGCGTTCTTCCACAACGCGCTGCCGTTCCTGCTGTTCGCGTGGGGTGAGCTGACCGTCGACTCCGGGATCACCGGCGTGCTGAACTCGACGACACCCCTGTGGGTGCTGCTGGCCGCGCCGATGATGGGCGCGCGGACGAAGATGACCGCGCTGCGGGTCGCCGGGCTGGTCGTCGGCCTCGCCGGCATCCTGCTGATCTTCGCGCCGTGGGAGGCCTCCGGCCTGGTCAGCTGGGGCGCGCTGGCTTGCCTCGCGGCGGCCGCGAGCTACGGGTTCGCGTTCGTCTACGAGGGCAAGTACCTCACCGGCACCGGCGACTCGCCGCTCGCGCTGGCCGGCGGGCAGATGCTGCTGGCGACCGGGTTCATGCTGCTCGCCATGCCGATGGGCGGTTTCGAACCGGTGCACCTGAGCACCGGCGCGGTCGTCGCGGTCGTGATCCTGGGCATCGGGTCGACGGGGATCGCGTTCGCGCTGAACTACCAGCTCCTCGCGAGCGAAGGCGCCGTCGCGGCGTCGATCGTCGGATACCTGCTGCCGGTGGTGTCGGTGCTGCTGGGGGCGGTGTTCCTGGCCGAGCCGCTGAACTTCCGGGTGATCGCCGGGATGGTCGTCGTGCTGGGCGGGGTCGCGCTGACCCGGCTCCGGCCGAAGGAGCAAGGGACCTTTGCTACCACTCCGCAGGTCGAGCGCCCTCTCGCCGCCGATAAGGTCGCGCCATGACGGAAACGACGACCCTGTGGCGCCCGACCGGGCCCGTCGAGCTCGACCTCGTCCGCGAGTCGGGCTGGCGCGAGTGGCCGCCGAGACTGCCGGAGCAGCCGATCTTCTACCCGGTGCTGAACGAGGACTACGCGATCAAGATCGCCCGCGACTGGAACGTGCGATACGACGGCGCGGGCTTCGTGACGCGGTTCGAGGTCGAGACCTCGTTCGTCGAGCGGTACCCCGTCCAGCAGGCGGGCGGGAAGACCATCCTCGAGCTGTGGGTCCCGGCCGAGGACCTCGCCGAGTTCAACACGCACATCGTGGGGAAGATCGAAGTCACCCACGAATTCCGCTGACCTGCGTTCAGCGGGCTAAAGGCGACACGACCGCGACGACGAGCAGGGCGGCCATGACCAGCTCCACCCAGAAATAGAGCCAGCTCGGATAGAACCGCTCCGGTCGTTCCGCGAACCGCGCGACCAGCCGCCCGAAGGCCATCCCGACGAGTGCGACGGCCACCGCGATCGCCGCACCCCGCTGGATCCCGCCGACGTCGAAAGCCGCGAATCCGAGCAGCACCGCGACAGCCACACCGAAGCCGCCGTATACCGCGCGCACTTCGGTCCGCGCCGTCGCCGACTCCAGCGTGATGCCGAACGGCCGGATGAGCCGCCCCGGCGCGGCGAGCCCGAGCAGCCCCATGCCGAGGAAGAACACGGCCACCAGGCCGATGAGGACAGGCGCCACCTAGACGAGACGCCGGTCGGAAGCCCAGCGCGAAAGCTCGTACCGGTTCGAAAGCTGCGTCTTCCGCAGCACGCTCGACACGTGCGTCTCGACGGTCTTCACCGAGATGAACAGCTCCGACGCGATCTCCTTGTACGCGTACCCGCGCGCGAGCAGCCGCAGCACGTCGCGCTCCCGCGGCGTCAGCAGGTCGAGGTCCGGATCGCTGATCGGCGCGGAACCCGGCCGGTCGGCGAAGGCGTCGAGCACGAATCCCGCCAGCCGCGGCGAGAACACCGCGTCGCCGTCCGAGACCCGCACGACGGCGCGCACGAGCTCCTTCGACGAGATCGTCTTCGTGACGTACCCCCGCGCCCCCGCGCGGATCACGGCGATCACGTCCTCCGCGGCGTCGGAGACCGACAGCGCGAGGAACACGACGTCCGGCAGTTCCGGCCGGATCCGGCGCAGGACTTCGGCGCCGCCACCGTCGGGCATGTGCACGTCGAGCAGGACGACCTGCGGTTTGGTCCGGGCGATGCCCGCGACCGCCTCGGCAACCGAGCCCGCCTCACCGACCACGCGGACGTCGTCGGTGATCGAATCCAGTTCGGTGCGCACTCCGGCACGGAAGAGCGCGTGGTCGTCGACGAGGAAGACCTTGACCGGCTCCCGCGTTTGCTGGTTCTCCGTCACGATGCTCCCTCGCTCGCCCTGTCCCGTGAGCATAGCGACCTCACGCCGCGCCCTTCCCCGCCTTGACCGGCATCTCCAGCTGGACCTCGGTTCCTTCACCCGGTGCGGTACGAAGTTTGCACTTGCCCCCGTGCCGTTCCATCCGCCCCCGGATGGAATCGGCGAGACCGTGCCGATCGCCCGGCACGACATCGGGGTCGAACCCCTTGCCCCTGTCCCGCACGAAAACCGTCACCGCCGTCGGCTCGACCTCGGCGTACACACTGACCTCGTCGACGCCCGCGTGCTTGGCGGCGTTGACGATCGCTTCGCGCGCCGCCTGGACCAGCGCGGTCAGCGGCTCGTTCAGCGTTGCCTCCCCCACGACGACCTGCTGCACCGAGATCGCGAACGCGTCCTCGACCTCGCCGCACGCGGCCGCGAGTACTTCGGACAGCTGACCGCTGATGGCCTCTTCCTCGGTCTTCTTGTTCTTGCCGTACCCCGACGGCCCGTACAGCCAGCCGCGCAGCTCGCGTTCCTGACCGCGCGCGAGCCGGGCGACCTCACGCGGCGAATCCGCCTGCTTCTGGATCAGCGCGAGGGTCTGGAGGACCGAGTCGTGCAGATGCGCGGCGATCTCGGCGCGTTCGTCGGTGCGGATGCGGGCGGTGCGCTCGTCGGACAGATCGCGAACCAGGCGCAGCCAGAACGGGACGGTCAGCACGGCCACCCCGAACAGCGTCGCGATCACCGCGACCAGCGCGAATTTGACCTGGTCGATGCTGCCGCTCTGCAGGACGACGACGCCGATGCCCGCCATCACCAGCGCGACGCCGGCGACCACGCGGATCGCGGCCGACCAGCCCCCGCCGCCGAGGAACGCCGTGGCGACCCCGCCCTTGGCGCCGAGGCGCCAGCGCCGTCGTTGCGACTCGTCGGCCTCCCGCCAGACGACGGCCGCGCCGATCATCGCGAGCGCCAGCGGAATGGCGACCCAGCCGCTGATGAAACCGGTCAGCGTGCCGCTGGCGACGGCGAGGCCGACACCCAGCGCCATCAGGCCGAAAGCCTGCTGCTTGTCCTTCGGCGCGGATTTCTCCGGCTCGACCTCACCGGATTGCTGCTGGACGAAAACCCACAGCAGGCCGTACGCGAGAAGGCCGACGCCGTTCAGCGCGGCGAGCAACGCGAACGCGGTCCGGACCCAGAGCACCTTGACGCCGAGGTGGTCGGCGAGACCGCCGGCGACACCCGCGATGGCGCGGCCGGAGCGGCGGCGGTACATCTTGGGCGGCTCGAACGGTGCCGGCGACAGGCTGCCGGCGACGGGCACCAGCGGGCGCTCGATGATCGTCGGCTTCACCTGTCCGGCGAGGTCGTTGGGGGCGGATTCCTGCACGTACTCCATGGTCACACGGAGTGCCGCACTGATCCATCGGGGAAACCCCTGACTCTTCCCGCTGGGGAAACCTCAGGGACGTTCCCGGATGTGGTGAGGGCCCGCCGGAGCGCATTCTTTGTGGCATGAGTGGGAGTGAGACACAGGTTCCGAAGCGCGGCCCCGCGGCCGGCTTCGAAGAGACCGTCAAGGATTTCTGGCGGAGCAGGCCGGTCCGCCCGGTGGCGGGCCGCAAGTTCGCCGGTGTGGCCGCCGGCATCGGCTACCGGTACGGCATCGACCCGACCGTGGTCCGCGTCGCGCTGGTCGCGGCGACCGTGTTCGGCGGTTTCGGCGTCTTCGTCTATCTGCTGGGCTGGCTTTTCCTGCCGCAGGAGGGTGACCCCGTTTCCGCGTTCGAGGGGATGATCGGCCGGGGACGCGCGTCGAGCTCGCCGGCGTTCGCGGTGATGCTGCTGCTCCTGCTTTTCCCTGGTCTCACCTGGACCTTGAGCGGCGGCTGGATGACCGACGGAACCGGCCTGATCGGCTTGGCGCTGATGGCCGTCGCGCTGTACCTGCTGCACCGCAACCGCGGTCAGTTCAACCGGCCGACGATGCCCGCTCCGGCTTATCCGACGGCCGCGTTCTCGATGGCGTCGGCGTCGGCGACCTCCACCTCGACGGCGACCGAGGGCGGCTGGGACCCGCTCGCGGCCGACCCGTCGGCTTGGGACCTGCCGAACGCTTCGCCGTCCGGCGGGCTGCCGCCGCAGACCCCTCCGCCGCCTCCCGCGCCGCCGGCGCCTCGCGGCCGGAAGTCGAAGATCGGCGCCGCGACCTTCGGGCTCGCCGTGCTGGTGGCCGGGGTCGGCACCGTCCTGGGTCTGGACGGCGAGACCTGGTTCACCCCGCAGCACGTCGTCGGGCTCACCCTCGGTGTGGTCGGTATCGGGCTGGTGGCCGGTTCGTTCGTTCGTGGCGGTCGCGGGCTGATCGGGCTGGCGGTGCCGCTGGCGATCGTCGGGATGGCGCTCACCACGGTCCCGTTCGAGAACTTCTCCGTGAAGGGCGGCGTCGGCGACCTGAAGGCGACGCCGAGCCAGGTGTCCGAGGTGCTGCCTGAGTACCACCGTTCGGCGGGGAACATCGACGTCGACCTGACCAAGCTGCCCGCTGGGGCTTCGGTGAGCACGAAGGTCTCGAACGGAGCCGGTAACTCGACGGTGCTCGTGCCGATGGGTGCCGAAGTGAAGGTCTCCTGTGAGACGGGAGCGGGCGAGGTCGACTGCCTCGGCCAGTCCCGCTCGGGGGTCGGCGAAGACGTCGTCGACTTCACCGCGCCGGGGAGCAACGGGCAGAAGATCACTGTGAAGGTCGAGAACGGTGTCGGGAACGTGGAGGTGCGTCGTGGCTGAGTACGACTACGACAACTACGACAGCACACAGACTCAGTCGGCTCGGCCCGCGAAGCGCGGGGTGGACGTCTTCACCCTGATCATCGGGATCGCGACGCTGCTGGTGTCGGGTTACGTCCTCTCGGACGGCGCCTCGTGGCTCCCGCAGTTCGACTTCCGGTGGGTCATGGCCGGTGGGGCGATCTTCGTCGGCGTCCTGCTTCTCGCCGCTTCGGTGCGCAAGAGCCGCCGCTAGCGGCCCCCGCTCACGATCCACCCCACTCCGAAGGCCCCGGCCCCTCGCCGGGGCCTTCGCCTTGCCCGCCCCCGGAGCGGAGGTGCCCAAGGGGCCCAGAGCGCAGTTAGCGGGCTAAACGCGATCCGGTCGCCTGGGTGCCCAGGGCCTGACAGATCGCGGTTTGCCCGCTAAACGCAAGTCGGACCGGGTGCGGTCACTCCCACTCGATGGTGCCCGGCGGCTTGGACGTGACGTCCAGTACCACCCGGTTCACCTCGGCGACCTCGTTGGTGATGCGGGTCGAGATCCGCTCCAGCACCTCGTAGGGCAGCCGCGTCCAGTCCGCGGTCATCGCGTCCTCGGACGACACCGGCCGCAGCACGATCGGGTGCCCATAGGTCCGCCCGTCGCCCTGGACGCCGACGCTGCGGACGTCGGCCAGCAGCACCACCGGGCACTGCCAGATCTCGCCGTCGAGCCCGGCCGCGGTGAGTTCCTCACGCGCGATGGCGTCGGCCGCGCGCAGCGTCTCGAGCCGCTCGGCGTCGACGGCGCCGATGATCCGGATGCCGAGCCCCGGGCCGGGGAACGGCTGCCGCTGCACGATCGTCTCCGGCAGCCCGAGCTCCAGCCCGACGCGGCGCACCTCGTCCTTGAACAGCAGGCGCAGCGGCTCGACGAGCTCGAACTGCAGGTCGTCGGGCAGTCCGCCGACGTTGTGGTGGCTCTTGATGTTCGCCGCGCCCTCGCCGCCGCCGGATTCGACGACGTCCGGGTACAGCGTGCCCTGGACGAGGAACTTGTAGTCGCCCTTGGCCTTGAGGTCGCGCTCGGCCTGCTCGAACACGCGGATGAACTCGCGGCCGATGATCTTGCGCTTCTCCTCGGGGTCGGTGACCCCGGCCAGCGCGTCGAGGAACCGGTCGCGCGCGTCGACGGTCACCAGGTTGACCCCGGTCGCGGCGACGAAATCACGCTCGACCTGGGTGCGCTCGCCGGAGCGGAGCAAACCGTGGTCGACGAACACGCAGGTCAGCCGGTCACCGATGGCGCGCTGGACCAGCGCCGCGGCCACGGCGGAGTCGACGCCGCCGGAGAGCCCGCAGATCGCCCGGCCGTCGCCGACCTGCTCGGCGATGCGCTTGACCTGGTCGTCGACGATGGACGACGTCGTCCACTGCGGCTTGATGCCCGCGATGTCGTGCAGGAAGCGGCGGAGCACCTCTTGGCCGTGCGGCGAGTGGTGCACCTCGGGGTGGTACTGGACGCCGGCGAAGCGGCGCTCGACGTCTTCGAACCCGGCGACGGCTGCACCGTCACTCGAAGCGGTCACGGTGGCGCCCTCGGGGGCCTTGGTGACGCTGTCGTTGTGGCTCATCCAGGCGGGCTGGTTGCTCGGGAGGCCGGCGTGCAGCACGCCGCCTTCACCGGCGACGCGGACTTCGGTGCGGCCGAACTCGCGGATCCCGGTCGGTTCGACCGTGCCGCCGAGAGCCTGCGCGAGCACCTGGTGTCCGTAGCAGATCCCGAGGATCGGCACGCCCGCGTCGACAAGGCCGGGCGCGAGGGCGGGGGCGTTCTCCGCGTACACGCTGGAAGGACCACCGGAAAGGATGATCGCGGCGGGGTCCTTGGCGAGGATGTCCTCGGCGGTGGCGGTGTGCGGGACGACCTCGGAGTAGACCTGCGCCTCGCGCACGCGGCGCGCGATCAGTTGCGCGTACTGCGCCCCGAAGTCCACGACGAGTACCGGACCGGTGGGACTTGGCACCTGAAACCTCCAGATCAGAGCAGTACGCTTCCCCACCATCGTCCCAGGTGGGCCGGGTCACCTCGCCGCCAACCCCCTCACGATTCAGGACAGCGGATGACCGCGAGGCGTCCTAACGTCCGGGACATGGACATCGACTGGAGCAAGGAACTCTCCGAACAGCTCGACTGGCATTGGACACGGCATCTGCGGCCCCGGCTGGACACCCTCACCGACGACGAATACCTCTGGGAGCCCGTCGAGGACTGCTGGACGATCCGGCCGGACGAGAACGGCGCTTTCACGATCGACTGGGCATATCCGGAGCCCTCGCCGCCGCCGGTGACGACGATCGCCTGGCGGCTCGCCCACATCGTCATCGGCGTCTTCGCGATGCGGAACGCGTCGCATTTCGGCGGCCCGCCCGCCGACTACCAGACCTTCCCCTACGCAGGCTCCGCGAAAGAAGCGCTGGAGCAGCTCGACGACGCCTACGCGCGCTGGCGCGACGGCGTCCGCGGCCTCACCGCCGAAGACCTCGCGCGCCCCTGCGGCGAGGCCGAAGGCCCGTACGCGGAGTACCCGCTCGCGACGCTCGTCCTGCACATCAACCGCGAGGCCATCCACCACGGCGCCGAGGTCCTCCTCCTGCGCGACCTCTATCGGGATCGCGTTTAGCGGGCTGAACGCGACGCGCCCATACTGGGGCCGGCCGAGGAAAGGACCCGTCTTGCGAGCGACTCTCATCTACGGCGCCGGCGACGTACGCGTCGAGACCGTCCCGGACCCGAAGCTGAGCGAACCGACCGACGCCCTCCTCCGGGTGGTCCGGTCCTGCATCTGCGGCAGCGACCTCTGGCCGTACGGCAGCATGCCCGCACGCGACCGCGGCGTCCGGATCGGCCACGAGTTCCTCGGCATCGTCGAGGCCGTCGGCTCCGACGTCACCACGCTCAAGCCGGGCGACCTGGCCGTCGCGCCGTTCGTCTACTCCGACAACACGTGCCAGTTCTGCCGCGAAGGCCTCCACACCTCGTGCCTGCACGGCGGCAACTGGGGCGCGAAGGGTGTCGACGCCGGTCAGGGCGAGGCCGTTCGCGTCCCGCAGGCCGACGGCACGCTGGTGAAACTGCCGCACACCGAGGACGACGACCTGCTCGCCTCGTTCCTCACGCTCTCCGACGTGTTCGCGACCGGCCACCACGCCGCGGTCAAGGCGGGCGTGAACGAGCGCACCACCGTCACCGTCATCGGTGACGGTGCCGTCGGCCTCTCCGCGGTCCTCGCGGCGAAGCGGCTCGGCGCAGAGCGCGTCATCCTGATGGGCCGTCACCGGACCCGTACGGACCTCGGCCGCGAATTCGGCGCGACAGACGTCGTAGCCGAGCGCGGCGACGAAGGCATCGAGAAAGTGCGAGAGCTGACAAGCGGCGAAGGCACGCACACCGTTCTCGAATGCGTCGGCACGAAGCCCGCCTTCGAGATGGGCGTCGGCGCGGTCCGCCCCGGCGGCACGGTCAGCCGCGTCGGCGTGCCGCAGTACGCCGAGGGTCCGATCGGCCCGTCGCTCTTCCGCCGCAACATCACCATCACCGGAGGCGTGGCACCCGCGCGCCGCTACATCCCCGAACTGCTCGACGACGTCGTCGAGGGCAAATACCAGCCCGGCAAGGTCTTCGACCGGACCATCGGCCTCGAAGAGGTCCCCGACGGCTACCGCGCCATGGCGGACCGCGAGGCGCTCAAGGTGCTCGTCAAGCCCTGACTGCAATACCTTCTTACCCATGGACATGATCACCCCGGAGCCGCGCCCCGCCTGGATCGCCGGACGCCCCGAGCAGGGCGCTTCGACGATCACCGTGCATCACCCCTTTGACGGCAGCGAAGTCGCCACCGTCGCGGTGCCCGGACCGGAGCAGGTCGAACGAGCGGTGAGCGCGGCGGCGAGCGTCGCGAAGGAGTTCCGCCGTTCCTCGGCGCACAGCCGCGCCGCGGCGCTCGACCACGTTTCGCGCGTCATCGCCGGCCGGGCCGAGGAGATCGCCGAGGTCATCACCGCCGAGAACGGCAAGCCGCTCAAGTGGGCCGACGCCGAGGTGCGGCGCGCGGTGTCGGTGTTCCGGATCGCCGCCGAAGAGGCCCGCCGGTTCAGCGGCGACCTGCAGCGCCTGGACACCGACCCCGCGGGCGAGGGCAGGCTGGCACTGACCCGGCGCCTCCCGCGCGGCCCGGTGCTGGGCATCGCGCCGTTCAACTTCCCGCTGAACCTGGTGGCGCACAAGGTCGCGCCGTCGCTCGCGGTCGGCGCGCCGATCATCGTCAAACCCGCGCCGCGCACGCCGTTGTCCGCGCTGATCCTCGGCGAGATCCTGGCGGAGACGGACCTGCCGGAAGGCGCGTTTTCGGTGCTGCCGCTCGGAAACGAGGAGACGTCGGCACTGGTCGCGGATCCCCGGCTGCCGGTCGTGTCGTTCACCGGTTCGGGACCGGTCGGCTGGTCGATCGCGGACGCCGCGCCGCGCAAACACGTCGTGCTCGAACTCGGCGGCAACGCGGCCGCCGTCGTCCTGCGCGACTGGCCGGATCCGGAAGGTGCCGCGGAGCGCATCGCGACCTTCGGCAACTACCAGGCCGGGCAGTCCTGCATCGCCGTGCAGCGCGTGATCGTCGAACGCGAAGTCGCCGAGGAATTCGTGCCCGCCTTGGTGGAAGCCGTGCGGGGACAGCGAACCGGTGACCCGTACGACAAGAACACCGATGTGGGCCCGGTCGTCGACGAGGCTGCCGCGGAGCGGATCGTCGCCTGGATCGACGAAGCCGTCGCCGCGGGCGCGAAGATCCTCACCGGCGGCAAACGAGAGGGCGCGACGGTGGAGCCGACCGTGCTCACCGACGCGCCACCGTCCACAAAGGCCTGGGCGGAGGAGATCTTCGGCCCGGTGCTCGCTGTGTCCATTGTGGATGGTGTCGACGAGGCTTTCGCTTCGGTCAACGAATCCGCCTACGGATTGCAGGCCGGAGTGTTCACCCGCGACGTGCATCTCGCCTTCTACGCGTCGACCGAACTCGACGTCGGCGGCGTGATCATCGGCGACGTCCCGAGTTACCGCGCGGACCAGATGCCCTACGGCGGCGTCAAGGGATCGGGTGTCGGCAGGGAAGGCGTCCTCGCCGCGATGCACGACCTCACCGAGGAACGGGTCACCGTCTTCACCGGCATCGACCTCTAGTCCGGGGTGACGGCCTGCGCGAATCCGAACACCTTGTCCGGGTCGTAGGTCTTCGCCACCTGCTTCAGGCGGGCGGCATTACCGCCGTAGTAGGCGGTCATCCAGTCGGGCAGGGCGGGGTCGATGTAGTTGACGTAGCCCCCGCCCAGCCCGAGCCCCGTCACCACTTCCGCGACGGAATCCGTTGCCGCGGAACGGTTGCGCGCGTCCGCCTGGCCGTAGATCTGCACACTGCCGATCGCCTTCCGATGCCAGAACGCGGTGGCGTCCGGGGCGATGTCGGCGACCGCGCCACCGAGACCGTCGACCAGCAGGTCCATTCCGCGTCTGCCTTTGAGGACCGACGTCAGCTTCGCGGGATCCGCCGGTTCTTCGAGTATCCGCGATGAGGCCACAAAGGACTGTCGGCTTTCACCGCCGGAGAAGTACTTCATCGCACCGAGATAGTCGAGCTGCTTGACGGACCGCGTAGCGCCGGAGAAGCGGTCCAGGATCTTGCCCAACGAAGCGGAATCGCCTACGTAGCAACCGGAAACGCGTGCGCCGACCGGGGATCCGCCGGACAGCACGACGTTCGCCCACAACTCCGGCGGCGCTTCGGGGAGCCAGCGTTGCCACTCGGCGAGGACGTCGTCCGCGCTGCCCGCCGGAAAACGCAAGGAGAACACCGAAACCGCCGACGGCGCCGGATCCGTGCGGAAGGTGAACGAAGTGACGACACCGAAGTTGCCGCCTCCCCCGCCGCGCAATGCCCAGAACAGTTCCGGTTCGGAATCCGCCGACGCCGTCCGGAGTTTCCCGTCCGCCGTGACGACCTGCGCGGACACCAGATGATCGCAGGTGAGTCCGTATTTTCGGGCGAGTACCCCGATTCCGCCGCCGAGTGTCAGCCCGGCGATCCCGACGCTGGGGCACGAACCCGCCGGCAGGCACCGGCCCGCGCCGCCGAGCGTGGCGTAGACGTTCTTCAACTTCGCGCCGGCACCGATCACGACCCGGTCCCCCTGAACGTCCACTGAGGACATACCGCCGAGGTCGATCATCAAGCCACCGTCGGGAACCGAGTAACCGGCGTAGCTGTGCCCACCACTGCGCGCGGCGATGGGAACTCGCCGTGCGGCGGCGGAAACGGCGGCCTGCACATCTTCAGGCTTGGCACATTTGGCGATGGCGGCGGGCTTGAGGCTGTCGAAGGCCGGATTGAACACGCGCTTGACGCTGTCGTAGTCGGAATCCCCCGGCAGGAGCAGGGAGACCTTGTTCCGCAACGCCGCCCAGTCCGGCGGGCCCGACGGCGACGAGACGCTGGTGCTCGGCGGCAAGGACGTGCCGGGAGCCGAACTGGGCGCCTGCGCGGGAGGCGCGGCGGAACACGCCGTCGCGGCCGCTCCGGCCACGGTCACCCCGGCGAGCTTGAGGAACGCCCTTCTCTCCATGCCCGTTAGACGCCCAGCGGGCGGGCAGGTTGCGGCGCTACCCCCGAAGGTGTGCGCTCACCGGCACGACCAGTGGCGTACCGGACACCGGATCGGTCATGACCTTCGCCGACAGGCCGAAGATCTCGTCGAGCAGCGGCTCGGTGAGGACCTCCGCTGGCGGCCCTTGCGCGACGATCCGGCCGTCCCGCATCGCGACCAGCTTGTCCGCGTACCTGGCGGCGAGATTGAGGTCGTGCAGCACCATCACCACGGTGGTCCCGCGTTCGTTGTGCAGCCGGTACACCAGGTCCAGCACGTCGATCTGATGCGCGAGGTCGAGGTAGGTGATCGGTTCGTCGAGCAGCAGCAGCCCGGTCTCCTGTGCCAGCGTCATCGAGATCCACGCCCGCTGCCGCTGCCCGCCGGAAAGCTGGTCGACGACCCGGCCGGCGTGCTCGTCCATCCCGGTCAGGCGCAGCGCCCGTTCGATCGCCTCGTCGTCGGAGGACGACCACTGCCGGTACCAGCTCTGATGCGGATGCCGCCCCCGCCGGACCAGGTCGGAGACGGTCAGCCCTTCGGGTGCGGACGGCGTCTGCGGCAACAGGCCGATGATCTTGGCGACCTCGCGGGTCGGCAGCTTTTCGATCCGCTCGCCGTCGAGCAGCACCGCGCCCTGCCGCGGTTTGAGCAACCTGGCCAGCGCGCGCAGCAGCGTCGATTTGCCGCAGCCGTTGGGGCCGATGATCGCGGTGACGGTCCCGTCGAGGACGTCGAGGTCGAGGCCGGTCACGACGGGCGTTTCGCCGTAGCCGAGTTCCAATTCCCGGGCACGCAGTCTGGCGTTCACGCGCGCTCCTCCTTACGGCTGCGGACGAACAGGAAGATCAGGTAGGGCGCGCCGAGGATCGCCGTCAGCACCCCGACCGGGAGCCCGGACAGTCCCGGCGTCACCCGGACGGCGAAGTCCGCGCCGACGGTCAGCAGCGCGCCGAGGACCATCGATCCGAACAGCGGCGGCTGCGCCGAGCGGACCAGCCGCAGGGCGATCTGCGGGGTGGCCAGCGCGACGAAGGTGATCGGGCCCGCGGCCGCGGTGGCGACGGCGGCCAGTGCCGCGGCGAGCAGCAGCAGGGTCCCGCGGGCGGCGTCGACCCGGATGCCGAGGCCGCGCGCGGTGTCGTCGCCGAACTGCAGGCCGCCGATGGTGTGCCCGGCGACCAGCGTGATCGGCGCGAGCACGGCCAGCGCCAGCAGGACCGGCGCGACCGATTCCCAGCCGACGTCGGCGAGGCTGCCGACGATCCACGTCGTCGCCCGCGCGGCATTGTCGACGTCTCCGATGGTCAGCAGCCAGTACACGAGGTTGTAGCCGACGGCCGACAGCGCGATGCCGATCAGGACCAGCCGGTAGCCGTCGATCCCGCGCCGCCACGAAAGCGCGTACAGCAGGATTCCCGCGATCACGCCGCCCGCCAGACCGGCGAGCGGGACGCCCAGTGTGCTCGCCAGCCCGCTGACCTGGCCGCCGGTGCCGCCGGCGACGATCACGCCGACCGCGCCGACACCCGCACCCCACGTGATCCCGAGGATGTCCGGGCTGGCCAGCGGATTCCTGGCGACGGTCTGGAACAGCGCGCCGGACAGGCCGAGGGCCGCGCCGACCCCGATCGCGGTCAGCGTGCGGGGCATCCGCAGGTCGAAGATGATCCCGCGTTCCCGCGCGGTGCCACCACCGAACAGCGTCTTCAGGACGTCGCCGAGGCCGATGTGCGAGGTGCCGATGCCGATGTTCAGTGCCGCGACCAGCACCAGCGCGACCGCCGCGAGGATCACGACGGCGAGCGTCCTCGGCCGGACCGTCCAGGCGGCCGGGCCGAGCGAGATCACCTTGGGAGCCGTCATATCCGTGCCAAGCCCTTCTTGCGGACCAGGTGGACGAACACCGGCACGCCGAGCACCGCCAGCATGATGCCGACCTCCAGGTTGTCCGAGGCGACGACGCGGCCGAGCAGATCCGCGGCCAGCAGCAGGATCGCGCCGAGTACCGCGGAGAACGGCACCAGCCACCGGTAGTCGGGGCCGCTGATCGCCCGCGCGAAATGCGGCACCAGCAGGCCGAGGAACGCGATCGGCCCGCAGGCGGCGACGGCGGCACCGGTCAGCAGCGTGATCGCGGCGACCCCGAGCAACCGCGTGCGCCCCACCCGGCGTCCGAGCGCGACGGCGACGTCGTCACCGAGCGCGAGCGTGTTCATCCCCGGCGTGTTGACGACCGCGAGAAGCAGGCCCACGGCCACGAACGGGGCGATCTGGCCGATCATCGCGGGGTCGCGACCGGCGATCGAACCGACGTGCCAGAACCGGTAGGTCTCCATTCCGCGGTCGTCGCCGAGCACGATCGCGGAGATGATGCCGTTGAGCAGGGCGCTCACCGCGGCTCCGGCCAGCGCGAGCGTCACCGGGGTGGCGCCGCGGCCGCCGACCGCGCCGAGCAGGAACACCACGGCGCTCGCGATCAGCGCGCCGGCGAAACCGAACCAGATGAACGCGTACAGGTCGTCGATGCCCAGCACGACGACGGCGAGGACGACCGCGAAGGCCGCGCCCTGGGTGACACCGAGCAGGCCGGGGTCGGCGAGCGGATTACGAGTGTGGCCCTGCATGAGCGCGCCGGCCGCGCCGAGCGCGAGGCCCGCCAGCACGCCGAGCAGCGTGCGCGGAACGCGTAACGAACGGACGATCAGATGATCCGGCACGCCGGCGGGGTGGAAGATCGCGTCCCAGACGACACCCAAAGGAATCGAACGCGCACCGAGGGCGATGCTCGCGACGCAGATCATAGCCAGAAGTGTGACGAGCAGGGCTCCCGCTGTCGGCTTCCCAACACGAACTTCCACTGTGGACATCCGCCATCCTATGCTCCGGTTAGGAAAGCCTAACCGCACAGAAAGAGTGGCCCATGACCCCACCCCGGCGCGCAGTCCTCGCCCTCGCCGTGACAGCCTGCCTGGCACTCTCCGCCTGCGGTGGCGGTGAACAGGAAGCCGCTTCCCCCGGCACCGGCCAAAGTGGATTCCCGCGCACCGTCGAACACGTGATGGGGTCGGCTCAGATCGAGAAGCAGCCCGCCACCGTCGCGGCACTCGATTCGAGCTACGTCGACGCCACGCTGGCGCTTGAGACGAAACTGGTGGCGTACACCAAATATCGCAACTACGACAAGCTGCCGGACTACCTCGGCGACGACCGCAAGTACGCCGAGGGCGCCAAGGAGATCGGTGCGCTCGAGAGCCCGGACATCGAGCAGCTGTACGACATCAAGCCGGATCTGATCGTTTCCGCGAAGGTGCGGCACGAGAAGTTCTACGCGGAGTTCAGCAAGGTCGCACCCACGGTGTTCAGCCAGACCACCGGCGCCACCTGGAAGGACAACATCCGGCTGCTCGGCAAGGCGCTGGGCAAGGAAGCCTTGGCAGAGCAAAAGATCAAGTCCTACGAGGAGCGGGCCCGCAAGGTCGGCGACGCGATCAAGGCGAAGCTCGGCAAGCCCGCGGCCGTCTCCGTGGTCCGCTTCATCGAGGGCGAGCCGACGGTGCGGCTCTACAGCAGCGCGTCGTTCCCCGGGACCGTGATGGCCGACGCCGGGCTCCAGCGCCCCGCGGGCCAGCCGGACAACAAGGCGAAGATCTCCAACGACCTCAGCCAGGAGGAGATCGGGAAGCTCGACGCCGAGGCGATCTTCATCGCCAGCTACACCGATGAGACCAAGCAGGCCGAAAACCCCATGACGAAGTTCCAGTCGAACCCGCTTTGGGGAACTCTCAAGGGAAAGAAGATCGACGTCAACGACACCACCTGGTTCACCTCGGTGAGCCTGCAGGGTGCGAACGCCATGCTCGACGACATCGCCAAGCAGTTCGGCGTGGACTCGTTCCGGAGCTGATCACGTCCTCTTTGGACGGTGGCGTCATCCTGTTCGGCGAGAGTTCGCCTTCTGATCACGCGAGTTACGCGCCCAATCACGTGAGTTCGCCGTTCAATCACGTGAGATCGGCTTTTCCGCACAAGAGCCGACGTGCGGGGATGGCGAACTCGCGTGATTACAGCCAGCGCGGGAGCGTCGGCACGTCACCGTCCAAAGAGGTTCCATCGCTGCGGCCGGTGACCCAGGCCAATACCTCGCCGCGGGTCCCGGTCAACGTCGTCAGTTCCCCTTCGCTCATCCGCCACTCGTGGCGATACCCGTTCTCTTCGGCGGCGACCAAGAGCACGGCAGGCAGTTCGCCGCCGTACATCCCGATGGCGTTGCCGACGACGGTGTCGAACTCGTCGCCGAGCAGATCGGCGACGCGGGCGAAGTCGTAGCCGAAGTCGAGGTCGGCGAGATGGATCGAGGTTTCGGAGAGCCGGAGCCAGAGCACGAACTCCGCCGAGATCTCACGCCCTTGCCTGGCTCGCACCCGGGCCTGCCACGCGCCGTCCGGCAGGCTTTCCGCGACCTCGACGAAGCGCGCGGCGGAGCCGACGACGTCCTCGGCGATCTCCTCGACGGACCGGTACGCACCTTTCTCGATGTCGCGGTCCCTGACCGTCTCACCGGCGTACATCGGCGTCTCGACGCCCGATTTCGCCCAGGTGAGCAGGTTGACCAGGCCGTCGGCGTTCCGCGCCAGGTGGGACAGCAGATGCGCTCGCGTCCAGCCGGGCAGCGCGCTGGGGCCGCGCACGGCCTCCTCGTCGATCCCGCGCACGACGCGCTCCCATTCGTCGTGCAGGGCGCGGACGCGGTTCAGCAGGACGTGTGCGCGTTCGGAAGCTGTCACATCTTCGAATCTACCGTCAGGTGAAGCCTGTCCGTTGAGGGTGGCGGCGTCCGGGCTAGCGCCGAAGCGCCGCGGGCGCGTCCGCCGGAACCGAGGGGTTCTTCGGTGCGATCGGTTCGAGCCGCGCGTACGGCGAGTCCTGTGACGGCCTGCTGTCCCGCTCACCCTTGTTGGGCCAGAACGAGAAGGCCCGCTCGGCCTGCGCGGTGATCGTCAGCGAGGGGTTCACGCCGAGGTTCGCCGTGATCGCCGAACCATCCACAATGGACAGGCCGGGGTAGTTGAAGACCCGGTGGTACGGGTCGATCACGCCGTTGTCGGGCGACGTGCCGATGGCGGCGCCGCCGATGAAATGCGCCGTCAGCGGGATGTCGAAGATCTCGCCCCAGGTGCCGCCCGCCATTCCGCCGATGCGCTCGGCGGTGCGGAGGTTGGCCTCGTGCCCCGCGGGGATGAAGCTGGGGTTCGGCTCGCCGTGGCCCTGTTTGGAGGTGTACTTGCGACGGCCGAAGAGCCCGCGTTTGGTGTACGTGGTGATGGAGTTGTCGAGGCTCTGCATCACCAGCAGGATCACCGTGCGCTCGCTCCAGCGGTAGCCGTTGAGCAGCTTCACGGTCTGGACCGGGTGCTTGACCATGAAGTTCACGGCCTGACGCCAGCGCGGCACCGCCGAATCGCCTTCGGTGGCGATGGTCTGGAGCAGGCTCATCGCGTTGCTGCCCTTGCCGTAGCGGACGGGCTCGATATGCGTGTTGTCGTCGGGATGGATCGACGACGTGATCGCGACGCCGCGGCTGAAGTTCCGGTCTTCGTCGACCGAGGTGCGGGCGGCGCCGATGATGGCCTCGGAGTTGGTGCGGGTCAGCTCGCCGAGGCGCGGCGAGAGCTTCGGCAACTTGGCGGTGTCGCGCATGCCGTGGAGCAGGTTCTGCGTGCCCCAGGTGCCGGCGGCGAGCACCACCTGCGCGGCGGTGAGCTTGTGCCGGAACTTGCGCGAGGTGGTCCCGGTCTTCTTGATGCTCACCTCGTACCCACCTGCGTTTAGCGGGCTAATCGCGCTCACGGTGGTGAGCGGGATGACCTTCGCGCCGTCCTTCTCCGCGAGGTACAGGTAGTTCTTGACCAGCGTGTTCTTGGCGCCGACGCGGCAGCCGGTCATACAGGCGCCGCATTCGGTACAGCCGGTGCGCGCCGGGCCCGCGCCGCCGAAGTACGGATCCTCGGCGCGCTCCCCCGGCTTGCCGAAGTACACGCCGACCGGCGTCGGGTGATACGAATCCGGCACGCCCATGTCCTCGGCGACGCCCTTCATCACGACGTCCGACGGCGTGACGCTGGGGTTGGTGACGACCCCCAGCATGCGGCTGGCCTGGTCGTAATGCGGGCCGAGCTCGGACTCCCAGTCGGTGATGTGGGACCACTGCGGGTCGACGTAGAACGGCTTCAACGGGCGGTACAGCGTGTTCGCGTAGACCAGCGAGCCGCCGCCGACGCCCGCGCCGGCGAGCACCATGACGTCCTTGAGCATGTGGATGCGCTGGATGCCGAAGCAGCCGACCTGAGGCGCCCAGACGTAGCGGCGAAGGTCCCAGGACGTCTTCGCGAACTCGTCGTCGGCGAAGCGGCGGCCCGCCTCGATGACGGCGACGCGATAGCCCTTCTCGGTCAGGCGAAGGGCGGCGACACTCCCGCCGAACCCGGAGCCGACGACGATCACGTCGTAGTCGAAGTCGTCTTCAGTGGTGGTGTTACTGGCAGTCACACCTTGGACTGTAACCTCGGCCACCACTTCTGACCAGAGGTAAGTTACCGGCCAGTTACCTTCCACCCGGATGCGCGAACGCGGCTGAGGCATCATCGATCGGTGGATACGGATGCCCCGGTGGCGATCGACCTGACGCGTGACGAGCGCACGGTATTGCGCTGTGGCCTGGCGGAATGGGGAGGACCGGCCGCCTGCACCGACGACCTCGCCGTCGCGATGGGCTTCAAGGACGTGCCCGACCTCTTCGAGCAGGCGCGAAGGTTGCGCGCGGCGCTGGCCGACGAAGAACCGCTACGCGCCTCGGAATGGTGCAAGACCCTGATCGCCACCGAGATCGTGTTCGCCAGCGACGTCTTCGGCTCCGGCATGGACTGGTCGATCACCACCGGCTTCGCGGACGACGAAACCCTCCCGATCCTGCGCGACCTGCAGCGAAAGATCGCCCGGGCGCTCGGCTCGGCCCACTACCACCCCCGGCCGCCAGAGCGCCTTTAGCGGGCTAAACGTGAAACAGGAGGGACGCTTGGGGCTGCTGTGACTCCTGGGGCACGTGAACGCAAAGCGGCCCGGATCGCGTTTAGCGGGCTAAACGCGATCCGGGCCGAGGAGCGAGCGTCAGCGGCGAACGGTAAGGCCGACCCGCTGGAACTCCTTCAGGTCCGAGTAGCCCGTCTTCGCCATCGCGCGGCGAAGCGCGCCGAAGAGGTTCACGACGCCCTCGGCGTCCGAGGACGGCCCGAAGAGCAGCGTCTTCAGGTCGACGGCGTAGTCCGGCCCCAGCGCCACGCGCGAACGCGGCAGCGACGGGTGCGCGGCCGCCGACGTCCAGTACAGCCCCTGCCCCGGCGCCTCGGAGGCGGCGGCCAGCGGCGCGCCCAGCATGACGGCGTCGGCACCGCAGGCGATGGCCTTGGCGATGTCACCGGACACGCTCATCCCGCCGTCGGCGAGCACGTGAACGTATCGGCCGCCGGTCTCGTCGAGGTAGTCGCGGCGCGCGGCCGCGGCGTCGACGATCGCGGTCGCCATCGGCGTCCCGATCCCGAGCACGCTGTCGGTGCTCGTCACGCCGCGGCTGGCCCCGTGGCCGACGATGACGCCTGCCGCGCCGGTGCGCATCAGGTGCATCGCGGTGCGGTAGTCGCTGACGCCGCCCGCGATCACCGGGACGTCGAGCCGTCCGATGAAGTCCTTCAGGTTCAGCGGCTCGACGTCACGCTGGACGTGCTCCGCGGAGATGATCGTGCCCTGCACGACCAGGATCTCGACACCCGCCGCGAGCAGGTCCGGCGTGAGCTCGGCGGCGTGCTGCGGGCTGACCCGCGCGGCCACCGTGACCCCGGACTCGCGGACGGTCTTGATCGCCTCGGACAGCAGGTCCAGCCGGATCGGGGCGGAGTGCAGTTCCTGCAGCTCACGCACGATCGCGGTCGGGTCCTCGGTGTCCTCTGCCGCCCGGACGAGGCGGAAGATCGCGTCCTCGACGTTCGGGTGCCGCGCCCACAGCCCTTCGGCGTTGAGGACGCCCAGCCCGCCTAGCTCGCCGACGGCCACCGCGGTTCCCGGCGACACGATCGCGTCGGTGGGGTGGGTGACCAGCGGCAGCTCGAACCGGTACGCGTCGATCTGCCAGGCGGTGGACACGACCGACGACGACCTGGTGCGCCGCGACGGCACGATCTCCACGTCATCGAGGTCATACGCCCGCCGCGCGGTGCGGCCCATGCCGATCTCGACCAGATCCCGCACGTCAAGTCCCTTCTCACCGACGACCGTTACACCCCATTGTCGCTAGGCCGCGTGGGTGACCTGCGCACGGGGCACCCGAACCGGGCCCGAAGTCACACCGGCCCCAGGTGCCCCACCTGTTTCACGTTTAGCCCGCTAAAGGCGCTCGGGTGGGGCACGTGGGACTCGAGGGTCAGAAGGAGACCTTCTCCACGGAGTCGGTCCGGAGGACGGATTCCTGCGAGAAGGCCTTCTTGTAGTCGGTCCGGATCTCCTCGATCTCGCGGTTCGCGTCGCGGTCGCTGAACGGGTACACGACGATGATCACCTTCGACTTCTCCCGCGAGATCACCCCGTCCGAGCCGCGCCACTGGCCGCGCCCGGTCAGCTCGGTGAACCCGTCCGGGAACCTCGGCGTGACGGCTTTGTCGGTGAACGCCGCGAACTCGGCATCGGTCAGCTCCCCGCCGCCCGGCTTCGTCGTCCCGAAGTACAGCTCGGTGCGCTTCCACAGCTCACCCGGTGACGTCTGGAGAGCGGCGGCCTCGGGTGCGGAAGGCGCGGCGGAAGCGGTGGGGACGGCGGAAGCCGCCACCCCGCCGCCGAGCCCGAGGGCAGCGGCGGCGAAGACGGCCAGCGCGGTACGCCGCGAAGTAAAGGACATCGGTTCCTCCCAGGGAGACTTGATCAGCGGACCAAGTCTCCCGAGAACGGAACCGAACACGTAAGTGTCCTAAAGGGCGGACTACCGGGTGGTGTAGTTCGGCGCCTCGACGGTCATCGTGATGTCGTGCGGGTGGCTCTCCTTGAGCCCCGCCGCGGTGATCCGCACCAGCTGCGCCTCCTGCAGCTCGGGGATCGTCGACGCGCCCGCGTAGCCCATGCCCGACCGCAGCCCGCCCACCAGCTGGTGGACGACGTTCGCGAGCGGCCCGCGGAACGGGATCCGCCCCTCGATGCCCTCGGGGACCAGTTTGTCCTCGCTCAGCACGTCGTCCTGGGCGTAGCGGTCCTTCGAGTAGGACTTCGCCTGGCCGCGCGACTGCATGGCGCCCAGCGAGCCCATCCCGCGGTAGGTCTTGAACTGCTTGCCGTTGACCAGGATCAGGTCACCGGGCGATTCGGCGGTGCCCGCGAGCAGGCTGCCGAGCATCACGGTGGACGCGCCGGACGCGATCGCCTTCGCGATGTCACCCGAGTACTGGATGCCGCCGTCGCCGATCACCGGGATCCCGGCCGGGCGCGCAGCCTGGTCGGCCTCGTAGATCGCGGAGATCTGCGGCACGCCGACCCCGGCGACGATGCGGGTGGTGCAGATGGAACCGGGACCGACGCCGACCTTGATCCCGTCCGCGCCCGCTTCAACCAGCGCCTGCGCGCCGGCCCGGGTCGCGACGTTGCCGCCGACGATGTCGACGGTGTCGCCCAGTTCCTTCTTCAGCAGCGCGACGGTCTCGACGACGGCGCGGGAGTGCCCGTGCGCGGTGTCCACCATCAGCACGTCGACCCCGGCGTCGGCCAGCGCCATCGCGCGTTTGTGCCCGTCCGGGCCGACGCCGACGGCGGCACCGACGATCAGGCGGCCGTTGGTGTCCTTGGAGGCGTTGGGGTACTGCTCGGTCTTGACGAAGTCCTTGACCGTGATCAGCCCGCGCAGCTTGCCCGCCCCGTCGACGATCGGCAGCTTCTCGATCTTGTGGCGGCGCAGCAAGCCGAGCGCGGCCTCCGCGGTGACCCCGACCTGCGCGGTGACCAGCGGCGGCTTCGTCATCACCTCGTGCACCGGGCGGGTGTGGTCGACCTCGAACCGCATGTCGCGGTTGGTGATGATGCCCACCAGGTTCCCGGCGGCGTCCGTCACCGGCACACCGGAGATCCGGAACCGCGCGCACAGCGCGTCGACCTCGGCGAGGGTGTCCTCGGGCGAGCACGTGACCGGGTCGGTCACCATGCCGGCTTCGGAGCGCTTCACGACCTCGACGGCGGCGGCCTGGTCGTCGATCGGCAGGTTGCGCTGCAGCACGCCCATTCCGCCCTGGCGCGCCATCGCGATCGCCATCCGGCCTTCGGTGACCGTGTCCATGGCGGCGGAGACCAGCGGGATGTTCAGGGTGACGTTGCGGGAGAGCCGGGTGCGGGTGCTGACCGCACTGGGCACCACGTCGGACTCGGCCGGCAGCAGCAGCACGTCGTCGAAGGTCAGCCCGAGCATGGCGAACTTGCTCGGGACGGGGGCGGTGACGCTGTCGCTGGTCATAGCAGGCGAACGGCCTTCCTAGCGGTGACTAATGGGGGCCGCCGTGGCTGTTTGCATCACGGCGAGGGCCTGCCCCTCATGATATCCGGGCCGGGCGGCCGCCCGGCCCGGGTGGGCGCCCGGTAGCGTGCAGGCGTGCCGCAAGATGCGTTGCCCCCAGACCCGTTCGCGGATGACCCGGACGACCCGGCCCGCGCGTTCATCGACGACGCTGACCGGCTCGACGAGCCGATCAGCGACGACGAGCGCACCGAGTTGCTGGCCGACCTCTCCGATCTCGCCGTGTACCAGGCGCTTCTCGAACCGCGCGGAGTACGCGGGATCGTGGTCGACTGCGGTGAATGCGACGAACCCCACTATCACGACTGGCATCTGCTGCGCGCCAGTCTCGAGCAGCTGCTCGCCGACGGCCGGATGCGGCCGCACGAGCCCGCGTTCGATCCGAACCCCGGTGACTACGTGAGCTGGGACTACTGCCGCGGCTTCGCGGACGGTGTCACCGCCAACGAGAGCGCCTACTGATCGCGTTTAGCCCGCTAAAGTCGAGCGACTTTAGCGGGCTAAGCGCGATCTGAGACGCATAAAGAAAGGGCCTGGTGAGAGCGATCTCACCAGGCCCTTCGGCGTTTCGGGGTGCTACGTCGTCTCGCCCGCGGCGGGCACCTGCGCTCCAGCGCCGGGCGTCGGCTCGTTCCGCGAGCCACCGGGATCGTTCCCCGAGGCCGGCGGGGTGGTCGACGTCGTGGGGGGCGGCGGTTCGCTGGACGACGTCGGCGGAGTCGGCGAAGGAGTCGTGGTGCCCGGCAGACTCGTGCCGGGGTTGCCGCCTCCTGGCAGCGACGTCGGCGGAGCGGTCGGCTGCGGGCTGGGCGGCGGCGTGGTCGTGACCGGAGTCTGCGACGGCGACTGCTGATCCGGCGGCAGCGGCTGCTGTCCGGGGTTCTGCAGCTGAGCACTCAACTGGCGGTGCTGTTCGAGCAGCTGGTCGCGGTTCTCTTCGTCGGTCACCTGGCTCAGCGCGGCCTGTGCCTCGTCGAGCGCCTTGCGCGCGTCGTCGAGACGTCCACCGGCGAGCGCGAGGTTCGCCTTTTCGAGATCGAGTTTGGCCGCCGCGGCGGCCTCGACCGACCGGGCGTGGTCGGCGTAAAGCACCTTGGTCAGTCCCCAGAGCGTGTCACCAGGCAGCGCGTCCTTCGCGGCGAGACCGGTACCGGCGAAGGCGATGGCCAGGACGGCCGCGGCGGCGGCCACCGGGACCAGCAGCCGGCGTCTTCCCCCGTGTTTGCGGGCGAGCGCGGCGGTCTTCACGGTGACGACGGCGGTGTCGACGTCGACGAGTTCCGCGAGCGGTTCGCTGTCGATGTCACGCCGCCAGGCCAGCAGCAGCGCGTTCAGTTCCTGATCGCCGAGGTCGTCGGCCATTTTCGGATCCGAGCCACCAAGGGCGTCGAGCAGCGCATCATCGGCCTGGACGGCCGAGAGATCAGCTGCGAACTCTGCTTCCGAGGGCGTCAGCCCTCTTTCGAAAGCCGTCAGTTCACGATCGGTCCCGGGGGAGAACCGATGGTCGCGATCGGTCACTCAGATCACCTCCTCAGCGGCCAGAACCTTACGTAGGCGCGCGAGGGCGCGATGCTGGGCCACCCGGACGGCGCCGGGGGTGGACCCCACGGCCTCGGCCGTCTCTTCGGCGGACAGTCCCACGACCACCCGCAGGACCACGATCTCACGCTGTTTGTCGGGAAGTACGCGCAGCAGCTGCGACATGCGCTCGTTCAGCTCGCCCTGGAGGGCGCGCTGCTCGGGGCCGACGCCGCCCTCGATCTCGTCGGGGACTTCGGCGACCGGCTCGGCACGGTTACGGGCCGCGGCGCGATGCGCGTCGGCCACCTTGTGCTGGGCGATCCCGTAGACGAAGGCCAGGAACGGGCGGCCCTGATCACGGTACGAAGGCAATGCCGTGAGCACCGCGAGACACACCTCCTGAGCAACGTCGTCTGCGGAAGCGAACGAACGCTCCTGCCTGCCAACCCGAGCGCGGCAGTACCGCACTACCAAAGGACGGATGGCCGCCAGCAACCGCTCGACCGCTTGAGGATCACCCTCAACAGCAGCGGCGACCGGCTCATCCAGTCCGTCCCCCACATTGGCCATCGCAGACAACAGTCCCAGTGTTACGTATAGGCGTGCAAAGAGTCCGGCGTGTGACTTCGGAGACCACTACCGGTGACAGCTACCGTACCGCCCGGGCCCGCCGCCTTCACTGACGGCCGTCATCGGCGCGCCGCCCTTCCGGCGAGCGCGCTGAACCCGGGTCTTCCTGGTCCCCTCCGCTCGTAGTCGAACTTTCAACGAGCCGGAACGCAGTGGGGTACGACGGTCCACCCTGCGGCGGACACGCTCGGGCCAGGGTGCCCGAGCGGTAAGGATAAATGCGCGAAGCGTGACGGGGAACACAGGTACGGGCCAGGGGTACACCCCCGGCCCGTTCGTCACCCGTTGTGCAATCTCAGCAATGAAATCAAGAAAGCGTTGTCAGGAAACAAGTCCACGGCGGAATCCGTGGGCGACCGCCTGTGCGCGGTCCCGAACGCCGAGCTTGCGGAACAAGCGGCGCGCGTGGGTCTTCACGGTGTCTTCGGACAGGTACAGCTCGCGGCCGATCTGTCCGTTGCTCTTGCCCTGGCTCATCCCACGAAGCACCTGAAGCTCGCGCTCGGTGAGCTGAACACCGGGGTCGGACGGCTGACGCGGCGCCGGCACCGAGGTGCTGGCGAGCGTGTGGGCCAGTGCGGCGACCAGCTCGGGACGCGAGGCGTCCCAGCGCAGGTAGCCGCGGGCACCGCCGGCGATGGCGGCGGCGATACTGCCCGCGTCGTCCGGGGCGCCGAATACGATCACATTCGCTTGGGGGTTCGCTGAGACGAGCCGCCGGGTGGCTTCGACGCCAGTCGGGACAGCGCGCTGGGTTCCGACCAGCACGACGTCGACCGGCTGACGGGAGTACCGGGCCAGCAGCTCGTCACCGTGCGCTACGCAGTCGATGCGACTGACCCCTGGGACCGCGGACATCACTCGAGTGAGCCCTTCGCGGACACTGCGTCGGTCGTCGCAGATCAAGACCGTCGTCACGGGGTTTCCTTCCTGCAGCCGGGTGACATTCCACTTCCCCTATCGGACGCTTTAGCCCGAACCTTGACACGATCCGGTGGCTTTTTTTGAAAGTTCTTAGCCCGGTTGCCGGAATGGGCCCTCCAACAGGCTAGACGCCCTCAGCTCGGGACCCACGGAGATTCCCGTGCGAGCCGCCTCCCGCAAGGATCTGCGTGCCGTAACACTGCGTGCAACAGTTCGGCCCCTCTGAATCGATACTCATCGGCGTGTCCTGCCGAGAAGTCGGCCGACACCAGGCACGCCACCCACAGAAGTGAATTGAATTCGTATTTCTCGGCGGTTTCGCGAGCGCTCTCGACCAGCGCTTTCGCGCGGTCCCGCTCAGCGGAACCGGCATTCACGATCGTCACCCCGAGTACAAGCTGTGATTTGACGACGTGCCGGGACGCGCCCCGCGCCCGCGCCGTTTCCAGCGCCATTTCCGCAGGTGCGATCCCCGCCTGGGAAATGTTACTCGCCAGTTCGATTTCCGCGCCCACCCAACCGGCCCTGGTCCGGGTCCGCCAGTTGCCGGTGTGCACGCCCGCACGGGCCAGCAGCCGCCGGGCGGCGGTCAGCCTGCCGCGCCCGAGGTTGTCCGCCGCGAGACCGAGGAGCGCGTCCGCCCGCGCGCCCTCGGCGTCCAGACCGTCGGGGTCGGGTTCACCTCGTGGCTCCGAGATCACCAGCGCGAGCGCTTCACCGTCGAGGACGAGCGCCGCCGCGTGCCCGCCCAACTGCCGTCGATGCGACGCCAGCGTGCTCGCGGCCAGCGACGCGACCACCGGATCCTTGCCCGCGCGCAAACCGTTCAGCAGCGTGGCCGCCGCCGCGTACCGGCCGCGGGCACCGAGCCCGATCGCGGCCAGCAGCCGTCCACGAGGCGACGCGGGCACCGCGAAGGAGTTCGGCGGCACGCCGTCGCCGAACGCGGCGGACCGCAAGGACGCTTCCATGCGTCCTTTCTATCGCCTCGCACCGACAAGAACGTGCTCGATCCGGTCGGCGGCGGTCGTCAGTTCGCCGAGCAGTTCGATCTTGTCCGGGAGCGCGGCGGGATCCCAGCCAGGACCGCAGGCGAACATCCTGCTGCGCTGACGGCCGCGCGAGACCCTGGCGAACAGGCGCGGATCCGCGGTCGCACGCCGTCCCGACCACAGCACGACCGCGGCCGGGACACTGCGGCGGACCGTCACCGCGAGCACCTCCGCGGGCAGGGAGGCGCCGAACAGCTGGGCACCGATCCGGCGTCCCGCGAGCGCCGCGGCGAGCGCGTACATGGGCAGGTTGTCGCGCTCGTCCGGCACGCAGGTCAGCAGGACCGGCCGTTGGTTACGTGGCTCGCGCAGCACCGGCGTCGCGCGGACGAGGGCGGCGTACACGCACTCGGCGAGCAGGTACTCGACCTCCGCGCCGGCGCTGACACCGCGCCAGCGCGCGCCGAGCGCCGTCAGGACCGGGGACACGACGCCGGTCCAGGCGGGCAGCACACCGAGTTCGCGGATCGTGTCGGCGAGCATGCGCTGCACCGCGCCGAAGTCCATCGCGAGCGCGGCCGTGCTCAACCGCCTGGCGAGCCGGGACGGGACGTCGTGATCCTCGGCGGGCGGCGCGGCGGCCTGCTCCTCCACTTGGACCACGGCGGTCTCCGGAGGCTCCGTCGCCGTCCGGGGCATCTGCTCAAGCGCGTACTTCGCCGCTTCGGCCGTCGAGGCGCCGCGGAGCAACGCACGCTGCATCAGTTCGAGACGGCCGATGTCGGAGCTGCCGTAGCGACGGTGACGGCCGTTGGTGTGGCGACTCGGTCCTACGCCGTATCTGCGGTCCCAGGTGCGCAGGGTGGACGGTGCGACCCCGAGCCGGCGTGCGACCGAGGCCACCGGCAGGGTGGGTTCTTCACTGCTGATCCGAGATCCCACTCGACCCAATATCCAGGCAGGCAGAGACCGGGGCAACCGGAACGGAAAGTACCGCTCACACATCCGGGGGATGCCTAACGGCTGAATCGTCATGAATCGCTTGAACAAGTATTGGCGCGCTTCTAACGTTACCGCCGTTGCACCGAATGGAGTATCCGCAGCGCAGCAGAGCAGGTAAACGCTTCGACCGGATGACGGAGGCGGTCAGGATGGCGGACACACGCAGGCTCCCGGGGCCCAACGCGGATGTATGGGACTGGCAGCTCGAAGGGTCGTGCCGAGGCATGGACAGCGCGTCCTTCTTTCACCCTGACGGCGAGCGCGGGCCGGCCAGAGCCCGCCGCGAGGCGAGGGCCAAAGCCGTGTGCCTGGCCTGCCCGGTACTGGCCATGTGCCGGAACCACGCGCTCGCCGTGCACGAGCCGTATGGGATCTGGGGCGGGCTGTCGGAATCGGAACGCGAGCACATCATCAAGGCGGACAAGCGCACATTGAGCATGTCGAACGGCTGATCCGGCCGAGTCGGCGACGCGGAAGGGCGGCATCCGGGTGGGGTGCCGCCCTTCCGCGTCTCCGGCCACCGGAGCGCGGTTAGCCCGCGAAAGTCGCTCCGCCCGCGGTCACGCTCCCCTGCCGGCGGATCGCGATTAGCCCCCTAAAGTCGCTCCGGCGAGGGGGCCGGGACAGCAAAGCGGGGCGGCACTCCGGATGGAGTACCGCCCCGCTTCGAGGGGTGGAACTAGTGCGCGTGGCCGTGACCGGCCGCGGCGGGCTCCTCATCGACCGGCTTCTCGACGATGGAGCTCTCCGTCGTGAGCACGAGCCGGGCGATGGAAGCGGCGTTCGCCACCGCGGACCGGGTCACCTTGACCGGGTCGACGATGCCGGCGGCCAGCAGGTCGGTGAGCTCACCGGTGGCGGCGTTGAAGCCGTGTCCCCAGCTCTGCTCCTGGACCTTGTTCACGATGACCGCACCCTCGTGGCCCGCGTTGGTCGCGATCCAGAACAGCGGGGCGGACAGCGCGTCGCGGACGATGCGCACACCGGTCGCTTCGTCGCCCTCGAGGCCGAGGCCGCCGTCGAGCTCCTTGACCGCGTGCACGAGCGCCGAGCCACCGCCGGGCAGGATGCCCTCTTCGACGGCCGCCTTGGTCGAAGCCACGGCGTCCTCGATGCGGTGCTTCCGCTCGTTCAGCTCGGTCTCGGTGGCCGCGCCGACCTTGATCACCGCGACACCGCCGCCGAGCTTCGCCAGCCGCTCCTGCAGCTTTTCGCGGTCCCAGTCGGAGTCGGTGTTCTCGATCTCCTTGCGGATCTGCGAAACGCGCCCGGCGATGTCGTCCTTGGTGCCGGCACCGTCGACGAGCGTGGTGTCGTCCTTGGTGACGACGATCCGGCGGGCGTTGCCCAGCTGGGCGAGCGTGGTCTCGGACAGCTTGTGCCCGATCTCGGCCGAGATGACCTCGCCGCCGGTGACGACCGCGAGGTCGTCCAGGAACGCCTTGCGGCGGTCACCGAAGAACGGCGCCTTGACCGCGACGGCGGTGATCGTCTTGCGCAGCGAGTTCACCACGAGGGTCGACAGCGCTTCGCCGTCGACGTCCTCGGCGATGATCAGCAGCGGCTTCTTGGCCTCGACGACCTTCTCCAGCACCGGGAGCAGGTCGGCCAGCGCCGAGATCTTCTCGCGGACGATCAGGATGTAGGCGTCCTCGAGGATCGCCTTCTGCTCCTCCGGGTTGGTCGCGAAGTGCGCCGACAGGAAACCCTTGTCGAACTGCACACCCTCGGTGATCACGAGCTCGGTCGCCAGCGTGGACGACTCCTCGATCGTGATGACACCGTCTTCGCCGACCCGCTCGACGGCCTCGCCGAGCAGGGCGCCGATGGCCGCGTCACGCGAGGTGACGGTGCCGACCTGGGCGATGTTGTCGCGGCCCTTGACCGGGGTCGCCTTCTCCTTGAGCACCGCGATGACCTTCTCCGCGGCGGCCTCGATGCCGCGGCCGACCGCGGTCGGGTTGGCACCGGCGGCGACGTTGCGCAGGCCGACCTTCACCAGCGACTGCGCGAGCACGGTCGCGGTCGTGGTGCCGTCACCGGCGACGTCGTTGGTCTTGGTGGCGACGCTCTTGGCGAGCTGGGCGCCGAGGTTCTCGAACGGGTCGTCGAGCTCGATCTCGCGAGCGACGGTGACGCCGTCGAGGGTGATGGTCGGGCCACCGAACTTCTTGTCGAGTACGACGTGGCGACCGCGCGGGCCGAGGGTGACCTTGACCGCGTCGGCGAGCTTGTTCACCCCGCGCTCGAGCGCGCGACGAGCGTCCTCGTCGAAACTGATCTGCTTGGGCATGGCGTGTTCCGCTTACCTTCCAGTTCTAAAGCTCGGAAAACACGAACGCCCCGTTCCCCGGCAATGCGGGGCCCGGGGCGTCATGCGCTGAGAGCGGACGTCAGTTGATGACGGCCAGCACGTCGCGGGCGGAGAGGATCAAGTAGTCCTCACCGTTGTACTTCACTTCGGTGCCGCCGTACTTGGAGTAGATGACGACGTCGCCGACGGAAACGTCGAGCGGGACACGGTTGCCCTTGTCGTCGATGCGGCCCGGGCCAACGGCCAGAACCTTGCCCTCCTGGGGCTTCTCCTTGGCGGTGTCGGGGATGACGAGGCCGGAAGCGGTCGTCTCCTCGGCCTCACTCGTCTGGACAACGATCTTGTCCTCGAGCGGCTTGATGTTCACGCTCACCGGGTTGACCTCCACGGTCGTCGAAAGCGTTGGCAGGATGAGTTACGGCTCCTACCACCCCCGCCGTCGCGGGTGCCGGGGCGTGTTCGGGCCGTGCAATTAGCACTCTAGCCATGTGAGTGCCAGCTTCGCAAGGAGGGTCCTGTCACCTTGCTTCCGGGCTCCTGACCGGCCCTTTTGTTCCGCCCGGTACCACCGGATCGCGATTAGGGGGCTAAACGCAAGTCGGCCAGGTCCGTCACCAGGGCGTCCGGGCCGACAGCGGCGAGAGCCCTGCGCTTCGCCGGCGTCTTCGCGAGAGCGATCGAAGCGACGCCGGCGGCGCGAGCGGCCAGGATGTCCGCGGCCGAATCGCCGACCATGACGCACTGCCGAGGTGAAGTGCCGAGAGCCTTCACCGCGGCGTCGAGCAGCATCGGCTGCGGCTTCAACTGCGCGGGATCGCTCGTCATCCGCGCGCTGATCCGGCGAACCTGCTCGGCGAGTTCGTGCAGCGAGAGGAACGACCGGATCGCGTCGACGGAGTTGTTGCTGACGATCGTCACCGTGAACCCCTGCGCGACCCACTCGCGAAGGACTTCCGCGACGCCGGGCGCCGGCGATATCAGCGCGACGGCCTCCCCTTCCAAGCGGTTGAGCTGCCGCTCGACGACGTGCGCGGTGTTCGGACCGCACGAGGCCGCGTAGCGGAGCACGTCGAACGGATCGGCGGAGGCATTCACGTCCGCGGGCAGATCGGGTCCGACGAGACGCTTGAGCCTGTCCGCCACCTCGCTCGCCGGCAACCTGGCGAACACGTCGCACACCGGACCGTCGAAGTCGAGGAAGACGTGGTCCTTCTCCCGCAGAAGCTCCTGCACCCCAGTCATGCCCCCACCTTGCCACCGACCTGCGTTTAGCCCCCTAATCGCGATCCGGAGGGACCTTACGGACGAAGCCGGTTTCTGGTTAGGTTCCGACATTGGGGTCGGTCCTGTTCAGCAGACCTAGTCACTGGGGGTTTACGCCCATGCCGCGTCCCTTCCGTCCTGTCGCCCTCGAACCGCTCCGGCGCCGGTCCAAACGGACCGCCGGACTCGCGGTCCTCGCCCTCGCCGCCGGCCTTCTCGCCGCCGTCCCCGCCGAAGCCACCCCTGCCGATCAGCAGCGTCAGCGGGACTTCGCGGCCGCCGCGCAGGAGTTCGGCGTTCCCGAGAACGTCCTTCTCGGCGTCTCGTTCCTGGAGTCGCGCTGGGATTTCAACGCCGGCACTCCGAGCACGTCCGCCGGTTACGGCCCGATGCACCTGACCGATCTGCGCGAAGCGGGCACGGGCACGCATCACGACGAAGGCGAGGAGGATCCGCGCGGAGACGACGCCCGCCGCGCGAAACTCCCGGTGACACCGGCGCCGAAGCCTCCCCCACCCGGCCTCCAGACCATCGACGAAGCGGCCGCGCTGATCCGACAGGACGTCGCGACGCTGCGCACGAACACCACCCAGAACATCCGCGGTGGCGCCGCTCTGCTGGCGAAGTACCAGCGCGAAACGGGTGACTGGAAAGCTGCCGTCGCGCGCTACAGCGGCGCGAAGGACGCGGCGGGAGCGCAGTCCTTCGCCGACGAAGTCTTCGACACCATCTCCAAGGGCGTCAGCCGGACGACCGACGACGGTCAGAACGTCACCCTCGCCGCGACACCGACGAGCCCCGCGCGTGCCCAGGCCGAGAACCCGAAGACGGAGTGCCCTAAGACGGTCTCGTGCCTTTCGGTGCCGGCGCCGTACCAGGAGTTGCCGGACAACGACTACGGCAACCACGACAAGGCGGACCGGCCGAAGAGCCAGAAGGTCGAATACATCATCATCCACGACACCGAGGGCTATTGGGACACGGCGATGGACCTTGTCACCGACCCGACGTACGTGAGCTGGCACTACACGATCCGGTCGTCCGACGGCCAGATCGCGCAGCACGTGCCGACCAAGGACGTCGGCTGGCACGCGGGCAACTGGTACGTGAACGCGAAGTCCGTCGGCATCGAGCACGAGGGCTTCGCCGCGAAGGGCACTTGGTACACGGAGGCGATGTACCGCACCTCCGCGAAGCTCGTCGGCTACCTCGCGCGGAAGTACGACATCCCGCTCGACCGCGCGCACATCCTCGGCCACGACAACGTCCCGGGCACGATCCCCTCGACCATCAGGGGCATGCACTGGGATCCGGGCCCGTACTGGGACTGGGCGCACTACTTCGACCTGATGGGCGCGCCGCTGTCCGGCTTCGGCCGTCCCGGTTCGCCGCTGGTGACCATCACGCCGGACTTCGCCACGAACAAGCCTGCCTTCACCGGCTGCGAGACCGCCGGGAAGCCTTGCCCGGCAAGGGGTTCCGGTTCGGTCGTGCTGCGTAGCGAGCCGAACGACACGGCGCCGCTGCTCAAGGACATCGGCCTGCGCCCGGACGGTTCGGCGAGCACGATGGCCGTCTCCGACATCGGCAGCCGGGCGGAGACCGGCCAGCGGTACGTGGTCGCGGAGCGGCGTGACGGCTGGACTGCGATCTGGTACCTCGGCCAGAAGGGCTGGTTCCGCGACCAGCGCACGACGAGCCCGGCGTTCGGCCTGGTCGTCACGCCGAAGCCCGGACTGGCGACCGTGCCGGTCTTCGGGCGCGCGTATCCGGAGGCTGAGGCGTACCCGGCGAACGTGCCGGTGCAGCAGGTCGTCCCGCTGCCGTACACGTTCTCGGCCGGGCAGCGGTACTCGCTCGGGAACATGCTCGGCTCCGAGTACTACTCGGCGACGACGTTCGACCCGGCGAACCACGTGGTCGTCAAGGGCAAGACCAGGTACATCCAGATCCAGTTCGGACACCGGATCGCCTTCGTGAAGGCGGACGACGTCCGGATCCTCCCCGCCGCCTGACCTCCGCGCGGATCGCGTTCAGCCCGCTAAACGCGATCCGCGTGGAGCGGGTCAGGAGTCCAGAGCGACCTTCACCCCGGGGGCGTGCTCGGTGTTCCGCCGCGTCTTCGACCAGCCGTTGCGGCCGCGCACCAGCCGGAACAGCGCCCGCCACGACGTGATGTAGAACGTGTAGATGTACAGCGCGTAGGCGAAGCCCATCCCGAGCCCGCGCAGGAGATTGCGGCTCTTCAGGCATTTGAACTCGTAGATCGGGCCCCACACGATGAACGGCAACAGCCCGAACGAGCCGTAGATGGCGAACAGGATCCATGCGCCGTCGTCGGCGAACCACGTCCACATCTGCGCCGGATCCCCCGCCGTGGTGAACAGCAGCAGGATGAACGGGATCGGGTACAGCAGCGAGCCGAGCAGCTGCATCCACGGCTGCGCGAGGTAGTACATCATCTCCGCCGCGCCCAGCGTGCTCACATGCGGCGAATCCCAGATCCGCCGGAGATACCGCGAGCACTGCATCGTGCCCTGGCCCCAGCGCGTGCGCTGCACCAGGAATCGCCGCAGGCTGTACAGGCCTTCCTGCTTCACATGGGAGTCCGGCGTGTACCCGGTCCGCCAGCCCGCGGTCAGCAGGTGCACGCCGAGTTCGAAGTCCTCCAGCAGCGAACCGCGCCACGGCTGCCCGTCCTCACCCGCGATCGAGTCCAATGCGGACAGTCGCGTGAACTGGCCGTTGCCGCCCATGGAGATCGTGCCGGTGAACCCGCGCGAGGTCTGGATCGCCGCGATGGCCGTGCGGAACTCGAGATCCTGCATCTGGGCGAGCTTCAGCCCGAAGGCGCGCGAGAACCAGTTCTTCCCCGGCGGGCGGGTGTCGGCGTTGCCCATCCAGACGTCGAGTTGCACCGCGCCGATCGTCTCGTCGCCGAAGAGATGGTCCGCGGCGCACACCTCGAGGCAGTTCTCCGCCGGACGGCCGTCGGCGTCGACGACCACGACGACGACGTCGTCACGGCTCGCGTCCGGGCCCATCCAGTCGTTGAGCGCCTGGTAGGCGGCGTTGAGCGCGTCCCCCTTGCCCGTCCTCGCCTCCGGACGGCGCCGGGGAACGAGGTGCAGGTAAGGGTCGTAGCCGCCGTTGCGCCGCCAGATCGACTTGACCACGCGGGCCGTGCGGTCCTCGGAGTCGTCGTCGACGACCCAGACGTGCGCGTGCCGGAACGTCGAACGCAGGTACCGCACCGTTTCGCGGATGACGGTCTGTTCGTCCCGGCACGGGACGAAGAAGTGCCAGGTGAAGTCGGCGGCGTCGCCGACGGGCGCGGGTTTGCGCCGCAGGTATGGCACGACGATCACGACCACGTACACGATGAACGCGACGCTCATGGTGAGCGCGAAAGCCTGCGTGATCGCGAGCAGGATCTTGATCGAGCCGCCGCCCATCAGGCGGCCCCGCGTTCGGCCCGCGGCTTGCGGGTGCTCAGCCAGACGAACAGCACGAGGGCGACCGCGCCGCCGATGACGCTGACCATCGAGCCGAGCAGAGTGTGACCCCAGTAATAGCCTTCGTCGATTCCCATCATGTGCACGAGCCCCACGATGGCCAAAACCCTCATCTGATTGACAAGAATGACGACGATCGCGGAAATCGCCAACGAAGAGAACAGTCTCTTCGCATTTTTGGGACGGAAATACAACATGACGGCGGTCACCAGCAACAGGGGTAGCAACATGAATGCCGAAGAGCATTCCGGCGTCATTCTTAACCCGAGTGGAGTATCGCCGGACAACCCAAAGTAGACAGTCTCGCGTTCACCGGCGACGAAGACACCCGATGTGGTGATAACCCTCAGTATCAGTCCGGAAAGCTGCACTTCGAACACCCGGTACAGGCGTTCGGCCAGCACCAGGCCGACCGCGACGGCGATCACCGCCAGCACCGCCATACGCAGCGGAAACCGGCTGGGACTCGGCAAAGGAGCGCTCGCAACGGCCACGGTGACCCTCTCAGGAAAGGCGCAGCAGACGACGGGATTCGGCGAAGCGGACAGGGACCTCGCCGACGAGAGTAAGTCAGCGAGAACCGGCCCTTCCGACGGGGGTTCACGTTTCGAACGTGATCATGAGGCCTTTCGGCACGATCGTGGAGAAACTGACTAGGCCGAAAGAGTGACACCTTCGGCGACCTGCGGAAAATCGTTCTCAAGACCACCCGATCCGGTGATCCTCGCAGTTTTTCGTTCAATTTGGGAAACACTCGGCGATAGACGATCCGCGAGCCGAGTCAGGCCAGTTGAGGATTCGTCCGCGACGGTTGTGCCCGAGTGCCGACCGCAGTTGAGAGAAACCCCCACGAATCAATTCGGAGGACCAGTTGAAGAACACGCACCTCTTGCGACGAGGCGGATTGCTCGCCGCTGTGGTGGCGAGCGTGGCTCTCGCCGGTGCGGCGCCCGCCTCGGCGGCCCCCGGTGACGGCTCCGCGTATGGCGTCAAGGTCGATGTGAAGCTCCTCGGCCTCGACGCGGTGAAGGCCGGGCCGCTCGCCGAGGCGAAGACCTCCGGGCCGACCGCCAACAGCCTCGCGAAGGCCAACCTCACCGGTGTGCTCACCGCGGGGGCCATCAACACCGAAGCCAAACGCGACGACAACTCCGGTGCGGTGACGGCCAAGGCCAGCACCGCCGATGTCGGCCTGCCGCTGCTCAAGGGCGCTCTCGGCGACGTCGGCATCAAGGTCGTCGAAGCGACCTGCACCGCGACCCAGAAGGGTGTGCAGGGTGCGACGAACCTGGTCGACGCGAAACTCGGCAGCGCGGGG
Organism: Amycolatopsis sp. lyj-108; assembly: GCF_046549005.1. NCBI lineage: Bacteria > Bacillati > Actinomycetota > Actinomycetes > Pseudonocardiales > Pseudonocardiaceae > Amycolatopsis > Amycolatopsis sp. lyj-108. The sequence goes on along the minus strand of NZ_JAJPWQ010000002.1, from coordinate 631,311 downwards.
GCGGTCGACTCCACGCCCGCTCCGAACACGCAGATCAAGGTCGGTCTCGGTACCGTCAACGTCGCGACGATCATCCTGAACGAGCAGATCAAGAACAGCGACGGCAGCCTCACGGTCAACGCCGTCCACGTGAAGCTGCTCGGCGATGCCCTCACCCCGCTCGGTTCCGGCGACGTGATCGTCTCGTCGGCCACCTGCGGTCCGGCAGGTCTGCCCGTGCCGCTCGCTTCGGGCGCGGGGCTGTGGATCGGTCTCGGCCTGCTCGGTGCCGTCGCCGTCCCGGTCGGTATCCGCGTCGTTCGCAACCGGCGTCCGGCGACCACCGCCTGACCAGGGTGAAGTGAGGTCGAAATGTACAAGTTGCCTGGCGCCGGAGTCGGCGTCGCCGGTGGCGGGGTGGGTGCCCTCGCCGCCACCGGGGCCGATGTCGGCTGGTGGCTGGCCGTCGGGGTGATCCTGCTGGTTCTCGGAACCATCGCGGTCATCGCCGGCTACCGCCGCACGAAACGGCTCGGTGAAATGGGGAGCTGACGCTTCCCGGACGGACCGGCCGCCGGCGTGTGCCCCTCGTGCGCCGGCGGCCACCACCCGCGTTTTGCGGGACAATCGAAATCGTGGATGAGGAGCGCGAACGCGTGGATGTGATGTTGCTGGCCGGGACGCGCCCGGAGGCGGTCAAGCTCGCGCCGCTGGCACTGGCTCTGGCGGAGCACCCACGGCTACGGCCCTTCGTCGTCCACAGTGGACAGCATCAGGGCATGGTCGAGCAGGCGCTGATCCCGTTCGGCCTGCCTGTCGACGCCTGGCTCGACATCCCGCCGCGCACCACCGGAACCCAGGCGGAACTCGTTTCCGGGGTGCTTCCCGCGCTCGACGAGCTGCTGCGGCGGGTCGCGCCCGCGGCGGTCGTCGTCCAGGGTGACACGACGACGGGACTGGCGGGCGCGCTCGCCGCGTTCTGGCTGGGCATCCCGGTCGTACACCTGGAAGCGGGGCTGCGCACGCACGACCTCGCCGCGCCGTTCCCCGAAGAGGGGACGCGGCAGATGATCTCGCGCATCGCCGCCCTGCACCTCGCGCCGACGCCGGGCGCCGCGGCCGCGCTGCGCACGGAAGGTGTTCCGCGCCAACGGATCGCCGTCACCGGCAACACCGTCGTCGACGCCGTGATCGCGATCGCCGGACGTGATCTCCCGGCTAGGGACACCGCACTCGCGTTGCTGGAGATGGAGATCGCCGAGGCGGGCGAACGCCTCGTCCTCGTGACGTCACACCGGCGCGAGTCCTGGGGCGAGCCGCTGAGCCGCACGCTCGCGGCCATCGAACTGATCGTCGCGGAGCACAGCGACGTCCAGGTGTTGTTCCCGGTGCACCCCAATCCGGACGTGCGGGAGCAGGTCGTGACCGCGCTCGGCGGGACACCGCGGGTGACGATCACCGAGCCGCTCGAGTACCCCGATCTCGTGCGCGCGCTGCGGCTCGCCGCGCTCGTCCTGACCGATTCCGGTGGTATCCAAGAGGAAGCACCGACCTTCGGCACGCCCGTCCTCGTGCTCCGAGACGTCACCGAAAGGCGCGAAGCCATCGAGGCGGGCTGCGCCTGGCTGGTCGGAACGGACACCGGCCTCATCGCCGACACCGCGGCGAAGATCCTGCGCGGCGATCTTCACCCGACGCACGCCGGAAACCCTTACGGGGACGGCAATGCCGCCGCGTTGTCGGTGGCAGCGCTGGAGGAGCTGCTCAACCTCGCCCCGGCGCCGCGCACCACCGCCGAATCGCGCTAGATCGAGACGATCTGGACCGGCAGTGCCGGATTGGCGGAGAAATCGAGCGAAGCCTGCGGCCGTCCGGCGGCGACCACGTGCGCTCCGAGCGCGGCGATCATCGCGCCGTTGTCCGTGCACAGCCGCGGCCGCGGGACGCGCAGGGTGATCCCGGCCTCGGCGCAGCGCTCGGCGGCGAGTTCGGACAGCCGTGAATTCGCCGCCACACCACCGGAAATCACCAGCGTGTCCACTCCGTGTTCCTTGGCCGCGCGGATCGCCTTCATGGTCAGAACGTCGGCGACGGCTTCCTGGAACGACGCGGCGACGTCGTCGACAGGGATCTCCTCGCCGCGGCGCTCGGCGCCTTCGACCCAGCGCGCGACCGCGGTTTTCAAGCCGGAGAAGGAGAAATCGAATTTGGCGTCACGCGGACCGGTCATCCCGCGGGGGAACGCGATGGCCGCGCCGTCGCCGTTCTTGGCGGCCTTGTCGATGGGCGGGCCGCCGGGGTACGGCAGGCCGAGGACACGGGCGACCTTGTCATAGGCCTCACCCGCCGCGTCGTCCACAGTGGACCCGAGTTCGGTGATCTCGGACGCGATGTCGTCCACCAGAAGCAATTGCGTATGCCCGCCGGAAACGAGCAGGGCGAGACAGCGGTCGGGCAGCGGCCCGTGCTGGAGCGTGTCGACGGCGATGTGCCCGGCCAGATGGTTGACGCCGTAGAGCGGGATGTCGAGCGCGGCGGCGTACGCCTTGGCCGCGGCGACGCCGACCAGGAGCGCGCCGGCGAGACCGGGTCCGGCGGTGACCGCGATGGCGTCCACATCGGACAGTTCCAGCCCGGCCTTGTCGAACGCGCGCTCGACCGTCGGGACCATCGCCTCCAGGTGCGCGCGGCTGGCGACCTCGGGCACGACGCCGCCGAAACGGGCGTGCTGGTCGACACTGGAGGCGACCTCGTCGGCGAGGAGTTCGACCGTGTCGTCGTCGTGCAGGCGGACGAGGCCGACGCCGGTCTCGTCGCATGAACTCTCGATGCCCATGATGATGCGCGGCATCAGCCCGCCACCTCGTCTCGGACCTGGGCCCGCGGGCGGGCCATCGTGTAGGCGTCGGCGCCGGAAGGCTGGTAGTAACGCTTCCGGAGGCCGATACGTTCGAAACCGTGCCGCTCGTAGAGCGTGATCGCCGCTTCGTTGTCGGTGCGGACCTCGAGGAACACCGGCGCGGCGAGCTCGTCCGCGCGGTCGAGGAGCGCCTTCAGCAGCGTGGTGCCGATACCTTTGCGCTGGTGATCGGGGTCTACGCCGATCGTGTGGATACTCGTCTCGTAGTCGCCGCGGCGGCCGACGACGGCGAGCCCGGCGTAACCGATGACCTCGTCGCTTTCATCCGGACGGGCGACGAGATAGTGGCCGCCGGCGTCCAGCTCGGCGTGGAAGGCGTAGGCGGTCCACGGCGAATCGCCAGGGAAGAGGATCTTCTCTATCTCGACACAGCGGGAGATATCCTTGCGGCGTAAGGGTTCCAGCCTCACGGCGTGGTCACCTTCTTGCGCGCGGCCGGTTCGACGGCGTCCGGGCGGCGGAGGTAGAGCGGGGTGAGCGGGGCGGGCTCGTGGTCGAAGTCGGCCGCCTTGACCAGTCCGATGGGTGACGGGAAGCGCGGCTCGATCGGCTGGACGCCGAGGGCGTCCGCGTAAAGAAGGGCGCCGTCCCCCGCCGCGACCTTGATGGTGGTCTCGAGTTCGGCCGGGCGCTGAACGTGTGGCCCGTCGGTACGGGAGCCGTCGGCCGCGTACGCGGCCCAGTAGACCTCGCGGCGCCTCGCGTCGGTGAGAACGAGGAAGGGCGCTTCTCCGGGGGCGACGTCGGCGGCGATCGCGTCGAGACTGCAAACCGGGTGGGCGGGGATGCCGAGGGCGTGGGCGAGCGACGCGGCGGTGGCCATTCCGGCGCGAAGGCCGGTGAAGGGGCCGGGGCCGACGCCGCAGACGATGGCGTCGAGGTCGCGAAGCGTGACGCCCGCGGCCTTGACGGCTTCGAGGACGTGGGGGGTGATCAGCTCGCCGTGCGCGCGCGGGTCGACCGTGACGCGGTCGCCGCGCGACTCGAGGGCGTCGCCGTCCAGGGCGACCAGGCCCGCGGTGACCGCCGGGGTCGAGGTGTCGATGGCCAGTACCAGCACGGTTACCCAGCCTACGACCAGCGCCCCGGAGCGCGTTTAGCGGGCTAAAGGCGCTCCGGCGGCGGGGCCGCTCCCCTGCCGCCGGATCGCGATTAGGGGGCTAAAGTCGCTCCGGCCTTCTGCCTGCCGGAGCGCGTTTAGCCCGCTAAACGCGACCCGCACGCTCCCCGCCCTCCGATCCCGGGGGCCGCCCGCCGGAGCGCGTTTAGCCCGCTAAACGCGATCCGGCGGCAGGGTGTGAAGCAGGTCGCAGGGGTGCGGGTGGGCAGCGCGGTACGGTCCTGCGAGGGCCGCGTGCCCCGGCCGGCGAAGTCGAGCAGGAGGTCACACGGTGCCCGATCGGTTGTTCCCCACGCTGGCGAGCGGCTCCGGCAAGGAGGCGCTCCGCTTCGGCGACACCTCCCTGACGTACACCGATCTCGCGGCCGTCGCCGGCACGCTCGCGCTCGACCTGCCGAGTGGCCGCGTCGCCGTCTGGGCGACACCGACGCTGCACACCAGCATCGCCGTGATCGCCGCACTGCTCGCCGGCGTCCCCGCCATCCCACTCAACCCGAAGATCGGCGAGCGCGAACTCGCGCACATCCTCGCCGACAGCGAGCCCGTCCTCGTACTCGCCGAACCGGGCGCCGACCTGCCCGCCGGCCTCGACGGTCTGCCGCGCCGCGACATCCCCCTCGAAGGCGCGCCTGTCGATCTCCCCGCGGAACCGGCCGAAGAAGCCCCGGCGCTCATCGTCTACACCTCGGGAACCACCGGCCCGCCCAAGGGCGTCGTCCTCCCCCGCCGCGCGATCTCGACCACCCTCGACGCGCTCGAGGACGCCTGGGAATGGACCGCCGACGACGTCCTGGTCCATGGCCTCCCGTTGTTCCACGTGCACGGCCTGATCCTCGGCATCCTCGGACCGCTCCGGCGCGGCGGCTCGGTCCGGCATCTCGGCCGGTTCTCCACCGAAGGCGTCGCACGCGAACTCGCCGCCGGGGCGACGATGATGTTCGGCGTCCCGACCATGTACCACCGCATCGCGGGCGAAGTCGGCGAAGACCCATCGCTCGCCGAGGCGCTGAGCAGCGCCCGGCTGCTCGTCTCCGGATCGGCCGCGTTGCCCGTCCATGACCACCAGCGGATCACCGCGGCGACCGGACAGCATGTGATCGAGCGCTACGGGATGACCGAGACTCTCATGAACACCAGCATCCGTGCCGACGGCGAGCACGTTCCCGGCACCGTCGGCGTCCCGCTGCGCGGCGTCGAGCTGCGGCTCGTCGACGAAGCGGGAAAGCCCGTCGAGGAGATCGAGACCGTCGGCGAGATCCAGGTCCGCGGGCCGAACCTGTTCACCGAATACCTCAACCGCCCCGACGCGACCGAAGCCGCCTTCGACGACGGCTGGTTCCGGACCGGCGACGTGGCGACCCGCGACTCGGCCGGATACGTGAAGATCGTCGGCCGGAAGGCGACGGATCTGATCAAGAGCGGCGGCTACAAGATCGGCGCGGGCGAGATCGAGAACGCGCTCATGGAGCATCCCGGTGTCGCGGAGGTCGCGGTGACCGGCGAGCCCGACGACGACCTCGGCGAGCGCATCGTGGCCTGGGTGGTGCCGGACGGTGAGCGCCCGACCGAGTCGGAACTCGCCGACCATGTCTCGCGCCTGTTGTCGCCGCATAAACGGCCTCGGGTCGTCCGGTATCTGGAAGCGTTGCCGCGCAACGACATGGGCAAGGTCATGAAGCGGGCGCTCGGATGAGCAGGCCGTCGGCGCGGTCCGTCGTCAAGGAGATCGCGACCGGTTTCGAGGATCTGGACGTTCCTCGTTCCGATGAGCCGGACGACGGGCCGATCGGCTGGCCGGGGTACCGCTCGGCACGCGAGGCCGCCGAGGAGCGGACCGGCGAGGACGAGTCCGTGCTCTGCGGGACCGCCCAGATCGGCGACGTCGAGGCGGTCGTGATCGCCTTCGAGTTCGACTTCCTGGGTGGGTCGATCGGTCAGCGGACCGGTGATCGCGTCGAGGCGGCGTTCGCGCGGGCCGTGGCGTCGCGGTTGCCGGTGGTGTCGTTGATCGCGACCGGCGGAAGCCGCATGCAGCAAGGCATGCGTGCGCTCACGCAGTTGCAGCGCATCGCGCGGGCGGCGGCAGGCGCCCGGTCGGTGCCACAGATTTCGGTGCTGCGTGATCCGACCACCGGCGGCGGCTGGGCGACACTCGGCGCGAGCGCCGACGTCGTTCTCGCGCTGCCCGAGGCCCAGGTCGGTTTCGCGGGCTCTCGAGTGCGGCCTGCCGGCGCGCCCGCTGAGGCGTACACAGCCGAAGCGAAGCTCGCGTGGGGCCAGGTTGACCGGATCGTGGCCCCCGCAGACCTTCCCGCGGTCCTTGAACGGTGGCTGCGCTTGCTGACATCGCCGACGCCGGAAGCCGCCGAGCCTCCCGACGCACTCGGAGTGACGGACTTGCCCGACAGCGGCTGGGCCGCGGTCCAGGCGGCGCGCTCCGCTGACCGACCGAGGGCCGCGGAGTACCTCGACGCGTACTTCGACTGGCGTGAGGACGTCTCGGGCGACAGGTGCGGCGGAGTCGACTCCGGCGTCCTGTGCGGCTTCGGCTGGCGAGACGGCCGCGCGATCGCGTACGCGGCACAGTGCGGGACGCCGACGCTGCCCCCGGGCTTCCGGACGGCGGCGCGTCTGGTGCGGCTCGCGTCGCGACTCGGGATCCCGGTCCTCACCCTCGTCGACACCCCGGGCGCGGCGAACGACGAGGCTGCCGAGCAGGCCGGGGCAGGCGCGGCGATCGCGGAGTTGTTCGAGGCGGTCGCGAGCGCGGCCGTGCCGATCACGACGCTGGTGATCGGGGAAGGCGGCTCCGGTGGCGCGCTCGCGTTCGCGGCGCCGGGGTCGACCTGGGTGACGCCCGACGCGTACTTCTCGGTCACCTCGCCGGAAGCGGCCGCGGCGATCCTCAAGCTGCCCGCCGACGAAGTCCCCGCTCTCGCGGATCGCCTGCGGTTACGCCCCCAAGACCTGGTCGACCTGGGAATCGCTCGCTCCGTCGTCGGCCCAAATCGCGATTAGGGGGCTAAACGCAGGTCGGCCCGCAGATCGCGGTTAGCCCGCGAAAGTCGCTCCGGCGGTCCCGGGGCTCAGATCGCGGTTAGCCCGCTAAACGCAAGTCGGGCGTGCGGGACGTCCAGGTGCCGTGCGGCTCCAGGGTGACCATGCGGACGTCGTCTTCACGACGCTCCAGCCTCACGACGAGGTAGTCGTCCGAGAGGCGCTCGGCGGCCCCCTCGCCCCATTCGACGACGAGGGCGGACCGCTCCAGTTCGGTATCGAGGTCCAGGTCGTCCAGCTGCGAGAGATCCCCGCCGAGCCGGTACGCGTCGACGTGCACCAGCGCGACCCCGGAAGCCCCAGCCGGATGCACCCTGGCGAGCACGAACGTCGGCGAGCTGACCCGACCGCCGACGCCGAGGCCGTCCGCGATCCCGCGGGTCAGCGTCGTCTTGCCCGCCCCGAGCGGCCCGGCGAGCAGCACCAGATCGCCCGCGCGCAGCGAACGTCCGAGCTCACGCCCGAAATCCATCGTCGACTCGGGAGTCGGGAAAGCGAAATTCATCAGCGTTGCCACCACCAGGTCCGCCGTTCGGAAGTCTCACCATCGGTGCCCGTGCACCGTTGCATCAAGTCGATCAGGTGGCTGTTCACCAGTTCGGGTTGTTCCAGCTGCACCATGTGCCCCGCGCCGCGGACGCGCACCAGCTCCGCGTCCGGCAGCTCCGCCGCGATCCGCTCGGCGTGCGCGATGGGCGTGAACCGGTCGGAATCCCCGCCGACGACCAGCACGTGCGCGTGCTTCAACCCGGCGAGCGCGGCGTACCGGTTGTGGCTGCCGAGCGTGTCGACGAAGTTCACGAGCCCGCGCACCGGCGTCACTTCGAGCATTTCCAGCATGAAGTCGACAAGTCGCGGAGACACGTCACGGCTGCCGAAAGCCAGTCTCCGCACGGCCTGCCGGGTCAGCTGCCCGCCTGCCGCGCGCACGAACTCGACGAGTCCCGGCTGCCAGCCGGCCAGTCCGCCGACACCGCGCGTGAGCGGGTTGTACTTCGAGAGCAGTGATCTCGGCAGGCCCCGAGCGCCGACTTCGCCCGCCGCGGTCGCGATGAACGCGACACCGGAGACGCGGTCGTCGAACAACTCGGGATGCTCCGCGGCGAGCTCCATGATCACCATGCCGCCCATCGAGTGCCCCATGAGCACGATGGGGCCCTCCGGCACCACCGAGCGCAGGACCATGTCGAGGTCGCGCGCCAACTGTTCGATGGTGCTGGTTTCGGCGGTCGCGGCGCCGGATTGCCCGTGCCCGCGATGGTCGAAGTAGACCTGACGCACCCGCGGCAGCTTCAGCGACGCGAGGTCTCGCCGCTGGAAGTGCCAGCAGCGCTTCGACAACGCGAAACCGTGCACGCCGACGACGGTCAGCTCCGGTTCTCCCCCATCGGCCGGATCGATCTCCTCGACCGCGAGCGGCGTGCCGTCCTCCGCCGCCACTGTCGAGGTCCGGTCCGGTTCAAGATCCCCCAACGGCTCGTCCACGAACGGATCCTCACTCTGCCGCCGCTGCTGTGCGGCGACGGCGATCGCGGCGGCGGTGCCGGTGGCCACCGCACCGACGCCGCCGACGATGGCCAGCAGTCTTCGTGAAGGTGTCACGAGCCTGCCTCCAGATACGTCCGTTGGATCCGTGGCCGGTACATCGAAGTGACGATCTCGTAGTCGATCGTTCCCAGCTTGTCGGCCCATTCCCTGGCCGTGGGTTCGCCGGAGGCGCCCTGGCCGAAGAGGATCACTTCGCTGCCGACGGCCGGTTCGTCGTCTCCGCAGTCGACGATCAGCTGGTCCATGCAGACGCGGCCGACGACCGGCCGTCGCTTCCCGGCGAGCAGGACGTCCATCCGTCCGGACAGCGACCGCGGCACGCCGTCGGCGTATCCGACCGGAACCAGCGCGAGGGCGGTGTCGCGTTCGGCCGTCCAGCTGTGGCCGTACGAGACCGATTCGCCGGCCGGGATCCGCTTCGTGAGCACGACGGACGATTTGAAGGTCATCGCCGGACGCAGATCGTCGGCGGTGGGCACCGGGTTCAGCCCGTAGATCGCGATCCCGGGCCGCACGAGGTCGAAATGGAGGTCGGCCCTGGTCAGCACGGCGGCGGAGTTCGCGATGTGCCGCATCGGGTCGAGGCCGGCCGCGCGGGCGATGTCGTAGGCCTCGTCGAACCGCTTCGCCTGCGCGTCGATGGAGGGGTGGCCGGGCTCGTCGGCGCAGGCGAGGTGCGACCAGATGGCGACGACCTCGATGAGCGGCTTCGCGGCCGCGGCGGCCTGGACCAGCGCCGGCCATTCCGCAGGTGGGCAGCCATTTCGGGACAGCCCGGTGTCGATCTTGAGGTGCACCCGGCAGATCGCGGTTAGCCCGCTAAAGTCGCTCGCCCGGCGGGCGCCGTCGGCCACGCGGGCGAGCTCGTCGAGGGAGCTCACGGCGACGTCGATGTCTTCGGCGACCGCGGGTGCGAAGTCGGCTTCGGGAGTGTCGAGCCAGCTGAAGAGCCGGGCTCCGATCCCCGCCCGGCGCAGCGCGAGCGCCTCGCCGAGGGAGCAGGTGCCCAGCCAGGTGGCCCCGCCCTCGATGGCGGCACGGGCGACCTCGATGGCTCCGTGCCCGTAGCCGTCGGCCTTGACGATGGCCATCGTCTGGGCGCCGGGGGCACGGGAAGCGAGCAGGGCGACGTTGTGCCGGATGGCGGACAGGTCGATGACGACCTCGGCACGCGGGAAACTGGCGGTCATAACGACCACCAGTTTCCCACGAACCGGCTCAGGACAGGCGCGCCCCGTCGGTGGCGGAGAACACGTGCAGCTCGTCCGGACGGATCCGCAGGTGCAGGGTGTCGCCCATGACCGGCGGCTTGCGCGGGTCGACGCGGGTGACGACGTTCGACTTCGAGCCCTCGGCGTCGGTCTCGGCGAGCTTGCCGTAGACGTACGCGTCCGAGCCGAGCTCCTCGACGAGGTCGACCTTGATCGGCAGCGTGCCGTCTTCGCTGGTGGTCACCTCGAGCGATTCCGGGCGGAAGCCGAGGGTGACCGTGTCGCCGTCGGCCTTGGCGAGGATCTCGCGGGTCAGCGGCACCCGCGCGCCACCCAGCTCGGCACCGTCTTCGGTGAGCTTCGCGGTGACGAGGTTCATCGCGGGCGAGCCGATGAAGCCGGCGACGAAAGCGTTTGCGGGCCGGTCGTACAGGGCGCGCGGGGTGTCACACTGCTGCAGGAGACCGTCCGAGAGGACCGCGACCCGGTCGCCCATCGTCATGGCTTCGACCTGGTCGTGCGTGACGTACACGGTGGTGACCCCGAGGCGGCGCTGCAGCGCGGCGATCTGCGTACGGGTGGAGACACGCAGCTTCGCGTCGAGGTTCGACAGCGGCTCGTCCATCAGGAAGACCTGCGGCTCACGCACGATGGCGCGGCCCATCGCGACACGCTGGCGCTGACCGCCGGAGAGCGCCTTCGGCTTACGGTCGAGGTAGTCCTCGATGTCGAGCAGCTTGGCCGCGTCGAGCACCTTCTGCTTGATCTCCGAAGCCGGGCGACCCGCGATCTTCAGCGCGAAGCCCATGTTCTGGCCCACGGTCATATGCGGGTACAGCGCGTAGTTCTGGAACACCATCGCGATGTCGCGGGCGCGCGGCGGCAGCTGCGTGACGTCGCGGTCGCCGATCCACACTGCGCCTTCGTCGATGTCCTCGAGGCCGGCGAGCATCCGCAGGCTCGTGGATTTGCCACAGCCGGAGGGCCCGACCAGCACGAGGAACTCGCCGTCGGCGATCTCGAGGTCGAGTGCGTCCACGGCGGGCCGCTCGGAGCCCGCGTAGCGCCGGGTCGCCTTGTCGTAGGTGATCGTGGCCATCGGTTCAGTCCTCTTTCGGTTTCGCGGAAATGCCGTGCCCGAGTTCGCGGGCTTCGAGATGCCGTTGCCGGATCCGGCGCCCCTCGGCGCTGTCCGCTTCGGTCGGCTCGAGTGGGGTGTAGCCGTGCTGTTCCTGCCAGCGGGGAGGTTCCGTGCTGGAAGCGAGGGCCCAGGCCGCCTGCCGCGCGGCACCGACCGCGACGTACTCGGCGACTTCGGGGATGACGACGGGCACGCCGAACACGAGCGGCGCGACCGCGCGAGCGGCGGCCGACTGCGCGCCGCCACCGATCAGGAGGACGCGGCGGACTTCGAGCCCCTGCTCACGCAGGGCGTCGAGACCGGCGGCGAGGCCGCACAGCATGCCTTCGACGGCGGCGCGGGCGAGGTTCTCGGGCGTCATGTTGGCGCGGGTCAGGCCGAAGAGCGTGCCGTTGGCGTCCGGGAGGTTCGGCGTCCGCTCGCCGTCGAGGTACGGCAGGAAGGTGAGGCCGCCGGAACCGGGCGCGGCCGCGAGCGCGAGCTGGTCGAACTCCGCGAGTTCGACGCCGAGCATCGCGGACGTGGCGGTCAGCACGCGGGCCGCGTTGAGGGTGCAGGCCAGCGGAAGGAAGTGGCCGGTGGCGTCGGCGAATCCCGCGACGATGCCGGAGGGGTCGGCGCTCACGGCTTCGGAGACGCCGAAGACGGTGCCGCTGGTGCCCAGCGAGACCACGACGTCGCCGGGGGCGAGTTCGAGACCGAGCGCGGCGGCCATGTTGTCGCCGGTGCCTGCCGAGACCAGGATCCCGTCCGGGGTGTGGCCCGCGGCTTCCGCGGGGCCGATGACCTTGGGCAGTTCGGGCGTGCGGCCACCGAAGGCGTGTGCGAGGAGATCCTTGCGGTATTCGCCGGTGGCGGGCGAGAAATAACCGGTGCCGGAGGCGTCACCGCGGTCGGTGACCGGCTCGGCGCCGTCGCCCATCAGCCGCCAGGTCAGCCAGTCGTGCGGGAGCAGGACGCGGGCGACGCGATCGGCCAGTTCGGGCTCGTTCTCCGCCATCCAACGCAGCTTCGTGACGGTGAAACTGGCGACCGGCAGCGAGCCGACGGACTTCGCCCAATTCTCGGGACCGAGTTCGACGCCGAGGTCCTCGGCCGCCTTCGCGGACCGGGTGTCGTTCCACAGCAACGCGGGCCGGACGACCTCACCCGCCTCGTCGAGGGTGACCATGCCGTGTTGCTGACCGCCGATGCCGATGGCGCCGACACCGTCGAGCAGGCCGTCTGTGGCCTCGCGGAACGCGTCCCACCACACGGCGGGGGCGACCTCGGTGCCGTCGGGATGCGAGGCGCGGCCGGTGCGGACGATCTCGCCGGTGTTCGCGTCGCAGACGACGACCTTCGTCGACTGGGTCGACGAGTCGATTCCGGCGACCAGCTCAGAACTCATATTCCGGGCCCTCCGGTGCGCATTCGACCTGCTCGATGGCGGTTCCCGCGGTCAACGCCGCCTCGATCTCCTCGGTCGGTGCCTCTTCGTCGGTGATCAGGAGGTCGTAGTCGCCGATGTCGCCGTACGCGTAGGTGGCGGTGCGGCCGAACTTGGAGTTGTCGACGACCAGGACACTGCGGTCGGCGGTGCGCAACGCGGCCTTCTTGAGCGCGGCGTAGTCCTGGACCGGGTGGAACAGACGGCCGACCGCCACCGCGGCGGCCGAAACGAACGCGATGTCGGCGTGCGTGCGGTCGAGGAACGCGATGACGTCCGGGCCGGCGCACGAGTCGAACTCGTGGTGGTAGCGGCCACCGGCCAGCACGACCTCGACGCTCTTGGCCGGGCCGAGGATGCGGGCGGCTTCGAGCGAGTTGGTGATGACGGTGAGGTCTTCGATCCGGCCGAGGCGGCGGACCAGCGGGAAAAGCGTCGTCGAATCGTCGACGAAGACGGTCTGGCCGGAGTGGACGTGCGCCGCGGCGGCCTCGCCCAGCGCGTCCTTCGTGGCCTGGTTGAAGGTGTCGCGGAACCGGGCTGCCGACTCCATGGTGGTCGCGGGGTAGGCCTCGACCTTGCCGCGGAGTTTGCGGAGGAGCCGGCGCTCGGCTAGTTCGTCGAGGTCGCGGTGCATCGTCATGAGACTGACGCCGAACCGGGTGGTGAGGTCGTCGATGCGGACCTCGCCGCTGGCGATGACGTGGTCGAGGATCTCCTGGCGTCGCTGCTCGACGGCGGCGTCCGAAGGCCTGGTCTTAGACATGGGCGACACCGTTCACGACCCGGACCTTCGCGGTCTCGGCGGGGTGGGTGTCGGCGCTCACACCTGCTTCTTACCAGATTATTCGCCCGGAGTTAACACGTAACTCGATAACTCCCGCATTTTTCTCACCTCGCCCTCTGGCCCCGTCGTGTCGCCTTTAGCCCCCTAAGTGCGCTCTGCGGGCGGGTGCCCGCAGAGCGCACTTAGGGGGCTAAAGTCGCGTCGGCGCCCTGGTCAGGAGGCCAGGGACCGGACGGACCGGATGGCGTCCGGGACCGCGGCGAGGATGCCGGACGCCGAGGTGGGGGCGCCGTCGGCGGCCAGCGAACCGGCGAGCGAGTGGACGTGCGCGGCGGCCCCGGCCGCGAGCCACGGGTCGAGCCCGGCGGCGAGCAGCGCGCCGACCAGACCGGACAGCACGTCCCCCGAGCCGGCCGTCGCGAGCCACGATCCCCGCGGCGTGTTCACCAGCGCGCGCCCGTCCGGCGCCGCGACCACCGTGCAGTGCCCCTTCAAGAGCACGACCGCTTCGTACTTCCGCGCGGCCGAACGCGCCGCCGCGACCCGGTCCGCCCCCGGCGGCGAACCCATCAGCCGCTCGAACTCGCCCGCGTGCGGGGTCAGCACGAGCGGCGTGTCGGGATCGCGCGCGTCGAGCACGTCGGGCGAACGCGCGATGATCGTCGTCGCGTCGGCGTCCGCGCACACCGGCACGCCGCGGCCGAGCACGAACCGCAGCACGTCCCGGCCCTCGTGCCCGGTGCCGATCCCCGGGCCGACCACCCACGCCTGCACCCGGCCCGCGTCGGTCACCGAACCCGTCGCGATGACCTCGGGCCAATGGCCGCGCACCACGTCGGCGGCATGACCGGCGTACCGCACCAGCCCGGACGTCGCCCGCACCGCCGCACCGGCCGCGAGCACGGCCGCCCCCGGATACGTCGCCGATCCGGCGGCCACCCCGACCACACCCTGGCTGTACTTGTCGTCACTCGGACCGGGCATCGGCCACGCCGCGGCGACGTCCGCCGTATCGAGACGCTGTAGATCGGGCTCGCTGAGCCGCAGTCCGATGTCCACCAGCGACACCTCGCCACACGACGCGGGCGCGAGGGCGTGCACCGGCTTGAGCGCGCCGAAGGTGACCGTCCGATCGGCCACGACCGCCGGACCGTCGACGGCGCCGGTGTCCGGATGCACCCCGCTCGGCAGATCCACGGCCAGCACCGGCGAACTCACGTGCTCCAGCAGCGCGGCGGCGTCCGGCCGCAAAGGCCCGCGCGCCGAAATGCCGACGATCCCATCGATGACGAGGTCCGCCCGGTTGATCCACTGTGGACCGTCCTCAAGGGACACGATCTTGCCACCGGATCGCTTCAAGGCCGCCAAACCCGGGCCATGCGCGCGTTCAGGCTTCAGCAGGATCGCCGAGACGGCCACATTGCGGCGACGCAGGAACGCGCCCGCCCACAAGGCATCACCGCCGTTGTTGCCCGATCCGACGAGCAACGTCACCCGCCGCCCGGACACCGAACCCGTGTGCTCGGCCAGCATTTCGGCGGCGTGCACGGCGAGACCGAAAGCCGCTCGCCGCATGAGCTCGCCGTCGGGCGTGACGGCGAGCAACCGGTCCTCCGCCGCGCGAATCCGTTCCGTGGTCCAGATTCCCTGCACGACGCCTCCGGTCTCTATTCGACGGTGACCGACTTCGCCAGGTTACGCGGCTTGTCCACGTCGTACCCTCGCGTGCGGGCGATCTCGGCGGCCAGCACCTGCAGCGGCACCGTGGAAACCAACGGCTGCAGCAAGGTCGGGACGGCCGGGATCTCGATCAGTTCGTCGGCGAACGGGCGGACGGTCTCGTCACCCTCCTCCGCGATCACGATCGTGCGGGCGCCGCGCGCCTGGATCTCGCTGATGTTCGACACCAGCTTCGAGTGCAGCACCGCGCGCCCCTTCGGCGACGGCATCACCACGACGACGGGCAGGCCTTCTTCGATCAGCGCGATCGGGCCGTGCTTGAGCTCGCCCGCGGCGAAACCCTCGGCGTGCATGTACGCCAGTTCCTTGAGCTTCAGCGCGCCTTCGAGGGCGACCGGGAAACCGACGTGACGGCCGAGGAACAGCACGGCCTTCGAGTCGGCGATCCGGCGGCCGAGGTCACGGACCTGGTCCACAGTGGACAGGACCTTCTGCACCGCGGCGGGCATGGCCTCGAGTTCGGCGAACTCGCGGGCGACCTCGTCCGGGTACTTGGTGCCGCGGGCCTGTGCGAGCGCCAGGCCGACCAGGTAGTTGGCCGCGATCTGCGCCAGGAACGCCTTGGTCGAGGCGACGCCGATCTCCGGACCGGCGTGCGTGTAGAGGACGGCGTCGGACTCACGCGGGATCTGCGCGCCGTTGGTGTTGCAGACGGCCAGGACGCGGGCTTTCTGCTCGCGCGCGTGACGGACGGCTTCGAGGGTGTCCGCGGTCTCGCCCGACTGGGAGACGGCGACGACCAGCGTCGCGCGGTCCAGCACCGGGTCGCGGTAGCGGAACTCGCTGGCCAGTTCGACCTCGACCGGGAGGCGGCACCAGTGCTCGATGGCGTACTTGGCGACGAGGCCCGAGTGGTACGCGGAACCACAGGCGACGACGAAGACTTTGTCGACGTCACGCAGATCCTGATCGGAGATGCGCTGTTCGTCGAGGATGATCCGGCCGCCGTCGAAGTGACCGCGCAGCGTGTTCGCCAGCGCTTCCGGCTGCTCCTCGATCTCCTTGAGCATGAAGTACTCGTGGCCGCCCTTTTCCGCGGCCGACAGGTCCCAGTCGACGGTGAACGGCTTGGCCTGGGCGGCGTCACCGTGGAAGTCGGTGACCTCGTAACCCTCGCGGGTGATCACGACGAGCTGGTCCTGGCCGAGCTCGACCGCCTCGCGGGTGTGCTCGATGAACGCGGCGACGTCGGAAGCGACGAAGTGCTCCCCCTCGCCGACGCCGACGACCAGCGGCGACGAACGGCGGGCGGCGACGACGGTGTCCGGCTGGTCGGCGATGGTCACGACCAGGGTGAACGCGCCCTCGAGACGACGGCAGACCGCGGCGACGCTGGCCGGGAAGTCGCCCTTCGTGTCGCCCTCGGTGTAGGCGCGGGAGATCAGGTGCGCGGCGGTCTCGGAGTCGGTGTCGCTCGCCATCTCGACGCCGTCGGCCTCGAGCTCGGCGCGCAGGGCGGCGAAGTTCTCGATGATGCCGTTGTGCACGACGGCGACTTGCTGGGAGGCGTCGCGGTGCGGGTGCGAGTTGCGGTCGACCGGGGCGCCGTGGGTGGCCCAGCGGGTGTGACCCATCCCGGCGGTGCCGGTGAAGGTGTCCCTGCCGACCGTGTCGAGCTGGGTCTCCAGATTGGCCAGGCGTCCTGCCTTGCGCTCGACGTTCAGCGCTCCCGCGCCGTCGAGGACGGCGACGCCTGCCGAGTCATAGCCGCGGTACTCCATCCGGCGAAGCCCGCCGATGACGACGTCCAGAGCCGGGCGGTGTCCGACGTATCCCACGATTCCACACACGGCCACCAGCCTAACGACGGAAATTCGGCCCCTTCGCCCGGGCGCCCACGCATCGCCTTTAGCGGGCTAAACGCGATGCGCGGGGCGGCGCGCGGGCCGGACGGGGGTGCGGGCAGTAAGGTCACGAGCATGGCCAGCAAGCCCAAGCAGCTGCTCGCGGAGCTGTCCCACCCAGGTCCGCACGAGGTTCTGCGCGGCAACCTCGCCCTGGTCGGGCTCCCCGGTGTCGTGTTCACGCCCCGTTCCGGGCTCGGTCTGCCCGCGATCGCGTTCGGGCACGGCTGGTTGCAGCCGACCGGGAGCTACCGGCACCTGCTCCGGCACCTCGCGAGCTGGGGCATCGTCGCGGCGGCCCCGGCCACCCAGCGCGGGCCGCTGCCTTCGCACCGGCTGCTGGCCGGCGACCTCCTCACCACGCTCGACTTGATCACGACGGTCCGCCTCGGACCGGACGGCATCAGCGTCGACCCGGCGAAACTCGGCTTGGCGGGGCACTCGACGGGCGGCGGTTCGGCGGTGCTGGCCGCCGCGCAGGCCGCCGAGAACGACGAGCGGCCCGAGATCCGCGCCGTCGCGACCATCACCCCCGCGCAGACACTGCCGCCCGCGACCGTGTCGGCCCGGTCGGTGACCGCGCCCGGCCTGCATCTCGCGGCGGGCGAAGACCTGGTCGCGCCGCCGGTCGGGCACGCCGAAGCCATCGCGGACGCGTGGGGCGGGCCGGTGCAGCTGCGGACGCTCGGGAAGTCGTCGCACCTCGGTGTCACCGAGGGCAGGCACTGGAGCCAGCTGCTGCTGCACGGGAAGCCGCATCGCGGGACCCAGCAGCTGACGAGGGCGCTGTTCACCGCGTTCTTCCTCACTCACCTGACGGGGACGACGAAGTACCAGCCCCTGCTGGACGCCGACGTCAAACGCGCCCCGATCGAAGCCCAGGACGAACCCGCCGCCTGACCCGCTCCGGAGCGCGTTTAGCCCCCTAAACGCGATCTGGCCCTGGACGCGCTCCCGGTTACTTAGCCTGCCTACGCGTCGCGTTTAGTCCGCTAAAGGCGACGCGGAGCCGCGGGGCGAGGTGAGCGAAAGAATGGGCCCGGCTCTGGCGAGCCGGGCCCTGAAGTGCGGTGAAGCCGATCAGTCGACCATCCACGAGTTGTTCGAGAAGTCGTCGTCGTCGAATCCCTTGTCGTCGCGGGCGTGCCGGCCTCGACGACGCGCGGGCGTCCCAGGTGCTTCCGGCGGCGCGGCACTCGGTGCGGGAGCCGGCGCCGGCATCGGCGCGGCGGGCGGGACGTCCACCGTCGCCGGGATCCCAGGCACCCCGGGCACCCCTGGCGCGACCGGAGGAGGCGGCGGAGGCAGCGGCGCCGGACGCGGAGCGTCGGGCCGCGCGCCGAACTCGGCGAACCGGGCGTCCGGCTTGTCGTCGTCCTCGATGTCGAAGCCGATCGTGTGGCTGCGGTCGGCGGTCGTCTTGCCGGTCAGCCAGCCACCCGCCTCCTTGCTCCGCTTCCCCAGCTCCTGCATGTGGGCGGCGTACTTGTCATGGATGGCGGCATCCTTCTGCATGGTCTCCGCCGCCTGGGCCTTGGCATCGGCGAGATGCCGTTCCCGCAGCCCGCGCTGCTCCAACTGCTCCGTGATGGCGGCGTCCTGCCTGGACATGGCGGCCGCCAGCCGGTCAACAGCGCTCATCGGTCCTCCCTCGTTCCCCGGCTACCGATCATCGCTCGTAACTGATCGAACGGTCGCCACCATCGTCGTCGAGCGAGCCGCTGATCCGGCCGCCCGCGCCACTGGTCTCGAAGATGCCACCCTCGACGCGGTACTGGCTCGACCCGCGTTGCGTGTCACCCCCGCCACCACCGGCCGCGCCGCCCATGGCACCCATTCCACCCATCATGCCGCCCATTCCGGCGGGCGAGCTTCCGGCACCCGCACCGGCAGTCGCGGGCGCCGGCTCCATCCCGCCGGGAGCCACGCCGAGACCGGCGTCGGCCCCGGCAGGCTGTGCGCCGCCTCCGGTCTGAATGCCCGCTTCGAGCGAACCGGCTTCGTTCAGCGAAGCCGCCGCTCCGCCGTCGAGGGCGCCGCCGAGCGCGCCTTCGAAGCTGCCGCCGCCTCCGCCGCCACTGGCGGCAGGCACGGTGCCGTCGCCACCAGCACCCGAAGCGGCGCCACTCGCCTCCGCGGACCCCGCGGCGGTCCCTTCCGCACCGACACCGACGCCGACCTCGACGCCGCCCGGAGCGCTGAAGCCACCGCCGGGAGGCGCGATGCCATCGGCCGGGGCGGGCATCGCCTGGACGTCTTCGACCTTGCCGGGCTGCGGATTGCCGGGATTCCGGTCGTCGAGACCGTTCTTGAGGTCGTCGGTCTCGACGACGTCGCCGGGCTTGAGTTCCTTCTTCTCACCCTTTTCGTCGAGGGTGTAGGTGGTCGGCTCGCCCTTGCCGTCGTCGACGGTCACCACGGTCGGACCGTTCGGGCCGTCAGGCTGCTCGGCGGTGATCTTGAGGTTGCCGTCCTGGATGTGGATCTTGCCGTCCGGGCCGGGCCGGTAGACGCCGTCGGCGCCGGGCTCGCCTTCCTTGACCGCGCCCTTCGGTCCGAAGTCGCCGTCCTTGCCCTCTTCGCCGGGCTTGGCGTCCTTGCCCTCTTCGCCCTTCGGGTCGTCGAAGTCGAGCTTGTAGTCCTTCTCGTTGCCCTTGCCGTCGTCGACCTTGATGTCCATTTTGCCGTCTTTATCCGGCTCGGTCATCTCGATCTTGTTGTCGCCCTTTTGGACGGTCATGGTGTCCTGACCGTCGATACCGTCCTTGATCGCCTCACCCGTCGCCGGGTCGATCGGGTACGGCTTGCCGGTCTCGGGGTCCAGTTCGAGCGGCTTTCCGGTCACCGGGTTCGTGCCCTCGGCGGGCTTGTCCTCCGGCTTCGGCGTCTCGGGGACCGTCGCGGCGGGCGGCGTGCTGGCACCGCCCCCACTGCCGCTTCCACCTCCGCTCCCGCTCCCACTTCCGCCGCCGTTGCCTCCGCCGTTCCCGCCACCGTTGCCGCCGTTGTCGTTGCCCTTGCCCTTGCCGTCGTCGGCGGGCGGCTTCTCGGCCCCTGGCGCGGGGAACGGGTTCGTGTAGTCCTCCATGAACCGCGAAAGTTCGTGATACTGCGTGTTGATCGTTTCCGTCGCGTTCTTGCAGAGCTTTTTGAAGTTCTCGAATCGCTCACCGAACTCGGTGGCGAACGAACCCTTCAGCCACTGCTTCGCGGCCCCGATCGCATAGTCCTTGTTTTCGTCGTTCAGCTTGCAGTCGTCGTCGCGCAGCCGTTCGGCGAGGTTGTTGCCAGGACACGCGGAGTCGAGCCAATACGCGACGTCCATGAGCTTCTCTTTGGAATCGACCTTGCCGTTCGCGATCTCGACGACCTGCTTCGCCGTGAACAGCGGCGCCGTGGCGACCTTGTCGACACGCAGCTTCAGCGTTTCGTCGACCTTCAGCTTGAGCGCGCTGTAGATCTTGTCGATGGTCGAAGGCACCAGTTTGATGGCACCGTCCATCTGCGCGATGAGTTCTTTCGCGTCGGGCTGGATCCGCTGCTCGTATTTGACCTTCGCGGCCGTCGCGCCCTGCCCCTTCCAATCGTGGAAGAGCGTGGTCAGCGCCGAAGTCGCGTCCGTCCTGGTCTGCTCGACGGCCTTTTTGGCGTCGCCGAGATCCTCGACCTCGTCGAACATCTTCTGGAAATTGATCTCACGGTTCTCGTGGAACCGGTCCCAGACGTCGGTCTTGTAATTGATCTCGTACGGCCGGTCGGGCATCTTGTTCCAGACCTGCTCGGTCCAGTCGGAAAAGAAGTCCAGCGCCGGATTGCCGAGGTCGAGCACCTGGTCGGACTTGGTCGTCGAACCGCCGGCGGCCGGCCTGGACATGGCGTCGAGATCCTTGTCCGCCTTTTCCACGGCGGTCTTCTGCTTCTTGTCCGCGGCCGCGTTCGAATCACGCTCGGCAATGGCCTTCTCGTAGGCCGCGTCGCCGCCGAAGATCAGCTTGTCCTTCGTGCCCTGTGTGATGTAAGGGTCGTCGAGGAGGGCTTTCTTCTGCTCCCACGTGTACTTGCTCATTGCGTCCCCGCCTTGTTGGCAGCCGCGGCGTTCGCCTGGTCGGATGAGGTGTAGCGGGTCGACGCGGTACTGACCCCTCCGGCGAGCTGGGTGAGCTGGCCCGCGTAGCCCTTCATCGCGTCGGAAATGGCGAGGATCCCGGTGGCGTAGCCCTTTTGGTAGTCCTTGTGCACCCGGCCGAAGTCCGCAGGCTGAACCTGGGTCGGCCCCACCTTCCCTGCCTCGGACGTCGTGTTCTCAGCTGCGCGCTCCAACGACGTCGACGCCGTGAGCATCGCCTCTGAATCGGCTTTGTAGCCCCCGTCCGGCATGACCGGTGCCCCCTTCGTCCCGCTGTATCCGCCTCGTTGTCCTACCTACGACGCACGCCGGTGGCCTCAGGTGCCGTCGCATATGCACACAGAATGTACCCACCGGTCATCGAGACCGCAGGAACATTCACACCTTTGCTAACTCAAACGATTTCGGCGCAAGAAGCCTGGTAGGCCGCGTTTTCGCGGTTTCGCGCCCGCTTCGATGGCCTCGGCGAGAACGGTCGCCGCGCCCCGGATGTCGACAAGGCGATCCAGCTCGTCGAGGTCGATGTCGATGCCGAACTCCACCTCGACCGTCGCGAGGAGCCGGACGCGGCGCCGCGAGTCGACGCCCATCTCGGCGAAGGGCGTGTTCTCGTCGATGGTGTCCGGATCGACGTCGAAGGTCTCGCAGACGAGGGCCTTGATCTCGTCGACGTACTCGCTCGCGTCAGCTGCCATGGGGGGATTCTGTCCCATCCGGCGTCCAGTACCGCGTTCTGGCCGCGGAACGCGCGACCTTGCCGCTGGAGGTCCGCGGCAGGCCACCGGGTTTCACCAGGAAGAAGGCCCGGAGACGCACGTCGTGGCGCTCGGCGACGGCGCGGGTGGCGGCCCGTGCGATCTCGGATTCGTCGAAGTCGAGGGCCTTCCGCGCGCGCTCGGCGACCACGACGACGCCCTCGCCTTCGTCGCCGTCGACCGAGAACGCGGCGACCCGGTCCGGCCCGAGAACGGGGTGGGCGGCGGCGACGGTCTCTTCGATGTCGTGCGGGCTGTGGTTGCGGCCGTCGATGATGATCAGATCCTTCAGGCGGCCGGTCACGGAGAGCCTGCCGTTGCGGATCGTGCCGAGGTCACCGGTGCGGAGCCAGCCGCCTTCCCCGTCGAGTTCGGCGTCGAACACCTCGGCGGTCAGCTCCGGACGCCGCCAGTACCCGGCCGCCACGTTGGGCCCCTTGACCCAGATCTCCCCCGTCCCGCCCAGGTCGACTTTAGCGGGCAAAACGCGATCCGACGGGGCGACGACGCGGACCCGCTGGCCCCGTGGCCAGCCGATCTCGACGATCTCGCGGCCGTCCACTTCGGTCACCACCGGGCCGCTGGAATCGCCGCTGGCGACGTAGACCGTCGCCTCGGCCAACCCGTAGGACGGCCGGAACGAGCCCCGCGGGAAGCCGTGGGGCTCGTACGCCGCGAGGAAATCCCGGACGGTCGCCGCGCGGACCGGTTCACTGCCGCTGAGCGCGATCGCCACGGTCGAGAGGTCGTACTCGGCGCGCTTCGCCTCGGGCACGGCCTCGGTCACCAGGTCGTACGCGAAGTTCGGGGCCGCCGTGAGCGTGTTCGGGTACGCCGACATCAGCAGCAGCCAGCGCTCCGGGCGCCGGACGAACTCCAGCGGCGCGATGAACACCGTCCGGCCGCCGGAGTGCATTGTCCCCGCGAGCAGTTGCGCCAGCCCCATGTCGTGGAAGAAGGGGATCCAGCCGACGCACGTGGTGCGCTCGTCGACGTCGTAGGCGTCGCAGATCTGCCAGCAAGCGGCCGACAAGGCCCGATGCGTGATGATCACGCCGGCGGGTGATCGCGTCGTGCCGGAGGTGTACTGCAAGTAGGCGGGGTCTTCGGGGGTGACCGGCGACGGCAGGGATCGATCCGCCGGATCCAGCGGCAGGGTGTCGACGGCGACGATCTCGCGTGGCGCCGGAACCGGCTCGGCCCCGGCGAACTCCGTCAGCCGTTCGACCAGCGCTTCCGACGTGAGCCAGATGTCGGCGTCGCAGTCGTTGAGGACCCCGACGAGCCGCTCGCGGTGAGCGCGGACGTCCGGGGCGGACAGCGGCACCGCCACGGCTCCGGCGTACAGCGCGCCGAAGAACGCGACGACGTAAGAGAGGTCCTGCCGCGCCGTGATCGCGACGCGGTCTCCCGGCTGGATCAGCTCGCGCAGCTTCGCCGCGACAGCGCGGACGTGGACGAGGAGCTCGGCCCAGGTCAGCGTGTCCTCGACGGGTTCGTGCCGGTTCGAGCAATCGAGGTGCGTGTACGCCGGACGCTCGACCTCGGCGCGCTCGAGCAGACGGTGCACGAGCGGGGTCCGCAACACTTCGTCGGGCACTTCTGATGACGGATTCGAGGGCACTGGCACATCCTCCGGCCGCGGCATGGGCATCATACGAGCGTGGACGACTTCTTCGTGCTGGACGATCCGGCGGATCGCGTCAAGGCGCTGCGCGACCGCGAGCTCAGCTCGAATCCGGGTGGCGCCGCCGCCGAGACCCCGAACCTCCTGCTGATGGACGGCGCGGACCACCGGCGGCTGCGCGCCGTCGTCAAGGAGGTCATCGCCCTGGTGGAGCCCCTGCCGGACGCCGTGCTCGCCGACCTCCGGATCGCGATTAGGGGGCTAAAGTCGCTCCCGCGGTTCGACCTGGTGGCCGATTTCGCCAGGCCGGTGGCGGCCAGGGTGACGGAGGCGATCCTCGGCACGGTCGAGCCACTCGGCGAGAAGCTGCTGACGAACCTTTCGGAGACCGCCGCGAACCTGGACGTCTGGTCGGGCGGGCCTGCCGGGGCCGACACCGCCGCGCTCAGGGTCGCGATGTTCTTCCTCAAGGCGACGGCCGTCGAAGGCGGCGGGCTGGCGCTGCTCCGCGAAGCGCACGAAGCGGACCGGATCACCGAAGACGAGCTGATGATCACGCCCGTGATGCTCGCCCACGCGGCGTACGAGAACTCCATGAACTTCCTCGCCCTCGCCGGCCTCGAACTCCTACGCCGCCCAGACGTCCTCGACGACGTACGCGGCCTGATCCACGAAATCGCCCCGACCCGCTTCGCCGCCCGCCGCGTGATCGCGCCGTTCTCCTTGGCGGGCAAGGACTTCGCCGCCGGGGACAAACTGGCCATCCCGCTGGGCCCCGACGCCGAACTCGCGTTCGGCCTCGGACGGCACACCTGTCCCGGCTCGCGAGTCGCGGTCACCGAGGGCGAAGTGGCGCTTCGCGCCCTTGCCGAGATCCTGACTCCCGGCCATGTCGCCGAAGACGTGCGATACAAGACACACGCCGTCTTCCACGGCGTCGAGCGGGCCATCGTGGCGCTGCGGACCTGACCGTTCAGGTCGCCAGCCAGTCGGTGTTGGCGAAATCGTCGTCGTCACCGCGTCCGGCCGCCCGCCGATGCCGCCCGGCCGGACGCTCTTCGGCGACCGGGACCGGAGGCGGCGGAGGCGAAGGAGGAGGCGGCACGGGAGGAGCAGGCCGGTACGCGATCGGCGGCTCGTCGGCCGTCCGGTACCCGGCGCGGCGCTCGTTCTCGGCCTCGTCCTCCTCGAACCCGAAGTCGCCGTCGTCTTCGACCTTTTCGCTGAGAGTCGACTCGGTCGCCCAGCCGCCCGCGGCCTCCGCTCGCTTCTTCTGCTCGAGCCGTGCCGTCAGCGCCGCGCTCGTCTCCTGCTTGAGCTTGTCGCCGGCGGCCCGGGTCTCCTCGATCGCCTTGGTCGCCCGGTTGTCGACCAGGTACATCCGATCGCCGTTCTCGCGCTCCAACCCGGCCAGCTTGTGCCGGAGTCTGGCGAGATCCTCCTCAGGATTCACTGATCCCTCCCCTGACCGCTAGCGGAAACCGATGACGCCGTCGTCGTCGAGCGAGCCGCTGATCCGGCTGCCCGTCGTCGTCGCGGTGTCGAACAGGCCGCCGTCGACCCGGTATCCGCTGGACGTGCGCTGCTGGTCTTCGCCGGACCCTTGCCCGCCTCCGGCCGCGCCGCCGCCCATCATGCCCATGCCGCCCATCATCCCCGCCCCGGCCGCGGCCGGATCCTGGGCGCCCCCGCCAGGGGCGGAACCGAGTCCGGACGGCGGCGACGGAGCGGACGCGCCACCGCCGGATCCGGCCGGATCCGAGGTGTCACCGAGACCGTTGTCCCCACCGGCGAACGGGTCGCTCAACGACTGCGCCGTCGTCGATTCGGAACCACCGTCCGCGGCCACCGCCACCGGTTCGACCGGCTGACCCGGCACCGCCGCGGGCGCTCCGCCGCCGGTCCCGCCGGACGTGGTGTCGTGCGGGCGGACACCCTGTTCGGCCTGCTGACGCGCGACCTCCTCGACCGGCCGGGCCGCGGCGGCACCTTCCGCGGCGTGCCTTCCGGCCGGCTGCGGCGCGGACTCCGGGCCCCGGTCGTCTTCACCCAAGGTGTACTTCGACGGCTGCCCCGACCCGTCGTCGACGGTCACCAGCGTCGGCCCGTCGGGACCGTTCGGCCGTTCCGCGGTGATCTTGAGACCGCCGTCTTCGATGTGGATCTTGCCGTCGGGACCGGGCTGATGGACCTGACCCGGGTTGGCCGGCTTCTCGGCGTCCGGCGTGGCCTTGCCGTCACCGAAGTCGAGGTCGTAGTCCTTGGCCTGGCCGGTGCCGTCCTGGACCGAGATGCCCATCTTCCCGTCGGCGCCGGGCTCGGCCATGGAGATCTTGCGGTCGCCCTGCTCGACCGTCACCGGCTCCGGCCGGGTGTCCTCGGCGCCGTTCTTGATCGCCTCCCCCGTACGAGGGTCGATCGGATACGGTTGGCCGGTGGCCGGGTCGACGTCGAGCGGCTTGTCCGTGACCGGGTTCTTCTCCTGGCCCGGCACTTCGGGCTTTTCCGGCTGGATGTTCTCGTGATTGCTCGGCGTCATGCGGCCTGCCCCGCCCGCACCGGAAGACGGGCCACCACCAGTACCCGACGACGGACCGCCGCCACCGCCGGTGTCCTTGCCGCCACCGCCCTTCTCGACGGGCTTCTCGCCACCCGTTTCGGGGGTCTTGCCCAAGTCCGCGAACGGGTTCTCGACCACCTGGCCGAGTGAATCGAAGTACGCCTTCCACGCGCCGTTGATCGCGTCGCGCGTGTTCTTGCACACCAGCTGGAAGTTCTCGACGTGCTTGCCGAACCAGGCGAGGAAGACGTTCTTCAGCCAGGCCACCGCCTGAGGTTTGAGTACCTCGTCGATGGTGCTCTGGTCGATGTCGCCGGCGTCGTCGTTGAACGCGTCCTTGGCTTCGATGCTCAGGAACTTGATGCAGTGGATGATGTCGTTCTGACTGCACGAGCCGTCCGCGATGCGGATGATCCGCTCGATGTCCTGCGCCGTCGCGCCGTCGATGTTGTCGGTGTACCACTTCTGCAGCCACTCGACCTTTTCGCGGCAGAACTTGCCCACCGAGGCATTGGTACGCAGAAGCCCGTCGCCCGCGGCTTTGAAGGCCTCGGCGACCAGACCGGTCTTGTCCGAATAGGCCTTCTGGTAGGCACGCGCCTGTTCGGCCGCGGCGCCTTCCCAGGTGCCGAGCGAATTCCCCAGCTTCCCGGAGACGTCCTGTGCCGCCCCGGCGACGGCCGTGCTGACCGCGGTCAGCTCGTCGGCGCTCGCCTTGAACAGGTTGAACGGGATGTTGTCCTGTTCGTGGTACAGCCGCTGGAGTTCGCCGAGGGAGACGGCCGCTCCGCCGCCCGCCAGGCTCAGCGCGCGGAGGTAGGCCGGGTGGAAGATCTCGTAGACCTTGAACCCCGAAAGGCCGGGGACCATGATGTCGTTCGAATTCGCGCAGCCCGGGTCGGTCTCGGTGGCGCGACCGGCGATCTCCTGTGTCTTCGCCGCGTCCTTGTTCAGTGCGTCGCGATCGCCCTGCCGCCCCGCGGCCTGGCTCGCGTCGTACTTCTCTTGCGCGGTCTTGTACGCCGCCTGGACGTCTTCGAGGTAGCCGTTGTTGTCACCGATGTCGCTTTCGGTGATCCAGTCACCGTTCATCGACTTGATGTAGTCCCGGAAGCCGTTCCGCTCGGCTTCGCTGGCGAATCCGCAGCTTTCCGGGGTCTCGTCCTCGATGTAGTCGATGTAGTTGAGGGCGAGTTCGCGTTTGGTGTCGCGATCGATGTTCGGGTCGTTGAGGATCTTCTCGACTTCGGCCCGGCTGGGAATGTCGTGACCGGTGTCGCCGCCGACGTCCGCGAGAGGCATCAGTGCTTCCTCATCTCGGCGGCGTTGGAGTCCTCATTGGACTGGTAAAGGTCCTTGGACACCGCGAGTTTGCGGCCGAACTCGTCCGAGGCCGCGAGATAACTGCGCGCACACTTCGCCAAGCGCTGGATGCTCGCCGAATAGCCGGTGAAGCAGTCCCCGTGCGCGGGCCCGAAACTCCCGGCGTTCAGGTTGACCTGCTCGACCGACCCGATCGGCCCTTCGCAAGCCTGCTTGGGCAGGTCCTGCAGGACCTTGGCTGCCTCGTTCAGCTGCGCCGGATCGACCTTGTGCCCGTTGCCCGTCACCGTCACCCTCCCCTAGGTATACGCACACGGAATGTACCGGGCCGGTAACCCGGGCGCAGCGACTTGGGAAGATCGTGAGAGGGCTTACGAGGCGGAGGAGACGACGCCCGCGAGCCGGTCCGCGGCCGCCTGTGCGGTGTCGTGCGCGGGGGCCTCGACCATGACGCGGACCAGCTGTTCGGTGCCCGACGGGCGCAGCAGGACACGGCCTTCTTCGCCGAGTTCGGCCTCGACGGCGCCGACGGCGTCGCGGACCGCGGCCGAGACGGCGACCGCCGCCTTGTCCGCCACCGGAACGTTCACCAGCACCTGCGGCAGGCGGTTCATGACCGCGGCGAGTTCGGCGAGCGACTTGCCGGTGGACGCCATACGGCTCATCACCCGCAGCGCGGTGAGGAGACCGTCGCCGGTGGTCGCGTAGGCGGGAAGGACGACGTGGCCGGACTGCTCGCCGCCGAGCGCGAAGCCGCTCGCGCGGAGCTCCTCCAGGACGTAGCGGTCACCGACGGCAGTGGTGACGAGGTTGATGTCGTGCGCGCGCATCGCCAGGTGCAGACCGAGGTTGCTCATCACGGTCGCGACCAGGGTGTTCTTGGTCAGCTCGCCGGTCTCGGCGAGGGCGAGCGCGAGGACGGCCATGATCTGGTCGCCGTCGATGAGTTCGCCCGCGGCGTCGACCGCGACACAGCGGTCGGCGTCACCGTCGTGCGCGATCCCGAGGTCCGCGCTGTGCTCGACGACGGCCGCGCGCAACGCGTCCGGGTGATTCGACCCACAGTGCTCGTTGATGTTCACGCCATCGGGGTCGGCGTGGATCGCGATGACCTCGGCGCCGGCCTTGCGGTAGACCTCGGGGGCGGCGAAGGACGACGCGCCGTTGGCGCAGTCGACGACGACGCGCAGGCCCGCGAGCGGGTGCGGGGTGGCCGAAAGCAGGTGCTGGATGTAGCGGTCACCCGCGTCCGCGACGTCCTTGACGCGGCCGACGCCGATACCGGTCGGGCGGGCGACGGGAGCGGCGAGACCGGCTTCGATCTCGTCCTCGATCCCGTCGGGGAGCTTGTGCCCGCCCGCCGCGAAGAGCTTGATGCCGTTGTCGGGCATGGGGTTGTGGGAGGCGGAGATCATCACGCCGAGATCCGCTTCGAGCGCGCCGACCAGGTACGCGACGGCGGGCGTCGGGAGGACGCCGAGGCGGAGCACATCGGCACCGGCGGAGGTGAGGCCCGCCACGACGGCGGCCTCGAGCATCTCGCCGCTGGCACGCGGGTCACGGCCGACGACCGCGACCGGACGGTGCGAACGGTCGTGGGCCGCGAGGACGCGGGCGGCGCTGGCGGCGAGCGAGAGCGCCAGCTCCGGGGTCAGCTCCTCGTTGGCGAGGCCACGTACGCCGTCGGTACCGAATAGACGAGCCATCTGTCGACCTCCTTGAAAAACCACCACGACAACCTAGCCAGTACCCCCGGTTTCGCCTTTAGCGGGCTAAACGCGACGCGCGGAGCGCGTTTAGCCCGCTAAAGGCGAACGCGTGGGGCACGTGGGACTGCTGTGACAACGGGGTCCTCGGGCACGCCGAGACCCCGGAAACACGGAAGCGCCCATCCGAGAGACGGATGGGCGCTTCCGCGGGTTGCGCCAGAGGCGCGATCAGCGCTTGCTGTACTGCGGAGCCTTACGGGCCTTCTTGAGGCCGTACTTCTTCCGCTCCGTGGCGCGAGCGTCACGGGTCAGGAAGCCGGCCTTCTTCAGGGCCGGGCGGTCGTCGGCGTCGACCTCGACGAGCGCACGGGCGATCGCGAGACGGAGCGCACCGGCCTGGCCCGAGATCCCGCCACCGTGCAGGTTGGCGAAGATGTCGAACGAGTCGGGCTTGTCGACCGTCACCAGCGGCTCACGGATGAGCTGCTGGTGCACCTTGTTCGGGAAGTACTCTTCGAGCGTGCGGCCGTTGAGCTTGAACTCACCGGTACCGGGAACGACGCGCACCCGGACGACGGCCTCCTTGCGGCGGCCGACGGTCTGGGCGTTGCCACCCGCGGCACGCGACGGACGAGCGCCGGACGGCGTCTCGCTGGTCGCGACGGCTTCGCCGACGGCAGGGGTTTCCGTGGTCGCGACGGCCTCGGCCGGGGCCTCGGTCGTGGTCTCCTCGGTGCTGGTCACAGACTGTTCCTCACTCACTGCGCGACCTGCGCGATCTTGGTGATCTCGCGCGCCTGCGGCTGCTGCGCGGCGTGCGGGTGCTCGGCGCCGGCGTAGACCTTGAGCTTCTTCGCCTGGGCGCGGCCGAGCTTGTTCTTCGGGAGCATGCCCTTGACGACCTTCTCGAGCAGGTGCTCGGGCTTGGTGTCGAGCAGTTCACCGAAGGAGCGCTTACGCAGACCACCGGGGTAACCGCTGTGCCGGTACGCGAACTTCTGCTCTCGCTTGTTACCGGTGAGCGCGACCTTCTCGGCGTTGACGATGATGACGAAGTCACCGGTGTCCACGTGCGGAGCGTAGGTCGGCTTGTGCTTGCCGCGCAGCAGCGTGGCGACCTCGGTCGCGAGCCGGCCGAGCACGACATCCTCGGCGTCGATCACGTGCCAGGCACGAGTGACGTCGCCGGGCTTGGGGCTGTACGTGGGCAAGGGTCTACCTCGTCGTCAACATTGCGTGTGGGTTCTGTGCGGGCCTAGCGCTTACGCGCCGCAGCGCACAACGACATATGAAGATACCCCCACGCCCGACCCTACTGCGAAGCGGGGGTCGGTCCGGGGTCCCATACTAGGACCGGCGCCCGGCGGGCGCCCCGCAACTGTACCTCGCCGGTGTGGCGGAACCGCCCACGGCATCGTCCTTCGCGGGAGAGGATGAGACGATCCGGACGCGCACCGCGCGCGGGGGGACTCGATTCAGGGGAACGGCGATGAAGAAACGTCCAACGACCATCTTGTGCGTGCTGAGCGCCGTGCTGGTGCTCACCACCGCCTGCGGCCAGGGGCGCGCGGGCACGGCCGTGCCGAAGGGTGACGACGCGGCGACCTACGTCGGCACGAAGTTCGAGACGGCGATGAACAAGCTGCAGGACACCATCGGCGACCAGCGCGACGTCACCAGCGAGTCGGGCGCCTACTTCCGCTTCGACGAGAAGTACATCCGCAGCACGATCTCGTCCGCCCGGACCGGTTCCCCGGAGGGCCGGGTCAGCCGTCAACGCTCGCAGAAGAACCCGGACGACAGCATCGACTGGTACACCCCGGCCGACGGGACCGCCGAATACGTGTACCTCGGCCCCGTCTACAAGAGCCTCGCCCCGACGCCGTGGGTTTCGATGCCGAAGTCGGAGACCGGGCTGACCATCCCCTGCGCCTGGGTCGGGATCATCACCGCCTGCAAGATGGCCGACGCGATCGCCGTGGCCTACAACGCGGACAAGAAGATCGTGAAGGGCGCGAAAAGCCTTCCGGAGAACCGGATCGAGCTGACCGCCGACGTCCCGTTCGGGAAGTTCATCGAGCGACGGGTGGAGATCCTGCCGGCGTCGATCAGCGGGGCGATCACGGGCGACATGAAGAAGGCGCCGGTCCGGACCACCGTCTCCCTCAACTCGGACGGGACGCTGAACCAGATCGTGATGGACGCCAAGATCGAGGGTGGCGGGCACAAGATCGAGCTGCGCTACGACTTCCGCTTCACCGGCAAAGCGAGCACACAGGACCTGCCGAAGCTGCCGGACGCCTCGCAGATCACCGTGTTGCCGGACAAGGCGGCCAAGGACGATTTCAATCGCCGGTTCAACGAGTTGAAGGGCGTCTGAGGCATGACCGAACAGCAGCCGCAACAGCCGCAGCAGTGGTGGCAGCCGCCGGCGAACCCCGGAAACCAGCAGCAGGGCTGGCAGCAGGAAGGCCAGGCGACCGGGCCGCATCCCGGGCAGTGGCAGCAGAACGACCCCCATGCCGCGACCACCGGTTCCTACACCGGGCAATGGCAGCAGCAGCCCGGCGTCACCGGCTCGTTTTCCGGGCCATGGCAACAGAACGCCGCACCCGCGCCCGGCACGGCGTGGCAGCAGCAGCCACAGCAGCAGCCCGCGCCGCAGCAGCAGGATTGGCAAGCACCGCAACAGGTTCCGGGCACTCCCCCGCAGGGACAGTACGGCGGAGGCTTCCAGCCCGCCCAGCAGGCACAGTCGTCGCAGTACGGCGGGCTCGGCGCTTTCGGCGCGGAGCCCCCGAAGAAGTCCAAGGTTTCCAAGAAGACCTTGCTGATCGGCGGGATCGCGGCGGCCGTCGTGATCGCGGGCGGCGTCTCGGCTTGGCTGCTCGGCGCGTTCGCGGGTGACACTCTCGACGAGAAGTCGGTCCAGGACGGCGTCGTCCGCGTGCTCAACGAGCACTACGGGGAGCCGGACGTGAAGAACGTGACGTGTCCTTCCGGCCAACTCGTGGAGAACGGGACCACGTTCGATTGCTCGATCGATCTTTCGGGACAGCAGAAGAAGGTCACCGTCCGGGTACTGAACACCACCCCGGAATTCGAGGTCGGCGCACCGCACTGACCTTCACCGGGCACGGAAAAGCCGCGACGGATCCCGTCGCGGCTTTTCCTTTGACACAAACGAAACGGCGGGCTCGGCATCCGAAGATGCCTGCCCGCCGTTGCTCGTTCGGAGCCGGAAGACTCAGAACAGGCCGGTGACGCCCTGTTCCGTGGCCTGGTAGCCGTCGGCCAGCTGCGGCAGCACGCCGGCGACCTGCGCGAGCAGCTGCTTGAGCTCCTCGAAGCTGTTGTCCCACTCCTGCTGAGCGGCCATGTACGCGACCTTCGCGTCACCGTCCCAGGTGTTGACCAGCGGCGCCAGGTCGCTCTTCAGCTGCCCGAAGAGGGACTCCAGCTCGCCACCGGTGCTCTTGCAGTCGTCGGCCGCCGCGTGGATTGTCGCGTAATCGACCTTCATCTCGCCCATAAGTTCCTCCAGTCAGTAAGTGAGAAAGTCTTGGATTTGGTGCGGTGTAGCCGAATCAGCCGAGGACGCCGAAGCCCTGGTTGACCGACTTGATGAGCTCCTGCTGCTGCTGCTCGGTCGCGTTGTACTTCGAACCGGCCTGCTCGAGCAGG
The DNA here is from genome assembly GCF_046549005.1 of Amycolatopsis sp. lyj-108. Classification (NCBI taxonomy): domain Bacteria; kingdom Bacillati; phylum Actinomycetota; class Actinomycetes; order Pseudonocardiales; family Pseudonocardiaceae; genus Amycolatopsis; species Amycolatopsis sp. lyj-108. The sequence goes on along the minus strand of NZ_JAJPWQ010000002.1, from coordinate 598,751 downwards.
TCACCGATGTTCTGGAGGGACTGGTTGAGCTTGCGGCCAGCACCGTCGAAGCGCGTCATGACGTTGTTGAACGCGAGCGCCGCGTCGCCGGTCCAGCCCGCGCGGGTGGCCTCGATGTTGTCGCGAAGCTTGCTCAGGTTCTGGTCCATCGCAACGCGGACCTCGGTCACGCGCTTCTCGGCCTCGGTGAACTGCTCAACTGTCCCGGTAAATCCGCCAGCCATGGGAGCTACCCCCTTCGTTCGTGGTTTATCCGTACTTGGTGAAGTTCGTTTGGTACGGACCTACGACGGAGACACTGCCACGTCTGGTTCCCTCTTGTCGCTCGTTGGTTTCAAGTAGTTGCTTGCGTTAACGCTCGCGGCGGGAACCGAACGCGGAAACCCGGACAGCACGCCGCGAATCGCGTGCCTAAAAGAGCTTTCACCACGCGATTTAGCAAACGCACAGGGGTCGGTCAATCGCCTCGGCTCATGATTCGCGACTGCGAAAAGTCCTCGTCGTCGTCACCCACACGTGGCCTTCTGGCCACCGGTTCTGGCCGAAGGGGAACCAAGTCCGCCGCTGGGGGCAACGCGGGAACCGGAAGACCGGCGCCCGTGCGGAACCGTTTCGCCGCGTTCCGGACGGCGGCGGGGGTCGGCGCCGTCTCGCCGCCCGCGAGCCGTCCCTTGCCGAATTGCTTCGCCAGTTCCGCGTTCTCGCCCCGGCGGCGTTCGTACCGTGCCTTGGCCGTGCGGGCGACCTGCCGGGCATAAGTGACCGCGTCACGCCCCGTGCGGGCGAAGTGTTCGGCGGCGGTCTCGGGTTCGGGTGGCATTCGCCTCCCCCTTCAGTTGACGACCACCATCGTTTTGACGACCTGCTCGCAGGCCGCGCTCACGCGTTGTTCGAGCGGTGAGCCGGTGCCGTATTGGCAACCGATGTGGACGCGAGTCTTTCCCTGCGCGACGACGTACCAGTCGACACGCGCGCTCGGCTTGGTTTCGCGGTAGTAGACGACGGTCCGGCCCGCGTAGTTCGCGGAACCGTTGAAGCCACTGTACTTATGCGGTTTCTCCCGTGCCCCGGCACTGAGTTCGTCGACGAGTTTCTGTCTGTCGGCCGTCGCGTCGTAGGCCATCACGTACTCCTGGGCGACCACCAGGTCGTCGCCGGTGAGGGAGTCGCTCGGGTGGATCACCACCTGACGGTTGGCGACGCGGTCGTCGGTTTGCGTCCAGTCCATCGGCGCGATGAAGCGATAGTCGTACTGGGCGAGCGTCCGGCCTTCCGGCTCGGCCTCCCCGCTGTTGACGGCGAAGAGGACGCCTCCGACGACCGCCGCGACGGCGACCACGGCCGCGGCGATGATCCAGGGCGTCTTCTTGCCCTTCCCGCCGCGCTCGGCGGGTTTGGTCTCGCGGGAGGGCTCACCCGGCCGCCACGGCGGCGGGGCCGCTATCCCCTGCTGTCCCATCGGAGGCGACGGCGGCCCTTGCTGCCGCGTCGCGTTTAGGGGGCTAAACGCGCTCTGCGGAGGCGGGGCCGGCTGGTGGGGGCCGGGCGGGAACTGGGGGCGCGGGGTTTCGGGGCGCCGGTCGGTGGGGGCGGGGGCACCGCCGACGCGCGAGACCGCGGAACCCGCGAGCGACCCCGTCCGGTCCGGGTCGATCAGCACCGCGCGCAGGGCACCGCGGGCGACCACGGTCTCCGGCTGGTCCAGCGTGGTGGGTACGACACCGGTCCGCTCGTGCACCAGCCGGGACACCATCGGGATCCGGCTCGACCCGCCCACGAGGAAGATCGCCGTCAGCTGCTTCGGCCGCAGCCCGGAATCGCCGATCGCGGCCACGGTCAGCTCGACCGCGCGCCCGAGCGGGCCCGCGATGATCCGTTCGAGGTCCTCCCGGGTCACGTGGGCGTCGGCGAACGGCGGCGGCATCGGAACGTCGGTGTACGCGTGCCGGGACAGCGTCTCCTTCGCGCCGCGCACGTCCTGCCGCAGCACACGGCGGCGCCGCCGGTCGGTGAGTTCGCGACCTTCGACGAGCTTCCGCCATTCCGGCGGATCGACGGACGACACCAGCGAACCCACGTGCTCCAGGAGCGCCTGATCGACGTCCGCTCCCCCGAAGCTCGGATCCCCCCGGGTGGCCAGCACCTGGAACCCGGCGCGTTTAGCGGGCGAACTGCGATCCGCCGGGCTACCGGGCATGCGCTGGACCACGGAGACGTCGACGGTGCCACCGCCGAGGTCGAGCACCGCCAGTGCGTCGCCGGGGCGGCCGCTGAACTCGACGGTGCGCTCGGAGTTGAGGTCGGCCGGAGCGAACGTCGCCGCGTGATAGACCGCCGCGGCGACCGGCTCCGGCACGAGCGCGACCTGACGCGCGAGCCCGCCCGCCGCCTGCCGGAGCAGACGGGTCCGGGTCGCGCCCCAATCGGCGGGGTGGGTCAGGACGAGCAGCTCGACCTCGGCGTCACCGGCGAGCCGGCGCGCCTCGGTCACCGCGCGTTTCAGCACGGCGTGGACGACGTCGGTCACGCGGAGGACGTTGTCGCCCAGCAGCAGGTCGCCTTCGTCGATCCGGCGCTTCGGATTCGGCTCGTAGCGCGACGGATCCACCGCCGCCTGCCGTTCCGCCTCCTGGCCGACGAACAGCGTCCCGTCCGGCGCGGCGTAGACCGCCGACGACATCAAGGGCTGCCCGTCCACCACGACGACCTGCGGCTCACGGCCGTTGATCGAGGCGACTACGCAGGTGCTCGATGTCCCGAAGTCCACCGCTACCCGCACAGTCACTAGCCACTCCCGCAGATCGTCGTCGTCACCCCTCGCCCAGCCGGGACCTCACCTGGTTCCGCGGGAGGTCAGTCCGGCTGGATCCACGAGACCTGCATGAGCTGCTTGCCGTGCTTCCGGGTCACGAGGTTGCCTCGGCCCGGCGGCATCTGGCTCGGCTTCACGTTCGCGACGAGGTTGCCTTCGTCACGCGAGCCGTTCATGACCATACCGGGCGCCGCGATCTCCCTGAGCTTGCCGAGGATCGGGTCGAACATCGCCCTGCTCGCGCCACCACTGCGGCGCACGACGATGACGTGCAGACCGACGTCCTTCGCCTGCGCGAGGAACTCGGCGAGCGGCTTCAGCGGGTTGCTCGTCTGCGTGGCGACCAGGTCGTAGTCGTCGACGATGATGAACAGCTCCGGACCGGTCCACCAGGACCGGGTCTTGAGCTGCTCCTGCGTGACGTCCGGACCGGGGAGCCGCCGGGTCATCGACCCGTGGACGTCCTTGACCATGCTGTCGAGCTGCGCGGCGGACACCGCGTAGCCGAGCAGCTGGTCCCCGCCGACGAAGCCGAGCATCGTGCGCCGGTAGTCGACGAGGATGACGACCGCTTCCTGCGTCGTGTACCGCTCGGTGATGCCCCGGGTGATCTGGCGCAGCAGGTTCGTCTTGCCCGACTCGCCGTCCGCGAACGCGTAGAAGTGCGAATCGGAAGCGAAGTCGAGGTAGATCGGCTGGAGGTCTTCCTCGTTGACGCCGATCGGCACCAGCTTCGTGTTGCGCTTGGTGTCGATGCTGAGGACCTCGTCGTAGGTGACCATCTCCGGCAGCAGGCGGACCTGCGGCGCCGGACGGCCCTTCCACGCCGCCTTGATCTTCGCCACCGCGTCGGCGACACCGGCGGCGACGTCGTCCGCGTTGCTCGAACCGTCGATGCGCGGAAGACCGGTCAGCAGGTGCAGCTTGTCCCTGGTGAGACCGCGGCCGGGACGGCCTGCCGGGACGTTCACCGCGACCCGGCGGTCGATGTCCGACTCGCTCGGGTCACCGAGGCGCAGCTCGAACCGGGTGCCGATCATGTCCTTGATCGCCGGGCGGATGTCCGCCCACCGGTTCGCCGCGATGATGACGTGCACACCGTAGGAAAGACCCTGGGTGGCGAGCTTGGTGATCGAGGTCTCCAGCTCGTCGAAGTCGTCCCGCAGCGCCTTCCAGTTGTCGACGATCAGGAAGGCGTCACCGAAGGCGTCTTCCTCGGGCTTGATCTCGCCGCGCCGCTTGCGGTTGCGGAACTCGTTCATCGAGTCGATGCCCATGGCACCGAACCGGCCTTCCCGCTCGGTGAGCAGGGTGGTCAGCTCGGCCACGATCCGGCGGGCCTTGTCCGGCTCGCGGCGGGCGACGGCGACGCCACCGACGTGCGGCAGGCCCTGGAGACCGGCCAACGTACCGCCACCGAGGTCGAGCGCGTAGAACTGCGCTTCCTCGGGGGTGTGGGTCAGCGCCATCGACATGATCAGCGTCCGGAGCATGGTCGACTTGCCCGACTGCGGACCGCCGACGATCACACCGTGCCCGGCGCCACCGGAGAAGTCGGCCCACAGCAGGTCACGGCGTTGCTCGTACGGGCGGTCGACGATGCCCATCGGCACCTGCAGCCGTCCGTTGCCGAAGAACCCGACCGGGGAAAGACCGCGGTCGTCGGTGGGGTTCAGGTTCGGCAGCAGGGTGTCGAGCGAGTTCGGCTCCTTGAGCGGCGGCAGCCAGACCTCGTGCGCGGGCGGGCCCTGGCCGATCAGCCGGGACACGATCACGTCGAGCTCACTGGGCTCGACGGCCTCCTCCTGCTTGGCCTCTTCCACCGGCGCGGCTTCGATCTGCTGCGGCTCCGGCTCCTTCGGCAGTTCGACGAAGTCCGGGACGAACAGCTGCGGGCGCTTGTCGGCGCGGACCACCGTCGCGACCGGGCCCGCCGCCTTGATCCCCGCGGGCCGGTACGGGCCTGAGACGTACGAGGCCTTGAAGCGGACCAGCGTCGAGGTGTCGTACTTGAGGTAACCGCCACCGGGCACGGACGGCAGCTCGAACGCGTCGGGCACGCCGATCGCGGCACGGGATTCCGCGGCGGAGAAGGTCTTCAGACCGATGCGGTAGGAAAGGTGCGAGTCGAGACCGCGCAGCTTGCCCTCTTCCAGCCGCTGCGACGCGAGGAGCATGTGCATCTGCAGCGACCGGCCCAGACGGCCGATGGCGACGAACAGGTCGATGAAGTCCGGCTTCGCGGCCAGCAGCTCGGAAAACTCGTCACAGACGATGAAGAGCGCGGGCAGCGGGTCGAGGTCGGCGCCGTTCTCGCGGGCCTTCTCGTACTCCCAGACGTTCTTGAAGTTACCGCCGTTCTTCAGCGCCTCCTGGCGCCTGTTCATCTCGCCGGCGAGGGCGTCCTTCATCCGGTCGACCAGGGTGACCTCGTCCGCGAGGTTGGTGATGACCGCGGAGACGTGCGGCGCCGCGTCCAGACCGAGGAACGTCGCACCACCCTTGAAGTCGACGAGGACGAAGTTCAGCGTGCTCGACGAATGCGTGGCGAGCATGCCCAGCACCAGGGTGCGGAGGAACTCCGACTTACCGGAACCGGTCGCCCCGATGCACAGGCCGTGCGGGCCCATGCCCTCCATCGCGGCTTCCTTGATGTCCAGCTCGACCGGCTGGCCGTACTCGCCGACGCCGAACGGGACGCGGTAGCGGTCTCGCACCGGGCGCGGCCGCCAGGACTGCTGGACGTCGAAGGTCATCGGGTCGCCGGGGATGCCCAGCAGTTCGAGCAGACCGGGGTTGGACAGCAGCGGCTCTTCCTCGGCGGCGTCCTGCGCGGCGGTGCCGACGCGGTACGGGGCGAGGAGCCTCGCGAGGGCTTCGGCCTCGACCACGCTGAGCGTGTCCGGGCGGCCGAACCACTCGACGCCGCCGGCGCTGCGCGCGCCGAGGCGGTCTTCTTCGACGACCAGCCGCAGACCGCGGCGGGCCGCGAGGTTGCCGATGGAGTCGGAAAGATCGATCAGGGTGACGCCGACCAGACCCTCTTCGAGGATGATCTGCTCCTCGCGGGTGACCTCGGCGTCGTCGACGATGATGACGACGTGCGGCTGGTCCGGGGCGGGCGTCGCGTTGCGGGAGAACCGCTGACGGTCACGGAGTTCCTCGTCGAGCCACTGCTCGATCTGCGCGAGGGAACCCGCCATCATCCGCAGCTGGCCGATACCGTCGGCGAGCGCCGGGTGCTGGGCGTGCGGCAGCCACTTCGCCCACTCCCACTCCTCCTTGGCGCGGCCCGCCGTCGCGACCGCGATGAGGACGTCGTCGGGGCTGTGGAAGGTGACCAGCTGCGCCAGCATCGCCCTGGTGAGACCGCGGGTGAGGCCGCGATCGCCCTGCATGCTGACCGCGGCGAACCCGCGGAGGGTGATCTGGGTCGGCAGGTCCGGGACGATCGAATGCGCGCGGACGAACCGGCGCAGCGCGAGCGTGGCGATCGGCTCCAGCTCGTCGACCGGGCCGGTCTGCGGCGGCACCAGCCGCGTCGCGAGCCGGTGCGAGCTGCGGCCGACACGGAGGTGGAGGAAGTCCTGGTCGTTCTGGCGGCGCTCCCACATGCGGCGGCTCGCGGCCAGCGACCACATCGTCTGCGGGTCGGGGTGAACCCACTCGAGCGCGGCACGCTGGTCGACCATGGCCTCGCGGGCCCTGTCGCGCATCTGGCCGAGGTAGCGCAGGTAGTCCTTGCGGTCCTCGTCCATCTCGGCCTTTTTGGCGCCGCCACCCTTGCCCGCGCCGCCTGCCATCATGCCGACGGTGCTGAGCACCATCATGCCGCCCATCATCATCATCATGGGATTGCGTCCACCCGTGGTGAACATGAAGACCATCATCCCGATGGAGGCGACGATCATCACCGCGGGCAGCAGCTTCATGACGATGTTGCCCGGGATGGTGCGCGGCACCTCAGGCGGCGGTTCGAGATGCACCTCGCCGCCCGGCGGCCGAGGCGCCGCCAGGCGCGGTGACTTCTTGAACTGCAGCGTGCTCATCGAAGGACCCCTCTTCAAACTCGACGATGGCGGCCACCGTTGGTGCGCGTACTGGTGCGCGAGACAACCTATCGAACGTGGCCGGTGAAATCCGGACAACGCCGAGAACGGCCCCGGCCGGGGCCGTACGCATGTCGGGAGTGTAGGGCTCCGGCTCCGCCGACGTGCGTTTAGCGGCCTAAGTGCGATCCGGCGGCCCAGACGCCCGACGTGCGTTTAGCCCCCTAATCGCGATCTGGCGGTCGGGACCCGCTCAGGTGCCCACGGCTCCGGCGCGTCACGATTAGCCCGCTAAAGTCGACGCGCCGGCAGCCGGTCCGAGGGCTTCGGAGGTCGCCTCTCTTACTTTTGCCGGTCTTTTTCCGACAGTCGATGATGTGGGCACCCGGGTTCGGTATAGGTTCCCCCGGGAGCAGACTCTCAGGGCAGGGGGACGGCAGTGGCAACGGGCACGACGGTATTCAGCAGGGTGACGGTGGTCGCGCCACGCACCCGGATCGACGTGGCTTTGCCGGCTGACGTCGCGGTGGCGGACCTGCTGCCCATGCTGTTGGAGATGGCGAAGGAGGCGACGCCGGACGGCGGCGCCCGCCACGGCGGCTGGGCACTGGCGAAGCTGGGCGACGCGCCGCTCGACCCGAGCCGGACCCTCGCGTCCCTCGGTGTCGTCGACGGCGAGCTCCTCCAGCTGCGCAAGCGCAACGAGAACCCGCCGCCTCCGCTGTACGACGACGTCGTCGACGCGATCGCCGAGTCGTCCCCGGACAGCTTCCGTCCGTGGACCAAGGAGACGGCGCGCCGCTTCGGGCACATCGCGGGCGGGCTGGCGCTGTTCTTCGCGGCCCTCGCGCTCTTCACCAGCGGGTCGTTCTACGGCGGCAACGCACTCGCCGCCGCGATCGCGGGCGGTGTCGGCGCGATCGCGTGCGTCGCGATCGGCGCGACACTGGCCAAGGCCTACCAGGCCGAGGGGACCGGCGTGCTGATCGCCGCGGCGGGCGGACTTCCGCTGGCCTTCGTCAGCGGCTTCTACATCGTGCCAGGGCTGTCCCTGTGGGCGAACCTGTTGCTCGCGAGCACTCTCGTGATCATCGTGGCGGCGGTCTGCATCCTCGTCATCGGGTACGGCATCACCACGTTCATCGCGGCCGCGACGACCGCCACGATCTCGGCGCTGACGTTCCTGGCCGCGACGCTCATCGACACTCCGATCCCCGGCATCGCGGCAGGCGCCACCGCGTTCTCGCTGGCGTGCATCTCGCTGCTGCCGCGCGCGACGATCAAACTCGCGGCCCTCCCGACGCCGCACGTTCCCGGTAGCGCCGAAGAGCTCAAGGAAGACTCGGGCTTCCCGGACTACCGCGCCATCGAACGCCGCACCGCGGTAGCGCACCAGTACATGACCGGCCTGCTGACCGGCTGCGGCGCGGCCACCGCGCTGTTCGCCATCATCGCCTCGACATCCTCGTCGGTCTTCGGCCCGATCCTCGGCGTCATCGCCACGCTGGTCCTGCTCCTGCGGGCGCGGGCGTACGCGAACGGCGCGCAGGCGATCGCCCTCCTGACCACCGGCATGGTGTCCGGCGCGGGCATCCTGCTCGGCTGGATGTGGTCGGCGAGCCCGCTGAACCGCGTCCTGTTCGTGTTCGGCGCGCTGCTGCTGATCGGCGCCGGCGCGCTCGTGGTCGGCGTGATCTTCCCGAACAAGCGCTTCTCGCCGCCGCTGCGGCGGACCGTGGAGATCTTCGAGGCCGTCTTCATCGCGACGGTGCTCCCGCTGGCGCTCGGCGTCATGGATCTCTACACGACGCTGCGCCACCTCAACTTCAAGTGACGACCCGATCGGATGATGTTCTGATGGCCGTAGCGCGGAAGTCCAGGGGGACGCGCGTCCGCCACCTCGGTCTCGCCGGGCGTACCGGAACGGTGCTGCTGGCGGCCGGTATCGGTGTTCTCTCTCCGGCGTCGGTGGCACTTCCCGCCTGGGCGCAGCAAAGCAGCGTCGCGCCGGACGCTGGCGGCTACTACGCGACCCCGCCTCCGGTGGACACGTCCAAGAAGCCGGCGGACGAGGGCAAGCCGGACAAGACCTACGAGAAGAAGACCGAGTGCGTGCAGCGCAGCAAGCTCGGCGGCGACCAGGTCGACATCAAGAACCGTCCGTGGGGCCAGGAGTACCTGCAGATCGAAAAGGTGCACCAGCTGATGCGCGGCGCCACCCAGTCGGTCGGCGGGGGCATAAAGGTCGCCGTGATCGACACCGGCGTCACCGCGCACCCGTACTTCGGAGGCCGCGTCGAATCGGGTGGTGACTACGTCGCGACCCCCGGTGGCGGCAAGGCACCGGGGCTCGAGGACTGCGACGGCCACGGCACCGAGGTCGCGGGGATCATCGCCGCGAATCCGCCCGACGCGAGCATCGGATTCCGCGGAGTCGCCCCAGACGCCACGATCCTGTCGATCCGTCAGTCGAGCCAGAACTACGAGGAAGCGGAGAAGAAGCCCGACCCGCCTGCGTCCAGCGCCGCTCCGCCGTCTTCGTCGAACAACCCGGGATCGCAGCTTCCGCCGTCCTCACAGGGAAACGGTGCCGTCGGTGGCACCGCGCCGGGTCAGGACAAGGGCGGACGGCAACAGGAACAGGGCAAGACGGCCGGGAACCTCAAGACGCTCGCGCAGGCCGTGGTCAGGGCTGTCGACAAGGGCGCCAAGGTGATCAACATGTCGGTCGACAACTGTCGACCGTCCTCCGGGAACATCACCCCGAATGAGCTACCACTCCAGGCGGCGGTGAACTACGCCGTTCAGAACGACGTGGTCGTCGTCGCGGCGGCGGGCAACGTCAGCGAAAAATGCCCGCAGAACGATCAGCCGGACCCCAAGACTCCCAAGACGATCGTCACGCCGCCCTGGTTCTCCGACGACGTCCTCTCGGTCGCGGCGATCGACGACACCGGCGGTGTCGCGGATTTCAGCGTCAACGGGCCGTGGGTCAGTGTCGCCGCTCCGGGCACCAAGATCATCTCGCTGGACCCGGCAGAGGGGTCGAGCAGCCTCGCCAACCTGACGATCGAGGGCAACGGGAAGCCCGGTGCCATCCAGGGCACCAGCTTCGCCGCGCCGTACGTCGCCGGACTCGCCGCCCTCGTGCGGGCGAAGTTCCCGACACTGCCGGCTCGTGACGTGATGAACCGGATCAAGGCGACGGCGCAGCATCCGGCCGCACCGGGCGGACGGGACAACTTCGTCGGCTTCGGCGTCGTCGACCCGATCGCGGCGCTGACGGCGATCGTGCCGTCGGAGGCGGACAAGGCCAAGCCGGTCCCGCTGCCCGCGAATCTGCCGCCCGCGAACGACCGTGACCCCGCCCCGATGATCGTCGCGCTCGCCGGAACCGGCGGGGGCCTGGTGGCGCTGCTCGTCACGCTGTTCGTGGTCCACTCGGTCCGCCGCAACCGGCCGGCCGCCCCTGCCCGCAAAACCCCGTAGGCGTCGACTTTAGCGGGCTAAACGTGATCCGAGCGGGACTCGCCTCCGAGCCGCCCAGATCGCGGTTAGCCCGCTAAAGTCGCTCCGCCGCTGGGGCGCCTACTTGGCGGGCTTGGGCTTCGGAGCGGGCTTCGCCGGGGCGTCGTCCTCGCCGATCACGGGCGGGACGACCTGGCCGGGCTCGCCGACCACGTCGGACGGTTTCGACGCGGGCCGCGTCTTCGACTGGTGAGCCGTCTGGCCTCCCCCGCCCATGCCGCCCATCATGGGCGCCATCCCCATCGGCATCATCGCCGATCCCGTCCCGGCGACGCCCTGCCCATGGGCCGGAGCGGTCTGAACGGGCGCGACCTCCGGGATCGGCGCCTGACCTTGCTCGATCAGGGGTTCCTGCGACCCGGTCTTCCGGCCGTCGGTCGAGGACGGCGACGTCGACTGTTCGTCCGACGCAGCGCCGGAATCCGCCTCAGCGGCGGCCTTCTCCGGCACCGGCGCACCCGGCGCTTCGGAATCGTCGTGGAGTTTGAACTCGTCCTGCGGGTACCGGTGGGCGATCTCGATGCTCCGCGAGCCGGCATCAGGATCGTCGACGCCGTCGCAAAACCGCACGAAGCCCTCGAGGACGTCGCGCGCGGCTTCGTAGAGCGCTTTGGCCGACTCCTGCGCCTCCTCCAGCTGAGTTCGCGCGCGCCGGACGCCACCGACCGGGAGCATCGCGGTCTCGGAGGTCAGCTCCGCCGTGTCGACCAGGATCTCGACGAGATCGGTCAGGATGCGGCGGATCGACAACACCAGCTCGTCCAGCGAACCCGCCAGGGTCGTGAGGGCGTCTTCGACGTCGGAGCCCGCGGCGTTGATGTCCACGATGTACGTGACGAACGCGTCAGCGTCCTTGCCCGCCCACCCGGCGTCGAGGCGCCCGAGGTCTTCGGCCAGTTCTTTCGAAACGGTGCCCGCGGCCTTCGCCGCTTTCCGGAGCCGGTCCGCCTCGTCCTTCAAGTCCTCCCAGCGCCCCGCCAGCGGGGTCAGGTAGGCCTCGACCGGATCGATGAGCCCCAGATGGCCGGACAGCTCCGAAACGAAGGCGAGATGGGGCGCCGCGGCCTCGACCAGCTCCTCACCACCAGAGCCGGTCGCGTTTAGGGGGCTAAACGCGCTCTGGGGCGCCACGGGAGCGGCGGCCGAACGGGCGGCCGCCATCGGGTGTGGGAGGGAATCCGTCGGGTTCTCCGATTCGGCGATCATGCGGTTCAGAGCTCCACGGCGCGCTTGATCATCTGCGCGGCCTCGTCGTCGTGCCCGGCATGCCGCGCGGTCACCGTGTGCAGGGCCTCGGACGCCGACCTCAGCGCGGCCGCGCCTTCCACCAGCTGACGTCGGATGGCCTCCGCCGCGCGCCCGTAGGACGCGCCGAGGCCCAGTTCCTCCCCCAGCGTTCCGTGGGACTCGACGGTGACACCGTCCCCGGTCACCTCCGCGGCCGCCAGTTCGAGCTCTCCGGCGGCCGCGTCCACCCGCTTCGCATAGTCACCGACGACGACGCCGTCGATCTTCAGGCCGGCCACTGCACCCCTCCACTCACCCGATACCGCTTGGGCGTTGAGACGCTCGCGCCGTCCGGCGGGTTCCCGCGATCAGTTACCCGCCGGAGCCTGCTGCGATTGCGTGGCGACCGAACCGGCCCGGTCGTCGATCGGCACGGTGTCGAACGTCCGGAGCACGTCCTGCGTGTTCAGCGAAGCGCCGTTGGGCAGGATCCTGATGATGGACTCCGGCGCGGGCACCCGCTTGTTGAGCCCGATCGAGTCCGCCGTCACCGCGTCGGGGACGCCGTAACGGATCCCGCGATCGGAGATCAGCTGGATCGGTCCCTTGTCGAAGGTCTCCTTGCCGGTCGCCGACTGGACGACGGCCGCGAAACCGGGCTCCATGAAGAAGCTGTTGATCGGCGCGCCCACCGGACCGGGGGTGCCGATCTTGACGCCGGGCGCGGATCCGTCGGCGTTCCTGCCCTTCGGCAGCTTGTCGTCGACGAACACCGCCGTGTGCCCGTCCCGGTTGGTGCCGTCGCCCGCGATGGACCAGCCAAGGCACGAGACACGGGAACCCTGGGTCGCGTTGAGCACCGTCGGCACCGTCTGGGGGTAGGCGTCGAGTTCGACGACCTGGGAGACACGCGTGAGGTTGCGGATCTTGCCCAGCGGCACGGACATCACCGAAGTGCTGCCGTCGTTCTTCCCGGTCTGCACGATGTCCGCGACGGCCGGGGAAATGGACTGGATCCCTTCCTTCGTGATGAGGTAGAAGTCCTTCCGCCCCTCGGCCTGCTCGGTGGAGAAGACGTCGCCGACCTTCATGCTTTCGATTTCGAAGTTGGGGGTCTCGCCGTCACCGGGGACGGACGGGAGCTTCAGCTCCGGTACCTCGGGAATCGCGTCGAGCAGCCCCTGGGAGATGCCGCGGGGCTGGTCGGACAGCTTCAGCGCGGACCGCACGGCGCTCGCGTCCGGCTTGATCTCGGCCTTGACCGCGTTCGCGTTCCGGAGGTTGGGGTCCGGCCTCTGCCGGTAGATCAGGTACTCCCTGCCGTTGGCGCCCTTGGCGAGCAACGCCTCGTTCTGGCCGAGTTCGCGGTTCCCGAGCTGTTTCACACCCGCGTAGACGGTCGTCTCCGTCTTCGACAGATCCGGCTGGGGCACCGTCGGGTCGTACATGACCTCGTCGCACACGCCCCAGTCCGCGGAGACCCGCTGGCTTTCCGTCGGCATCAGCTGCGGGCCGTTCGGAATGCCCATGAGCTGACCGCGGGGAATGTTCTTCAGCTGTTCGTCCGAGACGACTGTGGGGTTCTTCACTTCGGAGGCCTGCGTCGGCCCGGAAGGCTTGGCCCCCGCCTGCTGCGCCCCTTGTTTCGACTGCGCGATGATCAGCAGCCGCGCGGAGGCGAGGTTGAAGGTCGGAATCAGTTTCTTCGGGTTCCCGGCCACGACGTACACCGTTCCGGACTGCTCGCCGATGACGATGTTTCCCGCGTCCGGCACGGACGGCTTCGGGCTCAGCAGGCCCCAGATGACGAAGACCAGGACGCCCAGCGCGGCCAGCACGATACCCACGATGGTGGCCCGCGTGTGCGTGCGCATCGGGTCGTGGAGCATGACGGCGTCGCGACGGACCAGTGCGGATTGCATCCGTCGCAGAACGAACTGATAAGCCTGAACTTGAGACTTAGTAGTCGGTGTTGATGGCATTCTCGACCTACAGTCCTCCCCGTCGCGGTACGGTTCCGCAGGATAGCCGTACGGGGACCGTCTGGTGTGGGGTTTCTACCAACTCCAGCTAGTGTCAAGTTCCTCGGGACCGGCTTTCCGGGTACGCAGCACGCACGAGGGGAAGAGAAAGCGCGGATGTCCGTCACCACTCCTCCACGTCCGCCCGGCCCTCCGGGGCCGCAACCTCCTGGTCGTCCGCCGGGTCCGCCGCCGAGGCCCGGCAGACCGGGTGGTCCGGGCGGCCCGGTCGGAGGCCCGGGAGGTCCCGGAGTTCCTCGCGGTCCCGGTGGCCCAGGCGGCCCTGGGGGGCCTGGCGGACCGCAGGGTCCTGGCGGCCCCGGTGGTCCGGGAGGGCCCAAGGGTCCCGGCGGACCTGGTGGCCCAGGGGGTCCTGGTGGGCCCGGTGGCCCGGGCGGTCCTCCGTCCGGCGGCCCCGGCCCGCAGTCCGGCCCTCCGCCCGCTCCGGCGACGCGGATCGCCGCGCCCACGCGGCGCCGGACCGGCGGGATCAACCTCGGCCCGCTCCCGGTGGCGAACCTGGTCGTGCTCGAACTCGGGCTCGCGATCGGCCTCGTCCTGCTCGCGATCAACATGAAGCTCAAGTACGTCGCGATCGGCGTACTCGGGGTCGCGATCATCATCGCGTTCCTGCGCTGGGGCGGCCGCTGGTTCACCCAATGGGCCGGCCTCACCATGCGGTACATGTTCCGTTCACACGATCGTGTGGCGAATCCGCTTCCGCCGAGCAGCATCGAGTCGCTCGCCGCCGAAGAGGACGCCGTCACCGGCCCTGACGACGCCCGGGTGAACCTGCTCCGCCTCGCCGTTCCCGATCTCGTCGTCGCGCACGGCGTGGACCACGAACGCCAGCAGGTCGGCCTCGCGTGGAACGACGGGACGTGGACCGCGGTCCTGCTCGTCGAACCCGCGCCCGCGCTGATCACCCAGGCGGGTGGCGCGCCGAGCTTGCCGCTGTCCGCGCTCGCGCCGTGCCTCGAAGACCGCGGTGTGGTCCTCGACTCGATCCAGATGATCTGGCACTGCTACCCGGGCAGCGCCGCGCTTCCGTCGGACTCGCCGGCCCTCAGCTCCTACATGGAGGTGCTCGGCCCGCTGCCCGCCGCCGCGCGGCGGACGACCTGGGTCGCCATCCGGCTCGACCCGCGCCGGTGCCCAGCCGCCATTCGCGAACGTGGCGGCGGCGTCGTCGGTGCGCATCGCGCGCTGATCGGCGCGCTGTCGCGGGTGCGCAACGCCTTGGAGTCGCAAGGCGTGCCGACCCGGCCGCTCGATCCGGACGAGCTGCTGCGGTCCAGCATTTCGGCCGCGGAGCTGACCGCGGTCGCCGGCTCGCAGGGGAAGGTCGGTCTGCAGGAGCGCTGGACCGGCGTCACCGCGGCGGGCATCGGGCACGCGAGCTATGCGATCACCAGCTGGCCGAAGGGCAAGATCAGCGGCAGCCTGAACGCGCTGACCAGTGTCCGCGCGTTGTCGGCGACGGTGGCGATGTCGATCTCGCCGTCCGCGGACGAAGGCAAGATCGGCCTGCGGGGAATCGTTCGCCTGAGCGCGCGGAACCCCCGTGAACTGGACGCCGCCGACCAGCGGCTGCAGGGCATCTCGGACCGGCTGGGAGTGGCGTTGACTCCGCTGCGCGGTTTGCAGATCTCCGGGTTCTCCGCGACTTTGCCGATCGGAGGCACGGCATGAGCACCCGCATGCGCGACGCAGGCCAGAGCGCCGGTGTCGCCCCGGAATTCACCGTCGACCCGGCGATGCTCGACGCGATCAGCCCGTCCGGTGACCGAGGCGGCATCGTCCTCGGCTCCGGGCTCAAGGGTGAGCCGCTGACGATTTCCGCGCTGCGCTCGGCGCCGACCCGGATCGTGCTCGTCGGTGGCCTGTACCTGGCTCGTCAGGTCGCGCTGCGAGCGATGGCGGTCGGGGCGTGGGTCGTCGTGGCGACCGGGCGTCCGGCCGCGTGGCAGGTTCTCCCGCAGGCCGCGGGGAATCAGCCCAACGGCAGGCCTTCGCCGCTGGTGCAGATCCGGCGGCTGTCGCCGGTGGACCTCCCGCGCCCGTCCGAGGACGCGCCGCTGCTGGTCGTGACCGACGGCGGGCCGACCCCGCAGGACCTGTTCCCGCCGCGGTCGCCGTGGCAGACGACGGTCTACGTGCTGCCGTACCTGCACCCGCAGGCCGGGGCGACCGCGAACGCGGCCGACCTCGTGCTGATGCAACGGCTCCCGCCGGGCCAGGCCGAACTCGCCGCGCGGATCTGGCGGCTCCCGCCCCAGATGATGAAGCAGCTCACGACGTTGAAGGACGACCAGGTCGTCGCTCTGGGCCGGAACCTCTGGCGCCCTCTTCGCCTGGTCACCACGGCGAAAGAGCAGCAGATCCTGGGCCCCGTACGCCGCGGCGACTGACCCCGACGCCGCGACTTTAGCGGGCTAACCGCGCTCTGCGGGGGCACTGTCCATATCGGACAGTGCCCCCGTTTTGCGTCCGCCGCGCGTCGCGTTTAGGCCGCTAAAGTCGACCTGGGGCGTGGGGTTTGGGCGTCAAGAGGGAATCGCGCAGGCTGTGGATAAGCCGGGGGTTGTGGATAAAACGCCCCCGAGAGGCAGTGAGGGCCGCGCCTTGTCGGTCTTGTCGATCACCGTGTCGGCATGACCAAACCTTTCGATTCATCTCACCTCCCCGAAGTCTTCCGCGGCTCAGACGCACGCAAGGCAGGCCTGATCACGGCCAGCCGTCTACGTGGCCCGAGCGTCCGGCGACTGTTCCAGGACGTCTACACGCGCGCTGACGTCGAGGTCACACACGAACTCCGTTGTCGCGGGGCCGCGTTACTGGCGCCGCCGGAAGCCGTGCTGACCGGGCGATCGGCCGCGACCGTCCAGGGCGTCCAGCTGGCCAAGCCCCATGATCCGGTCGAGATGGTCGTACCGGAGAAACAACGCTTCGGCCCGATCGTCGGTATCAAGATTCGGCGGACCGAGGTCAAACCCGAAGAATCGAGGCCGTGGAACGGAATCCGCATCGCGCGGAGAAGCCGAATCGCACTGGACCTGCTCCTCCGGCTTTCTCCTCGCAAATCCGGGTGGGTACGACGGCTTCGCATCGGCGTCCCCGATCTGGACCAGTTCATGAGAGCTGAGAAACTGACCGATCTGCACCTCAACGGAGAGTTCTACGGTCGCCGCAATCGAGGCATTCGCTTGGCCAGGCACGCTTTGCGCCTCTCTGACCCTCGCGCGGAGTCGCCCCCGGAATCGGAACTGCGGATCGTGCTGGCCGCCGGCGGCATTACCGCGACACCTCAGTTCGAGGTCTTCTCCCGAACGGGTCACTTCGTCGCTCGTCTCGACCTCGGCGACGAGACGCACCGGGTCGCCATCGAATACGACGGCCAATGGCACAACACGCCAAAGCAACGAGCCCACGATCGCAAACGGCGAAGACGGGCGGAGGCCGAGGGCTGGCGTTTCGTCATCGTCACCGCGGAGGACCTGGCGATGGACTTCAAAGGAATCGTCGAGGCCGTCTGGCAGGCCCGCCGCGGCGCGTTTAGCCCGCTAACCGCGCCGCGTCCGGGTCAGGAGGAGGTGCGCATGGCTCGCGTTTGATCCGCACGGGCGGCGAGTTCGGCGTCCGGCGGGTAGTCGACGGCCATCAGCGTCAGGCCGTGTGCGGGAGCGACAGCGCTGTCACGCGTCCGGCTCTCCAGAACGCCACCGGGCCAATCGAGCGGACGACGGCCGTCGCCGACCAAGAGCAGTGCCCCAACGAGGCTACGCACCATCGAATGACAGAACGCGTCAGCGGAGACCGCGACCTCGACCGCGTGCGGTCCGGTGCGCCGCCATTCGAGCCGCTGCAGCTCGCGAATGGTCGTCCCGCCTTCACGCTGCTTACAGAAGGCCGCGAAGTCCTGAAGCCCCAAGAGAGCCGACGACGCCTCGTTCATCACATCGACCGAAAGCGGACGGGTCCAGGCCAGGGTGTCGTGACGCCGCAACGGATCGACGCCCCATGGCGCATCCGAAACACGGTAAAGGTAGTGACGTCGCACGGCCGAGAACCGCGCGTCGAACCCAGGCGCCGCGACCCGGGCGGCCAACACCCGCACGTCCCCCGGCAGGTACCGATTCCAGCGGTGACGCATCCGCCCCAGGTCAGGAATGCCCTGCTCGTCCAGTTCCAGGCGGCCGGATCGCGTTTTGCCCGCTAAAGGCGACACGTCGACGTGGACCACCTGGCCGGACGCGTGCACACCGGCATCGGTGCGGCCGGCGACGACGACGGACTTCGGGACCGAGGCTCCTGGGGGCTGCTTCGCGAGCGCCTCTTCGAGGACTCCCTGCACCGTGCGCCGCCCGGGCTGCCGCGCCCAGCCGGAGAAATCGGTGCCGTCGTAGGAAACATCCAGACGCAGACGAACGAGCCCGCCCTCCGCAGTGGGAGTGGCGGGCTCGTCCGGGGTGTTCGGTGCCGTCAGGACGTCAGTCCTTCTTGCTGTCCGCGTCCGCGGCGGGGGCCTCAGCGGCCTCGTCGGCGGCAGGAGCCTCGGTGGCCTCCGGAGCCTCGGTGGCGGCCGTGTCGGCAACCTCAGGGGCCTCGGTGGTCTCCTCGGCGGCCGGGGCGGCAGCCTTCGGCTCGTCCTTCGCGAACTTCGTCTTGCGCGCGGCCTCGGCCTCGGCGGTGACGGTCTTCTCGGCAACCAGCTCGATGACGGCCATGGGGGCGTTGTCGCCCTTGCGCGCCATCGTCTTGGTGATCCGGGTGTAGCCACCCGGACGCTCCGCGAAGAACGGACCGATCTCGGCGATCAGCTTGTGCACGACATCCTTGTCGCGCACGATGCGCTGGATCTGACGACGGTTGTGCAGGTCGCCCCGCTTCGCCTTCGTGATCAGCTTCTCGGCCAGCGGGCGCACCCGCCGGGCCTTCGCCTCGGTCGTCGTGATCTTGCCGTGCTCGAACAGCTGGGTGGCCAGGTTGGCCAGGATCAGCCGTTCGTGCGCGGGCGACCCGCCGAGACGGGGTCCCTTTGTGGGGGTGGGCATCGGTTCTCCTCGTTCAGCTCACAGCTGGAGGCCGGGGCTCCCCCACCCCTACCGGTGAGGGAGCCGAAGCTGGCCTTACAGCTGCTCCGTCTCTGCGTAGTCCTGGCCATCGTCGTGGCCGTTGTCCGAAATTCCGTCCGTGATGCTGTCGACGCCCTCGGACCAGCCTTCACCGTCGTAGCTGGCCGCGGCCGCGGTCGGGTCGAACCCGGGCGGGCTGTCCTTCAGCGCGAGGCCGAGACCGACGAGCTTGAGCTTGACCTCGTCGATCGACTTCGCACCGAAGTTGCGGATGTCCAGCAGGTCGGCCTCGCTGCGCGAGACCAGTTCGCCGACGGTGTGGATGCCCTCGCGCTTGAGGCAGTTGTACGACCGGACGGTGAGGTCCAGGTCCTCGATCGGCATCGCGTAGGCGGCGATGGTGTCCGCCTCCTGCGGCGACGGGCCGATCTCGATGCCTTCGGCGTCGACGTTCAGCTCGCGCGCGAGACCGAACAGCTCCACCAGCGTCTTACCGGCCGACGCGACAGCGTCCCGCGGCGTGATCGACGGCTTCGTCTCCACGTCCAGGATCAGCTTGTCGAAGTCGGTGCGCTGCTCGACACGGGTCGCCTCGACCTTGTACGTCACCTTCAGCACCGGGGAGTAGATGGAGTCGACCGGGATCCGGCCGATCTCCGCGCCCGCCTGCTTGTTCTGCAGGGCCGGAACGTAACCGCGGCCGCGCTCGACGACGAGCTCGATCTCGAGCTTGCCCTTGCCGTTCAGCGACGCGATGTGCAGATCCGGGTTGTGCACGGTGACACCGGCCGGGGGCACGATGTCGGCAGCGGTGACCTCACCGGGGCCCTGCTTGCGCAGGTACATGGTGACCGGCTCGTCCTCTTCCGAGGAGACCACGAGCTCCTTGAGGTTCAGGATGATGTCGGTGACGTCTTCCTTCACCCCGGGAACGGTGGTGAACTCGTGCAGCACGCCGTCGATGCGGATGCTCGTCACGGCCGCGCCCGGAATGGACGACAGCAGCGTGCGACGCAGCGAGTTGCCGAGCGTGTAGCCGAAGCCGGGCTCCAGCGGTTCGATGGTGAACCGGGAGCGGGTCTCGTTGACCGTCTCTTCGCCGAGAGCCGGCCGCTGGGAAATCAGCATCTTTCCTAATTCCTTTCCAAACGGCGCCCGCCATATGACACCGAAAGGGATGGCGAAACGGCGGCGCACTCCGGGCGCCGCCGCCCGTGCCCACACCGGGCCGGGGTTTCCCCGGCCCGGTGATGGATCACTTCGAGTAGAGCTCGACGATCAGCTGTTCCTGGACCGGAACGTCGATCTGAGCGCGCTCCGGGAGCTGGTGGACCAGCACACGGAGGTTGGACGGAACAACCTGGAGCCACGCGGGAACGGGACGCTCGCCGAACGACTCCTTGGCAGCGACGAAGGGCAGCATCGCGAACGACTTCGGCCGCACGTCGATGATGTCCCACTTGCTGACCTGGTACGAGGGCACGTTGACCTTGACGCCGTTGACCACGAAGTGACCGTGGCTCACCAGCTGACGCGCCTGACGGCGGGTGCGGGCGATACCGGCGCGGTAGATCACGTTGTCCAGACGGGACTCGAGGATCTGCAGCAGGTTCTCACCGGTCTTACCCGGACGCCGGACGGCTTCCTTGTAGTACCGGACGAACTGACGCTCGAGAACGCCGTAGGTGTAGCGAGCCTTCTGCTTCTCCTGCGACTGCAGGAGGTACTCGGACTCCTTGATGCGCCCGCGGCCGTGCTGGCCCGGCGGGTAGGGGCGACGCTCGAAAGCCTGGTCGCCGCCGATGAGGTCAACCTTGAGGCGACGCGAAATACGCGTCGCGGGGCCGGTGTAACGAGCCATTTCTTCTTACTCCTCCCCGTTCCTCAGACCCGGCGCCGCTTGGGCGGGCGGCAGCCGTTGTGAGGCTGCGGGGTCACGTCCTGGATGGTGCCGACCTCGAGGCCGGCGGCCTGCAGCGAGCGGATCGCCGTCTCGCGACCCGAACCCGGGCCCTTCACGAAGACGTCGACCTTCTTCATGCCGTGCTCGGCAGCCTTGCGGGCGGCGCTCTCGGCGGCCATCTGCGCGGCGAACGGGGTGGACTTACGCGAGCCCTTGAAGCCCACGTGACCACTCGACGCCCACGCGATCACGGCACCGGTCGGGTCCGTGATCGAGACGATGGTGTTGTTGAAGGTGCTCTTGATGTGCGCGTGACCGTGCGCGACATTCTTCTTTTCCTTACGGCGGACCTTCTTGGCCCCCGCCGCAGTACGAGACTTCGGTGGCATGTTTTGAGGGTTCTCCTGTTAGCGCGCGTTCTCTTGGTGAGCGGCGACCGCTTCGGCCTGTCCGCGCCGGATGATCGAACCGGCGTCGGTGTACAGGTTGCGGAGCGCCATCGGGCGGGCGTAGAGCGCCTTGGGCGAGACACAAGCCGAGCCACGACGGCGGACGCCGCCCATCTGCACGACCTTCTTGCCCTGGACGCTCACTTCTTGCCAGCCTTCTTCTTGCCGGCGACCGTCTTCTTCGGACCCTTACGGGTGCGGGCGTTCGTCTTGGTGCGCTGACCACGGACGGGAAGTCCGCGACGCCAGCGAAGGCCCTCGTAGCACCCGATCTCGATCTTCCGACGGATGTCGGCGTTCACCTCGCGGCGAAGGTCACCCTCGACCTTGAAGTTCTCCTCGATGTAGACCCGCAGCTTGGCGAGGTCGTCATCGCTCAGATCCTTGACGCGAGTGTCCGCGTTGAGCTCGGCAGCAGCGATGAGCTGCTTCGAGCGGGTACGGCCGATGCCGTAGATGTAAGTCAGCGCGATCTCCAACCGCTTTTCGCGGGGGAGGTCTACGCCAGCGAGTCGTGCCATTGGCGTTGATGCTCCTTCATAGAATTCATCTTCAGGTCTGCTCCCCGTCCGGTTCCGGGACCGACTCGCCTGTCGTGCCCTTGGCTTGCGCTTCGGGTGTCCCGGCCTCGGCCTGAAGTCCGAGGGTGAACCAGGCCGTTCGCACGGCCCGGCAGGTGCGGGGAGATTGTGTAGCCGTCAATCCACTCTGTACGAGTGCGAGTGATCAGCCCTGCCGCTGCTTGTGCCGCAGGTTCTCGCAGATCACCATGATCCGGCCGTGACGGCGGATCACCTTGCACTTGTCGCAGATCTTCTTGACGCTCGGCTGGACCTTCACGTCTCCTGCTCTCCTGCTTGTGCTAACTCGTCGTGATCACTTGTAGCGGTAGACGATGCGACCACGAGACAAGTCGTAGGGCGAGAGCTCCACGACGACCCTGTCCTCCGGCAGAATGCGGATGTAGTGCTGCCGCATCTTGCCGCTGATGTGTGCAAGGACCTTGTGGCCGTTCTCCAACTCGACGCGGAACATCGCGTTGGGGAGCGGCTCGACTACGCGGCCTTCGACCTCGATGGCCCCGTCTTTCTTGCCCATGTCCTCCGCATTTCCTGTCGCTACGCTGTGTTATCAGTCAGAGCTTGAGTGCTTGGCTGGGTGGTGCATCGGCACACTCCAGCCCGGGTCCAATGTCCGTTCGCGAGAATTCACGAGCGCGCAGGATCCGGGCGCGATGAGTACACCGACTTGACAGTGTACGCAACCCGTGTCGTAAGCCCCAAACGGGGGGTGACTGTGTTAGATGACCCCTGAGTCCGCCTGCTGCGACCTCTACCATCGTACGCCCTCGCCGACCTGCGTTTAGCGGGCTAAACGCGATCCGGTGGGCCTGCGACCTGGCGGGCTCCGCAGGCGAGGTGCACCCGATGGGGGTAGCGGGCGGCCGCCCTGGCGGCGCGACCCGAAGCGCTGCGCCGACCTGCGGGCGGACTTGCGTTTCGCGGGCTAACTGCGATCCGGGCGCGTTCGCCTTTAGCGGGCTAAACGCGCTCCGGTGATCGCGTTTAGGAGGCTAAACGCAGGTCAGGGCGACTTGCGTTCAGCGGGCTAAACGCGATCCGAGAGCGGGAAGGCCGAGGTCAGGCGTCTTCGGGGGCGGTCAGCACCCACGGGCCGTCGTCGGTGATCGCGACGGTGTGCTCCCAGTGCGCGGCCCGCGAGCCGTCCGCGGTCACGACGGTCCACCCGTCGTCGAGCTCGACGGTCTCACCGCCGCCACCGGTCAGCATGGGCTCGATCGCGAGCGCCATGCCGGTCTTGAGCCGCGGGCCCTTGCCCGGTTTGCCCAGGTTCGGCAGGAACGGGTCCATGTGCATCTGGCGCCCGATGCCGTGACCGCCGTACTCGACGATCATCCCGTACTCGATGCCGTCTTCTTGGCCTGCCTTCTCGGCCGCGGTCTGCACCGCGTGCGAGATGTCCGTGAGCCGACCGCCGGACGACACCGCGGCGATTCCCGCCCACATCGCCGCCTCGGTGGCGGCCGAAAGGGCCAGATCCGCCTTCGACACCTCACCGATCGCGAGGGTGACCGCGGAGTCGCCGTGCCAGCCGTCGAGGATGGCGCCGCAATCCACCGAAATGATGTCGCCGTCGTTCAGGGCCTGCGTCTTCGACGGGATGCCGTGGACGATCTGCTCGTTCACCGAAGCACAGATCGATGCCGGGAAGCCGTGGTACCCCTTGAACGAGGGCACCGCGCCGGCGTCGCGGATCGTCTGCTCGGCGAGTTCGTCGAGATCGGCCGTGGTCGCCCCCGGCTTGGCGATCTCGCGCACCGCGGTGAGGGTGCGCCAGACGACCAGTCCGGCGGCCCGCATCGCCTGGAGCTCGCCAGGGGTCTTGATTTCGATCATGCGCCCACGACGAAGCCGTTGCAGTACACGCAGTCCTCCGAGGTTCACGTGCGGTCGCGCAGCGCTTCCAGCACGCGGGCGGAGATCTCGTCGACCGTGCCGACGCCGTCGACGGTGACCAGGATGTCCGCGTAGTACTCGAGCAGCGGAGCCGTCTCGGACACATAGATCTGCTGACGACGACGGATGACCTCTTCGGTGTCGTCCGAGCGACCGCGGGACAGCAGCCGCTCGACGACGACGTCTTCCGAAACTTGGAGCTGGATGACCGCGTTCAGCTTGGTGTCGACCTCGCCGAGGATCTCACCGAGAACGTCGGCCTGCTTGGTGTTCCGAGGGAACCCGTCCAGCAGGAAACCGACCTTGGCGTCAGGTTCGGCAAGGCGCTCGCGCACCATCTCGTTCGTGACCGAATCGGGCACGAGTTCGCCGGAATCCAGGTAGCGCTTGGCCTCCTGGCCCAGCGGCGTCTGCTCGCCCACGTGGGCGCGGAACAGATCGCCGGTCGAGATGTGCGGGATCCGGAGCTTCTCCGACAGTGCTACCGCCTGAGTACCTTTGCCCGCGCCAGGAGGGCCAACGAGAACCAGGCGCGTCACTTCAAGAACCCTTCGTAGTTACGTTGCATCAGCTGGCTTTCGATCTGCTTCACGGTGTCGAGACCGACACCGACCATGATCAGCACAGCCGTGCCACCGAACGGGAAGTTCTGGTTGTTCCCGCTACCGGTAACGGACAGGAAGAAGTTCGGAAGGATCGCGATGATGCCCAGGTACAGCGAGCCCGGCAGGGTGATGCGGCCGAGGACGTAGCTGAGGTACTCCGCGGTGGGACGGCCCGGGCGGATACCCGGGATGAAGCCACCGAACTTCTTCATTTCTTCCGCACGCTCGTCCACGTTGAACGTGATCGTGATGTAGAAGTACGTGAAGAAGATGATCAACGCGAAGTACAGCAGGACGTGCGCCCAGCTGGACTGGTTGACGATGTAGTTCTGGATGAAGACCTGCCAGCCGGCGTTGCTGTTGGCGTCACCGACGAGACGGCTGATCAGGTCCGGCAGGTAGAGCAGCGACGAGGCGAAGATGACCGGGATGACACCGGCCTGGTTCACCTTGATCGGCAGGTACGTCGACGTTCCGCCGTACATGCGGCGGCCGATCATGCGCTTGGCGTACTGCACCGGGATCCGGCGCTGGCCCTGTTCGACGAAGATGACGCTGGCGATGATCACCAGGCCGAACACACAGATCAGGGTGAAGACCACCGGGCCCGCGCTGCTGAGGATGTTGCCACCCTCGATCGGGATCCGGGCCGCGATGTTCAGGAAGATGAGGACGGACATGCCGTTACCGACACCGCGCTCGGTGATCAGCTCACCCAGCCACATCATGACGGCGGTACCGGCGGTCATCGTGATGACGATGATGGCCAGCGTGTAGACGCTGTTGTCCGGGATGATCGCGGTGTCGCACTGCGGGAAGAGCTGCTTGCGGTCGGCGAGCGCCACCACGCCGGTGGCCTGCAGGATCGCTAGGGCGATCGTCAGGTACCGGGTGTACTGGGTCAGCTTGCCCTGGCCGGCCTGGCCTTCCTTCTTCAGTTCCTCGAACCGCGGGATGACCACGGTGAGGAGCTGGACGATGATGCTCGCCGTGATGTACGGCATGATGCCGGTCGAGAACAGCGACAGCTGCAGCAGTGCACCGCCACTGAACAGGTTCAGCAGCTGATAGACGCCCTCCTGCGACCCGGTCTCCGTGCATTGCTGCACGGCGGAATACGAGATACCCGGGGCCGGAATGGTGGCACCGATTCGGTAGACCGCGACGATGGCTAGCGTGAACAGGATCTTCTTACGTAGATCCGGCGTCGCTAGAGCCGAGCGGAAGGCGCTGAGCACGCGGGGAACCTCCTCGGCGTCGTCGGCTGTCTTACCGACGATCGGCTTGGCCGGCCTGGGGCCGGCGGGAACACACAGCTTTCTGGCACAAGCCAGGAACGCTTCGGGGCACACTCGTCCCGAAGCGTGTCGCCGACTCTAACAGCTTCACAGGGCGTGTCCGCAGTGCGTGTGGGTTTTCCGGACGAAGGTTGGTCCGCGAGGTTGATCGACTCGCGCTTCTCGCTCCGGAACCTTGACAGATCACCTTGTCGTCACTCACTTTCCTGGCCCCGCCGGATCGCACTTAGCCCGCTGAACGCGCTGTGATCAGGGACGGGGTTCAGGAGCTCGAAGCGGCGAGGGCGCCCGCCATCCCGAGGAGCACGACACCGGTGCCGCGGTCGACGTTGCGAGTCGCGCGGCGGGACAACCGGAGCGACTTCACGAGCGCTCCTGCCCCGATATAGGTCGCGCCGGCGACGAACTCAGCGAGTAGGTAGACGGCGCCGAGGATCGCGATCTGGGTGGAAAAGGAGCCGTGAGCTGCGTCGATGAACTGGGGTACGAACGCCGTGAAGATGAGGATCGCCTTCGGGTTCGTGATCGCGACGACGAATTCCTTCCTCGCGATCCGTAGCGCCGGTACGGATTCAGTACCCTGCGGCGCCTGGACCAGCGCGGTCCGCCCGGCCCGGAACGTCGACCACAGCAGGCGCCCGCCGATCCAGACCAGGTAGGCGACGCCCGCCCACTTGATCACCGTGAGTGCAAGTTCGGAAGCCGCGAGGAGCTGCCCGAGCCCTGCGGCGACAGCCGCGATCAACACCGTGAATGCGGCCAAACGGCCTAACAGGCCGGCGAGCCCTTTCCACGCCCCCTGTGTCATGCCGTGGTGCAGACCAAGCAGATTGTTCGCCCCTGGCGTAAAAGCCACGAGCACCGCCGCTCCGAAAAAGACCGCCACCCAAGTCATCGGCCACCTCCTCCCCCACCGTATCGGCGGCCGCGAGCGCGTTTAGCGGGCTAATCGCGCTCTTTTGGGCCGGAGTCCGGCGGAGGCGCGAAGGCCGAATAGTCCGGTGTCGCTGGCTGTGCGTCGGGCGGAAGCACCGTGATGGAGATGCCGTCTTTCGGTGTGGGCATGTCCGCGAGGCTCGGGTCGCCGTTCATCGGGACCTCGTCGTCCTGGACGCGGTGACTCATCAGAGCCGCACCGGCCGCGGCCACGACTGCGGCGAAGAGCGCCCAGATGCCCGCCTCCAGCGTCAGCGTCACCTTGGTGTCGTCTCCCATCGGGCGTCCGAGCCCCAATGTGACGGCGGTGACGACGACTCCCGCGAGGAATACCGCCGCGATGGTGGTGAGCCATCGGTCCAAAGTGCCCGGACGTCGGAGGCGGGCGGCGCGGACGCTGGCGACCGTGGCCACGAGAAGGAACGCCGCGGCGATCAGGAGCGGGATGCCGACAGGCGACGTCGATGTGGTCACTGGAGGGTGGCCGGGCTGGATGATCTTCAGATCCCACGCACCTTGCACGACCTCGATCACGACCTCGGCGCTGCGATCGAAGCTGAGTTGGTGCTCGGTGCTGAATAACGGGAAGAGACAGCCCATGAGGGTCAGCACCAGGGCCAGGACACCCAATCCCGCCGCGACGAGCCTGCGGGGCTCGGGTCGGCCGGACCGCACCGGCCTTTCCGCGGGATCCATGGGACCCGAGACCGATACGACCATCGGCGGGGCGTCCGGCTGCTGAGGGGGCTGCGGATCCTGCCCTGGAGGTATGGCCACCCCACGATCCTTCCAGTTCAGGCACCCCTCCGCCATGCTCCGGCCTCCTCGGCCAGAGCGCCTTTAGCCCCCTAATCGCGATCTGGACGGCGGGCACCTGGGCGACCGGCGGAGCGCGTTTAGCCCCCTAACCGCGATCCGGGGGCCGGAGGGGCTGCCCGCGTCGGGATCGCGGTTAGGGGGCTAAACGCAAGTCGGCGCGAGCGCCGGGCGGAGGGGCCGGATCGCGATTAGGGGGCTAAAGGCGCCCGGGGTGAGCGCAAGCGAAAGGCCCGCCGTGGCGGAGCCAGGCGGGCCTTTCGGTGAAGCGAGCGAAGAAAGCTCAGAGCGTGGTGGCGGAGCCACCGGCGGCGGAGAGCTTCTCCTTGGCGGAGCCGGAGAAAGCGTCGGCGGTGACGTCCAGCTTGACGCCGTTCAGGTCACCGTTGCCGAGCACCTTCACGAGCTTGTTCTTGCGAACAAGACCCTTCGCGACGAGCTCCTCGTTGCCGACCTTGCCACCCTCCGGGAAAACGCGGGCGATGTCGCCCAGGTTCACCGGCTGGTACTCGGTACGGAAGCGGTTCTTGAAGCCGCGAAGCTTCGGGAGCCGCATGTGGATGGGCATCTGCCCACCCTCGAAACCGGCGGGCACGTTCTTCCGGGCCTTGGTGCCCTTGGTACCGCGACCGGCGGTCTTGCCCTTCGAGCCCTCACCACGGCCGACGCGCATCTTCTCGCGCTTCGAGCCCGGAGCGGGACGAAGGTGGTGGATCTTGATGGCAGTCATGCCTTGACCTCCTCGACCTCCACCAGGTGGCGGACCGTGTGGATGAGGCCGCGAACCTGGGGGGTGTCTTCACGCACCACAGACTGCCGGATCTTGCGCAGCCCGAGGGTGCGCAGCGATTCACGGTGGTTGTGCTTGGTGCCGATCTTGCTCTTGACCTGGGTCACCTTGAGCTGAGTCATGTCAGACCCCCTGACCCGCACGCTGGCGCAGCATCCGAGCCGGGGCGACGTCCTCGAGCGGGAGACCGCGGCGGGCCGCGACCTCTTCGGGACGCTGCAGACCCTTCAGGGCCGCCACGGTCGCGTGCACGATGTTGATCGCGTTGTCGGAGCCGAGCGACTTCGACAGCACGTCGTGGACACCCGCGCACTCCAGCACCGCGCGGACCGGACCACCGGCGATGACACCGGTACCGGCGGAAGCCGGACGCAGCAGCACGACACCGGCGGCTTCCTCACCCTGGATCGGGTGGGGAATGGTGCCACCGACGCGGGGAACGCGGAAGAAGTTCTTCTTCGCTTCCTCGACGCCCTTGGCGATGGCCGCGGGAACTTCCTTGGCCTTGCCGTAGCCGACGCCGACCTGACCGTCGCCGTCACCGACGACCACCAGGGCGGTGAAGCTGAAGCGACGACCACCCTTGACGACCTTGGCGACGCGGTTGATCGTCACGACCTTCTCGAGGTGCGGGGTCTTCTCCTGGCCGGCCCCGCCACGACCGCTGTCGCGACGATCCCGGCCGCCACCACGACGTTCATTGCGGTCGTTGCCGCCCTGTCCGCCGGGTCCGCCCTGTCCGCCGCCGAATTGCCGTGTACGTCCCGGCATCAGGCTGTCCTTCCATTCACGAGCATCTGCATCAGAATTCCAACCCCGCTTCACGGGCGGCGTCAGCGAGAGCGGCGATGCGGCCGTGGTAAGCGTTACCGCCACGGTCGAACACCACGGTCGAGACACCGGCGTTCTTGGCGCGGTTGGCGACAAGCTCCCCGACCTTCGCGGCCTTGGCCTTCTTGTCGCCGTCGAGCGCGCGGACGTCCGCCTCGAGGGTGGACGCCGACGCCAGGGTCTTGCCGGCGAGGTCGTCGATCAGCTGCACGGCGATGTGCCGCGACGACCGCTTGACGACCAGGCGCGGACGCTGGTCCGTGCCGTTGATCTTCTTGCGAAGGCGGAAGTGCCGACGGGCCTTCGCGACGCGGCGGCGGGTCGAGATGTCCTTGCCGACCGGCTTGCGCTTCGTAGTCGTGTCGCTCATGATCACTTACCCGTCTTTCCGACCTTGCGGCGGATCTTCTCACCCTCGTAGCGCAGGCCCTTGCCCTTGTACGGGTCCGGGCGGCGCAGCTTGCGGATGACCGCGGCGATCTGGCCGACCTTCTGCTTGTCGATGCCCGAGACCGAGAACCGGGTGGGGGTCTCGACCTTGAAGGTGATGCCTTCCGGGGCCTCGATCTTCACCGGGTGGCTGTAGCCGAGGGCGAACTCGAGGTCCGAACCCTTGGCCTGCACGCGGTAACCGACACCGTGGATTTCGAGCTTCTTCTCGTAGCCTTCGGTCACACCGACGACGAGGTTGTTGACCAGCGTCCGGGTGAGACCGTGCAGGGCACGGCTGGTGCGCTCCTCGTCGGGACGCTTCACCTCGAGCGTGCCGTTCTCGGCCTGCTCAACGGTGATCGGCTCGGCGATGGTGTGCTCGAGGGTGCCCTTGGGCCCCTCGACCTTGATCTGCTGACCATCGATGGTCACCTTGACCCCGGAGGGGACGGCGACCGGCAGCTTTCCAATGCGTGACATGTCTGTGCCCCCTTCCTTACCAGACGTAGGCGAGGACTTCGCCGCCCACGCTGTTTCGCTTGGCCTGACGGTCGGTCTGGAGGCCGGACGACGTCGAGATGATCGCGACGCCGAGGCCACCGAGAACCGACGGCAGTTCGGTCGATTTTGCGTAGACCCGCAGGCCGGGCTTGGACACGCGGCGAAGGCCGGCGATGCTGCGCTCACGGTTGGGGCCGTACTTCAGCTCCACGATGAGGTTCTTGTGCTTCTCGCCCGGCTCGTCGCGGTAGCCCGAGATGTAGCCCTCGCGCTTGAGGATCTCGGCGATGTTCGCCTTGATCTTCGAGTGGGGAAGCACGACCTCGTCGTGGTAAGCCGAGTTCGCGTTACGCAGACGGGTCAAGAAGTCTGCGATGGGGTCGGTCATCGTCATGGTGACCTGTCAACCTTTCTCGCCCTGGTTCCCTGCATCGACTGCAAGGCCTGTGGCGAAGTGGGAGTTAAAAAAGACTCTTACCAGCTGGACTTGCGGACGCCGGGCAGCTCGCCCGCGTGTGCCATCTCGCGAAGGCAGATCCGGCAGAGCCCGAACTTGCGGAACACCGAGTGCGGGCGACCGCATCGCTGGCAACGCGTGTAACCGCGAACCTTGAACTTCGGCGTCTTCGCGGCCTTGTGGACCAGTGCTTTCTTGGCCATCGACTCAGTTCTCCTTGAACGGGAAGCCGAGCTTGCGAAGCAGCGCGCGGCCCTCGTCGTCGGTGTTGGCGGTGGTGACGACAGTGACGTCCATACCGCGCGGGCGGTCGATGGCGTCCGGGTCGATCTCGTGGAACATGGACTGCTCGTTGAGACCGAACGTGTAGTTGCCGTTGCCGTCGAACTGCTTCGGCGAAAGCCCGCGGAAGTCACGGATACGCGGAAGCGCGATGGTCAGCAGCCGGTCGAGGAACTCCCACATCCGGTCGCCGCGCAGCGTGACGCGCGCACCGATCGGCTGGCCCTCGCGCAGCTTGAACTGCGCGATGGACTTGCGAGCCTTGCGAACCTCGGGCTTCTGCCCGGTGATCGCGGCCAGGTCGCGGATGGCGCCTTCGATCAGCTTGCTGTCACGGGCGGCGTCACCGACACCCATGTTCACGACGACCTTGACGACGCCCGGGATCTGGTGGACGTTCTCGAAGGAGAACTCCTCCTGGAGCTGTCCCTTGATCTCCTCGCGGTACCGCACCTTGAGGCGCGGGGCGATCTTCTCTGCGGTGGTCATGATCAGATGTCCTTACCGTTCCGGCGCGAGACCCGGACCTTCTTGCCGTCCTCGCCGATGCGGTAGCCGATGCGAGCCGGCTTGCCGTCGGAGTCGACGACCATCACGTTCGAGACGTGGATGGGCGCCTCCTGGGTGACGATGCCGCCGGACTGCGCACCGCGCTGGGTCTGGGAGATCCGCGTGTGCTTCTTGATCCGGTTCACGCCTTCGACCAGCACGCGCTCACGCTCGGGGTAGGCCTGGATGACCTTGCCCTTGGCACCCTTGTCCTTGCCGGCGATGACGACGACCGTGTCGCCCTTCTTCACCTTCATGCTCTACAACACCTCCGGCGCGAGCGAAATGATCTTCATGAACTTTCGGTCGCGCAGCTCGCGGCCCACCGGGCCGAAGATGCGGGTGCCGCGGGGCTCATTGTCGTTCTTGATGAGCACAGCAGCGTTTTCGTCGAAGCGGATGTAAGAACCGTCCGGACGACGGCGCTCCTTGCGCGTGCGAACGATGACGGCCTTGACGACGTCACCCTTCTTCACGCCGGCAGCCGGCATGGCGTCCTTCACGGTGGCGACGATGATGTCGCCGATGCCCGCGTAGCGCCGCCCCGAGCCGCCGAGAACGCGGATGCAAAGGATTTCCTTCGCGCCCGTGTTGTCGGCAACCCGAAGCCGCGACTCCTGCTGGATCACGTCTACTCCTGTATGTCGCGCTGGTTCTCGCGCTGAAACGCGAGCCTTGCGGAACTAAGGGACTCAAAAAGAGCCCTACTTACTTGGCCTTCTCCACGATCTGCACCAGACGCCAGCGCTTGGTCGCCGACAGCGGGCGGGTCTCCATCAAGGTGACCCGGTCGCCAACGCCGGCTTCGTTGTTCTCGTCGTGCACCTTGACCTTGCTGGTGCTGCGGAGAACCTTGGCGTAGCGACGGTGCTTCTTGCGGTCTTCGAGCTCGACCACGATCGTCTTGTTCATCTTGTCCGAGACGACGTAACCCTCACGGACCTTGCGGTCGTTACGGGGGGCCGCCTCAGCGTTGGGCTGCTCGCTCATGCGGCACCTTCACTCTCGGCGTCAGGGGAAACGGACAGGCCGAGTTCACGCTCGCGCATGACCGTGTAGATCCGCGCGATGTCCGTGCGGACGGTGCGCAGACGGCGGTTGTTGTCGAGCTGTCCGGTCGCCATCTGGAAGCGGAGGTTGAAGAGCTCCTCCTTGTATTCCTTCAGACGCAGAACGAGCTCTTCCGCGGTGAGCTCACGCAGCTCCGATGCCTGGGCAGCACCTGCCTTCGCCATCAGAACTCACCACCTTCACGGGTCACGATGCGGCACTTCATGGGCAGCTTGTGGATCGCGCGACGGAGCGCCTCGCGGGCGGTCTCCTCGTTCGGGAACGAGATCTCGAACATCACGCGGCCCGGCTTCACGTTGGCGATCCACCACTCGGGCGAACCCTTACCGGAACCCATGCGGGTTTCCGCCGGCTTCTTGGTCAGCGGGCGGTCCGGGTAGATGGTCGTCCACACCTTGCCGCCACGCTTGATGTGACGCGTCATGGCGATACGAGCGGACTCGATCTGCCGGTTGGTCACGTAGCTGTGCTCAAGCGCCTGGATGCCGTACTCGCCGAAGCTCACATTCGTACCGCCCTTGGCGGCACCGTGGCGCTTCGGGGAGTGCTGCTTCCGGTGCTTGACCCTGCGCGGGATGAGCACGTGTCAGCCCTCCGTCTTTTCTGCAGTCTCAGCAGCCGGGGCCTCAACGGCCGCAGGGGCGGTGTCGTCGCTCTTGGCGGCGGCAGCAGCCCGACCGGCTTCGGTCGAGGTCGGCGTCGTGCCCGACGCACCGGAACGGCGCGGACGGGACGGACGGTCACCACGGTCACGGCGCGGGGCACGCTCGGCGGCCGCGGCGGCGTCACGCGCCTCCCTGGCCTTGAGGCCACCCACGAGCTCGCCCTTGTAGATCCACACCTTCACGCCGATGCGACCGAACGTCGTCTTGGCCTCGAAGAAGCCGTAGTCGATGTCGGCACGCAGCGTGTGCAGCGGGACCCGGCCATCGCGGTAGTGCTCGGAGCGGGACATCTCGGCACCGCCGAGACGACCGCCGCACTGCACGCGGATGCCCTTGACCTGCGGCGAACGCATGGAGGTCTGGATCGCCTTGCGCATCGCGCGGCGGAACGCCACACGGTTGCTCAGCTGCTCCGCGACACCCTGAGCGACGAGCTGGGCGTCGGCCTCGGGGTTCTTGACCTCGAGGATGTTCAGCTGGACCTGCTTGGCGGTCAGCTTCTCCAGCGCGCCGCGGATGCGGTCGGCCTCCGCGCCGCGACGGCCGATGACGATGCCCGGCCGGGCGGTGTGGATGTCGACGCGGACCCGGTCACGGGTGCGCTCGATCTCGACCTTGGAGATCCCGGCGCGCTCCATGCCCGTGGACAGCAGCTTCCGGATCTTGACGTCCTCGGCCACGTACTCCGCGTACTGCTTGTCGGCGTACCAACGCGACTTCCAGTCCGTGGTGATACCCAGGCGGAAGCCGTGCGGGTTGATCTTCTGGCCCACTACCGGCCACCTGCCTTCTTCTTGCCCTGTGCCTTCTTGGCCTCGGCCTTCGGACGCGACTCCACCTCGACGGTGATGTGGCTGGTCCGCTTGCGGATCCGGTACGCGCGGCCCTGGGCCCGCGGACGGATGCGCTTGAGGGTCGGGCCCTCGTCGGCGTAGGCGTTCTTGATCCAGAGGGTGTCCGGATCGAGATCGAGGTTGTTCTCGGCGTTGGCCATGGCGCTGGCGAGCACCTTCGCGACCGGCTCGCTTGCCGCCTGCGGGGCGAACTGGAGCACGGCCAAGGCGTCGGCGGCGCTACGTCCCTTGATCAGCTCGATCACCCGGCGCACCTTGGTAGGCGAGTCCCGGACGAAGCGAGCCCGCGCGTAAGCCGTCGGCAATGCCTCGGCCACGTCGTTCTGGGCGTTCATCGCTAGCTTCCTTGTTCTCTCGTGCCCGCTCAGCGGCGGCGCGACTTGCGGTCGTCCTTGATGTGGCCCTTGAAGGTCCTAGTCGGGGCGAACTCGCCCAACTTGTGACCCACCATCGCCTCGGTGACGAACACCGGGACGTGCTTGCGTCCGTCGTGCACCGCGATCGTGTGTCCCAGGAAATCCGGGATGATCGTGGACCGACGCGACCAAGTCTTGATCACGGTCTTCTTGCCCGACTCGTTGAGAACGTCCACCTTCTTGAGCAGGTGGTCGTCCACGAAGGGGCCCTTTTTAAGGCTACGTGGCATGTGCTTCTACCTCCCTGCTCAGCGCTTGTTCTTGCCGGTACGGCGGCGGCGGACGATCATCGAGTCCGAAGCCTTGCGGCGACGGGTACGACCCTCGGGCTTACCGTTCGGGTTCACCGGGTGACGACCACCGGAGGTCTTACCCTCACCACCACCGTGCGGGTGGTCGACCGGGTTCATGACGACACCACGGACGGTGGGACGCTTGCCGCGCCAGCGGTTACGGCCCGCCTTGCCCCAGTTGATGTTGGAGTGGTCGGAGTTGCCGACCTCGCCGATGGTGGCGCGGTTGCGCACGTCGACGTTCCGGATCTCGCCAGACGGGAGACGAAGCTGGGCGTAAGGCCCGTCCTTCGCCACCAGCTGCACCTTGGCACCGGCGGACCGCGCCATCTTCGCGCCGCCACCGGGGCGGAGCTCGATCGCGTGGATCACGGTGCCGACCGGGATGTTGCGCAGCGGCAGGTTGTTACCCGGCTTGATGTCGGCGCGGGGGCCGTTCTCAACCGTGTCACCCTGCTTGAGCTTCTCCGGGGCGATGATGTAGCGCTTCTCGCCGTCGGCGTAGTGCAGGAGCGCGATACGAGCGGACCGGTTGGGGTCGTACTCGATGTGCGCGACCTTGGCGGGAACGCCGTCCTTGTCGTTCCGGCGGAAGTCGATCAGCCGGTACGCACGCTTGTGGCCACCGCCCTTGTGGCGGGTGGTGATCTTGCCGCTGGAGTTACGGCCGCCGGTCTTGCTCAGCGGACGCAGCAGCGACTTCTCCGGGGTGGACCGAGTGATCTCGGCGAAGTCGGAGACGCTGGAACCGCGACGACCCGGGGTCGTCGGCTTGTACTTGCGGATGCCCATGTGTCAGCTCAGTCCTTTACGCGGTGGGTCCGCCGAAGATCTCGATCGGCTTGCTCTCAGCCGAAAGAGTCACGATGGCGCGCTTGGTGTCCTTGCGCTTGCCGAAGCCGGCGCGAGTCCGCTTACGCTTGCCCTGGCGGTTGAGGGTGTTGACACTGACCACCTTGACGCCGAACACCTTCTCGACCGCGATCTTGATCTGGGTCTTGTTGGCGTCCGGGCGAACCACGAACGTGTACTTGTGCTCTTCAAGCAGTCCGTAGGACTTCTCGGAGATCACCGGCGCGAGCAAGATGTCGCGGGCATCGGGGATGGCGATCGCACTCACTGCTCGTCACTCCCTTCAACCTCGCTCGACCGAGCCGAAGCCTTCGCGCCCTTGCCCCGGACGGGGCCGGCGACGAACACGTCGTAAGCGGCCTTGGTGAACACCACGTCGTCGTTGACCAACACGTCGTAAGTGTTGAGCTGGTCGGGCGTGATGATGTGGACCTCGGCCAGGTTCCGCAGCGAGTTCCAGCTCAGCTCGTCGTCGCGGTGCAGCACCACGAGAACGCGCTTGGCCTGGGTCACCGCGGCGATGACGGCCTTGGCGGACTTGGTGGACGGCTTCTCGCCGGTCACCAGTTCGGTGACGACGTGCAGCTGTCCGGCGCGGGCCCGGTCCGAGAGGGCGCCACGCAGGGCGGCGGCCTTCATCTTCTTCGGGGTCCGCTGGGTGTAGTCACGCGGCGTGGGGCCGTGGACGACGCCACCACCGGTGAACTGCGGCGCACGGGTCGAACCCTGGCGGGCGCGGCCGGTGCCCTTCTGGCGGTACGGCTTCTTGCCACCACCGCGGACTTCACCGCGGGTCTTGGTGTCATGCGTGCCCTGGCGAGCGGCGGCCAGCTGGCCCACCACGACCTGGTGCATGAGGGGCACGTTGGCCTGCACGTCGAAGATCTCCGTGGGGAGCTCGACCGTGCCGTCGGCTTTACCGGCCGGGGTCTTCAGCTCGACGCTGGTCATGATCAGTTACCACCCTTCGCGGCGCTGCGAACGAACAGCAGGCCGCCCTTGGGACCGGGCACGGCGCCCTTGATCAGCAGCAGGCCGTCCTCGGCACGCACCGCGTGCACGGTCAGGTTCTGCGTGGTGACCCGGTCGTTGCCCATCCGGCCCGCCATGCGCAGGCCCTTGAAGACACGGCCCGGGGTGGCACAGCCACCGATCGAGCCGGGCTTGCGGTGCACGGCCTGTGCACCGTGGCTCGCGCCCTGGCCCTTGAAGCCGTGACGCTTCATGACACCGGCGTAGCCCTTGCCCTTGCTGGTACCGGTCACGTCGACCTCGATACCGGCCTCGAACACCTCAGCGGTGATCTCCTGGCCGACCTCGTAGGTCTCGGCGTCGGTGGTACGCAGCTCGGCAAGGAAACGACGCGGGGTCACGCTCGCCTTGTCGAAGTGGCCGGTGCGCGGCTTGTTGACCCGGCGCGGGTCGACCGCGCCGAAAGCCAGCTGCACGGCCTTGTAGCCGTCGGTTTCCTGGGTCCGAACCTGGGTGACCACGTTCGGGCCGGCCTGCACGACGGTCACCGGGACGACCCGGTTGTTCTCGTCGAAGACCTGGGTCATGCCGAGCTTGGTGCCCAGAATGCCCTTCATTTGCCTGTCAGACATGAGTCTCTTACTCTCCGCCGCTCGCCAGCCGCTACTGGATGTTGACGTCGACGCTCGCCGGCAGGTCGATGCGCATGAGCGCGTCGACCGTCTTCGGCGTCGGGTCGAGGATGTCGATCAGACGCTTGTGCGTGCGCATCTCGAAGTGCTCGCGCGAGTCCTTGTACTTGTGCGGCGAGCGGATGACGCAGTAAACGTTCTTCTCGGTGGGCAGCGGCACCGGCCCGACAACACGGGCGCCGGTGCGCGTGACCGTCTCGACGATCTTGCGCGCCGAGGTGTCGATCGCCTCGTGGTCGTAGGCCTTGAGCCGGATGCGGATCTTCTGTCCCGCCATGGTGGCTGCTCGTTCCTTGTCGTCTCGTGCCGCTTTTGTCTTTTCAAACCTCAGTCTGGCTGAGGTTTTCCCAGTTCAACGGCCCTGTCCCCGGTCCACGCGGTCGGGCGTGTCGAGCCCGACGCACAGACGGATCCCGCGGGATCTTCGTCTTGCCTGGTCTTCCTCAACGTGAGGAGGCATCGAGCCGGCGAAAATGCTGCATCGCCGTCTCAAACGCCCTTGCCCGCTAGCCTCACCCGAAGGAAGTGCTCCGCGGACCGTGGCCGCTCATACCAGGGCGGCCGGAACCTCGAAAGGTTCGGCCGCCCCAGGACGAGCAACCTGAATAGTGTCGCACACGTGATTTGACGCCCCAAACCCGGGGGGTGTATCGCCCCCGGGCGGGGCGTCTAAATCACTTGTTGATCTTGGTGACCTGGCCGGCGCCCACGGTCCGTCCACCCTCACGGATGGCGAAACGCAGACCCTCGTCCATGGCGACCGGCTGGATCAGCACAACGCTGATGTCCGTGTTGTCGCCCGGCATGACCATCTCGACACCCTCCTTGAGGGTGACGACGCCGGTCACGTCCGTGGTACGGAAGTAGAACTGCGGGCGGTAGTTGTTGAAGAACGGGGTGTGACGGCCGCCCTCGTCCTTCGACAGGATGTAGACCGAGCCCTCGAACTCCGTGTGCGGGGTGGTGGTGCCCGGCTTCACGACGACCTGGCCGCGCTCGACGTCCTCGCGCTTGATACCGCGGACCAACAGACCGACGTTGTCGCCGGCCTCACCCTGGTCGAGCAGCTTGCGGAACATCTCGACACCGGTGACGGTGGTCTTGGTCGACTTCTCCTTGATGCCGACGATCTCGACCTCTTCGTTCACGTTGACGCGGCCACGCTCGATACGGCCGGTCACGACCGTGCCACGGCCGGTGATCGTGAAGACGTCTTCGATCGGCATCAGGAACGGCTTGTCGAGCTCGCGCACCGGGTCCGGCACGTTCTCGTCGACG
Organism: Amycolatopsis sp. lyj-108; assembly: GCF_046549005.1. NCBI lineage: Bacteria > Bacillati > Actinomycetota > Actinomycetes > Pseudonocardiales > Pseudonocardiaceae > Amycolatopsis > Amycolatopsis sp. lyj-108. The sequence continues at coordinate 560,620 of NZ_JAJPWQ010000002.1, read as the reverse complement.
GCCTGCATGAGCTCGAGAACGCTCTCGCCCCACTTGGCGTCGCCCTCGAGGGCCTTCAGGCCGGAGACCTTGACGACCGGAGCGTCGTCACCAGGGAAATCCTGGGAGGACAGCAGCTCGCGGACCTCGAGCTCGACGAGCTCCAGGATCTCCTCGTCGTCGACCATGTCGGCCTTGTTCAGCGCGACCACGATGTAGGGCACGCCGACCTGCTTCGCGAGCAGCACGTGCTCACGGGTCTGCGGCATCGGGCCGTCGGTCGCCGCGACCACGAGGATCGCGCCGTCCATCTGCGCCGCACCGGTGATCATGTTCTTGATGTAGTCCGCGTGACCGGGGGCGTCCACGTGAGCGTAGTGACGCTTCTCGGTCTGGTACTCGACGTGCGAGATGTTGATCGTGATGCCGCGCTGCTTCTCTTCCGGCGCGTTGTCGATCTGGTCGAACGCCGACGCCGTGTTCAGCTCGGGGTACTTGTCGTGCAGAACCTTGGTGATCGCCGCGGTCAGAGTGGTCTTACCGTGGTCGACGTGACCGATGGTCCCGATGTTGACGTGCGGCTTGGTCCGCTCGAATTTCGCCTTCGCCACTGGAATGTCCTCCTGGACTGTTTTGCTTACTCACCGGCCAACGTGGCTGTCGGACGGGGATTCGTTTCTTGACGGATGCTGCGGACGTTCAGGAGTGTTCCTTATGCCCGCGAGCGGACGGGAACTACTCCCCCGTCGCCTTCGCGATGATTTCCTTCGCGACGTTCGCGGGAACCTCGGCGTAGGAGTCGAACACCATGGAGTAGTTGGCACGTCCCTGCGTACGCGAACGCAGGTCACCGACGTAACCGAACATCTCCGACAGCGGGACCAGTGCCTTGACGACACGGGTACCGGCGCGCTCCTCCATGGCCTGGATCTGGCCACGGCGGGAGTTGAGGTCGCCGATCACATCGCCCATGTAGTCCTCGGGCGTGGTGACCTCGACGGCCATCAGCGGCTCGAGGATGACCGGACCGGCCTTCTTCGCGGCTTCCTTCATCGCCATGGAACCGGCGATCTTGAAGGCCATTTCCGAAGAGTCGACCTCGTGGTACGCGCCGTCCAACAAGGTGAACTTCAACCCGACGAGCGGGTAGCCGGCCAGCACGCCGTACTGCATGGCGTCCTGCGCGCCCGCGTCGACCGACGGGATGTACTCCCGCGGCACGCGACCACCGGTGACCTTGTTGTCGAACTCGTAGAGGGCACCGTCGGTGGACTCGAGCGGCTCGAGCTTGACGATGACCTTCGCGAACTGGCCGGAACCACCGGTCTGCTTCTTGTGCACGTAGTCGAGCTTCTCGACCGTCTTGCGCACCGTCTCGCGGTAGGCGACCTGCGGCTTACCGATGTTCGCCTCGACCTTGTAGTCGGACTTCATGCGGTTGACCAGCACCTCGAGGTGCAGCTCGCCCATACCGGCGATGATCGTCTGGCCGGTGTCCTCGTCCAGGTTGACCTGGAACGTCGGGTCCTCTTCGGCCAGCTTCTGGATCGCCAGGGACAGCTTTTCCTGGTCGGCCTTGGTCTTCGGCTCGATCGCGACGCGGATGACCGGCGCCGGGAACGTCATCGACTCGAGGACGACCGGGTTCTGCGGGTCGGCGAGGGTGTCACCGGTGGTGGTGTCCTTCAGGCCGATGACCGCGTAGATGTGGCCCGCCTGGGCCTCATCGACCGGGTTCTCCTTGTTGGAGTGCATCTGGAAGAGCTTCCCGATGCGCTCCTTGCGCTCCTTGGTGGCGTTGATCAGCTGCGCGCCGGCGGAGACCTTGCCCGAGTACACCCGGATGTAGGTCAGCTTGCCGAAGAACGGGTGCGCGGCGATCTTGAACGCCAGTGCGGAGAACGGCTCTTCGGTCGACGGCTTGCGCGACACGACGGTCTCGCCGTCGGGCAGCGTGCCCTCGACGGCGGGGACGTCCAGCGGCGACGGAAGGTAGTCGATGACCGCGTCGAGCATGGGCTGAACGCCCTTGTTCTTGAAGGCGGAACCGGTGAGCACCGGGTACGCCTCGCGGTTCACGGTGAGCTTCCGGATACCGGCCTTGAGCTCGGCCTCGGTCGGCTCCTCACCCTCGAGGAACTTCTCCATCAGGGAGTCGTCGGTCTCGGCGATGGCCTCGACCAGCTTCTCCCGGTACTCGGCCGCCTTGTCGGCGAGCTCGGCCGGGATCTCCTCGACGGCGTAGTCCTCGCCCTTCTGGACCTCGCCGCGCCAGGTCAGCGCCTTCATGCGGACCAGGTCGACGACGCCTTCAAATTCACTCTCGGCGCCGATCGGCAGCTGGATGACCAGCGGGCGGGCGCCGAGGCGCTCCTCGATGGTGCGGACGGTGAAGTAGAAGTCCGCGCCGAGCTTGTCCATCTTGTTGACGAAGCAGATACGAGGAACCTCGTACTTGTCCGCCTGACGCCAGACCTGCTCGGACTGCGGCTCGACACCTTCCTTGCCGTCGAAGACGGCGACGGCACCATCGAGCACGCGGAGCGAACGCTCCACCTCGACGGTGAAGTCGACGTGCCCCGGGGTGTCGATGATGTTGATCTGGTGATCGGCCCAGAAAGTGGTGGTGGCAGCCGAGGTGATGGTGATACCCCGCTTCTGCTCCTCCTCCATCCAGTCCATGGTGGCGGCGCCATCGTGGACTTCACCGATCTTGTAGTTGACCCCGGTGTAGAACAGGATCCGCTCGGTGGTGGTGGTCTTACCGGCGTCGATGTGGGCCATGATGCCGATGTTGCGGACCTGGTTCAGGTCGGTCAGCACGTCACGTGCCACGAGAGTGTTCCCCTGTCTCAAAATTGGGGCCCGGCAAGGCTTTGATCGGCAGCCGGGCGGTCATCACCAGCGGTAGTGCGCGAAGGCCTTGTTGGACTCGGCCATCTTGTGCGTGTCCTCGCGCCGCTTCACGCTGGCGCCGAGGCCGTTGCTCGCGTCGAGCAGCTCGTTCTGCAGGCGTTCGATCATGGTCTTCTCGCGGCGGGCCGCGGAGAAGGAAACCAGCCAGCGAAGCGCGAGCGTGGTGGAACGTCCCGGCTTGACCTCGATCGGCACCTGGTAGGTGGCACCACCGACACGGCGGCTCTTCACCTCGATGGTGGGCTTCACGTTGTCAAGGGCGCGCTTCAGCGTGACGACCGGGTCAGTGCCGGTCTTCTCGCGAGCGCCTTCGAGGGCGCCGTAGACGATGCGCTCGGCCAGAGACCGCTTGCCGTCCTTCAGCACCTTGTTCACCAGCTGAGTGACCAGCGGGGATGCGTAGACGGGGTCAGAGATCAGCGGCCGCTTGGGGGCCGGACCCTTGCGGGGCATTAGCTCTTCTCCTTCTTCGCGCCATACCGGCTGCGCGCCTGCTTACGGTTCTTGACACCCTGGGTGTCGAGCGAACCGCGGATGATCTTGTAGCGGACACCCGGCAGGTCCTTCACACGACCACCGCGCACGAGCACCATCGAGTGCTCCTGCAGGTTGTGGCCTTCACCGGGAATGTAGGCGGTGACCTCGATGCCGCTGGTCAGCTTCACACGAGCGACCTTGCGAAGCGCCGAGTTCGGCTTCTTGGGGGTTGTGGTGTACACGCGAGTGCACACACCACGCCGCTGCGGGCTCCCCTTGAGGGCCGCGGTCTTCTGCTTGGCAGCCTTGTCCTGGCGGCCCTTACGGACCAGCTGCTGGATCGTGGGCAATGGACCAGCTTTCTGTTCGCGATCTTGCTACTACGTGTTGTCTCCGGCCCCCGCGGTCGGGCGTGTCGGCCCGCGTCACGGTCTTGCGACCGGTAACTTCCCGTAGGGATTTTCCGTCGGATCCCGTGTGGGCGAAGCCGGTGGACCGGATGCCTGAGCACCCCGTCCATGCCGCACGGCACACGGGACGGCCCGACGCCTGCCGGGCACGGTCTCCAAAGATACCCGGCCTCTTCCGGACCGGCCAAATCGGGGGGTCTATAACTATATCGTGCCGGGCGTCACGCCGCGGCGACCCTGATGGAACGGCGTTTCGGGCCGGTTCATTCCTCGCCCGCCCCCGCCACCGCCCTCTACGGAGGCGACGCGCGCCCAGCCATCATTCCTCGTCGGGCTTGGCGTGGTCCGCCCTGCCCGGATGCGGGTCCCTCGAGAGATCGATCAACGGATGCACGGGAGCCCCCTCCGGCGCCGCGTGACTCCCCCGCCGGGGTTCTTCGATGCTTTCCTGCTGCTCGGCGTCCACGACGCCCTCCCCTCACTCGTACTGATTCCGCCCTGCTCGGCGAACCACGCTACCTATTCCCCTATCGGGTGAGCCGGATGGATCCGGAAAGGACACCATCGCGGCAAAGCGGTGAATGGGTCACGATGACACCGGTCACAGTGCCGCCGCTGATGACCGGACGACGCACCGCAAGCACGGGGAGGCTCCATGTCGGCCGAGTTCGAACAACTCGTCGCGGAATTCGAGAAATTCCAATCCAAGATCAAACTGGCCGAGACGCAGTTCGCGAAGGTCGGCGAGATGCAGAGTGAACTGGCCGAACTGGAGTCGGTGGCGACGTCACCGGACCGTTCGATCACCGTCGTCGCGGGCCCCGGCGGGTCCGTCAAGGACATCCGCCTCAGCCTGGAAGCCCTTCGGCAGCAACCACAACAGCTCGGCGCCGCCATTCTGTCCACTTTGCACACCGCGGTGGCCGACGCGGCGCGGAAGCAGGCCGGGATCGTCGATGCGCGGTTCGGCGGGACGTTCCATCCGAACGTCGAAGAACAGGTTCTCGAAGCCCAAGCCGAAGCCTTGGGAACCACAATGGACGATCTGCGGTCTCAGATGTCGGAGGAGCCACCACCGAGCACCGCCCGCCGCCCTCGGAACGAAGACGACTTCAGCGAGGAAACGGTGCTCCGGCGGTCGGACGAACCGGCTCCCGGACGACCGCCGTCGGCCGGGGACTCGCCCGGTGACCAGTTCCTCAAGAACCTGTTCGACGAGGAGGATCATCGATGACCGGACCAGGCGGGCACGCGGTCAAAACGCAGGCCTTGATCGACTACGCGAACAAACTCGGTTACTACAAGGACGAGGCGGGGAAGTTCGGCGGCCTCGTCGACCAGGCCGACGTCACGGACAAGTCGTGGGGCCTGATCGGGCTCGCGGTGAAGCAGACCTACACCGGCAAGCTCGCCGATCTGCGCGAACTGCTCGAACTGATGAAGACCGGGGTCGACGCGTTCTCCGGGAAGATGACCCAGGCGGCGTCGATCTACAACGGCTTCGAAAACGACGCGACGATCACCCTGGGGAAGTACGAAGCCAAGATCGACGGACCGAAGTGAGCTGGGGGACGACATGACCGACGAGAAGGCGAGTATCGCCGGCGGCGTCAAGATCACGGGTGACGACAGCTTCGGCAAGAACGCGCTCGACGCGGCGAAGAAGGTGCCGATCGCGGGCAAGGGCGTCACCACCGTCGCCAACGCCTACGAGAAGTTCGGCGCCGCGCAGGGCCCCGGCGACGTCGTGGCCGCGGGCGGGCAGCTGATCCAGGACGGCGCCGGGTTCATCGCGGGGGCGGGCGCGGACCTCGCGAGCTTCGTGCTCGACCCGGTCGGCTGGCTGGTCAGCAACGGCCTGAACATCCTGATCGAGCTGATCCAGCCGCTGCAGGACGCGCTGCACTTCGTCACGGGCGACGGTCCGGCGCTCAAGACCGCGGCAGGCAACTTCGGCAACATCGCCAAGGGCTTCGTCACGCTGGCCGACGACTTCGTCAAGACCGGCGACGAGTCACTGAAGGACTGGGTGGGTGACGCGGGCGACGCCGCCCGGAACGCGCTCGGCGACTTCGCCGTCGGCATCAAGGGCGTCGGCAACAGCGCGGGCACGGTGGCCGAGACGCTGCAGATGTGGTCGATGGTGATGACCGTCATCGAAGAGGTCGTCAAATCGATCATCTCCGAACTGGTCACCTGGGCGATCTACATCTGGCTGCCCGCGCTGGCCGCCTCCGTCGTCAGCCTCGGCTCGTCGGTGGCCGCCGCGATGACCGCGACGATCGCCAAGGCCGCGAGCGCGATGGGCAAGATCACCAAGCACCTCGGCAAACTCGGCAAGCTGCTCGACAAGTTCATGGGCTTCATGCTGAAGTGGACGGACGACCTGGTCAAGCAGGGTTCGAAGCTGACGAAGGCGGGCAAGGTCGGGATGACCCCCGGCCAGGAGAAGGCGATCGTCGGCGCGTTCGCCAAGGACTCCGGGACCCAGCTCGGCACGTTCGGCGACGCCGCGAAGGATGTCCTCAAGGGTGTGCCGAACCAGGCGATCAAGCAGGTGGTCGGGGTCAATCCCACCGATCTGTCGAAGGGATCGGCGTACCAGGGCAAGGCGGCCTTCGACTTCGCGAACAAGGCCATCGACAACACCAAGACCACCACGACCGGGCAGGAATACGGCCGGACCGGCGGCCGCCACAGCGAAGAGGAGACCCGCGAGAACCTCGACATGGACCAGTAGGGTCGCCCGATGGACGATCAGCTGGCCGGGCCGTGGCTCATCGCCGGTGGGTACACCCTGGCCCTGGGGCTGTTGCTGCTCGGCGGGCGCTTCGACGGACGGCGGCCGACGGCTGCGGCCGTCAGCTACGCGCTCTGCGGGATCCTCGTCTCCGAAACGTCGCTGTACTGGCTCTCGGCGGGATCCGGCAGCGCGGTGCCCGGCTGGCTCTGGTTCGCCTTCCCGGTGGTGATCGCGGCGTTGGCGGCGTGGCGGGGGCATCGGCAGAGGACGTGGACCGGCAGGCTCGACGGGACCGGTGAGCCGAGCTTCGGCGTGCTCCCCCAACGCGGGATCGCCGTCACCCACGCCTCGCCCGAGTCGGTGGCGACGGCCGTCGAGTTCGAGCACAACGGGCATCGGCTGGTCGGAGTCGAGTACGGGCTCGGCGGCTCGGCGGACTTCCCGGACCTCGCCAGGACAGCTGACCTGATCGATGGGACATACGCCCTGATCCAGCTTCGGACGCCTGAGGTGCCGTCGGTCGTCATCACCCCGGTCACGGGTGCCTTCGAGCCGGAGCGGTTCACGCCGTTGGAGGACGCGCGCATCACGCGGAACACCATCGGGGCACCGAAGCCGGACGCGCTGCTCCAGCGGTTCGAGACCGGCACGGAGTTCGACCGCCGGTTCACCGTGACGACGTCCGATCCGGAGTTCGCCAAGACACTGCTCTCCCCCGGCGTTCGCGCGCTGCTGGAGGGCGACTCGTGGTTCCGGGTCCGCGAAGTCGCCTTCCACGCCGGCTCGCTGTGGACCTCCGAAGCCGGGACGCTGACCGAAGAGATGATGTTCGCCGACTCCCGGCGGCTGGCCATCCTGGCATCCACAGTGGACTGGGAGGACACGGATTTCCGTGCTGCCGCCGCGGCTTCCGACACCAGCGACGCCGGATGGCTCGGCGGACGGCGAGGCCCGCTCGCCGGGCTCCGCGGCCCGCTCAACCGGCGCCGGGAAGCGGCGGGCCGTCAGCCGCTGTCGTCGCTTTCACTGGTGGCGCGCACGGTCGTCGCGCTCGCGCTGGTGCTGCCGGGGCTGGCGCTCGCGGTGAACTCGCTGACCGCGTTGACCGGGCTCGCCCCCGAGGCGCGGCTCACCGTGACCGCGACCCTGCGCGCGGAGGCGGGCACGTCGAACTGCACCAGCTGCGGCAACGGCAACCTGGTGGACGGCACCTACGAACTCGACGGCGAGACGCACGAGGTCAAGGACCTGCGGTGGATGTCGTTCGGGACGTTCCCGGAGCGGGGTGACGTCGTCGACATCGCCGTGACCCCGCTGTGGTGGCATCCGCTGATCGAAGGCAAGGACACCGGCGTCATCCTGCTGCTGATCGGACTGGCCCCCGTCCTCGCCGGTGCCCTCCTCGGCAAGGCGACCTTCACCCCGCGGCCGCGTCGCCTTTAGCGGGCTAAACGCGATCCGGCACCGTCTGGGCCAGGGACTTCGCGAAGTAGTGATGCGCGAAGGGCTCGTTGTTGAAGGGCTCGACCGTCTCGTAGCCGAGGCGGGCATACAAGGCCCTCGCCTCGACGAGGTCGTCGCGGGTGTCGAGCCGGATCAGTGTGGCGCCGAGTCCCCTGGCGACGTCCTCGGCTGCTGCCACGAGCAGCGGCGCACCGCCCTTGCCGCGTTCGGACTTCCGCAGGAAGACACGGGTGAGCTCGGTGATGTCCGGCGCGGCGACCCGCAGCCCGGCGCAACCCGCGAGCACCCCGTCGCGCCAAGCGAGCAGGAAGGCGCCGGTCGGCGGGACCAGGTTCCGGCTGTGGTGCTCCTCGATCAGGACGTCGAGCTCCTCCTCGGTGACCTGGCGCCCGTAGTAGCGGGACGCGATCTCGTCGAGGTACTCACGCAGCAGCTGGGCGGCGTCCGGGTGATCGACGGGGGTGACTTCGAAGCTCCAGGTCATGGCTACATTCTGCCTACCCGGGCCAGCGAATTTCGCCCGCCGCCGGATCGCGATTAGGGGGCTAAAGTCGACACGGGGTCAGGAGGGGGCGAGGCGGCCGGCGCAGGTCGCGACCTCACCGGGACCGGACTTCTCCGACGTGACGACGGCGCCGCCCACGGCCACCCGGCATTCGACCGCGCCCTCGCCCTGCCCCATCAGCCGGACGGTCGGCGGGGTGCCGGTGTTCTTCCACGTGAGCTCCTTGCGCCACGGGAGCGTCACCTGCGACTCCTGATGTACGAGCCCCAGCCCGTTCGAGTCGTAGACCACGGTCGCGGTCCCCGTCCCGGCGAGCTCGTACGCGATCCGCCAGTCGTTCGACACCGGCTGCGGCTGGCTGAGCGTCCGGGTGATCGTGCGATCCGGCTCCCGCGACGGCGCGGCGCCGGTCGGCTCGCCGACGACGGCCACGGTTTCGGCCTGCGGCTCCTCACCGCCGTTGAGCAGCACCACACAGGTCGCGAGCGCTGCCACCACGATCCCCGCGATGGCGATACGCCCGATCAGTTGTCTGTCGGCCATCGGTTCTCCTCACCGAAAGCGGCGGCGCGGCCCGGGAGCCGCGCCGCCGCGGAAGTCAGGACGGCAGCAGCCGGCCGGGGACGCCGTTGAGGGACTGGATGAGGCCGAGCACCGGGACGCCGAGCGGCGCGAACGTCCAGATGTTGTCGAGGTCGCTCGTGTCGGGTTCGTCGACGACCACGACATCGTTCGGAGCGTCCTGCGCGGCAAGCGCCGGAGCGGTCGAGCCGAGCACGACGAGACCGGCGAGCGCGGCACCGGTGACCGCGCGGACGAAGGTCTTCTTCATGAGATTCTCCTTTGCTGGTAACGGTTTTACGAAATCGGCGTGATGATCCCGTAGATCGGGGCGAGGACGTCGGTGGGCACGGGGACGGCTCCGCCGAGCAGTCCGCCGAGGTCGACGCCGGGGATCAGCCAGAGCGCCGGGCCGCCGCCACCGGTCGGCAGTCCCGGCAACGGGTCGGCCGAGGCGACCCCGCCGGCGAGTCCGGACAGCGCGCCCGCGACGGCGAGCGGCAGCAGCACACGGGCCGCGATTCGCTTCATCTCTTCTCCCTTTCCTTTCACCGCTGCTGGAAGCGAGCGGAATCCTTCACCGCAGTACCGAGCTGACCGGCACGATCGTGCCGTCGGGGATCCATTGCCCCGCGTAGTTCCGGTCGGCGATCATCCCGACGGCGTGCGGTTCGCCCGGGTACATCGGCATGGCGTTGACCTGTGCGGCCGCGAAGATCTGGACATCGCCGTTCATCGACCTCCACTGGTCGCCGAGCCAGTTCCGGAAGCCGCCGAGCGTGGGGCTTTCGCCGCCGAAGGCGTTGCTCGCGGCGACAGCGAAGCTCACGGCGACTTGTTCGCGCGGGTCGAACCTCAGCGGCAGGGAGGAACTCGCGACGGAGTTGACGATCGGCCCGTTGAGCAGCCAGGGCGCCAGGTACAGGCCGTACTGGTGGGTCGGCTTGAGCCGCTGGGACTCGGCCGCGCGGGTCATCGCCGTGTAGCCGCCCGCCCAGCCGGACACGACGACCAGCGCGGTGTTCGCGCCCGCCTCGGTCCGCACCGCGAGTCCGGAGCGTGCGGCGGTCTCGCGGACCAGTTTCGCGGCCGCCACACTGCGCGGCGAGGTGTCCTCGACAAGCGTGAGCGCGGAAGGCTTGCGCGCGGCGAGGAACTCGACGAGTTTGACGAGAGAACCGCTGTCCTCACTCGAAAGCGCGTCCGCGGGGCAGGAGGTGAGGACCTCGCGGCGGTCGGCGATCAGGCCGCCCAGCGCGGCCGAAGCACACTCGGGCGCGTCCGTGTCGGCGATGAGGTGCCCCTGCTCGTCGCCCGCGTCGACCTCGATGGTCGTCTTCTCCTCGCCGCGGCTGATGGTCAGGTCGCTGCGCCCCTTCGGCAGGTCGATCTCGGCCCAGGTGCCTTCGGCGCCGGGGCGCACGATGGCCTTGCCGATCAGGCCGCCTTCGATCCCGGCGGACAGGTCTTCTCCCGCGCTCGCGGGAAAGTGGACGAGGTTCTTGCCGGGCCGCTGCGGGCTCACCAGTACCGGGAACCGCTGGTCGCCGATGGCGGCGTCCGCGAGCAGCGCGACACCGGGAATCGGCGATTCGGGCGGCTTGGGAATGGCCGCGAGGGCACTCCAGGCAAGGAACCCGACGGCCACGGCGGCCGCACCGAACCGGTACGCCCGCGTGGAATCGGTTCCGGTGAAGAAGAATCCCGCGACCACGGTGGCGACGAGCGGCAGCAAAGCGATCACGAGCAACGTGACCCCGAAGAGCGTGCCGTAGATCCGGCGGTCGAAACCCAGACCGGAGGAGAACAGCTGGACCGCACCTGCGACGACGAGAAGTCCGCCCAAGGTCAGCGAAAGCGGGCCGAGCCGGAAGTTCGTCTGACGCCACTGCCCGGCGGGAACCCAGACGGACAGAACGGTGACACCGAACCACAGGGCAGCCGCGGCGACGTAGACGGTGTCGATGGCGAATTCGACGCCCGTCCGCCCGAGCGAGGTTTCGAGCACCACCAGCGCGGCGAGCGCGAGGGAGGCCCAGCGGCCTGCCGACGGCCAGCGGATCAGGACGGGAATCGCCAGCGCGAGCACGAGATGCACGATCAGCGCGATGACGTTGACGTCGGTCGCGAAGGCGGAGATCGCGGCCAGCGCGGCAGAAACCCCGCCCAGTACGGCGATGGTGAGGTGGAGGCGCCGGGGCAGCTCGCCCACGAGCGGGCGGAGGATTCCTGTTCCGGCGAGGAAAGCGGTCGCCAGCAGGAGGCCGAGCCGAAGCAAGACCAGTGCGATGTCGACCCCGGCCGAACCCGAGCTCGCCGGTATGACGTGGTGATCCATGGGGACCTTCTCCGAGCAGATCGGCGGAGCCGTGGGTGGCGGAGTGTGCCCGCCACCCACGACCTTCCGCGCCGAACAGGGTTACTTGAGATCCGCGTCCGCCACGACGAACAGTTCGGAGTGCGGTTTGGCGTTGCCGAAGGACCCGTGCGGCCAGGTCTTCCGGTTGAAGTTGATCCCGACTCCTCCGGTGAACTCGTCCCGGAAGTTCTGGTCGACGCCGACCTTCCCGTCTTCGCCGAGGTTCAGCAGGTTGACCTTGTGGTCACCGTCCAAACCGGACCGTGCGACGAAGTAGTTCGACACCGCGAGATGTTGCGGCTTGTCGGTTTCGTGGTAGTACCCGTCTTCGCCGAGCACGAAGTTGTCGTACGCGCCCCAGTGCGGGCCACCGCCGGACGTGCCGGGGTTGATCGGCGCCGCGCCGACGACGGTCGGCAGGTCGCCGCCACCGCCCTGCTGCGACTTCTCCTTCGTGTCGATCCGGCCCTTGATGTTCTCGACCTTGTCACCCGCGGCGACGAGCTTCTGGATGTCGAGGACGTAGACGCCGCCGGTGGTGCCGGGGTCGTCAGGACCGAGCGCGCCCTTCTGGCGGCCGGTGATCGCGCGGTAGAGGTACTTGTCGTCGGGGCTGGTCTGGATCCAGCCACCGTTCGAGCCGCCACCGTTGGAGTCGTTGTTCGGGTGGATCGCCTTGTTCGCCGCGCCGTCGTCGAACACCTGGATCCAGTGCGGCTCCTTGGCGGTGATGTCCGGCGTGTAGAACACCGCGCCGCCCTGCATGGTCTGGGCGAACGCGCCCTTGTGACCGGGCAGGTTCGTCACCGTGGTCTCCATGACCGCGCGGCTTTCGGCGTGCAGCGGGTCCGCGGGATCGGCGCGAGGGCCGTCCGGCAGGTACGAGACCGCCTTGAGCTTCGGCTTGTTGCGGTCGGAGATGTCCCAGGTGCGGACGGTCGGCCGCCGCAGATACGGCGACGGCTGCTTCACCGGGTCGAGGATGATGTTGCGCGGCTCGGCGTAGTCACTGGTGACCAGGGTGTTGAGGTCCTCACGGGCCTGGATGCCGTGCGGGTTGGCGCAGGTCGGCTTGTCCAGTTGCGGGAGGTTGTCGCACAGCTTCTTGTTGTCGCCCTGCGGTGTGGCCGCGGGGGACTCGGAAAGCACCTGCGCGTTCTGGTCGAAGCGGACGACCTCGCCGGGACTGCCGGCGAAACCGTTGCCCACCACCGTGGAACCGTTGGCGTAGGTGTGCGGGCCGGGAACGACCGGGCCGCCCATGTACGTGCCGTACGCGGTGCCGTCCTTGAGCACCCAGTACGCGTCGGGCACGGAACCGCCGAGGGTCTGGGTCGGGAGGCTGACGCCCTTGAGCTTCAGTTGCGGCAACGCGGAGACGTCGAAGGCGTACGTCGCGGCGGCGAACAGCGCGCCGGCGTAGATCGTGTCGCCCTTGTGCCACACGTATTGCATGTGGTGCGGCTCGTTCTCGACGAGCGGTCCGACAGTGGCGGTGTTGACGACCTTGCCGTACGTCGGCGAACCCTGCGTCGCGTCGATCACGGCGAGGAAGTCCGGACCGGGCAACGCGTTCTTGATCTTGTTCAGGCCCCCGCCGAGCGAACCCGGCAGGTTCTTGACGTCCTTGACCAAGGTGTCGGCGATGTTCTCGTCACCGGCCCAGACCAGCAGCCACTTCTTGCGCTTGCCGTCCGCACTCCGGGACGCCGCGATGTCCTTGGACACCAGGTGGTTCTGGACCCAGTACTCCTTGCCGTCGGCCGCCTTCTTCGCGTCTTTGACGACCTGGACGTCGGCGTAGGCACTGGTCGTGGAGCCGGTGTAGGTCACCGTGCCCACGGCCAGGGCCGCCGCCACGGCGCCGATCACCACTTTTCGCCACTTTGGCGAGTTGGATAGCATTCTTTCTCCCTGTTTTCGCTACCGAAGCGCCGGACATTCGGCACACCTCTCCCCTATTTCGCACAGGCGTCACCGGCGCGAATCAAAGGGAAAGCAATCAACCGCCGGCTCACACAGGGAACCGTTGCGGCACAGTGGAAAACGTCAACGCACGAGGAACGGACGCATCCGTGTCGGATACGCTGATTCAGTACGGCGCGACAAACCCGGAATAGGTCAGGAATCCATACACAGCGCGCTTGCCTGCTGTCGCAGATCAACGTGCCGGCGCCACACCAAGGCGACTGGGGATTGCATGGGCGAAATACTCGTGTGAAGCCGTCAGAGTGTCAATCTCGTGATCAAAGAATGGGACAGGCCACGGCTGGGTGAATTTCCCACGATGCGGATGGGCCAATGGACCGAACGGGTGGCGGTTTTCCGAGCACTGGGAATTAGGCCACCTGGCGGCACTACGGCAGGTCACAACGGACCAGTAACCCGAATCCGGCGGCCGCTATCCCGTTACGTGTTCGTTATGCGGCCCCGGGAACTCTGACTCCGCTGGAGCGGTAGGACATGGCCATGCCGAAGACGTTCAGACGAACAGCACAACTTCGTCGGCCGGAAGATCGACGGATACGTGCAGCCGCCACTGCTACCGGCCGCAACGCCCCTATCGACCGGGCGAGACGCTCGTGCCCTGCTTCGCGCCGGACCGGTTCCCGGACACCTACTTCGACTTCCCCGTCTCCCGATCCTCGCTGACCTGCGCTTCCACCTGCCGGATCGCGATTAGGGGGCTAAACGCACGTCAGTCGGCCTGGCGGCGACGGCGGCGGGAGGTGAAGACCAGGACCCGCGCCGAGTACCGGGGTGGCCATGGCGAGTGCGCCGAGGCCGAGTACGTCGGCCTCGGTGCTGGCCAGACCCGTTCCGCCGCGGGAACCCTGCTGCCCCTTAACCGGATTCGCCTGGAGTCAGGAGTCGTTTCGAGTGACCGAGTCACCCGGAAACGGGAATGGCCCCCGCCGGATCGGCGAGGGCCATTCTCGTGGATCGTGCTTCGGTCAGCGGAAGTCGCGGCCGAAGTCGTAGTCGTCCAGCGGAACCGCGGCACCCGGGGTGGAGCCGAAGACATCCGGCGTGTAGTAGCCGTCGTCGTAGGACGGGATCGCGTAAGCGGCGACCCGCGCCTCCTCGGTCGGCTGCACCTGGATGTTGCGGTACTTGTTGATCCCGGTACCGGCCGGGATCAGCTTACCGATGATCACGTTCTCCTTGAGGCCCACGAGCTTGTCCGAACGGCCGTTGATGGCCGCGTCGGTCAGGACACGCGTGGTCTCCTGGAACGAGGCCGCCGACAGCCACGAGTCCGTGGTCAGCGAGGCCTTCGTGATCCCCATCAGCACCGGACGACCCGAAGCAGGCTCGCCGCCTTCGGCGACCGACGCCCGGTTCTTCGCCTCGAACTTGGTCCGCTCGGGCAGCTCGCCCGGGAGGAAGTCCGTGGCACCGGAGTCGATGATCGTCACGCGGCGCAGCATCTGCCGCACGATGACCTCGATGTGCTTGTCGTGGATCGACACACCCTGCGCCCGGTACACCTTCTGGACCTCGTCCACCAGGTGCATCTGCGCCTCGCGCGGCCCCATGACCCGCAGGACCTCGTGCGGGTCCGGCGTACCTTCGAGCAGCTGCTGACCGACGTTGACGCGGTCACCGTCGCCCAGCGGGCCGCTCGGGGTGTTCGCGAGCCGCTGACGCTTGGACAGCTTGTCGAAGACGATCTCTTCGCTGCCGTCGTCCGGGATCAGCGTGATCTTCCAGAACCGCTCGCTCTCCTCGATGCGCACACGGCCATCGACGTCGGCGATCGGCGCCTTGCCCTTCGGGACCCGGGCCTCGAACAGCTCCTGGACACGGGGCAGACCGGTCGTGATGTCGTCACCGGCGACACCACCCTGGTGGAACGTACGCATCGTCAGCTGCGTACCCGGCTCACCGATCGACTGGGCCGCGACGATACCCACGGCCTCGCCGACGTCGACGAGCTGACCGGTCGCCATGGACCGGCCGTAGCAGGTGGCGCAGATACCGACGGCCGACTCGCAGGTCAGCACCGAACGCACCTTGACCTTGGCGATCCCGCTCGAGATGAGCTTGTCGATCGCCGGGTCACCGATGTCGTCACCGGCGTTGAGCACGACGTTGCCCTTGGCGTCGACCGCGTCGGTCGCCAGGTTCCGCGCGTACACGCTGGTCTCGACGTGCTGGTCGCGCAGGACCTTGCCGTCGCCGATGTCCTCACCGATCGGCATGTTGATGCCTCGGGTGGTGCCACAGTCGACCTCGCGGACGATGACGTCCTGCGACACGTCCACCAGACGACGGGTCAGGTAACCCGAGTCCGCGGTACGGAGCGCCGTGTCCGCCAGACCCTTACGGGCACCGTGCGTCGCGATGAAGTACTCCGCCACCGACAGGCCTTCACGGAAGTTGGCCTTGATCGGACGCGGGATGTACTCACCCTTCGGGTTCGACACCAGACCACGCATACCGGCCAGCGACCGGACCTGCGTCATGTTGCCCGCCGCGCCCGACTTCACGATCATCGCGATCGGGTTGTCGTCCGGCAGCGCCGTCTCCATGATCTTGTGGACCTCTTCGGTGGCCTGCGTCCACACCTTGACGAGCTCGTTGTTGCGCTCGGCGTGCGACAGCTGACCACGCTGGTACCGCTTCTCGACCTGGTCGGCCTTGCCTTCGTACTCGTCCAGAATGGCCTTCTTGCCGGTCGGGACGAGGACGTCGGAGATCGCGACCGTGACACCCGAACGGGTCGCCCAGTAGAAACCGGCGTCCTTCAGGCGGTCCAGGGTCTGCGCGACCTGCGTCATCGAGTAGCGCTCGGCGAGGTCGTTCACGATCAGGGCCTGACGCTTCTTCGGCATCGGCTCGTTGATGAACGGGTAGTCCGCCGGCAGCAGCTCGTTGAACAGCACGCGGCCCAGGGTGGTCTCGGCCAGCCAGGCCTTGCCCGGCTCCCAGCCCTTCTCCGCGAGCGCCGCTTCGTCGGCCTTGGCGGGCTGACGGTCGACAATGCGGATCTTGACCGGGGCGTGCAGGCTCAGCGCCTTGAGGTCGTACGCCATGATCGCTTCGGCGGGCGAGGAGTACGCGTTGCCGGCACCCGCGGCGTTCTCGGTGAGACGGGTCAGGTGGAACAGACCGGTCACCATGTCCAGACGCGGCATGGCGAGCGGGCGGCCCGACGCCGGCGAAAGGATGTTGTTCGCCGACAGCATCAGGATGCGGGCCTCGGCCTGCGCCTCCGCGGAAAGCGGGAGGTGCACGGCCATCTGGTCACCGTCGAAGTCCGCGTTGAACGCTTCACAGACCAGCGGGTGCAGCTGGATGGCCTTGCCTTCGACCAGCTGCGGCTCGAAGGCCTGGATACCGAGACGGTGCAGGGTCGGCGCACGGTTCAGCATCACCGGGTGGCCGGTGATGACCTCTTCGAGCACGTCCCACACCTGCGGCCGCGAGCGCTCCACCATCCGCTTGGCGGACTTGATGTTCTGCGCGTGGTTCAGGTCGACCAGCCGCTTCATGACGAACGGCTTGAACAGCTCGAGCGCCATGTCCTTCGGCAGACCGCACTGGTGCAGCTTCAGCTGCGGGCCGACGATGATGACCGAACGGCCCGAGTAGTCGACACGCTTGCCGAGCAGGTTCTGACGGAACCGGCCCTGCTTGCCCTTGAGCAGGTCGGACAGCGACTTCAGCGGGCGGTTACCGGGACCGGTGACCGGGCGGCCGCGGCGGCCGTTGTCGAACAGCGCGTCGACGGCCTCCTGCAGCATCCGCTTCTCGTTGTTGACGATGATCTCGGGCGCGCCGAGGTCGATCAGCCGCTTCAACCGGTTGTTCCGGTTGATGACCCGGCGGTAGAGGTCGTTCAGGTCGGAGGTGGCGAACCGGCCACCGTCGAGCTGGACCATCGGGCGCAGGTCCGGCGGGATCACCGGGACGGCGTCGAGCACCATGCCGCGCGGGTCGTTGCCGGTGGCCTGGAAGGCCGCGACGACCTTGAGCCGCTTCAGCGCGCGGAGCTTCTTCTGCCCCTTGCCGTTGCGGATGGTGTCGCGCAGGTTGTCGGCCTCGGCCGCGACGTCGAATTCGGTGGCCAGCTTCTGGATGGCCTCCGCGCCCATGCCGCCGGTGAAGTACTCGCCGTAGCGGTCGACGAGCTCGCGGTAGAGCAGCTCGTCGGCGATCAGCTGACGGACGTCGAGCTTGGTGAAGGTCGTCCAGACCTCCTCGAGACGGTCCAGCTCGCGACCGGCGCGGTCACGCAGCTGACGCATCTCGCGCTCGCCGCCTTCCTTGACCTTGCGGCGGACGTCGGACTTGGCGCCCTCCGCCTCCAGCTCGGCCAGGTCGGCTTCCAGCTTCTGCGCCCGTGCCTCGATGTCCGCGTCACGCTTGGTCTCGAGGTTCTTGCGCTCGACGCCGATCTCGTTCTCGAGGGTCGGCAGGTCGTTGTGCCGCAGCTCGGTGTTCACACCGGTGATCACGTAGGCCGCGAAGTAGATGATCTTCTCGAGGTCCTTCGGCGCCAGGTCGAGCAGGTAGCCCAGGCGGGAGGGAACACCCTTGAAGTACCAGATGTGGGTGACGGGGGCGGCCAGCTCGATGTGGCCCATCCGCTCACGGCGCACCTTGGCGCGGGTGACCTCGACGCCACAGCGCTCGCAGATGATGCCCTTGAAGCGGACCCGCTTGTACTTACCGCAGTAGCACTCCCAGTCCCGGGTCGGGCCGAAGATCTTCTCGCAGAAGAGGCCGTCCTTCTCGGGCTTGAGCGTCCGGTAGTTGATGGTCTCCGGCTTCTTGACCTCACCGAAGGACCACTGACGGATGTCGTCGGCGGTCGCGAGGCCGATGCGGAGCTCATCGAAGAAGTTGACGTCCAGCACGTCTTTGCATCCCCTTGGGGTTGAGTCGACTAGAGGGGTTGGCGGTCGAGGCTGGGCCCACGGGAGGCAGGCCCCGCCTCGGACGGCCGTCAGTGCACGACGTCGTCCACCGAGGGCGACTCGTTGCGGGACAGGTTGATGCCGAGGTTGGCCGCGGCGCGCTCGAGGTCTTCGTCGTCGGAGTCGCGCATCTCGATCGCGGCGCCGTCGCTCGACAGCACCTCGACGTTGAGGCAGAGCGACTGGAGCTCCTTCAGGAGCACCTTGAACGACTCGGGGATACCCGGCTCGGGGATGTTCTCCCCCTTGACGATGGCCTCGTACACCTTGACGCGGCCGACCACGTCGTCCGACTTGATCGTCAGGAGCTCCTGCAGGGTGTATGCGGCGCCGTACGCCTGCATCGCCCAGCACTCCATCTCGCCGAACCGCTGGCCACCGAACTGCGCCTTACCACCCAGCGGCTGCTGCGTGATCATCGAGTACGGACCGGTGGACCGGGCGTGGATCTTGTCGTCGACAAGGTGGTGCAGCTTCAGGATGTACATGTAGCCGACGGCGACCGGGTACGGGTACGGCTCGCCGGAGCGGCCGTCCAGCAGCGTGGCCTTGCCGTTCTGCTTGACCATGCGCTCACCGTCGCGGTTCGGCTTGGTGGCGCCGAGCAGACCGGTCAGCTCGTCTTCCTTGGCACCGTCGAACACCGGGGTGGCGGTGTTCGTGCCGGGGTCGACGTCGTAGAGCTCCTCGTTGAGGTTCTTCGCCCAGTCCGGGTTGCCTTCGATCTTCCAACCCTGCGAAGCCAGCCAGCCGAGGTGAAGCTCCAGGACCTGGCCGATGTTCATACGACGCGGGACACCGTGGGTGTTCAGGATGATGTCGACGGGCGTGCCGTCCTCCATGAACGGCATGTCCTCGGCGGGGAGGATCTTGCCGATGACACCCTTGTTCCCGTGGCGGCCGGCGAGCTTGTCGCCCGGCTGGATCTTCCGCTTCTGGGCCACGTAGACGCGGACCAGTTCGTTGACGCCCGGGGGCAGCTCGTCGTCGTCCTCACGCGAGAACACGCGGATGCCGATGACCTTGCCGGTCTCACCGTGCGGCACCTTCAGCGAGGTGTCGCGGACCTCACGGGCCTTCTCACCGAAGATCGCGCGGAGCAGACGCTCTTCCGGGGTCAGCTCGGTCTCACCCTTGGGCGTGACCTTGCCGACCAGGATGTCGCCGTCGCGGACCTCGGCACCGATCCGGATGATGCCGCGCTCGTCGAGGTCGGCCAGGACCTCTTCGGAGACGTTCGGGATGTCCCGCGTGATCTCCTCGGCGCCCAGCTTGGTGTCGCGGGCGTCGATCTCGTGCTCCTCGATGTGGATCGACGTGAGCACGTCGTCCTGCACCAGGCGCTCCGAGAGGATGATCGCGTCCTCGTAGTTGTGGCCCTCCCACGGCATGACCGCGACGAGCAGGTTCTTGCCGAGCGCCATCTCACCGTTCTCGGTGGACGGGCCGTCGGCGATGACCTGACCCTGCTCGACCCGGTCGCCCTCGTTGACGATCGGGCGGTGGTTGAAGCAGGTGCCGTGGTTCGAGCGGCGGAACTTGTACAGTCCGTAGCTCTTCCGCGTGCCGTCGTCGTGCATGATCGTGATCAGGTCGGCCGAGAGCTCCTCGACGACACCGGACTGCTCGGCGACGAGCACGTCACCGGCGTCCACCGCGGCGCGCAGCTCCACACCGGTGCCGACGTACGGCGCCTGGTTGCGGAGCAGCGGCACGGCCTGACGCTGCATGTTCGCGCCCATCAGCGCGCGGTTCGCGTCGTCGTGCTCGAGGAACGGGATCATCGCCGTCGCGACCGAGACCATCTGCCGCGGCGAGACGTCCATGTAGTCCACGTCGAGCGGGTCGATCAGCTCGACCTCGCCGCCCTTCTTACGGACCAGGACGCGATCCTCGACGAAGGTGCCGTCTTCCGAGATCGGCGCGTTCGCCTGCGCCTTCACGAAACGGTCTTCCTCGTCCGCGGTGAGGTAGTCGACCTGGTCGGTGACGCGGCCCTCGACGACCTTGCGGTACGGGGTCTCGATGAAACCGAACGGGTTGACCCGCGCGTACGAGCAGAGCGAACCGATCAGGCCGATGTTCGGGCCTTCCGGCGTCTCGATCGGGCACATGCGGCCGTAGTGCGACGGGTGGACGTCACGGACCTCCATGCCGGCGCGCTCACGCGACAGACCACCCGGGCCGAGGGCGGACAGACGACGCTTGTGCGTCAGCCCCGACAGCGGGTTGTTCTGGTCCATGAACTGCGACAGCTGCGAAGTACCGAAGAACTCCTTGATCGCCGCCACGACGGGACGGATGTTGATCAGGGTCTGCGGCGTGATCGCCTCGACGTCCTGGGTGGTCATCCGCTCGCGGACGACGCGCTCCATCCGGGACAGACCCACGCGGATCTGGTTCTGGATGAGCTCGCCGACGGTGCGGAGACGACGGTTGCCGAAGTGGTCGATGTCGTCGGTCTCGACCGGGATGACCTGGTCGCCGACGGTCGCCTTGTCCTCGCCCGCGTGCAGGCGGACCAGGTACTCGATCGTCGAGACGATGTCCTCTTCGGTCAGCGTCCCGGTGTCGTACGGCGTGGTCAGGCCGAGCTTCTTGTTGACCTTGTACCGGCCGACCTTGGCAAGGTCGTAGCGCTTCGGCTTGAAGAACAGGTTCTCCAGCAGCGTCTGCGCGCTCTCCTTGGTGGGGGGCTCGCCCGGGCGCAGCTTGCGGTAGATGTCGAGGAGCGCCTCGTCGGTGCCGGCGGTGTGGTCCTTCTCGAGGGTGGCGAGCAGCGTCTCGGAGAACGAGAAGCGCTCACGGATCGCCTCGGTGGTCCAGCCCAGCGCCTTCAGCAGCACGGTCACCGGCTGGCGGCGCTTGCGGTCGATGCGGACGCCGACGGTGTCGCGCTTGTCGACGTCGAACTCGAGCCAGGCACCCCGGCTCGGGATGACGCGGACGTTGAAGACGTCCTTGTCGGTGGTCTTGTCGACGCTGGTGTCGAAGTACACACCAGGCGAACGGACCAGCTGGGACACGACGACACGCTCGGTGCCGTTGATGACGAAGGTGCCCTTGTCGGTCATCACCGGGAAGTCGCCCATGAAGACCGTCTGGCTCTTGATCTCGCCGGTGTTGTTGTTCACGAACTCGGCGGTCACGAACAGCGGGGCCGCGTACGTCATGTCCTTGTCCTTGCACTCCTCGACGGAGGCCTTGACCTCGTCGAAGCGCGGGTCGGAGAAGGACAGCGACATGGATCCGGAGAAGTCTTCGATCGGCGAGATCTCGTTGAGGACCTCTTCCAGGCCACCGACCGGGTTTTCTTCACCTTCTTCGACGCGGCGTTCGAACCACGCCTCGTCGCCGGTGAACCATTCAAAGGACCTGATCTGCACGTCGAGCAGGTTCGGGGTGCTGAGCGGCTCGCGAATCTTTGCGAAGGAGACCCGCTTGGGGGCTCCCGGGATTCCCGTGGACTCCGAGCGAGATACAGCCGAGGTGGTCGCAGCAGTGGCCTGGTTCGCGGGAGAGACTGCCAAGATGCGTCCTTCCGGGGACAATGAGCGGTGAGCAGCCGCGTCAGCAACAGCTGATGCGGTCTGTCAAGGGTGCCGTGTGCCCACTATCCTAACTACCGGCTCCGGGCAGCCTGAAAGAGGGCAGCGCAAAGAAGCAGTCTAGCCCGAACGTCACGGTCTGTCCAGGGGGCGCTCCTGATGGGGCCCAGCCTGCTTCGCAACGTCTTCAGGTATGCCTCTCCTCGGCCTCCCCGGACCGTCCCTCCCGCAAGGGCACCGCCGGTTCTCACCGTTGCCAGTAAGCGTGACCCCACAGGGGCTCTGAGTCAAGATGCCGCGCGGTGGTCCCGCCGGTTGGCGCAGCGTCGAAGAAGCTCCGCTGCGGGCGTCTTACAGGACGATCATCCTGGTTACCGACCGGTACGCGCAGGTGACGGCGTTGGGGCGCCGACCTGCGTTTAGCGGGCTGAACGCGATCCCGCCCGGGCGGCGTTTCGGAGGGTCACCGGGTCGGGGCGGGGGTGGTTCGGGGCGCCTCAGGGGCGTTTCGGGGCGTGTGGCGGTTGTGGCCGGTGGGTCGGCTGGTGCGGCGCACAGGAAAGGCCCTCGGATCGCGTTTAGGGGGCTAAACGCGACGCGTCTCGGGCGGCTGCGGAGGTGAGGTGGTCGTGAGTGGCTAGGACGGTCCTGGCGAGCTTCCTGGGGACCTGCGGCGCTTCTTGCGTGGAGTACGTGAAGGACCCCTTCCTGTACCTAGGCGCAAGGAAGGGGTCCTTCATGTACTGGGGAAGCGTGTAGGTCGAGTTTCCTCGGCTGAGCCGCGGGAAGGGGGCCCTCACGCGCGGGTCTGCCTCGGCTCGGGCCGAGCTCAGCCCGACATGACGTGAGGGGCCCCTTCCCTACTCTCAGGGTAGGGAAGGAGTCCCTCACGGACCTGCGATCCCGACCCACCCGCCGCCGGTGGCTCCAGATCGCGTTTAGCGGGCTAAACGCGACGCGCTACTTGGAGGGGGCCGGGGAAGCGGGGGGTGAGGCGGGCGCAGAGGAAGCGGCCGGGTTGGGCGGAGCGGCGTAGGTGTTCATCGCCGTGATCTTCCACTTGTCGCCCTGCAGTTCCGCGTTCAAGTGCAGTTGCGCGCTTCCCGCGGTGGTCTTGTTCGTGTCGGCCCGCGTCGAACTCTGGTCGACGAACACCATCACGTCGGCCCGGTCGCCTTCCAGCCGGATGACGGCGCTGCGGGTGACCTTGCAGGTCACGACCATCTTCTGCTGCGGGGCCAGCCGTTTGACCTCGCCCATCAGCAGGTTGTACTTCGCCCGCACCTCGTCGTTGACCAGCAGATCGCCTGCCGCGGTCTCGGTCTTCGCGATGTTGTTGTAGTCGTACGAGAACAGCGCCTCGGTCGCCTTCGCGACCTGGTCCTTGACCTGCGCGGTCTTCGCGACGTCCAGCAGCGCCGTGTTGTTCGTCGAGCTGGACACCTCGTCGGCTTGGATCTTGAAGAGCACGGCGGTCGCGGCCAGCAGCAGTCCGACGACGACCAGCGCGCCCGCCAGAATCAGCTGACGAGAGCCTGACTTCTTCTCGCTCTCCGAAGAAGACTCCGACTCTTCATCGTCTTCGGTAGCGACCTCGGCTTCGGCCTCTTCGAGGTCGTCCGGCTTCTCTTCGGCGGCCGCGCGGACCTTCGCACGCGGGCTCGGCTTCGCGACAACCTCGTCTTCGGAGGCTTCGGCGGCTTCAGGAGCTTCGGAGGGCTCTTCAGGGGCCTCGACAGCGGCAACCTCAGGCTCAGCCGCCTCAACGACCTCAGGCTCAGGTGCGGGCTTAGGCGCCGGCCGCGGCGACGGGCGGCGGACCGGCGCCGGCGTTTCGTCGACCTCGACCTCTGAAGCAGAGCCTTCCGGAGAGGCGGGAGCGGGAGACGCTGCGGGCCGTCGCAGACCGGCCACCCGGGGGCGGCGCACCGGCGGAGTGCTGCGAGGGGGCTGGCGGCGGGAGGGGGGCACTACGAGGCTCCGTTCTAGGTGACGCTCTTACTGACCGGCCGCGACGAGGGGCACGTTGTCGATCCCGGACAGCTTCCACTCATCGCCGACCCGGGTCATCGAGACCTCCAGGCGCAACGCCTTCGAGCTCGCCTTGTCGCCCTGGGTGACCTGGGTGGAGATGGCGGCGAGGAAGCTCGCCTTGCCTTCGTGGTCGTCGAGTTCCTGGACCGCGATGTCCTGGATGGTGGTCACGACCTTGGTCTTCGCGTCGCCGAGTGCCTTGCGATAGGTCGGTTCCAGTTGCTTCAGCTGCTCCGCCATCTTGTCGTCGGAGACGGCTTTCTGGCGGTTGAAGAACTCGTCGAGGTTCTCGAAGTCGACCTCGGTGTAGGCCTTGATCGCGGTGCCGCCCGCCTTGGCCACTTCGTCGCGGGAGCGCGCCAGGTCGGCGTTGTCGTCCGACGCGGCCACGGCCCACATGACACCGAAGATCGCCGCGGCGACGAAGGCGGCCAGCGCGAACGCCGCCGCCCCCAGGACGAGGGTCCGCGATCGAGAAGAACTCATGACACTCCAGGGTAGGTATACGGTCTCGGGCTCAGCCGGGCAGGCCCAGCAGCGTGCCGAGGGTGGGCAGGCTGACCCCCGGGCTCTGCAGGACACTCGGCATGCCCTGCGCCGCGCGCAGGCTGGCCAGTTCCTCGGCCGACCGTCCGGCGTTGGCGGCGACGTCGCCCTGCGACGGGATCTGCGGGACCCCGTTGTACGGCACGTTCTGCGAGCCGCGCACGTTGATCGGGCTGCCCTTCGGCTCGGCGCAGTACGCGTCGTCCTTCGGCGCGCGAGGCGTCGTGTCGGTGCCTTCGCGGTACTTGTCGAGGCCGATGTAGCCCTTGGTGCACGAAGGCGGGTTGAACAGGTTGAGCGCGAGGCCCAGGTGCGCGGTGCCGTCGTTGGCGACGCTGTTCGCGCCCGCGGCCAGCATCGGGTACGTCACCAGTCCCTGTTCGAGCCCGTCGAGCCGGGTCACCAGGAGGTTCGACGTCGTGAGCAGGTTCGCCGTCAGCGCGCCCAGGCCGGGGCCGGATTCGGCGAGCACCGAGCTGATCTGGTTCGCCACCTGCGGGGTGATCCCGATCAGTTTCCGGATGTCGGCGTCGGAGTTCTTCAGCGTGCCGGAGAGCTTGTTGAGATCCGCGCTGAACGACTTCATGGAGCTCGCCATGTCGTTCTGCGTCTCGAGGACCTGCCCGCCCTTTTCCAGCAGCTGGATGGTCTGCGGCAGGTACTCCTGCGCGGTCGTGGTGAAGCTCCGCGCGGTGTCGAGCAGCCGCTGCAGGTCCGGGCCGGTGCCGTTGAAGGCGTTGTACGACTCGTCGACGACCTTGCGCAGCGAGTCGGTCGGCACCGACGCCGCGAGGCTGTCGAGATCGCCGATGAGCTGCTCGGTGGGCACCGGCGTCTTGACCTTGTCGGCCGGGATGACCGAACCCGAGTTCAGGAACGGTCCCTTGTCGCTCTTCGGCTTCAGGTCGACGAACTGTTCGCCGACCGCCGACCGGTTCGCGACGACGGCGTCCAGATCGGCGGGCACCGGCGGGGCGTCCGGCGCGATGTTGAGGTCGGCTTCCAGCCCGGTCTTGGTGAGGCGCAGCTCGCCGACCCGGCCGATGTTGAAGCCGCGGTAGGTGACCTCGGCGTTCTGGAAAATGCCGCCGGACTGCTTCAGTTGCAGCTTCACCGTGTAGCCCTCGTCGCCGAAGACCTGGCCGAGTCCGGCGAACCGGATCAGCGCGTACACGATGGCGACCACGGAGATGATCGCGAACGCGACCAGCTGGATCTTCGTCCTACGGACCAGCATCAGCCGGCACCTCCCGACAGCACGCCGAAGATCCCGGCGGGTCCGGTCTGTTGCGGCTGTCCGCCGCCCTGCGGCGTGCTCGCCTGGCCACCGGCGACACCGCCGACGCTGTCCGGGATCGGCAGCGGCGGATTCGCCCCGGGACCCTCCGTCCCGCCGGTCAGCCCCGGCACCGGGATGACGTCCTGGAGCGGGTTCTGACGGCTGCGGCCGAGGTTCTTGAGGATCTCGTTCAGGTTCAGGTCGATCTTCGCGAACAGGTTGAAGTAGTCGCCCTTGACCCCGTCGTAGGCGGCGTCGCTGAACGGGAAGGTCAACAGGATCTCCAGCGCCTTGGGCAGATCCGCCCCCGCCTCGCCGAGCTTCTGCAGCGTCGGCTGCAACGCCTTGAGGTCGGCGACGAGGTCTTCCTTGCTCTTGTTCACCGTGTCGACGGCGACCCCGGACAGGTGGTTGAGCGCGTTCAGCATGGTCACCAGCTGGCCGCGCTGCTGCTCCAGCACGCCGAGGCCGGGGCCGAGGTTGTCGACCGCGCCGACCAGCTTGTCCTTCTGGCCGTTCAGCGTGAGCGAGAGCCGGTTCAGCCCGTCGAGGGCCCGCGTGATGTTCGCGGACTGCTTGTCCAGGTTCGTGACCAGCTCGTTGGCGTTGTTCAGCAGTGCCTTGAGCTCCGGCGAGCGGCCGGTGGTGGCGTTGTTGAGTTCCTTGGTGATGGTGTTGAGCTGTTCCACCCCGCCGCCGTTGAGCAGCAGAGAGAGCGCGCCGAGCAGTTCCTCGACCTCGACGCTGCGGTTCGTGCGGGCCAGCGGGATCACGGCGTTGTCGGCGAGTTCGCCCTGTCCGTCGGCGGGCGCGGCCAGCTCGACGTACTTCTCACCGAGGAGGCTCGACTGTTTGACGTTGGCCAGCGCGTTCGCCGGCAGTTTCACGTCGCCGTTGACCCGAAGGGTGACTTCGGCGTTCCAGCCGTCCTGGGTCAGCCCGATCGCTTCGACGCGGCCGATGGCGACCTCGTTGACCTTCACCCCGGCTTGCGGCGTCAGGTCGAGGACGTCCCGGAACTGCACCTTGACCGTGTACGGGTGGTCGCCGAGTTCGGCGCCGCCGGGCAACGGGACGTCGTAGATCCCGTTGAATCCGCAGCCGCTCAACGTCAATGCCGCGATCGTGCCGACAGCCGCGAAAGTAAGTTTCTTCATCACTTCGCCGCCGTTCCGTAGAGCTGACCGGCGATCGGCAGCGGGAGCGGCGGCAGCTGGCCCGCCTGCGAGGACTGGATCACCTGCGCGATCGACGGCAACGGCACCAGCCCGTCGACCAGTCCGGCGATCCCCTTGCACGCGTCGCCCAGCGCGTCGAGCGCGTCCGGGGTCTGCTTGAGCAGGTTGCACACCATCACCAGCGGCGGCTGGGTGAGCTCGTTGAGGTTGGCCCGCGCGTCGAGCGTGCCCGACGAGGCGTTGTAGGTGTTGACCAGGTTCCCGAGGCCGACAGGGGCGACGTCGAGGATCTCGGCGAGCGCGCCGCGCTGGTCCACGAGCACCTTGGTCACGCTGGCCAGCTTGTCCACATTGGACTTGAGCCGGTCGCGGTTCTTCTCGATGAACCCCTGCACCGCGGTGAGCGTGTCGGACAGCTGCTTCACCGTGGCCGAGAGGTTTTCCCGCTCCCCCGCGAGGAATCCGCTGACGTCGGCGAGCTGCCGCTCGAAGTCGCGGACCTGCTTGTCGCTGTTCACCAGCGTCTGCGAGAAGGAGCCGAGGTTCTCGACCGTCTTGAACAGGTCGTCCTTGTTGCCGGACAACGTGCCCGCGGCCTGGCCGAGCTTCGTGATCGTGTCGTGCAGTGCCTGCCCGTTGCCGTCGAAGTTCTTCGCGGCGGTGTCGAGCAGGTTCGACAGCGAACCGTTCTTGTTGGCGCCGTTGGGTCCGAGCGACCTGCTGACCCGGGAGAGGCTGGCGGCGAGTTCGTCGACCTCGAGGGGGACCTCGGTGCGGTCGAGCCCGATGACGGCGCCGTCGGCGATCCGCGGGCCGCCCTTGTAGGCCGGGGCCAGCTGCACGTAGCGGTCGCTGACCAGCGACGGCGACACGATGATCGCCTTCGCGTCGGCGGGCACCGCCACCGAACGGTCGTATTCGAGTTCGACGCGGACCTGGTTGCCCATCGGCTGGATCTTGGTGACCGTGCCCATGTCGACGCCGAGCATGCGGACACTGTTGCCTTCGTAGAGACCGACGGTGCCGGCGAAGTAGGCGGTCACATGGTTGCGGCCGGCGTCCTTGAGCGTCCACCACAGCGCGCCGGCGACGACCAGCGCGAGCACGATAGCGATGGTGAAGCCGCGGGCCAGGTTGGAACCGAGACGGGTACTCATTTCTCGTAGCACCCCTTGTCGTTGATCGGGCCGAACGACGGCAGGACCAGTCCGCAGATGTAGTTGTCGAACCAGCGGCCGTTGCCGATCGTGTTCGTGAACACCCGGATGAACGGCGCGAACCGCGCGATGCCCTGGCCGAGGGCGTCCTGGTTGCGCTGCAGCATCGAGGTCAGCTGGTCGAGCTGGGTGAGCACCGGGTCGAGCTGCGCGTCGTTGTCGTCGACAAGGCCCTTGAGCTGGGTGGCGAGGGCGCGTGAGCCGTCCAGCAGCGCGGAGATCGCCTCCTTGCGCTTGGCCACCTCACCGAGCAGCTTGTTGCCGTCGGCCAGGAGCTTCTGGAACTCGGCGTCACGGTCGACGAGCGTCTGCGAGACCTGCCGCGTGTTCGCGAGCAGGCTCGACAGCTGCGAGTCACGTTTGGCGATGGTGTCCGAGAGGCGCGAAAGGCCGTTCAGGGCGCCTTTCACGTCGGCCGGGGTGTCGGAGAAGGTCTCCGTGATGACGTCGAAGCTCTTCGCCAGCTGCGTCGTGTCGATGTCGTCGACGGTCTGCGAAAGCCCGCGGAAAGCGTCGAGGACGTCGAACGGCGACGCCGTGCGCTCACGCGGGATGGTCGTGCTCGGGTCGAGCGTGCGCTGCCCCTGCGGGTCGAGCGCCAGGTACTTCTGGCCGAGCACGGTCTTGATCTTGATCGCCGCGCTGGTCTTGTCGCCGAGCCAGGCGTCCTTGACCTTGAACGAGATCCGGACCTTGTCCCCGTCGAGCTTGATCTCGGAGACCTTGCCGACCTTCACCCCGGCGACCCGGACGTCGTTCTCCTCCTGCAGGCCGGAAGTCTCGCTGAAGTCCGCGCTGTAGGTCGTCCCGCCACCGATGACCGGCAGGTCGTCGGAGTTGAGGGCGGCGAGGAAACCGAGCAACAGCACCGAGATGCCGACCAGCGCGATCGGGATCGGATTGCGTTTCTGGAACGACTTCATGCCGTGCACCTCGCCCGGTTCACCGGCAGCAGCGGCAGGTTGATCGGTTCGTTGATCAGCGGAGGCAGGGCGACGGCTCCCGTCATCTCACAAGCGAAGAAGTTGAACCAGGAGCCGTAATCGGCCGTGCGGGTCAGAGCCGTCACCTTCTGCGGCAGGAACTGGATGAAGTGCTCGACGATCGGCTGGCTGTCGTTGAGGTTCTTCGTCAGCGTGCCGAGCGCCGCGATGTCCTGCTTCAGCGGCTCACGGGCTTCCCCGAGCAGGCCGGACGTGGTCTGGGCGAGGGTGCCGAGCGACTCGATGGCGTCGCCGATCGGCTCGCGGTCCGCGGCCAGCCCGGAGACCAGCTGCTGCAGTTTGACGATCAGGTCGTTCAGCTGCGGGGTGTGCGCGTTGACCGTGTCGAGCACCGAGTTCAGGTTGTCGATGACCTCACCGATCACCTTGTCCTTGTCGGAGATCGTGGTGGCCAGCGACGCGGTGTGCTTCAGCAGGCTTTCGATCGTGCCGCCCTCACCCTGCAGGACCTGGATGACCTCGTAGGACAGCTTGTTGATGTCGTCCGGGTTGAGCGCGGTGAACAGCGGCTTGAACCCGTTGAACAGCTGCGTCAGATCGAGTGCGGGAGTAGTCCTCTCCAGCGGTATGTTGCCGCCGGGCTCCAGGTTCTTCCCGGAAGAGTCGGTGCCCTGCCCGAGCGAGACGTAGCGCTGGCCGACCAGGTTCCGGAACTTGATCTGCGCGGTGACCCCGGCGGGCAGTTTGCGGCCGGCGTCGACCTCGAACTCGACCTCGGCCTGGCGCCGGTCGACGATGCGGACGTCCTTGACCTGCCCCACCCTGACGCCGGCGATGCGGACGTCGTCGTTGGGCAGCAGCAGGGTCGCGTCGCTGAACCGTGCCTTGTAGGCGTTGGTGCTGGTGGTGTTCACGTTGGCGATGCTGATCCCGAGGATCGTCGTGAACAGCACGGTGACGACGATGAAGGCGCAGAGCTTGATCAGCGGAGCGAGCAATCCCCTCACTGGACGTGCACCTCCGCCCCGCGATAGAGCGGACCGACGAGCAGCGAGCCCCAGCCGGGCACGTCCGAAGCGGACATGCCGACCTGCGGGGCGACCAGCTGCGCGAGGAAGTCCGATTCGGACGCGCTGTAGGACGGGCTACCGCCGGGCGCTCCGCCGCCGTTGTAGCCGCCGTAGTTCGCGAAGCCGTTCGACGGCGAGAGACCGTCGTTCGCCGACCGCGCCGGCGCCTTGACCGTGCTGCCGTCCTTGATCGGACCGTCCGGCGGGTACTGCGGGAACGGGTCCGGGAACTGCTTCAGGTCGTAACAGCGCGGACCGCGTTTGTCCTCGAACCGCGGCTCGTCCTTGCCCGGCAGGTACGGCCCGCGGTTGACGGTGACCTCGATGGTCGCGTGCAGGCCCGGCCGGTCGGTGCCCTTGCCGAGGGCCTTGTCGATCTTCGGCAGGTTGGCCGCCATCTGCCCGATCACGCACGGGTATTCCGGCGCGTACTTCGCCAGCAGCTCCGCCGTCGGGCGGGCGGTGTCGGCGAGCCGGATCAGGTTGTCGGCGTTGTTCTGCAGGAACGTCTGGAGATCGACCGAAGCCTGGGTGACGCTGCCGTACAGGTTCGCGAGGTTCATCTTCTGGTCCACCACGGTGCGGGTGGTGGTGCTCAGGTTGTCCAAGGTCTGCACCAGATCCGGGGCGACGGCGTTGAGGTTGTCCGAGAACTTCGCGAGTTCCTTGAGGTTCTGCTGGAGCTTGGGCTCGTGCGGGTTCAGTTCCCCGACGTAGCTGCCGAGCTGCGCGAGGGTGTCGCCGAGCTGGTCGCCACGGCCGTTGAGCGCGGTGGAGATCGCCGAAAGCGTGCTCGACAGCTTCTGCGGCTGGACGGCCTGCAAGACCGGCATCAGATGCGCGAACGCCTGCTCCAGCTCGACAGCGCCGGACGTACGGTCCTGGGTGATCACGTCGCCCTCGGCGATCGTCTTCGACGAAGGCGCGTCCGGGATCTCCAGTGAAACGAAACGCTCACCGAACAACGTCTTCGGCAGGAAGCGCGCGGAAACGTTCTGAGGGATCAGTTTCGCCGACTCCGGATTCAGCGCGAGCGTGAGTTCGGCGCCGTCCGGGGTCGCGGCGATCTCCTTCACCGAACCGACGATGAGGCCGCGGACCTTCACGTCGGACTGTTTCAGCAACTGGTTCCCGATGCTGCCCGACTGGAGCTTCACGCTCACCACGGGCGTGAACGCCCGCTGGTACAGCGCGATGCTCAGGGCCACTCCGCCGATGAGCACGGCGACAAGCAACAGACCCAACAGCCTGCGCCGCAGTGTCGCGATCATCCTGCGATCCTCACCGTGACGTCGGTTCCCCAGATCGCGAAACCGATGAAGAAGTTCATGATGGACACCGTGACGATGCTCAGCCGGACCGCCTTACCGACGGCCACGCCGACACCGGCGGGGCCACCGGTGGCCCGGTAACCGAAATAACAATGCGACAGGATGATCAAGACGCTGAACAACAGCACCTTGATGAACGAATACAGCACATCCTGTGGTGGTAGGAACAGATCGAAGTAATGGTCGTAGGTACCCGCCGACTGGTTGTAGATGTAGATAACGACCAACCGGGACGCGAGATACGAACTCAGCAGGCCGATGACGTACAGCGGGATGACCGCGACGAAACCGGCGATGATCCGCGTGGTCACCAGATACGGCAGGCTCGGCACGCCCATGACCTCGAGCGCGTCGATCTCCTCCGAGATCCGCATCGCGCCCAGCTGGGCGGTGAAACCGGCGCCGACCGTCGCCGAAAGCGCGAGGCCGGCGACCAGCGGGGCGATCTCACGCGTGTTGAAGAACGCGGTCAGGAAGCCGGTGAAGGCAGAAGTACCGATCGAGTTCAGCGCCGAATAACCTTGAAGACCGACGAGGACACCGGTGAACAGCGTCAAGCCGACCATCACGCCGACCGTGCCGCCGATGACCGCGAGCGAGCCGGAACCGAAGCTCACCTCGGCCAGCAGCCGCAGAACTTCTTTCATGTAGCGGCGAAGCGTCCTCGGCGTCCACAGCAACGCGCGGCCGTAGAACGACATCTGGTCACCGAGGTTGTCCAGAGTCTGCAAAGGACGGTTGGCAACCCCCTTGGCGCGTGTAAGGAAGGTCATGCGTCAGTCCAGCTTTCCGGGCACGATCTGCAGGTAGATCAGCGTGATCACGAAGTTCACCACGAACAGCATGAGGAACGTGATGACGACCGACTGGTTCACCGCGTCCCCGACGCCCTTCGGGCCACCGGACGGATTCAGTCCCCGGTAGGCGGCGACGACCCCGGCGATGAAGCCGAAGATCAGCGCCTTCAGCTCGCCGACCCAAAGGTCCGGCAGCTGGGCCAGCGCGGAGAAGCTCGCCAGATACGCACCCGGCGTCCCGCCCTGGAGTACGACGTTGAAGAAGTAGCCGCCGAGCACGCCGATGACGCTGACCATGCCGTTCAGCAGGAGCGCGATCAGCATCATCGCGAGCACACGCGGCACGATCAGTCGCTGCACCGCGGAGACGCCGAGCACCTCCATGGCGTCGATCTCTTCACGGATCGTCCGCGCGCCGATGTCGGCGCAGACGGCGCTACCGCCGGCGCCCGCGACCAGCAGCGCCGTGACCAGCGGACTGGCCTGCTGCACGGTGGCGAGCACCGACCCGGCACCCGTGTAGGACTGGGCGCCGAGCTGGCGGGCGAGCGAACCGAACTGCAGCGAGATGACCGCGCCGAACGGGATCGCGACGAGCGCCGTCGGCAGGATCGTCACACTCGCGATGAACCAGGCCTGCTGGATGAACTCCCGCAGCTGGAACGGGCGCTGGAAGATGCCACGAACGATGTCGAGGCCGAGAGCGAACAGGTTCCCGGTCTCGCGCAACATGCCGATCCCGGGGATCTTCGCCGATGAAGCGGAAGAGCTCACGCGCCACCTGACCCCGGATCTTGTGGCCGCAAGCGGTGGTTGCCTGCTCTCCCGGGGTGCGGGATGTGGGCGACCTGGTCGTCGGGCAGCTGCCCCTGGTGATGGTTCGGAATCGAGCTCTCGGCGGGCACCGACCGGTGCCCGGCGGTCGCGAGGCGCTGCGGGCGGACGCCGTAGCGCTGCTGCTCCTCCGGGGAAAGCGACTCGATGATGCTCTGCTGCGCCTCGTCCGGCAGGCCGTGCAGGATCTGCATGACCCGGTCCTTCCGGCGGACCGCGCCCATCCGGGTCGGAACGCCGGGCGTCGGCTGCATCTGCGGCGGCACCCCGCTGACGTCCTCGACACCGCCCGCGTGGTGACCGGCCTCGAACATCGCGCGCTCGGCGGCGAGCTGGGCGGAGTCCTTCTCCTCGCTCATGCCGATGGGGCCGTCCATCTTGCCGTTGAGGAACTGCTTGACGACCGGCTCCTCGCTGGTCAGCAGCACCTCGCGCGGGCCGAACATGACCAGTTCCTTGCGGAACAGCATGCCCAGGTTGTCCGGCACGGTGCGGGCGAGGTTGATGTTGTGCGTGACGATCAGGAACGTCGCGTCGATCTGCGCGTTGACGTCCAGGAAGAGCTGGGAGATGTAGGTGGTGCGGACCGGGTCGAGACCGGAGTCCGGCTCGTCGACCAGGATGATCTGCGGGTCCAGCACCAGAGCGCGGGCGAGACCGGCGCGCTTGCGCATACCGCCGGAGATCTCGCCGGGCAGCTTCTTGTCGGCGCCGTTGAGACCGGTCATCTCGAGCTTCTCGAGCACGATCCGGCGAACCTCGGTCTCCGACTTCTTCGTGTGCTCCCGCAGAGGGAACGCCACGTTGTCGTAGAGGTTCATCGACCCGAACAGCGCGCCGTCCTGGAAAAGGACGCCGAAGAGCTTGCGCACCTCGTAGAGCTGGTGTTCGGAGCACGTCACGATGTCGACGCCGTTGATCATGCAACGGCCACGGTCTGGTTTGAGCAGACCGATCATCGACTTCAAGAAGACGGACTTACCGGTTCCGGACGGACCGAGCATCGCCGAAACCTCGCCCGGAGGCAGGGTCAGCGTGACGTCCCGCCAGATGGCCTGCTTACCGAAGGACTTCGAAAGACCTTCGATGACCACCTCGGCACCCATCGCACCTCCAGGAGCTGTTCCGCGTCGTCGCGCACTGCCGTCCCGTGCCACTGGCCCGGGAGGACGCATGCGTTCGCGCAGCGATACCCGCGTCAACCAGGTGCAACGAGCTGAGTGCGAACAGGTTACTCACCAGTTTTCTTTTCTGGCCAGACCCCGGGTAACTTTTCGCGCAGTCCGCCACCGGCCCGTGCACCGCTTGCAGCACCGTAGTGCACGTCACTCCCGCCCGCAGATCCACAACCGGGGCCTGCCCAGGTCGGGGCGCTACCGCGTCGCGATTAGGGGGCTAAACGCAGGTCAGCGGGGGTGGGCCTCGGCGTCGCGCCGGATCGCGATTAGGGGGCTAAAGGCGCTCCGCGCCCTAAGGCTGGAGACAGCGAAGGGGCGGGCATCCGTACTGGATGCCCGCCCCTTCGACGGTGCTGCGGTAGGCGCTGACGCGCCCGGGATCACTTGATGGTGATCTTGGCGCCCGCGGCCTCGAGCTTCTCCTTGGCGGCCTCGGCGGCCTCCTTGTCGACCTTCTCCAGGAGGGCCTTGGGAGCGGCCTCGACCAGCTCCTTGGCCTCCTTCAGGCCCAGACCCGAGACGACCTCACGGACGACCTTGATGACCTGGATCTTCTTCTCACCGGCGGACTCGAGAACGACGTCGAACTCGTCCTGCTCCTCGGCGGCGGCCGGGGCGGCGCCGACCGGGCCGGCGGCGACGACGGCAGCCGGGGCGGCCGCGGTCACGTCGAAGGTGGTCTCGAATTCCTTCACGAACTCGGACAGCTCAAGAAGGGTGAGCTCCTTGAAGGCGTCGATCAGCTCGGTGGTGCTCAGCTTCGCCATGGTGGCTTCCTCTCTGAAACGAACTAAAAGTTCGGGGTGGGGGGTGTTCAGCTCTCGGCGGGTGCTTCGGCTGCTTCGGTACCGGCGTTGCGCTGCTTGTCCTCCAGCGCGGCAGCCAGGCGAGCGACCTGGGACGCCGGCGCCTGGAACAGCGCGGCGGCCTGGGACAGCTTCGCCTTGAACGCGCCCGCCGCCTTGGCGAGCAGGACCTCACGGCTGTCGAGATCGGCGATCTTGGTGATCTCGTCCACGGACAGCATCTTGCCGTCCATGTAGCCGCCCTTGATCACAAGCGCGTTGTTGTCCTTCGCGAAGTCGCGAAGCGCCTTCGCGGCGTCAACAGCTTCACCTTCGACGAAGGCGATGGCGGTCGGGCCGACGAACAGGTCTTCGAGGCCCTCGATGCCCGCGTCCGTGGCGGCACGCTTGACGAGGGTGTTCTTCGCGACCCGGTACTTGGCACTGGTGCCGAGAGCGCGGCGCAGCTGGGACAGCTGGGACACGGAGAGGCCGGTGTACTGGGTAACGACTGTGGCCGAGCTGGTGCGGAAACGCTCCGCGATCTCGGCGACGGCCGCCTCCTTGTCAGGCTTCGCCATGGTCGCCTCCTCTCTTGGCTAGTGGTCCACTGGCCTTGAGAGCCCTGAAACGACGAAACGCCCCAGCGCAGACAGGCGCGGGGCGTCAGGGCACGCGACGGGATGCGTCGCGGCGAGCCTCGTTCCTCCTGCGCGGGTCGCCCGCCCTAGCGGGGCCTTCGTTCTCCAGGCCAGATGACCAGGAGAAGACCAGCGGTCTTCGGTAGAACCTTGACAAGGGTACGTGACCCTGTTTCGGCCTCCGCACGGACCCCTGTCGAATCGCGTTTAGCGGGCTAAACGCGACCGGCGGAGTGCACGGGAGGGCTCGCGAGGCATCATGGTGACGTGGCGGAGCAGCGTGATGACGGAAAGCCGAGCGACGAGCCCGGCACGGACATCGAGCCCAAGGCGGGAGGTCAGCCCGCGCACCGGCTGGACGAGGAGCAACTGCGCCAGTTCCAGCAGTTTCAACAGTTCCAGGACTATCTGAAGTTCACCGAGGCACAGCAGCAGGGCCTCGTGCCGTCGCAACCCACGCAGCCCGTGACCCAGCACTACGGTGGACAGCCGCCAGTGCCTCCGGGACCGCCGCCCGGCGAACTCGTCAAGGCCCCTCGGCCGCGCGCGCCGCGCTGGCTGCGGCGGCTGGGCGGGAAGCTTCTCGCCTGGGTGATCGTGATCCTGCTGATCTGCATCGGGGCCACCATCGCCTACCGGCAGATCTTCCCCAGCGACGCCGGGCAGGACACGGCGACGTTCGTCCAGGGCGGCGGGGGCAAGCACCACACGAACCAGGTGCTTTCGACCAATCCCTGGGAAGCCGTGCGGGCCATCTACGACACGATCGGCAAGCCGTACCCGCCCGCCACCCGGGTCGAGAAGGTCTGCCTGTCGATGAGCGAGCAGGCGCAGGCCCAGTTCGCCCGCGACCTCGGCTACCCGGACTGCGCGACCGCCGTCCCGGCCCTGAACGCCAAGGTCACCGACATCACGCCGTACATCTACGCGGTACGCCCGATGTCGAGCGTGGTCCCGCGGCAGAACCTGACGATCCACTCGTGCTGGTACAACATCCGCGGAGGCCCCCTGCTGGGCAGCTTCACCCTGCAGGAAGTCGAGATGGGCCAGTGGCTGATCACCGGGCACGCGAACTCGCCCGAGCCCTGCCCCGCTCCCCCGACCGGCAACTGACCTGCGCTTCCTGCCGCCGGATCGCGATTAGGGGGCTAAACGCAAGTGCGCGCCGGATCGCGTTTAGCGGGCTCAACGCGACGCGGGTCAGAGGTCGTGCGAGGTCAGGAAGCCGGTCAGCGCCGAGCCGAAGGCGGGGTGCATGACGGCGGCCATGTGATCGCCGGGGACGCGGACGAGACGGGCGCCGGCGATGGCGGCGGCCAGGCGTTCGGGTTCCGCGGCCAGCGGGTCGGTGTCCCCCGCGAGGATCAGGGTCGGCACGGCGATCGCCGTCAGGTCCAGTTTCGGGTTCGCCGTCCCGCGGGCGACGGCGGCGAGCGCGATCCGGTCCGCCCGCAGCGCATCGGCGAGGATGCGGAAAGGCGCCGAAGACGGCGGAAGCGTCGAAGGGTCCTCCGTCAGCAGAGCCTCACTGATCGCCTCCGGCGTGACGACGCGGGTGTCCACCCCGCCGAAGTCGACGATCCCCGAACCGACCCCGCCGATCGCGAGGCACCGGATCCGCGGGTCGGCGGCCACCGCGCCGAGCGCGATCATCGCGCCCATCGAGTAGCCGACCATCGACACCTCGTCGAGGTTCAGCGTGTCGAGCAACGCCGACACGTCGCGGACCATCGCGTCGTCGCCGTAGCTCGCCTCGTCGTGCGGCTTCGCCGACCGTCCGTGGCCGCGCGCGTCCAGGCTGATCACGGTCAGCCCCGCGTCCTGGAGGGTGTCGACGACGCCCGGCGCGATCCAGTTGGCGTTCGTGTCCGCGGCGAAGCCGTGCTGTAGCAGCACCGGACGCCCTTTACCTTCCCAAACGGTGTAGCTGAGCTGAAGCCCGTCGAACGACGCGAAGGTAGGCATGCCCTCAAGCAAACACGAAAAAGGGGCGGCCCCGCCGTAGCGGGACCGCCCCCTTCTCAGTGATGTCTAACTCAGACTCACGCGTCCTCGGAGAGGAGGTTGCGAGTCCGGGCCGGGTCGACCGGGATACCCGGGCCCATCGTCGTGGAGACGACGACCTTGCGCAGGTAACGGCCCTTGGCCGACGACGGCTTGGCGCGGAGGATCTCGTCCAGCGCGGCCGCGTAGTTCTCCACCAGCTTCTCGGTGTCGAACGAGGCCTTGCCGATGACGAAGTGCAGGTTGGCCTGCTTGTCCACGCGGAAGTTGATCTTACCGCCCTTGATGTCCGTCACGGCCTTCGCGACCGCGGGGGTCACGGTGCCGGTCTTCGGGTTCGGCATCAGGCCACGCGGGCCGAGGATGCGGGCGATACGGCCGACCTTGGCCATCTGGTCCGGCGTCGCGATCGCGGCGTCGAACTCGAGCCAGCCACCCTGGATGCGCTCGATCAGTTCGTCGGTGCCGACCACGTCCGCGCCGGCGGCTTCGGCCTCGGCGGCCTTGTCACCAACGGCGAAAACGATGACGCGGGCGGTCTTACCGGTGCCGTGCGGCAGGTTCACGGTGCCGCGGACCATCTGGTCGGCTTTGCGAGGGTCGACACCGAGGCGCATCGCGACCTCGACGGTGGCGTCCATCTTCGCGGAGGAAGTCTCCTTGGCCAGCTTCGCGGCCTCGAGCGGGGCGTAGAGCCGCTCGCGGTCCACCAGCTCAAAAGCCTTGCGGTAGGCCTTGCTGTGCTTGGGCATTGCTTCTGTCCTTAACTCTTCAACGGATCAGTGTGGTGTTGGAGCCAGCACTGGCTCTCCCACGGTGGAACTGGGTGGAACTCAGTCGACGACCGTGATGCCCATCGAGCGGGCGGTGCCGGCGATGATCTTCGCGGCCTGATCGACGTCATGCGCGTTCAGGTCGGATTCCTTGGTCTTCGCGATGTCGCGGACCTGGTCCCAAGTGACCTTGGCGACCTTGGTCTTGTGCGGCTCGCCGGAACCCTTCTCCACGCCCGCGGCCTTCAGCAGCAGCTTCGCGGCCGGCGGCGTCTTGAGCTTGAAGTCGAACGAACGGTCTTCGTACACGGAGATCTCGACCGGGACGACGTCCCCACGCTGCGACTCGGTCGCGGCGTTGTAGGCCTTGCAGAACTCCATGATGTTGACGCCGTGCTGACCCAGCGCGGGGCCGACCGGCGGCGCGGGGTTGGCCGCACCCGCCTTGATCTGCAGCTTGATGATCGCCGCAAGCTTCTTCTTCTTGGGTGGCATTTCGTTTGTTCCTTCTTACTGACTTGAGTCCCCCGCACACCTGCCAGTACGCGGGGACTGCCGGCCGTCTGGCAGCCGTCAGATCTTGGAGACCTGGTTGAACGACAGCTCGACCGGGGTCTCCCGGCCGAAGATCGACACCAGGACCTTCAGCTTCTGTCCGTCCACGTTGACCTCGGAGATCGTCGCGGGCAGCGTCGCGAACGGGCCGTCCATGACGGTGACCGACTCGCCGATCTCGAAGTCGACCTCGACCGCGGGGCCACCCAGCTGCGACTCGGAAGCGGCAGCCTCGCCCTTGCCGGACTTGGCCGGCGTGGCGGTCTCGACCTTGGGCGCGAGGAACTTGAGCACCTCTTCCACGGTCAGCGGCGACGGACGCGACGTGGCGCCGACGAACCCGGTGACACCCGGCGTGTTGCGCACCGCGCTCCACGAGGCGTCGTTCAGGTCCATCCGGACCAGGATGTAGCCGGGCAGCACCTTGCGCTGCACCTGCTTGCGCTGGCCGTTCTTGATCTCGGTGACCTCTTCGGTCGGGACCTCGATCTGGAAGATGTAGTCCTCGACGTCCAGGGTCTGGGTCCGGGTTTCGAGGTTGGTCTTCACCTTGTTCTCGTAACCCGCGTACGAGTGCACGACGTACCACTCACCGGGAGCGGCGTTGAGTTCCGCGCGCATCTTCGCGACCGGGTCGACATTCTCGTCGGCTTCGGCGGCGGTGTCGTCGGCTGCGTTGTCGTCGGTCTCGTCGGACGCCTCTTCGGCCTCCGCGACATCTGCGGCTTCGTCGACCTCGTCGCCTGCGGCGGGCACCTCGACGGAATCCAGGTGCTCGGACTGCTCGTCGCCGAGTGCCGCGTGCACCTGCTCGTCGGAAAGCTCGGTCAGCTCATGACCGGCTGCTGTGCCGTTGTCGGAGGTCACGTTCCGTCCTCTCAGTTGATCGGTTGCCGTGGCACAGGGCAGGCGCGCGGTGCGCTCAGGCACCGCGAACGGCTGCCTCAGCTGCCGAAGACGGCACCGACGACCTCTTTGAAGGCCAGGTCGAGGCCGCTCACCAGCGCCACCATGAACACCACGAAGACCAGCACCACCGCGGTGTAGGTGACCATCTGCTTGCGGTTCGGCCAGATGACCTTGCGCAGCTCGGCCCAGACTTCGCGGATGAAGCGCATCAGCCGGGCGAAGATCGACGCCTGCTTCGGCTTGCGGTCGCGCTTCGGAGTCGCCGTGCCCTTGGCGTCCTTGGACTTCTCGGTCTTGTCCCCGGCCTTCGCCTTGCCGGCGGGGCGGGTCTTGTCGTCCGACTTGGCGTCGGACTTACCGGACGGGCGCGCGGACGCACGGCGCTCACGCCGGGCAGCGGCGGTCACCGGGCGGGACTGTTCGTCGGGCTTCCGCCCGGCGCCGTCCTGCGCCTTCTCACCGCTGGCGTCGCTGTCGCTCACGACCACTCCTCCGCCTTCACCAGTTCGCTTACGCAGGGGTGACAGGACTTGAACCTGCAACCTGCGGTTTTGGAGACCGCTGCTCTGCCAATTGAGCTACACCCCTTTGGAGCCCCGATGCTCTGGAGCTCCCGAGGACGCATTCCATCGTCCCCACCGCCGTGGCGGGGATGACCGTAGTGCGTTCCGAGACCAGAAGTCTACGGCAACCCCGGAACAGCTTCGCAACCGCGCCCCTCAAAGCGGCGCGGAGCAGCCTTCCGCGAGGAAACTCCCCCACGGCCGACACCATGATCGTGCCACGATGTCGCCATGAGCGCTCCCGCACCCTCGCCTTCGCCGGCTTCCCGCGTCTCGGCCCGCATCGGCGGCATCACGCCGTCGGCCACGCTGGCCGTCGACGCGAAGGCCCGGGCGCTCAAGGCGCAGGGTCGTCCGGTGATCGGCTTCGGTGCCGGCCAGCCGGACTTCCCCACCCCGGCGAACGTGCTCGAAGCCGCCGAAGCGGCCGTCCGCGACAAGGTCAACCACGGCTACACCGGCGCGGGCGGGCTACCAGAACTGCGTGAGGCGATCGCGGCGAAGACCGTGCGCGACTCCGGGTACGAGGTCGACCCCGGCCGCGTCCTGGTGACGAACGGCGGCAAGCAGGCGGTCTACTCGGCGTTCGCGACGCTGCTCGACCCGGGCGACGAGGTGCTGCTGCCCGCGCCGTACTGGACGACGTACCCGGAGTCGATCGCCCTCGCCGGCGGGGTCCCGGTGCAGGTCACGGCCGACGAGACGACGGGCTATCTGGTCACCGTCGAGCAGCTCGAAGCCGCCAGGACGCCGCGCACGAAGGTGCTGCTGTTCGTGTCGCCGTCGAACCCGACCGGCGCGGTGTACCCGCGCGAACAGGTCGAGGCGATCGGGCGCTGGGCGCACGAGAACGGCCTCTGGGTCATCACGGACGAGATCTACGAGCACCTGGTCTATGACGGCGCCGAAGCGCCCTCGATGCCCGTCCTCGTCCCGGAACTCGCAGACCGGACGATCGTGCTCAACGGCGTCGCGAAGACGTACTCGATGACCGGCTGGCGGGTGGGCTGGCTACTCGGCCCGCAGGACGTGGTCAAGGCGGCGACGGCGTACCAATCGCACTTGTGCGGCAACGTTTCGAACGTCGCGCAACGAGCCGCGCTGGCCGCGGTGAGCGGTCCGCTGGACGCCGTTCACGCGATGCGCGAAGCGTTCGATTCCCGGCGAAAGACGGCGCTTTCGATGCTTTCCGGGATCCCCGGCGTCGAGACTCCGGTGCCGCTCGGCGCTTTCTATGTCTACCCGTCGATGAAAGCCTTGCTGGGCAAGGAGATCCGCGGTGAACGACCGGCCGACACGGTCGCGTTGGCCGATCTGATCCTGCGCGAGGCGGAAGTCGCCGTGGTGCCCGGCGAGGCGTTCGGGACGCCGGGGTACTTCCGGATTTCCTATGCGCTGAACGAAAACGATCTCGCCGAAGGGATATCCAGGATGGGCCGGCTGCTCGCGGAAGCACGGTGACCGTGATGCGCCTGGGAATCGCCCTTCCGCAGTACGGTCCGCTGGCTTCCCTCGACGCCGTCACCGGTTTCGCCACGGCCGCCGAGGAGCTCGGGTACGAGTCGTTGTGGGTCGGGGATCGGGTGCTGGCCCCGGTTTCGCCGTCGGACTTCTACCCCGGCGGCACACCGGAACGGCCGTATCCGCCGGAGTTCGTCACCTTCGCGGATCCACTGATCCTGCTGACGGTGGCCGCGACCGTCACCGAGACGGTCCGGCTCGGCACCAGCACGCTCACTGGGACGGTGTATCCCGCCGTGGTGCTCGCCCGGATGCTGACTTCACTGGATCAGGTGAGTGGCGGCCGGCTGGATGTCGGGCTGGGCACTGGCTGGCTTCGCGACGAGTACACCGCGACGGGCACGCCCTGGAAGGGCCGCGGCAAGCAGCTGGAGGAGCTCCTCGACGTCCTTCGGGAGTTCTGGACC
Source organism: Amycolatopsis sp. lyj-108 (assembly GCF_046549005.1). NCBI lineage: Bacteria > Bacillati > Actinomycetota > Actinomycetes > Pseudonocardiales > Pseudonocardiaceae > Amycolatopsis > Amycolatopsis sp. lyj-108. The sequence continues at coordinate 518,166 of NZ_JAJPWQ010000002.1, read as the reverse complement.
GGCGATCCGGTCGAGCACGAAGGCGAACGCTGGCGGATCCCGGCGTCGAAGGTGGGGCTGCGACCGGCACAGAATCCGCATCCGCCGGTGTTGCTGGGCGGGCTTTCGGCGGCGGCACTGGACCGCGTCGGCCGCCGCGCCGACGGCTGGTTGCCCGCCGGACTGCCCGCGCCCTATCTCGCGAAGCTCTGGGAAACCGTGGCGAGCGCCGCCGAGAAGGCGGGCCGCGACCCCGGTGCGCTGCGGCGGGTGCTGCGGATCAACCCGAAACCCGGCACCGATCTCAAGGACGTCGCCGCGCAGCTGGCCGCGGCCGCCGAAACCGGGATCACCGAGGCCTTCGTCGACCCGCACTACCTCGCGCGGGACGTCACCCATGCCCTCGATCTCGCCGCTGAGCTGCGCGACCTCGTTCCGACAGACTGAAGGCCCTCCCCGTCGGGAAGGGCCTTCAGGAGTCAGGATTCGCCGTCGGCGAGCTGAATGAGCGCGTGGGCCTTCGCGGCGTACTTCCAGTTGCCGAGGTCCCGGATCGTCTTGATCTTGAGCTCCGCGAGGAGCTCGTCGTGCTTCTTGGTCAGGCCCTCGAGCGCGGACGGCGGGGCGTCCAGCAGCTCGCCGATGGTCTTGTCCTCCCACGCCTTGTCGACCAGCTTGTTCAAGTTCAGGCTCACGTTTTCGCCTTTCCTCGGTGCCAGGTACTCGTCCACCCTGAATGTGATCCACGTCTCAGGCAACTCGAGATCACCCGTTCACCTGAGCTTCACCGACGGTCGGACCGATGACAAAAGTGACCCAGGTCGCGTACAACGAACGGGTGACGCGGCGGAGAACTGGTGGGGGCTGCCTGTTCCTGGTGATCGTGCTGTCCGTCCTGGGGATCGCCTATCACCTGTGGGAGCGTGGAACGTCGGTCACACCGCCGGGGGTCACCACTTCGGACGGCTCGGGCCGGTACGTGGCGCTGGGGGATTCCTATACGGCCTCGCCGGGCACCGGGCGGCCTGTGGGCGCGCCGGCGGGCTGCGACCGTTCGGACAACAACTACCCGAGCCTGCTGGCCGCGAAGCTGCGTCCGGCCGAGTTCGTCGATGCCAGCTGCGGTGGCGCCACGACCGCACACCTCACCGGCGAACAGAAGACCCGTGACGGCACGAACGCTCCGCAGCTCAACGCCATCGATGGCGACACGACGCTGGTGACCGTCGGGATCGGCGGCAACGACGTGGGCTTCGTCGGCTTCGCGAGCCAGTGCGCGACGCAGCAGCAGACCGCTTCGCCCTGCAAGACCCAACTGACCGCGGGCGGCCGCGACCAGCTCGTCGAGCGGATCACCGCCGCGGCGGACCGGCTCGGCGGGATCCTGGACCAGATCCGCTCGAAGGCCCCTTCGGCGCGCATCGTGGTCGTCGGGTACCCGACGGTGCTTCCGGACGACGACGCCGGTTGCTGGCCGGTCCTGCCGGTCGGCGCGGGAGACGTGGCCTACTTCCGAGACTCGCTGAAGCGGCTTAACACGGCGCTGCAGGAGACGGCGAAGGAGCACGAAGCGGGCTTCGCCGACATGTCGACCGCGAGCAAGGGGCGGGACATGTGCAGCGCCGCGAACCGGCGCTGGGTCGAAGGCCCCGCGCCTTCGGTGCCCGCCGCGCCGCTGCACCCGAACGCGCGGGGCGCGGAAGGGATGGCGGAGGTCATCGAGAAGCTGCTCAAGCTCGCTTGAGGTGTGATGGGCTCGTTTGCGTGACTGGACCTGTCACGCGGGACTGTGTGGATTTCGGGTCATCCAACGCCTCAAAATCCACACAGTGGGCGTCATTGGTCCGGTCATGCGCCGTACAGCCGCTTAAGCGCGCGAAGCAGCCTTTCTTAAGCTCGCGAAGCCCCTTCGCGCCCCTACGCGAGCCACTGCAGATCTCCTCAAACCTCGCTGACCTGCGGAAAGAGAGCAAGGGACCTTTGCTCTCGCTTACTTAGGCACGCTAAGCGACGCTAGCAAAGGTCCCTTGCTATCACTTTCGAGGTCAGGCGCGGACGACCGCCTGCGCCTTGCCCAGGACGGCCTTGCCGTCGAACTTGGCGGTGATGTCGATGCGAGCGGTGCCGTCGTCGTTGACCACGGCGACCTTCCCGGTGAACTCGATCGTCGCGGCGCCGTCGTTCGGCACGACCACGGGGCGCGTGAAGCGCGCGAAGTAATCGACGAGACGGCCAGGGTCGCCGAGCCAGTCGGTGACGAGCCGCGCCCCGAGCGCCATGGTCAGCATCCCGTGCGCGATGACGTCCGGAAGGCCGACCTCCTTGGCGAAGGCCTCGTTCCAGTGGATGGGGTTGAAGTCCAGCGAAGCGCCGGCGTAGCGCACCAGCTGCTCCCTGGTGACGTCGACGGTCAGCGGCGTCAGTTCTTCTCCGGCGGTGAACGTGCTCACGCGCCCTCCCCTCGGACCACGAGCTGGGCGTACGTGGTGGCGATCGGGCCGCCGTCGGCGCCGGAGATCTCGGCGCGCAGGTTGATGAAGTCGTTCCCGGCGCGGGTCATGATGTTGTCGATGTACGTGGTGAGCGACAGGACGTCGCCCGCGTGCACCGGCCGCGTGTACGTGAACCGCTGGTCGCCGTGGACCATCCGCGAATAGTCGAGACCCAGCTCCGGGTCGGAGACGATCGCGTTGATCGAAGCGAGGTTGATGATCGTGAGGAACGTCGGCGGCGCGATGACGTCGGGGTGCCCGGCCGCCTTCGCCGCTTCGGTGTCGCGGTAGAGCGGGTTCGTGTCGCCGAGCGCGTCGGCGAACTCCCGGATCTTCTCGCGACTCACTTCATAGGTACTGGTCGGCGGGTACGCCCGCCCGGTGAACGACTGGTCCAAGGCCACCCGAGCAGGCTACCGAACCCGGAAAAGCCCGAAGCCGCCCTGGTTGACCAGGACGGCTTCGGGTGAGACAGGTAGAACCGCTAGACGCTCAGCGGGTCTCTTTGTGAGTCCGGTGCGTACCGCAGTTCGGGCAGAACTTCTTCATCTCCAGGCGATCCGGGTTGTTGCGCCGGTTCTTCTTGGTGATGTAGTTGCGGTGCTTGCACTCCTCACACGCGAGCGTGATCTTCGGTCGCACGTCAGTGGCAGCCACAGCATTTCCTTCTCTACTAGGCCTGGGATACCCAGGATTACCGCGTAGCGGTGGCCGGACTTGAACCGGCGACACAGCGATTATGAGCCGCTTGCTCTGCCAGCTGAGCTACACCGCCTTACATGCCCCTGGCCGCGACACGCTTACGTGACGCGGCTGAGGTAGCGAGCCCCTTTACGGAATCGAACCGTAGACCTTTTCCTTACCATGGAAACGCTCTACCGACTGAGCTAAAGGGGCCTTGCCCTCTCGCGAGGACTTAGAAAGATTAGCAGGCCGGTTAAGGGGTCTGAACCGGGGGGCCGGTTAAGGCAAAACCTCAGGTCAGCAGGGTTAAAACAGTCTCGGAGTGTCGTCCGGGCGAGCGCGCCGTGCGGGCTTGCAGCCACGCCTCCAGGCGGTCCTCCGGCAGCGGCCGCGAGATGAGGTAGCCCTGTGCCACGTCACATCCCATCGCCTCGAGCTGATCCCGCGCGACGTCCTCCTCGACGCCCTCCGCCACGACCGTGAGGCCGAGCGAATGGCCCAGTTCGACGATGGAGCGCACGACGGCGAGGTCGCCGAGGTCCGTGCCCATGCCGAGGACGAAGCTCTTGTCGATCTTGACCTGGTCGACCGGGAGCTGCCGTAGGTACGCCAGCGACGAGTAGCCGGTGCCGAAGTCGTCGACGGCGAGGACGATGCCCAGCGAGTGCAGTTCCCGCAGGATCGGCAGCGCCTTCTGTGGGTCGGACATCACACCGGACTCGGTGAGCTCGAAGGTGAGCAACTCGGGAGGGATGCCGAAGCGGTCGAGTTCGCGCGCGACCTTCGTCGGGAAGTCCTCGTCGGCCAGGTTCCGCACCGACAGGTTCACGGCGGCGGAGATGCGCAGACCTTCGTCGAGCCACTTCCGCACGCGCTTCAACGACTCTTCGAGCACGAACGACGTCAGGACGCCGATGAGGCCCGCCGCTTCGATCGCCGGGACGAACTCGTCCGGGCCGAGCCTGCCGAACTCCGGATGCACCCAGCGCACGAGCGCCTCGACGCCCTGGATCTGCCGGTTCGGCAAGGTGATCTTCGGCTGGTAGTGGACGCTCAGCTGGCCTTCTTCGAGCGACTGCCGGAACTGCGTGACCATCTGGAACCGGCGCATGAAGATCTGGCCCATGCTGGCCATGTAGCCGCGGACCTCTTCGCCGCCCTTGGTCGCGCGGACGGCGACGTCGGCGCGTTGCAGGAGCCCGTCGACGTCGACCTGGTCGTCGTCTTCAGCGGACGAGGTGGCGTAACCGATCATCGCGTTGGCTTCGACGGAGAGCCGGTCCACCGGGTACGGGGCGACGAGTTCCGCGCGAAGCAGTTCCGCGGCGGCCTGGGCGCGTTCCGGCGCGCAGCCGACGAGGAGCGCCGCGAAGGACGCGCCTTCGAGCCTGGCGAGCGGGACGTCGGGGCCGAGCGCGTCGCGGATCCGGCGGCCCGCGGCGATGACCATCCGATCGGCCCACACGTAGCCGAGGGCGTCGCTGACGGTGGAGAAGACGTCGAGATCGACCCGCAGCACGACCGCGTCGACCTGTTCCCGCAACGGTTCCTTTGCGACCTGGCGGAAGCCCGGCCGGTTGAGCAGGCCGGTCAGCGGATCGTGGTAGGCGTCGTGGCGCAGGGTCGCGAGCAGGCGCCGGTTGTCCAGCGAGGTCGCGAGGTGGCTGGCCATCGTGCCGAGCAGCTGGACGTCGTACTTGCCGAAACCACGCCAGCGGGACAGCCTGTCGTGCGCTTCGACGACGCCGAGGAGCTGGTTCGCGCTGCGCAGCGGCACGACGAGCGCCTCCTGCGCGCCGCGGTCGAGCAACGCGGAGCGGACGTCGGGGTTGGCTTCGGTGATCCGGAAATGGCGGACGTGCGCGCCGGGCAGGCGCAGCAACGGGTCGTCGGCGGCCGGATCGACGGGCGGAAGTTCGTCGCCGGCGACGACCATCCGCATGGTGTCCTTGGGTTCCAGCCGCAGCCTGAGCACGACCCGGCCGGCGGCCAGCTGGTCCTTGATGCGTTCGGCGATGGTCGCCCACTCGCGGACGTCGACGCCGCCGACGAGTTCGTCGGCTCGTCCGGCGGGCCGCGCCGCGGCCTGTTGACCGGAGCGCGCGACCATCAGGCTGACGTCGGACAACGCTTCCATGTCGCGCTGTTCGCGCAGCAGATCCGAGTACGCCCAGTACAACGCGGTGAGCCCGAGGAAGACGGCCAGCACGAGCGGCCAGGCCTTCGGCGTACCGGAAATGACCAGATAACCGGAAAGACCGACCGAAGCGTTGACGAAGCCGACGACGAGGATGCGGCCGGTCAGCCGGATCGCGGTGCTGACCCGCATGCGGCGGCGCAGCACGCGGACGGCGGCGAGCGCGAGCAGCGTGCTGACCAGCGGCGCGGTCAAAGTGCCCGCCAGCGCGGCGATCCAGGTCATGTCGTGGGCGCCGGAGGCCTGTTTCACCAGTCCTGCCACGGCGAACGCGCCGGTGATCTCCAGCAGGAAGGCGCCGGCGTTGTAGAGGACGCGGCCCGCGACCTTGCGGGCCAGCAGTGTTCCGATGCCCGCCGCGAGATGGGCGGCGAGCACGACTTCGAAGGGAGCGACGAAGAATCCGATGACCAGCGGGATCTCGGTGAACGAGATCGTCCAAGAGATGCCGCTGCGGACGTCGACGTTGATGCCGAGCTGTTCGGCGAGCAGGAACGCGAGCGCGAGGATCGGCCCGATCCACAACAGATCGTCCGAGGCCTCGAAGTCCAGCCAGAGGCTGACCGCGGCCGCGGCGGCGATGCCCATGGTGAGTACCGCGAAGGTGTAGACGCGGAACCGTCGCTCGTCGGTACGAGCCTCCGTAACGGCGCCTCCCTTGCCCGCTGTCGCCTGTGCGGCGCTCCCGGGCCTGCCGTTCGTGTCCGGCATCCGACCTTCCTTCCCGGCTGCCCAACCGGTCTTGTCCCACCGCGACCCCGGGGACGAGGGCAATACAGTACCCCGGAGGGCGTACCCAAGTCCCATTCGAGACAGTATGAGATCACCCCAGGGTTAACAATGGGCGCGTCGCGCTGACCTGCGTGGACCAAGGGGTGAAATGGGAGCGTTATTCGCGTTCCTTCCGACTACCGGAAGTCACCTGACGCCATACCCCGGCCAATCTCGTGAAGTTCCCGGCGGACCCGTCAGTAGGGGCTTCAATAGCCCTATGAATAGCCACGCCATCGCCGCCGGGCATGCCGAGCGGCTCGCTACCGTGGACGCCCTGCTCCCCGAAATGCCTGCACTGGAGCCTGTCGAGGGCGCCGTGTCACTCTCCGCGACAGAAGGCGACTCGGCCGCCGCTGGATTGTCGGTACGGACTGAAGCGGGTCCCGATTCTGCTGACTCTCCGTGGCGGGCCCTCGTCGAACATCGCCTCGAAGCGCGACTCACCGGCCCTCACCCGGAAGCGGCCCTTGACGCATTACTCACCCGATGGGATGAACATCTGAAGACCGTGGCCCCACCAGGGGATGTCGAGACGGCGGCGACCGTGGTGCGGCCGAGCCGTGACTCCCCCGGCTCGGCCGAATTGCTGCGCCGCGGCTTCGCGCCGGTGCTGGTGATCGCGGTCCGCCCGGCCGACCGGCTCGCCGTGACGGGACCGCCCGCCACTCCCGGAGTGCACATCCGGCCCGCCGAAGCCGATGATCTCGAAACCGCCGTCGGACTCGAACTGGAATTGCAGCGTTACGACGCGCAGTTCGGTTCTGTCACCTTGCGCGAGGGCGCGGAGGAAACGATCGCCGCGGACCTGTCGAAACACCTGGGCCGGGAGAACCCGACGTTGTGGATCGCCGAGTTGTACGGGCGGGCGCTCGGGATGGTGCGGGTGCAGTTCCCCGGCGAGACGGCGTGGGTCAGCGGCCGGGTCGCGGCCGACCGGGTCGGCTACCTGTCGTCGCTGGCAGTGGCCGAACCGGCGCGTTCGAGCGGGGTGGGGACGGCGCTCGCCGCGCACGCGCACCAGATCTTCGACGAGTGCGGCACCGAAGCCGTGCTGCTGCACCACGCGCTGGCCAACCCGCGCTCGACGCCGTTCTGGTACGCGCAGGGCTACCGGCCGCTCTGGACGTACTGGCAGCGCCGACCGGCGGTGCCCTGATCCCGATAGGCTCGTTTTCGTGAAGAAGGACGAGGACGCGGCCCCGGTGGCGCCGACGGGTGTCGACACCGAAAAGCCGTCCGCGGCGAGGATCTACGACTGGTTCCTCGGCGGGACCCACAACTGGGCGGTCGATCGCGAGTTCGCCCGCGCGCTGGAAAAGCAGTGGCGGTGGGTCAAACCGGGCGCGCGGCACAACCGCGAGTTCATGAACCGGGTCGTGCGCGCCGCGCTGAACGCGGGGATCCGGCAGTTCATCGATCTGGGTTCCGGTGTCCCGACAGCCGGGAACGTGCACGAGATCCTCCAGGAGGAACTGGAGCCTGGTGACACGGCGAAGGTCGTGTACGTCGACTACGAGCCTGTCGCGGTGGCGCACGCGGAGCTGATCCTCGAACGGCACGAGGCGACCGGCTGGGCCGGGATCGTCCACGCGGACATGCGGCGGCCGAAGGACGTCCTGCGGCATCCGGAGACGTTGCGGCTGATCGATTTCGACCAGCCGGTATGCCTGATGATGATGGCCGTCCTGCATTTCGCCGGGCCGCAGGACGATCCGCCCACGCTGGTCGCGACCTACCGGAACGCGCTGGCGCCGGGCAGCTGGCTGGGGCTGTCCCATATGAGCTTCGGCGGCCAGACCGGCGAGGACGCCGACGGGCTCCACTGGATGGTCGAGCAGTACCGGAAGACGAGCAACCCGGTGTGGATGCGGGACCGCGAAGAGATCGAGCCGCTCTTCGGGGACTGGCCGCTGCTGGAGCCCGGCGTCGTCCACCTGCCCGACTGGCGGCCGGTGCGGGAGCTGCGGCGGGACGAGGAAGGTGCCCGGCCGTTCGCCTGGTGCGGGGTCGCCGTCCACCCCTGACATCCGACCTCTGACCCGGACGCGTCGCCTTTAGCGGGCTAACCGTCACGCATTGGGGCGCAGAGGTCGGAGGGGTGGGGTGATCGCTGACGGCGAACGCGGAAAGGAAACAAACGGGTCGATCGGAGAGTTGAGCTAGGCAGACTCAACTAACCGAGGAGTGCACAGATGACCGACAACCGCCTCCTGCCCGTCCTCCCGCTCGATGACGACGTCGTGCTGCCGGGCATGATCGTCCCGCTCGACCTCGCCGACACGGAGACGCGGGCCGCGGTGGAGTCCGCCCAGGCCAACACGCCTGCCCAGGCTTCCTTCCCGGGGATCCGGTCCAGCGCCGCCACCAAGGCCGAGGTGCTGATCGTCCCCCGCGTCCACGGCGAGTACGCCGAACTCGGCACCATCGCGACCGTCGAGCGCATCGGGCGCGTGCCCGGCGGCAAGACCGCGGTGCTGCTGCGCGGCACCCGCCGCGCCGTCGTCGGCCGCATCGCCGACGGCCCCGGCGCCGCCCGCTGGGTGCACGCCGAGGTCGCCACCGAGACCACCGACGACAACTCCGCGAAGCTCGCGTCCGAGTACAAGAGCGTCGTCCTCGCGATCCTCCAGCAGCGTGGCGGCTGGCAGATGATCGACGCCGTCCAGGAGGTCGAGGACCCGTCCGCGCTCGCCGACCTCGCGGGCAACTCGTCGTACCTGAACACTGAGCAGAAGCTCGAACTGCTCTCCACGCTCGATGTTTCGGCACGGCTCGAAAAGGCGCTCGAATGGAGCCGCGAGCAGCTGGCCGAACTCGAGGTCACCGACACCATCCGCAAGGACGTCCAGGAGGGCATGGAGAAGCAGCAGAAGGAGTTCCTGCTGCGCCGCCAGCTCGAAGCGATCCGCAAGGAGCTGGGCGAACTCGACGGCACCGCCAACGACGACGACTACCGCGCCCGCGTCGAGGCCGCCGAGCTGCCGGACGCGGTCAAGAAGGCCGCACTGTCCGAAGTGGACAAACTGGGGCGGACCTCCGACCAGTCCCCCGAGGGCGGCTGGATCCGCACGTGGCTGGACACGGTCCTCGAACTGCCGTGGAACGAGCGCACCACCGACGTCTACGACATCGCCGCCGCGCGAGACATCCTCGACGCCGATCACGCCGGTCTCGACGATGTGAAGGAACGCATCATCGAGTACCTGGCCGTGCGCAAGCGTCGCGCGGAGTCGGGGCTGGGCCCGGTCGGCGGACGGCGTTCGGGCGCGGTACTGGCGCTCGCCGGTCCTCCCGGGGTCGGCAAGACGTCGCTCGGCGAGTCCGTGGCGAAGGCGATGGGCCGCAAGTTCGTCCGCGTGGCGCTCGGCGGTATCCGCGACGAAGCCGAGATCCGCGGTCACCGCCGCACCTACGTCGGCGCCCTGCCCGGCCGGATCGTCCGTGCCATCAAGGAAGCCGGCTCGATGAACCCGGTCGTGCTGCTCGACGAGATCGACAAGGTCGGCGCCGACTACCGCGGCGACCCGACGGCCGCGCTGCTGGAGGTGCTGGACCCGGAGCAGAACCACACGTTCCGCGACCACTACCTCGAGGTCGAACTGGACCTGTCCGACGTGGTGTTCCTCGCGACGGCGAACGCGCTCGAGACCATCCCCGGCCCGCTGCTGGACCGGATGGAGCTGGTCACCCTCGATGGCTACACCGAGGACGAGAAGGTCACCATCGCCCGCGACCACCTGCTCCCCCGCGAGCTGGACCGCGCCGGTCTCGGCAAGGACGACGTCACGCTGACCGACGGCGCGTTCAGCCGCATCGCCGCCGAGTACACGCGGGAAGCCGGGGTGCGCAACGCGAACCGGACCATCGCGAAGGTGCTGCGGAAGGTGGCGACCAAGGTCGCGCTGGACGAGGTCGAGCTACCGCTGACGATCGACGCCGACGGGCTCGAAACCTACCTCGGCCGTCCGCGGCACCTGCCGGAGTCTTCGCTGCCCGCGTCGACCCAGCGCACGTCGACCCCGGGCGTGGCGACCGGGCTGGCGGTGACCGGCGCCGGCGGTGACGTCCTCTACATCGAGGCGTCGCTGGCGGATCCGGAGTCCGGCTCGACCGGGCTGCAACTGACCGGCCAGCTGGGTGAGGTGATGAAGGAGTCGGTGCAGATCGCGTTGTCGTACCTGCGCTCGCGCGGCGCCGAACTGGAACTCCCGGTCGCCGACCTGAAGGACCGCGGCATCCACGTGCACGTTCCCGCGGGCGCGGTGCCCAAGGACGGGCCGAGCGCCGGCATCACGATGACGACCGCGCTGGCGTCCCTGCTTTCGGGCCGGGTCGTGAAGTCGGACGTCGCGATGACCGGCGAGGTGTCGCTGACCGGACGCGTGCTGCCGATCGGCGGGGTCAAGCAGAAGCTGCTGGCCGCGCACCGGGCGGGGATGAAGACGGTGATCATCCCGCAGCGCAACGAGCCCGACCTGGACGACGTCCCGGCCGAAGTGCTGGCACAGCTGGACGTCCACGCCGTGGCGAACGTCCGCGACGTGCTGGACATCGCGTTGGCCCCGGCGACGGCTCCGGTCGCTCAGGCGGCGTAACGACGCGAGGCCCGACAGCCCTGAAGCCCCGGATCCCGCCAAGGGTCCGGGGCTTTCGGCATTCCGGAATCCGGACGAACCCGGACATTGACTCGACTTAAACTCCCTATCACGTTTTGATAACGTGTATTGCGTGCCACCCAGCCGGGGTGCGTGACCCTTGAGAGGGCAAGGTCATGAGTCAAGGAATTCTTTCCCCGTTGCGGCCGAGGCGCAGGTGCGTTTCGACCGGTCAGATCGTCTGTCTGAGCGTTCTCGCCACATTCACCACACTGCTGACCTTCGCCGGTACGAGCGCGCCGATCGCGGCGGGGGTCGCGATCGGGCTCTTCAGCGCCGTCTTCGGCCGCACCGTGCCCGCACGGGCACGCCGATGAACACGGAATCGGCGTTCATGGCGCATTTGCGCGAACTCCGCGACCGAAGTGGCCTCAGCATCCGCGCGCTGGCCGCCGCGACCGGTCAGTCCCGCAGCACCTTGGCCGACACGCTGGCCCGCGACACCTTGCCCGGTAACGAAAACCAGATGAGAGTCCTGCTTCGGGCCCTGCTCCGCGCCGTTCCGGGAGAGTCCGGGCTCGACGAACATCTCGACGGCTGGCGTCACCTGATCGGACGTCGTCACCACCGCAATGGCGGATACGCTTCACTCGATCGGATACTGCTCGCATTGGCCGTCGCTGAACAACACGGCGGGGCCGACGCGCCCGGGCTCCGCAAAGCCCGGGAAATAGTGCTGAGCGAGGGTTCCCTACGAAAGTTGCCTTCTCGCGGTGAATACGCCGCGAATTCACCTGGAAGTCCCGTTCCGCCCGTACTCTCCGACCCGCTCCTTCCCGCACCACCACATCAGCGGATGTCTCGGAGGCATGAGTGAAGCGACGGAATTTCCTGCGCGCGGCCGTGGTCGGCGCCGGTGTCACGGCGTTCGGAAACAGGCTCTCGGGGGCGGCCCTCGCCGCACCCGCCCAGAACGGACCCAGCCCGTACGGCGCGCTTCAGGCGGCCGACGCGAACGGGATCCAGTTGCCGGCGGGCTTCACCAGCCGGGTCATCGCCCGATCCGGCCAGAAGGTCGCGAGCACCGGGTACACCTGGCACAACGCGCCGGACGGCGGCGCGGTGTTCGCCGACGGCAGCGGCTGGATCTACGTGTCGAACTCGGAGATCACCCCTGGCGGCGGCGCGAGCGCGGTCAAATTCGACGCGAGCGGGAACATCACCGGCGCCCACCGCATCCTGGCGAACACCCGCCAGAACTGCGCGGGCGGCAAGACTCCTTGGAACACCTGGCTTTCCTGTGAGGAGATCGACCTCGGATTCGTCTACGAGTGCCAGCCGAACGGTCCGGCCACGGCCGCCGTCCAGCGGCCCGCGATGGGGAAGTTCAAACACGAGGCCGCGGCGGCCGACCCGGTGCGCAAGGTCGTCTACCTGACCGAAGACACCTCGGACGGCTGCTTCTACCGCTTCGTCCCGACGACCTGGGGCAATCTTTCCGCCGGAACGTTGCAGGTGCTGAAGGCGGGCACGGCGACGTCGGGCAGCTTCACCTGGGCGAACGTGCCCGACCCCGACGGCTCCCCCACCGCCACCCGCAACCAGGTCTCCGGTGCCAAGCGGTTCAGCGGCGGCGAAGGGCTGCACTACGCCAACGACACCGCGTGGTTCACCACCAAGGGTGACAACCGCGTCTGGCAGCTCAACCTGACGAACAGCACCTACGAGCTGGCCTACGACGACTCCCTGGTCAGCCCCGGTTCGGCGCCGCTGACCGGCGTCGACAACGTCACCGGCACCTCGTCGGGTGACCTCTACGTCGCCGAGGACGGCGGCAACATGGAGATCTGCATCATCACGCCGAACGACATCGTGGCACCGTTCCTGCGGATCAACGGCCAGAGCTCGTCGGAGATCTGCGGTCCCGCGTTCACCCCCGCCGGGAACAGGCTGTATTTCTCGTCGCAACGCGGCACCTCCGGTTCGTCCTCCGGCGGGATCACCTATGAGGTGACCGGCCCCTTCCGTTCCTGACCACCGTGTGCGGGGGCGCCCGGTCTGGGCGCCCCCGCACCGGCTCAGGCATTCGTGCGGTTCTTCTCACGCAGCCGGGTCACCACGAAGAGGGTCAGCGCGATCGCGACGGCGGCGATCACGAAGTACTGGAAGAACCCGGCGTACTCCTCGACCAGGTGCCAGCTCTCCCCCAGGCCGTAACCCGCCAGGACGAACCCGGTGTTCCAGATCAGGCTGCCCAGCGTGGTCAGCGCAAGGAACCGCCAGAACGGCATGCGTTCGATCCCGGCGGGCAGGGAGATGAGGCTCCGGAAGATCGGCACCATCCGGCCGAGGAACACCGCCTTGGCACCGTGCTTCTGGAACCAGGCTTCGGTCTTGTCGAAGTCCGAGGTCTTGACCAGCGGGATCTTCGCCATCCAGCGGCGCGTGCGGTCGCGGCCGAGCAGCAGGCCGAGGTAGTACACGATGACCGCGCCGGCGACCGAGCCGAAGGTCGTCCACACCAGCGCTTCCACCAAGGTGAACGTCCCCCGGCTCGCGGAGAACCCGGCGAGCGGCAGCACCAGTTCGCTCGGGATCGGCGGGAAGAGGTTGTCCAGTCCGACGATGATCGCGGCACCAGGACCTCCCAGTGAGTCCATCAGTGACACTGCCCAGCCGGCGAGGCCGCCCATCGATTCGTTGGCGGTTTCGGCGAGGAGGAGGTTCATGGCGGCCTTTCGTGGTCGTCTGCGGGTACCAACGAACGTACGAATTGCCCGGGTTCCGCACCCTGCGGTGAAGCGGCATAAATCACTGCGGAAAACCGCAGTACCGACCTTCGGATACCCCGCTAACCTGGCGCTATGCCCATTCCGGCAGCGATGCGCCGCTACCTGCGCAAGATGCTCCGCGGCACGCTCGGCCTGGCGATCGGCGCCACGACAGCGGTCGCGGAGTTGTTCTACCTGCTCTTCGGCGGCATCGCGCTCGTGGTCCCCGCGCTGCGGGCGCCCGTCTTCTCTGGCGCCCGCGCACTGTCCGAAATGGAGCGGCAACGGCTGGAGAAGTACTTCGGCGTGGAGAACGCGACGGATTACACCGGTCGCCGCGCGATGGCCTACCTGGTCCCGCGTTGCGTCATCGGGTTGCTCACCGCCGCGATCTTCGGCCTGATCCTGCTGGGCGCCGGATCCGGCCTGATCATCGGATACCAGCTCCTCGACGGCAGGTCGCCCGGCGGCGACGCCCCGGCCGACTGGTACGACCCCGTCACCACGTCGCTCTTCGGCGCACTGCTCGTTTTCCTTTCCTTGCAAGGACTCCTCGGTGCCGCGACGCTGGACCAGAAGCTGGCGATGAGCTTTTTCGGCCCCAGTAAGAAGGAACAGCTGCGCCGCCGGGTCTCCGAGCTCGCGACCAGCCGGGCGGAGGTGGTCGAGGCGGTCAACGGCGAGCGCCGCCGCATCGAACGTGACCTGCACGACGGCGTCCAGCAGCGGCTCGTCGCGCTGGGGATGCTGCTCGGCCGGGCGCGGCGCGCCGGTGATCCGGGCCACGCGTCGGAGCTGCTACGGCAGGCACACGAGGAATCCCAACGCGCCCTCGAAGACCTCCGAGAGGTCTCGTGGCGGGTGTATCCGATCGCGCTGGACTCGGACGGGCTGCACCCAGCGTTGGAAGCGCTCGCGGAACGCTCCGGGGTGCCGGTCCGCCTGCGGGTCGACCTGCCGGAACGGCCACCGGCGGCCATCGAGACCGTCGTCTACTTCGTCGCGTCCGAAGCGGTCACCAATACGATCAAGCACGCCGCGGCGACGCGGATCGACATCGAGACCGAGCGGGACGGGGACAGGGTGCGGGTGCGGATCACCGATGACGGCACGGGCGGGGCGCGGGAGTCCGGCGGCGGCCTTTCCGGGCTCGCGATGCGCGTCGCGGCCGCGGACGGTGAGTTCACTGTGGACAGTCCGCTCGGCGGGCCGACCGTGGTGACGGCGGTGCTGCCGTGCGGGTGATCCTCGCCGAGGACTCGACCCTGCTGCGCGAGGGGCTGGTCCGGTTGCTGGTCGAAGAGGGACACGAGGTCGTGGCGTCGGTCGGCGACGGCGAGGCGCTCCTCTCGACGACGGCCGCGTATCGGCCGGACGTGATCGTCACCGACGTCCGCATGCCGCCGACCCACACGGACGAGGGTCTTCGCGCGGCGCTCGAGATCCGGAAACGCTGGCCGGAGATCGGCGTCCTGGTGCTCTCCCAGTACGTCGAGAAGCGCTACGCCGCCGAGCTGATCACCGGCGACGGCGAACGCGTCGGCTATCTGCTGAAGGACAGGGTCGCCCAGGTGGGCGAATTCCTGGACGCGCTCGACCGGGTCGCCGCGGGTGGGGCGGCGTTCGATCCGGAGGTGGTCCGGCGGCTGCTCGCGCGGACCACGCACACCGATCCGCTCGCGAAGCTGACCGTCCGGGAGCGTGAAGTGCTGGAGAAAATGGCGCAGGGCCACACGAACCCCGGGATCGCCGAGTCGCTGTTCGTGTCGCTGAGCGCCGTCGAGAAGCACGTCAACGCCATCTTCGACAAGCTCGGACTGGCCAGTACCGCCGGCTACAGCCGCCGCGTCCTGGCGATCCTGCGCTACCTCGGTTCCTGACCGCCGAGTTGACAGGCAAGTGACGGCTTGCCTATAACTGAGTCGTGGACGGCGACCTGTTCAAGGCGATCGGCGACGCGACGCGGCGCGCAATCCTGGACGAGCTGACCGAAAAGGACGGTCAGACCCTGTTCGAGATCTGCGGCAGGCTGACCATGAAACATGGCCTGAGCTCTTCGAGGCAGGCCATCTCGCAGCATCTCGCGATGCTCGAACAGGCAGGCCTGGTGCACACCCGGCGGCAGGGCCGCTACAAGTTCCACCACCTCGACACGAGCCCGCTGCGGTCGATCGTCGAGCGGTGGCCCATCGACCGAGAGGAACCGAACCCGTGATCCGGATCAACATCACCAGCGTCTTCGTCGACGACCAGGCCAAGGCTCTCGCCTTCTACACCGAGAAGCTGGGGTTCACCAAGAAGCACGACGTGCCCACCGGCGACGCCCGCTGGCTCACCGTGGTCTCCCCCACCGACCCCGACGGCGTCGAACTGCTGCTGGAGCCGGACGGCCACCCGGCGGCGAAGCCGTTCAAAAAGGCGCTGGCGAGCGACGGCATCCCGTTCACCCAGTTCGCCGTCGACGACGTGTACGCCGAGGTCGAACGGCTCAAGGGGCTGGGCGTCGAGTTCACGCAGGACGCCGTCGACATGGGGCCGGTGGTCACCGCCGTCTTCGACGACACCTGTGGCAACCTCATCCAGCTCGCCACGATGAAGTAGGACTGGCGACGGAAAGCGGGGCTTGGTCCACTGTGGACCAAGCCCCGCTTCGTTTCACTGAAAGACGGGCGTTTTCCCTACTGCTGCACCCATTCCACGAGTTCCACGGGCACGCCGTTCGGGTCGGTGACCATGAAGAGGCGTTCTCCCCAAGGCTCTTCCCGCAGCGGCAACGTGATCTCGACACCTTCGTCGCGCAGGCGCTTCTCCTCGGCTTCGAGGTTCTCGACCGTGAAGGCCACGATCACGCCGGACGCGCGCTGCTGCCGCAGGTTCTCCGGCAGGACCTCGATGCCCGCCTGGAGCAGCACGATGGTCACCTTCGCGGTTTCGTGCCCGAGGGAGACGAAACCCTCCGCGGCCATCTGCTCGGTGAAGCCGAAGTGCTCGGTGAAGAAACGGCTGGAGGCGGCGACGTCGTCGACGGTCAGCGAGACGGTGGAGGCAAGGACGTTCATGGGCTATCCCCTTCGGTCGGCAGTGCGGTGTCGGATGAGCTGATCGGTCAGTACGACCGGCGGCGCGGGACGCCGGTCGAGCGGCGCACCGGCATCGAGCGGCCGGGGAACGGCTGCTGATGACGGCGGTCGTTCCGGCGGGCCTGAGCGCGGTTGGTGCCTTCGTTGCCTTGGGGGATTCGAGCGGTCAAGGAGCCTCTTCTCTCACTGGTCTGTAGTACGGACGTAAGTTTACATCCGACCTACAGGAAGTCAAGGATATTTTTACGACGGTGGTAAACTTCGCTCATGACCAGCACGGATGTGGGTTTGCGAGAGCTCAAGAAGCAGGAGACGCGGCAGCTGATCTCCGACCAGGCGACGCTCCTCTTCATCGAGAAGGGCTTCGAGGAGACGACCATCGCGGAGATCGCCGCGGCGGCGAGAGTCGCGAAGAAGACCGTCACCAACTACTTCGCCCGCAAAGAGGACCTGGCACTCGACCAGCACGAAGAGTTCACGAACGGGCTGGCGAACGCCGTCCGCGACCGGAAGGCGGGTGAGTCGGCCCTGGCCGCGCTACGGCGTACCTTCCTGGACGCGGTGGCGGAGCACTCGCCCGTGATCGGCTTCACCGGGCCGGTCTTCGCGAAAATGGTGCTGGAGAGCCCGACCCTGACCGCGCGGCTGCGTGAACTGCACGAACTGCGGGAAGCGGCACTCGCCGAACTGCTCGCGACCGAGACCGGGGCGGACGCGGACGACGTCACTCCGATCATGGCGGCCGCCGAACTCAACGCGATCGACCGCGTGCTCTTCCGCGAGGTCCTCCGGCGCTCGCACGCCGGCGAGAGCAACGAGGAGATCGCCAAGGCACTCATGAAGGCAACCAAGCGGGCTTTCGAACTGTTGGAACCGGCCTTCGGCGACTACGCGATCCGTGAGAAAGCGTGAGTTTTGTCGGGGGTACCCGCTAGGTTTCGCTCATGTCTGAGGGGACCTTGCTGGACGTCGTCTACTGCGAAGGCTGGGATCCGGCCGCCCGCGCGTTGACCGGGAGGCTTTCGCCCGGCACCGCACGGGAACGCGACGCCGCCGGAGAGCAGTACGCCGTCGCGCTGGTGCGCCCCGGTACCGAGGTGCCGCTGATGCTGCTCGAAATCGCGTGGAAGCACCGGTTCGCCCGCTCCGTCCAGTTCGATGGGCAGCGCAGGCGCCGCGGTCTGTACGAGTTCCGCGTCCTCGAGACCGGCGACCTGTTCCTCGTGAAGATCGAGCAGTGGACCTATCAGCTCGATGACCAGGAAGAGTTCGACGAACAGAGCGCCGGCCGCGTGGAAATGTCCTTCGGTCCCGACGGGGAGGGCTGGGTGTATCGGGCCCCCAAGGGTTACGGCGGCGGTTCCAGCAACGGCCGCGTGCAAAAGCCGGTGTCCGAGCTGACCATGCCGAAGCCCGACTTCGGCGACTGGAAACCTTTCACGAATGTGCGGCAGCTGACCCTCCGAACGCCGGACGCTCCGAAAAGCGATCCGCCGCTCCCCGTCGACCAGCGCCCGTGGCGGCCGTCCGTTCCGATGCGTCCTTCCGCCCTGGAGCACATGTTCACCGCGGGCACGCGGTTTTCGCTGAACGAAGACGATGGCGTCGTCGAGGTCGAGCTTCGGGACGCCGGGAAACTGTGCATGCCCAGCGGGAGGCTCGTCGCCTCGGACCCGGCCTTCCTGGATCGGGAGACCGGGCAGTTCACGGTCACCGTGCCGCCAGGGGAATACCGGGTCGAGCTCGTCGTGATCCGGTTCGTCGACGAACCCACCCACGAACGGGTCGCCGCCGCCAAACTCGTCATCGCCGACGTTCCGGCCGCCACGTGGGAAGCCGCGCTCTGGCCGGGGCAGGACCCGCTCTTCCTCGGGGACGGTGAGTTCTATGGCTACGGCGTGGACAGCGGGACGGGCTGTTTCGCCGATGCCACCGCCCTTCCCGAGGAGGTGGACGACGACCTCATCGAGAGGTTCGCCGAGGCGGATCCCCACGTCGACATCACCCTGGACGGCGTCGAGGGCAACATCATCGCGTTTTCCACCGGCTGGGGAGACGGGAGTTATCCGACCTGGATCGGCCGGGCGGCCGACGGCACGCCGGTCTCTTTCGTCACCGACATGCTGGTGCTCAATCATGCGCAGGTTCTGACGGCTTGAGCGAGGAGGATGGCGTCATGGCTTTCACAGAGGAAGAGATCGCATACCTGCGCTCGCAACCCTTGGCCCGCTTCGCGACGCTGTCCGAGGACGGCGAACAGCCCGACGTGGTCCCCTTGGCGTTCGAGTTCGACGGGACGCATTTCTGGGTCGGCGGCGTGGGCGCGTCGGTCCTCGCGACCCGGAAGTTCCGTAACATCCAAGCAGGGCAACGCAAAGTCGCCTTGCTCATCGACGACCTGGTCTCACTCGACCCGTTCATCGCCCGCGGCGTCCGGGTCTATGGCGAGGCCGTCGATCCGGTCGAACGGATGGGAGCCGTCGGCCCGGGCATCTACGCGCGCGTCACGCCGAAGGTGTCGTGGAGCTGGAACATGGCGGGCGAACCCGCGGGTGAGACGTGGTACCCGTCGAGGCGCGCGGTTCACGGCGAGACGTAGAGAAGCATGTCCCGCAGGACACCGCCGATCTCATGATGGGCGGGCAGCAGTCCTTCGTTCCGGTAGCCCGCTTTCTCGGCCGCGCGAACGGAGCCACGGTTCCACGGCTCGATGTACAGCTCGATCCGCTCGATGCCAGTGACGGTCCAGGCGAACGGGGTGATCGCTTTCAGCGCGTCGGTCGCGAAACCGCGCCGCCGTTGCTCGGGCGAGATCGAGTAGCCCACGATCCCGATGCCTTCGGACAGCTTGCGCAGCCAGAGTCCGATCGTGCCGACGGCAGTTTCGTTCGCGGAGATCACGAAGGCGAAGCCCCGTCCTTCGGCGCGAGCGCTTTGCTGCCGTCGCACCCACACTTCGGCTTCCTGACGCGTCGGCCGCGCGGGAAGTTTCCCGATGAGCGGGATGTACGGATCCTGCCCGAGTTCGCGGGCGAGCCGGATGTCGGCTTCGGTGAACTCGCGGAGGGCAACGGATCCGTGGGCAGGCGGCTCGGTCATCGGTCCATTCTTGTCGGTGGCCGGCGGTACGGTCGGGTTCATGCGAGAGCTGATCGTCACGGAGAACAGCACGATCGACGGCGTCATCGAACTGGCGGGCGACTGGTTCAGCCCCGGCGACACCGATCCGGACGTCGACCAGTCGGATGTGCTGGCCGCGCTCCGCGAACAACGTGAGAACGCCGACGCGGTACTCCTCGGACGCGTCACCTTCGAAGACATGCGCGGGTACTGGCCGAAGCAAACCGATGACACGACAGGCATTTCGGCTTATCTCGACTCGGTGAGCAAGTACGTGGTTTCGAGCACGCTGACGGAGCCGGAGTGGGAGAACACGACGGTGCTCTCCGGTGAGCTGCGTTCGGAGATCGAGCGGTTGAAGGCCGCCGAAGGCAAGGACATCGTGACGACCGGCAGCATCTCGCTGGTGCGGGCGCTCATCGCCGAGGGTCTCGTCGACGAGTACCGGCTGTTCGTCTATCCCGTCGTGGTCGGCGAAGGCCGTCGGTTGTTCGAAGGTGCCACCGGTGTCCCGAAGCTTCGGCTGGTGGAGGAGCGACCGTTCGCTTCCGGGATCGTGCTGCTGCGGTACCGGGCCGCGTCGAGCTGACGCTTCACCGGGATTTCGGCTGCTCACCGCCTGCTGGGTAGGGTCGTACTCCGGCTTGGCGACGGGAGAACGACGGAGGTGGCGCGCGTGGTCGACGCGTCGAAGTTCACGGCCGAGGTGTTCCGCCGCGCGGCGGAACGGCCTGGCGTCCCGCCGCGGCTGGCGCGGGCGGCGGACTGTGTCCGGGACGGCAAGTTCAGCTGGGAGGAGGTCGCCGCCGGGAACTGCGAGCACCCGATCGCGCAGGCGCTGTTCGTGCCCAGAGCGCAGGAGAAGCTGTGGCCTCTGCTGGCCGAGGTCGCCGAAGGCCTCGAGTCGGAGACGGCACCAGCCGAACCCCGTCGCGCCCGAAGAGCACCCACGACGGACGATGACTTCAGCGAGTACACCTACCTCGAAGACCTGGCCGAACCGAACAGCCATCCGGCGTGGCCGCAAAGGCGGGATCGCGGCCGGTGACGGGAAAAACGGGATGAGAAGCGCCCGGTCGCGGGCGTAGCGTCGGCGACCGTGATCGATCAGACGAACACGGAAGACGATCCGGCGGACGGCTGGTTCCCCGAGAGTGTCGCCGCGGGCTACGACGCGCCAGGCGGCGCGAACGCGCCCGAAGTGGTGACCTCCGCGGTGGACGTCCTCGAAGACCTGGCCGACGGCCCGGTGCTCGAGTTCGCCGCCGGAACCGGGCGGATCGCGATCCCGCTGGCCGCGCGCGGCGTGCCGGTGCGCGGCATCGAACTGAGCAGGGCGATGGCGGCGCGGATCGCGGACAAGCCGGGTGGCGACGCCGTCGAGGTCACGATCGGCGATATGACGAAGACGCGGGTGGCCGGTCAGTTCTCGTTGGTCTACCTGGTGTTCAACACGATCGGCAACGTGACCACCCAGGACGGGCAGGTCGAGGTCTTCCGCAACGCGGCCGCGCATCTGCGGCCGGGCGGGCTGTTCGTCGTCGAGGTGGGCCTGCCGGAGCTGCGCCGCCTGCCGCCCGGGCAGGACATCGTCCCGTTCG
The DNA here is from genome assembly GCF_046549005.1 of Amycolatopsis sp. lyj-108. Lineage (NCBI taxonomy): Bacteria > Bacillati > Actinomycetota > Actinomycetes > Pseudonocardiales > Pseudonocardiaceae > Amycolatopsis > Amycolatopsis sp. lyj-108. The sequence continues at coordinate 496,873 of NZ_JAJPWQ010000002.1, read as the reverse complement.
CGATGGCATCCGGCTATGTCGGGTTCGACCAGTACGACGTGGTCACCCAGGAGTTCACGTCGAACCACGTCACCGTGACACCGGACGGGCAGGGACGGTTCCGCCGGATCCCCTTCCGGTATGCCTGGCCCGCCGAGATGGACCTCATGGCACGCATCGCCGGGATGCGCCTGAAGCACCGCTGGGCGGACTGGGATCGCTCGGAATTCACCGCCGAGAGCACCAAACACGTGTCGGTCTGGGAGCGCGCACCGCACTGACGGGTCAGGACGTTCGCGGAGATCTGTTCGTGGCGATGATCAGCGCGCTGACGGCGAGTGGGGGCAGAGCCCACAGTGCCGTGGTGAGGTAGCCGTTCTGTGTGGGGAGCAACGCGCCGTCCGGGGTGGCCGCGGCGAGCAGCAACCCGGCGAGTGCGCTGCCCACGGCCATTCCGATGCTGCGGGCGATCTGGTTGATCGAAAGCACGCTCGCCGTTTCTTCTGGTGGCACACCGACGAGAACGAGCTTGGGCATCACCGCGAAGACACCTCCGACGGCGAAGCCGAGCAGGGCGATCGCCACGAGGACGAGAGCGAGCGACTGGTTGCCGGCCGCGAACAGCAGGGCACTGGCCGCGGCGATCACGATCGAGACCGCGTACGTCCAGCGCTCGGTGACGCGCGCGATGAAGCGCGGCACCGCTCTTCCCGCGGCGAACCCGAGCAGCGAGAACGGGATCAGGGCCGCTCCCGCGGCGACGCCGGGAAGCGCGAATCCGTAGTGGGCGTCTTCGGGGGTCTGCACGTAGCGGGTGAACAGGCTGAACAGCAGGTACAAACCGGCGCCTGCCACGAGTATCGCCAGGTTCGCGCGCAGGAGGGGCCCTTGGCCGAGCAGCCGAAGGTTCACCAACGGCACCGCGGTGCGGAGTTCGATGAAGGCCCACACCGCCAGGACCACGGCGGAACCGGCGAGAAGGCCGGCGGCCAGCCATGGGGTCGACCAGATCGTGGGTTCGGCGATGACCAGCAGGATCCCGAGAGTGCCGAGCGCGAGGAGCACCGCGCCCGTGACGTCGATCCGGGGCGGCTCACCCGGCGCCTCAGCGGGCAGCGTCCGCCAGGCGATGACCAGCGCGACGGCGGACAGGAGGAATCCGAACCCGTAGGCGGCACGCAGGCCCGCGAGCTGGTCGAGAAGGCTGATCACCGGATACCCGACCCCGATGCCCACGGTCGAGGCGACCGACAACGCGGCGATCGTCGATGTCGAACGCTCGGGCGGCAGGTGCGCGCGGGCGACGCTCATCAACAACGCCCCGACCGCGACCCCGAGCCCCTGCAGGCCGCGCCCGATCACCAGCGCCGCGTACGGAAGCGGGAGCACCGTCAGCAGTCCGCCCGCCACGACCAGGGCCAGGGTGGCCAGGATCGTGGCGCGGCGGTACGGGCCGCTGCCGAGCCTGCCCAGCACCGGTCCCGCGATCGCGCCGCTGAACAGTGTCACCGTCAAGGTCCACTGCGCGGCGTCCAAGGACACGTGCATCCCGGTGGCGACCGGAGTGATGAGGGGCGCTCCGACGCTGCCGATCACCGCCCCCGCCAACGCCGTGCCCACCAACGCTGGACTCAACCGGTCAGCCATGGGCACTAAGTTACTGGTTACTAACTACTAACTCGATGTGACTTCGATCCCGGGAAGTGTCCGGACACGACAAAAGCGGCCCCGTGACTTGGTCACGAGGCCGCTTTGGTGTGGCGAGTGAGGGATTCGAACCCCCGAAGGCTGTGCCGTCTGATTTACAGTCAGATCCCTTTGGCCGCTCGGGCAACTCGCCGTGGCCGGGTGTCCCCGACCGAGACGAAAGAATACCCAATGCCATGGCGGGCCGGTCAACCGGGTTCCGCAGGGCTAGGGTGGAAGCTCCTGACAAGCGAGTACGAGGTGTGAGAACACGTGGCGGATCCCTCTTTCGACGTGGTGAGCAAGGTCGATCGCCAGGAGGTGGACAACGCCCTGAACCAGGCCAGCAAGGAGCTCGGTACACGGTTCGACTTCCGGGGCACCGGGACCAAGATCGACTGGTCCGGCGAGGAAGCGATCGCGATCGAGTCCGAGACCGAGGAGCGGGCGCTGGCGGCGGTCGAGGTCTTCAAGGAGAAGCTGATCAAGCGCGGCATCTCCCTCAAGGCCTTCGAGGCGGACGAGCCGGCGTTGTCCGGCAAGATCTACAAGATCGGCGGCAAGATCCTGCAGGGGATCGCGTCGGACAAGGCTAAGCAGATCGCCAAGTTCATCCGCGACGAAGGCCCCAAGGGGGTCCAGGCGCAGATCCAGGGCGACCAGCTTCGGGTGTCCGGCAAGAAGAAGGACCAGCTGCAGGACGTGATCGCCTTGCTGAAGGGCAAGGACTTCGAGATCGCGCTGCAGTTCACGAACTACCGCTGACAGCCGCACCGACAAGGCCACCTTCGGAAGAAGGTGGCCTTCGTCCTGTCTAAGACGCGGTGATCGTCCAGGTCCCGTCGCCTTCCAGCGACACGAAGGCCGGGCCGGACACGGGCACGCTGCCCTTGTAGTCGCCGAGCTGGTTCACGGGCAGCTCCGCGTAGTCGCCGCTGCGCACCCACACCGCGGTGTTCCCGTTGCCCTTGGTGGTGACGGCGACCGACGAGACGGCGTCGGGCACGGCGAAGACCGCGTCGCGTTTGCCCGAGAGCGGCTTGCCCGGCTGCAGCACGGGCAGGCCGCGTTCGTCGGTGATGGTCAGCGTCCAGGCGGCGTTGGCCTTGACGGTGAACGTCTTCGCCTGGTGATCGGGCATGTCGTTGATCCACTGCGTGCCCTTGTACGGGCCGACGTCGTTGACGATCAGCTCGTTCTCGGTGTTGACCGCGACGTGCCCGGAACATTTCGGGCAGTCGAAGGTCACGAAGCCGATGCGCATCGGCCAGGCCATGGGGACCGACGCGTTCCCCTTCCCCGAGTGCTTCTCCTCCGGCTGCGGGCCGGGCCGCGGGGTGGTGGTGGACGTCGGCGGCGGGGTCGCCGACGGTGTGCGCAGTCCTTCCGGAGCGGCCGCCTGCGGGACGACACGGCCCAGGTTCGGCGGCGAACAGGCCGGCAGTCCGATGGTCAGCAGCACGGCACTCAACGCCGCACCCAAGCGCCTGATCACGTAATTCCCCCCAGTCGAACCCGTCATCGGATCTTCGTCGGCCGATAGCCCAGCGTTACCGGACCACCCGGCCGAGCGATTCAGGACACTCGGACGTGGGTTTCCGCCGCGACGCCTTCGAGGGAGTCCTAAAGGGACAAATGCCCGTGTTGTAATCCGGCGATCGCGTTCGAGGAAGGTCACGATGAAGCGCCGTTTCAGCACCGCACTCGCCTTCGCGCTGTCACTCACGGTGATCGCGTCCCTGTTCACCGCCGCGCAGGCCGCGGAACGGCAACAGCTCGTGCCGGGCTATGGCTCGTACCCGCGGCTCATCCGCCTGGAACACTCCTCTGTCGGCCGCGGCCGCATCCTGGCGTCGCTGACCAGCGAAGACGCGAGCGGCAAGTTCACGCCGATCATGGAAAGCACCGACGAGGGCCAGACCTTCCACAAGGTCGGCGAAGTCCGCGACCGGGACGGCCGCCGCGGCATGTGCTGCGGGACGCTGTACGAGCTGCCGCAGCGGGTCGGCAGGCTTCGCGCGGGCACGCTGCTGTGGGCCGCGAGCTACCGGCAGGACGCCGGGCCGCAGCGGCGGATCGGCATCAAGATCTGGTCCAGCCGCGACGCCGGCCGCACGTGGTCCTTCCTTTCCGAGGCCGCCCGCTCCCACAACCACGACGGCATCTGGGAGCCGGAGTTCACCGTCGACGCGGGCGGCACACTGTGGCTGCACTACGCCGACGAGACCGAGGCGCCGCAGTTCGCGCAGGTGATGAACCGGGTCGCTTCCACCGACGGGGTGAACTGGGGCACCAAGCAGCGCACGATGGCCATCCCGCCCCATCGGGTGCGGCCGGGAATGCCGATCATCCGCCGTCTCCCCGACGGCCGGTACTACCTGGCCTACGAGATCTGCAACTACCGCGACCGCTACTGCGACCCGTACTTCAAGATCTCCTCCGACGGCGCCAACTGGGGCGACCCCCTCGACCCTGGCACCCGCGTCACCACCGCCAACGGCAACTACTTCCAGCACGCCCAGACGATCGCGCTGTTCCCCGGCGGCCCGAACGGGGTGCGGCTGGTGATGGTCGGGCAGATCTACACCAACGCGGCCGGTGTCCCGCAGGGCAAGAACGGCAAAGTCCTGCTGGCCAACGACAACTTCGGCGCCGGGAACTGGTACGAGCTGCCCGCGCCGGTGCACATCACCGGCATCCACAACAACTTCTGCCCCAACTACAGCTCGACACTGCTCCCGGTCGACGGCGGGAAGAACGTGCTGCAGATCTCCACCGAGTACAACCTCGGCTGCAAGGCGTATTTCGCGAAGGGACCGGCGTTCTGAGCCACCCGGTAGTGTGAGGCCGAGCGATCGGCTACGAAGCGGGGGCATCGCATGAAGGGCATCGTGCTGGCCGGGGGCAGCGGGACGCGTCTGCATCCCATCACCCAGGCGATCTCGAAACAGCTGCTACCGGTCTACGACAAACCGATGATCTACTACCCGATCTCGGTGCTGATGTTCGCCGGGATCCGCGAGATCCTGATCATCTCGACCCCCGTCGACCTGCCGCATTTCCGGCGGTTGCTCGGCGACGGCAGCCAGTTCGGGCTCAGCTTCAGCTATGCCGAACAGGCCGCCCCCAACGGGCTGGCCGAGGCGTTCGTCATCGGCGCGGACTTCGTCGGCGATGACGACGTCGCGCTCGTGCTCGGCGACAACATCTTCTACGGCCAGGGGTTCTCCAGCAGGCTTCAGGCCGCGGCGACCACGCTCGACGGTTGCGTGTTGTTCGGCTACCCGGTCAAGGACCCGCAGCGCTACGGCGTCGGCGAGATCGACGCCGACGGCAAGCTCCTCTCCATCGAGGAGAAACCCGAGAAGCCGAAGTCGAACAAGGCCATCACCGGCCTGTACTTCTACGACAACCAGGTGATCGAGATCGCCCGTGACCTCAAGCCCTCCCCTCGCGGTGAGCTGGAGATCACGGACGTCAACCTCACCTATCTGCGGCAGGACCGCGCGACCCTGATCGATCTCGGGCGCGGGTTCGCCTGGCTCGACACCGGAACGCACGACTCGCTGCTGGAGGCCGGCCAGTTCGTGCAGGTCCTCGAGCACCGGACGGGCGTCCGGATCGCCTGTCTCGAGGAGGTCGCGCTGCGGATGGGCTTCATCGACGCGGACCAGTGCTACGCGCTCGGCGCCAAGCTGGCGAAGTCCGGCTACGGCGAATATCTGATGAACGTCGCGCGCACCCAGGGCGCTACCTGCTGAACAAGTGCTCCCGCAGGGTGTCTCCGGTGTACTCGGTCCGGAAGACACCCCGTTCCCGCAGATGCGGGACGACGTCGTCGACGAACGCGTCCAGCCCGCCAGGGGTCAGGTGCGGCACCAGCACGAATCCGTCGGCGGCGTCGCTCTGGACGTATTCGTCGATCGACTCCGCGACCTGCCGGGCGGTGCCGACGAACTGCTGGCGCGCGGTCACCTCGATGACCAGTTCGCGGATCGAGAGTTTCTTCTCCTCCGCGATCGCCCGCCATTTCGCGGCCACGGCCAGCGGATCCTTCTCGTGCCGGACGCGGCCCCAGGTCAGCGGTTCGGCGTCGGGATCGGGGTCGACCTCGGGGAGCGGGCCGTCGGCGTCGTAGGCGGAGAGGTCGCGGCTCCACACCTGCTCGAGGAACTGGATCGCGGTGGCCGGGCGCACCTGCTGGTAGCGGATCTCGCGGGCGTACTCGTGCGCGTCCTCCTCGGTGTCGCCGAGGACGAAGGTCGCGGCGGGCATGATCAGCAGCTCGCCGGGCTCGCGGCCGTACGCGGGCAGCCGTCGCTTGACGTCGGCGAAGAACTCCTTGCCGCTCTCCAGTGAACCGTGGCGGCTGAAGATGACGTCGGCGGTCTTGGCCGCGAACTCCCTGCCCTCGTCGGAATCGCCTGCCTGGATGACGATCGGCTGCCCCTGCGGGGTCCTCGGGACGGTGAACTCGCCGTGGATGTCGAACTGCGGTCCACTGTGGGCGAAGCGCTCGATGCCGCGTGCGAAGACGCCGTTCTCCTTGTCCCCCACCAGCGCGTCGGGCGGCCAGCTGTCCCAGAGTTCCCGCACGGTCGCGAGGAACTCCTCGGCGCGGCGGTAGCGGTCCTCGCGTTTCAGGAAGCCGCCGCGGCGGAAGTTCTGTCCCGTCCACGCGTCCGGTGAGGTGACGACGTTCCACGCGGCGCGACCGCCGGAGAGGTGGTCGATGCTCGCGACCTGCCGCGCGACCTCGTACGGCTCGTTGAAGGTCGAAGAGAGCGTGCCCGCGAGGCCGAGCCGGGTGGTGACCGCGGAGAGCGCGGCCAGCACGGTGGTGGTGTTCGGCCGCCCGACGACATCGGAATCGAGGATCTGGCCGGCGTGTTCGCGCAGGCGCAGGCCCTCGGCGAGGAACAGGAAGTCGAACTTGCCCCGCTCGGCCGTGCGCGCGAGATGTTCGAAGGACGAAAAGTCGATTTGGCTACCCGAACGCGGGTCGCTCCACACGGTCGTGTTGTTGACGCCGGGGAAGTGTGCGGCGAGTTTGACCTGTTTGGGCATCTGTCACGCCTCCGCGTACTGGTTGGCGGCGACCCCGAGGCCGAGATGGTCGCGCAGGGTGGTGCCGGTGTAGGCCTGCCGGAACGCGCCCGCGGCCTGGAGCGCGGGGACGGTCCCGGCGGTGAAGAGCGCCAGGTCGTCGGTCAGGACGGCGGGCCGGATGTGGAAGCCGTCGAGTCCGTTGGCCGCCGCGAGGCGGGGCAGTTCGGTGGCGAGGTCTGCCGGAGTGCCGGTGAAGGTGAGCTCTCCGGCCACGAAGGGCGCGTAGGCCTCCAGCGCGCGACGGCGGTCTAAGGCCGCCTGCTCGGTTTCGGCGAGCACGATCGACAGGCCGGCGAGAAGTTTGGCGTCGGGGAAACGCTCGCGGGCGCCGCGGATCTCGTCGATCAGGACGACGTCGGCGCCATGCGCGTACGGAGAGTCGCCGTACACCGCGACGACCGGGTGGCCTTGGGGCGGACGCGGCGTGATCGAAGGTCCCTTGATGTTGAAGAAGCGGCCTTCGAAATCGACGTAGTGCAGTTTCTCGCGGTCGATGAAACGGCCGGTCGGCTCGTCGCGGATGATCGCGCCGTCCTCCCAGCTGTCCCAGAGACGCGCGATGACGTCGACGACCTCGGCGTTCTCCGCTTCGGCGTCCGCCTCGGACGGCAGGGTGCGCCTGCCGAAGTGCGCGACCTCGGCTTCGGTGCGCGAAGGCACCGCGAGGACGCCTGCGCGGCCGCGGCTCGCGAAGTCGAGCGAAGCGACGGCCGTCGAGATGTGGAACGGCTCGGTGTGGGTGGTGGTGACCGTCGGGACGAGGCCGATTCCGCTGGTCACGGGGGCTATCGCGGCGAAGGTGAGCAACGCGTCCAGTCGGCCTCGGACGACCTCTTCGCCGCCGGACTGGAGCGCGAGGGTGTCGTCGAGGGTGACGAAGTCGAGCGAAGCCGCTTCGGCGAGCTTCGCGTGGGCCAGGTAGTGGGCGGCGGTGAACAAGGCGGCCGGTCGGACGTCGGAAACCCGCCAGGCGGCCGGATGCTGCCCGGCCCCGTCGAGCGCGACCCCGAGGTGCAACTGCTGTGCGGAACCCATGCCCGGGGAACCCCCGCGCGTACCCCTCGATTCCCCCTCCCACGAGGTGGGAACCGGATCGCGTTTAGCCCGCTAACTGCGCTCCGGGGGCCGACCTGCGTTTAGCCCCCTAAACGCGATCCGCCTGGTCAGAAGGGGCGCCGGGCCATCTCTTCGAGGCGCCGGATGCGTTCGTCCATCGGCGGGTGGGTCGAGAAGAGCTTCGAGAGGCCCTCGCCCGGCCGGAACGGGTTCGCGATCATGAGGTGCGACTGCGACACCAGCTTCGGCTCCGGCACGAGCGGCGCCGCGCGGGTTCCGTGGTCGAGTTTCCGCAGCGCGGAAGCCAGGCCGAGCGGGTCGCCGGTGAGTTCCGCGCCCGACGCGTCGGCCTGGAATTCCCGCGAGCGGCTCACCCCGAGCTTCACGATGGCGGCCGCGATCGGCCCGATCAGCACCAGGAGCAGCCCGACCAAGGGGCTGTCGCCGTCTTCGCGGTTGCCGCCGCCGAAGATGCTCGTGAACATCGCGATGTTGGCGATCACGCTGATCACGCTCGCCAGCGCGCCCGCCACACAGGAGATGAGGATGTCGCGGTTGTAGACGTGGGACAGTTCGTGCCCGAGCACGGCCCGCAGTTCGCGCTCGTCGAGCAGGCCGAGGATGCCGGTGGTGCAGCACACCGCCGCGTGGCGCGGGCTGCGGCCGGTGGCGAAGGCGTTCGGGGCCTGGGTGGGGCTGACGTAGAGCCGCGGCATCGGCTGGCGCGCCGTGGTCGCCAGCTCCCGCACGATCCGGTACATCGCCGGCTGCTCGGCCTCCGAAACCGCCCGTGCGCGCATGGCCCGCAGAGCCAGCTTGCCGGAGTTGAAGTAGGCGTACGCGTTCATCCCGAGCGCCACCAGCAGGCCGATGACCAGCGCACCCCGCCCGAAGAAGCCGCTGATCCCGACGATGAGCGCGGACAGCACGCCGAGCAGGACGACGGTCTTCAGCCCGTTCTGGTGTTTGTGCACGACGTCCCGCTCCTTCCTTCTCCGGGGATTGGGGGTTACTCATCGGAAACAACGCGATCGGGGGACGCGAAGTTCCTTCGCGTGCCCGGTTCGCGGGTTATCGTCGAACCCCGGAGCGATCATGGGGAGGCGCCTGTGCGAGGACCCGAACTGAGCCGCCGAGCCCTGTTCACGCTGGCCGCGGCCGGCGTTTCCACGCTCGCCCTTGCCCCGGCGGCCCGAGCTGAGAAAGTACTTCTCGTCGAGGTCGGAGGCACTCCGGAGGCGGTCGCGGTGAATTCCGTCACCGGCTTCGCGTACGTCTCGGACCCCTCCACCGGCACGATCGTGGTGCTCGATTCGCGCAGCGGCACCGTCGGCGACGTGATCCCGGTGGGCGGCGAGCCCGCCGGACTGGCCGTGGACACGGCGACCAACCGGATCTTCGCCGCGAACCCGCCCGGCGGGACCGTCCTCGTCATCGACGGCCGGACCAACGACGTCGTCAGCGTGGTGCCTGCCGGCCCTGGAGCGTCCAGTGTCGACATCGACGAGCGGGCGAACCGCATCTACGCGGTCAGCGCGCTCACCGGGACGCTCGCCGTCCTCGACGGCGTCGGCTGCCGCCTGCTGGACCTCGTCCCCGGGCCCACACGAGGGCTGTCGTCGACAGCGGTCGACAGCGGCCGCAAGCTCGCGTACTGCACCAGCACGGACACGGACTCGCTGGAGGTCTTCGACATCGGCGCGGGGAAGTTCATCGGTGGCATCCCGGTGGGCAAGTCGCCGACCGGGGTCGCCGTGCACAGCGCGTCCGGGACGGTGTTCGTCGCGAATTCGGCGATCCATCATCTGTCCGTCGTGGATCCGGGCGCCCGCAAGGAGAAGGCGACCGTGCTGTTGCGCTCGGAGTCTTCGTCGGTGGCGGTCCACGAAGGATCGAACACCGTGTACTCCAACGGAGGGCCGAACGGCATCGCCAGGATCGACGGGGTGACGAGCCTGCTCACCGGCGACCTGTCGCTCGGCGTGAACCCCGGCGCGGTCGCGATCGACCAGCGCACCAAGACGGTGTACGTGGCGGATCCCTTGCGCGGCAGGGTTTTCTTGATCAGGGATTTCTGACCAAGACGGCGGGTTCGCGTGACTGGGTGGACGGCACGCGTGATCGAGCGGACGCCATCCTCACCACTCACGTGGCCGGAGCGGGCATGATGGCGGGGTGAGCGTGTACGAATTACGTGGCGGGCTGCAACCGGACGTGTCGGCCGTGGCCGCGGTGCTGGCGCATCACGGTGTCGAAGGCCCGGACGGCAAGGCGCCCGGCGAGGCGCTGGTCTTCGCCGTGTCCGGCGGGATCGGGGCGGGCTACATCCTGTGGGACTTCGCGCACGAGACGATGTCGACCATCGTGTTCGGTTTCCGCGCGCGCTGGCAGTACCCGCACGAATGGCTCAAGTCCACTGTGGACCGTCTCGGGCTCGACGCCGACTTCCACACCACCGGCGGCAAACGTGCCGCCGCGAAACGGCTCACCGCCGACCTCGAAGCGGGGCGGCCGGTCCTGGTGCTGCCTGACCGCGAGTCGCTCGGTTACTGGCATCTGCCGCCGGAGATGTCCGGCGGTGGCGGCCACTTCGTCGTCGCGTACGGCGAAGAGGACGGCCGGGTGCTCGTCGACGACCGGAATCTCGCCCGGCTGACGGTCGACCGGAAGACGTTCGACGCCGCGCGCGGCCGCGTCGGCTCGTACAAGAACCTGCTCGCGACGATCCGGCCCGGCGAGGTCCCGGACTGGCCGACGGCCGTGCGCGACGGGCTCACGGACTGCGCGCGGAACCTCTCGGCGCCGTCGAAGTCGTTCTCGCTGCCCGCGTGGGAGCGCTGGGCGAAGGCGATGACCGACGAACGCGATCCCAAGGGCTGGCCGCGCGCGTTCGGCGAGCGGCGCGGGCTCGTCGGTACGCTGTTCAACGTCTGGGAGAGCGTCACCCCGGCCGGGCTGGAGGGCGGGCATCTGCGCGGGCTGTTCGCCGACGCGCTCACCGAGGCCGCCGTCCTGCTCGAACTCCCCGCGCTGGCCGAACAGGCGCCGACCTGGCGCGGGATCGCCGAACGGTGGGCCGAACTGGCGGAGACGGCGGTTCCCGCGTCGAACGCGGAGTTCGCCTGGGTGCGTGGGCTGATCAGCACCGTTTCGGCCGGTGTCCGCGAGGGCGACGCGGGGCAGGACGCGGCCGCGACCGCCGGTGCGGAGCTGTGGAAACTGCGCGCGCACCACAACGACGAGTCGCCGTTCACCGAGGTCGAAGCACGCGAACTGTTCAGCACGATGGGCACGATGATCCGGGACATCCACACCGCAGAGACGGCCGCGATCCGCGAACTCTCCGAAGCCCTGATGGAGTGAACCGGACCGGTGTCCGTTGCGCCGCGCGGCCGGAACACCGCGCGATCGTTGAAGATCCACTTCGTGCACGCACATCCGCTGGGGACGACCAGTGCGCGTCCCGCTTCCGAGATCCACCTGTTCCGCCATCGCCTGCGTGTCACCGACCTGGACTATCTCGGCCAGGTCGGGAATGTCCGGCTGCTCGACTACTTCCAGGAAGCCCAGATCGCGATGCTCGACCCTCGGCGCGAGCACGTGTTCCGCACCAAGGGTCCGGCGTATCTGATCGCGAAGCACAACGTCAGCTACCTGCGCAGGCTGACCTTCCGCGACAACCCGGTCGAGGTCGAGACCGTGGTCGGCCGGATCGGGACCTGTGACGTCGTGGTCAACAGCAGGCTGCGCGACGAACGGGCCGTCTACGCGCGCTGCCGCACCATCTGGGTCGCGTGCACCCTGCCCGAAGGCAGCGTCCGGCGCCTCGACGACGAGGAAAACGAGCGGTTGACGCGGTTCAGCGGGACGATCGACGAGGCTTCCTGAATCAGTTTTTAACCGTTTATGCTCCATTTCCCGCATTACCGGAAAACGACTGAGCCGTTCAGCGGCTGATCATGACGGCTTTCGGCCGGTACCTTCGAAAGACCTCTCTCCCCTGCAGAGCTCCCCGGAGGTATTTCATGCCACGGCCGAAGTGTGTCCGCTTTCTCGCGCCCTTGGTCGGCGCGATGCTCTTGACCAGTGGGGTGGCCGTCGCCGCCCCTGACGGCGAAGACCCCCAGTTCATCAGGCTGGCCAGCAGGACCTTCGATCCGCTCGGTCAGCGGACGGCCGCGAGCCAGGACTGGAAAGGCGCCTACCTGCTCCAGGTCCGGAGTGCGCTGACCGACGCGCAGCGCGGGCGTTTGCGTTCACTCGGTGTGCGAATCGGGACCTACATTCCCGATTTCGCCTACGTGGTGCGACTGAAGCCGGAGAACCGCGAATCGGTGGCGAATTTGAATTTCGTCCGCTGGCTCGGCGAATACCGGCCTGCCGACAAGATGGAGATCTCGTCGGCCGCGGCAGGCAGTCACCTGGTGACACTGGTCGAACCGGACGCGCGGGACCAGCGCGCGGTGGCCGAGCGGATCCTGCGGCTCGGCGGCGGCATCGAGGCGATTTCGCAGAGCGGGCAGCACATCGTCGCGAACCTCGGCTCCGGTCAGGCCGCCACCGTGGCGCAGGGGGCCGAGGTGCTCGCGGTCGGCGCGATCACCGCCCCCGAAACCGACATGGCCAACGCCAGGGAGAGCGGGGGCGCGAACTTCGTCGAGAGTGTCGGCGGCTACCGCGGCCAGGGCGTACGCGGCGAGGTGATGGACGGCGGGCTGCGGGTCACCCACCAGGAGTTCAAGGCGCGGCCGACGGTGATGCACGGCTCGAACTCGACCAGCACCAGCCACGGCACTTCGACGTACGGCCAGATCTTCGCGTCCGGCGTGAGCGCGCCGCAGCGCGGACTGCTGCCCGAGGGCCAAGGCATCTTCGCCACCTACAACAAGCCCGACCGCTACGCGCACACCAAGGAACTGGTCGACCCGGCGGGCAAGTATCGCGCGGTGTTCCAGAGCAACAGCTGGGGCGGCGGGCTGACGACGGCGTACAACTCGGTTTCGGCCGAGCTCGACAAGATCGTTTTCGACCACGACCTGCTGATCTGCCAGTCGCAGAGCAACGCGGGCACCCAGCAGTCGCGACCGCAGGCCTGGTCGAAGAACGTGCTTTCGGTCGGCGGGCAGTACCACTACAACACGCTGGGCCGCACCGACGACAAGTGGAGCGGCGGCGCCAGCATCGGCCCGGCCGCCGACGGCCGGATCAAACCGGAACTGTCGAACTACTACGACCGGATCGACACCACGTCTTCCGGCAGTGACACCTCGTACACGACGTCGTTCGGCGGCACGAGCGGCGCGACGCCGATCACCTGCGGAAACGCCGGTCTGCTGTTCCAGATGTGGGCCGACGGCGTGTTCGACGGCGGCCCCGGCAAGGGCCGCGACGTCTTCACGAGCCGCCCGCACGCCGCGACCGCGAAGGCGCTGCTGATCAACGGCGCCGACCAGTTCGCGTTCAGCGGCACCTCGCACGACATGACCAGGACGCATCAGGGCTGGGGCACCGCGAACGTGCGGTACCTGCACGAACAGGCCAAGGCGAACGGGTGGAAACTGCCGGTGCTGGTCAACGAGACCGATCTGCTGGGCACCGGGCAGTCGAAGAAGTACACGGTCGCGGTGAACGGGACCAAGCAGTTCAAGGCGACGCTGGCCTACACCGACCCGGCGGGCTCGCCGAGCGCGTCGGTCACCAGGGTCAACGACCTGACGCTGAAGGTCACCGCGCCGAACGGGACGGTCTACTACGGCAACAACGGGCTGAAGGCGGGCAACTTCTCGACCGCGGGCGGCTCGCCGAACACCGTCGACACGGTGGAGAACGTCATCCTCGAAAAGCCGGCCGCGGGGACTTGGACGGTGGAGGTCGTGGCGACGCAGGTGAACGCCGACGGTCACCCGGAGACGACGGCGACGGACGCGGACTACGCGTTGGTGGTTTCTTGACGATGTGAGGGTGCGACATGCCGCAAGTAGGTGACTACTTGCGGCATGCCCGCGCCCGGATGGCGGAGGCGTCTGCGCCGATGGCCGAGACGGCAGGTGTCGGTTGTGAGACGGAAGCGTGAGACCGCTGGAAGGCCTGTAACGAGGTGACCCGAGGTGCCGACGTCTGGGATACGTGACGCGAGCCAAGGAGCCTCTCGATGACCACCTGCCGACTCTGCGGCTCGGCCCATCTCGCCAGTGTCGTCGACCTCGGGGCCACACCGCCGTGCGAACGTTTCCTGACCGCCGAGCAGCTGCCGGAACCGGAGCCGACGTACCCTCTCCACCTGCTGGTCTGCACTGAATGCCGGCTCGCCCAGATCCCGCCGCTGATCACCCCGGAAGAGACATTCACCGAATACGCGTACTTCTCGTCGTATTCCGCCTCCTGGGTCGAACACGCCAAGACGTTCGTCGACGGCGCCGTCGAGCGGCTCGGGCTCGATGAGTCCTCGTTCGTCGTCGAGGTCGCCAGCAATGACGGCTATCTGCTCAAACATGTTGTGGCACAAAAGATCCGCTGTCTGGGCGTGGAACCTTCGGTGAACGTGGGCCAAGCCGCGCGTGACGCCGGAGTGCCGACGAAGACCGCCTTCCTCGGCCCCGAGAGCGGACGCGAAGTCCGCGAGGAACACGGTCCGGCCGACCTCGTCGTGGCGAACAACGTTTACGCGCACATTCCGGACATCATCGGTTTCACGCACGGGCTCCGCGCACTGGTCGCCGATGACGGCTGGGTCAGCATCGAGGTCCAGCATCTGCTGACGCTGATCCAGGAGAACCAGTACGACACGATCTACCACGAGCATTTCCAGTACTACACCGTGGATTCCGCGCGCCAGGCGCTCGCACGCGGCGGTTTGTCCGTTGTGGACGTCGAACTCCTGCCGACGCACGGCGGTTCCATCCGGCTGTGGGCGCGCCCGGACGCCGTCGCCGGCGAGCCGAGCGAGCGGATGATGGAGGTCCTCGACGCCGAGAAGGCCGCGGGACTGCACGAAATGTCCGGCTACACCGAATTCTCCGAGCGGGTCACCAAGGTCCGGCTCGAACTGAACAAGTTCCTCACCGACGCGGCACTCGAAGGCAAGACCGTCGTCGGTTACGGCGCCCCCGGCAAGGGCAACACCCTGCTGAACCACTGCGGCATCCGGCCGGACGTGTTGCGGTACACCGTCGACCGCAATCCGTACAAGCACGGCCGGTTCACCCCCGGCACCCGGATCCCGATCCTCCCGCCGGAACGCATCGAAGCGGACCGGCCCGATTACGTACTCGTCCTTCCGTGGAACCTCCGGACGGAACTGACCGCCCAATTGTCCTATGTGGACGAATGGGGCGGGAAACTGGTCTTCCCCATCCCACACCTGGAAATCGTCGAGGTGAAGTCGTGAAGGTAGTCCTCTTCTGCGGCGGCTACGGCATGCGGATGCGCAACGGTGACGCGTCCGACGTGCCCAAGCCGATGGCCATGGTCGGGCCGAGACCCCTGATCTGGCACGTGATGCGTTATTACGCGCATTTCGGCCACACCGAGTTCATTCTCTGTCTCGGTTACGGCGCGCACCACATCAAGGAGTTCTTCCTCAACTACCAGGAGACCGCCTCCAACGATTTCGTCCTGCGGGGCGGCAAGGCGGAACTGCTGTCGACCGACATCTCGGACTGGTCGATCTCGTTCGTGCAGACCGGTCTCGAATCGGCCATCGGCGAACGGCTGCGCCGGGTGCGCCCGCATCTCGACGGCGACGAGATGTTCCTCGCCAATTACGCCGACGTCCTCACCGACGCGCCGCTGCCGGAGATGATCGAGCGGTTCACGGCCTCCGACGCCGGCGCTTCGATGATGGTCGTGCCGCCGCAGTCGTCGTTCCACTGCGTCGAAATGGGCGAGGACGGCCGCATCGGCGCGCTGACCCCGGTCAGTGAGATGCCGCTGTGGGAGAACGGCGGGTACTTCGTGCTGCGCCAGGAGATCTTCGACCACATCCCCGCGGGCGGCGACCTGGTGGCCGACGGCTGCGGCGAGCTCGCCAAGCAGGGCAGGCTGCTCGCGTACCCGTACCGCGGGTTCTGGAAGCCGACGGACACCGTCAAGGAGCGTGTCCAGCTGGACGACGCCTACGCGCACGGCGACCGTCCGTGGGCGTTGTGGGAACACGAACCGGCGCCGGCGTGATCGCACTCGGCACCGGCGGGATCCAGCGGCTCGTCGCGCTCGGCGCGCATTGTGACGACATCGCCATCGGGGCGGGCGGCACACTGCTGACGATCTGCGCCGCCAATCCGGGTGTCCGGGTGGACGCGCTCGTCCTTTCCGGCGGCGGCACCGACCGGGAGGCCGAGGAGCGGGCCGCGCTCGCGGCCTTCTGTCCGGGCGCCGACGTCGAGGTCACCGTGCTCAAACTGCCCGACGGCCGGCTCCCCGCGCACTGGGAAGAGGCCAAGAACGGGCTGGAGGACCTGCGCCGCCGCACGGACCCGGATCTCGTCCTCTCGCCGCGCACGGCCGACGCGCATCAGGATCACCGCGGCCTGGCGAAGCTGGTGCCGACGGTGTTCCGCACCCATCTCCAGCTGGAGTACGAGATCGCCAAATGGGACGGCGACCTCGGCAGACCCGCCGCGTACGTCGCGCTCTCCCCAGAGCTCGCCGAGGAGAAGGTCCGCCTGCTCCAGGAGCACTACGCCTCTCAGCGGCACCGGCCCTGGTACGACCGGGAAGCCTTTCTCGGCCTCGCCCGCATTCGCGGTATCGAATGCGGGCAGCGCTACGCCGAGGCCTTCGACCTCAAGAAACTGACGCTCGACCTCACTCCGAAAGGCTGAAAGCCATGCGTGTGCTGCTGACCGGGCACAAGGGTTACCTGGGCACGGTGATGGCCCCGGTGCTGGCCGCCGAAGGCCACGAGGTGATCGGCCTCGACTCCGGTCTCTACGACACCTGCGTGCTGGGCCCGAAGCCCGAAGACCCCGAAGGCTTCGAGGTCGACCTTCGTGACGTCACGGCCGAGCACGTGGCCGGGGTGGACGCGGTGATCCATCTCGCCGCGCTGTCCAACGATCCGCTCGGTTCGCTGGCGCCGGACCTGACCTACGACATCAACCACCACGCATCGGTCAAGCTCGCCAAGCTGGCGAAGGACGCCGGGGTCAAGCGGTACCTCTACGCCTCGACGTGCTCGGTCTACGGCGCCTCGGGCGGCGACGGCCTGGTCGACGAGGACGCGCCGCTGCGCCCCGTGACGCCGTACGCCGAATCGAAGGTGCGGGTCGAGGACGACGTCCAGGAACTCGCCGACGACGACTTCAGCCCGGTGTACCTGCGCAACGCCACCGCGTTCGGTTTCTCGCCGCGGCTGCGCGGCGACATCGTGCTCAACAACCTGACCGCGCACGCCCACCTCTCCGGCGAGGTGCTGGTGCTCTCCGACGGCACGCCGTGGCGGCCGCTGGTGCACGCCAAGGACATCGCGCGGGCCTTCGCGGCGGCATTGGTGGCTCCCAAGGAAGCCGTCCACGGCAAGGCGTTCAACATCGGCACCGAACGCAACAACGTGACCGTCGCCGAGATCGCCGAAGAGGTCGTCGAGGCCGTCCCCGGCTCCACGCTGCGGATCACCGGCGAGGCGGGCGCGGATCCGCGTTCGTACCGGGTCGACTTCTCCCGGTTCCGCGCGGCGATCCCGGGCTTCGACTGCGACTGGTCGGTCAAGGACGGCGCGCTCGAACTGATCGAGGCCTATCGGACCCACGGCCTCACCGAACACGGCTTCCAGCGCCTGTTCACCCGGCTGGCGCGTTTGCAGGACCGCACCGCCGCCGGCGAACTCGACGACACCCTGCGGCGTCGCTGATGTCGCACCGGGACCTGGAGACGGGCGCCGACCTGGAGAAGCTGGTCGAGCGCCTGTATCCGCTGTGCCGCAGCATCACCGGCGACGGCGTCCGCGCCACGCTGGAGATCGTCGGCGAGCACATCCCGCTGGAGATCCACGAGGTCCCCACCGGCACCCAGGTACTGGACTGGACCGTGCCGCAGGAGTGGAACATCCGCGACGCGTACATCAAGGACGCCTCCGGCCGCCGCGTGGTCGACTTCCAGGAGTCGAACCTGCACGTCGTCGGCTACAGCGTCCCGGTGTCGAGGAAGATGCCGCTCGCCGAGCTGCGCGAACACCTGCACACACTGCCGGACCAGCCGTCGTGGGTGCCGTACCGGACCAGCTACTACTCGCCGACGTGGGGTTTCTGCCTCGCGCAAGAAACCCTCGACGCGATGCCGGACGGCGAGTACGAGGTGCACATCGATTCCACCTTGGACGACGGTCACCTCACCTACGCCGAGCACGTCGTGCCGGGCGAGGTCACCGACGAGGTGCTCATCTCCTGCCACACCTGCCATCCGTCGCTGGCGAACGACAACGTCGCCGGAATCGCGATCGCGGCCGCCTTCGCGCAGACGCTGGAGAATCCGCACTACACGTACCGGTTCCTGTTCATGCCCGGCACGATCGGCGCGATCACCTGGCTCGCACGCAACACCGAACGCGTCGACCGGATCAAGGCCGGACTCGTGCTCGCTTGCGCGGGCGACCCGGGATCGTTGACGTACAAGCGAAGCCGCCGGGGCGACGCCGAGATCGACCGCGTGCTCGCGTACGTCCTCGCCGATCGCGCGCACGAGATCGTGGACTTCTCGCCGTACGGCTACGACGAGCGCCAGTTCTGCTCCCCCGGCTTCAACCTCGGTGTCGGATCGCTGACGAGGACGCCGTACGCGGGTTATCCCGAGTACCACACTTCGGCCGACAACCTCGATTTCGTCTCGACCGCGGCCATGGAGGAAACCCTTCAGACCCTGCGGGACACCTTCGCCGTCCTCGACCGCAACCGCAGCTACGTCAACCTCAGCCCGTACGGCGAGCCTCAGCTCGGCAAACGCGGGTTGTACGGCTCGCTCGGCGGGAGAAGCGACGCCAAACAAGCCCAGATGGCCATGCTCTGGGTGCTCAACCTCTCGGACGGCGAGCACAGCCTGCTCGACGTCGCCGAGCGGTCCGGACTGCCGTTCGATTCCGTCGTCGCCGCCGCGAAGGCGCTGCACGACGCCGGATTGCTCAAGGATTGAAGGCCCCATGCGATCACTTCTGCGTTCACCGGCCATCCGGGCGATGGCCGGACGGCTCAGCTGGGGCCTCGGCGACCAGGCCGTTTCCAGTATCACCAACTTCGTGGTCGGGCTGTTCGTGGCGCGCTCACTCGGCACGTTCGCCTTCGGCATGTTCAGCCTCGCTTGGGTCAGCTACGGCGTGGTGCTCAACCTTTCGCGCGGGCTGACGACGGATCCGCTGATGGTGCGGTTCTCCGGGGTACCCACCGAGATCTGGCGGACGGCGACCGCCAGGGCGACCGGCACGGCGCTCTCCGCCGGTGTCGTCGCCGGTGCGATCAGCGTGGTCGCCGGTCTCGTGGTGGGTGGCCCCATCGGCGGGGCGTTCGTCGCGCTCGGGATCGTCATCCCCACCTTGCTGCTTCAGGACGCCTGGCGGTTCACGTTCTTCGCGGCGGGCCACGGGAAGAAGGCGTTCGTCAACGACGTCGTCTGGGGCATCGCCCTGATCCCGGCGCTGTTCATCGCGCACCAATGGTTCGACACGGTCGTCGCGTTCGTCCTGGCGTGGGGCCTGTCCGGGGCGGTCGCCGCCGGATACGGCTGCTTGCAGTCCGGGGTCCGGCCGGATCCGCGCGGCACGCTCGAATGGCTCAAGCGGCACCGCGACCTCGGCGCCCGGTACGTGGTCGAGAACGTCAGCAACGCCGGTTCGACGCAACTGCGGATGTACGGGCTCGGCGCGATCGCCGGGCTGGCGAGCGTCGGCGCGGTACGCGGCGCCGAACTGCTGCTCGGCCCGTTCTTCGCCCTTCTGATGGGACTTTCCCTGGTCACGGTGGCCGAAAGCGCGCGGGTGCTCCAACGGGCCCCGCATCGCCTTCGCCGCTTCTGCGCCGTTCTGGGCGCGGGCCAGGCGGTCGCGGCCCTGATCTGGGGTCTCGCCCTGCTTCTGGTACCCGGCGACGCCGGCCGGTTCGTGCTCGGCGACGTCTGGGATCCCGCTTCGGAACTGATCCTCCCGGTGACCATCGGTATCGCCGCGGCCGGATTCAACACCGGGGCGGCCGCCGGACTGCGTGCGCTCGGCGCTGCGAAACGGAGCCTTCGCGCCCAGCTGATCAACTCCGCCGGCTATGTCGGTTTAGGGCTCATTGGCGCCTTCTTGGCCGGGGCGTCCGGATCCGCTTGGGGGGTCGCGTTGGCGATCACCAGCGGATCGGCGGTGTGGTGGCTCCAGCTGCGCGCCGCTCTCAAGGAACACCTGACTTCGGAGAAGGAAGAGATGAGGACGTCATGAGCACCGCTCCTCGGCTGAGCATCGGGCTCCCGGTCTACAACGGCGAGGACTACCTCGCCGAATCGCTGGACGCACTCCTCGGCCAAAGCTACGAGGACTTCGAGCTGATCGTCTCGGACAACGCGTCCACGGACCGCACCGAAGAGATCAGCCGCGAGTACGCGAAGCTGGATTCCCGCGTCCGGTATGTGCGCCAACCGGTGAACATCGGCTGCGCGCCCAACCACAACTACTGTGTCGACGTCGCCCGCGGCGAGCTGTTCAAATGGGCGTCCGACGACGACCTCTACGCGCGTGACCTGCTGGAACGCTGTGTCGAGGCGCTCGACGAGCACCCCGAGTTCGTGCTCTCGCATTCGTGGACGGCGATGATCGACGAGAAGGCCGTCGTCACGCAGGCGCTGGAGTACCCGCTCAACACGGTTTCGCCGCACGCCGCGGAACGCTTCCGCAGCACGCTGTTCGCGCCAGGCGGGGACGACGACGGCGCGGTCATCCGCACCGAGGTGCTGCGCCGCGTCGCACCGCTGGACAGCTACCACCACGCGGACCGCACGATCATCTCGGAACTGGCGCTGCACGGCCCGTTCCACCAGGTGCCGGACTGGCTGTACTTCCGCCGCGACCACCCGGGCCGCTCCGAACACGAGTACCCGACCGTGCGCAAGCGCGCCACCAACCTGGACCCGAAGCGCGCCGACAAACTGCGTCACCCGATGATCCGGCTGCTCGGCGAGTACGTCCTCGGCTACGTCAACGCCATCCGCAACGCGCCGATCTCCGGCGCGGAGAAGCGCGAATGCTTCCGCTACCTGCGGCAATGGATGCTGAACCGGGCGGGGAACCCGGCCATGGGCCGGATGCCGGTGCAGGCCGAGGCCGAACTCGGTCCGCGCGAGGTGTCCGTGGCCTCGGTCGTCGCAGGCCAGGAGGGACGAGTCCCTTGAGCCCGCCCGTGAGAATCGGGCTGTTCGGGCTCCTCGGTTCAGGGAACCTCGGCAACGACGGTTCCTTCGAGGCGGTTCTCGGGTATTTGCGGACGGAGCATCCGGACGCCGCGCTCAGCGTGATGTGCGGCGGTCCGGAAATCGTCGCGTCGCGCTACGACCTCGAGACGACCGCGTTGAACTGGTACCAGGGCGAGTACCGGACGGTTTCGGGACCGGTGTCCATCGCCATGAAGGGCTTCGGCAAGCTCGTCGACATCTTCCGCACGGCCGCGTGGGTGCGGCGCCAGGACCTGGTGATCGTGCCTGGGATGGGTGTCCTCGAATCCACGCTTCCCTTGCGCCCTTGGGGTTTCCCGTACGCCTTGCTGCTGCTGTCGGCGTCCGGGCGGCTGGTCGGCACCAAGGTCGCGCTGGTGAGCGTCGGCGCCAACGTGAGCGGCCACCGGGTCACCCGGTCGATCATCGGCCGGGCCGCGCGGCTGGCGACGTTCCGGTCCTACCGGGACGAACCGTCACGGGACGCGATGCGCACGATGGGCGTCGACGTCGCGAACGACCGCGTCTACCCCGATCTCGCCTTCGCTCTCTCCGCGCGGACGGACCCGGTGCTGCCCCGCTCCGTCGGGGTCGGCGTGATGGCCTATCACGGCGGGAACGACGACAGGGCCCGTGCCGACGAGATCTACGAGTCCTATGTGGACAAGATGACCCGGTTCGTCGCCAGGTTGATCGCCGACGGCAGGCCCGTGCGGTTGTTC
This sequence comes from Amycolatopsis sp. lyj-108, assembly GCF_046549005.1. Classification (NCBI taxonomy): domain Bacteria; kingdom Bacillati; phylum Actinomycetota; class Actinomycetes; order Pseudonocardiales; family Pseudonocardiaceae; genus Amycolatopsis; species Amycolatopsis sp. lyj-108. The sequence continues at coordinate 474,929 of NZ_JAJPWQ010000002.1, read as the reverse complement.
ATCGGCGACCGGGCCGACACGCAGGTCGTCGACGAGATCATGCGGGAACTGGAATCCCCGCTGATCACCGCCGCCCAAACGTCCACTTTGGACGATGTGCAGCGGGCGATGTCGGCGGTCGAGATCGTCGTCGCCACCCGGTACCACAACGTCCTGTGCGCGCTGAAGCTGGCGAAACCGACGTTGTCCGTCGGGTACGCCCGCAAGAACGACGTCCTCATGACCACGATGGGGCTCGGGGAGTTCTGCCAGTCCGCCAAGGAGATCGACTTCGACGCGCTGGTCCGCCAGTTCGCCGAACTCGAATCGCGGGCGGGCGAACTGACCGAGATCGTCGCGAAACGAGGCGCGGAGCAGACACGGCTGCTGGACGAGCAGTTCGCCGAACTGTCGGCCGCCCTCCTGCCGATGGGAGTCCGATGAAAGCGATCCCGGTGCCCGCCATCGCGGGCGCGTACCTGTTCGAGCCGACCCCGCACGCCGACGAACGCGGCTTCTTCAGCCGCACGTTCGACGCCGACGTCGTCCGGTCGGCAGGGATCGACCCGAACGGGTTCCTCCAGGACAGCGTTTCGCGGTCCCGCAAGGGAGTGCTGCGCGGGATGCACCTGCGCTCGGGTCTCGGCGAGGCGAAGCTGGTCCGGTGCTCGTGGGGCGCCGTCTTCGACGTCGTCGTCGACCTGAGGCCGGATTCGCCGACGTACCTCGGCAAGGAGACGTTCGAACTGTCCGGGGAGACCCAGGTCTCGCTGTACATCCCGGCGGGGTGCGCGCACGGGTTCCAGGCGCTCACCGAGTACGCCGACGTCTCCTACCGGATCGACCGCGCGCACGACCCGGCCGAGGACGTCGCGATCGCCCACGACGACCCGGAACTGGCGATCCCGTGGCCGCTTCCGGTGGCACTGATGTCGGAGCGGGACCGGTCCGCGCTCTCTCTTTCCGAGGCACTACAGAACACGAGGTGAGATCATGACCCGTCGTCTTCCCCGATCCATGCGGGCCAACGAACGCCTCCACGCGATGATCCCCGGCGGCGCGCACACCTACGCCAAGGGGGACGACCAGTACCCGGAGAACCTGGCACCGGTCATTTCGCACGGGCTCGGCGCGCACGTCTGGGACGTCGACGGGAACGAATACATCGAGTACGGCTCGGGGCTGCGTGCGGTCAGCCTCGGGCACGTGCACCCCCGGGTCAGCGAAGCGGCCCACCGCGAGATCGACCGGGGCGCCAACTTCGCCCGTCCGTCCATTGTGGAGGAACGCGCGGCGACGAAGTTCCTCGAAACCGTCGCAGGCGCTGAGATGGTCAAGTTCGCGAAGAACGGCTCGGACGCCACCACGGCCGCGGTCAGACTCGCCAGGGCGGCCACCGGCAGGCCGCTGGTGGCGATCTGCCGCGACCACGCGTTCTTCTCCATCGACGACTGGTTCATCGGCACCACACCGATGTCGTCGGGCATCCCGGCCGGGATCACCGATCTGACCGTGTCGTTCCCCTACGGCGACCTCCCGGCGACCGAACGGCTGCTGCGGGAGAACGCGGGCCAGGTCGCCTGCCTCATCCTGGAGGCGTCCACCCAGCTCGAACCGCCCGCCGGGTACCTCGTCGGCCTGCGGGAACTCGCCGACCGGTACGGCTGCGTCCTGATCTTCGACGAGATGATCACCGGTTTCCGCTGGTCGGAGGCGGGAGCACAAGGTCTCTACGGTGTCACGCCGGACCTCTCGACGTTCGGCAAAGCACTCGGCAACGGGTTCGCCGTCTCGGCGCTCGCGGGCAAACGCGAACTGATGGAACTCGGCGGACTGCGCACCGCCAAGGAGCGCGTCTTCCTGCTGTCCACCACGCACGGCGCCGAAACGCATTCGCTGGCCGCCGCCATCGCCGTCATGGAGACCTACACCGAAGAAGGCATCGCCGCGCGGTTGCACGCGCTCGGCGAGCGGCTCGCCGCCGGGGTCCGCGAAGTCGCGGCCTCGGCGGGGGTCGGGGAACACGTCGTCGTGCGCGGCCGGGCGAGCAACCTCGTCTTCGGCACGCTCGACGCCGAGAAGAAACCGTCGCAGGACTACCGAACGTTGTTCCTGCGGCAACTGGTCACCGGCGGGGTCCTCGGACCGTCGTTCGTGGTCAGCAGCGCGTTGTCCGAAGAAGACATCGACCGGACGGTCGAAGTGGTCTCGCAGGCGTGCCTCGTGTACCGCAAGGCGCTCGACGCGGATGATCCGGCGCCGTGGCTGGGTGGCCGTCCGGTGAAGCCGGTTTTTCGGAGAAGGGTATGAGCTCAAGGATCGCAGATCGTTCGGCCGGCTCGCGCACGCTTTGCGTGGCGCTGTCGGTGTTACTGCTCCAGGTCGCCGTTGAATCCACAGCGGAGGCAACCGACGAGCCGGCTCGAGGTGTGTGCGGCACGACCGTCGGCGTCCCGTCCGCCCCGGAAGGCGCCCAGATCGTCGAACCGGGCACCGATCTCACCGACAAGACCCGGTTCAGCCAGCCGGGGAGCACGTTCTGGCTGGCTCCGGGCACGCATACGCTGAGTTCCGACCAGTTCGGCCAGGTGATGCCCAAGGACGGCAACGTCTACCTCGGCGCGCCCGGCGCCGTACTCGACGGACGCGGGATCAACCGCGCGGCCTTCACCACGCCGGCCAAGGACGTGGTGATCCGCGGGCTGACCATCCGCGGTTTCGTCGCCGAACGGGACCAGGGCGTGGTCAACCACGACTCCGGCGAACGCTGGACCATCGAGGGTAACGTCATCGAGGACAACGACGGCGCCGGGATGATGGCGGGCACCGGCCAGCGGGTGATCGGGAACTGCCTGCGGAACAACGGCCAGTACGGCATCAACGCCTACCGTTTCGGCAGCGGGCTCGCCGATCTGGTGATCGAGGGCAACGAGATCACCGGGAACAACACCGGCGATTGGGAGACCAGGATCCCGGGCTGCGGTTGCAGCGGCGGCGCGAAGTTCTGGGCCGTGAACGGGGCCGACATCGTCGGCAACTGGGTCCACCACAACCACGGTGTCGGGCTCTGGGCCGACACGAACAACAACGACTTCCTCATCCAGGACAACCTGATCGAGGACAACGCGTCCGAGGGGCTGTTCTACGAGATCTCCTACAACCTGGAGCTGGTCGGGAACACCTTCAACCGGAACGCGTTGGTGCAAGGCCGGAACCGGGCCGCGAAGGGCGACAACTTCCCGGTCGCGGCGGTGTACCTCAGCGAATCCGGCGGCGAGCCGAGACTGCCCGCCCGGACCAGCAGGATCGACATCCGGGGCAACATGTTCTCCGACAACTGGTCGGGGATCACGCTGTGGGAGAACGCCGACCGTTTCTGCAACAGCCCGGCCAACACGTCGACACTGTCCTGTACCGCTTTGGTGTCACCGACGTCCGCCTGCTCCGATCCGGGCATCAAGACCGAACCGCTGTACGGCGACTGTCGTTGGAAGACCCAGCGCGTTTCGGTGCACGAGAACACGTTCGAGTTCGATTCGTCGATGGAAGGCTGCCTCGGCCTCTGCGGGCGGATGGCGGTGCTCTCGAACTACGGGACCTTCCCGGCCTGGTCGCCGTACCGTGGTGCCGTGGTTTCGGAGGCGATCACCTTCCGGCAGGACAACCGGTGGTACGACAACCAGTACTACGGGCCGTGGGCGTTCGTCACCCACGACACGTCACGGAAGCTGACCGCGGCGCAATGGCAGGCCGAGCCGTACCGGCAGGACGTTTGCAGTGGTTTCGGAGAGGCGCCGACCTGCTGAAGTTTCACCTGTAAGTGTCCATCTGGGACGGTCCATACTGGCCTACCGTTGCCTTTATGCCCGCGTTCCTGGTTGTTCTGATGCTGATCGCGACAGGAGTCGTCCCGGCTCCGGCGGCTCCTGTCGCGGCCTGCGCCGCGGGACCGGTGAGCCCGGGAAAGCCGTCCGACGCCGTGGTCGTCTCCCCGGGAACCGATCTTTCCGCGAAAACGCGCGAACTCCCGTCCGGCACGACGTTCTGGCTCACCGAAGGCAAGCACACCCTGGGCCCGGACGAATTCGGCCAGATCATCCCGAAGGACGGCAACGCCTACCTCGGCGCCCCCGGCGCCGTCCTGGACGGCGGCGGCGTCAACCGCTACGCGTTCACCCAGCAGGCGCGCAACGTCGTCATCCGGGGCCTCACGATCCGCGGTTTCGCGGCGCCGCGGGATCAGGGCGTGGTCAACCACGACTCCGGTGAACGCTGGACCATCGAAGGCAACACCATCGAGGACAACCGGGGCGCCGCGATGATGGCGGGACCGGGTCAGAAGGTGCTGCGGAACTGCCTGCGGAACAACGGGCAGTACGGCATCAACGCCTACCGGGCGGGCGACGGGATCACCGGACTGCTCGTCGAGGGCAACGAGATCACCGGCAACAACACCGACGACTGGGAGACGAAGGAACCCGGCTGCGGCTGCACCGGCGGCGCGAAATTCTGGGCCGTGAACGGCGCCGACATCCGCGGCAACTGGGTCCACCACAACCACGGCGCCGGCCTGTGGGCGGACACGAACAACAACGACTTCCTCATCGAGGACAACCTGATCGAGGACAACGAGGCGGAGGCGTTGTTCTACGAGATCTCCTACAACGTCGTGGTCCGCGGGAACACCTTCCGGCGCAACACCCTCGTGCAGGGACGCGCTTTCGCCGCGCGGGGCGACAACTTCCCGGTCGGGACGGTCTACATTTCCGAATCCGGCGGAGAACCACGCGTTCGCGCCCGGACCTCTTCGGTGGAGATCGTCGACAACGTCTTCGAGGACAACTGGGCCGGAATCACCCTGTGGGAGAACGCGGACCGCTTCTGCAACAGCCCGGCGAACACGTCCTCCGGCTCGTGCACACTTCTCGTCCCTTCGGTCTCTTCCTGCGCTGCCCCGGGGATCTCTTCGCCGCCGTTGTACGACGATTGCCGGTGGAAGACGCAGCGCGTTTCCATCCACGGCAACAAGTTCTCCCACGGGGCCGAGTGCTCGGGGTTTTGCGGGCGGATGGCGCTGCTGGCTAACTACGGGACCTATCCGGACTGGTCGCCCTATCGGGGAACGTCGGTTTCGGACGCGGTGACCTTCCGGCAGGGGAATCGGTGGTACGACAACGCCTATTCCGGTGGGTGGCGGTTCGTCGTTCAGGACACTTCGCGGACCGTGGGGGTTTCGGGGTGGCAGGGGGCTCCTTACTCGCAGGATGCTTGTAGTTCCTTTGGGGATGGTGGGTGCTGAGGTTCTCGGGGCGGCCGAGTGGGGAAGATTTGAGACACTCAACGTCCTGAATCTTCCCCACTCGGCCGATTTTCGGCGTGACAGGTCCGCTCATGCCTATTAGCGAGCAATCTTGTCGGTGGTCGCGGTCATGGTGATCAAATGCACCGAGGAACCTGGACGAGCAGTCCCCTGCTGACCGACGGCCCGCTGGTACTTCGAGCGTCAGAGCTCGAAGCCGCCGGTGTGCCGAACCGGACCATTACCCGCCGATGCGCTCCTGGCGGCCCCTGGCAGCGGTTGTTGCCCGGAATAGTGCTGCTCCACAGTGGAGAACCCACCGACGAGCAGCGGCTGCACGGAGCTCTGCTCCTTGGACGCGAAGGCGCGACTCTGACCGGGCTCTGGGCTCTCCGCCGCCATGGTTTGGAGCGTTTGCCCTCACCAAACGATGTGCACATCCTGATCCCTCACGATCGCCGGACGGTCTCGACGGGGTTCGTGCACGTCGAAAGGACAAGGCACCTGCCTCGCCCTCACCTCCGTGGAGGCCTCCCCGTGGCTCCCGTCCCCCGGGCCGTCATCGACGCCGCCCGAAGGCTCACCGACGAAGACGAGATCCAGGCGATGATGGCCGAGTCCGTCCAACGCCGGTTCTGCACCACCGACCTGCTCACCCGCGAGCTCGATCAAGCAGGCCGAAGCGGAACGGCCCTGCCCAGGAAGGCCCTCGTGCCGCTCTTGGCCGGGGCAAGATCCGTCGCCGAGGCCGACGCGTGGCGCCTCTGGCGAAGATCCGGTCTCCCGCCTGGCCACTGGAACGTCCCGATCTTCGACGTGAACGGGAACTACATCGCCACCCCGGACTTCTGGTGCGACGAGGTCGCCTTCGCCTGGGAGATCGATTCCTATCGCCACCACGCGAACCTCGAAGACCATCGCGCCACCGTCGCGCGCAACGCGAGATACGTCGCCGCCGGGATCGTCGTGTTGCAGACGCTGCCGTCCCGGCTGCGCACCGAGCCGGACGAGGTCGAGCGTGAGCTTCACGCCGCGTTCCGGACGGCACAAGCCCGGCCACGGCCGGACGTCAAACCCGGCGCGTGAGCCGGTCCACCGCCCACGCCACCACCGGCACCACCGCGACAGCCACCCCGAAACCCCCGAAAGTGTCCGTCGGATAGTGCGCCCCCAGCGCCACCTCCGCCCACCCCATCGCGAGCCCCGAGAACGCCACCAACCCCACCAGCACCCAGGTCCCGCCAACGGCGCCGAGGTTCCGCACATCGATCACCAGCAGCGCGACGACGGTCGCGACGGTGACCGCGAAGGCCGTGTGCCCGCTGGGATAGGAGAGGAACTCGCCGTGGATCAGCCTGCCGGTCAGGGGTTTCAGGGCGGTGGTCAGCCCCACTGTCACCCCGGAGGCGACCACCAGCAGGATCGCCGTCCGCGGCCGCCGGTGCCGCACGCACACCCAGCCGAACAGCGCGATCACCACGATCGCGCCCACCGGTTCGCCTGCGAAGTCGATGACGGTCGCCAGGTACCAGAGCGGGCCTTGGACCCGGTCGACCACCGGCAGCACCAGGGCGTCGAGGCCGGCGGTGTGGGAAGTCCCGGCGTAGCGGAGGCCGAGGACGAGGGCGACGACGAAACCGAAGGCGCCCAGTGCCCAGAGCGGGATCCGCGCCCGCGGCGGGAGCGCGGGCGGACCGGTGATCACGCGTCGATCGCCGCCTGGTAGCCGCCGATGAGCCGTTCGAGGCCGATCTTCGGGGTGAACTCCTGTTCGTACACCAGCCGTGCGGCCCAGCCCATTTCCTGGTTCCGTTCGGCGTCGCCGACGATCTCGCGCAGCCGCGCCGCGAGCGATGCGGCGTCCCCGGGTTCGTGCAGCAGGCCGGTGACACCCTCCTCCACCAGCTCGCGGAAGGCGCCGTGGGCCGCGGCGACCGTCGGGACGCCGGCGGCCATCGCCTCGACCACGACCAGGCCGAACGCCTCCAGCCATTCCGACGGGGCGACGACGGCGTTCGAGCGGACGATCAGGTCTCGACACTCCTCTTTGGACTGAAGCCCGAGGTAGCGGACGTCGTCGCGGCCGTGTGCCCAGCGCGCGACCTCGTCCTGCATCGGGCCGGTTCCGGCGATCACCAGCGGCGGCAGCGAACCACCGGCGGCGGCGAGCTGGTCCCACGCCTTCATCAGCAGGCCGATGCCCTTTTCCTCGGTGATCCGGCCGAGGAACAGCAGGTGCTCCCCCGCGCCCTTGCGTGTCTTGCCCGGATCGGTGACGTAGTTGTACTTCACCGCGAGCCGCTCGGCCGGCATCCCGGCGGCGATCAGGATCTCGCGCTGCGCCTTTGAGATGCAGAAGAACCGCGTGACACCGGACCACCAGCGATTGCGGTTCAGCATCATGCTCGCCGCCATCGGCACGGTGGCCAGCGGGGAACCGCGGTAGCACCCGTGCCGTACCGCCGGAATCGGCTTGCGGCCCACGCAATCGGTGCAGATGTAGCCCTCGCGGTACAGCGTGCCGGGAGGGCAGATCAGCGTGTAGTTGTGCACGGTCGCGACCGTCGGGACCCCCGCCTCGGTGCAGGCGGCCAGCACCGACGGCGAAAGCAGCGGGAACGTGTTGTGGATGTGGACGACGTCCGGCCGGTCGTCGGCGAGGCGCCGCGCCAGTTCCGCGCGCACGGCCCGGTTCCACGGCACCTGCAGCGGGACGACGGCCTTGCGCGGCAGCGACATCTCCGCGATGTCGTCGCTGCGCCGCTCGAACAGGCCGACCTCGTGCCCGGCTTCGGCCAGCAACGCGGTCTCCTGGTCGACGACGGTGTTCTCACCGCTCGGCTGCTCGGATCTGTACCGATTGTGGATGACGAGGACCTTCACGCCGTCTCCTTGACGAAATCGGGTTCTTCGGCGGGCGCACGCACCAGCAGCGACGCGGCCAGGGCCAGGTGCAGCAGGTACGGCGACGCGTCGCCGAGGCCCGCCTCGGTGTAGGAGGCGGAAAGACAGTACGTGATCAGGAAGATCGCGCACGCCCTGGCGGGGGACGGTGGCCGCAGCACGGCGACCACGACCAGCACGAGCATGAACGCGGCCACGATCGCGATCCCGACGTAGCCCTGCTCGTGGTAGACGGCGAACCAGCTGCTGTCGATCGGGAGTCCGTCGAAGGACTTGTCGGTCAGCCCGACGCCGAACAGGTACTCGAGTGTCGTGCGCGGCGCGTCGAGCAGCGCGTCCCACACCTTCGCGCGGCCGGTGAGGCTGGAGAAGTTCTCCTCGGACTGGCCACGCAGGAACCAGGCCTGCAGCAACCCGCCCAAGGCCACCACCGCGAACAGGCCGCCGAACACGAGCCAGGTGAACACCTTGCGGGCGCGGGCGCTGGACATCCACTGCGACATCAGCGCCACCACGGTCCCGGCCACCAGGCCGAGCATCGCGGTGCGGGTGTGGGTCAGCAGCAGGATCCCGAACGCCGGGACGATGACGACCAGCGCGTGCTTCCGCTCCAGTTTCCCCCCGAGCCACAACAGCACCGTGAGCCCGATGACGATGGCCGCGTACTGGCCGACCTGCGGCGGGGTCAGCGGCCACAGCGTTCCGGTGAGCCGTCCGCCGTACTCGAACGGCATCGCGTTGCCAGGGCTCAGGGCGAACCCGATCACCACCGTCACCAGCACCACGGCGTAGGCGCGGATATGCGTGCGGACGAGGTCGAGACCGCCGTTCCACCAGCGGGTCAGCAGCCACAGGGTGCTCAGGAAGAGGGCGAACCGGAAGCAGCGGAACAGCGCGCCGAATCCACCTTCCAGGGTGAGGCTGGAGACCACGCTCAGCACCAGCAGCAGGGTGAGCAGGAAGAGATACGCGCTCGGCCTGATCCGCAGCCGGGCGTTCAGGGCGAGCGCGATCACGAACGCGGCGCCCAGCGCGCCCATGGTGATCAGCTGGCTGACCGATCGCGGCAACGGGAGGAGCGTCTTCGCCCCTGTGGAGCCCAGGGTGTTGATGATCAGCAGTGTCCAGGCGACGCCGACCGCCTTGGGCATCCCCGTGCGGATCGACGGTTCGGCCCGGACCGCGGATTCGAGCATGTCAGCCACCTCCCGCACGGGTGAGTTTGCTGCCCTGGTCCTGCTTGTAGGGCGCGCCCTGCCATTCGCCGAAGCCCAGCACCCGGCTCGGCTCGAACGCCACGAAGTTCCACGGCCCGGAGTAGGTGTTGTCGTAGAGCCGGTTGCCCTGGGCGAAGGTGATCGCGTGCTGGACGACCTCGCCCTTGTACGGCGACCAGTCCGGGAACGTGCCGAAGTTCGCGAGCATCGCCATCCGCGCGCAGCTCTCCTCGCAGCCGGCGACGGCCGGGTCGAGCACGAACCGGTTGTGGTGGATCTCGACGCGCTGGGTCTTCCAGCGGCAGTCGGCGTTCAGCGGCCCGCCCGCGATCCCGGGCTGCGCGCATTTCGCCTGCTCGGGCACCAGCCGCGTGCAGGAGCCGGACGACGTGTTGGCCGGGCTGTTGCAGAACCGGTCGGAGTTCTCCCACAGGGTGACGCCGTTCCAGTTGTTCTCGAACGTGTTCCCGGAGATCTCCAGTTTGTCCGTGCGCGCCTTCACCCTCGGTTCGCCGCCGGATTCGGACACGTAGATCGACGCCACCGGGAAGCTGTCGCCGCGGTCGATGTAGCGCTTGCCGTCCACCCAGTTGTTGCGGCGGATGGTGTTTCCGCTGATCACGGCGTTGTAGCTGGTCTCGTACATCAGCGCGGCGCCGTCGTTGTTCTCGATGACGTTGCCCGCGATGCGGAAGTCGTTGTTGTTCGTGTCGGCCCACAGCCCGACGCCGCGGTTGTCGTGCACCCAGTTGCCGACGATGTCGGCGCCGTCGACCTCCCAGAACTTGATCCCGCCGGAGCAGCCGCAGCCGTCGATCTTGCTTTCCCAGTCGCCGGTGTTGTTGCCGGTGATCTCGTTGCCCTCGACGACGAGACCGGTGATGCCGCTGTCCTGCGCGTAGGCGTTCATCCCGTACTGCCCGTTGCGCCGCAGGCAGTTGCCCCGGACCTGCTGCCGCGCGCCCGCCATCAGCGCCGCGCCGTCGTTGTCCTGGACGGCGCTGTGCTCGATGACCCATCCGTCGGCCGAATCGTGGTTGACCACGCCTTCGTCGTGCGGCGCGGCGAAGCCCTGCACGGTCAGGTACTGGATCTTGACGTCGGCGGCGTCACCCGCGAAGGCGTACTGGTTGATCTTCCGGCCGTCGAGGACGGCCTTCGGACCACCCACGTAGACGTTCCCCGGCTTCGGATTGACCTGGTCGTAGCGGTCGTCGCCGAGCTTGTGCGTCCCCGGTGCCAGCCAGAACGTCGTCCCGGCCGGACTCGACCGCGTCTTCGCCGCGAGGTCGCCCGCCACCGCCGGGTCGATCTTCACCGCCCCTGCCGGCGCTTCCGCCGGACCCTCCGGCAGCTTGTCGCACACCTTCGCGACCGCACCGGACGGCAGCTGGGCCGGATCCGGTCCAGGCTCGTCGGCAGGGGTGGTGCAGGCGGTGAACGTCAGCGAACCGAGCAGCACCAGAAGCGCTGCCCGGCGGAGGCGATGCGGTCGTGCGATCACAATGGGGGATCCTCGTTACCTGGTTCGAAGGTGAGCACGCTGGTGAACGTGGCTCCGTCGGCGACGGTTCCGCTGCCCAGCAGGGTCCATGACGGCTCGCGACGGCCGAACCCTGCCGAGTACCAGCCCATCGGCGGGGTGGTCTCGCCGCGATGCGCCGACCAGTCCAGTTCCGGCGGCAGCTCGAACGAAGCCGTCCGGGCCTCGCCGTCGACCGTCCAGGACAGCGTCGCCGTCCCGCCGGAAAGCGAGACCTCGACCAGCGGGCCGAGGTGAAAAGCAAGACGGCAGTGCTGTGCCTCGCCACCGCGAACCTCGTCGAGGATCCTGAGCACTGTGCCGTCCATACCTTCCAGCTCCACCGAACGCCGGTGGACGGACGGCGCGTAGCCGTCGTGTTCCGCGCTCCAGCGCGACGGCGTTCCCGCCGCGATCACGGTGGTGACGGCGTGTTTCGTCCACAGGAACGGCCCGCCGGAGACGGACTGGTCGGCGCGGGAGAGTTCGAGCGTGTTGTGCCCCGCCGTGGACCGGAAGTACGACCGCCACTTCGGTTCGCCGTGGTAGCAGTAGGTTCCGGGGTCGGCGAGGATGTCGACGCCGTCGTGCCGGACCTCCACCGAAAGCGCGTCCGCGTGCGCGTGCGCGGCGATGGACAGGAAGCCGTGCGGCCCGCCGTCGCAGCGGCACCAGATCCTTCCGTCGCGCAGGATGGTCATCCCGGCGTCGGCGAAGTCGTCCCGCCGCCGCACCGGACGCCGCGAACGGACCGGGATGTCCTTGGCCAGCGCGGAGAAGAGCGGCGTGCGGACGTCGCCACCCGGCGTCTCCGGCCACCAGTCCAACCGTCCGAAAAGGACAGATCCGGTGTCGATGAGCGATGCCCAGCGGCTCGTCTCGTCGCCGTCGACGATCAGCCCGAAGCCGTCGTCGGCGTCACCCTGCCGTGGCGGCCGCAGTCGATTGTCCACTATGGACGCCAGGGCGTCGGTCATCCGCAGCAGCACGAGCCAGGTCGACTCCGGAACCGCGACACCGGCGGCCTTCGCCTCCAGCGCCCCGGCGAGCCCCAGCTCCAGGACGAGCCCGTGGTACTCGGTGGCGAGCTCGCGGTTGAGACCGGACTCGAAGGTGTTGTGCCGCAACATCTTGTCCAGCGAGGCCAGCGCCGTGTCCCGCCACTGGGCGGATTCGGGGAACCAGGCGAACGCGCAGGCGGCGGCGAGCTGTCCGGCGTCCTCGGCGATCACGTGGTTGTTCGCCGACGATCCGCGGCTCGGGAACGCGGCCAGCCAGCGCTGGTGGTGCCAGATCTGGTTGAGCGCCACCGGGTTGTCGTCGAACAGCGCCGGCGCCTGTGCCCAGCCGTCGAGCAGCCGCCGGACCCACACCCACGACAGCAGCCGGATGCCGAGTTCGATGCCGCTGACCCAGTGCACCCCGCGCATCGGCGGGTTGGCCGCCCACCAGGACTTCAGGTGCGCGGCCACGCGTTCGGCGTACCGATCCTCGCCGGTCAGGGCATACGCCGCGGCCAGCACGGTGAGGTGCTGGTGCCGCGACGGCTCCCAGATCTGCTTGATGTCGCCGACCGCGTCCTCGCTCCGATACTGGATGTCGAAGGAGTACACATCGGACGGTGCGCGGCGACCGGTCTTCGGGTCGTACGACCAGTCCGGGTCGACGAGGTCGTCCCGCTCGACGCCGAAGTACTCGGCGCGCCCGTCCATCAGCCTGTCCGCCTTGACGAGCAGATCCTTCACCGCCTCACCGGAGACGGCGGCGAGGACCTCGTCGCCGGGCACCGAAGCGAATCGCCGGTCCGGCAGCCACGTCGCCTGCTCGCTCGCGACACCGCGCCACTGGCGTTTGCGCACGACGTCGGTGACGCGGCCCGCGATCTCGGCGGGCCCCATCCGCGACAGTCTCCGCAGGTACCAGGAGGGATCCATCAGCCGAGTCCGATCCGCACCGGTGCCCCGGTCTCCAGGCTGCGGTTGACCGCGAGCGTGGCCAACGTCGTCGCGACGAGCGAGTCGACGGACACCGGCATCGCGACGCCGGTGGTCAGCGCGTTGACGAACGCTTCGAGTTCGGCGGCCTGGCCCTTGTCGCGGCCCTTGGGGATCCGCGAGCTGGCCCACTTCTTGCGGCCGAACACCGACGCGCGCGCGAAGTCGTCGAACTTCAGCACCTTGCCGTCGGTGGTGACGTCGATCGTCTCCTTGGGGAACGACGCCGCACCGCTCGTGGTGTACGCGATCGACGCGGTCGAGCCGTCCGGGTAGCGCAGCAGGATCTGCAGGTCCTGGTGGCCGGGCGTCGCGGTGGCGTACACGGAGACCGGGTCGGCGCCGAGCAGCCAGCTGACCGTGTCGATGAAGTGCCCGCCCTCGCCGGCGAACCGCGAGCCCTCGCTGTCGGCCTGGTTGTACCAGCTGTTCGCGTCGAGCTGCCCGGCGTTGACCAGGTACCGCACGGAAGCCGGGCCGATCCGCGGTCCGAAGTGGAGCACCGACTCGTTCAGCAGCGGGGCGAACCGGCGGTTGAAGCCGACCTGCAGCCGGTCGTTGCCGGACTCCTCGATCGCGCCGAGCACGATCTCAAGCTCCTTTTCGGACAGGGCGAGCGGCTTCTCGACGAAGACGGCCTTGCCCGCGAGCAGCGCGCGCCGGGTCAGCTCGGCGTGCGAGCTGTGCCGGGTCACGATGAACACGGCGTCGATCGAGGAGTCTTCGAGCATGGTGTCGAGATCGGTGGTGGCACGGCCGAAACCGAACTTGCGTTTGGCGTTCGCGCCCGAGAGCGCCGAGGTGGTGACGACCTCGGCGAGATCGACGTTCTCCATCTCCGCGAGATGCGGCAGGAGCATGGAAGACGCGTAGTTGCCCGCGCCGATGAACCCGATCCGCACGCCGCCGGGCTTCGGCGCCGCGCGCACCGCCGACGGCTTCGGCACGGAAACCGCCGTGACGGCCTGCTCGGCCGGGCCCGCCGGACGCTTGTCGTACTCGAACAGCACGGCGACGGCCTTGAGCTCGCCCTCGTTCAGTTTCCGGTACGTCTCGACGGCGTCGGAGAAATCCGAGACGTGCGAGATCAGCGGCTCGACGTCGAGACGGCCGCGGCCCATCAGGTCGACGACGCATTCCAGGTTGCGGCGCTCGGTCCAGCGGACCTGGCCGATCGGGTAGTCGCGGCCCTCTAGTTCGTATTCCGGGTCGTAGCGGCCGGGGCCGTACGAGCGGGAGAACCGGACGTCGAGTTCCTTTTCGTAGTAGGCGTTCCACGGCAGGTTCAGCGAGCACTTGCCGATGTCGATCACCCGGCCGCGGTCGCGGCTCAGCTTCGCGGCCAGCTCCACCGGCTCGTTCGTGCTGCCGCCCGCGGCGAGGTACACCTGGTCGACGCCGTGCCCGGAGCTGAGCTCCGCGACCGCGGTGTCGACGACGCCGGAGCCCGGGTCGCCGCATTTGAGCGCGCCGAGCTGTTCGGCGATCGCGCACCGCGCCGGATCCGGGTCGACGCCGACCACACGGACCCCGGAGGCGACCAGCAGCTGCACGACCAGCTGGCCGATCAGGCCGAGGCCGATGACCAGCGCGATGTCGCCGATCTGCGGTTCACCCTGGCGGACGCCCTGCATCGCGATCGCGCCGACCGTGCCGAACGCGGCGTGCCGCGGGTCGACACCGTCCGGCACCTTGGAGTAGAGGTTCTTGGGCACCCAGTTCAGTTCCGCGTGCAGCGCGTGCTCGTTTCCGGCGCACGCCACGAGATCCCCGACGGCGACGTCGTCGATGCCCGGGCCGACCTCCTCGACCACGCCGCACAGCGAGTACCCGAGCGGCGTGTACGAGTCGAGTTTGTTCATCGCCTTGCGGTAGGTCGCGCTCAGCCCGTTCGTCGCGACGCTCTGCATCACCTTCGCGACCTGATCCGGCCGCGCCTTCGCCTTGCCCACCAGGGAAAGGCTCGCCTCGGACACCTTCATCATCTCGGTGCCGGTGGAGATCAGCGAATAGGCGGTGCGGACCAGCACACCCCCCGGTTTGCACGCGGGCACTTCGACGTCGAGGAGCGCGAGCTCCCCGCTCTTGTAGTTCTGCACTACCTGCTTCACGTCGCTCCTAGTGATGGATAAGGCAAGTGGTGTGGCGGCTGCGGTACCGCGTCGGTACAGGTGTTCGTGAGTGGCGTTTCGGGGGCAAGGCAAAGGTGTCGGGTGTTGTGAAGGGGACTTTCGGGACACCAGGCGTCCCGAAAGTGGCTTTCGCGACACGTCTTGGCCATAAATCGCCACTCATGACCCACCGGACCGGGCGGAAATGGCACCGCGATACCAGTACTCGAGGGTCAAGATGTGCCAGAGGTGCTTGGACCGGTCCTGCTGCCCGGACGCGTCTTCGTCGACGAGCCGTTGCAGGGCCTCACGCTGGAGGAATCCAGCCTTCACCAATTCGCCTTCGTTCGTCACCTCGCGCACCAGTGGCGCGAGGTCGCGGCTCATCCAAGCCCGCAGTGGTGCGCTGAACAGGCCCTTCGGCCGGTGCACGATCTCGGCGGGAAGAATCGAGAGCGCCGCTTCCTTCAGTGCCATCTTTCCTTGGCGCTTCACGATCTTCTTGTCGCCGGGGATCCGGAACGCGGCCTTCACGACTTCGATGTCGACGAACGGCGTCCGCACCTCGGTGGACGCGGCCATGCTGGACCGGTCGGTGTAGGCGAGGTTGAGCCCGGGCAGGAACAGCCGCGAATCGGCGAGGCACATGCGGTTCACGAAGTCGGTCAGCGTGTTGTCGTGATAGGTGTCCGCGTGTTCGGTGATCACGTCGTCCACCGCGCCCGCGAGGTCCGGGTTCAGCAGCGCGACGAGCTCGGCCTGGTCGTACATCGTGTAGCTGCGCCGGAACGCGGTCTCCTCCGGCAGTTCCGCAAACGAGAGGAACCGCTTGGCGAACCGCACCGAACGGAATCCGCGCTTCGACGTCGCCACCGGCAGTCTGTCCACGAGGGACTCCACCGGACGCCGCACGAGACCGGGAACCCGTTGGTACCGCACGGCGATCTTGTTCGCGAGATGCTTGCGATACCCGGCGAACAGCTCGTCGGCACCCATGCCGGACAGCATCACCTTGACCCCGGCCTCACGGGCGGCGGTGCAGATCAGGTAGCTGTTGATCGCCGCCGGATCGCCGATCGGCTCGTCGAGGTGGTACGTCATCCGCGGCAGCAGATCGAGCACCTGCGGCGCGATCTCGATCTCGTGCAGGTCGACGCCGAACTTCGCGGCGACCTTCTTCGCGTACATCAGGTCGTCCGGCATCGCCTCGAACTTCGCGTCCTCGGCCCGGAAGCCGATGGTGTACGCGGAGATCCCCGGCTGTTCACGGGCGGCGATCGCGGTCAGGTAACTGGAGTCGAGCCCGCCGGAGAGGAATGTCGCGACCGGCACGTCGGCCATCAGGTGCTTGCGTGTGGAGTCCTCGATGACGTCGTTGAGGTCGAACTCGCCCTCGTACGCGGCACCTTCCTCGGCGACCTGGCGCAGCGACCAGAAGGTGCCGCGTTCGACGTCGCCGTTCGGCCGGAACCGCGCCCAGCTGCCCGGCGGCAGCTTCTCGGCCTCGCGGAACGCGCAGCGGCCGTCCGGAACCCAGTAGTAGAGCAAGGAGGCGACGAGCGCGGTGTCGTCGACGGTCAGGGAACCGCCGAGTTCGGCGGCCAGCGCCTTCAGCTCCGAGGCGAACGTGACACCCTTGCCGCGGCGCACCAGGAACAGCGGTTTGATGCCCAGCTGGTCCCGCACCAGGGTCAAGGCGCCGGTGCGCTCGTCGAAGACACCGAAAGCGAACATGCCGCGAAGCCGGTGCAGGCCGTCGGTGCCCCACTTGCGCCACGCCTCCAGCAGGACCTCGGTATCGGACGTCCCCCGGAACCGCACCCCGGCGGCTTCGAGCTCTTTCCGCAGCTCCGGCGCGTTGTACAGCTCGCCGTTGTAGGTCAGCGCGAGCCCGCCGGAGACCATCGGCTGCGCGCCGGTCTCGGTCAGGTCGACGATCGACAGCCTTCGGTGTCCTAAGTGGACTTCCCCGTGGTCGTACCGGCCGGAACCGTCCGGCCCGCGATGGGCGAGGGTCTTGGTGAGCCGATCGGTGAGCGGGCCCCCGTCCGGCCAGAAGTAGGCCCCTGCGATGCCGCACATCTGCTTTCGCTCCCTAAAGCGCTTCGGCGTTGTCCGGTGAAACCGGCGCGAATCGTTTGGTCGGCTGATCGGCGTTGCCGAGTTCCTTGGCGCGTTTGTACGGCGTCGGATGCCCGTTCTTCTTCGGGAACATCTCCACCGGCTTCGGCATGGACCGGGCCGCCCGCCCGCGCAACGCCGTGTGCAGGCCGTCCCACAGCGTCCCGTCGGTGTGGTCGCGCGGATCCGGATCCACCACGACGACCCCGATGATCGGGATGTGCCGGTCGGCCAGCTGGCGGGCGACGGTGTGCAGCCATTCGGTGTTCGCGTGCCCGGTGCGGACGACGAGGATCGTCTCCTCACCGAGGACTTCGAGGTCGGTCCACGACGTCCCGGGCTCAACCGAACCGACGCCGATCCGGCGTTCCCCGGCCGCGGGCGGCGTGTCTCCGCGATCAAGCACCTGGATCGGGCCTTGGCCTGCCAGCTCCCGGAGATTCGTCTTCGGCAGGTCGTCGACGAGCGACGCCGTCCCCTTCTCCGCCAGCTCGCGCGCCATGTCGACGGCGAGCGCGGCGGTGATCTGCCGGGCACCGAGGTCGAGCAAGGACACCGAACCGCCCTCGTGCCGGACCGCACGGACCAGCGTCGTCGCGACCCGCCGCCGGCTGGTCACCGCACGCGAGCGTCGCAGGAAACGCGGCGGCTTGGGCAGTTGCGCGATCACGGAAGCGCCGAGGTGCTGCGAGATCTCGCGGCGCAGCACCGGCCGGTCCTTCACCACGCTCGTGACGGCAGCGAGCCCCAGCCCGGCGAGCAGCCCGAGCGCGAAGCCGATCCCGGCGTCGGTGGCGAGCGTCTTGAGGAAGGACTGCGGCAGGATCCGCGGCGCGTCGACGATCTGCGTCCCGGCGGCGACCTTCGGCGTGCCGATGCCCGCCTCCTGCGCGCGGCCGTCGTAGTCCGAGATCTTGGACGTCAGCTCCGCGCGGCGCGAGTACAGCCGTTCCAGCTGCGCGGGGTTGGCGTTGCGGTTCTTGGCTTCCTCGGCCACGATCGCCGACTCGATGGAGCCGAGTTCGTTCTGTGCCTGGTTGCGCTGGTCGAGCAGGGCCTTCTGCTCGGCCGCCGCGGCCGCCTGGTTGCGCGAGATGTACTCGGTGATGAAGGAATCGGAGATCGCCTGCGCGCGGGCCACGGCCTCCTCGTTGGTCTTGCCCTTGACCGTCAGCTGGAGGACGTTGTTCGTCAGGCCCAGCCCCTCGTAGTCCTTGAGGAACTCCTCCGGCGCCTGGGTGCTGTTCAGCTTCTTGAGTGCCTCGGTGGCGGTCTTCGTCGTCTGGAGCACGGCGACGTCGGTCCGCATCAGTGTTCCGCTGTCGGTCGGCGAGTCGTCGGGGTGGACGACCAGGATCTGCGCGACGGCGGTGGGCGGCGACGGCAGGAACACCGCGACCAGCCCGCCGAGGATCAGGCCCAGCAGGGCCATGGACGTCCACAGGCGACGCCGTCTCCGCACCGAGACGACCAGCCGCTGCAGGTCGATGAGCGGTTCGGACTTCGCTTTTTCGGCGCTGGTCACGCGGTACCTGCCAGTGCTTCGTGGTCGGCGGGGGTGGGCGCGCCGGGCCGGGTTCGGGTCGGGGAGACGGGGCGGAGCAGCACGGTGCCCACCACGGTGAGGCCGGCGTCGGCGACGGCTTCGGCGATCCCGACCAGCTCCCAAGCGGACCGGGAGCCGAGGCTCGTCACGACGAGGACGCCCTCGGCGTCGGCGTCTTCGAGGACGGGCCGCGCCGGGGACACCGTCACCGGCGCGAACCACCGGCCGGCGAGACGGGTGATCCGCCCGGCGGCCGCCTGCCCGGCGTGGTCACCGTCCGCGGCGAGGACGAGCAGCCGCCGGTGCGGGAGCCGCGAAACCAGGCGCCGGTACTGGATGTCGGCGTCGATCTCGTCGGCGAAGACGTCGACCCGCGGGATGTTCCACGGCCGGTCGTCACGGAGGATCTTGGCCCGCAGGGTGGCTCCCGCCGGGCGCCGGTCCACGGCGTCGAAGGTGGCCAGCACCGGGCCGCCGATCGCCGCGGCGATCTCCTCCTCGCCACGCAACCGCCGGTCGGTGCGGGCGATGAAAAGGTGCCCGAGCAGGCCGATCAGGAAGAACAACGCCGCGCCGCCGATGGCGAGCTGCGGCAAGGTGGGTGCGGCCGCCGAAGACGGCAGCTCGGCCGAACCCAGCACGACCATGTTGCCGAGACCGCTCGCCGTGTCGGCGGCGTTCAACGTGGACATCGCCGACTCGATCGTCGAGCGCAGCCCTTGCAGTTCGGTGCGGAGCTGGACGCTCTCCACGGTCGTCTTGCCGTCGTTGACCTTCGCCGAAAGTTCACTGATCCGCTGGTTGGTCTGCGCGACCTGCTGCCGCAGCGTCTCGCGGCGCTCCTGCGCCAGCTGCACGGCGGCGTCGCCGGAACCGGCGATGATCTGCGTGGAGTACTTCACGAACTCCTGGGCGAGCTGGTCCGCGAGCCGCTGCGTCTGTTCGGCGGTGTCACCGATGGCCTCGATGGTGATGACATTGCCCTGCGCGACCGACGTGGTCACCTTGTCCCGCAGGTCGGCGCCGGTCTCGCCGTCCCCGAGCCCGGCGGCGGCCCGGTCGAGCACGACCGAACTGGTCGCCACCTCGGCCTGGGTGAGCAGTTCGTCCGCCTCACGCGGGCCCTGCAGCAGCACGCTGGAGGTGGTCCGGTAGCCGGGGGAAAGGATCACCGACGATCCCGCGCCGACCAAGGCGCCGAGGAGGGCGAGGACCACCAGGGTCCGCCACCTCCCGCGCAGAACCTGTCCGATCATGGACAGGCGCACCGTGTCGTCACTCAAAGCCGGGATCTCCCATCGGCGCGGTTGGGTGTGGCATGAATCCCGTCGGACCGACCACGGCGTTGGTTACAGAATCGCCCCAGTCTTGTTCAAAACGCGACCGGGAAGTCGATCAACGGATCGCGGCCTCGTAGGCCGAGAGCAGGGCTTTCTGGGAGTTCTCCCAAGAAAGCGGACCGGCGACGCGCGCCCGCCCCAGCTCACCCATCGCGGCCCGCTGCTCCGGCGAGTCGAGCAGATGCGCGATCAGCTTCGCGAACTCCGGCTCGTCGTTCGCCGGCGCGTACAGCGCGGCCTCCCCGGCCGAAACCCGGGCCTCCCGGAGCTCGAACGAGACGATGGGACGGCTCATCGCCATGTACTCCATGATCTTGTTCATGGTCGACACGTCGTTGAGCGGATTGAGGGGGTCCGGCGAAAGGCAGACGTCGGCCGCGGACAGATAACGCAGCAGGTCTTCGTCGGGGATCCGGCCGGTGAACTCGACCTGGTCGTCGAGCTTCAGTTCCTTCGACAACGCCACCATGGCGTCGAAGGCGTCACCGGAACCGATGAACACGGCGTGCCAGTCGGTGCGGCCGACGACGTCACGCAGCGACGCGAGCGCTCGCAAGGCGTAGTCGACGCCGTCCTGCGGGCCCATCACGCCGAGGTACGCGAGCAGATGCGGCTTGCCCTTCTTCAGCTCGGGCTCGACCGGGACCATGTGGAACCGCTCGACCACAGGCGCGCTTCGCACGACGAAGACGTCTTCCGGCGACTTGCCGCCGCGCTTCACGGCGACGTCCTTGTAGCTCTCGTTGGTCGCGATGACGACGTCGGCCGTCTTGTAGGTGCGGCGCTCCAGCGCGCAGACCGCGCGGTACAGGAAGTCCTCGCCGCGGTCGAACCGCGAAAGGTACAGCTCGGGACACAGGTCGTGCTGGTCGAAGATGAACTTCGCGCCCTGGCGCTTGAGGTACAGCGCGACCAGGAACAGCAGATCCGGCGGGTTGCAGGCGTGCACGACGTCCACCCGGCCGACCTTGCGGGCGAGCCGGAGCGTGTGCCACAGCGCGGAGCCGTACTCCTGGACGTACCCGGCCGGGCCACCGGTGGCGGCCTTCAGCGGGTACCGCAGGATGTGGACGCCGTCGATGGTGACTTCGGCTTCGGTGTCCCGCTTCGTCCCTTGTGGACAGATGACGTGGACTTCCCAGCCCGCGTCACGGAGTGTCTGGCACTCCTGCCAGACGCGGCGATCGAAGGGGACGGAAAGGTTCTCGACGAGGATGAGAGCTTTACCAGGCAAGGCCGACATATCCCTCTTCAGTCCGGCGCCGGTCGGCGTCGGGTACACGGACGAGATCGACGATGGTGTGGCCGCCGCCCGCCGGGAGCGCCGCGAGGACCTCCGGGTCGGTGCAGCCGATGAGGCAGACCTCGGCGTGGTCGACGACCTCGCCGATGGAACCGGCCAGCAGCTGGCCGAGATGCGGCAACCTGCCCTCGATGTACTCGCGGTTCGCGCCCATCAGCCGCGAAAGGCTGACGTTGGCGTCGTAGATGCGGAGGTCGTACCCCTTGCCGAGCAGCCGCTCCGCCAGCTCGACGAGCGGGCTCTCGCGGAGGTCGTCGGTGCCGGGTTTGAAGGACAGGCCGAACAGCCCGACCTTGCGTTTGCCGGTGCGCGCGACCAGGTCGAAGGCGCGCTGGAGGTGTTCGTCGTTCGAGGGCAGCACGTGCGACAGGATCGGGACGGCGACGTCCGCGCGGTGCGCGGCGTAGACCAGGCCACGCAGATCCTTGGGGAGGCACGAGCCGCCGAAAGCGAACCCGGGGCGGAGGTAGGCGGGACTGATGTTGAGCTTGCGGTCGGCGAGGAAGACGTCCATCACCTGATGCGAGTCGAGCCCCAGCGCGCGGCAGATGGAGCCGAGCTCGTTCGCGAAGCCGATCTTGAGCCCGTGGAAGGAGTTGTCGGCGTACTTCGTCATCTCGGCCACCGGGATCGCGACGCGGAAGACCTCGCCGGGAAGCCCTTCGTACAGCGCCGCGACGACGTCACCGCTGGCCGCGTCGAGCTCGCCGATGACGGTCTTGGGCGGGTCGAAGAAGTCCTTGACGCTGCTCCCCTCGCGCAGGAACTCGGGGTTCACCGCGACCCCGAAATCGACACCGGCGGTGAGACCGGACGACTTTTCGAGGATGGGGACGAGCAGGTCCAGACAGGTGCCCGGGAGCATGGTGCTGCGGAAGACGACGGTGTGCCGCTGTGTTTTTGCCTTGAGCGCTTCGCCGATTTCCTCGGCCACGCGCTCCAGGAACGCCGTCGACAGGCTGCCGTTGAGAGCGGAGGGGGTACCGACGCAGATGAGGGAGACTTCGCTGTCCGCGATCGCCTGTCTTACGTCGGTGGTCGCTCTCAGTCTGCCTTGGGCGACCACTTCCGCGGTCAGTTCCCCGATCCGCTCCTCGACCACCGGCGCCTTGCCGCTGGAGACGAGGTCGATCTTCACCGGGTTCACGTCGACCCCGACGACCTCGTGCCCACGCCCGGCCAGGCACGCCGCCGACACGCAACCGACGTAACCGAGCCCGAAGACACTGATCTTCATGACGAATTCCTCCAGCCGCATTCCGCTGACCGTTGGTCGGCAGGAGGACCGGGTTCGTTACCGGTGTCCACGGTTCGCCTGCTTTTGGCGGAATGCCTGTGCGGCAAGGGAATTACTCATCGCTCGAAGGGTGCGAAACGCTACAGGACGCGCATAAGGGTTTCGTCTCGATCTCCTGTACACGCCCGGAACGCCCTCGCGGTTGCCCTCCGGTAACGCCGGAATGTTCCGTACTGGTCAATCGGACGACGCGGCTCTTAGGTTCGTTCCGTCAACGACGAGCACCTGGGGGAACATCGATGCGCAGAACCCTGCCCTGCCGGTCCGTCCGCGCCGTCAGCGCGCTGACCTTGGCCCTCACCCTCACCGGAGCGATGGCCGCGGTACCCGCGTACGCCGAGCCCGGCCCGAACCTCAAGATCACGGCGGCCGTACCGGAAGGGCTCTGGCTCCGCGAGGACAACATCCCGATCGACCTCAAGATCACCAACATCGGCGATGCCAGGGCGACCGACGTCAAAGCCACGGGAAGTACCTATTCCGGCCCCTACTACGGCTTCGACTTGAACACGTGGGGCGACCTGGACACGAACGGCTCCGGAGCGTCCTTCGAGGCGGGCGAGAGCCGGACCTATCGAGTGACCGGCCGGATCTGGGGCGCCGAGGCGGGCAACCCCGTGGTGAGGATCGACTTGAGCGCCCCGGCCGACACCGACTACTCGGACAACAGCACCGACGTCCCGGTGAACCCGATTCCGCCGGAGACGACCGAACGTGTCGCCGGGCAGGTCTACGGAGACAAGAACCGCGACGGCCTGCATACCCCCGGCGAGGAACTGGCCGGGCTCACGGCACTGGTGGGCGGCCCCGGGCTGCCGCAGCCACTGTCGGTGGTCACGGATTCCGCGGGACGGTTCTCCTTCGACGCGGTCCCGGTCGGCGCCACTCGGGTGCTGTACTTCAGGAACGACCCTGACGGCTGGCTGTTCCCGGAGGGCGATCTGATGCGCTTGGACGGCAGCGGCAAGTACCAGAACCTGAGCGTCCAAGGCAGGCAGCCGCTCGAAAAGGACCTTTCGGCGAAGATCGAATTCGACAAGGCGCACTATGCGCCCGGAGAGACCGCCAAGGTGACGGTCACTCTCACGAACAGCGGCGCGTCCCCGCTTTCCGGCCTCTACGCGACCTGCAGAGACCCGCACGGCACTGATATCGACCTGAAGATCCCGCAGGAGCAGTGGGGTTCCTTCGGTCCCGCACAGGCGGGCGCGCTGGCCGCGGGAGGGCGACTGGTCCTCACCCTGACCGGCCAAGTGCCCGAGAAGGCGCAATACTTCGGCAAGACCGTCCTCGACTGCAACTTCAACGGCAAGACCTACCTGCGCGGCCCGTGGGTGTCGGCCGAAGCCAAGGTACCCGGCAAGCGAGCCGATTCCCGAGGGCTGGCCTGGGTCGACAAGAACCGCAACTACCAGCCGGACGACGGTGAAGGCCTGCCGAACACCACCGTCACGTTGTCCACAAAGGACAACAAGCTGGTTTCGCTCGCCAAGACCGACGCCAAGGGATACGTGACCTTCCCCAATGTCGCCGCCGGCGAATACGAGTTCCGGGTCGTCGGCCCCTGGAAGGCGGTCGACGACTCGACCGTCCACCACGTCGCACCGCCGTACGGCTGGGAGTGGTGGGTGCAGCTGGAACCGCGCTGACGCTCGGGAGACCGGGTTTTCCGTTACCCCTGAACGAACTTCGCCGCGAGCCCCTGCCCCACGGAGGTCGCCTTCCCGTGGTCCTCGGTCGGCGACACCTTCGAGTTCTTGAAGCAGATGTACGTCACGCCCGAGTCGACGCCGCCGTTCTTCGGGTCCGGGTTGATGCCCAAGGATTTCGCGGTCGCGTAGGACGCCTCGCCGATGATGTCCTTCGGGCCGGTGTCGCCGATGACGGTGTAGAGCACCTTGTTGTTGTAGATCACCGCGCACGAGCCGGCGCCCTTGAGGCCGGACTTCTCGAAGTTCCACGTGCTGCTGATGCTCGGCACGACGATGTAGGGCGTCTGGTCGGCGATCAGCGCCTTGCCGTCGGAGCGCGGGTACGCGGTGCCGTCCTGGAACCACGGGTCGGTGGTCTTGTTGCACCGCGCGGTCGGCTGCCCGTCGCAGTCGACGTCCATGTCGGCCTTCCAGAACACGGCGCCACCCGCGTCGCAGACCGCGATGGTGCGGCCGGTCTCGTCGTCGGTCTTGTACTTGCCGTTCGAGATCTGCTTGCAGGCGGTGGTCTTCGCCAGCAACTGCTGGGCGGTCGGGGCCGCCTGCACCGAGGGGGCGGCCACGGCCGTCGCCGCGGGGGCCAGTCCCGCGGCCGCCACCATGGTCGAGAACAGCAGTAGTTTCCGCATACCGAGCACCCCTTAGTTAATAAGACTTCTTTACCGAGGATGCTCAGGATGCCGCCGTGCGCGATTCGACTCAAGGGTCTGCGGGATGTTGTTTTCCCACTATGCAACGAAAACCGGTCAAAAGCGGGCAAGCCTGGCGACTCGCGCGATGGCCCGTCCCGCTCGGTGGTACAGGCCGTCTCGTTCAGCGAGCACGCTGTCGAGCCACTCCTGGTCGACGTCGTGCCGGACCTCGACCCGCGGCCGCAGCCAGCCGTCGCGCGACGCCGCGCCGCCTTCGGTCGTGTAGACCCTCGTCGCGCCGGAACGCCGGAGCCTGCTGAGCACCCGCCGGTCGTAGGCGCCGAACGGCGGCGCGTACGCGCGCACGGGTTCCCCGCTCAGGTCGGCGAGCAGTTTCGGCGCGGTTTCGAGTTCGCGCCGGGCGTGCCTGCCGTCGAGCCGCCGCCAGTCGCGATGTTCCCAGCCGTGCGAGCCGATCGACATCCCCGCGTCGACCAGCTTGCGAAGGCCGTCGGCGTCGAGGAAGCCCCGCTGACCGATGCGACCGGCCAGCGGGAAGAACTCCGCCGTGAGATCGCGCTCCACCAGTCTGGGGAGCGCGATCTCGACGTCGGAGGAGTTGCCGTCGTCGAAGGTGAGCCCGACGTCTTCCCGTCCGGCCACCGTGTCGAGCACTCGCTCGAACTGCTCGACGGTCACCCATGTTTCGTTTTCGCCTGGATCCAGCGCGCGCACGGGCCTGCCCACGCCGCCTATCGCCAGGATCACCATCCGCGCCTCATTCGGGACCGACTGTATTTCCCGATTAATCGAGTTGGCGAACGGAGTAGTTACATGATCCCGCAAGGTGTCCACGAATGGATTACTTGCGGATCTCCAGGGTGCAGCACTTCGGGCCGCCGCCCGCCTTCCGAAGCTCGGAGATGTCCAGGAAGACGACCTCGTAGCCGCGTTCGGTCAGCCGCGCCGCCAATCCGGTCGCCTCGACCGGCAGGACGACGTTGCGGCCGTCGGACACCCCGTTGAGCCCGAAGCACTCCGCGTCGGCCCGGTCCGCGATTACCGCGTCCGGGAACATCCGCTCCAGCACCTTCCGCGACCCGGCCGAGAACGCTTCCGGGTAGTAGGCGATCTGGGCGGTCGTGGTGTCGGTGGCCTCGGCGAGCACGAACAGCGCGGTGTCGAGGTGGTAGTAGCTCGGGTCGATCAGCCGCAGCGAGACGACCGGGACACCGAGGACCTCCTGCGCTTCGGCGTGCGCGGCCGGGTCGGTCCGGAAGCCGGTGCCGGCGAGCAGGATCTTGCCGGTCCAGGCGAAGTCGCCTTCGGCCTCGTTGATCTTCTCCGGCATGGTGATGTCGCGGTAGCCGTGCTCGACGAACCAGCGGCGGAAGTGCTCGGCCTCGGCGGTGCGCTGCGGGGCGCGGAACCGCGAGCCGAGGACGCGGCCGTCGACGACGGTGCCGGAGTTCGCGGCGAACACCATGTCGGGCAGGCCGGGCTGCGCGTCGATCTCCTCGACGGTGTGGCCGAGGCGTCGGTAGGTGTCACGGAGTTCGGTCCATTGCGCCATCGCGGTGTCGACGCTGACCGGGACGGATGGGTCCATCCAGGGGTTGATGACGTAATCCACCGCGAAGTACCGCGGCGGGCACATGAGGTAGCGGCGCGTCGTGGGTACACGGGGCTGCTGCTCCAGTTCCGGCATACCCGAAGGGTAAGGCTCACCTAATTCCGCAATCAATCGCTGTTCGCTGCGCATATACCTGCTAAACATTGCGTGTGAACACCATCGACCAGCGAATCGTTTCATGCCTGATGGCCAATGCGAGGTCCAGCTACGCCGACATCGGCAAAGTCGTCGGTCTGTCCGCGCCCGCGGTGAAGCGACGGGTCGACAGGCTGCTCGAAACCGGGGTCCTGCGCGGCTTCACCGCGGTCGTGGATCCCGAGGCACTGGGCTGGGGCACCGAGGCGTTCGTCGAGATGACCTGCAACGGCAACATCACCCCGGCCCGGATCCGCGCCAGGCTGGAGCCGTTGCCGGAGGTCGTCGCGGCGTACACGGTGTCCGGCGCGGCCGACGCGATCGTCCACCTGCGCGCGTCGGACATCCACCATCTGGAGACCGCGCTGGAGCGGCTGCGCGGGCTGGAGATCGTCGACCGCACGGTCTCCACCGTCGTCCTCTCCCGGTTACTGGAACGCCCGCCGACCCCCGAAGCGTGACACCCTCGGTCCTGTGACCGATCAGATCCGCTCCAGCCACGACGGCGGCGTCGCCGTGCTCACCATCGACGCGCCCGCGACCCGCAACGCCCTGACCCTCACCTTGTCCGCCCAGCTGGCCGAGGCCGTCGCGAGCGCCGAAGCCGACGAGAGCGTCCACGCTTTGGTCGTCACCGGCGCGCCACCGGCCTTCTGCGCGGGCGCGGACCTGGACACACTCGCCGGCGCCCGGGAGGACGGGCTCCGTGCGATCTACGACGGATTCCTCTCGGTTGCGCGGTGTTCCTTGCCGACGATCGCCGCGGTCGGCGGTGCCGCCGTGGGTGCCGGACTGAACCTCGCGCTCGCCGCGGACGTCCGCATCGTGGGACCGAAGGCGAAGTTCGTGGCCAGATTTCTCGATCTCGGCATCCATCCCGGTGGCGGGATGACCTGGATGATCCAGCGGCTCGTCGGACCGCAGAAGGCCGCGGCGATGACACTCTTCGGTGAGGTCGTCGGCGCCGAAGCCGCTGTCGAATCCGGGCTCGCGCTCAAGCTCGTCGACGGCGATCTCGTCGAGGCCGCCCGTGAACTGGCGAAACCCGCTGTCGATGCCCCGCGCGACGTTCTCCTGGCGACGAAGCGCACGCTTCGGCACACCGCTTCACTGACCGACCATTCGGCCGCCGTCGACGCCGAGATCGAGCCGCAGCTGGCATCACTCACCGCACCCGCGTTCGCCGAACGACTGACCAGGTTGCGGGCCGCGATGACCGGCCGATGACCGTTCCCTGACCGGACTTCACTACCCTTGAAGGAGATACGGCTCACAATCGAGGCGTACGACTAACCGTTACCATCGGTAACAGATAAACCGGGAAACCCCCGCTCAGCGACGAGCTCAGGACACTCGAGAAGTAGGTCCAGGCCATTTTTAGGGCAACCTGGGTTGTGTGCCGAGGACTAACCTCGGGACATGGCACCTGTGACCTGGCCGACATCGCCGGGCGAGGCACCGGATCTCCGGCACGGCCGGGGACGACGCACGTCGGGAGAGAGGGAATCCCTGACCTATGAGCACGAGTGCGAACGGCAACGGCTCCTTGTCGGCCGTCAGGCCGACCGAGGTCGCCAAGCTGGACCGGGTGGTCATCCGGTTCGCCGGCGACTCCGGTGACGGCATGCAGCTGACAGGTGACAGGTTCACCTCGGAAGCGGCCGCGTTCGGCAACGACCTGTCGACCATGCCGAACTTCCCCGCGGAGATCCGCGCGCCCCAGGGCACCATCCCGGGCGTCTCGAGCTTCCAGGTGCACTTCGCCGACTACGACATCCTGACGCCGGGCGACCGGCCGGACGTCCTGGTCGCCATGAACCCCGCCGCGCTGAAGGCGAACCTCGCCGACGTCCCGTCGGGCGGGACGATCATCCTCAACACCGACGAGTTCACGAAGCGGAACCTGGTCAAGGTCGGTTACGACAACGACCCGCTCGACGACGACACCCTTTCGGCCTATCAAGTCCACCGGGTGGCCATGTCGACGTTGACCAGGGGCGCGCTCGAAGAGACCGGACTGTCCAAAAAGGACGCCGAACGCGCGAAGAACATGTTCGCGCTCGGGCTGCTCTCCTGGATGTACCACCGGCCGACCGAAGGCACGGAACGGTTCCTGCGCGAGAAGTTCGCGAAGAAGACCGACATCGCCGAGGCCAACATCCTGGCCTTCCGCGCCGGCTGGAACTACGGCGAGACGACCGAGTCGTTCGCGACGACGTACGAGGTCGCGCCCGCGAAGCTGAACCAGGGCACGTACCGCCAGATCACCGGGAACACCGCGCTGGCGTACGGGCTGGTCGCCGCCGGGCAGCAGTCCGGCCTGCAGATCCTGCTGGGCACGTACCCGATCACCCCGGCGTCGGACATCCTCCACGAGCTGTCCAAGCACAAGAACTACGGCATCCTCACCTTCCAGGCCGAGGACGAGATCGCCGGCATCGGCGCGGCGCTCGGCGCCTCCTACGGCGGTGCGCTGGGCGTCACCTCGACGTCCGGGCCCGGTGTCGCGCTGAAGTCCGAGGCCATCGGTCTCGCGGTGATGACCGAACTGCCGCTGGTCGTCATCGACGTCCAGCGCGGCGGTCCGTCGACCGGGCTGCCGACCAAGACCGAGCAGGCCGACCTGCTGCAGGCGATGTTCGGCCGCAACGGCGAATCCCCGGTGCCGATCGTCGCGCCGCTGTCCCCCGCGGACTGCTTCGACGCGGCGCTGGAGGCCACCCGGATCGCGCTGAAGTACCGCACGCCGGTCTTCCTGCTCTCGGACGGCGCGATCGCGAACGGCTCGGAGCCGTGGCTGATCCCGGACGTCGAAGACCTGCCGGATCTGCGCGTGGAATTCGCCACCGAGCCGAATGCCGAGGACGGTTCCGGGGAATTCTGGCCGTATGTACGCGATCCCGAGACCCTCGCCCGGGCGTGGGCGGTGCCGGGCGAGGCCGGTCTGCAGCACCGCATCGGCGGGCTGGAGAAGGCCGACAAGACCGGCCACATCTCCTACGAGCCCGACAACCACGACAAGATGGTCCGCCTGCGCCAGGCCAAGATCGACGGCGTCGACGTCCCCGATCTCGTCGTCGACGACCCGAGCGGCGGCAAGGCACGGGTGCTGGCGCTCGGCTGGGGCTCGTCCTACGGCCCGATCGGCGCCGCGTGCCGCCGCGTCCGCAAGGGCGGGATGCCCATCGCGCAGGCGCATCTACGGCATCTCAACCCGTTCCCGGGCAACCTCGGTGACGTACTCCGTTCGTACGACACCGTCGTGGTCCCTGAAATGAATCTCGGCCAGCTTTCGATGCTCTTGAGGGCCAAGTACCTCGTCGACGTGAAGTCGTACACGAAGGTCGCCGGGCTGCCGTTCAAGGCGGAAGAGCTGCAAGGCGTCTTCACGGAAGTCATCACCAGTACGGAGGGGACGAAGTGACCGCGATCGACCTGGGGATCCCCACCCTCGGCGGCCTGGACCTTGTGCCGACCGAGACCGAACCGCAGAAGGCGAAGGACTACAAGTCGGACCAGGAGGTCCGCTGGTGTCCCGGCTGCGGGGACTACGTCGTGCTCAACGCCGTGCAGTCGTTCCTGCCGACGCTCGGCCTCAAACGCGAGAACATCGTGTTCATCTCGGGTATCGGCTGCTCGTCCCGGTTCCCGTACTACCTGAACACCTACGGCATGCACTCGATCCACGGCCGCGCGCCGTCGATCGCGACCGGGCTCGCGACCGCGCGACCGGATCTGTCGGTGTGGGTCGTCACCGGTGACGGCGACGCGCTGTCCATCGGCGGCAACCACCTGATCCACGCGTTGCGGCGCAACGTGAACATCAAGATCCTGCTGTTCAACAACCGCATCTACGGCCTCACCAAGGGCCAGTACTCGCCGACGTCCGGGCCGGGCATGGTCACCAAGTCCACCCCGATGGGCTCGGTCGACACCCCGTTCAACCCGCTCTCGCTGGCGATCGGCGCCGAGGCGTCGTTCGTGGGCCGCGCGCTCGACTCGGACCGCAAGGGCCTGACCGAGGTGCTGGAGGCCGCCGCGAAGCATCGCGGATCGGCGCTGGTGGAGATCTACCAGAACTGCCCGATCTTCAACGACGGCGCTTTCGACGTCCTCAAGGACAAGGACGAGGCCGCGAGCCGGCTCATCCCGCTGAAGCCCGGCGAGCCGATCAAGTTCGGCCCGCAGGGCGAATACGGTGTCACACGCGGCGGCTGGGCCGGGCTGGAAGTCGGGAAGGTCGCGAACATCGGTGAGGAGAACCTCGTCGTGCACGACCCGACCATCGAGGACACCTCGTACGCGTTCGCGCTTTCGCGGATCGGCGACCAGAACCTGAACCACGTGCCGACCGGCATCCTGCGGCAGGTCGAGCGGCCCACCTACGACGACCAGGCACGTGCCCAGGTCGCCGAGGCTCAGGCCGCCCGCAAGCCCGATCTGCAGGGGTTGCTGCGCGGCAAGGACACCTGGACCGTCGTGAGCTAGTTCCGTACCCGAACGCTATGAAAGGTCCTTTCCTTGCAAATTTTGCAAGGAAAGGACCTTTCATAGCGTTTGTCAGGTGAGAGGACGGAAGCCCACACGCTCCGCATCGGCGGCGGACCGGAACCAGACCTCCGCGACCATCTTCGGGAACTGCGGCGAGTCCTCGGTGCAGTACCGCAGGGCCGTCACGCTGGCCTTGACCGCGAAGTCGTCGGCCGGACGGCCACCGCCCGGCCGCGGCATCGCCGAGCCGGGACCGAAGGGGCCGGGCGGAACGGACTCGGTCACCGGTGCGGCGACCTGCCGCGCGGGCGGGGGCTCGGGCGCCGGCATCGCGTCGCCGGGCTGGACGGCGGGCTCGAACAGCGAGCCGCTCTGCCCGCCGGACAGTTCCGGCTCACGACGTTCGATCGCCCGCATGGACGGCTGGATCGGCTGCGGCGGCTCGAAACCACCGCGGACCGCGCCCCGGGGCGTGCGCTTGGGCAGCACCTGGGTGGCTTCGGCGGGCGTCTCGGGCTCCGAATCGAGGAGCCCGGCCTTCGCTTCTTCGTCGGAACCGAAGGCGTACGCGGGCGGATCGTGCAGCTCTTCTTCGCGTTCGAACCAGTTGGTCTCGACGGGCGCCTGCTCCGTCTCCACGCGTGACGCGGGGTTGAACAGCGACACCGGCTCCGGCTGCGTCTCGACGCCTTCCGGGTCCAGCTGCATCTCCAGGCGGGACCGGTACGGCCCTTCGCTCGGCACAGGCGGCTGAGGCTCGGGCTCGGGTTCCGGCTCGACGTCCAGCTTCGACGCGGGCTGGAGGTACTCGGTCGCCGCGCTGACGTACGGGTTCCCCGGCTCCGGATCAGGCTCGGGGTCCGGCTCCGGCTCGGGCTCCGGCTGCGCCGCCGGGATGTACTGCGTCCGCTCGGCAGAGTGCTCCGGTTCGGGCTCCTGGTCCGTCTGGGGCGCCGTGCGGTACTCGGCCTCGTACTCTTCTTCGGGCTCGAAGGTCTGCGTCGGGGCGGCGACGGGCTCCTCGACGACCTCCGGGGCAGGCTCCTGAGCAGGTTCGGTCCACTGCTGCGCGGGTTCCTGGTCGGTGAGCGTCTCGGGGTACGCGGGCTTCGGTTCCTCGACCGCCGCGAACTCCTCGTCCAGCTCGTCGTGCGACGGCTTCGTGAGGTACGCGGTGCCGCCGGCGACGGCCGCGGCACCCGCACCGAGACTCACCCCGGCGGGCAGCCGGGACGTCTCGGCGTGCGCGGTGGCCAGCGAGCTTTCCAGCTCACGGATGCGCTTGCGCGCCGGGATCACCAGCACCAGCCAGGTGAGCAGCGCGCCGACGACGAACGCCAGCAGACTCCACAGCCAAACCTGTCCGAAAATGGACATCTAACCTGCCCTTTGTCAATGCGTTCGTGCGACCAGGTAGTCGGCGACCGATTCGCAGGCGTCCCGGGCGGGCGACGCGGGCAGCGCCGCGAGTTCGGCACGCGCCCGACGAGCGTAGTCGGAAAGAGTTTCGCGTGCGCGTTCGAGTCCGGACGAGGCGCGCAGCAGGTCCAGGGCCTCGGCGACGAGCTTGTCGTCGGAGATGGGTCCCGACAGCAGCTCCACCAGGCGCGGGTCGGTCGCCGGGTCGGCCAGCGCGTACAGCATCGGAAGCGTGCGGACGCCTTCGCGCAGGTCTGTGCCCTGCGCCTTGCCGAGCTCGTCCGAGGCGGACGCGATGTCGATGACGTCGTCGGAGATCTGGAACGCCGTCCCGATGATGTCGCCGAAGCGGCGGAGCGCGTCGATGTAGTGGTCGGGCGCGCCGGACATCATCCCGCCGAAGCGGCCGGAGGTGGCGATCAGCGAACCGGTCTTCTGGGCGATGACCGTGAGGTAGTGCTCGACCGCGTCGTCGCCGTCGGCCGGGCCGACCGTCTCGCGCATCTGGCCGGTGACCAGCTCGCCGAAGGTCTCGGCGATGATCCGGGCCGCGTCGGTGCCGAGGTCCGCGACCAGCCGCGAGGCGTGCGCGAACAGGAAGTCGCCGGTCAGGATGGCGATGGTGTTGTCCCAGCGGGCGTTGACGCTCTCCGCGCCGCGGCGCATCGTCGCCTCGTCCATCACGTCGTCGTGGTACAGCGTCGCGAGGTGCACCAGCTCGACGGCCGCGGCGGCGGTGACCACCTGGTCGCCCTGCTTCGGCCCGAACTGCGAGGAAAGCAGCGTGAACAGCGGACGGAAACGTTTGCCCCCCGCCTCGACCAGGTGCGAAGCGGCGTCCTCGACGGCTTTGACGTCACTGCGGACAACCTCGCGGAGCAGGGTCTCGACGTCGGCGAGACCGGTCGCGAGGGTGCGCAGGAGCTGCTCGTCGGCGATCTGGAGCCCCACGGACGCGCGCAGGTCCTCGATGGCACCACCTGGGGCAGGTGAAGACACAGACACGTCGGCTCCGCTCTCTTTGACACCGTTCGGGGTTGCTTCCAGCGTAGTGGCTACCCACCGAGGCCTGTTGACGTGCTGTCCAGGGGAAACGGTGACGAATATGACACCCCCGCCGAGTATCCTGCCCGCTTTGGCGCGAACTGGGGGAACACCATGGGAAGTCCGGACGATTCCGGCGAAAGACCGGCGTGGAGACCTCCCGCCGAAGACCACCGCGAGCGGCGGTCGACGGTGTGGATCACCGTCGTGCTCTTCGCCGTGTTCATGGCGGTGATGCTGGTCGTGGCCGTGCTCGTGGTCGGCGGCCTGAAGGACTCGAAGGTGGGCGCCGTCCAGCCCCGCCTGCCTGCCGTCTCGTCGTCGGCGCCTGTGACGTCGCCGACGGCCAAGGCCGACGTGCCGACCCGCAAGTACGAGACCGCGGCGAACCCGCTGGTCGCTCCCGGCGTGACGATGCCGAAAGTGACCTGCGAGCTGCCCAAACTCCGCGGCACAAAAGAGAAGCTGGAGGCGTTCTACCTGGCGCTGGTCCCCTGCCTGGAGCGGGCATGGCATCCCGCGCTGACGCAGGCCGGTGAACCGCGGATCCCGGTCGCGATCAACGCCGACGACGTCAAGAACACCGCCTGCGGTCCCCCGCCGCCTCCCGCGGAGGCCTCGGGCTTCTACTGCTCGGAGGGCGCGACGATCTTCGTCCCGCTGCCGAGACAGCTCGAGAACGGCGGCCCCGAACTCCTGACCCAGCTGTTCCTGCTCGCCCACGAATACGGGCACCACGTCCAGGAGCAGTCCGGCATCCTCTCCAAGCACGACGCGCTCTACCGCGAGGCGGACGGCGACCAGGTGAAGATCCTCGACCTGAGCAGACGGCTCGAACTGCAGGCCGACTGCTTCAGCACGCTGTTCCTCGCCAACGCCGCCGGCCGCGGCTCGATCGGCGCCGGGCTGCTCGCCCCGCTCAAGCAAGGCGGCTTCGACGCCGAGGACAGCGAGACCCACGGCTCGGCGAAGAACGCCACGCTGTGGCAGAAGGGCGGCCTGACGGCCAAGGACACCTCGGCGTGCAACACCTTCGCCGCCCCGGCGAACGAGGTCTCCTGAACGGCCGTGGTCAGCGGCGGCGGATCTTGATGTCGTCCATGCAGGTCGCCTTCCCCGCGACGTCGCGATACGGGTAGCCCTTGGCGTCCAGCAGTTCCATGACCTTCAGCTCGGCCTCGTCGAGCACGTCGCGCTCCTCTTCACCTCGCAGCGTGATACGGAAGGTGAACGAGCCGAGGTGCGCACTGTAGGTGAGCAGGCCGTCCTCGGTGAACCCCATCGCCTGGTGCTGGTCGAGCTCGGCGAGGAGCCGGGCGCGGGTGCCGGCGTCGGGGTGGTCGAACTTGCCGTTGACGAGGACGCGGTAGGTCGGCATGGCATCGAATATACAGATCTGTATCCGGATACGAATCCGAATATCCAACGGGTGTCCATGATCCACGGTCGAGTGAAACGACCGTCACGCACGCAACGGGCGAATCCGACACGCAGATAGTGATGACAAAGGAAGAACGGCCGATCCGGCTCGCTCTCCATCACGTGAGGAGGAAGCCCATGCGTATCACCGTCGCAAGCCGGGCCGGCCTGGTCGGTGCCCTGCTGCTGGCAGGTCTCGGCGCCGGCGTGACGCCCGCCGCCGCCTCGAACCCCGCGGGCGTGGCCTCGCTCGGCTCCGCCGCCTTCACCAAGGGCACCTCGGCGCCGATCTCGATCTCGTCGCTCGCCGACTGCGCGGTCGAGGGACCGACGAGCAACTCGTCCGGGGTCGTGACCAGGACCGGGATCACGTTCGGTGGCGGCACGTCGACGTGCACGACGACCGTCGTCGACCCCGAAAACGACGTGACCTCGACGAAGTCGGAGGCCAAGGGGCAGAACTTCGAACTGTCGGCGCTCGTCTCGTCGAGCGGCCCGCGGATCAAGATCAGGTCCTACTCGGTCAGCTGCACGGCCACGCAGACCGGCACGAACGCGAGCTGGACCTACGGCGGCGCGACCGGGCTCGGCACCCTGCCGTCCCCCGTGCCGGTCGGCTACGTCAAGCCGATCACCAAGTCCAACGGGACCCTGCTCGCCGAGGCGATCTTCAACGAGCAGACGTTGCCGGGCAACGGCAGCATCGCGCTGACCATGCTGCGGATCAAGTTCGCCCCGGCCTCGAACATCACCGGCGAAGTGGTCATCGGGCGCACGGCCTGCTCTCCCACTCCCTGAGCCGACCCGCCGGAAAGGGGCGTCCGGTTCGACCGGGCGCCCCTTTCCATTCTGGCTTATATAAGTCTCTGCTGATATCTTGGCGGCAGCCGAGCAGAGGAGGGCACCCATGGTCGACGTGACCACTCAGATCAACTCCGTCCAGCGCGAGCTGGGCAAGCGCGTGGTCGAAGCGGGCGAGGCGGTGACGGCCACGGTCAGCCAGGTCTACGACACCGGCCTCGACGATCTCTGGGACGCGTGCACGAATCCCGAGCGCATCCCGCGCTGGTTCCTGCCGATCAGCGGCGAGCTGCGCGTGGGCGGCAAGTACCAGCTCGAAGGCAACGCGGGCGGGACGGTCGAGCGCTGCGATCCGCCGAAGAGCTTCGCCGCCACCTGGGAGTACGGCGGCGACGTCAGCTGGATCGAACTCCGGCTGAGTCCCGAAGCCGACGGGCGCACCCGGTTCGAACTCGACCACACCGCCGTTCCCAACGAGCACTGGAACCAGTTCGGGCCGGGCGCCGTGGGCATCGGCTGGGACATGATGCTGAACGGGCTCGCGCTGCACCTGGAATCCGGGGAATCCGCCGACCCTGAGGCGGCCATGGCCTGGATGACCAGCGAAGAAGGCGTGCGGTTCATGACCTTGAGCAACGAGGCCTGGTACGAGGCCGACGTCGCCACCGGGACGGACGCGACCACCGCCCGCACGCGCGCCGACGCCACCCTGGCCGCCTACACCGCGCCCCCGGAGAGCTGAAGGTCTTCAGCGAGTTCCGGCGCACGAAGCAGGTCGATGAGCTCTTCGTCCGCACGGAACACGGCGCGGGCTCCCGGCATGCCCGCCTGCCGGAGCATCGCGTGGAGGACGTCGGCGTGCGGCTGGTCGCGCAGGGTCCAGACCATCGCGCGCCGCCTCCGGTCGTCCCCCAGTTCGCGCGCGGTCCACCAGCCCATGACGAGCGCGCTCACCTGGTTGACCGCCGTTTCCCGCCCGCGCGCCAGTTGCGCGCGGTTCAGCCCGCACACCTTGATGGTCTGCTCGCCCTTCGCGGTCAACGCGCGATAGGTCCCGATCGACAGCACCAGGAACAGGTGGTCCAGCGGGTCTTCGGCGGTCGGGTCGATCAGCAGGCTGTTGCCGTCGTCGTCCACCGGGAACAGGTCGCGTTTGTGGTGGCTGTTGCAGTACTCGCACGCGAGCACGTGATTGAGCCAGTCGAACGCGCGCCCCGGATTCCGCGCGATCGGCTCGAAATGGTCCACAGTGGACCCGAGGCCGTCACCGCAGTACATGCAGTAACCGCGGCCGGCCGCCATGACGTCCAGGCCGGCCCGCAAAGAACGCCGTACGGCACGGGAAACCCGCCAGAGCCGTCGCGCTTCTTTGCTGTCACCGGGAGGGATCCGCGCGGTCAGCTCTTCGAGATCGGCCACCACCCGCCCCGGCAGCGCGATCCGGCGGATCCCGATCACCGATCGTCGGCCTCGAACCGCCTGGCCACCTCGTCGACCCGGCTCGGCGGCGAACTGCTCAGCATGCCCCGAAGACGTTCCCATTCCCGGACGCCGTTCGCGTCCGCCCGGCCGGATGCCACCTGGAACTCGAGTTCGGCGAGGTGCTCCCGCAGTTCGACCGCCTGCGGCGAATAGGGCGTGTCCAAGCCGAAAAGATCGGACAGCACGGCGTCGTCCCCGGAGCCGAACACGACCCGCTCGTACAACTCCTCGGAGACCACGCGCGGCGGCACCTCCTCGTCCGGCCCGGAAAGCCGGATGAGGCCGCCGGGGTCGGCGGCCTGGCAGACGTAGGGGCTGTGCGTGGTGACGATGAACTGGATGCGCGGGAAATGCGCCTTGAACCACGGCCCCATGCGTTTCTGCCACGAGACGTGGAGATGCGCGTCGACCTCGTCGATGATCACGACGCCGGGACTCTCGTGATCGAGGCCGGCGCCGTTGAGTTGCTTGAGCAGATCGACCACGAGCGCGGTCACCGTGCGATAGCCGTCGCTCATCTCGCGCAGCGGGAACCTGTCACCGCGGTATTCGACCCAAAGCCCGTCCGAATCGACGTCCCGGATCCGGTAACCGCCCGGCAGGAGACCGTCACCGAGGATCTCCAGCGCCGCCTCCTTCAGCTCACGCGCACCCGCTTTTCCTTCCAGCGCACGGAGATGCTGATTGATCAGCCAGGTGACCCCCTCGGCGAGCGAGGCGTCTTCATGGAACAGGCTGGCCATCCGCGCCAGCGACCCCGCGCCGCGCATCCACGACTCGGCCTCCCCGCTGCCGCCCGCGAGCCGCCGGAAGGGCCCATACGCCGCGCAGAACGGCTGGCCCGGCGGCAATCCGGAGATCGGCAGCAGACCGGAGTCGAGCCAGCGGACCTCGACCGGCGCCGGACCCTCCTCGCGCATCACCGACAGCTCGATCGACCCCGACGTCTGGTTCGTCGAAATCCAGCTGCCGGCATCCGACAGCAACCCCCAGGCCACGTCCGGCGCCGCCGCGACCGCGATGGCCCGCAGCAGCGAGGTCTTGCCCGAACCGTTGCGCCCGGCGAGCACCACCCAGCCGGGTCCGGGCAGCTTGAGGTCGACGGCGCGGGCGCCACTGAAGCCACGGATGTTCTCCAGCCGGACCCGCTCGATGTACATGAAGGAAGCTTACGACGGCGTGCGGGTCACCCGGCCACCCGAAAGTGGGTCGCCAGCACGAAATCCATCACGGCGTGCGCCTTGGCGACGTCCACCTCCGAAACGACCTTCGAGCGGTCCCAGTCTTCGACCCCTCGCTCCCGCTGTGGCGAGAGCCGCAATCGGACGTGGCCACGCGAGTCGAGATTCCCGAGCGGCGCGACATAGACGGAGAACTCGCGGTCGTCCTTCGAGCGGAACGTGACCCCCGGGCTTCCGCCGAACGAGAACTGACGGTGGTCCTTGTAGGTGCCGTTCGGATCCGCGAGCCACTCCCCGGGCGCGCCACCGTTCGCGGTGGCCCCGGCCTCGATCTGCAACCGATGTCGTGGTTCGACGAAGTGACAGGAGCCCGGCGTGGCGATCGGCGCGAAGTCCGGGCCGAAGGCCATCTTGACCGCGTCGTGGAACACCGCGCACTCGACGTTCGGATCAGCCGCGCCCGCGGCGAGGATCAGCTCGGAAGTGGCAGGCACCTCGGCCTCGACCGCCGGATCGCAGTTCTCACCCGCACTGTTGGAAACCCAATCCGCGCAAGCACCGACGCGGGCGCTGTCCTGACCGTCCGGCGGGTAGACGAGCTCGCGGGGCAGCTTGGCGGCCCCGGCGGCGGCGAAGTCGCGGAGGGTTCCGCAGTCCTTACTCCGGCTCTGGATCCCCAGCTCGAACTGGACCGCGTGCTGGAAACTGACTGGCACGGTGATCGCGCAGCCGCTGACCGCGCCCTCGCGACGGGACTCGACCTGGTACGCCTTCACTCCGCCGAGGTCGACGACGGTTCCGTCGTTCCGGAGGGCCGCGTGGGCAGGGTCCACGTCCTTGACGTAGAGCAGGTCCATGTCGCCTCGGACGAGCGCGCACCGTTTCCTGCCGTGCTTCACCTCCGGACGTGTGGTCGCCAGTGCGGCGTCCAACGGCTGCCGAAGCGCGTAGGTGACACGATCGATCAGGACGCAGAAGTCGGTCGCGGCGAGAGCGGCGCCGACGGCTTGTCCGTCGCGATCCGCGGGACGCGGTTGTTTCGGCTGCCATTTCGGAAACTGCGGTGGCGACGGGGGCATATCCACGGAATCCGTACAAGCCGCCAGCAACCCGAGAACTACTGCGCCGAGAATCACTCTTCGAGACTTCATTACGCAGAGTGTGCGAATTCGCCGGTCGACCACCAGGAAGAACCCGGTTTCCTGGGGCACGTTCACACGATTGATTTTCACGGATAGTCATCAGGTTCGCCGACACTATTCAGCGGGGAACGGGACTTTATGCAGCCGGGTTCACCTCCGCGGGAACCCTGGTAATCTTCCCGGCGTCGGATTACGCAGGGTGCATCGGGGAGAAGCACCTTGTAGCCACGGGAGGGGCGCATGACGACGGTGACTTCGGGGCGGCTTCGGCCATTCAGCGGGGAACGCTTTCAGACGGCAGGGGTGCATGGCCATGTCTGAGGGTCAGCCGGTCTACCAACCAGGCTTCAACCCGGACTCGACCTGTGAAGCACCACCGACTGGCGGCTCCTACGGGACGCCGGTCGCAGAGGGCGCGGGGTTCAAGTACGACGAGGCGACCCTTCACGAACTGGCGAAGGAGTGGGCTGAGCTGGCCCAGGAGTACGCCGACGACCTACACGAGGCACAGGCAATCGCCGTGGCCAAGCCGCCCGGGCTGGAGTACGCAAGCGGGGATAACGCAACAATCACCCGCCACTCCGGCGTAGCGCTCGTGGAAGCCCTCAATCAGCGCGTCGCCTACTGCAAGAATATGGCGGCAAAGTACCTGGCCGCTCTCGGTAAGTACGCCACTACCGAAGAGCGGGCCAGAACAGTCATCAACCAGCAGCCGAAGGGCATCGCCTGATGCGACGCACCATCCTCATCCTTAGCGCGACAGCCCTTGTTCTTTCCGCGTGCTCGACGCCAACTACCAATGGCACCCCTACAGTCGGCAGCGGTGCATCGAGTACGAGCCCCGCTCAATCGGCCGGCCTACCGCCCGATGCCCCCAGGGTCGAGCACCCGATCGAAGTGACACGGTTCAAACAAGACCCTTGCAGCACCCTCACCAAAATCCAGGTCGAGGAGCTTCTCGGCCCAAACCCGGAAACCGTGCCTCGCCCCGACGGTAGCGCAGGGCCTGCCTGCCGGTGGTCCTTCCCAGCCACCCTCAATCCACGGGTCGACGTGATCTTCAGCGATTTCGGGGACAGCGGTACTGCCAAGTATTACGCAGCCAAGGGGACGACCTACCAGCTCCTCGAACCGCTCGCGCCGATTGACGGTTACCCGGTGACCGCCTACGGCATCAAGGACAACCGCGCGAACGGCGACTGTTCGGTGGTGTTGGGAACCAGCGATACACAAACCATCAGCATCGCATTGATGCAGTCCGACGCGAATGTCGGCAAGAAGGACCCCTGCGACGCTGCACGTGAAGGCGCGATCAGGGTGCTGGCCACCATCCGAGGGGGCAACTGATGCCGGCAGGACCGCTCACCGCCGCCCAGATCTACGAGCAGATCACCAAGGGCGAAGGCGCCGGTTCGCTCTCCGAGGCTCAGCGTGCCGCGTTCAACCTGACCGTCAAGCACCACGAGCGCGCGCAGAAGCTCACCGCGCTCACACAGAAGACCCTGGCCGGCTGGCAGGGTGGCGCCAGTGACGCTGCAGCCGACGCGACGAAGCCTGTCGTGGAAGCCGCGTCGGACGACGCGACGCATCTGGCCGTGGCGCAGTTCGCCATCAGCTCCCAGATGGACGCGTTCGGCACGACCAAGAACTCCGTCAAGCCGGTGCCGCCGGAGCAGCCCGCGCCGACCGCCGAGGACGTCAAGGCCCTCATGGGCGGCGGCGGCCAGTTCACTTACTGGGACAGGGTCAAGGGGTACCAGGCCGACAGCCAGCACAACATCGACACCTTCGCGAGCTACCACTCGGCCAGCACCGCCAACGGTGACGAGTTGCCCGCCCAGTACGCGCAGCTCACCGATCCCGGCGGCAGCGTCACCTTGGACGACGGCAGCTCCGGCAAACCGGCGGCGAAGGGGTTCGGCGACGGCTCCGACGGACGCGAACACGGTGTCGGCGAGCCCTACCGAGGCCCCAGCGGGCCGAGTGGACCCAGTGGGCGGAGCACCCCGGCGCCGGGCGGCGCTGCCGACAGCGGCCCTCAGCCCGGGCAAGGCCCCCAGCCAGGTCAGCCTCAGCCGGACCAGCCGGGTCAGTACCCGAGCCCCCATCAGCCAGGCGTGCAGCAACCCGACGACGGCACCCGCGCGAATTCGTACACGCCGCCTCAGACCACACCGGTCGTGCCGCCGGCGGCGAACCTCGATTTCGGGCCGACCGGCAAGCCGAACCCCAGCTACAACACACCGGGCGTCTTCCCGCCCGGGTACGGCCCTGGAACGAGCGTGCCCACGCCTTACGGTCCGGGCACGGGTGGCAGGTCGCCCGGGGTGCCGGGCGGCGGCGGTTTCCGCGGCGGCGTCCCCGGCCCAGGCGGGACAGACGGGCCTGGACAGCAGTCCGGCATGGGTGGCCGAAGCGGCGCCGGGATGCCAGGCGAAGGCGTCGGCGGCCGAGGAACGGCGGGAACGGCCGGGGCCGCGGGTCGTGGCGGGGCGAACGGGATGCCGATGGCGCCCGGAGCTGCTCGCGGGAAGGGCGAGGAGGACAAGGAGAAGAAGGCTCCGGCGTACCTCCAGAACCCGGATCCGGAAGAGACCTTCGGCGGCGACACCGAAAAGCCGACGCCGCCGGTGATCGGCGAGAAGAAGAAGTAGCACCACAGTCCCAGGGGAGGGAGGCACGTGGTGCTCGCGCGCCCGGTCGAGATCACGCTCGACACATTGTTGACCGCGTTCCGTCACGCCGGCTGCGGAGATCCGCATCTGGTCTTCGCGGGCGGGCTGCGGTACGTCCCGCCGTCGTCGCGGAACGGCGAAGACCGGGCGGCGTTCGAGGAGCTCGGCGGGCTCGGGTTCACCGAGGGCAAGCGGCTGACCAGCGATTTCGAGGACGTCCTGCACATACTCGACCGGCCGAACACCGAGTACTACGCGACGGTTCGAACGGAGGCGGAGCAGTACAACGTGCTCGTCGCCGTGCGTGGACGTGGCG
The DNA here is from genome assembly GCF_046549005.1 of Amycolatopsis sp. lyj-108. NCBI lineage: Bacteria > Bacillati > Actinomycetota > Actinomycetes > Pseudonocardiales > Pseudonocardiaceae > Amycolatopsis > Amycolatopsis sp. lyj-108. The sequence continues at coordinate 432,214 of NZ_JAJPWQ010000002.1, read as the reverse complement.
CGGTGACCGCGATCTGCGAAGGAAACCGGGTGTGGCTGAAAGGCGTACGGACCGCCGACCGCGCGGCGGCACTCGTGCTGAACCTGCCCGAGTACCCACCCGCGCGGTTCACGCCGTTTTCGTTGCCCCAGGACGACTTCAAGGACTCGCGAAGCCGGGACGCGCGGTGGCTGGACGACGTCTTCGAGCAGCCCTATTTCGGTGTCGGGTTCTTCGCCGCGGCCATGCGCCCTGACAGGGGAAAACGCACAGAGGCAACGGACGGCCTGACCTATCTCGACCTCGACGCCGGACGGGTCGCCATGTACGTGAGCGGTTCTCCCCGGAACCGGTACATCACCGTCCTGCCCGGCGAACCCACGCTACTGGCCCAAAAGGTCGCCGCACTGCGAGCGAGTCTCGACCGCTGACTCGATCAGGCGTACCGACCGCACCGGATCCAGCGCGACAGCGTCCACAGTGGACTGAAGATAGGGTTCGACGTCGCAGGACCGATGCAGGAACAGTCCGGATCGCCGATGTTCCAGATACACCACCGGCCGGGCGTCGCCGAATTCCAGCAGAACGTAGGCACCGCCGGGATGTGCTCCGGCGGCGAAGGGAATGACCCGAAGTTCGATGGCGGGCCGCTCGGTCAGCGAGACGAGATGCCGAAGCTGATTCGCCATCACCCGTGGCCCACCGACCTGACGGCACAGCGCTCCCTCGTCGATATAGGCGACGAACTTCTTGTGTCCCAGCCGTTTCTGCCGTTCCCGCCGCGCTTCGATCGCCGCGGCAGAAAGGCCCGTAGCCCTCGCGTAGGAGGGCGTCTGCAGCAGGTCGGGGACGAGCGTGGTCGCGAAAGAGACGATCTTGCTGGCCTCCTTTTCGTACTGCGCGAGGGTCATCAACTGGAGAGACACCTCGGCGAACCACCAGGACCCGTTGTCGCGGGACAACGAGAGCAGCGCGTCCCGCCGCTCCCCGGTGACCTGGTAGACCGCGAGCAGTGCCGACACCTCCTCGGCGGAAGCTGGGCGCGCGGCGGTTTCGATCCGGCTGATCGTCGATTGGGACCACGCCAGTTTGTCGGCCACTTCGGTCGCGGCCAATCTGGCGGTCCGTCGCGCGGCTCGAAGTCCCTCCGCGAGTGCCCTCGCCTGGGGTGTGGGCTTCGGCTTCGGCATGGCGAGAAACCTGCCAGGTGCGGCCAGGCAACTCAGTGCCCGAAACGCGTGAAGGCCTCCTTCCCTCGGCTGAGCCGAGGGAAGGAGGCCTTCACGCGCAAAGAAAACTACTTGAGGGCGAAGCCGCCGGAGCCCGCCCAGTCGAGGGCGAACGCCGGGATGAGGCCGAGCACCAACGTGACGATGACGCCGAGCGTGATCGCCGTGGTGGTGAACGCGCCGGGCACGGTGACGGTCGGGCCGTCGGGAGCCGGCTCGGAGAAGTACATCAGCACGATCACCCGCAGGTAGAAGAACGCGGCGACGGCGCTGAAGACCAGGGCGACGACGACCAGCGGCGCCATCCCGTCGGACAGGGCCGCCGAGAACACCACGAACTTGCCGACGAACCCACTGGTCAGCGGGATACCGGCGAGTGCGAGCAGCAGGAAGGTGAACACCGCGGCGAGTACCGGCGACCGTTTCGCCAGCCCCGCCCAGGCGGACAGGTGCGTCGCCTCGCCGTTCGAGTCCCGCACCAGCGAGACGACACCGAACGCGGCGAGCGTGGTGAAGCCGTAGGCCAGCAGGTAGAACAGCGTGCTCGACAGGCCTTCTTCGGTCATCGCGATCGCGCCCACGAGCAGGAATCCGGCGTGCGCGATGGACGAGTAGGCGATCATGCGCTTCACGTCGGTCTGCGTGAGACCCAGCACCGCGCCGATCAGCATCGAGATGATCGCGACGCCCCACAGCACGCCGCGCCATTCCCAGCTGGTCGACTCGAACGCCACCGAGAACACCCGCAGGATCCCGCCGAACGCGGCGACCTTGGTGCAGGCGCCCATGAACGCGGTGACCGGGGTCGGCGCGCCCTGGTAGACGTCCGGGGTCCAGGTGTGGAACGGGCCGACCGAACCCTTGAACAGCAGGCCGACCGCGAGCAGGCCGAGTCCGGCGAACAGCAGCGTGTCCGAACGGTCCGAGCCGGCGGCGGCGTTGGCGATGTCCGACAGTTTCACGGAGTTCGCGTAGCCGTACAGCAGCGCGAGACCGTAGAGGAAGAACGCCGACGAGAACGCGCCGAGCAGGAAGTACTTGACCGCCGATTCCTGCGAGAGCAGGCGACGCCGCCGCGCGAGACCGCACATCAGGTACAGCGGCAGGCTCAGCACTTCGAGCGCGATGAACATGGTGAGCAGGTCGTTGGCCGCGACGAACGACATCATGCCGCCGAGCGCGAACAGCGTCAGCGGGAAGACCTCGGTCTGCATGCCGGTGATGCCGACCTGCGCGCGGTCCTGCAGCGTGCCGGGCCGGATGCCTGCCTGCGCGACGAACGCGCCGCCGGGTTCGACCGAGCGGTCCGCGATCAGCAGCACCGCGCCCAGCGCCAGCGCCAGCAGCGTGCCCCACAGGAACAGCGACGGCCGGTCGACGGCGATCGCGCCGCTGAAGGTCGTGATGCCTGCCTTCGGCGCGGACGAACTGGCGTACCAGACCAGGAAGACGCCCGCCGCCCCGATCCCGACCAGTGACAGGAAGACCTGCGACGGCCACCGCATGTGCTTGGGCAGGAAGGCCTCGAACAGCACGCTGACACACGCGGCGCCGAGGATGATCAAGATCGGCGTGACAGCGAAGTAGTCGATCGACGGCACCTGCACCGGTGGCGCCTGAGTCAAGAAGAGCACGGTTTACTTGCCTCCCTGCACGGACGACATCGTCGCCTGCACCGACGGGGTGATCGTGTCGAGCACCGGCTTGGGGTAGAACCCGAGCGCGATGATCAGCACGACCATCGGCGCCAGGATCGCGATCTCCCGGCCGCCGAGGTCCTTGATGGCTTTGGTCGCCCCGAGTTCGGGGGCGATCGCCGTACCCGGGCCACCGCCGGCACCGATCAGGGCGTCGCCACGGACGGGGCCCTGCATGACGCGCTGGTAGAGCCAGAGCACGTACGCCGCGGCCAGCACCATGCCGACCGTCGCGATGATCGTGTACACCGGGTAGTCCACAAAGGACCCCAGCAGCACCAGGAACTCACTGATGAAGGAGTTGGTGCCGGGCAGGGACAAAGTGGACAGACCGGCGATGAGCAGCATCCCGCCGAGCAGCGGGGTCACCTTCGCCATGCCGCCGTAGTCGGAGATCCTGGTGGACCCGCCGCGCATCACGATCAGGCCGACGACCACGATCAGCATGCCGGTGGCGAGGCTGTGGTTGAGCATGTACGACACCGAGCCGACCATCGCCTGCTCGTTGAAGGTGAAGATGCCCATCGCGATGAAGCCGAAGTGGGCGATCGACACGTAGGCGATGAAGCGCTTCATGTCGCGCTGCCCGGCCGCGAGGATCGAGCCGTAAAGGATACCCGCGACGGCGAGCACCAGCACCCACGGCGCGAGTTCCTTGCTGGCCTCCGGGAACATCGGGAGGCAGTAGCGCAGGAACCCGAACGTACCGACCTTGTCCAGCACGCCGACCAGCAGCACCGCGACGCCGATGGGCGCCTGGCCCGCGGCGTCCGGGAGCCAGGTGTGGAACGGCACCAAAGGGGCCTTGATCGCGAACGCGAGGAAGAACCCGATGAACAGCCAGATCTGCGTCCCCAGCGGGGCGTCGCGGACGACCGTGACGAGCGTTTCCCAGTCGAAGGTGCCCTTGCCGAGTTCGTCCGACGCCATCGAGTACGCCCCGATGGCCGAGGCCAGCATGATCAGGCCGCCGAGGAACGAGTACAGGAAGAACTTGACCGCCGCGTACTGCCGGTTCGCGCCGCCGTAGCCGCCGATCAGGAAGTACATCGGGATCAGCATGATCTCGAACAGCACGTAGAACAGGAAGACGTCGGTCGCGGCGAACACCGCGATGGTCAGCGCCTCCTGCACCAGGATCAGCGACAGGAACCCGCCGGCCGAGCGTCCGGCCGGGAGCTTGTCGGTCAGGCCAAGCGCGCCGACCACGATCGGCACCAGCAGGCCGATGACCGCGATCATCACCAGCGCGATGCCGTCGATGCCGAACGAGATGTGGATGCCGAAGTTCGGGATCCAGTCCATCGAGGACTTCTGCTGGATCCGGTCCCCCGCGGGCACGTAGCTCGCCCACATCGGGATCACCAGCAGGAACGTCAGGAGCGACACCACGAGCGCGGTGAGCGTCGCCAGCCTGTCGTTCTTCTTCATCCCCGCGACGACCGCGGCGCCGACGAGCGGCAGCAGGATGGTTGCGAGTACCCAGGTCATCAGGAGAACCTCACCAGCAGGAGTGCCGCCAGAAGCAGGAATGTGCCGCCCAGCATGGACAGTGCGTACGAGCGGACGAAGCCGGTCTGAAGGCGGCGCAGGCGCCCGGATCCGCCGCCGAGTGCGGCGGCGAGGCCGTTGACCGCGCCGTCGACCCCGCGGTTGTCCACGTAGACCAGTGCGCGGGCGAGCCAGGTGCCCGGACGGGCGACCAGCGTCTCGTTCAGGGTGTTGCCGTAGAGGTCGTTGCGCGCGGCCTTGACCACGGCGGAGACCCGCTCGGGCCGTTCCACCGGAACGTCCTTACGCCCGACGAAGAGCCACGCGGCCACCGCGCCGAGGACCGACAGCGCCACGGTGAGGAACGGGACCAGCAGATGCGGGATGACGCTGTGGCCACCCTCCTCGAGCGGACCGACCACCGGGGCGAGCCATTCGGCGAACCGGTCGCCGAGGGCGAAGAACGCACCGGCGCCGATCGAACCGACGGCCAGGATGATCATCGGCCACTTCATCACCGCGGGAGACTCGTGCGGGTGGAAGTCGCGGCCGTCGCTGCTCTTGATCTCCTTCCAGCGTTCCTTGCCGAAGAAGGTCATCACCATCAGGCGCGTCATGTAGAACGCGGTGAGCCCGGCGCCGAGCAGTGCCGCGCCGCCCATCACCCAGCCGCGCCAGCCGCCCTGGGACAGCGCCGCTTCGATGATCGCGTCCTTGGTGAAGAAGCCGGACAGCGGCGGGATGCCGATCAGGGCGAGGTAACCGAGCGCGAAGGTCCAGAAGGTGACCGGCATGTGCTTGCGCAGCCCGCCGTACTTCCGCATGTCGACCTCGTCGTTCATGGCGTGCATGACCGAACCGGCCCCGAGGAACAGCCCGGCCTTGAAGAAACCGTGCGCGACCAGGTGCATGATGCCGAGCGCGTAGGCGATCGGCCCGAGGCCGACGGCCAGCATCATGTACCCGATCTGGCTGACCGTGGAGTACGCCAGGACCTTCTTGATGTCGTCGTAGGCGCAGCCGATGATGCACCCGATCAGGAGCGTGACCGTACCGACGAGGGTGACGATCAGGCGGCCGTCCGGGGTGGCGTTGAAGATCTCGTGCGCGCGGGCGACCAGGTAGACACCGGCGGTGACCATCGTCGCCGCGTGGATGAGGGCCGAAACCGGGGTCGGGCCCTCCATCGCGTCCGGAAGCCATGCCTGCAACGGGAACTGACCGGATTTACCGCAGGCGCCCAGCAGCAGCAGGATCGCGATGGCGGTGATCGCGCCGGTCGGGATCTTGTCGATCGCGCCGAAGACCTCGGCGTAACCGGTGCTCCCGACGTACTTGAACATCAGGAAGATCGCCAGCGCGAGCCCGACGTCACCGACGCGGTTCATCAGGAACGCCTTCTTCGCCGCGGTGGCCGCGGACGGGCGGTCCTGGTACCAGCCGATGAGCAGGTACGACGCGAGACCGACGCCTTCCCAGCCGAGGTACAGCGTCACGAAGCTGTTGCCCAGCACCAGGATCAGCATCGAGGCGACGAACAGGTTGAGGTAGGCGAAGAACCTCGACCGATCGCGGTCCTCGGCCATGTAGCCGATCGAGTAGAAGTGGATCAGCATGCCGACGCCGGTGATCAGCAGCACGAACGTCAGTGAAAGCGCGTCGATCCGGAGCCCGAAGTCGACCTGCAGCGCCGAAACCGGGATCCAGGAGAACAGTTTGACGTCCGCGACGTTCTTCGTGTCGGCCGTGAAGAACAGGATCAGGCCGTACACAAAGGACAGTGAGACGGTCGCGCTGCCGAGGAGGTGTCCCCAGCCCCTGGCTCGTTTACCGGCCAGCAGAAGAATCAGTGCGCCAAGAGCCGGGAAGGCCACCAGCAGCCACGATGATGCGGTCACTCTTGAACCCCTAGTACTTCAGCAGGTTGGTGTCGTCGACCGAGGCCGAGCGCCGGGTGCGGAAGATCGCCATGATGATCGCCAGCCCCACCACGACCTCCGCGGCGGCCACGACCATCACGAAGAACGCCATCACCTGACCGTCGAGCGACCCGTTGATCCGGGCGAACGTGACCAGGGACAGGTTCGCCGCGTTCAGCATCAGCTCGATGCACATGAACACGACGATCGCGTTGCGGCGCACCAGCACCCCGACCGCGCCGATGGTGAACAGCAGCGCGGACAGGAGCAGGTAGTACGTCGGGGTCATTCCTTCTCCCCTTCTTTCTTACCTACGAGCGCTCGCGCTCCGGGCCCTGCAGCGTCTTCAGTCGAACCCGCGACCTGCTTGCGCTCGTCTTCCAGCCGCGAGGCCGAAGTGGACTCGATGATGTCCGAGAGCGACTCCGGCGCGATCGAACCGTCCGGCAGCAGCGCCGGGGTGGCGATCGAGTTGGCGGTCGCGAAGACACCCGGGCCGGGCAGCGGCGAAGGCCGGTCGTGCTTACCGGTGAACCGGTCGACGACGAGTTCCTTCTGGTTCTTCTTGCCGCCCTTGGCGTGCCGGTCGGTGAAGGCGAGCACCATCGCGCCGAGCGCGGCGGTGATCAGCAGCGCCGAGGTGAGCTCGAACGGGAACAGGTACTTGGTGAAGATGAGCCGCCCCAGGCCGCCGGGGCCGCCGCCGTCGAGGCTCGCCGGGTCGAGCGGCATCGCCGGGGTGACGTTGGCCAGCGAGCGGGCGAGACCGGCCGCGAGCAGCCCGCCGACGCCGATGCCGAGCAGGGTCGCCATGACCCGCTGCCCGCGCAGGACTTCGACGACCGAATCCGAGCTCTCCCTGCCGACCATCATCAGCACGAACAGGAACAGCATCATGATCGCGCCGGTGTAGACGATGATCTGCGTGAAGCCGAGGAACGGCGCCTGCTGGATCATGTACAGCGCGCCGAGGCACAGCATCGTGAGGACCAGCCACAGCGCCGAGTGCACGGCGTTGCGGGAGAAGACCATGCCGAGCCCGCCGAGCAGCGCGAGCGGGCCGAGCACCCAGAACGCGATGGTCTCGCCGGTGGTGATCCCGGCCGAAACGTCCGTCTGGGCGAGGAAAGCCGTGATCACTGGACGGCCTCCGCTTCGGTGGCCCCGGTGGGCTGCTTGCGCGCGAGTTCCGGACCGTTCACGTAGTAGTCCTGCTCGTTGTCGCCCAGCCGCATCGGGTGCGGCGGCTGTTCCATGCCGGGCAGCAGCGGCGCGAGGAGGTCTTCCTTCGTGTAGATCAACCGCTGCCGGTCGTCGTCGGCCAGCTCGTAGAAGTTGATCATCGTCAGTGACCGGGTCGGGCAGGCCTCGACGCACAACCCGCAGCCGATGCAGCGCAGGTAGTTGATCTGGTAGTCGGCGCCGTACCGCTCACCGGGCGAGAAGCGTGCTTCTTCGGTGTTGTCGCCGCCTTCGACGAAGATCGCGTCCGCCGGGCAGGCCCACGCGCACAGCTCGCAGCCGACGCATTTCTCCAGCCCGTCCGGATGCCGGTTCAGCTGGTGCCTGCCGTGGTAGCGCGGAGCGGCGGGGGCGCCTGCCTCCGGGTACTCCTCGGTGGCGACCTTCTTGAACATCATCCCGAAGGTGACACCGAAACCCTTGATGGGATCAAACATCCCCATCGCCGGCCTCCCTTCCACTGGAAACCGCCGCGGGCTTGCGCTTGGCAGCCCGGGCTTCGGCCTTCGCGACGGCCTTCTGACGCGGAGTCTGGTCCGGAACCTGCAGGTCGAGCGGCGGCACCGGGAATCCGCCACCGGTCACCGGGACGTAGTCGTCGTCCGGGACCTTCTTGTCCGGCAGCAGCAGGCTCAGGATGACGACGACGAGGATGAGCGCGCCGCCGCCGATGAGGATCTGCGGGGTGGAGAGGCCGCCCGAGTTCTTGATCGCGCGGACCGTGACGATCACGACGATCCAGATCAGGTTGACCGGGACCAGGACCTTCCAGCCCAGCCGCATGAACTGGTCGTACCGCAGCCGCGGCAGCGTGCCGCGCAGCCAGATGAACCCGAACAGCAGGATGAACAGCTTGGCCGTGAACCACAGCAGCGGGAGCCAGCCCTGGTTGAGCGCGTGGTCGGCGCCGACGAACGGGAACTTCCAGCCGCCGAGGAACAACGTGGTCGCGAACGCCGAAACGATCACCATGTTGACGTACTCGGCGAGGAAGAACATCGCGAACTTCATCGAGCTGTACTCGGTGTGGAAACCGCCGACCAGCTCGGATTCGGCCTCGGGGAGGTCGAACGGCGCACGGTTGGTCTCGCCCACCATGGAGATCAGGTAGATCACGAAGCTCGGCAGCAGCAGGTAGAAGTACCAGCCGGTCTGCTGCGACTCGACGATCGCCGACGTCGACATCGAACCCGCGTAGAGGATGACGCCCACGATGGACAGACCCATCGCGATCTCGTAGGAGATCACCTGAGCCGCGCTTCGCAGTCCACCGAGCAGCGGATACGGCGAGCCGGACGACCAGCCGGCCAGCACCAGGCCGTACACACCGATCGAGGAGCAGGCGAGGATCACCAGCACGCCGACCGGCAGATCGACCAGCTGGAGCGTGGTGCGCTCACCGAAGATCGAAACCACCGGGCCGAACGGGATCGCCGCCAGCGCGATCAGCGCCGGCACCGCGGAGATCACCGGCGCGAGGAAGTACACCTTGCGGTCGGCGGTGTCCGGGATGATCTGTTCCTTGAACGGCAGCTTGATCGCGTCCGCGAGGGACTGCAGGTAGCCGCCGGGCCCGACCCGGTTGGGGCCGGGACGGTTCTGCATCCGGCCGACGGCCTTGCGCTCCCAGACGATCAGGAAGATCGTCAGGATCGGGCCGATCAGCAGGATGACGACCGTCTTGATCAGGATCAGCCACAACGGGTCGTCGGCCAGCAGCGCCGCCCGCTCGGCGGCGTCCGGCATCTGGCTGAGCAACGGAGTCACTTCTCACCTCCGGTGAGGGTGACGGCCGAGCCGTGTCCGGCCGCGAGCGCGGCGCGGACGGCGGAGCCGTCGGAGTTGCCCGGGAGCCACACGACGCCGTCCGGCAGGTCCGCGACCTCGATCGGCAACGTGATGGAACCGCGTTCGGTGGAGACCTTCACGGTCTTGCCGAGGCCTTCGGCTGTCTTCGCCGAGAGCTTGGCGACGACCTCGCGCTGCGTGCCCTTGAGGTGCGGCTCGCCGTCCTGCAGCGAACCGTTGTCGATCAGCTGCCGCCAGGTGGCGAGGAGAACCTGGCCGTTTCCGGGCTCCGCGCGTGCAATGAAAGGTCCTTTACTTGCAAATTCCGCAAGGAAGGAGCCTTTCCTGGCAGGCAGCTTCGCGAGATCGGCGGCAGCGGCGGCCGGGGTCTGCGTGAAGATGTCCGCGTCCATCTCGACGGCGAGGGTGTCGAGCACCCGGCAGTCCGGCAGTGCGCCGGTGCCTTCGAGGGTGACGGCGAACTCGCGGCGGCGGCCTTCCCAGTTCAGGTAGCTGCCCGCCTTCTCGACCGCCGGGGCGATCGGGAGGACGACGTCCGCGTGTTCGGTGACGCCGCTGTGCCGCAGTTCCAGGCTGACTACGAAGGGCACATTTTTCAAAGCGCGGCGGGCCAGCTCCGGGTCCGGCAGGTCGTCCGGGTCGACGCCGCCGACCAGCAGGCCGTCGATGTCCTGACCGGAAGCGGCCTTGAGGATGGCGGTGGTGTCGCGGCCCGCCGTGGCGGAAAGCGTGACGCCCCAAGCCTTTTCGATCTCGGCGCGAGCCGCGTCGTCGGTGACCGGACGGCCACCGGGCAGCAGCGTCGGCGCCGCGCCCGCCGCCAGGGCACCGCGTTCACCCGCGCGACGCGGGATCCACGCGAGCCGGGCGCCGGTGCGCTCCACCAGCCGGTGCAGGGCCGAGAACAAGCCGGGGACCTCGGCGGCACGTTCGCCGACGAGAATCACGGCGCCTTCTGAGGCCAAGGCCTGGTCGACGTCCTGCGCGTGCTGCGCGATGCCGTCGATCGCGGCGGCCTCGCCGCCCGGCGCGCACGCCAGCAGCTCGCCGAAGGTCTTGCTGACCGAGGAGGTGGTCCACTGTCCCAAGTGGACGACCCGGGTGCGGTTCTTGCGGGCCGCCTTGCGCAGCCGCAGGAACACGATCGGCGCCTCGTCTTCCGGCTCGAACGCGACGCACAGCACCGTGCGTGCCCGCTCGATCTCGCCGAAGGTGACGCCGCTTTCCGGCGTCGTCCCGACCACGTGCGACGCGAGGAAGCCCAGCTCCTCGGCCGAGTGCGGCCGCGCACGGAAGTCGATGTCGTTGGTGCCCAAGGCGATCCGCGCGAACTTCGAGTACGCGTAGGCGTCCTCGACGGTCAGACGGCCACCGGTGAGCACCGCGGCCCCCTTGCCGTCGCGCGCCTTGGCCAACCCGGCGGCGGCCGCACGGAGCGCGTCGGTCCAGGAAGCCTCTTCCAGCACGCCATCGGCGTTGCGGATCAGCGGACGGCGGATGCGGTCATCGGCGGTGGCGTAGCGGAAGGCGAACCGGCCCTTGTCGCAGATCCACTCTTCGTTGACCTCGGGGTCGTCGCCCGCCAGCTTCCGCATGACCTTGCCGCGGCGGAAGTCGGTCCGCTCGGCGCAGCCGGACGAGCAGTGCTCGCACACACTCGGCGCGGACACCAGGTCGAACGGCCGCGAACGGAACCGGTACGCGGCCGACGTCAGCGCGCCGACCGGGCAGATCTGGATGACGTTGCCGGAGAAGTACGACTGGAACGGCTGGCCCGACGTGGTCCGGGAGGCCAGGTCCAGCACGTCCGCGGTCTCCGCGGTACCGATCTGCTGGTGGGCACCGCGTTCGAGCAGCTCGATGAACGGGTCGCCGGCGATCTCGCGGGAGAACCGGGTGCAGCGCTGGCAGAGCACGCAACGCTCGCGGTCCAGCAGCACCTGCGAGGAGATCGGCAGCGGCTTCGGGAACGTCCGCTTCGTGTCGACGAAGCGGGATTCCGCGCGGCCGTGCGCGAGCGCCTGGTTCTGCAGCGGGCATTCGCCGCCCTTGTCGCAGACCGGGCAGTCCAGCGGGTGGTTGATGAGCAGCAGCTCCATCACACCCTGCTGGGCCTTGTCCGCGACGGCCGAGGTCAGCTGGGTCTTCACGACCATGCCGTCGGCGACCGTCATGGTGCACGAGGCCTGCGGCTTCGGCATCGGACGGCCGCCCATTTCGACCTCGACCAGGCACTGGCGGCAGGCGCCCGCCGGGTCGAGCAACGGGTGGTCGCAGAAGCGCGGGATGACCGTGCCGAGCCGTTCGGCGGTGCGGATCAGCAGCTCGCCCTTGGGCGCGATGACCTCTTCACCGTCGATGACCAGCTTGACATGGCCCTCGGGGACCGGGGTGTCCTCTGTGGACGTTCCCGGCCTGTCGGGTGCGATCGTCATGCCTGCGCCCCCACCAGTTCGCGCTTGTTGGTTTCACAGAGTGCGAGGAATTCCTCGCGGAAGTACTTGATCCCGCTCTGGATCGGCGAGACCGCGCCGTCGCCGAGCGCGCAGAACGAGCGGCCGAGGATGTTGTCGCAGACGTCGAGCAGGGTGTCGATGTCCTCCTCGGTGCCGTGGCCCTCGACCATGCGCTCCAGGATCTGCGCCAGCCAGTACGTGCCCTCGCGGCACGGCGTGCACTTGCCGCAGGACTCGTGCTCGTAGAACTGCGTCCACTTCATCACGGCCCACGGCACGGAAACGGTCTCGTTGAAGACCTGCACGGCCGTCGTGCCCAGCATCGACCCGGCTTCCGCCGCGCCTTCGAAGTCCAGCGGAACATCGAGGTGTTCCTTGGTGAACATCGGCGTGGACGAACCACCCGGCGTCCAGAACTTCAGCGGGACGCCGTCCTTCATGCCGCCCGCCATGTCCAGCAGCTCGCGCAGTGTGGTGCCGAGCGGGCATTCGTACTGGCCGGGCTTCTCGACGTGGCCGGAGATCGAGTAGATCTTCGGGCCGGGCGACTTCTCGCGGCCCATCTCACGGAACCAACTCGAGCCACCGTTGATGATGTACGGCGCGCTGGCGATGGTCTCGACGTTGTTCACCGTGGTCGGCGCGGCGTAGAGCCCCGCGGCGGCCGGGAACGGCGGCTTGAGCCGCGGCTGGCCGCGGCGGCCCTCCAGGGAGTCCAGCAGCGCCGTCTCCTCGCCGCAGATGTACGCCCCGGCGCCCGCGTGCACGGTGATGTCGAGGTCGAATCCGGAGTCGAGGATGTTCTTGCCGAGGTAGCCCGCTTCGTAGGCCTCGCGCACGGCCGCGTTGAGACGGCGGATGCAGTGCAGCGCCTCGCCGCGGACGTAGATGAAGCAGTGGTGCGAACGCATCGCGTACGAGGCGATGATGCAGCCCTCGATCAGCGAGTGCGGGTCCGCCATCATCAGCGGGATGTCCTTGCAGGTGCCCGGCTCGCCCTCGTCGGCGTTGATGACGAGGTAGTGCGGTTTGTCCTCGTTCGGCGGCATGAAGGACCACTTGATGCCGGCCGGGAAGCCTGCGCCACCACGGCCGCGGAGGCCGGAATCCTTGACCAGCTGGACGATCTGCTCGGGAGTGCCCTTGAGCGCCTTGCGGATCGCGGTGTAGCCCTCGAGGGCTTCGTAGGACTGGATCGTCCAGGAGTTGGGCGAAAGCCAGCGCTTCGTGAGGACCGGAGTGATGGGATCGGCCATTACTTCTTCTCCACTTCAGGCAAGGCCACGTCCTTCATGGCGGGCGCGGTCCAGCCGCGGTCTTGCGCGACCTGCGCGCCCCGCAGGGTTTCGACGGCCTGCGAAGGACCGTCGACGTCCGTGCGGTACTGCTGCGCGTCCTCCGGGAAGAACCCGGCGAGCTGCAGTTCGGCGCCCTTGAAGTTCGTCAGCGGCGCGCCGCGCGTCGGGGCGGGCTTCTTGCCCGCCTGCAACGCGTCGACCAGCGCGACGGCCTTGTCCTCGGTCTGGTTGTCGAAGTACTCGTAGTTGACCTGGATGACCGGGGCGAGGTCACAGGCCGCGAGACATTCGGCGTGTTCGAGGGTGATCGAGCCGGGCTCGTTCGGCGTTCCCGCGGTCTCGTTGTGCCCCAACGGCTTCTCTTCGGAGCCGAGATGCGTCTGGAGCTTCTTGTAGATCGCGTCGCCGCCCATGGCCGCGCAGAGCGTGTTCGTGCACACACTGACCAAGTGCTCGCCGCACGGGCGGCGCTTGTACATGGTGTAGAACGTCGCGACCGCGCTGACCTCGGCGTCGGACAGGTCCAGCTGCGCGGCGCAGAAGGCGATGCCCTCCTGGCTCACGTATCCCTGCACCGACTGCACAAGGTGCAGCAGCGGCAGCAGCGCGGACCGGGACTGCGGGTACCGCGAGATCAGGTTCCGCGCCTTGGCATGGGTGTCGGCGTCGAAGATGTCTTCGAGCTTCGCGTTCTCCAGGATCCCTTCCGCCTCGGCGGGATCCGGCGCGATCGCGATCACGTCGACGTCGCCACCGGCGGCGATGTGGGTCTGCTCGGCCAGGCTGGTGCCGGGCTCGGGCGTCGGTGTCGTTCCGGGCTGGGTGCTCAACGGTCCACTCCCCCCATGACGGGGTCGATCGAGGCGATGGCGGCGATCACGTCCGCCACCAGGCCGCCTTCGGCCATCGCGGGCATCGACTGCAGGTTCACGAAACTCGGTTCGCGCACGTGGACCCGCAGCGGCCTGGTGCCGCCGTCGGAGACCAGGTGCACGCCGAGTTCGCCGCGCGGCGATTCCACCGACGTGTAGGTCTGGCCCGGCGGGACCTTGAAGCCCTCGGTGACCAGTTTGAAGTGATGGATCAGCGATTCCATCGACTGGCCCATGATCTTGCGGACGTGCTCGAGCGAGTTGCCCATGCCGTCGCTGCCGATCGAGAGCTGCGCCGGCCAGGCGACCTTCTTGTCCTCGACCATGACCGGGCCCGGCTCGAGCTTCTTCAGGCACTGCTTGATGATCCGCAGGCTCTGGTGCATCTCCTCGACACGCAGCAGGTACCGCGCCCAGCAGTCCGCGTCGGTCGAGGTCGGGATGTCGAACTCGAACTCGTCGTAGCGGGAGTACGGCTCGGTCTTGCGCATGTCCCACGGCAGACCGGCGCTGCGCAGCACCGGGCCGGTGACACCGAGCGCGAGGCACGCGTCGACCGGCAGGTACCCGACGCCCTTGAGCCGGTTGCGCCAGATCGGCTGACCGGTGAAGAGCTTGTCGTACAGGGGAAGCCGCTCTTCCATCACCTTGACGAACGCGCTGACGACCTCTTGGTAGTCGGCAGGCATGTCCTGGGCGAGGCCGCCGGGGCGGATGAACGCGTGGTTCATCCGGAGACCGGTGAGGTGCTCCAGCAGGTGCAGGACCTCTTCGCGCTCACGGAAGCCGAGCGTCATCGCCGTGGTGGCACCGAGTTCCATGCCGCCGGTGGCGATGTAGACCAGGTGCGAGCCGATGCGGTTGATCTCCAGCAGCAGCACGCGCAGCAGCTCGGCGCGGCGCGGGGCCTGGATGCCGAGCAGCTTCTCGACACCGAGGCAGTACGCCATCTCGGTCGAGAGCGGCGCGAGGTAGTCCATACGCGTCACGAAGGTGACGCCCTGGGTCCACGTGCGGTATTCGCAGTTCTTCTCGATCCCGGTGTGCAGGTAGCCGATGACCGAGCGGAGCTGGGTGACGGTCTCGCCCTCCATCTCCAGCACGAGCCGGAGCACGCCGTGCGTCGACGGGTGCTGCGGGCCCATGTTGATGACCATGCGCTCGTCGTGGCGGGAGTCCTCGATGACGTCTTCCCAGTCACCACCGGAAACGGTGTAGACGCGGCCTTCGGTGGTGTCGCGGGAGTCGGCTTCGGGAACTTCGGTTGCTTCGTCGTGAATGCTCACGAGTACGACCTCCGCTGGTCCGGCGGCGGGATCTCCGCGCCCTTGTATTCGACGGGAATCCCGCCGAGCGGGTAGTCCTTGCGCTGGGGGTGGCCGTCCCAGTCGTCCGGCATGAGGATGCGGGTCAGCGCCGGGTGGCCGTCGTAGACGATGCCGAACATGTCCCAGGTCTCCCGCTCCTGCCAGTCGGCCGTCGGGTAGACCCCGACCAGCGACGGGACGTGCGGGTCTTCGATGTCGAGGGTGATCTCGAGCCGGATGCGGCGGCGGTAGGTCATCGACGTGAAGTGGTAGACCGAGTGCAGCCGCTGCGGGACGTCGACGCCGTAGTCCACGCCGGAGACGGAGCTGAGCAGTTCGAAGCGGAGACCGGTGTCATCGCGCAGGACTTTGGCGATCTCGACGAGGTGCTCGCGGGCGACGTAGAAGGTGATCTCGCCGCGGTCGACCGTGGTCTGCAGGACCGCGTTCGCCGGGATCTTGTTGTCCGCCAAGGCCGCGTAGAACTCGTCGGCGAACTCGTCGAACCAGCCGCCGTACGGGCGCTCCGCCGGGGGCGGGCTGTACGCGGGGAGGCGGACGCCGCCGTAACCGGAGGTGTCACCGCTGCCGTGCACGCCGAACATGCCCTGGCGCGCTTTACCGGTGACGACCGGTTCGGCCGGGCGCGTGCCCTGCGGTTCGAGGCCGCCTTCGGGCCTGTCGGCGCTGGACTGCTCGCCGCCCGTCTCCGGGGTCTCTTCGGGGGTGTTGTCTTCGGGCACGTCGCTCACTTCTTCGCGTACTTGATCGAGGAGGCGATCAGCTCGGTGCGCTCACCGCTGGCGGCGCGGATCGCGGCCCGGCGGGCGTTGATCGGCTCGTCCTGGATCTTGGCGTGCAGCTTCAGGATCGCGTCGAGCAGCATTTCGGGGCGCGGCGGGCAACCAGGGAGGTACATGTCGACCGGGACGATGTGATCGACGCCCTGCACCACGGCGTAGTTGTTGAACATCCCGCCGGACGAGGCGCAGACGCCCATCGCCAGCACCCACTTGGGCTCGGCCATCTGGTCGTAGATCTGGCGGAGCACCGGGGCCATCTTCTGCGTGACGCGGCCGGCGACGATCATCAGATCCGCCTGGCGCGGCGTCGCGCTGAAGCGCTCCATGCCGAAACGCGCGATGTCGTAGCGGGAACCGCCGACGGTCATCATCTCGATCGCGCAGCAGGCGAGACCGAAGGTGGCGGGCCACATCGAGTTCTTGCGCGCCCAGTTGACCAGGCCTTCAAGGCTGGCGAGCAGGATGCCGTTGGGGAGTTTTTCTTCGAGGCCCATGCGTCTCTAGTTCCAATCCAGGCCGCCGCGACGCCAAACGTAGGCGTACGCGAAACCGACCGTCGCGATGAACAGCACGATCTCCACCAGGCCGAACATGCCCAGCGCGTCCGCGGAGACCGCGAACGGGTAGAGGAAGACCATCTCGATGTCGAACAGGATGAACAGCATCGCGGTGATGTAGTACGCGACCGGCATCCGGCCGCCGCCGACGACCGGCTGCGGCGACGGTTCGATACCGCATTCGTAGGCCGCGGTCTTCGCCCTGTTGGGGCGGCTCGGGCCGACGAGCGGGCCGAGCAACACCGAGAGCACCGCGAAGCCGAGAGCGAGGACGAACAAGAGGACCAGGGGGAGGTACATGTCCAGGTTGGGCACCGAAGGGGTGCTCGCCTGGGTCAGCACGGGCAACATCAGCACGGGGTTTTCGCCATCCTTTCCGCGCCGCTGCGGTTTTCGAGTCGGGGTTCACCGCTTCCCTCGGTCGGCACCCTAAGTCACCTGGGTCACACCGCCGAGGGTTAGGCAACCCTTACGGGCCGTGCATGACGGCCCCCTTGCTTGTGAAATAGTTCACAAGCCTCCCGTCGAGGATGTGAAGCGATTCACAAAGCATGGGGCGAGTGTAGGACGCGACTCACATTCTTGTCCCTAGGCCCCGTGCTATAAGGCTGCCCTAACTTGGCCGCACGGCCAGTACGGTTACTTCCGACGTGCGGTACCGATGACCTGCGACGTCGTTCCCAAGATCGGCTTGCCGGGGTCGTTCGACCACATTTGTCCTGTGACCGATACCACTGCCCGGAGTACCCGTGACTGGTCCAGACGTGTGGGGGCCGCCGCAATTCGTCACCTACTTGCGGCCTCTCCCGAAGCGCGTGAAGGCCCCCTTCCCCTTGGCTGAGCCGAGGGGAAGGGGGCCTTCACGCGAGTTGCGTCAGCGCGGAGAGGGCGTCGCCCGGGCCAGCGCGGCGATGAGGCGGTCGACGCCGTCCCCGCCCTTGGCGTCATAGCAGCCCGAGAGTCCCTTGTAGACCAACGGAAGGATCGAGTTGATCCGCAGCCCGTACTTCGTCGCGGCGTGCATGACCTTCGGCTTCCCGATCAGCTTCGCGAACACGTTGCCGAGCCGGTAGTAGCCGCCCATCAGCTCACCGACCGCGCGCGGATAGCCCTCCAGCGCCCGCTCACGGGACGGGCCCTCGCGGCGCGCCAACGCCTGCACGACGAACTCCGACGCCAGCTGCGCGGACTCCATCGCGGCCGAGATGCCCTCGCCGTTGAACGGGCTGACCATGCCGCCGGCGTCGCCGAGCAGCAGCAGGCCGTCGCGGTAGTGCGGGGTGCGGTTGAAGCCCATCGGGAGACCGGCGCCGCCGACCTTGCCGATGGCGTTCTCCTCGCGGTAGCCCCATTCCTCGGGCGTTCCGTCGAGCCACTGGCGCAGCAGCGCGCGGTAGTCGGTGCTGCGGAACGCGGCCGACGTCGACAGCATGCCGAGGCCGACGTTCACCGTGCCGTCGCCGAGCGGGAAAGCCCAGCCATAGCCGGGCAGCAGCTTCGGATCGCGCGGGTCCGAGCGGTCCCACAGCTCCAGGTGGCCCTCGATGAACGGGTCGTCGTGGCGCGGGCTCTTGTAGTACTGCCGCACCGCGACACCCATCGGGCGCTTCTCGTTCTTCTGGATGCCGACGCTCAGCGCGAGCCGCGCGGAGACGCCGTCGCAGGCCAGCACCAGCGGAGCGCGGTAGCTCACCGGCGTCTTCTCCGGGCCCACCTTCGCCTCGACGCCGATCACGCGGCCGGTCGGGCTGGTGATGGCGCCGGTGACGGTGGTGCGCTCGTAGAGCCGGGCGCCCGCCTTGACCGCGGTCTTCGCGAGCAGGTCGTCGAAGTCCTGACGGGTGCGCGAAACGCCGTACGGCGGGTAGCTGGTCAGGTCCGGCCAGTCGAGCTCCAGCGTGAGTTCGCCGGTGAGGATCCGCAGGCCGCGGCTGTGCACCCAGCCCGCGTCCTCGCTGGTGTCGATCCCCAGGTCGATGAGCTGCTTGACGCCGCGCGGGGTCAGGCCGTCGCCGCACACCTTCTCGCGCGGGAACTCGGTCTTCTCCAGCAGCAGCACGTCGACGCCCGCACGGGCGAGGTACGTGGCGGCGGTGGAGCCGGCCGGTCCGGCACCGACGACGATGACTTCGGCGTCGTGATCAGCGTTGCGACGGGTCATGCTCATGAATCTACAGCCGGGCGAAGCCCGTCCGTTGAGGGTGGCGGCGGGGAGGAAGGCGGAGCTACAGAGGGCTTTTTGGCGCGGTGGATGGCGACGACGCCGAACGTGAGGTTCAGCCACTCCACCTCGGTCCACCCGGCGCTCGCGATGATCTCCCCGAGCGTCCGCTGATCCGGCCACGCCAGCATGGATTCGGCCAGGTAGGAGTAGGCCTCGGGGTTCGACGAGGTCCGCGCGCCGACCCAGGTGAGCAGCTTCGCGATGAACTTCCGGTGCAGGAACCGGATCGGCGGGAATGTGGGCGTCGACACCTCGCAGATCACCAGCCTGCCGCCCGGTTTGACCACCCGCGCGATCTCGGTGAGCGCGGCCTTCGTGTCGACGAAGTTCCGCAGCGCGAGCGAGATGGTGACCGCGTCGAAGCTCTCGTCGGCGAACGGAAGCTTCATCGCGTCGGCGGCCACCATGGGGACGCCGCGGTGCTTGCCCGCCCTGAGCATGCCGACCGAGAAGTCCGCCGCGAGACACCAGGCGCCGTTGCGCGCGTACTCGACGGTGGACACGCCGGTGCCCGCCGCGAGGTCCAGCACCTTCTCGCCGCGTTTGGCGTCCAGCACCCGGCCGGTGATGGTGCGCCAGCGGCGGTCGAAGCCGAAGGTCATGAACGAATTCGCGCGGTCGTAGCCGTCCGCGACGTCGTCGAACATGGCGGCGACTTCGTGCGGATCCTTGTCAAGACTCGCTCGGGACATGCCCCAAACACTAACCCCGAGGTCCTGAGACACGTCGGCCAAGCGGGAGCAAAGCGACGCGCCGTAGGTTCACCTTGCTCGGTGAAGCAACGCCGGGGCACGGTGCGCACCGGCCCCCGCGACCTCACCGGCGAGGATCCTCCGCTCCAGCAACCGCAGTTCCGGCCCCGGTTCGAGGCCGAGCTGATCGACCGAGACCCGGCGCGCCCGCCGGTACGCCGCCAGCGCGTCGGAGGTGCGCCCTGCTCGCCAAAGAGCGTCCATCAGGAGGTACTGGGCACGCTGCCGCAAGGGATGCCGCCGCACCAGATCCGCCAGTTCGACGGCCGCGCTCGCGTGCCGCCCGAGGTCGAGTTCGGCCTGGTAGAGCTCTTCGAGCAGGACCAGGCGGTGCTCCGAGAGGCGCATCGTCTCGTCCGAAAGCAGCGGGACGTCCAAGCCGTCGTAGGGCGCGCCGTGCCAGTGCGTGAGGGCCTGCCGGATCAGTGAGGCGCGCTGCGCGGGGTCCGCGGACTTCAGCGCCTGGCCTGCCAGCGTCTCGAACGTCTCGACGTCGAGTTCGCCGGGGTGGACCTCCAGGCGGTAGCCGCCGTTGTCGAAGCCGAGCCGGTCTCCTTCGGGCAGGGCCTGCCGCAGCTTGTGGACGTGCCAGTGCAGCTTCGGCACCGCCCGCGGCTCCCACTTGCTCTCCCACAGTGCCTCGGTGAGCACGTTCACCGGCACGAAGGTGTTCGCCCGGACCAGCAGCACGCCGAGGAGCGTTCTCCTCATCCGGCCGTGCAGCGGGACCGACCGCGAACCGGAAGAGATGCTGAACGTGCCCAGTACTTCGAACCTCACGTGCCGTCCTCTCGCTCGATGGCGTGAGGGGACGATGAATGCCGGTTGTACAAAAGAGATACAAAGTGATCACTTGAGTGCGGAGAGCATTCCCTGCACTGATCGCGGCCAGGCGAATTCCTCCGCTCGCGCCCGCGCCGCCGCCCGCCTCGCGTCCTCGGGGCGCTCCAGCAGACCGGTAACGGCACCGGCAAAAGCGGGTGCGCGATCGTCCACCGCCTCGCCGCAGCCGGGCCGCACGATCTCCCGCAGCGCCGACGACGCCGAGACCACCACCGGCGTCCCCGAAGCGAGCGCCTCCAGCGCGGCCAGCCCGAAGGTCTCGTGTGGACCCGGCGCGAGGGAGACGTCCGCACTGGCCAGCAGGCGCGCGACGTCGCCACGTCCGGAAAGGAAGCCGAGGAAGGTCACTGGAAGCCCGCGTGCCCGCCGTTCCAGCGCACGCCGCCGTGGGCCGTCGCCGGCGATCACGAGCCGGACGCGATGCCCTGCCTCGGTCAGCTCGGCGACGGTGTCCACACTGCGCTCGACGTGCTTCTCCGGCGACAGACGTCCACAGTGGACGATCAAGGCGTCGGCGTCGCCGGACAGCGTGTGCCGCCAGCCGTCGTCGCGCCGGGCCGGGGCGAACGTCGTGAGGTCGACGCCGAGCGGGACCCGTCGCACGTTCGGCGCGGCGATGCGGTCGAATTCCGCGCGCGCGAACGCCGTCGTGCAGACGACCGTGTCGTAGCGCCGCGCCATCCGCCGGTTCGCGACGTCCGCGACGCGCCGCGCGACGGGTTCCGGCATCAGGAACTGCTCCAGCAGCCTGTCCAGCCGCTCGTGCGAGATCACCATGCTGGGCACGCCGTTACGCCGCGCCCAGACGCCCATGCCGCGCAGGGTGAGCCTGTCGGACACTTCCAGCCTGTCCGGCTCCAGGCGTTCCAGCACCGCGCGCACCCGGTGCGGATCGACCGCGCGATAGCCGCCGGTACCCGGGATCTGCGGTGCCGGAAGGGAGAACCGGCGGACTCCCGAAGGCATCGTCTCGTCCGCGTAGCGCCGCCCCGGCACCACGAGGGTCACCTGATGACCGCTCGCCACGTAACCGGCACCGAGATGGTGCAGCGCGGTCCGCAGCCCGCCCGAGCGTGGCCCGTAGAAGTTGGCCAGCTGGACTATATGCATTCCAGCCCGCCTCGTGCCCGGTCTTTTCCCGGCCGCTGCATTTCAGGCCGCGCGAGCGACTTTGCCCTGGACGGCCTCGTAATGGCCGACCAGTTCCCGGCAGACGGCGGGCCAAGTCCGGCCCAGCACGACCTTGCGCGCCTTCTCCCCCAGCCTGGCGCGCAGCGCTTCGTCGCGCAGGTCGTTCACCTTGTCCACCAGCTCTGTCGCGAACCCGGCGCGGTCGGCGGGCAGCAGGTACCCCGTGCGACCGGGCAGGACCAGATCCTTCGGACCGCCCGCGTTCGGCGCCAGCACCGGCAGCCCGGATGCCATCGCTTCCTGGATGGCCTGGCAGAACGTCTCGTGCGGTCCTGTGTGGACGAACACGTCGAGGCTCGCGTACGCCGCGGAGAGCTCTTCGCCGTACCGGGCGCCGAGGAACGCCGCACCCGGGATCCGTTCGCGCAGCATCGGCAACTCCGGCCCGTCACCGACCACGACCACGCGGATCCCGTCGATCCCGGCCAGCGCGGTCAGCCGCTCGACCTCCTTCTCTGGCGCGAGCCTGCCGACGAAACCGACCAGCAGTTCGCCGTTCGGCGCCAGTTCGGCACGCAACGCGGGATCGGCGTGGACCGGCGAGAACCGCTCGATGTCGACGCCGCGCGCCCAGCGATGCACCCGCGGGATCCCGTGCAGTCTCAGCTGTTCCACCGAATCCGTCGACGGCGCGAGCGTGCGGTCGGCCCGCGAGTGCAGACGGCGCACCCAGCGCCAGGCCGCGCGGGCGGCGATGCCGAAGCCGTACGCGGCGGCGAAACCGGCGATGTCGGTCTGGTACACCGCGACACACGGCACCCGCAGCCGTCTGGCCGCGGCGAGCCCGCGGGCGCCGACCACGAACGGCGACGCCAGATGCACCACGTCCGGGCCGAAATCGGCGAGGGCGGTCAGCACCGTCCGGGTCGGCACGCCGACCGGGAGGGAGTTCACGCCGGGGAAGTCGAGGGCGGGAATGCGCACGACCGGGGCGCCGAGGTACTCCGTGGGACCCGGCCCCGGGGCGATGATCAGCACGTCGTGCGCGCGGTCGCGGAGGTGTTCCACGACGCGGAGCACGGAGTTGGTCACGCCGTTCACCTGGGGCAGGAAACTTTCGGTGACTATCGCGACTCGCACGCGGATCACTGTCGCATCCGGTTGTGACGCCCACGCCAACAAAAACGGAACAGACGACATGTCATCTCAAGGTCGTGTTCCGTAAACCAGGCTCGGCCACACTAGTCAGGCATGACCCTCCTGTCGTCAAGGCCGCCCCAGCCCGTCGAGCCAGGGCTGGTGTCGAGGGCCCTCGAAGTGGCCGGGCGGCTGGCCAACGACGCGACCGACGTGATCACCGCGACCGCCGGCCGCGGCGCCCAGCCCGATCCGAAGGACTCGCCCTTCGACTGGGTCACCGACACGGACCGGATCCTCGAACGCCACACCCGCCGCGTGCTGACCGCGGAATTCCCCGGAATCCCCGTTGTCGGCGGCGAATTCGGCGCCGACCACGGTGCCGACGTCGCCGAATACCGCTGGGTGGTCGACCCGGTCGACGGCACCGCGAACTACGTCGCCGGGGTGCCCTGGTGCGCGTACAGCCTCGCCCTGATCGACGCTTCGGGGCCGGTGGTGGGCGTGGTCGCGGACCCGTACCGAGCTCAGATCTACGCCGCCGCGCGCGGCCGCGGCGCGCGGGCGAACGGCAAGCCGATCACGCTCACCGACCGCCGCGGGACCGCCGGGGCGATCGTCTGCACGGAACTCACGCGCAAGGGTGTCTGGCCGGGGATGGGCCAGTTCATCGAACGGGCCGCCGCCGCGCACGCCGGGGTCCGGGTGCTCGGCTCGGCGGCGCTGGCGATCGCGCAGGTCGCCTTGGGCCACGCGGCCGCGGCGGTGCTGCACAGCTACCGCGAATGGGACGTCGCCGGATCGGTCGCGCTGGCCATCGAGGCCGGGGCCGTGGTGCTGGACCGGCACGGGGAAGGCACGGCCCTGCCGGTCGACGCGCTGCTGGTGGCGGCGCCGGGCGTGGCCGACGAGGTCCTGGGCTGGTGGCAGGAGTCCGTCGGCTGAGTTACGCCTCTGATCACGTGAGTTACGCCCTCAATCACGTGAGTTACGCCCCTGATCACGCGAGTTCGCCGGTTCCGCACGGCGAGCCCGCGTGCCCGAACTCGGGACTCACGTGATTGGAGGCGTAACTCGCGTGATTGGAGGCGTAACTCGCGTGATTGGAGGCGTAACTCGCGTGATCAGACGGACGACTCGGCCCGTGACCGGACGTTCTGCCGCCGGATCCACCACAGCAGCGGGCCGGCGATCAGCCAGGTGAAGAAGATCATGCTGCCCAGCGGCAGCAGCGTGTTCGCCGCCGAGCGGCCCGCCACCCGCGCGAGTTCCGGGTCGCCGACGTCGTACTCGATGTTCACCAGCTGCCCGGCGGCCAGCCCCGAGGGGTAGAGCACCCCGTTGGCCGGGCTGTGCATGATGCCGTCGGGGGTGGCGTAGTTGATGATCGTGCGGTCGAAGGTCACCGACTCGACCTGCGCCGTCGCCTGCCCGAGTTCCGCTTCGATCGAGTTGTCGTTGCGGACCGCGGCGAACAGCAGCGAGACGCCGAGCACGGTGACGAGTGAGGCGACAACGAGGGCGGCATACCACCCGATGCGCCTCACCCGCTCCGTTTTGGCCGTCACGCCGCGAGCGTAGCGCTACCCGTCAGTGGGCGTGTCGCTCGGCGAGGAATTCATGCGTCGCCTTGATCTGCGCGTAGGACTTCGGTGCGACAGGCGCCACAGCGGCACGGAGAGCCTGCGTGCCGTTGGGGCTCACCGCGGGCTTGCCCTTGGTGTACAGCCACGTCTGGAACAGGTCGTACAGCGGCTTGCCCGAGATCTTCTCCGCCAGCGCGATGAACTCTCCGATCACCGCCGACTTGGCCTTCTTCACCTGCTGCCAGGTCTGCAGGATCCGGAAGAACGTGTCGTCGCCCACGGCCTTGCGCAACGCGTGCACCGCGAGCGCGCCGCGGTCGTAGACGGCCGCGTGGAACTGGTCGTCCGCGCCCGGGTCGGCGGGAAGGACCTGCCAGAACGGGTCCTCGGCAGGCACGGAGTCGTAGATGTACTGGGCGAGTTCGTCGGCCGTGCCCTCGCCGGTCTCCTCCGACCACAGGAACTCGCCGTAGGAGGCGAAGCCCTCGTTCAGCCAGATTTCGCTCCACTTGCCCAGCGTGACGCTGTCGCCGAACCACTGGTGCGCCTGCTCGTGCGCGACGATCGAGGTGTTGGAGCCGGACCGGAAGGCCCTGGCGCCGTACACCGGCCGCGTCTGGTTCTCCAGCGCGAAGGTGATGCCGGTGGTGACGACGCCGCCCTGCGCCTCGAACGGGTAAGGCCCGAACTTCGAGGCGAGGAATTCGGTGATCTCCGGCGTCCGCTCGATGCTGGCCTTGGCCGCGCCGAGCGATTCGCCGAGGTCGGCGCCATAGGCGGTGATGAACGGTTTGCCGTCCGGCGTGGTCTGCTCGTTCACCTCGAACTTGCCGACCTCCAGCGACGTGAGGTACGTCGCCTGCGGTTTGGTGCTGCGCCAGTTCCAGCGCGTCCAGCCCGGCCGCTGCACCGTCTTGCGCACGAGCGTGCCGTTCGACAGCGCGGCGACGTCGTTCGGGACCTCGACCGAGACGTCGTAGGTCGCCAGGTCGGTCGGGTGGTCGTTGGACGGGAACCACCAGGCCGCGCTCTGCGGCTCGTCGACGGCCAGCGCGCCGTCCGGGGTCTTCTTCCAGGCGGTGAAGCCGTCGATCTTCACCTTCGACGGCGTGTCCGCGTAGGCGACGACGACCGTGGCCGTCTGGCCCTTCCTCAGCGGCGTCGACGGCGTGACGGTCAGCTCACCGGTGCCGTCGGTCGACGTCGCGAACTTCGCGGGCCGGTTGTTGACGCGGACGCTCGACACCTTCAGGCCGAAGTCGAGGTTGAACGCCGAGAGGTCCTGCGTCGCGGTGAGCAGGATCGTCGTGGCACCGGAGAGCAGGTCGGTGGTCGGCTGGTAGGTCAGCCGGAGGTCGTAGTGACCGACGTCGTAGCCGCCGTTCCCGGCGTGCGGGTAGTACGGGTCGCCGACGCCGATCGAACCAGGCGCGGGTGCGGCGGCCGCGGAGCCCACGAGCAGCACCGAGACGACGCCCGCGGTCAATCCGGCGAAGCCGGCGCGAGTGTTCAAGCGCATTGCGAATCCTCCCAGGGATTTGTCAGCGCGCTCGAACGTAGCCAGACGATCATCGCGGAGACACGGCCGAAGGAGGGGTTCCTACCCTCTGGAATACCGCTAGACAGCCCGCACGGCCGACGACACCGCCGTACGGAGGCGCGCGTGCAGCTCACGGTGGCGCGTTCGGTCCACCCGGACCTCCACCACCCGCAGTCCCGGCGCGGGCTTGAGCGCCGCGCGGAACTCGGTGAGCGTCTCGGCGACGACATGCGGCACGCGGTAGCCGGCGCACAGGGCACCGAGATCGGCGCCGTGCGGCGTGCCGAAGACGCGCTCGAAGCTGGCGTTGTGCTCGGGCGCGCCCTGTTCCAGCAGGGAGAAGATGCCGCCGCCGTCGTCGTTGAGCACCACGATCGTCAGGTCGGGGCGCTGTTCGGCGGGGCCGGTCAGCAGGCCGCTCGCGTCGTGCAGGAACGTCAGGTCGCCGAGCAGGGCGTACGAATGTCCCCTGTGGACGGTCGCGGCGCCGATCGCGGTCGACACCATGCCGTCGATCCCGGCGACGCCGCGGTTGCGGTGCACGAGGACGTCGGGCCGCAGCCGTCCGGCGAGTGCGACGTCACGGGTCGGGTTGGACGAGCCCACGACCAGCAGCGACCCCTCCGGGACCGCGTCGACCAGCTCGGTCGCCAGGCGCAGCCCGCTCGGCCACGGTTCGGCGGCCAGCGCTTCGGTCACCGCCGCCGACGCCGCCTTGTCCGCGCGCTGCCAGCTGGCGAGCCACTCCGGATCGGCCGGTTTGGTCGGCTCGTCGAACCACTGGCCGACCTGGCGGACGTTGTGCGCGGGCGCGGGCCAGTCCGAATCGGGCCGGACCAGCAGCACCTCGACGTCGGGATCGGACAGCACGCTCTGGACCTGCCGGAACACCGTCGGACGGCCGATGCACAGGACCTGCTCGGGTTTGTGCCGCGAGATGAACTCCTCGACGCCGAGCAGCCACGCGCCGGACGAGATCGCCGTCGCGCCGGCCAGCCCGATGCCGCCGGTCTCGGAGACGACCGGCCAGCCGTGCAGCTCGGCCCATTCGCTGGCCGCCTGCACACCGGTGTCGCATGCGATGACCAGGCCGGACCGGGCCGAGGGCACCACGAACGAGGGAAGCGCGCCGAAGTCGGGCAGCTCGGTCCAGCGAGCGCCGTCGGGACGCCCTTCGAGTGACTCGTACCACTCACCGTCGTCGTGGATGTCCGGCACGAGCGGCTCGCGGAACGGGATGTTCAGGTGCACCGGCCCGCAGCGCCACTCGCCGTACGCGGCGTTCCAGGCGCGGCAGATCTGGCCGCGCCAGTACGAGTTCTGGCCGGCGCGGCGTTCGGCGACGGCGAGCTCGTCGAAGTAGCGGATGGCGTTGCCGTAGAGCTGATGCTGGTCGATGACCTGGCTCGCGCCGGCGGCCCGCATCTCGGGCGGGCGGTCGGCGGTCAGCACGATCAGCGGGACACCCGCGCGGTCCGCCTCCAGCACGGCGGGGTGGAAGTTCGCGGCCGCGGTGCCCGAGGTGCACAGCACGGCGACGGGGCGGCCTGTGCGCGCGGCGATGCCGAGGGCGAGGAAGGCGGCGCCGCGTTCGTCGATGCGGACGTGCAACTGGAGCCGTCCGGCGGCCGCCGCGTCGTACAGCGCGATCGACAGCGGGGCGTTGCGTGAGCCCGGGCAGAGGACGACGTGCGAGACGGTGTTGCGGACGAGTTCGTCGACGATGACCCTGGCCTGCGCGGTGGAAGGATTCACCGGCAGACCTCGGGTTTCACACTACGACTCACGGCCACACGTCCTATTCTCCCAAACGTGGATGACGCCCAGGTTTCCGAGCTGTTCGACCCGGCCTTGTGGACCGAAGTCGACGGTTTCGACTTCACCGACATCACCTATCACCGCTCCTCTGAGAGCCGCTCAGGCAAACGGGTGGTGCGTATCGCGTTCGACCGTCCCGAGGTCCGCAACGCCTTCCGTCCGCACACCGTCGACGAGCTGTACCGCGCGCTCGACCACGCGCGGATGAGCTCGGACGTCGGCTGCGTCCTGCTCACCGGCAACGGCCCATCGCCGAAGGACGGCGGCTGGGCGTTTTGTTCCGGTGGTGACCAGCGTATTCGCGGACGCTCCGGGTATCAGTACGCGGACGGGGAGACCTCCGACACGATCGATCCCGCGAGGGCGGGACGGCTGCACATTCTCGAGGTCCAGCGGCTGATCAGGTTCATGCCGAAGGTGGTCATCGCCGTGATCCCCGGCTGGGCGGCGGGCGGCGGGCATTCGCTGCACGTGGTGTGCGACCTCACGCTCGCGTCGGCCGAACACGCGCGGTTCAAGCAGACCGACGCCGACGTCGGCTCGTTCGACGGCGGCTACGGCTCGGCGTACCTCGCCAAGCAGGTCGGGCAGAAGTTCGCGCGGGAGATCTTCTTCCTCGGGCGCGAGTACACGGCCGAGCAGATGCAGGCGATGGGCGCGGTGAACTCCGCCGTCCCGCACGCGGAGCTCGAAGCCGAGGCGCTGGACTGGGCGTGGACGATCAACGGCAAGTCGCCGACCGCGCAGCGGATGCTCAAGTACGCGTTCAACCTCACCGACGACGGCCTGGTCGGCCAGCAGCTCTTCGCCGGTGAAACCACCCGGCTGGCGTACATGCAGGACGAAGCCGTCGAAGGCCGCGACTCCTTCCTGGAGAAGCGCTCCCCCGACTGGTCGGCGTTCCCCTACTACTACTGACCTCCGCAATTCGGCACCTGGTTGCGGTCGTTGCGTGCGCAACGATCGCAAGCAGGTGCCGAATTGCGGTCGTAGGCTGGCGGGATGCGTGCGATAGGGGTGGACGGGGGTCCGGCGTCGATCGACGGGCTGACCTCGGCGTTGGCCGAGGCGCTCGGCGGCGGCCCGGCCGTCCTCCCCTACGCGTCGGAGGCCCTGCGGGACGCGATGGAGCCGACGCGCCCGGCCGAACCCGGGACGGCGGTGATCATCGCCACCTCCGGGTCCACCGGCGAGCCGAAGGGCGTGCTGCTGTCGGCGTCGGCGCTGACCGCGTCGGCGAACGCCACCCACGCGCGGCTCGGCGGCCCGGGTCACTGGCTGCTCGCGACCCCGGCGCAGTACATCGGCGGACTGCAGGTGCTGGTCCGCTCGCTGCTGGCCGGGACGACGCCCGCCGTGCTGCACGCCCCCGGCTTCCGGCCGGACGACTTCGCCGAGGCCGCCGCGCCGCTGCTGTCACTGGACGGGCCGCGCTACACCGCACTCGTGCCGACCCAGCTCGGACGGCTGCTCGACGCGGGCGGGCCCGGCCTGGCGGCGGCCCGCGCTTTCGACGCGATCATCGTCGGCGCCGCGGCGACCACCGCGGATCTGCGCGAGCGCGCCGCCGAAGCGGGCGTGAAGATCGTGCCCGCGTACGGCATGAGCGAGACCGCGAGCGGCTGCGTCTACGAAGGCGTACCGCTGGACGGAGTACACGTCGAACTCGAAGACGAGCGGGTCTGTATCACGGGTGACGTGCTCTCGCACGGCTACCGACTGCGACCCGACCTGACCGCGGAGGCCTTCGAGCACGGCCGGTTCCGCACCTCCGACCGCGGCCGATGGTCGGCCGACGGGCGGTTGGAGATCCTCGGGCGGATCGACGACATGATCAACACCGGCGGGGTGAAGGTGGCCGCCGCGGCCGTCGAACGGATCTTGACCGCGCAGCCGGGGATCCGGGACGCGTGCGTGGTCGGCGTACCGGATCCCGAGTGGGGTGAAGCCGTCGTCGCACTCGTCGTCGGCGCTGGTTGCGACGTCGATTCGCTGCGCGCCGCGTGCCGCGAAGAGGCCGGCGCCGCGGCCGCTCCGAAGCGAGTCGAGTTCGCCGAAGAACTCCCGCTGCGGGGTCCGGGGAAGGTCGACAGGACGGCCGTCCGGAATCTCCTACGAAGGTCGTGAATTCCCCACCGATTACTGGGACATTGTTGACACAATCATTACCCGCGGGTTTACGTCTAGGTATGACGCGCTGGACACGCACCGTATTGGCCTGCACCGCCGTCACGATGGGACTGGTCGCTTTGGCCGGGCCCGCGCTGGCGGACGAACCGGAAACCGCCGTTCCGAACAGCGGCACGCTCACCTGGACACTGGAAGACGCGATCGACGACCTCAAGTAGCGCGACTCGTCACCTGCTCGGGATGCCTCGAGCAGGTGACGAGGCCCGCATACCGGCCGGTAGTGGCCAGGGCCAGAATGGCGGCATGGCGACTGCTGGTGAATGGATCGAAGGGGCGCGCCCGCGGACGCTGCCCAACGCGGTGGCGCCGGTGGTCGCCGGAGTCGGCGCGGCGGTCGCGCTCGACGGCTTCTCCTGGTCCCGATCGATTCTCGCGCTGCTGGTCTCGCTGGCCCTGATCGTCGGCGTCAACTACGCCAACGACTACTCCGACGGCATCCGCGGCACCGACGAAAACCGCGTCGGCCCGCTGCGGCTGGTCGGCTCCGGAGTCGCGAAGCCGAAGGCGGTCCTGACGGCCGCCCTCGTCGCCCTCGGGCTCGCCGGAGTCCTCGGGCTCGTCCTCGTCGCGATCAGCGGCCTGTGGTGGCTGCTGGCGATGGGCGCGGTCTGCATCCTCGGCGCCTGGTTCTACACCGGCGGCAAAAAGCCTTACGGCTACTACGGTTTCGGCGAGATAGCGGTCTTCGTCTTCTTCGGGCTGGCGGGCGTGCTGGGCACCGTGTACGTCCAAACCGGACAGCTCAGCTGGACGGCGCTCGGCTGCGCGGTCGCCGTCGGCTCGTTCTCGACCGGCGTGCTGACCGCCAACAACCTCCGCGACATCCCGACCGACATCGAGTCCGGCAAGCGCACGCTCGCCACCCGGCTCGGCGACGACGGCACCCGTCGCCTTTACCTGACGCTGGTCGCGATCCCGTACGTCGTGAGCGTGCTACTCGCCTTCGTGACGCCGTGGGCGCTGCTGGGGCTGCTGACCGCGCCGCTGCTGGTGAAGTCCGTCAAGGCCGTCGGCGGCGGCGCACAGGGGCGGGCGCTGATCCCGGCGCTGCGGGACACCGGGTTCGCGATGCTGGGGTGGGCGGTCTTGACCGCGGTCGCCCTCGCGCTCTGAGCGTCACCGGACCTTTGATGCGGGACCGTGTGGATTTCGGGGCGTTGGATGACCCGAAATCCACACAGTGGGGCATCAAAGGTCCGGTCGCGGCTTTTCTGCCCGTGTCGGCCTCGGGCGGGGGTGCGGGGGATGAACGCACCGTTCATTCCTTGAGTTTTCCGCTTCGGGCCACCATCTGTAGTGCTCTGGCGTCTGGGCGATCACTAAATGCAGCCCAGGCGATAGCAAAGGTCCCTTGCTCCTTTGGTGATCCGGCGAACTTGAGGTAGGCCGCCCAGCCCGTGTCGCGAAAGCCACTTTCGGGACGTCAGGCGTCGCGAAAGTGGCTTTCGCGACATCCCGGAAGACCCGAGGGACCCCAGGGCGTCAGGCCTCCGGGGCGAGCTTCCCGCTCACCAGGAACTCCCGGTACTTGTCCAGGTAAGGCGCGATGTCGATGTTCTTCCGCGCCAGCCACTCGTCGTCGTAGTACGTGTTGGCGTACCGCTCGCCGCCGTCACACAGCAGCGTGACGACGCTGCCCGCCTGGCCTTCCGAGACCATCCGCGAGATCAGCGTGAAGGCGCCGAAGAGGTTCGTGCCGGTCGAGCCGCCTGCCCAGTGTCCGGTCCGTTCGCGCAGCACGCGGATGGCGGCCAGCGAGGCGGCGTCCGGCACCTGCAGCATTTCGTCGATCACGCCGGGCACGAACGACGGCTCGACGCGCGGCCGCCCGATCCCCTCGATCCGCGACGGCATGCCGGTGCTGTAGTCGAGCGCCCCGGTCTGCCAGGCGCCGTAGAAGGAGGAGTTCTCCGGGTCGACGACGGCGATCTTCGTGGTGTGCCGCTTGTAGCGCACGTAGCGGCCGAAGGTCGCGCTCGTGCCGCCGGTGCCGGCGCCGACCACGATCCACGTCGGCACGGGGTGCCGCTCGGACTGCATCTGCGCGTACACCGATTCGGCGATGTTGTTGTTCCCGCGCCAGTCCGTCGCGCGCTCGGCGTAGGTGAACTGGTCGAGGTAGTGGCCGTTGCACTCCGAAGCGAGCCGCTCGGCCTCCGGGTACATGTCCGGCGCGCGGTCGACGTAGTGGCATTCGCCGCCGTAGAACTCGATGAGCGCGATCTTCTCCGGCGAAGTGCTGCGCGGCACCACGGTGATGAACCGCAGGCCGAGCATCCGCGCGAAGTACGCCTCCGAGACCGCCGTCGAGCCGCTGGACGCCTCGACGAGCACGGTGTCCTGCCCGATCTGGCCGTTCACCAGGCCGTACAGGAACAGCGAACGCGCGAGCCGGTGCTTGAGCGAGCCGGTCGGGTGGACCGACTCGTCCTTCAGGTAAAGGTCGATGCCCCATTCGGCGGGCAGCGGGAAGACGTGCAGATGCGTGTCGGCGCTGCGGTTCGCGTCGGCCTCGATGATGCGGACGGCTTCGCGGACCCAGCTGCGGCTGTGCAGACGGCTCACGCGGTGCCGTCCGCTCGGTCGCCGCGCAGCTGGGAGCGCAGGTCGGCACGGGCGCGAGCGCGCTTTTCGTTGCGGCGGGCGAGTCCGGCGGTCACGCGCGCGTTCAGCGGGCGGAACAGCAGCAGACCCAGCGGCAGCCCCACGACCAGGCCGATCAGCAGCGCGACCAGCAGCGGGACGTTGACCAGCAGTAACCCGCCTGCGATGACCCCGACCAGGAGAAACCTGGCCAGTACGTACAGCGTCAGGTCACGGGGCAGGTGATTATCGCTCACATCAACGCAGGCTACGCGCTGCCGTTGCGGCCGTCCTCCAGGCCCGCGTTGTTGGGACGCCCTTCGAAGCGGGTGGAGAGCACGACGGTGGTGTTCGTCCGGCCGACGCCGGGGATCCGCCGTAGCCTGCCGAGCGTCCGCTCCAGATCGTCGACGGTCGCCACCCGCACCTTGACGACGAAAGCCTCGTCGCCCGCGACGGCGTAGCAGCTTTCGACCTCGTCCAGGGCCCCGAGCGCGTCCGCGACGTCGTCTTCGGTCGCGGTGTCCGTGGGGTGGATGCCGACCAGCGCCGTCACGCCGAGTCCGACCGTGTTGGGGTCGACCATGGCGTGGTAACCGGTGATCACGCCGGCGGCCTCGAGTTTGCCGACCCGCTCGTGCACTGATGAAGCCGAGAGCCCGACAGACCGGCCGAGGTCGGCGTAGGTAGCCCGCCCGTTCTCCCGCAATGCCGCGATGATCTTCCGATCCACCTGGTCCACCGCTACACCTTAGGTGCCACGCCCCGATTCGCGTGATCAGGGCGCGTTTTCGTACATCCGTGACAAGACCTGGGCGGCCACGGGCGCATGTCTCGGTTGTCGGTTTTGACCTTTAAGGGCTCTTTACTGTTGGACAACCGTTCGAGTACCTGACGGGTGAGATGCAACGATTGCCGTGTTGGCTACCCGGCACGACGGGCATCGGGCCCGCCTCCGGTTTAGCACTGGAACCGTGAAGGAGGCGGAAAATGACCGCGACCATGGGCGGCAGGTTGCTCACCCCCGGTGAAGTGGCGGCCCTGTTCCGGGTCGACCCGAAGACCGTGACCCGCTGGGCGACCGCGGGCCGGATCGGCTCGATCCGCACTCCCGGTGGGCACCGCCGGTTCCGCGAGGCCGAGGTGAACGAGCTCCTCGCCGAGCTGACCACCGACGCCAGCGAGCCCGCGCGCAAGGTCTGACCTGGCATTTCCCTTAAAAAGGACTCCAGTGACGAAGGGCATGAAATCGCCCTTCGTCACATTGGGGTATCCATGAGTCCCCCCGCGCGCGGCAAAGAGGCTAGCCTCGTGGGACTGAGCAACGTCCTCCACGCGGAAAGGGGCCGAGCATGATCTATTTGCTCGCGGCCATCGGAGCGCTCACCGTCGCCGTGGTCTTGTGGCGCGCGTTCGGGATCGAGCGCGTCGGGGTGCCCTCGTCGCGGCCGACACTCGCCCCGGACGACGACCCGGACTTCCTGCGCAAGCTCGGTGAGCAGCAGCGCAAAGGTAAAGACGAGGATAAAGACTAGGCCTGGGAGCGCAGCTCCTCCGTCGAGGGTGGCGGCGGGGGCATGGATGGACTAGGGCTGAATCGGCTGGTAGTGCTGGCCGCCGAAGCCGTCGGCGACGGTGGCCGCCAGTTCCAGCAAGGCCAGCCGCGTGTCGTCGTCGAGCCGGTCCAGTTCGATCTCGGCGCCTTCTTCCAGGTGCGGATCGAACGGGATGCGGCAGACCGAGCGGACCCGTGCGCCGAAGTGCGCGGAGAGCTTGTCGAGGTCGACGGAGCCGCCCTTCGGCCGCACCGAGTTGATCACCGCGACGGACCGTTTGACCAGGTCGCCGTAGCCGTGCGCCTCCAGCCAGTCGAGTGTGGCCGACGCACTGCGCGCCCCGTCGACGGAGCCGGACGAGACCACCACCAGCGCGTCCGCGACGTCCAGGACGCCCTTCATCGCCGAGTGCATCAAACCGGTCCCGCAGTCGGTGAGCACGATGTTGTAGAAGTGCTCCAGCAGGTTGACCGTGCGCCGGTAGTCGTCCTCGGAGAAGGCTTCCGAAACCGCCGGATCCTGCTCGCTGGCGAGGATCTCCAGCCGGCTGCCGCCCTGCGACGTGTACGACCGGACGTCGCTGTACCTGGTGATCTTGTCCGCGTCCCGCAGCAGGTGCCGGACGGTCGCGGTGGTCTCGATCGGGATCTTCTGCGACAGCGTCCCGCGGTCCGGGTTCGCGTCGACGGCGACGACCCGGTCACCGCGCAGTGAGGCGAAAGTCGAGCCCAGCGTGGTCGTCGTGGTGGTCTTGCCGACGCCGCCCTTGAGGCTCAGCATCGCGATCTTGTAGCACCCGCGCAGCGGCTGGTTGATCTGCGCGATCAGTTCACGCTTGCGCGTGTCCTTGGGGCTCTCCCCCGGGTTGACGAGCTTGCCGGTGCCCACATAGAGGGCCTTGCGCCAGCCCGACTGCGGCTTGCGTTTCTGCGGCTTCACCAGGCTCGCGGTGGCGAGTTCGTCCGGGAGCGCGTGCCTGCCCTGCGGCTGCGGGAGCCCGGGCACGCCGGGCTGCTGGACCGGCTGCTGCTGTTGCGGCGGCGGCGCGTACTGCTGCTGGGGCGGGTACTGGGCGACCTGCTGCGGCTGCGCCTGCTGAGGGTGCAGCGGGGGCAGGTTCTGGTCGTAGGGCTGCTGATACTGGCCCTGCGACGGCTGCGGCAGCGGCTGCTGTTGAGCGGGCTGCTGTTGCGGGTACTGACCCTGCTGCGGGTACTGGGGCTGGACGACCTGGGTCGGCTCGGCCTCGAAGCCACCCGCGTTCGGATGCGGCGCCGAATCCGTCCTGTCCTCGGAGAACAACTCCGAGGGCGGGCCGCTCTCGGTGGGTTCGGGGTGGCCAGGAGCCGATTCTTCGCTGGGTCCGGTCACCGCTGAATTCCTCCTCCGCGCACGTCTTCCCCCATTACCTCAGTATTGACGGTAGTCGGCTCGCGTGCAGCGGCGGCGGTCAGCCCCCGGCGTAGGAATGCAGGCCCGACGTCACCAGGTTCACGAAGAACATGTTGAAGATCGTCGCGGAGAATCCGACGATGTTGATGATCGCCGCCCGCTTCCCGCGCCAGCCCGCGGTGGCACGGGAGTGCAGGTACGCCGCGTAGACGACCCACGCCACGAAAGCGACGGTCTCCTTGGGGTCCCAGCCCCAGAACCGGCCCCACGCCGCTTCGGCCCACACCGCGCCGCAGAGCACGCCGAAGGTGAAGATCGGGAAGGCGAAGATGGTGGTGCGGTAGGCGATGCGGTCGAGCACGTCCGCGGCGGGCAGCTTCGAGCCGAACTTGGCGAACTTCGCCGGGTTGTCGTCGTGGGCGGCGCGGAAGAGGTAGAGGACGCTCGCGACACCCGGCACCAGGAAGACACCCGAACCGATGATCGCCGCGGAAACGTGGATGATCAGCCAGTACGACTGGAGCGCGGGCTGCACCGGCGCGGCCGTCGTGTACAGCATGGTGCCGTTGACGAACATCAGGATCACGACCGGCAGCAGCAGGAAGCCGGTGAGGTGGCGGACCGGGAACTTCCGCATGATGACGAGCCAGGTCACGACGGCGATGAAGGTCGTCGCCATGCCGTATTCGTAGAGGTTGCCCCACGGCGCGCGGTGCACGGCGAGCCCGCGCAGCACGATCGCGGCCAGGTGGAGCAGCGCGGCCAGCACCAGCAGCGCGGCGCCCATGCGGCCGATGCGCTCGGGGCGGCCGATCTCACGCGGGGGCTCGACGGGCGTCCCGTAAGCCGGCGGGCCGCCCGCGCCGACCAGTTCGCGGGAACGCTGGATGCTGCGTTCCGCCGCCAGGCGGCCCTTCGCCCCGAAACCCTGCTCGATGAGGGCGAACATCAACGCGACGACGTAGATCGCCGCCGCGGTGGTGTAGGAGTAGTCGCTGTACTGGGACAGCGTCTCGTTGATCGGCATGACCTCTAGTTGCCTCTCTGCCCCTGGACCAGCTTGGCGCTGATCCGCTGGAACTCTTCGCCGTAGCCCGCCTGATCGGTGCGCGCCAGCCCGGCGACCTCGATCACGGTACCCGTCTCACCTTCGCGCGCCGGGCTCACCCGCACCCACACCCGGCGCCGTTTGACCAGCAACGATCCCGCCAGCCCGATCAGCATCGCGACCGCGCAGACCAGCACCCAGCCCTGCACGGGATCGTGCGAGACCTGGATCGCCACCCATTCCTGGACGCCGTCGAAACGGACCTTCGTGCCGTCGTCCAGCACGGTCTCCTGACCCTGGTCCAGGTTCTGCCGGGTGAGCTTCTTGAGCCTGCCGTCCGCGACGAGCGACTGGTCGATCTGGAAGATCGACTGGCCGCGACCGGCGTCGAGGCCGAGGTCGCCGCGGTAGATGTCGACGGCCACGGCAGGCTTGTTCGCCTCGGGCCGCGACGACGTCAGCACGTTGCCGTGCAGGAACGCGGTCGGCGCGAGCAGGCCGGTGATCGCGAGCTGCCGGGTGCGGCGTTCGATCGGGTCCGCGATCCCCGGCTGGTCGATCTTCGTGGCGCCTTCGGAGAGCTTCGTCGGCTCGTCGGCGGGACGCCACGGAGTGATGTTGGTGCGCACGGTGCCGTCGGGGAAGGTCACCGTGAACTTCGGCGAGTAGCCGAAGTTCAGCAGGTAGACGCGGTCGCCCGCGGTGCGCAGCGGCGAGTTGACCTCAAGTCCGTACGGCTTCCACGCACCGGTCTTCAGGTCTTCGCCGGACTGGTACTCCATGTTGGAGTGGTAGTAGTTCGCCTGCCCGCTCTCGGTGTAGCGCGCCTCGAAGTCCTTCAGCCGGATGCAGAACGCGTTGAGGTCGGTGCCGTCGACGCGCAGTCCGGCGTTGAAGGTGTCGTAGCCGAGGATGCCGGAGTTGCACCACGGGCTGTTGTCGGCCTGGACGATGACCTGGCCTTCGTAGCCGAACAGCTTGCCCAGCGCGAAGAAGATGATCAGGCCCAGCATGCCGAAGTGGAAGACGAGGTTGCCGGTCTCGCGAAGGTACCCGCGTTCGGCGGAGATGCTTCGGGTTCCGTCGGCGTCTTCGTGCTCGACGCGGCGCCAGCCTTTAAGCAGCGCGTGAGTGTCCTTCATGACCGTCTCGGGGGTCCGGTCGGTCGTGGTGGACACGTGATGCGGCATCCGCGAGAGCTTGCGCGGTGTGAGCACCGGCTTCGCGCGCATCGCCTTCGCGTATTCGAGGCTGCGCGGCGCGAGACAGCCGATGAGCGAGATCATCAGCAGGATGTAGATCGCGGAGAACCACACGCTGCCGTACACCTCGAAGAACTGCGCGCGGTCGAGCAGTTCGCCCCACCAGCCGTGCGCGGCGATGTACTCGTCGGTCTTGGCGACGTTGAGGTTCCGCTGCGGCAGCAGGGCGCCCGGCATCGCGGCGAGCGCGAGCAGGAACAACAGCACCAGCGCGGTGCGCATGGACGTCAAGCCACGCCAGGTGTTGCGCAGGAAGGCGAGGACGCGCTTCAGCGGCGTCGGACGATATTGGGTGGTCACAAGGGCAGCCTGAGTTCGGTCACGAGGGTGTTCCTGATCCAGCCGGTCATGTCGCCCCACAGCCCGGTCACCAGCAGGACGCCGACGACCAGCAGCAGGACGCCGCCGAAGACCTGTACCTGACGGCCGTGGCGGCGCAGCCAGTCCGTCGCGCGGACGGCCCAGCGGGCGCCGAACGCGATGAGGAGGAACGGGACGCCGAGACCGAGGCAGTAGACCAGGATCAGCACGTACCCGCGCACCGCCGCCCCGCCGGTGGCGCTGGCCATGGAGATGACCGCGGACAGCGTCGGCCCGATGCACGGCGTCCAGCCGAGCCCGAACACCGCGCCGAGCACCGGCGCGCCCCACAGTCCGCCGCGCGGCACGTGATGCGAACGGAACTCCCGCTGCAATCCCGGGATCCAGCCGAGGAAGACCATCGCCATCGCGATGGTCAACACGCCGCCGAGGCGCTGGAGGAGGTCCATGTTGAGCTGGACGGCGTCGGCGATCCACACCAGCGTCCCCAGTGTCACCACGAAGACGACGGTGAACCCGAGCACGAACAGCGCCGCCGCGCCGACGACGGCGTACCGGCCCTTCTTGCGCCCCTCGTCCGCGCTGACCGCGGGCGCGTCCGCGCCGACCAGCGCCGCCAGGTACGCGAGATACCCGGGCACCAGCGGCACGACGCAGGGCGACGCGAAGGAGATCGTCCCGGCCAGCAGCGCGACAGCCGCGGCGAGCAGCAGCGGCCCGGAAAGCGCCAGCTCGGTAACACCGTTCACGCAAAGGAG
This sequence comes from Amycolatopsis sp. lyj-108, assembly GCF_046549005.1. Classification (NCBI taxonomy): domain Bacteria; kingdom Bacillati; phylum Actinomycetota; class Actinomycetes; order Pseudonocardiales; family Pseudonocardiaceae; genus Amycolatopsis; species Amycolatopsis sp. lyj-108. The sequence goes on along the minus strand of NZ_JAJPWQ010000002.1, from coordinate 393,414 downwards.
CGTAGGCAGTGTGGTCGAGGTGAAAACGCCGGGGCGCCCTCAACGGGACCTACGTCGCACCCGGTCAGGACCTTGGTCCCGGCCCATTCCTCGCAATTCGGCACCTGGTTGCGATCCTTGCACACGCAAGGATCGCAATCAGGTGCCTACTTGAGGGTGTCGGGCGGCGCGAGCGGAATGGTCGGGAAGGCGGGTGCGGCGGGCTCCGGCTTGGGACGGCGGTCCCGGAACACCCAGCCGCCAGCGAGGCCGCCGAGGAAGCCGAAGAGGTGCGCCTGCCAGCTGACCCCCGCGTCCTGCGGGAACAGGTTCGTGAACTGGTACGCGAAGCACAACGCCATGACCAGGCCGATCACGATGTCGATCTTGTGCCGGTCGAAGATCCCGCGCACGAGCACGTACCCGAAGTAGCCCATCACCAGGCCGCTCGCGCCGACCCCGACCGTGCCGGAGTCGTGCAGGGCCCAGGCGCCGAGACCGCTCGTCACCGCGATCAAGACCGTGACGCTGAGGAACTTCTTCACTCCGCGGTACGCCGCGAGGAACCCGAAGATGAACAGCGGCCCGGAGTTGAACTCGATATGTCCCCAGCTGGCGTGCATGAGCGGTGCGGTGAGCACGGTGGGCAGCGAACTGATCTCCCGCGCCCGTGTCCCGTACTCGAGGGCAAGCTCGTAGCCGTCGATAGCGTTGTAGATCTGGATCAGCCAGAGGACCACGAGCACGCCGACCATGACCCAGAGGGCCTTCTTGGCCTCCGCGATCATGGCCTCGGCGTCACGTTGACCGGATCTGGGCACGTCTGAAGCGGTCGTCATTTCCTTCTCCCCAGTTCAGAGCCGCTCCACGCGGCCGGACGAGGAGGATAACCAGCCCGTACGACGGGAGTGAGGGCGCGACCATCCACCAGCCGCCGCGTTTCGTCCTCTGGTTGCGGTAATCAGCTGGCGAACGACCGCAACCAGAGGACTACTTGCGCGGCGGTCAGGCGGGTTCGGCGACCAGGCGTTCGACGACGGGCAGCAGGTCCGACGCCAGCAGGTCCCGCAGGAACACCGCCGCGACGCGGTGCTGTTTGTCCAGCACGATCGTCGACGGGATGATGTTGCGCGGGTAGCCCGAGAGCTGCAGCAGCGTCCGCCCCGACGGGTCGTAGATCGACGGGTACGTCAGCTTCCGGTCCCGCATGAAGTCCTGCGCCGGGGCCCGGTCGTTGTCGCGAAGGTCGATGCCGACCACCTGGACGCCGGACGCCTTGGTCTGGTCGTAGACCTTCTGCATCTCCGGCGCCTCGACACGGCACGGCCCGCACCATTGGCCCCACAGGTTCAGCACGATGACCTTGCCGGGGAAGTCCGCGATCGAGAGCTGTTCGCCCTCGTTCATCAGGTCGTCGCCGGACAGGGTCGGCGACGGCTGGCGGTCCGCGACGTCGTAGGTGATGTCGACCTTCCCGCCCGGCGACACGAAGTTGAACGAGCCGCCGGTGACGACGGCGTCCTTGCCGGTGGTGCAGCCCGTGACGACGAGCGCAAGCGCGACGACGGCCGCCACGAGTCGCTTCATGCGCCGGTCACCTTCGGGTCGGTCGTGCCGGCGGGCTCGCTGTAGACGATCCGCACGAGTTCTTCGCCCTCGAAGACCAGGCTTGTCAGCGACGCGAGCGAGCACTGCCGGACGCGCGGGTCGTGCCAGAGCCGCTTCGCCTCCAGGAACCGCCGCACGGTCCAGATCGGCAGCTGATGCGAGACGCACAGCGCCTCGTGCCCCGCGGCCGCCTGCCGCGCCCGGTAGATCGCGCCGAGCATGCGGTGCGCGATCTCGACGTACGGTTCGCCCCAAGACGGCCGGAACGGGTTGACCAGCTTCGGCCAGTGCTTCGGCTGGCGGAGGGCGCCATCGCCGACGGCGACCCGCTCGCCCTCGAACTGGTTGTCCGCCTCGATGAGCCGATCGTCGGTGTCGACGTCGAGCCGGTGCGCGGCGGCGATCGGCGCTGCCGTCTCCTGCGCGCGCTGAAGCGGCGAAGCGACGACGTGCGTGATGTCGTGCTTCGCGACGGCTTCGGCGACCGTCAGCGCCTGGCGCTGGCCGCGGTCGGAGAGCTTGAAGCCGGGAAGACGGCCGTACAGGATCTTGTCCGGGTTGTGCACCTCACCGTGGCGAAGCAGGTGCACGATCGTCGTCTCGCTCACGCCTGGACCGCCTCGGCGGCAGCGCGGGCGGCGACACGCAACGCGGACTCGATGATCTCGAACTCGGCGTCGCCCATGGCCGCGTTGACGAACCAGGCCTCATACGCGCTCGGCGGCGCGTACACGCCGTTGTCCAGCAGCGCGTGGAAGAACGCCGGGAACCGCCAGGTCTCCGAGGCCTGCGCGCCCGGGTAGTTCGTCACCGGGTTCTCGCTGAAGAACACGCTGACCAAGTTGCCCGCGTACTGCACGGTGTGCGCGACGCCCGCCTCGGTCAGCGACCGGTCGAACAGGTCGCCGAGCCGCTTCGCGTTGGCGTCGAGGGCCGCGTACACGGCGTCGTCGGCCGCGCGCAGCGTCGCGAGCCCGGCGGCGACGGCGACGGGGTTCCCCGACAGCGTCCCCGCCTGGTAAACCGGCCCGCCCGGAGCCAGCTTCGCCATCACGTCGGCGCGGCCACCGAAGGCCGCGGCCGGCAGTCCGCCGGACATCACCTTGCCGAAGGTGTACAGGTCACCGGCGACGCCTTCGAGGCCGAACCAGCCCGCCTTCGAGACGCGGAACCCGGTCATCACCTCGTCCATGATCAGCAGCGCGCCGTGCTCGTGCGCGATCTCCTTGAGCCCGGCGTTGAAGCCGTCGGCCGGGGCCACGGCGCCCATGTTGCCGGCGGCGGCTTCGGTGATGATCGCGGCGATCGAGTCCGGATTGTCCACAAAGGACTTCCGGACCGCGTCGAGGTCGTTGTAGGGCAGGACGATCGTGTCGGCCGCCTGCGCGCCGGTGACACCGGGCGACGTCGGGAGGCCGAGGGTCGCGACACCGGAGCCCGCTTCGGCGAGCAACGCGTCGACGTGACCGTGGTAGCAGCCCGCGAACTTGATGATCTTCGCCCGGCCGGTGAATCCCCTGGCCAGCCGGATCGCGCTCATCGTCGCCTCGGTGCCGGAGTTGACCAGGCGAACCCGCTCCACCGGCTCGACCCGGTTGATGATCTCCTCGGCCAGTTCGACCTCGCCGCGCGTCGGCGTGCCGAACGACAGTCCGTTGACGGCCGCTTCGCGGGCGGCGGAGACGACGTCCGGATGCGCGTGCCCGAGGATCATCGGCCCCCACGACGAGACCAGATCGACGTAGCGGTTGTCGTCGGCGTCCCAGAGATACGGACCCTCACCGCGCACCATGAACCGCGGGGTGCCGCCGACGGAGTTGAAGGCCCGCACCGGGGAGTTCACCCCGCCCGGGATCGCGGCCTTCGCTCGTTCGAACCATGCCTTGGACTGATCGACTCCGGTAGTCACCTCCCCAGTCTCGCAAATCACGGATGACACCCGCCGCCGAGTCCTCACGGTTCCGGGCATGGCGTGACCAGGCCCACTAGGGTGGGAGCACTCCCGCCGAAACCCTCGCGGAGGAACCCACGTGTCCACGGTGCCGTCACCACCGACCCACCACCGTCGCCTGCGCTGGCAGGCCTTGGCCGGATTCGTCGCCATGTCGGCGATCGTGGGGATCGTGGCCGGGCTGGCGGTCGCCACCCGCTCCGAGACGCACAACGCGCTGGCCCGCCCGTCGTGGGCGCCACCGGGCTGGCTCTACGGGCCGACATGGTCGGTCCTGCTGCTCCTGGTCGCCTTCGCGGGCTGGTGCTACTGGCGCACCGACGGCGAAACGCGCGGATTCGCCTTCTACGGCGTCTGCCTGCTGCTGACCCTGCTGTGGACGCCGCTGTTCTTCGCCGGCGGCGCGCACGTCCTGGCGCTGGCCGACGTCGTCGTACTGGACTTCGTGGTGCCGATCACGATGATGGAGTTCGGTCGCCGGTCGAAGCTCGCGGCCTGGCTGCTCGTGCCGTATCTGCTGTGGCTGCTGTTCTCGACCGCGGTCAACGCCGCGGTCGTGTGGCTCAACTGAGCTTGGGTTCCTTGGGCTTGCGTCCCTTGGCCCGGACGGCGAGCAGGAACTGGCGGATCGCGTCCACCACCAGGATCGCGGCCAGCACGCCCAGCCCGATGGCGCCGGCGAGCGGGCCGCCGAAGTAGCGCTGTGATTCCAGCGTCGTCGTCTCGCCGTAGGTGATCACGACCGGGACGACACCGGCCTTCCAGCAAGCGAAAGCACCCCACACGGCGAGCGCGGCGAGGATCAGTTCGACGGCTCCCACCACGGCGCGCAGGGGTTTGTGCAGCCGGGCGTTGCGCCGGGTGTCCTCCGGTGGCCACAGATCGGCGCCGGTCGGCTGGGGAAGGTCGATCACAGTGAGCAGCTTCTCATGACTCTGTGGTGCGAGCACGCACCAAATCCTGGAGAGCCTCGCGGAGGGCGTCCGGATCCTTGGCCCAGGCGCGGACGAAAACGCCGTCTTCGAGCTTCAAGCCGACTTCGCCATGCTTCTTGGGGATCGTCCAGCCGCCGCCGAGGACCCGCGCCCCGACCGGGGCGTCGTCTTCGAGGACTTCGGCGATCCGAGCCGCCTCCAGGGTTTCCCTGCCCTGCCGGTAGCCGTCCGCGGTGACTTCGAGCGAGAGGTACCGGCGGCGCGCGTACACCCACGGCACGGTGATCGCCACCAGCCCCGCCGCGACCAGGATCCAGGCCAGCCAGTGCACCGGCCCGCCGGTCGCCAGTTCCGCGAGCAGCCCGGCGAGGGAGAACAGCGGCGCCCACAGCAACGCCGTCCAGCCGACGCCGGGTTCGGCGTAGAGGGCGGGCTCCGGCGTCATGGCAGCTTGCGCCCGACCTTCGGGAAGTAGTCGGCGACGCTGGGCAGGTACATCAGGATCAGCGCGATCACCGCGATCAGCGTGGCGATGACGACGAAAAGCGCGCCGCCGAGGACGAGGAGCCCGACGAGGGCGAGGAAGACCGCGAGGCCGGTCAGCACCGCCCTGGCCGAACGCGTTCCTTCGCGGGCCTTGTAGGCGAAAATGGCGAACAGCACGGCGAACGTGATCGCGCCGACGAACAGGTTCATGATCAACCCGTCGACACTGTCGACGATCCGCGACGGGTCGACCCTCAGCGCGGGGTCAGGCTGCTCCGCGTTCTGCTTGAGGTACGTGTCGATCACCGTCTGCCTGCCGATCAGCAGATAGACGGGCCCGGCGATCAGGGCGAGACCGGTCGCGATCCACAACCAGAACGAGAGGGCGACAGGCTTCGGCACGACATGGTTCGGCGCCTCCTGGCCAGGCAGGATCGGGTCGGGCGCACGTCCCCGCTTGCGGCGCTCGTCGTCCGTTTCGCCGGCTTCGCTGTCGCTCACGCGAGGCAGCCTAGTCCAGCCAACCCGCGGCTTCGGCGGCCCAGTAGGTGAGGATCATGTCCGCGCCCGCACGGCGGATCGAGGTCAGCACCTCGAGGATCGTGCGCTCGCGCTCCAGCCAGCCGTTCGCCGCGGCGGCCTCGACCATCGCGTACTCACCCGAGATGTTGTACGCCGCCAGAGGAACCGGCGACGCCTCGGCGGCCGCCCTGATGACGTCCAAATAGGACAGCGCGGGTTTGACCATGATCATGTCGGCGCCCTCGGCGATGTCCAGCTCGATCTCGCGCAACGCTTCACGCACGTTGCCAGGATCCTGCTGGTACGTCTTCCGATCGCCCTTCAGCTGCGAGTCGACGGCCTCACGGAAGGGGCCGTAGAACGCGCTCGCGAACTTCGCCGAGTAGGCGAGGATGCCGGTGTCCGTGCGCCCGGCGCGGTCGAGCGCGGCGCGGATGACGCCGACCTGGCCGTCCATCATGCCGCTGGGCCCGAGCAGATGCGCGCCCGCTTCCGCCTGCGCCAGCCCCATTTCCGCGTACAGGCGCAGGGTCGCGTCGTTGTCGACACCGCCGTCGGCGTCGAGGACGCCGCAATGGCCGTGGTCGGTGAACTCGTCGAGGCACGTGTCCGCCATCAGGACCGTCGCGTCGCCGAGTTCGGCCTTCAGGTCACGCAGGGCGACGTTGAGGATGCCGTTCGGGTCGATCGCGCCGGAACCCTCGGCGTCCCGCGTCTTCGGGATGCCGAACAGCATCAGGCCGCCGACCCCGGCGTTGACCGCGTCGACGGCGGCTTTGCGCAGCGTGTCACGGGTGTGCTGGACGACCCCGGGCATGCTCGCGATCGGGCGGGGCGTGTCGATGCCCTCGGCCACGAACATCGGGAGGATCAGCTGGCGCGGCCGCAGCGTCGTCTCGCCCACCAGCCTGCGCATGGCCGGAGTGGTACGGAGCCTGCGGGGACGATGTTCGGGAAACACCCTTACGACGGTACTCCCGCACGCTCGAGACGCGGTCCGCAGCCTCGCTGGGCCGCACGGGCGCACCTTTCCTAAGGGACGGTAAAGAGTCACCTTTGTCCGATTCCTCTGTGGTGTGACGTGGGTTACCTTCCACGGCATGTCGAGTTCAACGGTGACCGACCAACTGGAAGAACCGCCCGTCGGCTGGCGCGCACGGCTGCGCCAGGTCGGGCCAGGGATCATGGCCGCGGCGACCGGGGTCGGCGCGGGCGACCTCGTCGCGACGATGGTGGCCGGATCGCGCTTCGGGTACACGCTGCTGTGGGCGGTACTCGTCGGCACGATCTTCAAACTCGCGCTGGCCGAAGCCGTCGGCCGCTGGCATCTGACGTCGGGCCGGACGATGCTGGCCGGCTGGCGGACGCTGGGCATGTGGGCGCTGATCTACTTCGGGATCTACGCGGTGATCTGGGGGTTCGTCTACGGCGCGACCGCGATGTCCGCGTCGGGCCTGCCGCTGAACGCGCTCTTCCCCGCGCTTTCGGTGCGGTACTGGGCGATGATCTGCGGCCTGCTCGGCTTCGCGCTGGTGTGGTTCGGGCGCTACGCGATCATCGAGAAACTGATGACGATCCTGGTCGGCATCATGTTCGTGACCGTGGTCGGGACCGCGATCCTCGTCGTGCCGAACTTCGCCGAACTGTTCAAGGGCGCCGTCCCGACCCTGCCCGACGGCTCGCTCGTCTACGTCCTCGGCCTGATCGGCGGCGTCGGCGGCACGATCACCATGGCGGCGTACGGCTACTGGACACTCGCGAAGGGCTGGCGTTCGGCGAAGTGGCTGTCGATGATGCGGACCGACAACGCCGTCGGCTACATCATGACCGGTGTCTTCGTGATCGCGATGCTGATCGTCGGCGCGGAACTGCTGGTCGGCCAGAAGATCATCTCGGGCGACAAGGGCCTGCTGTTCCTCGGCGACACCCTCGCCGCGGATTACGGGCAGTGGGCGCGGATCCCGTTCCTCATCGGCTTCTTCGCGGTCTCGTTCACGTCGGTGATCGGCGTCTGGCACGGCGTGAGCCTGCTCTTCGCGGACTGGTGGCGCATTCTGCGGCTGCCCGCGGACACCACGGAAAGCGTTGAGGCGTATGAGAAAAAGGCGGGAGAACGCAGCGTCGCATACCGCGGATACGTGCTGTGGCTGACCTTCCCGCCGATGGCGTTGCTGTTCCTGGACCAGCCCTTCCAGCTCACCGTGATCTACGGCGTGCTGGGCGCGTTGTTCATGCCGTTCCTGGCCGCGACCTTGCTGGTGTTGCTGAACACCTCACGGGTGCCACGGGAGGGACGGTCGCGGTGGCTCTCGAACGGGCTGCTGGGCATCTGCCTGGCGATGTTCGCGTACCTGGCGTACACGGAGGTCGTGAAGTTCTTCAGCTGAGGTGACCGCCCGCCCGGCGCAAGTAGGTGACTACTTGCGTGCCGCTTGGTCGGGGCAAGTAGGTGACTAGTTGCGCCGCTCGGTCGGGCCGAAGGCGCCCTTCGCCGAGTCTCACGCAGCGAAGGACGCCCTCACCTCAGGTGAGCTCAGCTGAGGTGGGCGCCCACCGCAAGTAGTCACCTACTTGCGGTCTCGAGGCCGTGAGGGCCTCCTTCCCTACTTTGAGAGTAGGCAAGGAGGCCCTCACGGACAGAGGGCGCGGCGGTGGCTGTGCTCCGGCGGCGGTTCCGCGTGATCGGACGGACGACTCGCGTGATCCGACGGACGACTCGCGGCGGATCCCGCCCGGCGCAAGTAGGTGACTAGTTGCGCCGGGGGCACGAAACGTGAAGGCCCCCTTCACTGCGTCTAGCGCAGTGAAGGGGGCCTTCACATACTTCAGCGATCGATCAGGAGCGGCGGGCTCGCTTCGCCTTGCGAGGCGGCGGGAGCGCACCTTCGGCGCGGAGCCGCGCGGCGTGCTCGGCGAGCGCGTCGACCAGGTGCGGGACGTCGGCCTTCTCGGGCTGGACGTCGACCCGCAGCCCGAACTCCACGGCGGTTTCCGCGGTCTTCGGGCCGATGCACGCGACCAGCGTGCGGGTGTGCGGCTTGCCGGCGATGCCGACGAGGTTCCGCACGGTCGAGGACGAGGTGAAGCAGACCGCGTCGAAACCGCCGGTCTTGATCATCTCGCGGGTCTCGGCTGGCGGCGGCGCAGCACGCACGGTGCGGTACGCGGTCACGTCGTCGATCTCCCAGCCGCGTTCACGCAGTCCAGCCGAAAGGGTTTCGGTGGCGATGTCCGCCCGCGGCAGCAGCACGCGGTCGACGGGGTCGAGAACGTCGTCGTACGGCGGGAACTCGGCGAGGAGGCCCTCCGAGGACTGCTCACCTTCCGGGATCAGCTCCGGGATGATGCCGAAGGAGCGGACCTTCGCGGCGGTCGATTCGCCGACGCAGGCGATCTTCACGCCGGAGAAGGCGCGGGCGTCGAGCCCGAACTCTTCGAACTTCTCCCACACCGCGCGGACGGCGTTGGTCGAGGTGAAGACAATCCACTGGTAGCGGCCGTCGACGAGACCCTTGACCGAACGCTCCATCTGAGCGGGGCTGCGCGGCGGCTCGACCGAGATGGTCGGGACCTCGTGCGAGGTGGCGCCGTGGCCGCGAAGCCGCTCCGCCATCTCACCGGCCTGCTCCTTGGTGCGCGGCACCAGGACCTTCCAGCCGTACAGCGCGCGCGACTCCCACCAGGACAGCTTCGAGCGCTGGCCGACGGCCTGGCCGATGGTCACGATGAGCGGGCCGACGAGCTCGCCCGCTTCGTTCGCGACGGTGGCCAGCGTGGTGTCGAGGGTCCGCTGAGTGTTGATGGTGCCGTTCGACGTCACCGCGACCGGGGTGGTCGGCGCCAGCCCGTGCTCGGTCAGCGCGGACGCGGCTTCGGCGAGGTGCGCCGACGTCGCGTGCAGCACGATCGGGCCGGGGGTGGCGGCCAGTGCGGCCCAGTCGACGTCGCCGCGGACGTCGACCTCGGTGTGCGTCCCGCCGAGCGCGACACCGGCATACGCCGGGACGGCCGCGCCGGGCGAGACGCCGGGGATGATGTCGAAGACGGCGCTGGTCCGGGAAACGGCCTGCACCTCGGCGACGACGGCGGGCTGGGTCAGCGGGTCACCGGCGATCAGCCGGAGCACCAGCCGTCCGGCCTTGGCCTCGTTCACCAGGTCCTTGGCGACCTCGGTGGCCTCGCCGACGGCGGGGCGCACTTCGGCGCCCTCGGCGGCGAAGGCCAGGACGCCCGAAGGGACGTCCGGGTCGGTCACCACGACCTCGGCCTTGGCGAGCAGCTCCTGAGCGCGGACGGTCAGCAGACCGGCGTCACCGGGGCCCGAGCCCACGAAGGCGACTCGCCCGGTGGTCTTACGCGCGGGGGTCATCTGTGCGTTCTCCTCTTGAGCGGCCGCAGTCGAGCGCGGCCCTACCTTCAACGTTCTGACTCACTGGGCGGGACCGGACAGTGCGCCGGCCCCCAGGTCGAGCAGTTCGGCGGCCAGTGTCCGGCCGAGTTGTTCGGCTTGATGCTTGTCGGCGAGCGCGGAAGCGCGCACCATGTCGACCGCTTTCCCGTCCTCTTCGACGGCGGCGGTGCCCCGCAGCGAGATCCGCTCGACGACCCGCCCTTCGGCGTCCAGGTCTTCGACGATCTCCGCCAGCGCTCCGACCGGTGCGCTGCACCCGGCTTCCAGCGCCGCGAGCAACGCCCGCTCGGCGGTCGCCACGGCGCGGGTGCCTTCATCGTCCACTGTGGACCCGAGCAGGTGCTCGATGTCCACGTCACCGGTCCGGCACTCCACCGCCAGCGCACCCTGCGCGGGGGCGGGCAGCATCTGGATCGGGTCGAGGGTCTCGGTGATCTCCTCCGCCCGGCCGATCCTGGCCAGTCCGGCACGCGCCAGGACGACGGCGTCGAGCTCTCCGTCGCTCACCTTGCGCATGCGGGTGTCGATATTGCCTCGGATCGGCACGATTTCCAAACCGAGACCGAGCGCACGCAGTTGCGCGGTGCGCCGCGGCGAGCCGGTGCCGACGGTCGAACCCGGCGGCAGCTCGCCCAAAGTCAGCCCGTCACGGGCGATCAGCGCGTCACGCGGGTCCTCGCGGGGCGGCACGGCGGCGAGCGTGATGCCCGGCTCCGGCTTCGTCGGGAGGTCCTTGTACGAGTGCACGATGACGTCGACTTCCTCGCGCAGCAAGGCTTCGCGCAGCGCGGAAGTGAAGACGCCGACCCCGATCGTCGGGATCGGCGCGGACGATTTGTCGCCGGGCGTCGTCACGGTGACGAGCTCGACCTCGGCGCCGGTGGCGCGCAGCGCGTCGGCGATGGTGCCGGTCTGCGCGAGGGCGAGTTTGCTGCCGCGCGTCCCGATGCGGATGACTCTGCTCACTGATGATCACTCGTCCTTTTCGCGGTGCGGCGCGCGACCGCGATCGCGCCGCCAGGGCGCACCTGCTCTTGGAACTCGCTTGTCATTACTCAGCGCCCTGCCGTCGCGATAGCGGGGCCTCCGGCCGAAGCGCGCGCGACGGCTCGTTTCCCGAAGGCGGGATCGGACCGCGCTCGCCACCGCCACCCTTTGGTGCGGTAGGACTCGCCACCGCGGCGGGCGCCTGCGGGTCGAGGCAGAACAGCTCGCGCAGCGCGTTGGCGTAATCGGTGTCGGCCGTCTCGGCGGCCAGCTGCTTGACCCGCACCGTCGGCGCGTGAAGCAGCTTGTCGACCACTCGGCGGACCGTGCGGCCGACCTCCTCGCGGACCCCGGCTTCGAGGTCCGGCAGGCGGTTGTCCAGCCGCAGCAGTTCGGCGTCGACGACCTCGGCCGCCCGGCGCCGCAGCGCCGTCACGGTCGGGGTGACCTCGGCGCTGCGCTGTCCGGCGAGGTACTCGCGCACCTCGTCGAGCACGATGCCGGTGGCCTTCGCGGTCTGCCGTTCGGTGGTCGGGGTGCCCTTGTCGCGCATGCGGCGCTGGATGGTCTCGAGGTCGACCACGGTCACGTCGGCCAGCTCGGCGACCTCGTGCTCGACGTCACGCGGGAGGCCGAGGTCGCAGACGACCAGCGGGCGCCCGGCGCGGGCGGGCACGTGCGCGGTGGTGAACACCGCGGCCTGCGCGCCGGTGCAGCAGACGACGACGTCCGCCTCGGCGACCGCGTCCGCGATCCCGCTCATCTGGACGGCCTTCGCGGGCACTCCCTGCTCGACGCTCGCGGCGGCGAGACGGGCGGCCCGTGCTTCGGTGCGGTTGGCGATGGTGATCTCGCCGATCCCGGTTTTACGCAGGTGGGAGGCGGTCAGCGCGCCCATCGAACCGGCGCCGATGATCAGCGCGTGCTTGCCCTCGATGTCCCCGGCCGCGGCCAGCGCCTCGGAGACGACCGACGCGCCCAGCTGATCCAGGCCCGTTTCACTGTGCACACGTTTGCCGACGCGCAGCGTGGTCTGGATCAGTTCGTGCAGCGTGCGGCCGACGGTGCCCGCCTCGCGCGCGGTGGCGTAGGAGGACCGGATCTGGCCGAGGATCTGCGTCTCGCCGACGACCATCGAGTCCAGGCCGGAGGTGACCGAGAACAGGTGCTCGATCGCGGCGCCCGCGTAGTGCACGTACAGCGAGTCGTAGAGGTCCGCGGGCTGCATCCCGGCCTGGCGGGCGAGCACGTCGGAAACGTCGTTCAGACCGCCGTGGAAGGTCTCGACGACCGCGTAGACCTCGATGCGGTTGCAGGTCGAGACGAGGATCGCCTCGCTGACGTGTTCGGCCTGCTGCAGTTCGTGGAGCACCTTGGTCACGTCGGTCGCGGGGACCGCGACGCGTTCCAGGGTGTTCAGCTCGGCACTGCGGTGCGAGAGCCCGACCGCCAACACGCTCATTTCAGCGCACCACCATTCCGTTGCCGTGGCCGTTCACGCTGCCATTCTCGGCGCTTCCGGGGCCCCCGTCTCCTCCGCCGTTGCCGTTGGCGGCCAGATCCGCGCGGCGAGCGACGTGGAACGACAGGATCTGCAGTTCGACCGCGAGATCCACCTTGCGCACCTCGATATGTGCCGGAACCTGCAGCACCACCGGGGCGAAATTCAGGATGCACTGCACGCCACCTGCGACAAGGCGGTCGCAGACCGACTGCGCGGCGGTGGGCGGAGTGGCGATGACGCCGATGGAGATCTGCCGTTCGGCGCAGACTTTGGGGATCTCGTCGAGATGCGAGACCGGGAGGCCGCCGACCGGCACGCCGACCAGATCCGGGTCGAGGTCGAACAGCGCCTCGACCGGGAAACCGCGGCCGGGGAACCCGCCGTAGTTGGCCAGCGCGTGCCCGAGGTTACCGATACCGACCACGGCGACCTTGTGCTTGCGGGTCAGGCCGAGGATCCGCTCGATCTGGCTGACCAGCACCTGCACGTCGTAGCCGACGCCGCGGGTGCCGTACGAGCCAAGGTACGACAGGTCCTTGCGCAGTTTCGCGGAGTTGACGCCCGCGGCCTGCGAGAGTTCCTCGCTGGAGATCGTCGTCGCGCCCTGCTCGGCCAATCCGGAGAGGACACGGAGGTAGACGGCGAGGCGGGCGACGGCGGCCTCGGGGATCGACTTCGCGCGAACGGCTTCCGGTTCGGCGGCGGCCTCGACGGCGGGCATCTCCGCGGTGGGCGCGTTGTCGGCGTCCGGTGTCACCCGGGTGCGCCGGCCTCGTTGCGACACCACGCTTGTCCGCTCCTCTGGTCCTGCTGACGACATGAATCGCCTGAACCTGGAAACCGGCTCTTGACCCGCCGCGCTGAGTCCGGTTCGATGCCGGGCGCTTTCGGAGGCGACGTATCTACGGTAGCCACTTGTGAACGCAGGCACAAAGTCACAGGTGAACGCTGTGTTGAGGGTCTCTACCGCGCGTTGACCGTCACCGTGTGCCAGCCGGTGGCCCCGTCCGGGACCGTTCCGGCGAGCTCCTGCGTCTGCGTGTAGCCCGACTGGTCCGTCGCCCGGACGGCGATCTCGTGCTGACCGGCGGGAACCTGGACCTCGGTCCACCACATCCGCCAGGTGTCCTTCGACGTCTCGGCCGACAGGACGGCCTCCTGCCACGGCCCCTGATCGACCCGGACCTCGACCTTCGCGACGCCGGTGTGCTGCGCCCACGCGATCCCGGACACCACGACCTTGCCCGCGTTCACCGCCGAGCCGGGCGCGTCGATCCGCGACTGCGTCTTCACCGGCGCTTCCTTGGCCCAGCCTCGGCCGAGCCAGTACGCCTGCCGCTCCTCCCAGGTGGTGATCTCCAGCTCGGTCACCCATTTCGTGGCGGACACGTAGCCGTACAGCCCGGGGATCACGATCCGCGCGGGGAAGCCGTGCTCGATCGGGAGCGGTTCGCCGTCCATGCCGAGAGCGAGCATCGCGCCACGTCGCGGATCGAGGGCGGCTTCGATCGGGGTTCCGCAGGTCCAGCCGTCGACGCTGGTCGCGAACATCTGCTCGGCGCCGGGTTTGACGCCCGCTTCGTTCAGCAGGTCTCGCAGGTCGATGCCGATCCAGCGGGCGTTGGAGATGTACGGGCCGCCGACCTCGTTCGAGACGCAGCAGAGGGTGACGTCGCGTTCGATCAGCGGCCGCGAGCGGAGGTCTTCATACCTATAGGTGACTTCGCGATCGACCATCCCGCGGATCTGCAGGCTCCAGTCCTCGGTGCGGACCTGCGGGACGACCAGTGCCGTGTCGATCCGATAGAAATCCTTCGAAGGAGTGAGATACGGCGGGGTGCCGAGCTTCGCGAAGTCCGCGTCGGGCGGGATCGGCGGCGCCGTCCTCGCGGCGACGAGCCTGCCGACGGCGGCACGCGACTCTTCCGCGTTCTTCCTGGTCCCGACGAGCTGGCCGGTCAGTGCGGCGACACCGGCACCTGCCGCGACGGAAGCGCCGGTGATCAGCACCTTCCGCCGGTCCGGCCCCTCGCCCTCGCGGACGTCGAACAGCACGGCAGGCAGGAAGAACCGGTGCAGCCACGTGAACACGACGAGCCCGGCGACCAAGGCGGCCACGGGCGCCAGCAGCGCGATCTGCCCGAGATCGGTGCGCACGAAGACGGCGGCGACGCCCGCCGCGCCGAGCAGGCCGACGAGCACCTGACCCGGCAGCGGCTTGCGGCGCGAGAGTTGTCCGGCGAGCAGCGCGAACAGCACCAGCACCACGGCGAGACCGATCTTGAGGACGGGCTTGTCCCAGGTCTCCAGCGTCTGTTCGGCCCAGGCCACGACGGCGTGCGGACTGTGGTCGATGACGAAGTTCGCCACCGCGACGAACGGCGAAGCCGTGTACCCGACGAAGCCCGCCACGAGGTGTCCGACGCCGAGGGCGGCCGCCAGTGACAGGAGCCCGGTCAGTGCGGCTTGCGGGAAGCTGAGCCTGCGTTCGTCGTCCACGTCTCCATCTTCGTCGGCGATAGGCACGGAGGTGGGCCGATCGCCCCTTACGAGACTGTTACGCCAGTGCCTTCCGGAGCCTGTCCTCTTCGACCCGCCAATAGCCGTGCTCGGCGTCGTCGATCAGGATCACCGGCACGCGGTCGCCGTATTCGGCCCGCCATTCGGGGTCGCTGTCGACGTCCTGCGCCGACCAGGCGACGCCCAGCTCTCCGCAGATCCGCTCGATGTCCTGTTCCGCGACCTCGCACAGGTGGCAACCCGTGCGGGTCATGACGGTCACGTGGTGGGCCATGGCTCCATCTTCACCCAGTCCGAGGCACTCTTTCCCACCGAGGGCTCATCAGCGCAGTCGCATCCTGCGCAGTTTCCCGGTGGCGGAATGCGGCAGGGACTCGGCGAACTCGACGGTGTGCGGCACCTTGTACCCGGCCAGGTGCTCCGCGCAGTGCTCGACGACCTGCTGCTCCGAAAGCGAAGCGCCGGGCGCGGGGACGACGACGGCCTTCACCGCTTCGCCGGTCCGCTCGTCGACGACGCCGACGACACCCGCCTCGACGACCTCGTCCAGCATCGAGATCACGTTCTCGACCTCGTGCGGGAAGACGTTGAAGCCGTTGACGATGATCAGGTCGTTGGCGCGGTCCACCAGGTGCAGGTCGCCGTCGGTGTCGAGGTAGCCGACGTCGCCGGTGCGGAACCAGCCGTCCTCGTCGGGACCGTGCGAACCGTCGGGCCAGTAGCCGGAGAACAGGTTCGCGCCGCGGATCGACACCAGGCCGGTGCCACCGTCCTCGTCGAAGGCGTCCCCGAGGTCGTCCGGGTCCAGCGGGACGGGTTCCGCGTCGCCGTCGCTGTCGACCAGCCGGAGCTCGACGCCGGGCAGCGGCCGCCCGACCGAACCCGGCTTCGGGTAGCCGGTGACCAGCGTCGTGGTGACCACGGGCGCGCATTCGGTGAGGCCGTAGCCCTCGTAGACGTCGAGTCCGGTGGCGCCGCGGAGCGCGGTGAGGATCTTGGGGTGCAGCGGCGCCGCGCCCGACGTCATCCGCCGGACGGTGGAAAGGCCGGCGCCCAGTTCCTCGGGGTCCATCGCGGCGAATTCGGCGTACATCGCGGGCACGCCGGCGATCGAGGTCACCCGGTACTCGGCGCAGTCGGCCAGCGTCCGCTCGGCGAGGAAACGTTCGGAAAGGATCGCCGTCGCGCCGACCGCCGTGGTCTGCAGCAGGCCCGGGCCCAGGCCGTAGACGTGGAACAACGGGATGGTGATGAGCACGCGATCGCCGTGCACGAGCGGCGTGGGGACGATCCGGTTCAGCTGGTCGAGGTTCGCCAGCAACGCCCGGTGCGACAGCATCACGCCGCGCGGCGGACCGGTCGTGCCGGAGGTGTACGAAATGACCGCGATGTCCTCACCGGATCCGGCGGCGTCGACCGGTTCGGCTGCTCCATCCGAGGTAACAGGCGGTGAGAGGCTTGTCACTCCATCGGGGAGTCCCTCGGTCGTTTCGCGTTCGAGGACGAGCCGCGCGCCGCTGTGCTCCAGCAGCCCGTTCAGCTCCGCCGCCGGGGCCTGCGGCGAGATCGGGACGACCACCGCGCCCGCCCGGAGCGCCCCGAACAGCGAGACGGCGAACGCGGCCGTCGTCGGCAGCCGCAACGCCACCCGGTCGCCACGCTCGATTCCCGCGTCGAGCAGGGCGTGGGCCAGCGCGTGGGCGGCGTTGTCGAGCTGCGCCCACGTCAGCGCGACCCCACCCCCGGTCTCCTGGACGGCCGCCTTGCCGGGCCACTGGCGGGCGGCCTCGACGAGCAAGGTGGGCACGCTTCCTTCGGCAACCTGCTCCGCGCTCAACTGCGAACCTCTTCCCTCGGATCGACGGCGTTGTCAGTTTGTCATCTCGGCCATCGTCATGGGGGTCACTCCGTTTCGTCGCAGTTCCGTAACCCCGGCACCGCTACCTACTTCGCGGTAACTACACGTATGCTGCTGGACGTCGTCGAGTGGTGTTGATCACTCGATGGTGAGAAAGGGAGTCCGGACGTGCAGATCTTGCAGGCCCACGCGGCGGTGGGACATGCGGGCCGGTACTCCCTGTCCGGAACGGGAGGTGGACCGTGACCCTTCCCGCGCCGAACCCCGTCTCCATGCTGGCGGGCCACATCCTCCGCCGGAGCGGGTTCCCCGCGGCGCCGCCGTCCCGGACGAAGGTCGAAGAGAACGACGCCGCCGAAGCCGCGAAGGCCGAAGCGTGGGAGCTGGTCAGCGCCGCCCAGGACGGCGACACCTCGGCGTTCGGCCGTCTCTACGACCGCTACGTCGACGTCGTCTACCGCTACGTCCTGTTCCGCCTCGGCGACCGTGACCTCGCCGAGGACGTCACCAGCGAGACCTTCCTCCGCGCGCTGCGCCGCATCACGTCGGTGAGCTACCAGGGGCGTGACGTCGGCGCCTGGTTCGTCACGATCGCGCGCAACATCATCCTCGACCACGTGAAGTCGAGCCGGTTCCGCCTCGAGGTCGTCACCGACGAGGTCGCCGAGCCGAACGGGGCACCGATCGGGAACGTCGGCGTGCAGGCCGTCGCCGGACCCGAACAGCAGGCCATCAGCCGCGCCACCCGCGCCGAACTGTTGCGTTGCGTCGCCGAACTCGGCGAAGACCAGCGCGAGTGCATCGTGCTGCGGTTCATGCAGGGGCTCTCGGTCGCCGAGACCGCGGCGATCATGAAGCGCAACGAAGGCGCAATCAAGGCCCTTCAGCACCGCGCGGTACGCCGTTTGGCACAACTTCTGCCCACAGGACTGCGTTAAGGTTCCATATTTGTCCCTCACCGGGCCTTGCCGTAACCCTTGGGCGTCCCCGCTCGTTTTCTCAGCCAGACCGGTGTCAGGACCGGGCTGAGCAGATGGAGACTTCGCCGTGGGCGTGCCGGGATGGTTCGCGCGGGAGCGGGCGGACGGTGACCGCTTCGCCGACCTTGTCGACGGCACCGCGTCCCCGGAGGACGACGAGTTCGCCCACGAACTCGCCCTCGTCGGCGGCTTGCGCGAACTGGGCGCCGGCGGCGCTCCCGACGCCGAGACACGGCAACGGATCCGCGACGAGATCGCCGGACGGCTCGCCGAAGCCGAAACCGCGCCCAAGCGTCGCGGTCACGCCGTCGCCAACCTCGCCGCGGCCGCCGTCGCGCTCGTACTGGCGCTGGGCGGCATCACCCTGCTGCTGTCCAAGGACGCGTTGCCGGGCGATCCGCTCTACGGCATCAAACGAGCGGGTGAATCGGCCGCGCTCGGGCTCACCTTCGACGAGCAGGACAAGGCGAAGAAGCATCTGGAGTTCGCCGCGAACCGCGTCGGCGAGCTCGCCGAGCTGACCCGGCAGGACGCCCCCACCGACGCGTATTTCACCGGCCTCACCGATTTCGAGACGGATCTACGGGCCGGGGTCTCGCGGCTGACGGCGATCGTCACCGATCAGGGTGGCCAGACGCGGCTGACCGAACTCCGCTCATGGGCCCAGCAGCAGTCCGACCGGCTCGGTGTCCAGGTCGGGCAGGCCCCCGCCGAAGCCCGCGACAAGTTCGCCGCGGCCCGCAGCCTGCTCGACAAGGTCCAGGCGCGCACGACGGATCTCGGCTCGCGGCTGGTCTGCTACACGATCACCACGGGCTCATCCGACGAACTGGGCGCGGTCCCGGCCGCCGGTGACTGCGTCCGCGATCCCGATTCCCCCGACGCGGCCGTGCCGCCGGTGTCGTCTCCCCCGCCGTCGTCCACGCCGACCGGATCGCCTTCGCCGACGGCGGTGCCGCCGGCATCTTCCGTCGTGGACACCGCCGCCCCGACCGGACCGCTCGCGCCACCCACCGCGGGCACGCCGCCGCCCGTGGTGCCCACCCCCGGCCCGACGAACCTGCCGCCCCTGCCGACACCGACCGTCACCCCGAAGCCGCCGCTGATTTCGATTCCGCCACTCATCCCGGGGTTACCGCCGATAACCATCGGCTGACGCTCTGTCGACGAGGGAGGCGCCACACCTGGTACGAGCCGGTCGAGCGCTCGCTACGCTGTGCGTAGGCACCTGGGATTCCGGAGGCGGTGTGCGTGTCAGTTTGGCGGGGCAGGGACAAGAGTCAAGAGCTCGAACGGCTGGCCGAGCTCGCGGGCGAGGCGTCGGCCGAGGCCGCCATGGCGACCGCGTCCGCCGAAGCCCTCGAACCGCCCGCGCCGCCCGCTCCGCCGGACCTGACGGCGGCCGCGTTCTTCGACGTCGACAACACCATGATGATGGGCGCGTCGATCTTCTACTTCGCCCGCGGCCTGGCCGCGCGCAAGTTCTTCACCTCCGCCGATCTGGCCGGATTCGTCTGGCAGCAGGTGAAATTCCGGCTCGGCGGCCGTGAGAACAAAGAGGACATCAAAACCCACCGCGAGCGCGCACTGTCCTTTGTGGCCGGTCGCACCGTGCAGGAACTGACCGACATCAGCGAAGAGATCTACGACGAGCTGATGGCGGACAAGATCTGGTCCGGCACCAGGGCGCTCGCGCAGATGCACCTCGACGCCGGGCAGCGCGTCTGGCTCGTCACCGCGACCCCGATCGAACTCGCGGCCATCATCTCGCGGCGCCTCGGCCTCACCGGCGCGCTGGGCACCGTCGCGGAGACCAAGGACGGCGTCTATACCGGCCGCCTCGTCGGCGACCTGCTGCACGGCCGCGCGAAAGCCCACGCCGTGCGGGCGCTGGCGTCACGCGAAGGACTGAATCTCAAGCGCTGCACGGCGTATTCGGACTCGCAGAACGACGTCCCCATGCTGTCGGTCGTCGGGACCGCGGTCGCGGTGAACCCCGACGGCGGTCTCCGCGACGTCGCGCGGGCGCGCGGCTGGGAGATCCGCGACTTCCGGACCGGCCGGAAGGCCGCGAAGATCGGCGTGCCTTCGGTGCTCGGCGTCGGCGCCGTGGCCGGCGCCGTCGCGGCCGGCATGGCCTACCGGCGCCGCTGACCCGTCACCCCTAAGCAATTAGTCACCTACTTGCGCCGATTGCGGCCGCGCGTGAGCACGTGCCCACGCAAGTAGGTGACTAATTGCGGAGGGCACTAGCCCTTGAAGACGCTCCGCCGCTGCGAAAGGCGTTTGTACAGCGACTGCTGGATCGACTCCCGGACCTGGTCGGTCAGGGTGAAGACCAGCATCGGGTCGTCGACGGCGTCCGCGTCGTAGGTGTCGGTGCGGATGGGCTCGCCGAACTCGATGCTCCACTTCGTCGGCAGCGGGATCGCGCCGAGCGGGCCGAGCAGCGGGAAGAACGGCGTCACCGGGAAGTACGGCAGGCCGAGCACCCGCGCGAGCAGCTTGATGTCGCCGACCTTCGGGTAGATCTCCTCCGCGCCGATGACCGACACGGGAATGATCGGCACCCCGGTCCGCAGCGCGGCGGACACGAAACCACCGCGGCCGAACCGCTGCAGTTTGTACCGCGACGAGAACGGTTTCCCGATCCCCTTGAACCCTTCCGGCCAGACGCCGACGAGTTCTCCCTTGCGCAGCAGGCGTTCCGCGTCCGCGTTGCAGGCGAGCGTCTGCCCGGACTTGCGGGCGAACGAGCCGATCAGCGGCATCTGGAACACCAGGTCCGCGCCGAGGCCGCGTAGATGCCTGCCGCCGGGGGCGTGGTCGTGCACGGCGACGGCGGTCATCAGCGCGTCGAGCGGCAACGTGCCGGAGTGGTTCGACACCAGCAGCGCGCCGCCGTCGGCCGGCAGGTTCTCGACGCCGAAGGTGTCGACCCGGAACCACTTCTCGTACAGCGCGCGCAGCGGCGGCAACAGCAGGGTTTCGGTGAGCTCGGCGTCGAAGCCGAACTCGTCGACGGTGTAGTCGCCGGTCAGCCGGTCCCGCAGGAACCCCAGCGCCGTCCTGAGCGAGGCCGGGAGAAGGTCCGCGTCGGCCGGGCGGGTCCGGGCGGGCGAGACCCGCGCCGTCCCGGGGAACTCGACGACGGGCGCGTCCGCCCGGCGTTCCTGCCGCAGATGTTCTTGTGCGTCTTCGGACTCGCGAAGATCCCGATCCGCTTGGACGGCCTGGTCCGGCTTCTCTCTGCCGGGGCCGTGCAACGGGATGATCCGCGCTTCAGCGCCGCTCACGTTTTCCGCCTCGCCTTCGTGAGAGTTTTCGGGGTTGTTCTCGTGTGGCCTGCTCATCGGTGCGTCGCCTGTCCGGTCGCCGCGGCCACCAGCACCTTGCCCGCGAACCCGGCGAGCTTGCCGCCGTCCACCACGGGCCGGAGCCCGCGGCCGGTGATGTAGTCGTCGAACGCTTCCCGCGTCGTCCAGCGCGGGGTGTAGCCGAAGTCCTTCTTGAGTTTCGTGATGTCCACGACGCGACCGAAGTTCAGCAGCCGCACCTGGTCTGCGGAGAAGTCGACCACCCTCGCGCCGCGCAGCACCTTGCCGACCGACGGGACGACACCACTGGGCATCGGCAGTTCGAGCCGCCCGGCCCGCCGGATCGCCTGGGAAAGGGTGAGTACCCCGTCCGAGCCGACGTTGAACACGCCGGGTTTGTCGTTCAGCGTCGCCTGCTCGAACACGGCCAGCGCGTCGGAGGCGTGGAGCAGCTGGATCCGCGCGTCGTAGCCGAAGACGGTCGGGACCACCGGCAGCGCGAAGTAGCGCGAGAGCACGGTGTCGATCTCGGGGCTGATGATGTTGGCGAACCGGAGCAACGTCGTCGTGATGTCGGGACGACGGCGCATGAGCCCGCGGACGTACCCCTCCATCTCGACGGCGTCCTTCACGTAGCCGCTGGCGGAGGTGGGGATGAGCTCGGAATCCTCGGTGAAGACGGCCTGGGAGCGCGCTCCGGCGCCGTACACCGCGGCCGTCGACTTCACCACGAGCTTGCGCACGAGCGGCGAGCGCTGGCAGGCCGCCAGGAGCCGCATGGTGCCGATGACGTTGACCTCTTTGATCGCCGTCCGGCGAGCCGGGCCCGCCGGATGCGCGGTGCACGAGGCGTGCACGACGGTGTCGACCTTGGCCGTGCTGATCACCTTGGCGATCAGCGGGTTGCGGATGTCGGCACGGACGTATTCGGCGTGGCCCATCCGCTGCAGGACCGACTTCTGCGGAGGCGTGGTGTCGACGCCGATCACCCGCTCGAACTCCGGATTGTTGCCGAGTCTGGCGAGCAGCTTCCCGCCAAGGTCTCCCCCGACCCCGGTCACGAGCACGATGTTCGACGGCATAGGACTCCCTGCGGCGTTGGGGCGGTTCTCGGACTTCGATCACGGGGTCCTGATGACCTTGAGCGCTGGTCGAGCCACCGAGTGTGCGCGTACCTGCACTCATGGGAAGCATCGCGCGGGTGCCCTTGAGATGTTACCGCTCATTAGGGGTAGTCGGCCCAGCGCTTACATGCTATTAACCAGCTGCTCGCAGAGGGGACGCACGTCTCACTCGAATGGGCGGAAACCGCCCATCGAATGGGAATGGCCCGTCCAGAAACTGGACGGGCCATTCACCGGCTGTGTCTTACTTGCCGGCCTTCCTACGCTGAACGCGCGTCCGGCGCAGCAACTTGCGGTGCTTCTTCTTCGACATGCGCTTACGGCGCTTCTTGATCACAGAGCCCATCGAGAGCGCTCCTTCCTTCGTCGTCGGTCACGCTGCCCGGCGCAGCGTCCAACGGGTGGAGCGCACAGGCACGAGCGGTCTTCCAGGGTACTCGCGCCCCGGAAGACGCCCTCGGGCGGGCATGTTGTGCCCCGCGAAGCGGGCCTCAGCCCACGTCGAAGTACGCGCCTTGGAGATATTCGTGAACAGCCTTTTCGGGCACTCTGAACGACTTCCCGACGCGCACCGCGGGCAACTCGCCCGAGTGAACGAGGCGGTAGACGGTCATCTTGGAGACCCGCATCAGCGTGGCCACCTCGGCGACCGTCAGGAACTGGACCTGGCCCACTGTGTTGACCTTGGCCAGGTCATCCTTCTTGTTCTGCGGCATGATTCACCGTGTCCTTCGACACGTGTCGCGCCACGAGGCTTCCCCACCTGTGGTATCGACACGCACGTGCTCTCCTGAGAGTAGCGGGACACGTGTGGCTAAAGCGACGCGAGTCACCGAGATGGGCCCGTACGACCCCCGCAATTCGTCACCTACTTGCGGGGGTCACCTGCCCGAACGCGTCCTCGACCGGCGCAAGTAGATGACTAATTGCGGGGGTCGTGGGCGGCGCCCAGTTCGGTCGAGCGGTCCTTCGCGGCCTCGATCGCGGCCAGGAGCGCCGCGCGGACGCCGTGCTTCTCCAGCTCGCGGATGGCGTTGATGGTCGTCCCGGCGGGCGAGGTGACGGCTTCGCGCAGCAGCACCGGGTGTTCGTCGGACTCGGCGAGCATCTTCGCCGCCCCGACCGCCGACTGGATGATCAGCTGCCCGGCGAGCGCGCGGGGAAGGCCGAGCAGGATCCCGGCGTCGATCATGGCCTCGACCAGGTAGAAGAAGTACGCGGGCCCGGATCCGGACAGCGCCGTGACGGCGTCCTGCTGCGACTCCGGCACCTCGACGACCTGCCCGACGTGCGAAAGCAGGTCCTTCACCACCGCGATGTGCTCGGCGGTCGCGTGCGCGCCCGCGGAGACCGCGCTCATCGCCTCTCCGACGAGCATCGGGGTGTTCGGCATGACCCGCACCACCGGGACGCCCTCGGCCAGCCTGCGCTCGTACAGGGCGGTCGGCAGGCCCGCGCACAGCGAGACCACCAGCGACTCCTTGCCGAGCAGCGGCGCGAGCTCGTCCAGCACCGGTTCGATGTCCTGCGGTTTGACCGCGACGACCAGCACGTCGGCCCGGCGCGCGGCGTCCGCGACGGTGACCCCGTGCACGCCGTAGCGTTCGGTCAGCTCGGCCGCGCGCGCCGGATAGCGTTCGGTGAACAGCAGGTCGGCGGGGCTGTGCCCGCCGTGCAGCAGGCCCGAGAGCAGGGCCTCCCCGATCTTCCCGGCACCCAGAACCGCGATCACAGTCATGCGCTTCAGCGTGCCAAACGGCCGTCAGCCGCCGGGCGCCGGGGCGAGCGCCAGCTGCCGCGCCTGACAGACCAGCCTGCCCTGCGAGTCCACCACGAGGGCGTCCGAGTCGAACCAGGCCTCGTGCACCGACTGGCTCTCGACGATCACCCGCAGCCACCCCGGCGCCGGCCGGGTGCGCAGCAACGCGGTCAGCTGCACGGTCGGCGCCCAGCCGACCCGGCCGAGGTTGTAGACCACCGGCGGGTTCACGTCGCTCGCGAGCAGCGCGAAATACGGGTCCGGGAGCCCGTGCCGCGGCCGGACCCACAGCCGGATCTTCGGCGGGTCCCCGATCCGGCCGTGCAGGTAGCCGACACTCGCCGGATCGAGCCGGACCTCGCAGCCCTTCGCGAGGTTGAACACGCCTTCGGACGTCTCACCGGTCATGGGTACGGCGCCGGGCGGCGGCTCCACGGGCATGGACGGGACGTCGGTCCACTCCGGCCGCCGCATCGGCAGGCGCCCGGTGGTCACCCTGGCCTCGACGCAGCTGCGGCCCCGCTGCTCCAGCAGGACCGCGACGACCGAGGCGCGCCTTCCGACCTTCCGGACGTCCATGCGCAGCAGCACCGGCCCCACCGCGGGCGGGTGCAGGAACTCCGCGCTGATCGCCAGCGGCTCGGACGGCGGTTCGCCGCGTTCGTGAAGGAACGTGAGAGCGGCCCTGGCCATCAGGGCCATCAGGAAGCCGCCGTGCGGATGTCCGCCGATCGACCATTCGGTACGGAGTACCGCCGTGAAAGTGCCGTCACCCAGTGATCTCGTCGCGCAGGCAGCGTCGAAGGAGGTGCTCGTTTCGTCGGCCGCGCTCACCGAGCACTGACCCAGGCCACGAGCCGATCCATCGGGGTGCGGGAGATCAACAAGCGCAGCTGGTTCACGGTCGGAACTTTACGTGTACCAGCGCCTCGGGCGCAGGGAGGAATGATTCTCCGCACCTGGAGACGATCTTTGTCACTGGCCGAGGTGCAGCCTCGCGAACAAGAGTGACTCCGCGAGGTCTCGCGAGCGCCGCGCCGCGCTCGGCGACCGGCGAGTGTTGATCTCCAGCACGATCTGTCCGGAGAAATCGCTGTTCACGAGCTTTTCGAGGAGTTCGGCGCAGGGTTCGATCCCGCGTCCGGGCACCAGATGTTCGTCCTTCGGGAGTCCCGTGCCGTCCGCCAGATGGACGTGCGCGAGCCCGGAACCCATCCGATCGGCGAGGGCGAGGGCGTCCATCCCGGCTGCCGCTGTATGGGACAGGTCGAGCGTGTAGTGGCGAAACCCTACGTCCGTAGGGTCGATCGAGGGCCGGAAGGCCGAGACACGGGACGTCCGCGAGCCGCCGGGCGGGCGGACCTTGAACATGTTCTCGACCGCGATCTCGATCCCGCTGGCGTCTTCGAGCTCGTCGACGAGGTCGCCGAACGCGTCGCCGTAGCGGCGCTGCCACCGGAACGGCGGATGCACCACGACCGTGCGCGCGCCCAGTTCCTGTGCCGCGTCCACGGACATCCGCAGGCGCACCTCGGGGTCCGGTGACCACACGCGCTGGGTGATCAGCAGCGACGGCGAGTGGATCGACAGCACCGGCACCCCGGTGCGGCGCGACCACCGGCGCAGCGCGGAGATGTCCTGGCTGACCGGGTCGGCCCAGACCATCACCTCGACGCCGTCGTAACCGAGGTCGGCGGCCAGTTCGAAGGCGGTGCCCGCCCGCAACGGCCAGACGGACGCCGTCGAAAGGCCTACCGGAACCTGCTGAGCCATTCCGGCATTCTTCCCGAGGCCGCTAGCGCGCGACCAAGAGGAGTGCGGCCGGTGAGACCGTCACCACCAGCCCGACCAGCACCGCGAGCACCAGGGTCTGGAGATCGTCCGCCTTGCGGATCTTCCGGACGATCCACACCAGCGCGACGATCACCAGCAGCGCGGCGACCAGCGCGGCGGCGGGGATGTTCACCCACAGCCAGTTGAAGCCCAGCCAGACACCGGCGCCGCCGACCACGCCGAGGGCGAGCTGACCGGCCAACGCCAGCCATTGCTTCCCCGGCGAGACCTTTTCGGCGGGTGCCGCGGGCTCGTCGTTCTCGACGACGTCCTCGGCCCGGTCGTCTTCGTAGTCGTCCTCGTACTCGTCGGCGCGGTAGCCGTAGTCGTCGCGTCCGAAGTCGGGGCCGCCGTCCGGGTACGCCGGGTCGGCGAACTCGCGCTCGTAGTCGTCGAGTTCGTCCTGCCGCTCGCGGTCGTCGAGCGAATGCGGTGGCACGAACGGCATCGGCGCGGGGTGGGGCTGGCGGGTAGAAGCCATGGTCGGTGGGCCCGCGTCGAACGGGTCCGGTTC
Organism: Amycolatopsis sp. lyj-108; assembly: GCF_046549005.1. Taxonomy (NCBI): domain Bacteria; kingdom Bacillati; phylum Actinomycetota; class Actinomycetes; order Pseudonocardiales; family Pseudonocardiaceae; genus Amycolatopsis; species Amycolatopsis sp. lyj-108. Next base: position 367,126 of record NZ_JAJPWQ010000002.1, on the reverse strand, counting down.
GGGGTCGGTGTCCGGTTCGACGGGCGCGACCGGGGGCGGCACCGGCGGGATCCCGCCGATCTCGGTGTCCTCGGACTGCACCTTCTGCCTGCGTTTACGCCATCCGGCGAGCCCGGCGGGCGGCGACGGCGGCTTGACGGGCGCGGAAGCCTCGGGTTCGGGCGCGGGTTCGTCGCCGACCGCGGCGAACTGCTCGGTGCTCGGCTCGGCCTTGGGCTGGGCGGGACGGGCCGGCGGACGACGGCGGCGCGCCGGCTGTGCGGGCGGCGTCGCGAAGCCACCGCTGGCCATCGGACCCGGCTGGTCCTGCACGTCTTCGGACGGGGCGTCGAGGCCTCCGTCGAGTCTCGCCGACAGCCCCGAGGACGGAGGTCCGGCGGGCGGCTCGGGGCGACGGCGCACCGGCGGCACCGCGCCGCGGGTCTCCTCCGGGCCTGCCGGGCGGGGTCGGCCACGCGGGGGCAGGCCCTCGGAGTCCGGCGGACGCTGGTAGCCGGACTGCTCCTGCGGCGGAGTCGGCCGCACGAACTGACCCGATTGCTGCGGCGGGCGCTGCTGGTAACCGCTCTGCTCCTGCGGCGGCGTGGGCCGCGCGAACTGACCGGATTGCTGCGGCGGGCGCTGCTGATAGCCGCTCTGCTCCTGCGGCGGGCGCACCGGCGGCGTCTGCCGGGTCGGGGTGGACGCGACGTCCGGCGGCACCGGCAGCGGCGCGGAGTCCTGCTGCGGCTGCGGAAGCGGCCGCGCGCCGGAATCCTGCTGCGGCTGCGGCAGGGGACGTGGTCCCGAATCCTGCGGGCGCGAGCGGCGCGGCGGACGGTTGAGCGGCGGCGGGGTGTCGCCGGACACCCTGTCGATGATCGCCTGCGGCGCGGTGTCGCTCGCCGACGGCGTGCGCCTGCCGCGAGTGGGCTCGGGAGCCTCGTCCTCGTCGTCGGCCGCGCGGCGTCGCCTGCGGCGCCCGCCTTCCGGCTGGGCTCCATGCTGCGCGAGCAGCTCCGCCACGGTCTTCTGTGGCCGGCCGCTCTCTGTCTCGTCCGTCATACCGTGCTGTCCAATGCGCGCTCCGGCCGTTGTGAACCGGCACGCGACGGAGCATCGGCGGCGTCGCGCGCGCTATCCACCGTCATCCGCATTTCCGTCACCTCTTCACCGTGCCCGTTCTCCGTCGACTAAGTCCAGTCGGGCGCTGCCGCCCACAGTCTCGTCCGCACCGTTCGAATGGTCCAGCCGTCGAAGGATGACACCTTCTCGCAGCGCCCACGGACAGATCTCCAGTTCTTCCAGGGAAAGCGCCCGCATGGTGGCTTGTGCGACGAGCGCTCCGGCCACCAGCTGATGCGACCTGCCCGCGCTGACGCCCTCGAGTTGTGCCAGGTCATGGGCGGTCATCCGGGAGATGAACGCGATGAGCTGGCGCAACGCGGTGTCGGTCAGGGTACGGCGCACATGCGGTCCGCCCGCCGACGGCGCCGCTCCGGTCAGCCTGGCGAGCGACCGGAACGTCTTCGACGTCGCCACGACACGATCGGGTTCACCCAATTTGGCGACCTTCTTCGCGAGCGGGGCGAGTTGTTCTTCGAGCCACGCCGAAGTCGCGATGAGCTCCGAGCGGGTCGGCGGGTCGTGCTGGAACCGCGTCCGGGTGGTCCGGCCGGCGCCGAGTGGCAGCGATTCGGCCAGATCCGGCTCCTCGTCGCGGCCCATCGCGATCTCCAGCGAGCCGCCGCCGATGTCGAGCACGAGCAGTTTTCCCGCCGACCAGCCGAACCAGCGGCGGACGGCGAGGAAGGTGAGGCGGGACTCGTCGATCCCGGAAAGCACCTTCAGTTCGACGCCGGTCTGTTCTTGGACCTTCGCCAGCACCTTCGGGGCGTTCTTGGCTTCGCGGACCGCGGACGTCGCGAACGCCATGACCTCTTCGCAGCCGAGCCGGGCCGCGGCCGCCTTCGCCGATTCGACCGCCCGCACGAGGCTGTCCGCACCCGCGCGGCTCAAGTCGCCGTTGCGGGTGATCTGCTCGGCGAGCCGGAGGACGGCCTTTTCGGAATGCATCGGGGTCGGGTGGGCGCCACGGTGGGCGTCGACCACGAGCAGGTGGACGGTGTTGGAACCGACGTCGAGTACCCCTAGGCGCACGAGCGTCTACGGTACCCGCCCCCACGTCAGGTCACGAAACCGTAACCGTGATCTGTATCGCAGGAGGCGGGTACCGGCCTGTCACGTCTCGAACTTGTAGCCGAGGCCACGCACCGTGACCAGGTGCCGGGGCGATCCCGGGTCCGGTTCGATCTTCGACCGCAGCCGCTTCACGTGGACGTCGAGCGTCTTGGTGTCGCCGACGTAGTCCGCGCCCCACACCCGGTCGATCAGCTGCCCGCGGGTGAGCACGCGGCCCACGTTGCGCAGCAGGTACTCGAGCAGGTCGAACTCCTTCAGCGGCAAGGAGACCTCCTCGCCGTCGACGGTCACGACGTGCCGTTCGACGTCCATGCGCACCGGCCCGGCGGCCAGCACGAGCGGTGCCAGATCGCCTTCGGAGCCCGGCTCGCCGCCGCGTCGCAGCACCGCGCGGACCCGCGCGATGAGCTCACGGGCCGAGTACGGCTTGGTGACGTAGTCGTCGGCGCCGAGTTCCAGGCCGACGACCTTGTCGATCTCGCTGTCGCGTGCGGTCACCATGATCACCGGCACCGCGGAACGCTGCCTGAGCTGCTTGCAGACGTCGGTGCCGCTCATACCTGGGAGCATGAGGTCGAGTAGGACGATGTCGGCGCCGTTCCGGTCGAACTCCTCGAGCGCCTGCTGCCCCGTCACGGCGACGGCGGCGGTGAAGCCCTCTTTGCGGAGCAAGAACGCGAGCGGATCGGCGAACGACTCTTCGTCCTCGACGATGAGAACCCTCGTCACAGGTTTCCTCCATGGTCGGGGCTTTCTTGCCCTGTTGCCACGAGACGGGGTGTCCGCTCGGGGGTCTTCTCCGGCCGGGATGCCGGCGGAGCCTGTTTCACGGCCGCGGCCGGCTCGGCGGGGATGTGCGCGGGGATCCGCAGGGTGAAGGTCGATCCGGTGCCGGGACGGCTCCAGAGTCCGACCGAACCGCCGTGGTTGGCGGCCACGTGCTTGACGATCGCCAGGCCCAGCCCGGTGCCGCCGGTCGCCCGCGACCTCGCCTTGTCCGCACGGTAGAACCGCTCGAAGACACGCTGCTGTTCGTCTTCGGCGATGCCGATGCCGCGGTCGGTGACCGCGATCTCGACCTTGCCGTCGACCAGCCGCCTGCTGATCGACACCGGGCTGCCCGGCTGTGAGTACGCGACGGCGTTCTCCAGCAGGTTCGACAGCGCGGTCACCATCAGCGTCCGGTCACCCTCGATGAGCAGCCCGCTGGCCGCGTCGGTGGTGATGGTGATCTCGGCGGATTCCGCCGAAAGCGTCGTCCGGCCGAGTGCCTCGCGGACCACGGCGTCGACCTCGACCACGTTCAGATCGGGCAGCCGCTCGGCGCCCTGCAGCCGCGACAGCGCGATCAGCTCGGTGACGAGCTGGCCGAGCCGCGTCGATTCGCGGAGGATCTTGCCGCCGAAGCGGCGGACCTCCTCGGTGTCCTCCGCGGCGTCGAGGATGGCCTCGGTGAGCAGCGCGATCGCGCCCACCGGCGTCTTCAGTTCATGGCTGACGTTCGCGACGAAGTCACGCCGGACGGCTTCGAGACGGGCCGCCTCGGAGTGATCGACGGCCTCGACCACGGTGAACCCGTCGCCGAGCGGGCGGACCTCACCGAGGACGGCCTCGGGCTGACGGCCCCTCGCCTCCAGCGGGGAAAGGTCGATCTCCATCGGTTCGTCGGTCTCGACCACCTGCTCGGCGGCCTTGCGGGCCCGCGGATCGGCCTGGTTGACCTTCACCAGTCCCAGCTCGTAGGCACGCGGGTTGTGCAGGACCATGTCGCCGAACTTGTTGAGCACGACGACGCCGTTGTTGCTGGACCGCACGAGGCGTTCGAGCAGCTCGGCCACGGTGGGCCCGGCCGGGCGCCGTTCCTCGCGGCGGGTGCGGCTCCTCGCGATCAGGAAACCGAAAACCACACCGACGATCAGTCCGCCGACGGCCAGGGCGAGTGCAACAGGCGTGGTCACAGGGGAATCGTAAGCGCGTGGGTAGTCTTTTGGCCTAGTCCCGGCCGCGTACTCGTGATGCCTATGACACCTGGGGGCACCCTGTTCGCCTGCAGGTCAGGCCCCGTTCACGTGACCGACCCCGCACCGAGACCTCCTGGGTGAGGCGAGTCACCCGAAACGGGGACCCCGGCGGCGGCTCGTGCCCGGATCCCGACTTTCGTCGTGACTATCCGGACCGGGTTCTGCCCACTCACCGGCGAATAGCGACGTTCCCGTCACGGTCGCCGGGGAATGTTGGAAGACTGTCGCCGTGGAACTCGTCAGTGACATCTCCCTGATTCGCGGAGAAGAAGAGCTGTTCGACCGGACGGCTCATCTGTTCGTCGCGGCGACCGACATCGCGTGCGCGGCCGATGACCTCTACACCTGGGCACTTTCCCGGCCGTCGCTCACGCGGCAGGGCGAACGGCTGGTCCGCGACAAGCGGATCCGCAAGCTGTACCGGCCCGGCGTCCTGTTGAACGAGCAGACCGCGCAGCATCTGCACCGGCTGTCCGGCCTCGGCGCGCAGATCCGGATCGGCACCGAGGAGATCAACGAGACGATCCTGCTCGACGAACGCGTCGCGATCATGGCCGGCGACGAGGGCAAGGCGGTGCGCTCGTACAGCGTCATCTCGCGTCCGGAGCTGGTGCAGGGCATCCTGTCGCTGTTCGAAACCGCCTGGCAGGCGGCCGCGACCCTGGAGACGTTCGACGCGCGGTTCGCCGACATCCGGATGGAGGCACCGCAGATCCTCGAGTTCCTGACCACCGGCTGCAAGGACGACAAAGCCGCGAAGAGCCTCGGCATGGGCGTGCGCACCTATCAGCGGCGCGTCTCGGAACTGCTGGTCGCACTCGGTGTGACCTCGCGGCTCCAGGTCGACGCGCGGGCGCGGGAGCTCGGCCTCCTGTGAGGCGCTGGGCGGGCCTCGCCGTACTGCTCGCGCTCGCGGGCTGCACCACCACGGTCTCCGGCGCCGCCCGGCCCGAACCGGAAACCCCGCCCTCGAACCTCGCGCTGGTCGATCCGGCGCGGACGGCGTCGGTGCTGACAGCGGTCAAGACGGCGACCGAAGCGGTGTTCTCCTACGACAGCACGGCCGTGCCCGCCTACGAGAAGGCGATCGCCGACAACCTGACGCCGGGTGCACGCGACGAAATGGCGAAACTGTTCGCCGAGGTCCGGAAGTCTGCGGAGCCGATCAAGCTGGTGACCAGGGTGATCGTCTCGGCCGCGGTCGAGCAGACGCCGGACAAGGCGCAGGTCCTGACCGTGCTCGACCAGAGCAGCACCAGGGCGGGCACCACGAACAAAGGCATCGCGTCGGTGCTGCTCGCGACCGTGCGCGAAGGCGACCGCTGGCGGATCGGCGAGATCAAGGTGAACCCGGCCGGATCGCCGGCCGCGACGGAGAAACCGGGCGCTGGTGACCGGGTGCTCGCGCGGGTCCGGGATTCCGCCCGCGACGGCGCCCTGCGTGCCGCGCAAGCCCTGCTGAGCGTTGATCCGGCCGATCCCGAAGGCACGTACGCCCGCTACGAGTCCGTGTCGACCGGGCAGTTGCTGACCCAGTTCCGGCAGGACAAGGCGACGGGGGTCGGCAAGATCCGGGCCGCGGGCGCGAAGTCGTCGCTGGTGCCGAATCCGGCCGCCGCGGTCATGGAGGTCGTGGACGACAAGGCGAGCGTGCTGCTCCACGCCACGACCGACGTCACTGACGTCACCGGGCAGGCGACGAAGAAGCACCTGCCGATCGTCCTGCGTCTCCAGCGGCTGCCCGAAGGCTGGAAGGCGGCCGGGATCGAACTGGTCGCGAGCCTCCCCTGACGCAATTCGGCACCTGGTTGCGATGGTTCGAACTTCGAACTATCGCAACCAGGTGCCGAATTGCGTGCGGTCAGCGGCCCTGGTTCGCCACGGCGGCCGCGGCCTTCTTGGCGGCCTCCGGGTCCAGGTACGTCCCGCCGGCGGTGACCGGCTTGAGGTCGTCCGTCAGGTCGTAGCGCAGCGGGATGCCGGTCGGGATGTTGAGCCCGGCGATCGCGTCGTCGGAGATGCCGTCGAGGTGCTTCACCAGTGCCCGCAGCGAGTTGCCGTGCGCGGCGACCAGCACGGTCTTGCCGGCGCGCAGATCCGGCACGATCGCGGACTCCCAGTACGGCAGCAGCCGCGCGACGACGTCCTTGAGGCACTCGGTCAGCGGGGCGGTGTCGCCGAGGTCGACGTAGCGCGCGTCGCCGACCTGGCTGAACTCGTCGGCCGGGTCGATCGGGGGCGGCGGGGTGTCGTAGGAGCGGCGCCAGAGCATGAACTGCTCCTCGCCGAACTCGTCCAGGGTCTGCTTCTTGTTCTTGCCCTGCAGCGCGCCGTAGTGCCGCTCGTTGAGGCGCCAGTCGCGCTTCACCGGGATCCAGTGCCGGTCGGCGGCGTCGAGCGCCAGATTGGCGGTCGAGATCGCCCGGCGCATCAGCGAGGTGTGCACGACGTCCGGCAGCAGACCGGACTCCGCGAGCAGCTGCCCGCCCTTGCGCGCCTCCTGCTCGCCCTGTTCCGACAGCGGCACGTCCACCCAGCCGGTGAACAGGTTTTCGGCGTTCCACGTGCTCTGCCCGTGACGCAGCAGCACCAGAGTCCCAAGCTCAGCCATGCGCCCCAGCCTGCCAGAGTGAGTGGAAGCGCCGGTCAGAGGGCCGGAATTGCCCTTTCTTCTACGGAGAGTGCGTTACCCGCGAGTAACACCTTCACCCGTCCAGAAGACGGAGTGCCAACAAGTCCCGATCTCCGAAAAACAGGCTGCACTCCGTTATCCCTGATTTCGAAGTTCACTCGAACGGAGTAACCGGTAGTCTTGTGATTACAGGTGGAGATCTGACAGGTTGACTAAGTCCCGCGCGGCCGGATTCCACGCACTCCCCGGTTCGACGCGGGTGACGACCGCGACTCGTCTCCCCCCTGCCGAGTCGCGGCGCCCGCCGGCCCCGTTGGCATCCCCCTCGTCACCGGGTCCACCTTGGCGGGAACTTCAGCGGGGCGGCTCGAGATCGCGACTCCCCCCTCCCTCGAGCCGTCCCGCCTGTTCACCTTCAGGGACCCTCGTGCGTGGCGGTGACGGTTCTGGCCACGGGTGTCTTGGGTACCCACGGCCCAGGCCGTGTCCTGCAAGTCATGTTTGCTCTCTCCCCCGGTGACCGTGTGGATTTCTGGTCATCCAACGCACCAAAATCCACACAGTCAGCGACGGTCCTGACAGCGAGTGAGAGGTGTGTGGATATAGGGACACTCAACGTCCCTATATCCACACACCCGCCCGCGATACCAAAGGTCCCCCGCTCCCGTTCCGCAGGTCAGCACGCCAGGCGATACTCACAGGACACCGCCTCGGCGCCCTGTTCACCTTCAGTCCAGCGGGGGCGCGGACGGCAGATCCGAAGCGGTCGCCATCGCGGGCTCCGCCGGACGACGCCGCTTGCGCAGCCACCACACCAGCGCGGCCGCGGGGACACCGAAGACCAGCACGAACGGGGCCATCGCGCCGAGCACGGTCAGCAGGCCGCCACCGAAGGTCAGGAACGCGTCCCAGCCGTTCGTCAGGCCGCCGAAGAACCCGCTGCGCGACTCCTCCTCCGCCACGACGGCCTCCGCCTTCACCTGCAGCGAGATCGTCGACATGGCGACACTTCCGGCCAGGCTCTCCCGCCGCTTCTGGAGCGACTCGAGTTCGGCCTCGCGGCTCGTCAGCTCGCTCTCCACCGAGGCGATCTCCGAAATCGAGGTCGCCTTCGCGAGCAGCGCGCGGACGCGCTCGACGCTCGCCCGCTGGGTGGCCAGCCGCGATTCGATGTCGACCATCTGCTCGGTCACGTCCGTCGCGGTGATCTCGCGTCTCACCTGCTTGCCCAGCTTCGCCAGCTGGTCCAGCACGCCGTCGAGGCGTTCGGAGGGCACGACGACGTTGACCGTCGCCCGCTTCTCCTGGGTGCTCTCCTGCCCGGTGTAGCCGGCGGCGCCCTGCGTGATGACGCGGACCTGCGAAATCACGTCGGCGACGTTCGGCGCGGTGAGCTCCAGGCTCGCCGTCCGCACCAGTTTGCGGTCGGTGATCCCCGGCTGCCCCACCGGCGCCGGGTCCTTGCCCGAACCCGCCTTGCCGGCGCTGTCGCTGCTTTCCTTGTTCGGCGAGCCCTGATTCGGCGCCGCCTGCTTGGTGTCGGCCGACATCGGCATCGCCGCGGACTCGCTGCTGCCGCCGGAATCGTTCGCCGAGCAGCCCGCGAGCGCCAGCACGATGCCTGCCGCGGCCACCCATCTCAATCGCTTGCGCATCCGTCCTTCTCCCTCCAGTGCTGCGGAGAGAGACGGAGCCGGGCTCAGACCCGTTGCACCATTCGGGTCACGAGTCGGTCAAGGCTCCGGGTTCGTGCCCGTTCGAAGGCTCGACGAGATGTTTGAACGCCTGCAGGTTCGCCAGGGACTCGCCGCGGGAAACCCGCCAATCCCATTCGCGTTTGATCGATTCGGCGAAGCCGAGTTCCAGCAAGGTGTTGAAGTCGCCGTCGGCGGCCTCCAGCACCTGCCCGAGGATCTTGTCCAGTTCGGACTCGGTGACCGTGTCCAGTCCGAATCGGCCGACCAGGTAGATGTCGCCCATCGCGTCCACCGTGTAGTGCACGCCGTACAGCTTCGCGTTGCGGCGCAACAGAAAACGGTAAACGTCCTCATGGGACTCATCGGGGCGGCGGCAGACGAAGGCTTCGACGGCGAAGGCGTGATCCCCGGCGACCAGCCAGCAGTTCGTCTGAAGTTTCTTGGTGCCGGGCAACGTGACGAAGTACTTTCCCTCGCCGCGCCTGTCGTATTCCAGGCCCGCGTTGTCCAAAGAGGACCGCAAGGTCTCGTCGAGCGTCAAACCGCCACCTCCGCGCGCTGTTCGAGGGCACGCCGGAACGCGCCGGTCGCCTGAGCGTACGTGTCCAGCAGCCGGTCCGTCGTACGGCGCCAGGAGAAACGCCGCGCGTGGACGACGGCGTTGGCCGAAAGTTCCGCACGCCAGCCGGGCCGCAGCGCGACGTTCGCGAGCGCGCGCGCCCAGTCCTTCGGATCGTGCGATGGCACGAGCAGCCCGGAGACACCGTGCGGCACGGCGACCGGCAGCCCGCCGACCTCGGCCGCGATCACCGGCGTCCCGCAGGCCTGCGCCTCGAGCGCGACCAGCCCGAACGACTCGTTGTAACTCGGCACGGCGACGATGTCGGCCGCGCGGTAGACGTTGACCAGCGAGCGGCCGGGCTGCGGCGGCATGAACCGGGTCTGCTCCTCGATCCCGAGGGAGACGGCCAGCTCGCGCAGGGCCTGCGGCTGCTCCAGCCCGGTCCCGGACGGGCCGCCGACGATCAGCACCACCAGCCGCGACGCCAGCTCCGGCCGCTCGCGCAGCATTTCCGCCGCGGCCAGCAGGAGGACGTCCGGCGCCTTCAAGGGCTGGATCCGGCCGGCGAAGGCCAGCACGATCGCGTCCTGCGGCAGCCCCAGCGCCCGGCGCGCGGCCGGGCGGGAACCGGGGGTGAACCGGTCGAGGTCGACGCCGGGCGGGATGGCGTGCACGGAACGCGGGTCGGCGTCGTACAGCTCGATCAGCTCACGGGCCTCGACGCGGGTGTTCGCGACCAGGCAGTCCGCCTCCTCGACGACCTGCTCCTCGCCGATCACGCGGGTGCGCGGCTCAGGGGTGTCTCCCTCGGCCAGTGCGGCGTTCTTGACCTTGGCCAGCGTATGCGCGGTGTGCACCAGCGGCACTCCCCAGCGGTCGCGGGCGAGCCAGCCCGCCTGGCCGGAAAGCCAGTAGTGCGAATGGATGAGGTCGTAGTAGCCCGGCTCGTGGAACGCCTCGGCCCGCAGCACCCCGGCGGTGAACGCGCACAGCTGCGCGGTCAGCTCGTCGCGGCCCAGCGGCTCGAACGGTCCGGCCGGGATGTGCCGCACCAGCACGCCGGGTGCCAGTTCGGCGACCGGCGGCTGATCCGAGGACGTCGCGCGCGTGAACACCTCGACCTCGACGCCGCGGCGGGCCATCTCGGTGGCCGTCTGGCTCACGTAGACGTTCATCCCCCCGGCGTCGCCGGTGCCCGGCTGCTCCAGTGGAGAGGTGTGCAAAGACAGCACCGCGACGCGCCTTGGCGCGGCGTCGAACCCGTGCAGAGGGATCGTCACCTGGTCAACACTCCCGAAGTCCTACTGATCGGCGAACCCGCGCAGCAGTTCACCGAACTCGTCCACCGCTTCGGCGAACGGCAGATGCCCCACCTCAGGTAGCCAACGCACGACGGCCCCCTGAATCTTCCCGGCCGTGTATTCCGCCGACGTCGGATCGATCACAGCGTCCGCGAGACCATGGACGATAAGTGCCGGTTTGTCCAGATCGCGAAGTACGTCCTCGCTCCCGACGTCGCGCCGGAACAGCGCGGAGCGCACCGCGGGCGGAGTCGAAAGGCTGGCGCCGAGCAGCGACTGGGTGAGCGTGCCGGATACCGGCGTGGCGGTCATCTGCCCGCTGAACTGCACCAACGCGGGAATCGCGACCGACGGATCGTCCGAAAGCACCGCCGGGATGGCCTCGCGCATCGCGGGGCCGACCTTGCCGCCGGGCCGGTTCTTGCCGATTTCTGTGATAGCGCCCACAAAAACGACGCCCGCGAGCCGCGCCGAGCCGTGCACGCGGAGGTAGTCGGTGATCACGAGCCCGCCGTAGGACCAGCCGACGACGATCGCGTCGTCACCGGCGAAGTCGAGGACGGAGGCGAGATCCTCCGCCCAGACGCGCGGGTCGTCGTAGCCGGCGGAGGGCACTTCGGAGTCACCGTGACCGCGCAGATCCATCGCGACCAGGCGGAACCGCTCGCTGAGGGCGGGATCCGCCATCTGCGGCGCCCATGCCTTGGCGGACTGGGCCCAGCCGTGCACGAACACGATCGGACGGGTGTTCTCGGCGCCTTCGACCCACAAGCCGATGCGGGTCCCGCCGTAGCCGACTACCTCGGTCTTCATGCCCCGCACTTTAGGAGGTCGGCCGGGTGGTCGCCGCCGCCCTCTCCCACCTACTTGATCGCGGACAGTGCCTTCCACGACTTCCAGTCGTAGAACCAGTTCTTGACGTCCGATTTCATCGGGCTGCCCAGTTTCGACCCGGTGATCTCCACCGGGTCGCCGATCATCGCGGTGTCGAAGTACTTCTTCGCGTCCGAGTCGAGCAGGTTCACGCAGCCGTGCGAGGTGTTGGCCTTGCCGATGTTCGCCGCGTTGTCCTGGTTCTCGTGGATGTACTCGCCGTTGTTCGAGATCCGGCAGGCCCACTTCTTGTTGACGTTGGTGTAGCCGTAACGCGCGTTGTCGAACCGCGCCGTCGGCTCCTTCGTCATCACGATGAACGTGCCGTTGGGGGTGTTGCGCTGGACGTCGGAGTCGAGCCCGTTCGAACACGGGTAGCTCGCCGATTCGGACCCGCCCCGGTAGACCTTCATCACCTTGTCCGGGGTGTTGATCTTGACGACCTGGTTGCGGCCGATCTTGAAGTCGGTAGTCACGTCGGCCTTGCCGTACGCGCCACCGCCGAGCGCGACGCCGTAGAGCTTCGCCTCGACGCTGACCTTGATGTTGGCGGGCCAGTACTCCTTGGGCCGCCAGTCGACCTGCGTGTCCGAAAGCCAGCCCCAGGAGCCCTCGACGTCCTTGTCGGTCTTCACCTTGAGCGCCTTTTCGGCGGCCGCCTTGTCCTTGACCGGGGACGCGAACTTCACGCTGATCGGCATCGCGACGCCGACTTCGGCGTCGTCGGTCGGGTTCAGCGTGGCGCGAATCTCCTTGGCGGGCTTGACCGTGGTGAACGAGCCCTTGAACTCGGCGGGCTTGTTGTCGCTGCCGGTGGCCTTCGCGGCGTACGTGTACGTCTTGCCGTAGCCGAGGACTTCGGCGCTGGTCCAGGTGAGCCCGTCGGGGGAAAGTTCACCCTTGACGTCCTTGCCACCGTCCGCGCTGACCTTGACCTCGGTGAGCTTCCCGTCGGCGACCTTGACCACGACCGGGGTCACCACGGAGGCGTCCTTGGCGTCGGCGGCGGGTTCGGCGGTGATCTTCGCGACCGGGGCGGCGTTCTGTTCTTCGCCACCGCTGCCTTCCGGCTTGGCGTTGCCGCCTTCTTCGCTGGAGCAGGCCGCGGCCAGCATGGCCGCCCCCGCGGCGAGCGCGGCCTTGAACACCGTGCGCCGTTCGATCACCGTCTACCTCCCACTGGCCCCCGCGAGCTTCTACCCGCTCAGCGCTGAGGACCTCTCCGACGTTACCCGCGGCGACGGAACTCACCCGCCCCGCTCATGGGGATAGACGCACGGGAGCGGCGCGAGGTTGTTCACCCACCCGCAATTCGTCATCTGCTTGCGATCTTTGCGCATGCAAGGGACCGCAAGCAGATGACGAATTGCGGGGGTCAGAGCGAGCAGTTGATGAGCAGGGGTTCGGGGTGCAGCGAAACACCGAAGCGAGCTTCGACGCCGTCGCGCACCTCGCGCGCCAGAGCGAGAAGGTCCTCTGTCGAGGCCTTGCCCCGGTTCGTGAGCGCGAGCGTGTGCTTCGTCGACAGCGAAACCCGGCCGCCGGGCCCCTCGTGGCCCTTCCCGAATCCGGCCCGCTCGATCAGCCACGCGGCGGACAGCTTCGTGCCGCCGGGTGCCGGGTACTGCGGCACGCGCACGTCCTCGCCGACGACGTCCACGATCCCCGCCAGCACCTTCGCCAGCCGTGCCTCCCCGATGATCGGGTTGGTGAAGAACGAGCCCGCGCTCCACGTGTCGTGGTCGTCGGCGTCCAGGACCATGCCCTTGCCGCGACGCAGGCCGAGGACCGCTTCGCGCGCTTCGGCCGTCGGGACCCGGTCACCGATCTCGACGCCGAGCGTGCGGGCGAGTTCGGCGTAGCGGATGGGGGCCGAGAGGCCGTCTTCGCTGACCTTGAAGCGCACTGTGAGTACTACGCCAGCGTCAGTCCCCTTCAGGATCGACGTGCGGTAGCCGAAGCCGAGTTCCTCGGCGGTCAGCGTGCGGATCTCGCGGGTGGCGCGGTCGTAGAGGTCGACCGAGACCAGCGACTCAGCCACTTCGCAGCCGTACGCGCCGACGTTCTGGATCGGCGTCGCGCCGACCGAACCGGGGATGCCGGAGAGGCATTCGAGCCCGCCGATGCCCTCGGCGACCAGCCCCTCGACGAAACCGTCCCAGTTCTGGCCCGCCGCGACCTCGACGAGATCTCCGTCACGTGTCCAGCCGGTGTTGCCGACCTTCAGTACCGCGCCGTCGAAGCCGTCGTCGGCGACGACGAGGTTCGAACCGCCGCCGAGGAGCAGGACCGGTTCACCCGCTTCGTCGGCTTCGCGGACCGCCTCGACCAGGGCCTGCACGGTCTTCGCCTCGGCATATCGCCGCGCCGGACCGCCGAGCCGCAGGGTGGTGTGGTCGGCGAGGGCGGCGTGCTGGGTGGGAGTTTCGGCAGTGCTCACGCCCGTGAACGGTACTGTCTGGCGCCATGGCCTCCCGTATCGAGCACCGCTCAACGTTCTCCGCCGACGTCGCGACCACGTTCGACGCGGTCGCCGGCGAGGCGGCGCTGCGGGCAAGGCTGGAGCAGATCGGCGGCGACGACGCGGAGCTGCTGGAGTTCGTCCCGGCCGGCGACGGCGTGCGCTACAAGCTGCGTCAGGGCATCAGCTCGGACAAGCTCCCCTCGGCCGTGCGGACGCTGCACCGGGGCGATCTGGTCGTCGAGCGCGAGCAGACCTGGAAGGCCGCCGGAGCCGGCTACACCGGCACCGCGACGGCGTCGGTCTCCGGCGTGCCGGGCGAGATCACCGCGAAGACGTCGCTGACCGGCGAAGGCGAGCAGGCGACGCTGGTCAACAGCGGCGAGGTCAAGGTGCGGATCCCGTTCGTCGGCGGGAAGCTGGAAGGCGTGATCGCCGAACAGGTCACCAAACTGCTGGAACGCGAGGCCGAATTCGTCGCGAAGTGGCTGGCCGAGCGCTGAAACCGGTCGGGGCACCGACACGGGGCACGACCAATCCCAACCGGCTCCGCCGCGTCGACCGCTGGTTCGCGAGCGACCCCGGTGTGACACGGCTGCTGCGCCGCGCGGACGAACCGCTCGTCGTGGACCTCGGCTACGGCGCCTCACCGGTGACCACGGTCGAGATGGCGCGGTGGCTGCGCACGGTCCGGCGCGACGTCCGGGTGCTGGGCCTGGAGCTGGACGCCGAACGGGTCGCCGTCGCGCAATCCGCCGTCGACCGGCCGTGGCTGGACTTCCGGCGCGGCGGCTTCGAACTCGCCGGGACGCGGCCGGTGCTGGTGCGCGCGTTCAACGTGCTGCGGCAGTACGACGAAGCGGAGGTCCCGGGCGCCTGGTCGCTGATGCTGGACGCGATGACGCCGGGCGGACTGCTCGTCGACGGCACCTGCGACGAGATCGGACGGCTGAGCACCTGGGTCGCGGTCGGCTCCGACGGGCCACGCACCCTGACCCTTTCCGTCCACCTCGCCAGCCTGGAACGTCCGTCCACAGTGGCCGAACGACTGCCCAAGATCCTCATCCACCGCAACGTCCCCGGTGAACGCGTCCACGAACTACTGTCCACTCTGGACACTTGCTGGGCGACGGCGGCGCCGCATCAGAACTTCGGCGTCCGTGCCCGCTGGGCGCACGCCGTGCACCTGCTCACCGCCCGGGGCTGGCCGGTGCTGAACAGGCCGTCACGGTGGCGGCTGGGTGAACTCACCGTGCCGTGGTCGTCAGTGGCGCCCGACTAGGAATTCATCGGCCGAACCCCGCTCCGTCACCCCAAAGCGACCTGCGGTGATCACGATGGAACCGTGGAACTGCTGGAGTACGTCACCGAGCTGCTCGAGGGCACGCTGGGATCGCCCTGGCTGTGGGTGATCGTGTTCCTCGTGTCCGGGTTGGACGCGCTCCTGCCGTTCATGCCGAGCGAGACCACCGTCATCACCGTCGCCGTCCTGATCGGCACGGATCTTCCCCAGCTGGCGCTGCTCGCGCTGGTCGCCGCGCTCGGGGCCTGGCTGGGCGACTGTCTCGGCTACACCCTCGGCGCGGCCGCGGGCCCGCGAGCGCTCGCCCGCCTGCAACGCGGACCGGACGGGGTCCGGCGCTACGAATGGGCGAAGATCCAGGTGCGACGCAACGCCGTCCTGCTGATCCTCGCCGCCCGCTACCTGCCCGGCGGCCGTGTCGCGAGCGGGCTCGCCAACGGCAGCCTCGGGTATCCGCCGGGCAAGTTCGTCCCGCTCGACGCCCTCGGCGCGAGCATCTGGGCGGTGTACAGCGTCCTTATCGGTCTCGTCGGCGGAGCGGCCTTCGCGGACGAGCCGGAGAAGGGACTTCTGCTCTCTTTCGCGCTCGGCCTGCTGCTGGTCGCGGCGATCGAGGTCGGGCGGCGGGTCCGCGTGCGCATACTGACCCGGCGCCGCGCGGCGGCCGGGACCAGCGACAATGGTGTGTGTGTCGAACCCTGAACGTCGCTATGTGATCTCCTTCGGCTGCCCCGACCGCACGGGCATCATCGCCCGGATCTCGGGTTTCCTCGCCGAACACGGCGGTTGGATCGTCGAAGCGGCGTACCACACGGACCCGGACACCGGCTGGTTCTTCACCCGCCAGGTCGTCCGCGCCGACTCGCTGCCGTTCGACGCCACCGAACTGCGCACCCGCTTCGCCGAGGTCGCGACGTCGCTTTCGGCCGAGTCCAGCTGGCAGGTCAGCGACACCGGCGAGCGCCGCCGCGTGGTGATCCTCGTCTCCAAGGCCGGGCACTGCCTCTACGACCTCCTCGGCCGGGTCGCTTCCGGGGAACTGGACGTCGACGTCGCCGCGGTCATCGGCAACCACGCGTCGCTGGGCGACATCACCCGCGCCCACGGCATCCCGTTCCACCACGTGCCGTTCCCCGCCGGTGACGCTACTGCCAAGGCGTCCGCCTTCGCCGAGGTGCGGAAACTGGTCGACGAACACGACCCGCACGCCGTCGTCCTCGCCCGGTTCATGCAGGTCCTGCCCGCGGAACTGTGCGAAGCGTGGGCCGGGCGGGCGCTCAACATCCACCACAGCTTCCTGCCGTCGTTCGTCGGCGCGCGGCCGTACCACCAGGCCCACGCGCGTGGCGTGAAGCTCATCGGCGCGACCTGCCACTACGTCACCGCCGACCTCGACGCGGGCCCGATCGTCGACCAGGACGTCATCCGCGTCGACCACGGCGACTCGGTCGAGGACATGGTCCGCAAGGGCCGCGACATCGAGAAGGTGACGCTGGCGCGCGGGCTGCGGTGGCACCTCGAGGGCCGCGTGCTGGTGCACGGGAACCGGACTGTCGTCTTCTGATGGTTCACTAAGGTCATGGGGACCTCAGAGATCAAAGTGATCGAGACGCGCGAAGCGCTCCGTGAACACCTCGGTCACCCGGCCGAGCGCACCAAGGGGAAGATCATCCCCTTCCTCGACCAGCACGCGCGCACGCTGATCGAACACTCGCCGTTCTACCTGCTGGCGACCGCGTCGGCCGACGGGACCTGTGACGTCTCCCCGCGCGGCGACCCGGCCGGTTCCGTGAAGGTGCTCGACGACAAGACGCTGGTGCTGGCGGACCGGCCCGGCAACAAGCTGCTCGACAGCCAGACCAACATCCTCGAAAACCCGCACGCCGGGCTGCTGTTCCTGATCCCGGGGATGAACGAGACGCTGCGGATCAACGGCCGCGCGAAACTGGTCGCGGACGCGCCGTTCTTCGACGACCTCGTGGTCAAGGGGAAACGGCCCGCGCTGGCGATCCTGGTCGAGGTCGAAGAGCTGTACATGCACTGCGCCAAGGCTTTCCTGCGGTCCTCGCTGTGGAAGCCGGAAACCTGGCCGGAGCGGTCCAGCCTGCCGACCGCCGGCCAGATCTTCCGGGACCAGATGAAGCTGGACATGACGGCGGAGGCGCTGGACGCCGCCTTGACGCACGGCGCGCTGACCACTCAGTACTGAACCCCCGCGCGTGCTATGAAAGGTCCTTTCCTTGCAAATTTTGCAAGGAAAGGACCTTTCATAGCACTTGAGTGAGCCTCAGACGCGGACCAGCATCTTGCCGGTGTTCGCTCCGCCCAGCAGGTCCAGGAACGCCTGCGGCGCGTTGCGGATACCGTCCACAATGGTCTCCGAGTACTTGAGCTCACCGGAGGCGACCAGCGGCGCGACCTCCTTCACGAACCGCGGCTGCAGCGCGTAGTGGTCGCCGACCAGCATGCCGCGCATGGTGAACCGCTTCGCGATGATCGAGGCGAGATTGCGCGGTGCGGCGGCCGGTTCGGTGTTGTTGTAGACCGAGATCATCCCGCAGATCGCCATCCGGCCGTGCAGGTTGATCGAGTCGATGGCCGCTTCGAGGTGCTCGCCGCCGACGTTGTCGAAGTACACGTCGATGCCTTCGGGCGCCGCCGCGCGCAGCTGCTCGGCGACCGGGGCGTCCTTGTAGTTGAACGCCGCGTCGAAGCCCAGTTCGTCGGTCAGCCACTTGACCTTCTCGTCGGTGCCCGCGCTGCCGATGACCCGCTTCGCGCCCTTCAGCTTCGCCAGCTGGCCGACGACGGAACCGACCGCGCCCGCCGCGCCGGACACGAAGACGGTGTCGCCCTCCTTGAACTCCGCGACGTCGAGCAGCCCGGCGTACGCGGTGAGCCCGGTCATGCCGAGGACGCCGAGGTACGCGCTGATCGGCGCGGCCTCGGGGTCGACCTTCACCGCGTGCTTCGCGGCGACGACGGCGTGGGAGCGCCAGCCGAGGCCGTGCAGCACGATGTCGCCCGGCTGGAAGTCGTCCACGGTGGACTCGAGCACTTCACCGACGGCGCCGCCGTGCATGACCTTGCCGACCTCGTACGGCTCGGCGTAGGACTTCGCGCTGCTCATCCGGCCGCGCATGTACGGATCCACGCTCAGCACCTGGTTGCGGACCAGGATCTGACCCTCGCCCGGAGTCGGGATTTCGACGTCGGCGATCTCGAAGTTCTCGAGCGTCGGGACACCGTGCGGACGGGAGGCGAGCCGGATCTCGGTTGCGTTCACGGGGTAACTCCAAGTCTGTTGCGAACCTCAAGCGGGGCGATCGCCCCGTATTCACGACCGGTACAACGAGCTAACCGGGGCGACCATTCCGATTGTGGCGAGCGCTACACGACCTCGGCGAGTTTGCCGAGCACTCCCTCGTAGATCCGCTTGAGCCCACCGGGCGCGAAGGTCTTCTCGAAGAAGCCGCCGATGCCGCCCGCGCCGTCCCAGGTCGTCTCGATGCGGACGAGACTGCCCTCCGGCACCTCGCGGACGGTCCACGTGGTGACCATGCTGGAGTTCGCGTCGGTCTCGACGAGGGTGCCTTCGGACGGCTCGGTCACCGTCGCGGCGACGTCACGCACACGCTTCGACGTCGCCTGAAGCTTCCAGCTCGCCTTCGTGCCCGCGCCGACTCCACCTTCGGTGACCTCGTAATCGCGGTAGTGCTCCGTCAGCAGCTTCGGCCGGGTTTCGGTGTAGTCCGCGACGAGCGCCCTGACCTTGTCCGCCGGCGCCTCGATGGTGCGCTCCGCGATGGCCGTGACCTTTCCCATCCCACTCCCTTTCACCCGTGTTGCAACGACAGCGTCCACGATTCCACCGCTGTCCGCAGCCGGAGCGGGCGCCCCCTGCCCCGAACGCCATGAAAGGTCCTTTCCTTGCAAAATTTGCAAGGAAAGGACCTTTCATGGCACTCGCGAGGAAGAGCCTCAGATGAGGGACTTCTCCTTCAGCCACTCCTTCGCGACGTCTCCCGGCTTCTCGCCGTCCGCGTCGACGCGCTTGTTCAGCTCACGCAGCTGCACGGTGTCGAGGGCCTTGCTCACGGCGTTGACGGCGGCCGCGAAGTCGGCGCCGCGCTCGTCGAGGACCTTCTTCTTCACCGCGGGTACGACGTTCTCGGTCGGCACGATGGCGAGGTCGTCCTCCAGCGCCACGAACTGCGGGTCGCCGACGAGCGGGCTCACCGAGTCGACCGGGATGACGGTGACCTTGCCGGACCGCAGCTGCTCGACGCGCGGGCCCGCCTCCTGCACCGTCTGGAAGGTGGCCTTCAGCTTGTAGACGTCGGTGAAGCCTTTGAAGCAGGGGAGCCGCTCCGCGCACTCGGGCGCGCCGGCGACGACGACGTTGTCGATCTTGGCCAGATCGCTGATCTTCGCCAGTCCCTTCTCCTTGGCGAGATCGGCCTTCACGATGTAGGTGTTCTTGTTCTCCGCCGGTGACTGCTCCAGCAGGGCGATGTCGTCGGGCTCGAACAACTTCTTGAGCTGCTCGTGTTCGCCCTGCGCGTCCTTCGCGGCTTCCTTGCCGAATCCAGTGCTGATGGCGGCACCCTGGTACTCCGGGATGAACTGGAGCTCACCGGATTTCAGCGCCGGGTAGATCAGCTCGCGCGAAGCGAGGTTCAGCTTGCGGGTGATCGGATAGCCCTTGGCCTCCAGCGCGTTCGCGTACAGCTCGGCGAGGATCACGCTGTCGGTGAAGTTGAAGGAGGCGACCACGATCGGCGCTCCGCCCTTGCTCTGCGCGGCTGGGGCCGCCGCGTCGTCGCCACCCCCACAGGCGGTCATACCGAGGACGGCGGCGGCGAGCACCGCGCCCACTCGAACATTCCGTGTCCAGCGCACGTGCACACTCCTATGACTCGTTCAGAGGAATGGACAGTATCTCCGGGTCACGACAGAATCCACATTTTGAGAGTTGCGCCCCGTACGCTCCCAGAGAACGGAATCAGGCGACCCGATCGGGGTAAGGTCGGCCGGTGCGAGCCTCTTCCGTGTTCCCCGTTCCCGCCCAAGGCGGGCGGCCACTCTTCGAGTGGCGGTGGGTGGACCGCCATCTCGACGAGATCTTCGAACGGCTCGGCGAGCACATCACGTTGACCGCGACGGCGCTCGCCATCGGGCTGGTGGTGTCGATCGGTGTTTCCGTGGTTTCGCTGCGTCGCCGGTGGTTCTACGTCTTCGCGCTGAGCGTGGCGGGTTCGTTGTACGTCATCCCGAGTCTCGGCGCCTTCGCCGTACTGGTGCCCTTCACCGGCCTGACGTCCTTCACCACCGCGGTCATCCCCTTGGCGACGTACACGTTGCTGATCCTCATCCGCAACATCGTCACCGGCGTCGAACAAGTGCCCAAGGAAGTCCGGGAAGCCGCCATAGGCATGGGTTTCACGCGTTCGCGATTGCTGTGGCAGGTCGAACTGCCGCTCGCGCTGCCGGTGGTGATCGCGGGGCTGCGGGTCGCGGCGGTGACCACTATCGGGCTGGTGACGGTGACTTCCATGCTCGGCAAGGGCGGTCTCGGGTACTTCATCCGTAACGGGATCCAGACCGCGACGCCGAATCCGACGTCGATCATCGTCGGCGTCGGGCTTTCCGTGGTACTGGCCGTGGTGGTGGATCTGCTGCTGTGGCTCGGTGGGCGCGCGCTCGCGCCGTGGTCGCGGAAGGCGGCGCGATGAGCATCATCGACCAGGCCATCGAGTGGCTGGGTGAACCGAATCGCTGGAGCTGGACCGATCCGGCGGGTGTGCCGTACCGGACGGTCGAGCATCTCCAGTTCTCCTTGGTGGCACTGGCGATCTCGGCGGTGCTGACGATCCCGCCCGCGTTGTGGCTGGCGCATTACCGCCGCGCACAGTTCCTCGCGACGAGCGCGGTGAACATCGGCCGCGCGATTCCCAGCTTCGGGCTGGTGATCCTGTTCTGGTTCCTGGCTTCCCGGCTGGAGGTCGACACGACGTTCTGGCCGCTGATGCTCGCGCTGGTGGCCTTGGCGCTGCCGCCGTTGTTCACGAACACCTACGCGGGAGTCCTGCAGCTGGAGCAGGAAACCGTCGACGCGGCGCGCGGAACCGGTTACCGCGAGTGGCAGATCATGCTGCGCCTGGAGTTGCCGCTCGCGTCGCCGGTCATCCTCGCGGGTGCCCGCGTCGCGTTCTTGCAACTGGTGGCGACCGTCGCGATCGGCGCGATCGTCAACGACGGCGGCGGCCTCGGCCGGTACATTGTGGACGGTTTCGCGCTCGGCGATCCGGGCCACGGCGAGATCCTGGCGGGCGGCATCGCGGTCGTCATCCTGGCTTTGGTGTGCGAGGGCGTTTTCGCGCTCGTCACTCGCTGGGTGACTCCGCGCGGGCTGGCCATCCAGTCCCGCGCGGATGCCCGGACCTGAGCACCGAAACCAAAGCCGTCACCTCCGGCCCCAATGACCGGTCCACCTCAACCGGCGGCACCAGTTCCCGGAGCCACTCGTAAGCGACACGAAGCGAGGGCGAACCATCCCCGGCTGCCAGGAATCGCGCCTGTGAACCCGTGATCAGTTCGCAGGCCGTGATGGCGAACATCCGCGCACAAGCGTCACGCAGCTGGTTCCCCGCCGCCCAGGCGAACGCCTGCACGTCCTCCTGCCCACCGGAAGTGTCGACGGAACCCAACGTCGCGGGTGTGGCCAGCCGCCGCAACGCGTGCAGTTCCCCCACCGCGCGTTTGTGCAACGGCACGAGCCCCGCCTGCGGTCCCGGGTCCATCGCGAGTTGCGCGGGCAGCCCGCTGAATCGCTCGTCGAGCAACCGGTGCGTCCGCTGCACGCTCACTTCGCCGAGATGCACGAGCGCCGCCGTGACCGCGTCCATCCGCAGCCCGAGTTCGACGGCGTGGAATCCCGTCGTGGACACGAATTCGCCGTCGAGGAAGGACGGCGAATCGGTCGGCATCGAACGCCGCAGGACAGCACCCAGCTCGTCGTTCACCCGCGTCAGGTGGGCGATCGCCCGCGGCGCGACGCGCACCGAGATCGCCGCCTGGACGACTTCCGGGCGCACGGTGGAACCGTCGAGCAAGCCACCGATCTCGTACAGCACCGACTCCAGCACACGGTCGTCTCCCGCCAGCGCAGGGCGATAGATCGCTTGTGGCGCACCGAGAACGTCGATCGCGATCGCGGCGGCCAGCGTCTGGAAGTCCACCACCTGCTGGACTTCGGTCCGCGCGAACGCCGCGAGAGTCTCGGTCAGTGGCGAGCCCTGGATGAGGGTCGCGCCTTCCTTGAGACCCGGCTCGTACGGCTTCGCCAGCACCTCCGACGCGGGCGTCTCGACGCCGTCCACCAGCACGGTCCCGACGCCGAGAAAGGTCTGGAAGGCATGCGCCAGCGGGATGATCTCGCCGGCGCTGCCCAAGCCCGTCCTCGGCACGGCGGGCGTGAACCCCTCGTTCAGCCGGTCGACGAGGAACGTCACCAGCTCCGGGCTCGCGCCGGCCTCGGACGCGAGCAGATCCCGCAGGCGCACCAGCAGAAGCCAGCGCACTTCGGCGGCCGAGAGCCACGGCGGACCGCCGACGGCCCGGCCGATCAGCAGATTCCGCTGGTGTGCGCTCGATGCGGGCGAAGCGACTCCCGCGAGCCGCCCCATCCCGGTGTTCACGCCGTAGACGGGGCGGTCGGACAGCGCGGCGAGGACGCGGGCGCGGTTCTCACCGAGGCCGGCGAGCAACGCGGCGTCGATCTCGAGGAACTCGGCCTCGAACGCCGAAGCCAGCGAGAAGTCCTTAGTGGACAGTCTCACTCGACGGGACGCGCGAGACCGTCGATCACTTCGGCACCGGGCAGGGACGCGAGGGTCGAGCCCGAGATCAGCAGCTTGCCGCCGCGGACACCGCTGCCGATGACCAGTTCGGGTTCGTCCGCGACGCGCTGGTCGATCAGGATCGGCCAGCCCTCCGGCAGGCCGACCGGCGTGATGCCGCCGTATTCCATGCCGGTGAGCGAGACGGCCTCGTCCATCGGGGCGAAGGAGGCCTTGCGGACGTCGAGGCGGCGCTTGATGACGCCGTTCACGTCGGCGCGGGTGGTCGCGAGGATCATCGCGGCGGCGAAGCGGACCTCGCCGGCGCGTTTGCCGGCGACGACGACGCAGTTCGCGGACGCGGAGAGCGGTGAGCCGTACGCCTCGCAGAAGGCGGCGGTGTCGGCAAGGTCCGCGTCGATCTCGACGACGCCGACGGCGTCCGGATCGGAAAGGGCGACGAGTGCCTTGGCGACGGGCTCGGCGAGCAGGTCCGGACGGGAGAGGGCGGGGACGACGGTGAGGGTTCCGGCGATGGTCCAGTCAGTCACACCGCCACCCTAATCACCAGTTGCGGCCGCCGCGCTGGACCTCGATGAGCTTGGGACGGACGTCCACGAGGTAGACCAGGACCGCGACCAGCGCGGGCAGCCACAGGATCATGCCGCCGCCGTAGAACTCGAACAAGGTCAGCACCACGGTGGCCCCGCCGGTGATGAGCATCCAGATGGGCTTGGTCTTGCGATCGGCGGCGGAATACGCGTCCGCGCGCTGCAGCAGCGCATGCACGAAAGCGAACAGCCCCGTCAGTGCGCCGCCCCAATGAATGGCGATGAGGATCCAGGTGGCAACGAACACGAAGTCAGCTTACGTCAAACCGGGCGAATGCCCGGGCCCCTGGCACCGAAGGCGGTGTCAGGGGCCCGGGAGTCCACGCGGATCTTTACTTCTCGGTGGTCTTCGGCGCGGTGGCCGGCTTCTTGGCGACCGGGCTGCTGGTGGTGCGGCGCGCGGGGGCCGTGGTCTTCGGCGCGGTCTTGTTGGCGACCTTGCGCGAAGCCGAGCGAGTCTCGTGCGCGAGGTCGTCGCCGATCTCCTCGACCTCGTCGGCGATCTCGCCGGCGACCTCGGTCACCTTGCGGGCGGTCTTCTCGCCCGCCGAGCGGGTGCCCTTGGTGACCTTGCCGAGCACGGTGTCGATGCGCTCACGGGCATCGCTGGTGGCGTCCTCGACGCGGTCCTGCGCGGTGCTCAGTGCGTCCTCGAGCTGCTCGATGGCCTTCTTGACCTGCGGCTGCGCGGCGATCTTGTCCCACGCCTGCTCGCCGGACTCTGCCAGCTTGTTGTACAGCTTCAGCGCGGCCTCGGTGTACTCGTCGATGACCTTGCGCAGCTCGGCCGGGTCCAGCTTCTCGCGGAGGCCCTCGACGTCGTGCGGCAGCTCTTCGATGTTCTTGCGGGCGCTCTCGCTGCCCTCGACGACGCGCTCCTTGGCCTTCGACACGGCGTCGACGACGGCCTGGCCTGCCAGGTTGCCGGCACCGAGGGCGGCAAGCAGCGGGGTGCGGACCTGGTCGAGGGCGGTGTGCTTGCGGTCGGTCTTGTTCTTCGTGGCCGTGGTCATGCTGACTCCTTGGATTCGGTGGCTTGTTCTGGGGTTGTCGCCACCGGTTCTGGCTTCGCGGCGGCGTTCTCGCGGCGGAACGTTTCGTAGACGTCGAGCAGGACCTGCTTCTGCCGTTCGGTCAGCTCGAGGTCGGCGCGGATCGCGTCGCCGACCGGGCCGCCCGTGGGCAGATCGAGGATTCCCGCTTGCACGTAGAGCGCCTCGGCCGAGATTCGCAGGCCTTTGGCGATCTGCTGCAGGATCTCCGCGCTGGGTTTGCGGACCCCGCGCTCGATCTGGCTCAGGTACGGATTGGACACGCCGGCGAGTTTCGACAGCTGCCGCAAGGAGATCTTCGCGTTGCTGCGCTGCTGGCGGATGTACTCGCCGATGTCGGAAGCGATGTCCGCGACCTTCTCCATCGGCCCGCCCGATGCGGGCTGGTCCCGGTTGGTGTCTGACATCGGTCACCTCCTCGCGACGTCTTCAACGCTACGCCGGGGTGCTAGCTATTGCAAGCACTCTGCTTGCAACCATCGGGTGTGTTGGTGCTCACCCCGCTACCGTGGAGGGATGTCGAACGCGACGCGGCTGCGGCGGCGCCTCGTCGAGCGTCTGCTCGCCGAGGGCGTGCTGCACGACGCGCACTGGATGTCCGCGTTCCGCTCCGTGCCGAGACACGTCTTCCTGCCGCGGATCTTCGTCCCGGCGTCGAACGGCTGGGCCGCGATGGAGCACGGCGACGAGGGGTGGCTGCGCCGCGTCTACTCCCCCGACGTGCTGGTCGTCCAACTCGACGACGACTCCGGGCTCTGGGAACGGGCGCGCTATCTCGGCGCGCAGCCGGGAACGCCGACGAGTTCGTCCAGCCAGCCGTCGATCATGGCGATCATGCTCGAAGAGCTCCGGGTCGCCGACGGGCACCGCGTCCTCGAGATCGGCACGGGCACCGGCTACAACGCCGCCCTGCTGTGCCATCGGCTCGGTTCCGGGCTCGTGTACACAGTGGACATCGATCCCGAGCTGGTCGAAGCCGCGCGCAAGCGGCTCTCGGAGGTCGGGTTCGCGCCCTCGTGCGCCGCGGCCGACGGTGCCGAGGGTTTCCCGGCGGGCGTCCTCTACGACCGGGTGCTGTGCACGTGCTCGGTGTCGTCGATCCCGCCCGCGTGGCTGGAGCAGACGGTGCCCGGTGGACTGATCGTCACCACGCTGAACCGGCCGATCGGCGGCGGGCTCGTCCGGATCGTCGCCGGTGAAGGCGCGACGGGACAAGGACGGGTGCTCGCCCGCGACGGCCGCTTCATGCCGCTGCGCGCGCACCGCTTCAAGCCGTCGAAGGCGCTCGAAGGCGACGTCGCTTGGCGGCCGACGCGACTGCCGATGGGAGCGATCACCGAGGTCCGCAGCCGCTTCGAGTTCTTCGCCGGGCTCCAGCTTCCGGGCGTGACGGCCGCACGAGAAGGCCAGAGCACCACCCTGCTCCACCCGGATGGCTCATGGATGCGGCATCGGCAGAGGGGCAGCGAGTTCGAAGTGGCCGAAGGCGGCCCGCGACGGCTGTGGGAGATCGTCGAGAGCGCGTACGAGGAATGGCGCGAACTCGGCGAGCCTGGGCGGGACCGGTTCGGGCTCAGCCTCGACGGCGAAGACCAGGTGATCTGGCTGGATTCACCCGATGGCCGCAGTTGGCCGTTGCGCCCCTGAAAGCAGGCCACGCACCCACGTCTCGACGTGGTCGACGGCGTCGTCCACCGGAAGGCTGGTGGTGTCGAACAGTTCGACCGGCGGAGTCATCGAGGGTGCTTCCGCTTGCAGCCACTCGTTGAACTCCAGCATCTCCTCGACCCGCTCCTCGTCCCACTCGCGCCAGGCGGGCCGCGCGAGCAAACGCTTGCGCAGCGCGTCGGGCTCGCTGACGAGCGCCAAGTAGTGGATGTCGGAGAAGAAGACGCGCTCGGGCAGCCGCTCGAACTCGGGCGGCGCGACGGTGCCGCAGAGCACGACCGGCCGTCCGTTCTGGTGCAGCATCGCCGCCATCCGCAACCAGGTCGAGCGGAACGCGGGATGGCCGGGGACGTCGTCGCGCAGCGCCCCCGTCCACAGCACGTCCTGCTCGACCACGAGCGCGAGATCGCCGAGCCGCTCCGCCAGCCGCGGCCCGACCGTCGACTTGCCGGCGCCACTCGGCCCGGTCAGCGCGAAGAGCGGAAGCCGCCGGAACGGCCACCGGTGCGCGCACACCGCGCACACCAGCAGCCCGCTCTCGACTTGTGGCCGTTCGGCGCGATCACCGCAGGCCGGGCAGATCTTGAGATCGAGGACCACGGTCAGTCGAAGAGACCCTCGAGGAAGCCGCCCTTACGACGCTTGTGGCCGTACCCGTGCGGCGAGTCGGCGTGGCCGCGGTAGCCCTTGGGCGAGTCCGCGTAACCACCGCCGCGGTACCCCTTCGGCGAATCGGCATACCCGCCCCGGTGCGGGCGCGGGGAGTCCGGACGGCCGTAGTGCGGCGCGGGCGCGTGGCCACCTCCCTGATACGGCGGAGGGGGCTGGTGCCCGCCGTAGTACGAGTTCTCGGCACCGGCGATGGCCTCCAGCTCGCCCCTGTCCAGGAAGATGCCGCGGCATCCCTGGCACTGGTCGATGTGGACACCGTTCTTGTCGACGGTCTTCATGGCGTTCTGGCACTTCGGACAAATCACGTATCAGAGATTACGCATTTTTCGCGTCCGAGGTCAGCAGGCGCACAGACAAAACGGGTGTCCGGCCGGATCCGCGTACACCCGGAAGGTCTCCGGGGCGTCGTCGAGCAGCTTCGCGCCGATCTTCAGCGCGCGCTCGTGCCCGGCTTCCATGTCCGTGACGTCGAGGTCGAGGTGCGCCTGCTGCGGGTTCTCCGCGGACGGCCACTCCGGCGGCCGGTAGTCCGGCACGCGCTGGAACGAGAGCCGCGCGCCGCCTTCCGGATTCCGCAGAGTCACCCAATGGCCGTCATCCGCGACTTCGGCGGGCTCCCAGCCGAGCAGCTCGCGGTAGAACTCCGCCAGCGCGACCGGATCAGGGCAGTCGAGGGCCACCGCGCCAAAGGTCGGTACCGCACCCATGGGTCAGCCTCCTGAATGATCGAGTAACCAGTGAACCGAGTATGCGGGTTATCGGAGCCGATGACAACAGGTGCCGCCCGTACACTGGGCGGGGTGAACACCGACGCGTCCCTGGTGGTCGAGTTTCTGAACACGGTGAACGTCGAACGCGGCACCGACCTCCTGGACGATCTGGAGTCCTGGCAACGCTGGGCCAGGGATCACCGGCTGCGAGCGGATACCCCCGCGGCCGCGCGCGAAACCCGGGACGCGCTGCGCGCCGCGATCGGCGACCCGAGACTGCCCCGGCTCGGCCTGCGCGCGCCGGCGGAGATCATCCTCGGCCAGGAAGGCCCGCTCCTCGTCGCGGAAACGGTCACCGAGGCCGTGATGGCGGCGTCGACCCGGCTGACCGTGCTCGGCGAATGGATCCGGCTCAAGATCTGCCCGGCGGACGACTGCCTGTGGGCCTTCTACGACGAATCACGCAACCGGTCCAGGACGTGGTGCTCGATGCGGGCCTGCGGGAACCGGGAGAAGGCGCGGGCCTGGCGGGCACGGACCGCGGACGTCTCGACCTGAGGCCCTGACCGCGCAATTAGTCACCTACTTGCGTGATCAGCCGGCTGATCACGCGTGCCCGCCGCGACCACAACTTCTGGGGTCACCCACCCCCGACTTACCCCCAGGGGTTGTGCACACCGTTAGGCCAAAAACGTGAAAAGCTGTGGATAACCCTGGGGATGACTCCACTTCCTGTGGACAACTCGCGGTAAGGCTTCCGGAGTGTGGTATACGCGCCGCCACTCAGAAGAGCAGCTGCGCGACCGCGTAGATGACGAGTCCGGCGAGCGCGCCGACCACCGTGCCGTTGATCCGGATGAACTGCAGATCCCGGCCGACCTGGAGCTCGATCTTGCGCGAGGTCTCCTCGGCGTCCCAGCGCTCCACGGTGTCGGTGATGATCGTGGTGATCTCCTGCGAGTAGTGGGTGACCAGGTAAGCCGCCGCACCCTCCACCCAGGTGTCCACTTTGGACCGGATGTGGTCGTCGGAGACCAGCCGCCCGCCGAGGGACTCGAGACCGGTGCGCACCCGGCGCCGCAGCTCGCTCGACGGATCCTCCGCCGCGTTGAGCAGCATCTCCTTCGCCGTCGCCCACGCCGAGCCGATCAGCTTCTGCACCTCGTCATGCCCCAGCATCTGGGATTTGACCTGTTCGGCGCGCGCCATCACCTCGGGATTGGTCTGCAGGTCGAGGGCGAATTCGCCGAGGAACTTGTCCAGCGCCAGCCGCATGGGGTGGTTGACGTCGGTCTTCACCGCCCAGACGAAGGACAGCACCTCGCCGTAGACCTTGTCCGCGAGCATCTCGTCGACGAACTTCGGCGACCAGCTCGGCGCCCGGTCCGAGACCACGCGCAGCATCGTCGAGTGGTTGTCCCGCACCCACTCGTAGCCGCGGTCGCACATCAGGTCCACCAGCTTGTGGTGCGCCCCGTCGGCGAACACGCCTGCCAGGATCTTGCCGAGCGGCGGGCCCCACGGCTTGTCCACGATCCGCTTGACCACGGCCTGTTCCATGATCGCCTGGACGTCTTCGTCTCGAAGCACCTTGACCGCGGCCCGGACGACGGTGGCCAGTTCGGACGTCACCCGCTCCGCGTTGGCGGGCTGCGAAAGCCAGCCGCCGAGCCGCTTCGAGACCTCGATCCGGCTCAGCTTCTCGCGGACCACGGACTCGGACAGGAAGTTCGAGCCGACGAAGTCACCGAGGCTGCTGCCCAGCGCGTCCTTCTTGCTCGGGATGATCGCGGTGTGCGGGATCTTGATCCCCAGCGGATGCCGGAACAGCGCCGTCACCGCGAACCAGTCGGCGAGCGCGCCGACCATCCCGGCTTCGGCGGCCGCGCGGACGTAGCCGACCCAGCCCGGCCAGCCCGCGGCCTCGGCCCAGCTGGTCAACAGGAAGATCACCGTCGCACCGAGCAGGAACGACAGCGCGACCATCTTCATCTTGCGCAGGCCACGCGCCTTTTCCTCCTCAGCGGCGGTTCCACCGGGCGGATCGGCTGGGGTCACCTTGGCGGGCGTCAGTTGCTCCACACCGCCATTGTCCGTGAGGATGGCTGATCGTGCGCGAACCTGTCCTCGTACCCCGCCTCCAGCCCTTCACCTCGACCATCTTCGCGGAGATGACGGCACTGGCCGTCCGCCACGAAGCCGTCAACCTCGGCCAGGGTTTTCCCGACACCGACGGGCCCGCCGGAATGCTCGAAGCCGCCAAGAACGCGCTGTTCGGCGGCGCGAACCAGTATCCGCCGGGTCCGGGGCGTCCCGAGCTGCGCGCGGCGATCGCGCGGCACCGGCTGCGGTACGGCACCGCGTACGACCCCGACACGGAGATCCTGGTCACCGCCGGCGCCACCGAGGCCATCGCGGCGTCGTTGATCGCACTGACCCAGGCGGGTGACGAGGTCATCGTCATCGAGCCGTACTACGACTCGTACGCGGCCGCGGTCGCCATGGCGGGCGCGGAGCGGCGTGTCGTCGGCCTGGTGGAACGCGACGGCCGGTTCGCGCTGGACATCGAGGGCCTGCGCGCCGCGGTGACCGACCGGACCAGGGCGATCCTGATCAACTCACCGCACAACCCGACCGGCACGGTGTTCACGCGCGCCGAACTGGAAGCCGTCGCCGCGCTCTGCGTGACGCACGACCTGATCGCGATCACCGACGAGGTGTACGAGCACCTGGTCTTCGACGACGCCGAGCACCTGCCGCTGGCGACCCTGCCCGGCATGCGCGAACGGACCGTCTCGATCTCCAGCGCGGGCAAGACGTTCAACTGCACCGGCTGGAAGATCGGCTGGGTCTGCGCGAGCCCCGAACTGGTGGCGGCGGTGAAAGCGGCGAAGCAGTTCATCACCTTCGTCTCGGGCGGGCCGCTCCAGCCGGCCGTGGCCCACGCGCTGGACCACGAACTGCCGTGGGCCGAAGACCTGCGCACGAGCCTCCAGGACAAACGAGACCGGCTCGCGGCGGGCCTCGCGGACGCCGGGTTCGCGGTCCGGCCGACCGCCGGGACGTATTTCGTCTGCGTCGACGTCCGCCCGCTCGGTTTCGAAGACGCCGCCGAACTGGCCTGGGAGCTCCCCGAACGGGTGGGCGTGGCGGCCGTGCCCGTAAAGGTGTTCACCGATCACCCGGAAGAGTGGAAACACCTGCTGCGTTTCGCGTTCTGCAAACGCAACGAGGTCATCGACGAAGCGGTCACCCGTTTGCGCAAACTCCGGTGACTCGTCCGATGTTCACGCCCAGCCGCCTTTTTCGAGCACCCGCCTGAGCCGGTCGAGACACCGTCTTCGCAGCCTGCCCACACTGGCCGGGCTGATGCCCAGTTCCCCGGCGATCTGGGCGTAGGACAGCTCCGGCCGGTGCGCGAGCAGGCGGATCAGCCGCCGATGCGAGTCCGGCAGCCGATCGACCGCCGTCCAGAGCGCGCGGTCGCGTTCGGCTCGGATGACCTCGGTCTCCGGGGTCGTCTCCGCATCGGGGAGCGGACGCGGTGTTTCGCGCCTGTTCCTGGTGATCATCCGGAGCGCACGGCGTCGCGCGGTGGTCGTCAGCCAAGCTCCGAGCTTCGCTTCGTCCCGTAGCGCGCCAGGTGCGCGAAGCAGTTCCAGCCAGGCGTCCTGACAGACGTCCCTGGCATCGGCTTCGCTCAAGCGATAGGTCTTCAGCGCCTTGAACATCGCCCCCGACACCGCGTTCACGTCCCACATCCCGGACTCCCCCCTCCCGGCGGCTTGCGTTCGCCGCGCCGATCACCGAACGCGACTTCGACGGCACGCACCGCAGCAGGGATCCGGCTCGAGGCTGGAAAACATCAGGTCACCGAGGATTTGAGTAGTTCCACCCGTCCCCGGATGGCCGCCCGGCACATACCGAGAGTGATCAACTTCGGTACTCCGGGTACCGGAGCCGGTTGCGTCGTTCCGCCTAACGGGCTGGATCGGCGGCGGCTGAGGTGAAACACTCCCCTCCGGTGCTAAAACTGGTGCAGCCCCGGGGGAACTGCGACCTGACCGGAAGAGACCCCAAGCAAGATCGAACTCACGCGGACAACGTGGGTTTCAGGCGCGGACGGTGGTGATTGCTGTGAATGGTCCGGCAGTCGTGCACCGTCGCGGCCTCAGTGCACCGAAAACCGGCGCGCGAATCCTTTTCGCGGGCGGGCTCGCGCTCTCCGGCTGGATCCTCGGCGCCGTCCTGAGCGCCCCGGCCTCGGCCGACGAGCAGACTCCCGTGACGCCGGAGACCTCCGTTGTCCAGCCTTCGGACGAAGCCGGATCCGGGAAAACGACTACTCCCAAGGAGTCCACTTCGGACTCCACCGAGAGCGAGACTCCGAAACCCGCTGAGACCACCGAAACCCCGAAGGATGAGCCCGCTCCTGTTGTGAACGAGGAGCCTGAGGCCGCTGTCGAGGAAGAGAGCACCAGTTCCGTCGAGAAGACCTCTTCTCCGGAGCCTGTGGCGAAGACCGCGAAGTCGTCCAACGGTTTGCTGGGCGGCCTCATCGGCGGCGTGCTGAACGTCGTCACGAACACGGTCGGCGGCGTCGTCGAAACCGTCGGCGGGGTCGTCGGCGGAATCGGCGACCAGGTCGTCGCGCCGATCCTCACGCCGAATCCGTGCTGCGGCGGGGGCGGCCCGGTGATCCTGCCGGGCACCGGCGACACGCTCGACCCCGTTTTCGGCGGCGGATCCGGTGAGTCGGCGAGTGGCTCGGTCAGCATCACCGTCCCGGCCAAGGCCGCCACGGTGAACACGCCCACGCCCACGCCGAACACCCCGGCGCCGAGTCCGTCCGCTCCCGCCGAGGCACCCGTTCCGGCGACGGCGGCCCAGAACCACCGCGTCACCCTGCCGGTCCGGGTCAAGTCCGACGCCCAGCCCGCTCCCGGCGCGCCCGCCGAATCCGACACGCACGCGTCCCCCGACGGCGGCGGCTCCGGCGGCGGCGGTGGCCTGCCGAACACCCCGGTGGCCCCGATCGCGCCCACGACGACCGCTCAGCCCGGGCACGACAACACCGGTGGCGGCCGCGGGCCGCTCGCCGTGCTCGACGCCGGAATCCCCGCCACGCAGCTGAAACTCCTCGGAACGGGCTGCGACCACGAGGGCGAGCGCACCGGCAGGGAAGCCGCGCTTCCCGCCACCTCCCCCGACTGACCTGACCGGGTCACCGGGGAGAAGTACGTCCAAACCAAGATCAACTTCGGTTTTCGACGTCCGTTGACTCCTCTGGCACAAGCCGCTTTCGCCTGCCCCTCTTTCAGGCAACCCCTTTGTCTTTCCGAACGGCCGACCGCGCCCGGCCGGTTCGGATCCCGGCCCCGGCGCCGCGCTGCCCCTGCGGCGCCGGGACCAGCACCGGGTGGACTTCGGGGGCTTCTGCTCACCGCGCCGAGCAGGAGCCGGCCAAGCTCGAAGTCCGCCTGAACCGCGGGCGGTTCCCGGCACGTCGAGGGGCTGTGCCGGGTAACCGCCGCGGTGCCCGTCCCGGGGTTTCGACCTCGGGGCGGGCCGGATAGCCGGTGCGCTGGTCGTGCGGCGCCGATGCCCTCCCTGGAGCATCGGCCGCCCCGCCGGCGCACCGGCTATTTCCGTTTCCGCCCCCTTCCCCGCAATTCGTCACCTACTTGCGGCATTCGACTCGCGCTGGTCACTCACGAAACACGCAAGTAGGTGACGAATTGCGGGGGGTCAGGTGACCTGGACGGCCACCGGGGCGACTGTCGTGGGTGTCGCGGCCACCGAAGCGGCGGCCGCGCCCAACCGCCGTACGGCCTCGAAAAGCCTCTCGGCCGGAAGCGCGTACGGAAGCCGCAGCCAGCGCTCCAGTCCACCGTGGACACCGAACCGCGAGCCCGGCGCCACCTGCACCCCGTGCCCTGCCGCCGCGACGGCCAGCCGCGTGCTCATCGGCTCCGGCAGACGGCACCACAGCGAAAGCCCGCCGGGCGGCACGGTGAACGTCCAGTCCGGGCAGTACCAGTTCAGCGCGCCGGTCAGCGCGTCGCGCAGGGCCAGCGTCTCCTGACGGCGGTGCGCCAGCGCGGACCCGCCGTCGTCGAGCAGTTCGGCGAGGACGAGCTGCTCGAAAACCGGGGACCCCAGGTCGACGGCGAACCGCGCCGCGATCAGCCTTCCGATGACGTCCTCGGAAGCGCGGATCCAGCCAAGCCGCAGACCCGCCCAATGCGACTTGGACGCGGAGCCGATCGTGATGCCGAGATCGCCCGCGAACGCGCCCAGCGGCGGCGGCCCGTCGACCGGATCGCCTTCGAGGTCCAGCTCGACCAGTGTCTCGTCGATGATCGCCGGGGTCCGCGCGCGGCTCAGCGCGGCCGCGAGCCGCTCCCGGCCGACGGCGTCCAGGCGCAGGCCGGTCGGATTCTGGAAGTCCGCGACGAAGTACGCGAGCCTCGGCGCGGACTGCCGCAGCGCGGCCTCGATCCCGACGATGTCCCAGCCGGTGACCGGGTCCAGCGGCACCGGGACCGGGAT
The DNA here is from genome assembly GCF_046549005.1 of Amycolatopsis sp. lyj-108. Classification (NCBI taxonomy): domain Bacteria; kingdom Bacillati; phylum Actinomycetota; class Actinomycetes; order Pseudonocardiales; family Pseudonocardiaceae; genus Amycolatopsis; species Amycolatopsis sp. lyj-108. Next base: position 332,989 of record NZ_JAJPWQ010000002.1, on the reverse strand, counting down.
GGCGTGCGCGGCGCCGATGGCCTCCAGCGAGTTCGGGTACGTCGGCTGCTCGACCAGCACCCGGTCGCCGGGACCGGCCAGCATGCGCAGGACCTGCACGAACGCGTGATGCGCACCGTTGGTGACCATCACCTGATCGGCGTTCGTCGGCAGCCCGCGTTCGGTGTAGCGCCGGGCGATCCGCTCACGCAGGATCCGCAGGCCGCGGACGTGATAGCCGCTCTCGCCGAGGTGGTCCACGAGCGCCTTCCGCGCGGCGTCCACCGCGGGCACCAGGCCGGGAATGGCAGGCGGACAGGCTTGAGCGAGGTCGATCAGGTCCTCGCCGGTCGGCAGGATCGGGTCCCGGCCGCGGCCGCCGGGCGACGCGATCCAGGAACCGGCGCCGCGACGGCTGGAGACCAGGCCGTCGGCCCGCAGTTTGTCCAGCGCGGCCCCGATCAGCGTGCGGCTGACCTCCAGCGCGTCGGCGAGCTCGCGTTCGGCCGGGAGTCTGGTGCCGAGCGGGAGCCTGCCGTCGAGGACCAGCAGCTCGACAGCGGCCGCGAGATCCGCCGCACCGTGTCGAGAACCACTCTGCCGCCAGTTCCCCAGCAAAACGGCCAATTTCGCACCCGAAACGCGTCCAGTCAGCGGGATCAGCGGTTCCATAAGGCCAATTGTTCCAGATTGGCCATGGTCAAGGTAGCCACTTACCCCCGATGGTGCACTCGTGGCACTGAAACTCGATCTCCGACCCGTCGGCATCTCCCAAGACACCACCCGCCGCTCGATCCAGCTCGTCGCCGGGCTCGTCCTCTACGGCGGCAGCATGGCCATGCTGACCAGGTCAGGACTCGGCCTCGACCCGTGGGACGTGCTCCACGAAGGCCTGATGAAGATCACCGGCCTGTCGTTCGGCACGGTCACCGCGATCGCGTCGGTCCTGGTGCTCCTGCTGTGGATCCCGCTCCGGCAGCGGCCCGGCATCGGCACCGTCGCCAACATCGTGGTCATCTCGCTCACCGTCGACTTCGTGCGGCTCTTCCTGCCCGACCAGGACGTGCTCGGCTGGCAGCTCCTCAACCTGGTCGCCGGTGTCGTGCTCAACGGTCTCGGCGCCGCGGTCTACGTCGGCGCGCGGCTCGGCCCCGGCCCCCGCGACGGTCTGATGACCGGACTGTCGGCCCGGACGGGCAAGTCGATCCGCCTCGTCCGGACCCTCATCGAGATCACCGTTCTCGCCGCGGGCTGGCTGCTCGGCGGCACCGTCGGCGTCGGCACCGTTCTCTACGCGCTCGCCATCGGACCGCTGACGCAGGCGTTCCTGCCGTACGTCATCTGGCGGGAACGCTCTTCGGCGTCCTGAAGGGGCCCCTTCAGGTCACCGGGCGACCCCGGTGACCCAGGGCTCAGCTGGCCTCCCGCTGCTCAAGCAGGCGCCGGACGGCAAGGTAGTCGATGCCCCGCTGCGCGAGGACGTCGGCGGCCGGACCCGGGACGGCGGTCATCGCAAGCAGGAGATGCTCGCCTTCGATGCGTTTGCTGCCGACGTCGATGGCTTCGCGAAGGCTCTTCTCCAGCACCTTCTTCGCCTCCGGCGTGAACGGCCGATGGCCGCGCCCGGTACGGCGGCCGCCGGTCAGCGCGCCGGGGCCGTGGGTCTGCTCGACCCGCTCGACGATGTGCTCGACGTCGATGCCGAAGCCGCTCAGTGCTTCGACGTCGGCGTCGCTCATCCCGCCCCGGCGGCGTACTCGCCGGAGGTCGTCGGCGAGTTCGTCCGCCGGGCAGCCCAGTGCGGTGAGCACACCGGTGTGCCGGGCGAGGGACGTCAGCAGGTGCAGTGGGTCGACGTTCCCGGACACCTCGTCCGACGCGACGCGCTGGGCTCCGACGACGACTTCGCGGGCTTCGGTGGTGAAGCGTTCGAACATCAGTGCCTCCCGTACTTCTTGTGCACCGCTTGCCTGCTGACCCCCAGCTCGGCCGCGATCTCCTGCCAGGACCAGCCGTGCACCCGCGCGCTGCGGACCTGCACGGCCTCGAGTTGTTCCAACAGCCGGCGCAAGGCGGCGACGGCGCGCAATCCCACGCGGGGATCGCGGTCACCGGCTCGCGCGGCCAGATCTGTCGCTTCGGTCATAATGTCAACCTACGTTGACATCGCCCCCATGTCAACTTCGGTTGACAGTTAGGGTCGGGGACATGCCCCAGATCTCAGTGGCGGGAAGGGACGGGATAGGCGCGGACGGAGCGACGCGCCCGACCGAAGACCATGTCGCCGTACTCGGTAACGCCGTGGTGGTGCTCGACGGGGCGACCGCGCCGCGGCCGGATGTGCCGTCCGGCGGCTGGTACGCGAGCCTGCTCGTGCACAGCCTGTCGCGGGCTTTGAGCGCGGAACCCCAGGCGGATCTCGCGGTGCTCCTCGCCGAGTCGATAGCCGACGTCGCACGTCGTGAAGGCCTCGCACCGGGGCGGTCGCCGTCGAGCACGGTCGCGATCGCACGTTGGACGGACGACACCGTCGACGGACTGGTGCTCGCCGACAGTCCGATCGTCGCCTTCGGTCCTTCGGGCGCCGATCCGCTCACTGACGACAGGCTGGTCTCGCTGCGCGAAGACGGCCAGCTCCGCACAGGCGCCGACGTCCGCGCGAAACGCAACGCGCCGGACGGCTTCTGGGTCGCCGAAGCGGAACCGAAGGCGGCCGCCGAAGCCGTACGCCGCAGTTGGCCGCGCTCGGAGGTCGACGCCCTGCTCCTGGCGACGGACGGCGTCGCGATCGGTGTCGACGAGTACGAACTGTTCGACTGGCCGGAAGTGCTCGACATCAGCAGGCAGCGTGGTCCGGACGCCGTCCTCGACGCGGTGCGCACGGCGGAGAAACAGGACCCGGACGGCGAGCGCTGGCCCCGTGCGAAAAGGCACGATGACCAGCTACTGGTACTGGTCGACTTCGGGGTAGCCCCAGGGTAAAACCGGGGGCTTCCCGGATCGGAAAACCGCGCCGGCGCGAGCACGCTGAACGCATGACGTTCCCTGGGGAGAGATCGCGGACCAAGCCCTGGCTGATCGCGTCGGGCGCGGCCATCGGCTGGGCACTGTTCACCATGGTCGTGCTCCATCTGATCAGCTCACGCGATCCGGTGTTCGACACGCTGTCCAGTTACGCCTACGTCGACCGCGGCACCGGCATGCTCGGCGCCAGCGTGCTCTCCCTGTCGATCGGCTCGCTCACCGCGCTCGGCGCGCTGGCTGCGGCCGGGATCACGCTCAGCCGCACCACGAAACTGCTGTTCGTGCTGTGGTCGCTCGGGCTGGCGGCGGCCGCGATCTTCCCGGCGAGCTACCCCGAATTCCCGGATCCGGTCAGCGGCGAGATCCACCTGTACGCGTGCCTCGTCGCGTTCCTCAGCCTGCCCGCCGCCGGATTCACCCTGCGCGACAACCTGCGCGGCACGCCGGCGGCCAAGCTGGTCGGCCGCCTGGCGTGGGGCAGCGCGGCGGGGCTGATCGTCTTCGGGCTCAGTTTCATCTTCGTGCGCCTGTCCGACATCCCGTTCTTCAAGACGCTGACCGACATCGCGCCGGTCGGTGTCATGCAGCGGGTTTCGCTGGTGGCGCACGTGGTCCTGATCGCCGGGATGCTGAAGGTCGCGTCAGCGGCGCACCGCGTCGGCGAATTCGGGAGCGTAACCGTAGAGGCCGGGCAAACCGCCCGTGTGCAGGAAGACCACGTGCTCGTCGGCCGCGAAATGGCCTTCGGCGGCCCAGTCGATCAGCGCGGCGCCCACTTTGCCGGTGTACACGGGATCGAGCGCGATCCCTTCCGTGCGACCGAAAAGCCGCACCGCGTCCCAGGTGCCGCCGGTCGGGATGCCGTAGCCGGGGCCGATCGTGCGGTCGTCGATATGCAGGCCGTCGAGTGACGGCGGTTCGGTCCCCAGCAGTACCGACGCCGAGATGGTGAGATCCGCCAGATTGTCGAGGGCCTCGTCGACCGGATGGCTGACGCAGGCGATGTCCAGCGTCAGCCAGTCGAGGTCCGCCGTTCCGACGATGAGCCCGGCGGAGGTCCCGCCGCTGGCGTGCGGGGCGACCAGCCGCGCCTTGGTGATGCCCAGCCCGGCGAGCTGCCCGGCGATCTCCCGCGCGGCCGCCACGTAGCCGAGCGCACCGACGCCGTCGGAACCGCCGACCGGGAACGTGGCCACCTCGCGGCCCTCGGCCGCGGCCTCGGTGATCAGCCGCTCGTAGGTCCTTCCGGTCTCCTCGCCGTCGCGGCAGATGTGCACGTTCGCGCCGAAGAGATGGTCGAGGGACACGTTGCCGGACCGTTCGTACGCGTCGCCGTCGCGAGGGACCTTCGCGGTGAGCACGAGCTCGCACCGCAATCCCAGCTTCGCGCAGGCCGCGGCGGTCTGGCGGCCGTGGTTGGTCTGAAGCGCGCCGAAGGTGATCACCGTGTCGACGCCGTTCTCGATCGCCGCGCCGAGCAGGAACTCGAGTTTGCGCAGTTTGTTGCCGCCGACGCCGAGTGGATGCACGTCGTCCCGTTTGAGCAGCAGGTTCGGCAGGCCGATGGCCTCGCCCAGCCGGGGTGCCGGATGCAGCGGCGTCGGGTAGCCGCCGAGGTCGACGCGGGGGAAGCGATCGAGGTTCATGAAAGTCACGTAACCACATCGAACTTGCCCGGTGGTATCGTTCGTTTGAACGAACGAGACGTGCAGGGGGAGCCATGACCACTTCGAAACCGAGCCTCGCGTTCACCGGCCTGGCTGAACAGGCTTCGATGCTCGCCGCCGGAGTCACGACGTCAGTCGAGCTCACGCGCTTGGCGCTCGAAAAGGCCGAAGCCAGTCAGCCGGTTCTCAACGCCTTCAAATGCCTTCGCCCCGAAGAGGCCCTTCGCGAGGCCGAGGAGGCGGATCGGAGGCTCGCCGCCGGCGAAACCGCTCCCCTGCTCGGCGTCCCCACCGCGATCAAGGACGACCTCGACGTCACCGGGCTGCCCACGGCGTTCGGCTGCGAAGGCGACTTCTCCGTCGCGACGGCGGACTCGCCGCCCGTCGCCGCGCTTCGCCGGGCGGGCGCGGTGCTGATCGGGAAGACCAACACCCCGGAACTCGGCCAGTGGCCGTTCACCGAAGGCCCGGCGTTCGGCGCGACCCGCAATCCGTGGGACACCGAACGCACCCCGGGCGGTTCCTCCGGCGGCGCGGCGGCGGCCATCGCGTCGGGGGTGATCGCCGCCGCGCTGGGTTCCGACGGGGCCGGGTCGATCCGGATCCCGGCCGCGTGGACCGACCTGGTCGGGATCAAACCGCAGCGCGGCCGTGTCCCGGCCGAACGCGAACTCTTCCACGGCCTGACCGTGGTCGGCCCGCTCGCGCGCACCGTCGCCGACGCGGCCCTGCTGCTCGACGTCGCCGCCGGCACCGGCACCGCGTTCCAGTCGGCCGCCCGCCGCGAACCGGGCCGGATGCGGATCGGGCTGTCCACACGGATCCCTTTCACCGCGACGAAAACCCGGCTCGGACCGCAGGCGCACGCGGCCGTCGTCCGGCTCGCGGAGCGGTTCGCCGAACTCGGCCACGAGATCGTCGAGATCGAACCCGACTACCGGCTGATCGGCCTCACCTTCCTGCCGCGTTCGCTCGTCGGCGTGCGCGACTGGGCCCGTCGCGTCCCGGATCAGGCGCGGCTCGACTCGCGCACCCGCGCCAACGCCCGGCAGGGCTCGGCGCTGGCCGGGCCGGCGTTGAGCCTCGCTCGCGCCGCGGAACCGTTGCTGCAACGGCAGATCGGCTCGGTGTTCGGCCGGGTGGACGTCGTCCTCACGCCGACCACCGCGACGCCGCCACCGCGGATCGGCGCCTTCGACAAGCTCAGCGGCTGGCAGACCGACCAGGCCATGATCGCGGCGTGCCCCTACGCTTGGCCGTGGAACGTGCTGGGCTGGCCGGGCGTCAACGTCCCCGCCGGGCTGAGCCCCGAAGGCCTGCCGCTCGGCGGGCAGCTGCTCGGCCCCTCGCACGCCGAGGAACGGCTGATTTCGCTGGCCGCGCAACTGGAAGAGGTCGAACGGTGGCAGGACCGCAAACCCGAGACCGCTTGGTGAACACCCGCGAGACCATTCTCCACGCCGCGCTCAAGGTGGTCGGGGAACAGGGCGTCGGCGGGCTGACCAACCGCCGGATCGCGACCGCGGCCGGTGTCTCGCTCGGCACGCTGACCTACCACTTCCCCAGCCAGACCGCGTTGCTGCGCGAGGCGATGCTGCTGTTCGCCGAAGAAGAGACCACGAAACTGACCGGCTTCGTCGACGCCTACCGCGAACAGGGATTGAGTGTCGAGCAGGCCGCGTCGGTGGTCGAGCAGGTCATCGCGCAGCTTCCGTTCGGCACCGACGAACTCGGCGCGCACGAGCTGTATCTCCAGGCCGCGCGCGACCCTGGGCTCCAGGACGCGGCCTCGCGGTGCTTCGCCGCCTACGACGAGCTGGCGCTGGTGATCCTGCGGACACTCGGCGTGCCGTCCCCGGAACGGCTGACCGGTCCTGTCGTCGCGCTGATCGCCGGACTCCAGTTGCGCAGGCTGGCCACGGGTGACGACGGCGTCGCGGTGGCGCAGTCGTTGATGATGCTCATCCGCGGCGCGCCATGACCGGGCCGCCGATCGTCAAGGGGACGGCGGCGTGGAAGTACTTCGGCGACTTCCGGGCCGGGTTGCTGGCGGGCCAGGTGCTGGTGCTGCAGGTGGCGCATCCGGTCGTCGCGGCCGGGGTGCGCGATCATTCCGACTACGTCGACGATCCGTGGACGCGGCTGATGCGCACGGCCGCTTCGCTGTCCATCTACATCTACGGCGGCCCCGAGGGCGCGCGATACGAGGCGGACCGGCTGCGCGCACTACACCGGTCGTTCACCGGTGTCGACGCCGAAGGCCGCCGGTACAGCGCGCTGAACCCGCACGCGTACGCCTGGGTGCACGCCACGCTCGTGATGGTTCCCGTTGACACACAACGGTTCTACGGCACCCCGATGACACCGTCCGAAGTGGACGAATACTACTCGCAGATGCGCGACGTCGGACGGCTCCTCGGCCTGCGCGAACAGGACCTGCCGCCGACTTGGCCGGAATTCGAGCGATATTACGCGGACATGATCGACGGCTTCGGCCCGAACGAGACGATTTCGACGCTGTTCGAAACGATCCGGACGGTGAAGAAACCGTGGCGATGGCTGCCCGACAAGCGCTGGGTGCGGCTGCGACGGTGGCAGTACCGAGGACAGATGTTCGTCATCCGAGGCACGCTGCCGCCCGCGCTGCGGGACCGTCTCGGTCTACAGTGGACAGCGCGGGACCAGCGCCGATTCGACCGGTTCCGCGCCGTAGTCCGGACCGTGGGCGGACTGGTGCCGGTGACGTTGCGGTCTTCGCTCGTCCGCCGGATCGGCAGGCTCAACGTGTGGTTCCGGGCGCATCCGCGCGCGTATCGTTTCCTGGGTGGCTGACCCCACCGGGGTAAGGGTCATGATCCCCTTCACGGGGGACCCCGGTTCACCCCGCGCCGTGACGCTTTCCCCTGCCGCCGCCGCTAACTTCAGCCGGGATGGGGAATTCACCGAGGGGGCGGCGCACGGCGCCGTTGGTCATCGCCCGCGTACTCTTGCTCTGCGCGCTGGCGTCCATGCTGCTGGGCGGCACCGCGCGGGCGGACGGCGTGTCGAGCGGCGCGGACGTCCAGGTCGCGCAGACGCTCGGCACCCGCGATCTCACGATCATCCTGCGGCGGATGGACATCGCGCCCGGGCCGCTGCACGTCGACGTCGTCACGCACACCGGAAGCGCGCCGGGAACGCTGAAACTGCGCGCGTCGACCGCGGGGACGACGTTCTCCGAAACCACCGTGCGACTGGACGGCCTGCCCGGCGCGCATTCCGCGCGGCTGCAGGTGGACCAGCCGGGACCGTGGGAGCTCGGCCTCGACGACGGGACGGACACCGCGTCGATCCCGTTCATCGTCCCGGCCAGGGTCATCCCACCGTGGGAGAAGGCCACTTTCGGCGGATTCGTCGCCGCGGGCGTGTTCCTGGTGCTCGGTCTGGTCGTCGCGATGCGCGTGCGCCGGCCGCAGCTCGCGCTGATCCCCGCCGGCGGGATGGTGGCCGCGCTCGCGGTCGCGATCACCGGTGCGATGCTCTCCGCGTCGACTCCGCCGCCGCCCGCGCCGGGCGCCGCGCTGGATCCGACGATCGACAACATCCAAGACCCGTACGCGAACGCGCAGATGTCCACTGTGGACTTCTCCCGGCCGCCGGTCAATCTGGCCGTGCGTTCCGCGAACGCGCGGTCGGGTGCCCTCGCCGAGGTCCGGCTCGCCATCGCCGACGGCGCGACCGGCCGTCCCGTCGACGACCTTTTGGTGCACGACAACGCCTTGGTCCATCTCGTCGTCATCTCGCCGACGGGCAGGCTCTGGCATCTGCATCCGGTGCGCGTCGGCCCCGGTGACTACCGGGTGAGGTTCACCCCGCCCGAGGCCGGGACCTACGCCGTCGCCGCGGAACTCGCCCGCCGAGGCGGTGGCGTGCAACTGGTCCGCTCGACACTGGCTGTCGCGACCGGAACGGACTCCCCCGCCGAACCCGTCCCCGCCGGCGCCGGGAAGCGGGTCGTGAACGGGAACCCGGTCGACATCGACGTCAAACCGGGTACGCCGACCACGATCATCGCGCGGTTCGGCCGCGCGGATCTCCAGCCGTGGCTGGGCATGCTCGGCCATCTGATCGTCGTCGGCCCGATCACCGACGACAGCCGGGTCGGCGCGGCTGCCGCTGCCGCGCCGACCTGGGCCCACGTGCACTCGATGATCCCGCAATCACCAGGGATGCCGGGAAAGCCGGACGAGACCGTCGCCGCGTACGGCCCCGACGTCCCGTTCACCTACACCTTCGCCGCACCCGGCAAGTACCGGATCTGGTTGCAGGCCGAGCGCGAGTACACGGTCTTGACCGTGCCCATGCAGATCGAGGTCCCGGCGGAAGGGGCACCGCAGTGATTTCCACAGTGGACAGACGCAAGCCCGTCCTGCTGATCTCCGTGGTCGCGGTGCTCGTGGTGGCGATCGTGGCCTGGCTGGTCTGGCCGAGCAGCGGCGGCGCACAGGTCCAGCGCTCGACACAGGGCCCGTACACCGTGCAGCTTTCAGTCGAAGATCCGCACCAGGGCGGGAATGTCTTCGCGCTGACCGTCACCGGCGCCACACCGGACGTCGTCACCCTCGAACCGGTGATGCCGCAGATGGGTCACGCGCTCGCCCCGTCGCCCGCGATCGCGGAGGCACCGGGGAGGTTCCGCACCGGCGACGTCCTGCTGCCGATGTCGGGGCAATGGGAGATCACCGTTTCACTGCGCGGGCCGTCCGGCGCCACGCAGCACGTTTTTCCTTTGCTGGTCAAGTAAGAGAGGGAGGTCGGGGGGTCATGGATCTCACCGCGGGAGGAGCGAGGGTCGCCTCGGTGGCACGAAGTGAACGCACCGGTCTCATACCGGCGGGCACGGTGCTGGCCGGATCGGTGATCTCGCTCGTCGGGCTGACCTGGGACATCCAGTGGCACGGCGACGTCGGCCCGGACACGTTCTTCACGATGCCGCATCTGTTCCTGTATTCGGGCAGCGCGATCTCCGGGCTCGCGAGCCTCGTGGTCGTGCTGATGACCACGGCCGCGCGCCGAGCGGGCCGTCCGGTCGACGCCCGTGCCGGCGGCCGGGCGATCAACGTCTTCGGCAAGGTCTTCGCCGCACCGGCGGGCTATCTGGTGACCGGGACCGGCGCGGCGATGTTCCTGCTGTACGGCCTGTGGGACCAGTGGTGGCATGGCCTGTACGGCTTCGACGCGGTGATCGACTCGCCGCCGCACATCGGGCTGCTGCTGTCGATCACGCTCAGCATCATCGGCACGGTCATGGTGTTCGCGGCCGCGCGGGAGCACCGCTGGGGCACCGTCGGCGTGGTCGGCAGCCTCGGCGTGCTGATCGCGTTCAGCACGGTGACCGTGCTGGGGCTGGAGCAGATCGACGTCGACGGGCTCGACGTCGTCTCCGTGGGTATCGCCCTGCTTTCGGTGCTGCTGGTCTCGGCGGGTGCCGGGTTCTGGGGGCGGCCCGGCGGCGCGATCCGGGTCGCCGCGGCGCTGGCGGTCATCCAGGCGATCACCTGGTGGTTCTCGCCGTGGGCCGCCGAGGCGTACGCGAGCGCCGTCGGCCTGCCGATGCGGGACTACATCGACGGTGTGCCCGCGATGCCTTCGATGATGCCGATGGCGTTGCTGCCGATCGCGGCCGTACTCGAAGCGGTGTACCTGCTTTCGCGGCGCGGCTGGTCCGCGGGCCGCGTTTCCGTGCTGGCGGGCGCGATCGGCGGTTTCCTGGTCGGCGCGAGCATGCCGATCCAGAACGCGATCGTTTACGGGGCCGACTCGGTCGGGTGGCCGATCGTGTTCGCGACGGCCGCCGCCGGCACGGTGTTCGGGCTGCTCGGCGGGTTCGCCGGGTGGCGGTTCGGCGGGATGCTGAGGCTGCTGGCCCCGGCGAAGGGGGACAACGCGCATGCGTAGGACACTGCTGGCCTTGGCGGCGGCGATCGGGTTGCTGTTCGCGACCACGCCCGCGGCGAACGCCTACGAACCGGTGAACATCGTCCACACCGAACGGGTGCAGGTCGGCCCGTACGGGATGACGGTCGGCTTCAGCACGTGGCCGTTGCGCGCCATGCAGTCGCTGGACTTCACGTTCATCCCGGACGACGGGATCGCCGGGAAGTCGGGGACGCTCGCGTTCGTCAATCCGGAGACCGGGCGGCTCAGCCGTCCGCAACCGCTGGCGAAGCATCCGCGGAAACTGGAGGTGTGGGGACTGGACATCCGTGCCCTGCAGACGGAGGGCTCGTGGACGTTCCGGTTCGAGATAGACGGGCCCGCCGGCAAGGGCTCGGGGGAACTCCGTGATCTCGCGGTGCTCGAACAGCCGGGGCCGCCGATGGCGGTGAGCTGGTCGATCAGCCTGATCCCGCTGATCGTGCTCGCCGTCCTGATCGCCATCGCCTGGAGGCGCACCAAGTCCAGGCTGCGCGGGAACGGGCTCCCCGCGACGGTGTGACTCGAAGTGACCGAAGATCGGATGGCTCGCGTGTCCCGACGGGCACGCGAGCCTTCCGTCAAGGGCTCAAATCGAACTGTCCGGCCTTGACCGCCTTCAGGAAGGCGTTCCACTCACCGGAATCGAAGACGAAGACAGGACTGTTGGCCAGTTTGGTGTCACGTACCCCCACCAGGCCTTCGTTGGCGAGGTTGACCTCGACACAGTTCCCCCCGTTGGGCTCGCTCGCGAAGGATTTCTCCCACGTGGCGTCGTCGAACAGCGACACGGCCGTGGTCGGATCGTAATCCGCCGCCGATGGATAATCGGCCATTGGTCGTACCTCCGAACGTCGGTCGGGGGTGCGGGTCGCGACCTGCGCGAACCGTCACGGCCCCAGCTTCTCCCTGCCTCAACGGGACTATCCCGCACGGCCAAGTGGGTGATCAACTCCGCCCACCCTCGACATGAAGATTATTCCAGGAGTAGGATTAATCGCAGCGGCCGGGGCTCGGTTGTTGGTGAATCGCTCGCAGCACGTACGGCTTTCGGCGGCAGACGCCACCGGGCGGCGTTCGACGGGAGTTCCACCGTTCCAGCAGGCCACGGACGGCAGGTGACCGGCAGGGGCACCACCCCGCGGCGCATGACCACCCACCGCCGACCTCGTGGGGGAGGATCAGCGTGATCATTCAGGACACCATGCCGGCGACGGTACTCGCCGTCGGCAGGCTCATGGCCGGAACAGCGGGCGAAAGCCGCCGCTCCGCACACCTTTTCGACTTGCACTCCAGGGGTTCGCACCCCGAGTTCCTGCACGCCCGTTGTGGCGCGGCGATGCCTTACGACCACTTGGAATGGCTCCCCGTCGGTTCGGGGATGCCCTGTGAGCGTTGTCTCGGCCTGGCCGGTTCGGCCGACCAGGCGCGGTTGCCGCGGCCGAGCCGGGGGGTGTGACCGCCATGGCCGTCCGCCTCACCACGCTCTTGTTCCGCCGTGAGGACGAACGTATGGCTTCGGTGAAGCACCACCACCGCACCATCGGGCTCGAACTGCGTCAGCGGTTCGGGTTCAGCCTCATCCAGGCCCCGTTGCGCAAGCAGCCGCCGTGGAACTCCGAGATCGATTCGCCCGGCGCGCACCGGGACCTGATCAGGACCGGCCGGCCGCTCGAAAGCCATTTCGAGCTGACACCCCTGATCGGGCATCTGACCGGCCGGGCCTGATCCGCCTCAGGGCTTGCGGCCCAAACCGCCGAGCCCGCCGGTGAAGGTCGGATCGTCCGCGAACCGGTCGCTCGCCCGGGAAGCCGCTTCGTCGAGGTGCCAGGCGGCCATCCAGTCGATACCCGGCTCCACCATCTCCAGTCCGTCGAAGAAGGCGGCGAACTCCGCGCGGGACCGCAGATGGAACGGCGCGCTCGTCTTCTTGTACAGCTCCTGGACGTTCTCCCGGTTGTCGCCTTCCTTGCGCGTGACGCCGTCCTCGGTCAGATGCGAGGACAGGAAGTACGAACCCGACGGCAGGAAGTCGAGGTAGCGCTTGACCATCTCGTGGACGGGTTCGTCCGGGCCGAGGAAGTACAGCAGGCCGACCATGACCAGCCCGATCGGCTGACGCGGGTCGATCACGCCGGTTTCGAGGGCGCGCTTCCAGATGTCGGCGGGATCCCGCACGTCACCCTGCAGGACCGCGTGCCGTCCGAGCAGCCCCTCGCGTTCCAGCAGCAGCTGGGAATGCGCGACCGCGACCGGCTCGATGTCGACGTACACGACCCGCGAGTCGGGGTTGATCGCGCTCGCGATCTGGTGGACGTTGCCGACGGTGGGCACGCCGGAACCGATGTCGAGGAACTGCGTGATCCCCTGGCGCGCCAGGTATCCCACACCCCGGCCGAGGAAGTCGCGGCCGACCCTGGCGAAGGTCTTGACCTCCGGGAACTGCTTGAGCACCTGAGTGCCGAACTCGCGGTCGATGGCCCAGTTGGCCGAACCGCCGAGGAACCAGTCGTACACCCTGGCCACGTTGGGCCGTTCGAGATCGACACCGTCGGGAGCTTCGGGGTCGTGTTGCGTCGTCATACCGTCACACCTCGTCAGAAACCGGGTTTGCGGGCGACCCCGCCGATGGCGCAGTCAACCGCAGGTGAGCGTGGGTCGTCCAGCCGCCATGCGCCGACCGGGACCAGACCCGGCGCGACGAGCTCGAAATCCCCGAAGAAACCGAGGATCTCTTCCTTGTCGCGGAAGGTCGCGGGAGTGCTCGACTGCTCGTACTGCTTCACGACGCGCTGGATCTGTTCCAGCTCGGCTCCCTCCACGCCGGACATCGTGACATGGGAAAGAACGTAGAAGGAACCGGCGGGCAGCAGCCTCCGGTACCGCGCGATGACGGCGGCGAGTTCGGGCTCCGGCACGAAATGCAGGACCGCGACGGTGAGCAGGGCCACCGGTTTCGCCGGATCGAGCACGCCGGTGTCGAAGGCGCTTTCCCAGATGTCGTCCGCGTCGCGCAGATCGCCGGCGAGCACCGCGTGCCTGGTGGGATCGCCGCCTTTCTCCAGCAGGATCCTGGCGTGCGCCACGGCGACCGGTTCGTTGTCGACGTACACGCACCGGCTGTCGCCGTCGACCTCGCCGGCGATCTCGTGGACGTTGCCGACCGTCGGCACGCCGGAACCGAGGTCGAGGAACTGGGTCACGCCGTTCTCGACGCAGTACCGCACCGCGCGGCCGAGGAAGGCCCTGTTCGCCCTGGCTGCGGTCCGCACGAGCGGGAAGGTCTTGACCAGCTGTTCGCCGAATTCCCTGTCCACCGCCCAGTTCGCGGTCCCGCCGAGCGCCCAGTCGTAGATCCGGGCGGCGTTGGGCCGCTCCAGATCCACGCCTTCGGGGACGAACCGCGGGTCCATCTCAGGCTTGCATCTGTGTCCGGTACAACTCGGCGAGTTCCTTGAGGAACTGCCGGGTCTCCTGGCGTTCCAGCGCGGCTCCGCGCAACCGGTCCCAGGAATCGACGAAGATGTTGAAGTCCTTGACGTCGTCGAGGTACAACCCGCCCGCCGAATGCTCGATGTAGACGAAATCCCTGGTGCGATCAGGGAAACGCATGATGGTGAAGTCGTTGGGCACGGCGGCGAGCCGCGCGCCGAACGGCAGGACGTGCACGTACACGCGAGGATGCTTGTCCAACGCCAGCAGATGCTCGACCTGGTCCAGCATCACCGCCGGGGCGGAGCCGCCGGGAGCGCGGCGCAGGGCGCCTTCGCTGATGATGAACCGGTAGTACGGCGGCTGTTGTTGTTCGAAGACGGCCTTGCGGTCCAGCCGGTTGCGGACCAGCGAAGTGACGTCGGTGGCGCCCGCTTCGGTGAACTGCTTGAGCATGTAGTGCTCGGACTGCAACGGGCCGGGGATGCGCTCGCCGTGCCAGGTGAGGATCTCCGCGGCCGCGGGTTCGAGGTCGGTGAAGGTGCGGAACCAGTGCGGCACCACGGATCGGTACCCGGACCAGTGGCCGCGCTGCCCGGCCGCGGCGCGGGCCAGGTTCATCAACGTGTCGGCCTCGTCGCCGTTGATCCCGAACGCGTTCAGCATGGATCGCACATCCCCGAGCTTGACCCCGACGGCACCGGACTCGATCTTGTTGACCTTGCCCTGGGTGCAGCCGAGAACCTCGGCGACCTGCTGCTGTGTCATCCGCGCGGCGTTGCGGGCATGCCGGAGCTCGTTCCCGAGCTGCTTCCGGCGCGAGGTGACGGTGCTGGCCATCAGCCTTGCTCTCCCGGACCACATAGCCAGGACCACGGCTGCCCGCCGTCCTGCGCGCGAATATTCGAACCCACCCAGGGTACTTCACCTTGCGGGGTTCGATGATGACATTGCGCAGCGTTCCAGGAAACGCCCGAAAACACCAGTCACCTGGTACGTCACCCTGGTGGCGGAACGATCTCGTCACATTTCGGGCACCTTCGTCGGGCATAGTGACCGAGTGGACCAATCCCCCTTCGCCAGGCAGGTCACCGACGGTGTCTTCGGGTACGTCCAACCTGACGGGTCGTGGTGGATCAACAACTGCGGGTTCGTCGCCGCGGGCGGGCACACCGTGCTGATCGACACTTGTTCGACCGAACGGCGTACCCGGGCACTGCTGGCGACGGCGGAGTCGGCGGGCGGGGCACCGGTGACCACCGTGATCAACACGCATCACCACGGCGACCACACGAACGGCAACTACCTGGCGGCCGGCGCGACGATCGTCGGCCACCGGAAGACACGCGAAGTGATGGTCGCGACCGGGATCAACACCTACGAGAACTCGTTCACCGGGAACGACTGGGGCCATCTCGAACTGCGGCCGCCCGAGGTGGTGTTCGACGACCGGCTGACCGTGCACGCCGGCGACGTCCGGCTGAAACTGATCCATCCCGGACACGCCGCGCACACCACCAACGACGTCCTGGTCTGGCTGCCGGAGCGGCGGGTGCTGTTCGTCGGCGACCTGATCTTCAACGGCGGCAGCCCCTTCGCGCTCATGGGCTCGCCCGCCGGCTGGCGGAAGGCACTGGACCTGGTCCGGGAACTGGAACCGGAGACGATCGTGCCGGGCCACGGCCCGCTGTGCGGACCGGAGGCGATCGACGTCGTCGACGGGTACCTGGGTTTCCTGCAGAAACTCGCTTCGTACGGGAAGACCGCCGGGCTGACGCCGCTTCAGGCCGCTCGCGAAGCGGATCTCGGGCCCTACGCGGAACTGTCCGAACAGGAGCGGCTGTCGGCGAACCTACACCGGGCCTACGCCGAACTGGACGGTCTCGACTGGGGTGCGCCGATCGACCTGGGGGCCGCGCTGGCGGACATGGTCACCTTCAACGGCTCCCGTATCCGGTGCTTCTCGTGACGCGGTCCATTGGGGACGCTTGACCGCTGTTTCCGGTGCCGTGCCGGTCCCGCTGCCGTCGCCGCCACTGATGTCGCGAAAGCCACTTTCGCGACATCCAGCGTCCCGAAAGTGGCTTTCGCGACAGTCGTCTCAGGCTTTTCGCCCCACCTGCAGCCCCCCCACCCATCCCTGGGGGACGGCCCCGATCCCAGCCTACCGGCGAAAGGCCTGGGCAGGGGCGGACGAGCCGAGGTGTCCACAGGCAGGCCAGGTTGTGGACAACTCCCGGTTGATCCCTTCTCGCCCCGGCGCCGTATCCCTCAACGGGGATAGGCTCGGCACGGGAATCGAAGCGGAAGGGTGCGGATGAGCAAGAAGGCGAGCATCGGGGTCACCGGCCTGGCGGTCATGGGCCGCAATCTGGCCAGGAACCTGGCGAGGCACGGGCATACGGTGGCCCTGCACAACCGCTCCGAGCAGCGGACGAAGGAACTGGTCGAGCAGTTCGGCGACGAAGGCGACTTCATCCCGGCGTATTCGGCGCAGGAGTTCGTCGACGCGCTGGAGCGGCCGCGCCAGGTCGTGATCATGGTCAAGGCCGGCGCGCCTACGGACGCCGTGATCGACGAGTTCGTCCCGCTCCTCGAGAAGGGCGACGTGATCGTCGACGCGGGCAACGCGCACTTCGCGGACACCCGGCGCCGCGAGGCCGCGCTGCGCGAGAAGGGCATCCACTTCGTCGGCACCGGTGTGTCCGGCGGCGAGGAGGGCGCGCTGCACGGGCCGAGCATCATGCCGGGCGGTTCCAAGGAGTCGTACCAGTCGCTCGGGCCGTTGTTCGAGGACATTTCGGCGAAGGTCGACGGCGAACCGTGCTGCACGCACGTGGGCGCGGACGGCGCCGGGCATTTCGTGAAGATGGTGCACAACGGCATCGAGTACGCCGACATGCAGTTGATCGCCGAGTCGTTCGATCTGCTGCGCGGCGCGGGCGGTTACTCCCCCGCCGAGATCGCCGACGTGTTCCGCACCTGGAACTCGGGACGGCTGGACTCGTACCTGATCGAGATCACCTCGCAGGTGCTGGCCCACACCGACGCCGCTTCCGGAAAGCCGTTCGTCGACATCGTGGCGGATCAGGCCGAGCAGAAGGGCACCGGACGCTGGACCGTCCAAATCGGACTGGACCTGGGCGTGCCGATCAGCGGCATCGCCGAAGCCGTCTTCGCGCGTTCGCTGTCCGGCTCGTCGAACCTGCGTGAAGCCTCACGCGGTCTCGGCGGTCCCTCACGCGCTCCGCTGACAGGGTCCGCTTTGGACACCTTCGCGGACGACGTCGAGCAGGCGCTGTACGCGTCGAAGGTGGTGGCGTACGCCCAGGGCTTCAACCAGATCCAGGCGGGCGGCGCCGAATACGGCTGGGACATCGACCTCGGCAAGGTCGCTTCCATCTGGCGCGGCGGCTGCATCATCCGCGCGAAGTTCCTGAACGACATCACCGCCGCGTACGCCGAAGAGCCCGGGCTACCGACGCTGCTGACCTCCGGCGGCTTCCGCAAGGCCGTCGAGGACGCCCAGGACTCCTGGCGTTCGGTGATCTCCACGGCGGTGCGGCTCGGCATCCCGACCCCGGGCTTCTCGACCGCGCTGGCCTACTACGACGGTCTGCGCGCGGAGCGGCTCCCCGCCGCGCTGGTGCAGGGGCAGCGGGACTACTTCGGTGCCCACACGTACCGCCGCGTCGACCGCGAGGGTTCGTTCCACACCGCGTGGGCGGCCGACGGCCGTCCCGAGTCCTCCGCCTGACGGAGCTGAAGGGGACTTTCCCTGCATAAGACGCCACGAAGGGGCCCTTCACCGCATGTCATGCGGTGAAGGGCCCTTCGTCAACTCGCGATCCGCACGTTCGGTCGAGCACGAGCCGCGGCCGCGGCATGGGCGGCCCGCAACTCGGCAGCCACCTTGTCCGGCTCGGTCCGCAGACGCGACGGCAAGGTCTGGAGAACCAGAACGCCCGCCGACGTATACCGCCCGTTCCTCGCCAAGGTCCGGTCGAACCCGTCCACGACCTGGAGATGGAATGACAGCGAGTCGATCTCCCATGCCAGCCCGACATCGTCGAACCAGGCATCCGGTTTCGCGACGAACCTGCCCGCCTCGTCGTACAGCTTCTTGTTCCACACCGGTTCCGGCAGGCCGGATCGTTCCCAGACTCGCCTGGCATCGATCTCGGCGATCGACTCCTGTCCAGCAGTCAGTTCCGTGAGCACAAGCCGAGGCACTGCGCTCCCCCGCTGGCTGCCGTGGGCCAGTTCGTGGGACAACCGCTCAAAAGAGCTGTATCTCCGCTGAACCACTTCGCTCATCAGAGCCTGGACTGGCCTGACCTCCGTCTGCCTGCGACAGACGTCGAGGGTCGCGCGGGTGATTTCCGCCAGCGGACGCCCATCTCGGGTAGTCGCGCGAGGCATCCGTTGTGTCCGCTCGACGATCACGAAGCCATAGTTGTGCAGCTTCCGTTCGTGCGGGACGAGAAGGTGGACCTCATCGCCGGCGTCTGGCACATTTCGCAGGCCATGTATCCGGCAAGCTTCACCACCGGTGAGCAGAGCGGACTTGCCGCCGTACAGCATCGCCGCGGCGATCTGCTGTTCACGAGAAGGTGGTGCGTTGAAGAGAAGGACAATGCCCGGCAAGAGTCTCGTCCAGGGCCCGTTGGGCCCGCATCTTCGGTACGTCGTGGTCGAGGAGACCCCCATTTCTTGAAGGCGCATCACGCGGATGACACCGTGGTCGCTGTTCTCCATCAGGAGTTCGGGGTCGTCGCCCCATGATCCTTTTTTCATTCTTCGATCGTGGGGCCGGCCACGACGCCTGCCCAGACCCGATTTCCGCACCTGTGGATAACCGGGGTGTTGTGGATAGATGCTGAAGGGGACTTTCCCCGCATCACATGAGACGAAAGCGTCCTTCACCGCGTGAGACGCGGCGAAGGACGCTTTCAGCCCACACCGCGTGCCGCGACGATCTCCGCCAGTGCCTGCACGATCAGCGCCTCGGTCTTCTCCTTCGTGAGCCCGAGCCCGGCCAGCAAATCGTCGCCGAGTTCGAACAGGGCCAGCAGGATGTGCTCGGTGCCGATGTAGTTGTGCCCGAGCCGCAGCGACTCCCGCATGGTCAGTTCCAGCGCCTTCTTGGCCTGCGCGCCGAACGCCATCTTCGCCGCCTCCGCCGGTTCGTCTGCGGGTTCCGGCAGCCTTGCCACCGCGGCCTCGCGCACGGCTTCGAGCGTCACCTTCTGCGCCACGATCGCCCCGGCGGCGAGCGCGGCGGGTTCGGCGAGCAGGCCGAGGATCAGGTGCACGGGCTCGATCTGCGGGCTCTTCGCCGCGACGGCCTCGTCGCGCGACGCGACGACGACGTGCCGTGCGCGGTCGGTGTAGCGGCTGAACACCTTCACCAGGTCTTCGAGCGACGAGCCGCTGGAGTCGACAAAGCGCTTCTGCGCGGCCTGCTTGGACACCCCCATGTTCTTGCCGATTTCGGTCCAGGACGCGCCGGAGCGCCGCGCCTGGTCGACGAAGTGGCCGATCAGGTGGTCGGCCACTTCGCCGAGGTGCTCGCCGAGGAAGACCGCGTCGGAAAGCTGGCCGAGCACGTCGCCGTCGGGATGCTGCTGCTTGATGTGGGAAATGAGGTCGTCGAGCCGGACTGGATTCGTCATACCGTCAACTCTAGGTTGACGCCAGACTAGTCGTCAACCACGGGTTGACGCGAAGGTCGCCTTGAGGTCGAAGTCGTGCGCCTCCAACGTCTCGAACCGCGGTTCCGGATCCACGGCGAACAGGCGGCGCGCGGCGATGTGGTCCGGCGGCCGGTTCACCGACTCCACCCCGACGAGCACGCCGTCCCGGAACGACAGCACCGAGAACTTCCCGCCCTCCCGATCCCCGGTGACGACGGTCTTGTCCGCCCCGGTCAGCAGCCCGGCGATCTGCAGTTTCGCGCCGAGCTGGTCGGTCCAGAACCACGGCAGACTGTCGTAGGGCGCGGATTCACCGGCGATGTCCGACGCCGCCGCCCGCGCTTGATCGACGGCGTTCTGCACCGACTCGAGCCGGGTCGCCGTGCCAGCCTGGACACACGGGAAGTTCGCGCAGTCCCCCACCGCCGAGATCTTCGGGTCGCTCGTGCGCAAGTGTTCGTCGACGACGACGCCGTTCGCCACGACGAGCCCCGCCTCCTCGGCGAGCCTTGTCCGCGGCTCCACGCCGACCCCGACCAGCACCAGGTCGGCGAGCAGCCTGCTGCCGTCGCTCAGCTCCACCTCGGCCACCCGGCCGTCGCCGTGCAGTGCAGCGACACCCATGCCGAGCAGGACCGTATGCCCGGCTCCCTCGTGGAGAGCGGCGAAATACGCCGAAACCTCAGGAGTCGCCACGCGGGCCATCAGCCTGTCCTGCGCCTCCACGATCGTCACGGGCCGCCCGGCGTGCGCGGCGAATTCGAGCCCGATGAACCCGCCCCCGACCACGACCACGTTCGCCGCGCTTTCCAACGCGGTACGCAAAACGTCGGCGTCGTCCTTGGTACGCAGCGTGAACACACCGTCCAAAGTGGACCCTGGAACCGGGAGAACGCGGTTGTCCGCGCCCGTCGCGAGGACGAGATGGTCGTACTCGTGGGCGCTTCCGTCCTCGAGCACCACCTTCGCGCCGTCGCGATCCACCGACGCGACTCGGCCGGGGATCAGCTCGATGTCCTTCTCCGCGAAGAAGTCCTCGGGCCGCAAGCGCAACTGGGCGTCACCCGCCGTCCCGGCGAGATAGCCCTTCGACAGCGGAGGTCGTTGGTACGGCAGGCCGGGTTCGTCGCCGATCAGCACGACCCGTCCGCCGAACCCCTTGTCCCGCAGCGAGGTCGCCACTCCGAACCCGCTCTGTCCGGCCCCTATGACGAGGACGGTCTCCATCGGCGCTCCTTCCGTTGTACCCAGTGTCCATTCAACACAGCTCCCGCCCCTTCGCACCATGATCTTCACGCGGCGGACGCGCTACGGTCATGCGCGACGAGTCCACTGGTGTTCCCGCACGTCAGAAGGGGGTTACATGAGCCGGTCCGAGGTCCACCCGGTCGACGCCCGCCCGCCACTGCCGAAGCTGACCCTGCTCGGCCTGCAGCACATGACGATCATGTACGCGGGCTCGGTGGCCGTCCCGCTCGTCGTGGGCAGCGCGCTGAAACTGGACGCGGCGACGATCGCGTTGCTGGTCAACGCGGATCTGCTGGTCGCGGGCATCGCGACGCTGATTCAGGCGATCGGGATCGGGAAGATCTTCGGCATCCGGCTGCCAGTGGTGGCCGGCGCGACGTTCACCGTCGTCAACCCGATGATCATGATCGCCTCCCAGTACGGCATGCAGGCCGTCTACGGCGCGATGCTCGCGTCGGGGGTGTTCGGCCTGCTCATCGCGAAGCCGTTCGCGAAGATGATCCGCTTCTTCCCGCCGCTGGTTTCGGGCACGCTGCTCATGGTCATCGGCATCTCGCTCATCGGCCCCGGCGTCGGCCTGATCGCCGGCCACGACACCGGATCGCCGGACTACGCGAAGCCCGCCAACATCGCGCTCGCGTTCGGCGTGATCGCGGTGATCGTGCTGTTCACGCGGGTCCTGCGCGGGTTCGCGAGCCAGATCGGCCCGCTGCTGGCACTGCTGATCGGCCTGGCCGCGGCCATCCCGATGGGCCTGGTGAGCTTCAAGGGCATCGCCGACGCCGACTGGTTCGGTCTCGCGTCGCCGTTCCACTTCGGCCCGCCGACCTTCCCGATCGCGGCCGTGCTCTCGATGTGCGTCGTGATGCTGGTGACCTACACCGAATCCACCGCGGACCTGGTCGCGGTCGGCGAGATCACCGGACGCCCGGCGACCGGCTCCGACCTCGCGCGCGGTCTCGCCACCGACGGTCTCTCGGCCATCCTCGGCGGCGCGATGAACTCGTTCCCGGACACGGCTTTCGCGCAGAACGTCGGCCTCGTGCAGATGACCGGCGTGCGCAGCCGGTGGGTGGTCGCGATGGCGGGCGGCCTGCTCGTGCTGATGGGACTGGTACCGAAGGTCGGCGCCTTCGTCGCGGCCGTACCGGAGCCGGTGATCGGCGCGGTCGCGGTGGTCATGTTCGCGATGGTCGCCGCGGTCGGGGTGCAGAACCTGAAGAAGGTGGAGTTCTCCGGCAACCACAACACCTTCATCGTGGCGGTGTCGGTCGGCGTCGGGCTGCTGCCGGCGTTCTCCACGAACCAGTTCGGGAACTCGATCTTCTTCCAGCACTTCCCGGCGTGGCTTCAGACCATCTGCGGCAGCCCGATCACGGTCGCCGCCATCGTCGCCTTCACCCTCAACCTGCTGTTCAACCACCTCGGCAAACGCCGAGAGCCGGATCTACTTCAAGCGCCCTAACAGAAAAGCCACTTCGGCCACAGATTGCACTCTTCGGTGGGTGTCGTGGAGGGCGGCGGCGGGTTCGGGTTGGGCGGCTGCGGAACGACCGTGGAACCGGTCGTACGCGGCGGATCGGCAGGCTCGTTCGGCGATGTCGGCGACGTCGGCGTGGTGGGGTCCGGGGAATCGGACGTCGACGCGGCCGAACTCGACGTGCGGCGGCTGGACGTCGACCTGCTGGGCTGGGATGAAGAAGTCCCACCCTCGCCGGTTTCGACCGTCTCGGTGCTCGGGGCCGCCGACGTCGCGCCGGCTCCCCCGTTGTCCGAAGGCCGCTTCGGCATCTCGATCACGCCGGCCGGGTTCGGTTGCGCGGTCGGCTCGGGATCCGCGTCGAACCCGACGAGAACCGCGGCGGCGCCGCAGGCGACGACCACGGCGATCACCACCGCGATAACTCTCCAGCGTGACTTTGCCCGTGACTCCTCGTGGTCGTCCCAGCCCTCGCGAATGAGCAGGTCGGCGACCGAAACGTCGTCGTCATCCACCAGCCGAAACCTTTCACCGGGAACGAGCGAAGAGTAGTTTTACCGCAACTCACCGCCGAACGGGTGAAGTTAACCAAAAATTATTCACCCGATGGAACAACCCAGCGTATGCCAGTCACAGAGCGTGTATTCATACGCTTTCGCGCATATCGGCGTCGGCCTACGTTCGGCTCGCGTATACAGCGCCCTCCTCGGGTGGTGTAATCGACGGTGCCAGCACCGGAAGAGGGGGTTCGGACGGATCATGGAGGCTGATGCCCTCGCCGTGCCCGGAGCCGGGAATTCCGGCCGTCCGGCGGGCGCGCCGCTCGGAAACGAGCCGGTCGGCGACCTCGGCCTCGCGGGCGACCACGCCGCCATCTGGTCGTACGACTTCGAGCGCGAGAAGCTGTCCTGGCTGCCAGGACTGGAGAACCTGCTGGGTGGAGCCGCCCTCACCGAAGCCGAGATCGAGTCGAGGCTCGCCGATCTGGTGGCCCCGCTGACCTCCGGCACCCGTACCTCCCCGGCTTGGCGCGAGTTGGAACTCGAGCAGTCGTTCCGGAACCCGGCGGGCGAGGTCCGCTGGGTCCGCCTGCGCGCCCGCACCATCGGCGACGACACCGGCTCGACGGGGCTGCTCGGCATCGCCACCGACGTGACCGACGTCCGCGAGAACCGGCAGGCCCTCGAAGATCTCACTGACCGTTACCGGCTTCTGGTGGAGCTCAGTCCCGACGCGGTCTGCGTCCACGAAGCCGGCGTTGTCACGTACGTCAACCGGGCCGCCGTCACCGCGCTCGGAGCGTCGTCGACCGCCGAACTGATCGGGCGGCCGATCATGGATTTCGTCGCCGACGAGTCGCTGCCTGCCCTGCTGGACAGGATCGCGTCGCTTCACCGCCAGGGCGCGTCGACCTCTCCCGCGGACACCGTCATGCTCCGGCTCGACGGCACGAAATACCTGGTCCAGAGCATTTCGGTGCGCACGACCTGGGAAGGAAGACCCGCGTTCCAGGTCATCATGCGCGACATCAGCGCGCAGAAGGCCGCCGAAGCGACGCTTCGCTATCAGGCCGCGCTGATCAGCCACGTCAGTGACGCGATCATCGCGACCAGCGGCACCGGCATGGTGACCAGCTGGAACCCGGCCGCGGAGAACGTCTACGGCTGGACGGCGGGCGAGGCGATCGGCGGCACGGTGAGCGAACTCGTCGGCGCCGCGCTCGATCCGGAGACGGTGCTGCGCAGGGGCGGTGTCATGCAGATGACCCATCGCCACCGCAACGGCTCGACACTGGCCATCCGCATCTCGGCCGCGGAGATGAACGACGGGTTCGTGCTGGTCTGCGCCGACGAAACGGCCCGGCGGCGCGCCGAGCAGCACTACAGCACGGTGGTCGCGTCACTCGACGAAGGCGTGGTCGTGATCGGCCCCGGCGGCCTCATCGAATCGGCCAACCCCGCGGCGTGCCGGATCATCGGCGTCGACCACGACGACCTCATCGGCGTGCCGTGTGTGACGCTGGAGCTGTACGACGAACAAGGCCGCCTCCCGCCCGCCAGGATGCCGTCGGTGGTGACCCGGCGCACCGGGGCCACGCTGACCGGTCTCGTGCTGCGGCTGCGGCGGCCCGACGGCGAAGACGTCTGGATCTCGCTGACCTCGCGGCTGTTGACCCCGGAGGACCCGTCGGCCTTGGCGGTGGTCGCCTCGTTCACCGACATCACCGAACGCCGCGCCATCGGCAAGCGGCTCGCCCACGAGGCGACGCACGATCCGCTGACCGAACTCGCGAACCGGACGCTGGTGCTGGACAGTCTCGCCGAGGCGCTCTCCGGCGCGGGCCGCGCCGAACTGACCACGGTGCTGTTCATCGACCTCGACAAGTTCAAGGTGATCAACGATTCCCTCGGCCATTCCGTCGGCGACAAGGTGCTCCGCATCGCGGGCGAACGGCTGCGCCGGGGAATCGGCGAAACCGATCTCGTCGGCAGGCTCGGCGGCGACGAATTCGTCGTCGTCACCGCGGAGATCACCGAACCGCACGAGATCAAGGCACTGGCCGAACATCTGCGCGAGGCGCTGACCGAACCGATCACCGTCAACGGCAGGCAGCTGCACATCGACGCCAGCATCGGCATCGTCACCGCCGCCAACGACGACACCCGGACCGCCGAAGACCTGCTGCGGGACGCGGATGTCGCGATGTACCAAGCGAAAACGCTCGGCCGGGCGCGCTACGAGTTCTTCGACGTCGAGCTGCGCGAGCGGATGCAGCGACGGCTGCGCATGGAGCAGGATCTGCGCGACGCCCTGCAGAACGAGGAACTCTGGACGGCGTACCAGCCGGTCGTGGACATCGAATCCGGTGCGATGGTCGCCGTGGAAGCCTTGCTGCGCTGGAAACATCCGGCGCACGGCACGATCTCGCCAGCCGAGTTCATCCCGCTTGCCGAGGAAAGCGACCTGATCAACCTGATCGGCAAACACGTCCTGCGCACGACCACCCGCGAGATCGCCCGGCGGCGTGAACAGCTCGGCATCGACCTGAACCTCAAGGTCAACCTGTCGGCCCGGCAGCTGGACGACCCGCATCTGGTGGCGGGCGTGCAGGACGCGCTGAAGACCACCGGGCTCCCGCCGCACGCGCTGACCCTGGAGGTCACCGAGAGCGCGCTGATGCGTGACCAGGCCGCGGCCGCCGAAGTACTGACGTCGTTGCGTGATCTCGGTGTCTCCCTGGCGATCGACGATTTCGGCACCGGTTATTCATCGCTCGCGCAGCTGCAACGGCTCCCGTTGGACACGCTCAAGATCGACCGCACCTTCGTCACCGGCATCGCGGAATCACGCGACGCGGCCGCGATCGTCAAGAGCATCATCGCGATGGCGCACGCCGTCGACCTGATCGTCGTCGCCGAAGGCGTCGAAGACGAAGAGCAGCTCGCGGTCCTGCGTGAGCTGCGCTGTGACCAGGCGCAGGGCTTCCACTTGGGTCGCCCCGCGCCGCCGGACGAACTTTTCGGAGCCTGGGAATGAGTGTCGAGATCAAAGCCGGAGAAGACCGCTACGACATCGTCGTGGACGGGAAACCCGCCGGGTTCCTGAAAACCCGCACCCGCCCGGACGCGATCCTGTTCCTGCACACCGAGATCTCGGACGACTTCGCGGGCAAGGGCCTGGCCGGCAAGCTCGTGACCGCGGCGCTCGACGACGTCCGGTCGCAGGGCAGGTCCGTCCTGCCCTACTGCCCGTACGTGCGCTCGTTCATCGCGAAGCACCGCGAGTACGAGGATCTCGTCCCCGAGGACAAGCGCGCGGAATTCGAACTCTGAGCCTCAACCCGGGTAGATCGTCAGCAGTTTCGCGAGTTCGTCCTCGGTGAGGACGACGTCCAGCTCGCGCAGTGTCGCGTCGAGCCGCTCGGACGGGATCTTGGTGGTCTCCTTGGTCCCGTCCGGGCGTTCGACGATGAACTCGTCGCCGACCAGCTTGCGGCTGAGCCCTTCCTCCAGGCGCATGACCACCAGCTGCCCGGTGAACGGCGACCGTGGGTGCGTCGACGTGTAGTGGTGGTAGACCTCGTAGTCGATCCGGTGCATCGGCGTGAGCGTGAAAGCGTGCAGGTCGGTCCAGTCGCCGCCCTCCAGTTTCTGCAGGCGCCACCAGTCCCCGTCGGCGACGAGCCGGTGCGGCCAGCCCGCCTGATCCACCACGGCGCCGTCGACCAGCGGCATCGGCACCAGCATCCCGGCGCCGAAACCGACGTCGACCAGATGCCCGACGCCGTCCGCTTCGACCACGAGCGTCATATGCGTGTACGGCCCGTTCTTCTGCGGCTGCACCCGCGCGACCAGGCGGCGTACGGGGTAGCCGAGCTGCTCGGCGGCCGCGGCGAACAGGCTGCCGTGCTCGTAGCAGTAGCCGCCGCGCTGACGGCGGACGAGTTTGCCGATCACGTCTTCGAGCGCGATTCCCTTGTGCTGCTCCAAAACGACGTCGACGTTCTCGAACGGGATGGCCAAGATGTGCGCCTTCGCCAGCTCACACAACGCGGCGGCGGAGGGCTTCGCGCGGTCCTGGCCGATCCGGCCGAGGTAGGTGTCGAGGTCGAGGGTGTCGACGGTCCATTCGTCGACCTGCTCAGGTGCGAGTGTCATGTCGCAAGCTTGACACCTCGACCTTACTAGAGGTCAAGGTTCGGTGGCGGACGCGGAAAACCGTTACCCCAACTGGTAACTGGCAACGGCCACCGACTTTCGTCAGTTCCACGAACGAGTGCCGATTGGCCACCCTTCCCGAGTAGCCGGTGACCGACGCCGGTGTGGAAGGAGAAAACAGATGAGGACTCGTTCCCTGGTCGCCGGTCTGCTGGCCGGAGCCGCCGCCGTACTCGGTGCGGCGATGCCGGCTTCCGCCGCCGAACCGCCCTCGGGCGTGCAGCCGTTGATCGTGGGCGGTGTGGACGCGACCGAGACCTACAGCTTCATGGCGTCCATGCAGACCAAGAGCGGCGACCACAACTGCGGCGCGTCCCTGATCTCACCGGAGTGGCTGGTGACCGCCGCGCACTGCGTCGAGGGTGAGCAGCCCGCCAACTGGCAGTACCGCCTCAACACCACCGACCACACCAAGGGCGGTGAGGTCGCCGAGGTGGACAAGTTCGTGGTCCACGAGAAGTACGACGGCTCGGGCCCGTACGACATCGCCCTGGTGCACCTGAGCAAGCCGGCGGAGGCGGCGCCGATCGAAATCGGCCAGTCCCCGGCGGCGGGAACCGACGTGCGGGAGATCGGCTGGGGCCTGACCTGTCCGACTCGCGGCTGCGGTTCCGCCCCGGTGGTGCTCCAGCAGCTCGACACCAAGGTCGCGGAAGACTCCGGATGCTCCGGCTCCGGCGCCTACGACGCGCAGACCGAGCTCTGCATGGACAACCAGGGCGGCAAGGCGAGCGCCTGCTACGGCGACTCGGGCGGCCCCGCCGTGGTCAAGGCGGGCGACAAGTGGACGCTGGTCGGCGCCACCAGCCGCGGCCAG
The DNA here is from genome assembly GCF_046549005.1 of Amycolatopsis sp. lyj-108. Lineage (NCBI taxonomy): Bacteria > Bacillati > Actinomycetota > Actinomycetes > Pseudonocardiales > Pseudonocardiaceae > Amycolatopsis > Amycolatopsis sp. lyj-108. The sequence continues at coordinate 304,973 of NZ_JAJPWQ010000002.1, read as the reverse complement.
ACCGCCAGCTGCCCGGAGATGCCGGGCATCTACACCGACGTGACCGCGTTCTCCGACTGGGTCAAGCAGCAGACCGGTAAGTAGAACACCAGCCCCGCACCGCGCGGTGGCGCCCGATGCTCCTGCGACATCGGACGCCACCGCGCGTTGCCGTGTGCGGGATTTTTGCCCTCAGACATGAAAAACCGCCCTGACCTGAGTCGGGGCGGTTCTGCGAGCGGTGGCCAGGGCCGGGGTCGAACCGGCGACCTTCCGCTTTTCAGGCGGACGCTCGTACCAACTGAGCTACCTGGCCGGGAACGCCGGCAAGGAGCCGAACGATCTTGCGACCCTGACGGGACTCGAACCCGCGACCTTCGCCGTGACAGGGCGACGCGCTAACCAACTGCGCCACAGGGCCTTGCATACTGCTTTGAAACTGTACTGCGTACTCCCAACGGGATTCGAACCCGCGTTGCCGCCTTGAAAGGGCGGAGTCCTAGGCCGCTGGACGATGGGAGCCCGGTTCGGTTTCGGCGAACCGACCGACCCGCGCTCTCCGGTGTCCCCGGGAGCGAACATAACTATAGGACACCCCCGTTTCCGCTTCCGCACAGGGGGTCCCCTAGTTGTTCACAGGGCTGGGACCTGCGAGAACGCGGCGAGTTCAGGATATCAGGGCCGAAGCGTCCCACAGGGCGTCGAGACGCCCTCGAAGCTCGTTCCGCTCGTCGTCCGTGAGAGTGGCCGCGAGCAGTTCGGCCACGCGCTCATCGGTCAGGTGCTCGGCGTGCCGCCACCGCTGCCGCAGATCGCCCTTGGCCTCCGCCGTGGCGATCAGCGCGTCCGCGGCCTCCTCGGACCACGCGGTGCGCAGGAGACGGCCACGTCCGCCTTCCGGATCCGCGACGACGGCCTCGGGCACCGTCAGGCCCACGGCGCGAAGGGCCGCGAAGTGGACACCGCCGCGGAACTCGCGGAACACCATGAGCGCGAACGCCAGGCGCTCGACATCGTCTTCGGGACGTCCGGCGAGTTGCCAGCCGGCGAACAACGCGAGACCGCTCGCGTCCGCGGCGTCCACGAGACGGAACAGCAGATCGGCCGGGCGGCCGGGATCGTCGGCACCCGAAAGGTGGACGCGTGCCCAGTTCGCCGATGACCGCGAGTAGGCACGGACCGCGGAGGTCGCGTCGAGGGCCGCCATCGCGGGCGGCAGGGCGAACTCGAAGAGCCAAGACGGGAAGATGCCGAACAGCTCCGCGACCACCTTCGGCGGTGGGTCGCCCAGCACCGCCGAACGCCCTCGCAGGTACAGCGTCCGCGGCGACAAGCCCACTTCGGCCTCGACCTCGGCGAGCTCCGGAGAGGTCATGAATTTCCCGCCCAGCACCTGCACCGCGCTCCGGATCTCCCGGGCCACCGCGATCGCCGCTTCGTCGGCCATGTCGCCACACCTTCCCGCCAGTTGATTGGTAACAGTGTTACACAACTAGCGAGCGGCTCGCCAAGACGAACGAAAGCCCGGCCGCGTGGCACACACACCACACGACCGGGCCCTCACGAAACGACTTCAGCGCTGAACGGGCGCCTGCCCGTCCTCATCCAGCGTCAATCCCAGCATGTCCAGCAACTGGACACAGTCATCGACACCCAGCGCGCCATTGGCCACCGCCAACCGGGCACGCCGCACCTGATCATCGGACACCCGCTGGGCATCCCCCTGACCCGTGCGCTGCGCCGGCAGACCACCGGCCAACGTCGTAGAGCTTCCCCCATCGGCACCTTCGTACCGAAGGAGGAACTGTCGAACTTCCACAGACCCACCCATGGTTCCTCCAGACGGCCAACGAACAGCTTGGCCGCGAGGCTAGCCAGAGCCGGCCGCGACACACAGCCCCCCGGAGAGTGAACCTGTCGCCACGCTCCGCACAACGCAGAGCGATCACGCGCACACCCGTGCCACATGAACCACAGACGAACCACAGGTGGCGCGCCGACCGGAATTCTGCCCGCGCCCACTCGCCCTTCTCAGCAAACCGTGCAACAATCGATTTGCTGACACACCCCCGGTCAGCGCCTGTGGAGATCCCCTCCGACCCCCGCGTTCCTCCCCCTGGCGCGGGGGTCGCTCCGTGTTCTGGGGGCCACCCCCAGGCCCCCAGGGTCCGTTCGGCGGAGGTTGGTTGCCCCGCACCGGTGGCGGCTGCGCGACCAAACGTCGCTCGCGCGAACACCTTCCTTAGCGTTTTTGGTTGCTGCTGGTGATCATCGGCGACAGTGGTTTTGCAGGGGTTGGGCCGTTCGGGGAAAAGATTTGGGTGTGTCGTGGCTCACTGTGGTTGGTTTGCCGAGACCGAACCGTTATCGTGGCCCGGTGCCCCTTCCTTCCCTGAGCCGTCGTAGCGGCAGCCGTACGAACTTGAAGCCGGTCAACCCGGGTCGTCACCGCAACTCCGCCACCAAGGAGGCAGAAGCGGTCGTCGAAGACACGGAACTGACCAGCTACCTTCGTGCCCTCGCGCCAGAGAACGACCCGGAGAGCACCGGCACCGGCAAGCGCTTCGGCGAAGCGCAGGTGTTCCAGCTGCGGATGAACCTCATCGCCTGCGAACAGCTCAAGGACGCCGCCGCCGAGCGCAACCTGTCGCCGCAGGCGCTGGCGCAGGAATGGATCCTCGAGCGCCTTTCGTGGGAGTCGCAGGCCAACTCGGCCCAGCAGCGCCGCCACGAGGAAGCCCACACCGACGAATTCCGCTTCGACGCCAACGCTTGGGAACAGCCGGTCCCCCGCTGATCCCGCTGCCCCGGAACGGAACAGCACACCGGAAGTAGCCTTCAAGGCAAGAAAAAGCCCCCGGCGAGATCGCCGGGGGCTTTTTGATCAGTCTGAGCAACGCCTGAAGGGCGGACTCAGATCGCGCGGACCTTCTGGGCCTGCGGGCCCTTCTGGCCCTGACCGACCTCGAACTCCACTCGCTGGTTCTCCTCGAGCGTGCGGAAGCCGCGACCCTCGATCTCCGAGTAGTGAACGAAGACGTCGCCCTCGCCGCCATCCTGCGCGATGAAGCCGAAGCCCTTCTCCGCGTTGAACCACTTCACAGTGCCTTGCGCCACCGCTTTACTCCTCGTTGCACATCCGCTTCGAGTGCCTCCGAAGCGACACCCAGACCGTCCCGGGCGGTTCCAACGAGTCGAGCGATAAGCGCGTCACCGGCTCATGGCTCGCGTCAGAAGTTCCGCGAGTGTGAAGCCACGAACACGCAAAACGACGGCCTGAGGGAAGAGTACCGGGATCTGGCCATATTTGAAGCCCGTGATCGGACTCTGGGCACCCCCGAGTACCAAGGTCACCGGAACGTCGTATACGGATCCGTCTTCTGTCGGACCCCCTCGCTACCCTGTCGCCGCACGCCGACCTCCGGTCTTCGCCGGATACGGACCGAAGTCGGTCATGCCCCGATCGTGAACGACGATCCACCCGATTGTGACTCGCATCACTCTCGATCGGATCAACTTAACGGGCGGTCCGGACGTCATGGTCGGTGTACAGGGGAGCAAAGGGGACGCTTTGAGGTTCACGAAAACCGCGCGCCGCCAAGCGGCGTTCGCGGCACTGGGGTTGGTGGCCGTTCTGACGCTGGGGGCGTGCAGCAGCGAGCCGACCGTCTCGGCCAGCGGGCCGGACGGCGGCGGGCCGGTCAGCAGCGACACCGGCGGGAAGGCGCCCGCGCCCGCCAAACTCACGTACGAACCCGCCGCCGGCGCGCAGGACGTCGCGCCGGGTCAGCCCATCAAGGTCAGCGTCGCCGACGGCACCCTCGACCAGGTCGTCCTGACCAATCCCGAGGGCAAACAGGTCGCGGGTCAGCCGTCCGAGGACAAGAAGAGCTGGTCCACCACCGAACAGCTCGGCTACGGCAAGGCGTACACGTGGTCCGGCAAGGCCACCGGCACCGACGGCAAGCCCGTCGAAATCGGCGGAGCGTTCACCACGGTCAAACCGCGCAAGCAGGTGGGCGCGAACATCAACGTCTTCGACGGGCAGACCTACGGCGTCGCCATGCCGATCACGCTGACGTTCCCGAGCAAGGTCACCGACAAGGCCTCGGTCGAGAAGGCGCTCTCGGTCGAGACCACGCCGAAGACCGAGGGGTCCTGGGCGTGGGTCCACGACGACACCTCGGTGCACTGGCGGCCGAAGGCCTACTGGCAGCCCGGCACCACGGTGAAGTTCAACGCCAAGATCTACGGCGTCAAGATCGGCGAAGGCGTGTACGGCAAGGAAGACCGCTCGGCGAGCTTCACGATCGGCCGCTCGCAGATCGTCAAGGGCAACACCCAGACCCACCGGCTCGTGGTGATCCGTGACGGCCAGCAGATCGCGGACTACGCGGCCAGCTACGGCCTCGACGCCGACCCGGGCCGTGTCACGCCGAGCGGCACGCACGTGGTGATGTCCAAGCACGACACGTACTCGATGACCAACGAGCGCTACAACTACGAGAACATCGTCGTGCCGTCCGCGGTGCGCTTCTCGACCAACGGCGAATTCATCCACGGCTACGCGCCGTCGATCTGGGCGCAGGGCAAGAAGAACATCTCGCACGGCTGCGTGAACCTGGCGCCGGCGAACGCCAAGGCGTACATGGACGGCGCGCTGGTCGGGGACCCCGTCGAGATCGAGGGCAGCACGGTGAAGATCAACCGGGCGCGCGACTACAGCGACTGGACCTACGACTGGGAAGAGTGGCAGGGCTTGTCTGCCCTGCGCTGACGTACTTCCGCGAATCCGGGCGGCCGGAGACCTCCACGGTCTCCGGCCGTTCGTGCTTTGGAATCCGCCGAAAACTCGATGCAACCGCATGGTGGGTTGGGCGCATGTCTAACGACGTAAGGCGCCGCGGCCAATGAGCGGCGCCCGGATCGAGGAGACTCTCTTGCGTACTCGTATCGCTCTTTCCCTCGGCGCGCTGCTGCTGGCGGGCGGCGCCGCCTTCGCGACCACGTCGCTCGCGTCGGCCGATCAGAGCGCCCCGACGCCGACGATCACCCAGGCACCCCAGCCGACCAACGCGCCCACCGCGGCACCGGGCGAGCCGACCCGGGCCACCACCGCCCCGGCGCGTCCGGAGGCGGCCCCGCCGAAGACCAGCGCCGGCGTCGTGAAGCCGGGCGAGCACCGCGTCCCCAAGGCCGTTCCCGCCGGGCCGACCGGCGACCTGAACCTCCCCGCCGTCACCGAAGGAGCCGGTAACTAGGTGTCGCTGAGCCGCTCGTCGAAGACCGGGACGGGCTCGCCGTGGGACGGCGAGTTCGCCCGGTACTTCGACGAGCGCGCGCACAGCCTGCGTGCCACCGCGTATCTCCTGTGCGGGGACTGGCACCAGGCCGAGGACATCACCCAGGCCGCGTTGCTGAAGCTGTACCTGGCTTGGCCGAGGCTCTCCCGGCACGACGCGCTCGACGGTTACGCGCGCAAGATCGTGCTGCGGACGTTCCTCTCCGAGCATCGGCGGGTCTGGCGCAAACGGGAGAAGCTCACCGACGACCTTCCCGAGGTCGCGGGTGAAGCGGGCGGCACGGAGCAGGAGATGCTGGTCAGGCATGCCCTGTCCGGTATCGCCCCGAAGCAGCGGGCCGTACTCGTACTGCGGTATTTCGAAGATCTCAGCGTCGAAGAGACGGCCGCGGCGCTGGGCTGCAGCAACGGGAACGTGAAGAGTCAGAGCGCGCGGGGTCTGGCGACTCTGCGCAAGCGGCTCGGGCCGCATTTCAGTGAATTGGCCTTGAGCGGAGCGCATGACGATGGGAGGTGAGGAGATGGACGAGGACATCAAGGGCGTGCTTTCGCACGGGTCGAGCGGTCCCCCGCTGGGTATCCGGGCGGCGGACATCATCGAGAAGGGTGGCCGGATCCGGCGACGGCGCAAGCGGCTGGCCGTGGCGGGCAGTTCGCTGGCGACGGTCGCGGTGATCGTGTTCGGCGCGATCGCCGTCGGTGGCCGCGGCGGTGAGGGATCCGCGCCGGTGCAGCCCGCGGGCCCCGGCCTGTCGACCATCGCCCCGGCACCCGTCTCACCGGCGCCTTCCGAAACGACTCCTCGGCCCGCGGTCACTCCCGGGGATCCTCCGTCCGCTCCGGTGACGGCCCCGAAACACGATCAGACGCGCACGCCCCCCAAGACCCAGCAGCCCGGCCGCACGACGACGGCCGTCCCTCCTCGTGGGCCGACGCCGGCGAAGGAACCGAGCGAGCCACCGACCGCGGTCACGACCAGCTGATCTCCTGCCCGGAACGTCCGATTCCCGAGTCGTTACCCAAAGTAATCGGAAATTCTCCGACATCGGCTTCACCTGGTAGTTCGTCACCGTTCTGGGGGAACGACCCTCGCACGACCGATCCAAAGCGCTGAATCAGCACGTTTGAACACCTACGGTCGAGGGAACAAACCCTCGACGATGGGTAAGTAAACGGGTGGGTCGGGAGGTCAAACCCATGGCCGAAGAGGCGCTGAGCGCGTCACATCAGGAAAAAGGGGAACCGGCGGAGGCCCCACCTGAACAGATCAGAAAGGCCGTCGCCGGAGCGGCGATGGGTAACTGCATCGAGTGGTACGACTTCGGTGTATTCGGCTTCATGCCCGCCATCCTGGGGCAGGTCTTCTTCAATGCTTCGAGCACTTCCGAAGGCGCGCTGGCGACCTTCGCGGTCCTCGCGATCACCTTCGTCGTGCGGCCGTTCGGCAGCTTCGTGTTCGGTCCGCTGGGGGACAAGATCGGGCGCCAGAAGGTCCTCGCGCTGACGATCATCCTGATGTCCGGGTCGACGTTCATCATCGGCCTGTTGCCGTCCTACGCGACGATCGGCCCGGCCGCGGCGGTCCTGCTGATCTTGTTGCGCACCATCCAAGGCTTCTCGGCGGGCGGTGAGTACGGCGGCGCGGCGACGTTCATCGCGGAGTACGCGCCCGCCCGGCGCCGGGGTTTCTGGGGCAGCTGGCTCGAGTTCGGCACGCTCGTCGGTTTCGCGATGGGCGCCGGGTTCGTCACGATCTTCACCGTCGTCCTCGGCGACGAGGCCATGCGCGAATGGGGCTGGCGCCTGCCGTTCCTGATCGCGGGCCCGCTCGGCATCGTCGGTCTCTACCTGCGGAACAAGCTGGAGGACACTCCGCTGTTCCAGGAGATCGAGAAGAAGAACCAGGTCGAGAAGTCGCCGCTGAAGGCGCTGCTCAAGAAGCACTGGACGTCGATCCTGCACCTGATCGGCATCGTGGTGATGCTGAACGTCGCCGACTACATCGTGATCACGTATCTGGAGACCTACCTCAAGGACGTGGTCGGGTTCAGCGGGCACACGCCGTTGCTGATCATCCTGGCGACCATCGGGTTGATGCTGGTCCTGATCGTGCCGGTCGGCATGCTTTCCGACCGCATCGGGCGAAAACCCATCCTGATCACGTGTTGCGCGAGCTTCCTGGTGTTGCCGATCCCGGCGTTCTCCTTGATGGGCGCGGCCGCGGACGACCAGAACGCCTGGCAGCTCATGCTCGGCCTGGTGATGATCGCGGTGCCGCTGGTGCTGATCCTCGCCGTGCTCGCGGCGACGCTGCCGGCGATGTTCCCGACGCAGGAGCGCTACAGCGGTTTCTCCATCGGCTACAGCGTTTCCACCGCGGCGTTCGGTGGCACGGCGTCGTACATCATCGGCAGCCTGGTGACCAATACGGGCGACAACCTGTGGCCGGCGTACTACTTGATGGGCGCGGCGGCGATCGCGGCCATCCCGATCCTGCTGCTGCCGGAAACGGCCGGGGTTTCCCTGCGCGGCATCGTGAGTTCGCGGATCGTGCGGCGCCGGAAGCCGGAAACGGTCACTCCCGGCGATCCCTCCGAGCTACCCGCGAGTTAACGTCTGTCCATGAGCCGTATCTCGCAGCCGTGGCCGCCGGTCGAAGTCGAACCGGCGACCGTCCACCCGGAAGCCCCGAAACAGGGCAGCCACCTCGGCATTCACTACGGTGAATGCTTCGGGTGCGGCGACGAGATCGAGGCCGGGCTCCACCTGCATTCGACGGTGGGCGAAGGGACGACGGTGTACTCGAAGTTCACCGTCACCTCCGCCCACCAGGGTGCGCCCGGCCTCGCCCATGGCGGCCTGCTGGCCTGCGCCTTCGACGAGGCGCTCGGCGCGACCGTCGGCAACCTGCTGCGCCGCCCCGCCGTCACCGGGAAACTGGAGACGGACTTCCTCCGGCCGGTCCCGGTCGGTTCGACCCTGTACATCGCCACGAAACTGGACGGCGTCGCCGGCCGGAAGATCTACGTGAGCGCCGACGGACGGCTCGACGCCGAAGACGGCCCTGTCGCGGTACGCGCCCGGGCGTTGTTCGTCCGGGTCGAGTTCGAGCACTTCAGCACCCACGGGGATCCCGAGGCGCTGCAAAAGCTCGCCGCCGCGCACGAGAAGGCCCAGCGCGCCCGCGAGTGGGACATCAACCCCTGAGCAATTCGTCACCTACTTGCGGCGATTCGTAAGGCGAACCACCGCAAGTAGGTGACGAATTGCGGGGCTAGGTGAGGGTGCGCGGCCGGATCGCGTTGGCCTTGTCGACGAGTTCGACACGCTGGTCGACCGTTCCGGCCAGCCGCGCCAACGTCCGGTAGCAGCGCTCGAGCCCGAACCGCAGGTCTCGTTCGTCCAGCGCGCAGCCCAGCACCTTCGCGCCCGGCGTCGGCTGGTTCTGTGAGTTGAGCCAGCCGTGCGCCGCCTCGAGGACCTCCGCCGACAAACGCGTGCGGCGTTCGGCGTCGAGCTGCAACCGCTCCAGGCGCGTCGAGGCGTCGACGAGATCCCGCTCGGACACCATCACCGGGTCCTTGCCGCCGCCGTTGATCCTGGTTTTGATCTTGATCGCGGCCACCTGCGCGGCGACGTAGTGGGACGAGGACGCCGGGACGGCCTCGAGCACCTCGATCGCGCTGGCCCTGGCGCCCTGCGCGAGGTACACGCGAGCGAGGCCGAAGGCGGCGCTGACGTATGACCGGTCCGTTCGCCACACCAGCTCGTAGTAGCGCGCGGCGCCGAAGTAGTCCCCGACCCCTTCCGCGCTGACGGCCAAGGCCAGCTTCGGCGCGATCTCGCCCGGAAGGTCGTCGTACACCGCTTCGAACGCGACGTGCGCGACGCGGGACCGCCCGCCGGCGAGCTCGATCAGGCCGCGGTACCAGTCGATCCGCCAGTCGTGCGGGAAACCGGCCTTGATCGCGAGATACTGCGCGGCCTGCAACTGCCGCTGCGCCTCGACCAGCTCACCGAGCTCGATGCGGGCCCGGACGATGCGCAACCGGACCTCGATCGACTCACGCGGCGCCCCGGCCAGCGACTCGATCGCGCCCTTGGGATCCAGGGCGACCGTCGAGGCGAGCACGCCCGCCGCCGGGTCGTCCGTGTCGACCTGCGGGATCGGCAGCCCCGAGACCACCTCGCCCGGATCCGGCAGCGGCACGCTCCCGCCGTGCTCCGGAACGACCATGTCGACGCCGAAGGTGCGGGTCTCCGGGCCGAACACGGTCGAAGCACCAGGACGCGGTTTCCCCGTGCCCAGCGCCATGATCTCGCGGAGCACACCGGTCAGCTGGTCGGCCATCTCCTCGGCCGCGATGAACCGGCGGTCCGGGTCGGAATGCGTGGCACGCTTCAGGAAGCGGTAGTACGAAACGAAAAGCGCGAACAACGGGACGACGTCCGGGCCGGGCAAGGTCGTCTTGTACTTGCTGGTGTAGCCCGAGAACTCGAAGCTGAGGACGGCGAGCGTGCGGCCGACCGTGTACAGATCCGACGCCACCGAAGCGCCGTGGGTCGCCAGTTCGGGCGCGCTGTAGCCGGTGGTGAAGAACAGCGGGCTCTCGTAGTCGTCGACGCGGCGGACCGCGCCGAGGTCGATCAGCTTGAGCTGCTCGTGCGTCTGGATGACGTTGTCGGGCTTGAGGTCGCAGTACAGCAGGTTCTGGCTGTGCAGGTAGCCCATGGCGGGCAGGATCTCCAGCCCGTAGGCGATCACCTGCCCGATCGGCAGCGGCTCCGGGCGCTTCGTCTCGCGGTGGTGCGCGAGCGCGAGCTGGCGCAGCGACTGGCCGCCGACGTACTCCATGACGATGTACCCGACCGAGTTGCCGGTGTCGCCGTCCGGATGCTGCACGAAGTTGTGGATCTTGACGATGTTGGGATGCTCGACCTCGGCGAGGAACCGCTGCTCGTTCGCGGCGGCCGCCATCGCGGTGGCGTCACCGGTGTCGATGAGGCCCTTGAGCACCACCCAGCGGTCGCTGACGTTGTGGTCCTGCGCGAGGTAGATCCAGCCGAGCCCGCCGTACGCGAGCGCGCCGAGCACCTCGTACTGGCCGCCGACGATCTCGTTCGGCCGCAGCTTCGGTACGAAGGAGAACGGGTTCCCGCACTTCTCGCAGTTGCCCTCTGGTGAACCGGGTTCACCGTCCTTGCCGCGGCCGACCTTGGCACTGCAGTTGCCGCAGAAGCGTTTCTCCTCCGACACCATCGGGTTCTCGAGGACCGCGGACGCCGGGTCGCGATACGGCACCTGCGGGACGTCGACGAGCCCGGCGCCGAGACGGCCGCGGCGCGAGGTGCGGGACGACGTCCGGCGCGCGGTGCCGGGGAACGAACCCGTGCCCGTTCCCGTGCCGGTTCCGGTGCCCCGGCTGCCCGATCCGGTGCCGGTGCCGGTCCCCCGGCTTTCGCTGGACCGTTCGGGGAGGACGCTTTCCGTACCCGGATCCGGCAGCGGCCCCGGACCGTTGTCGACGCGCGGCGTCGGCGGCATGATGCTCTGCGTCTCCGGCGTCGGCGAGGAGAGCACGCTGGTCGGCTGCGGCGCGTCAGCGGGCGCCTGCCACGCCGGGCGGACGACCTGGGTCTGCGGGCTCACCGGGGCCATGTCACCCGGCGGACGCGTCGGATCCTCGGCGCCGGGGATCGGCCGCTGCTGGCCGCGCGGCGGAGTCTGCGGACGCTGGACCGGCGCGTGATAGATCGTGCGCTCGGCGTCCTTCTCCGGCTCGGGCTGCCGCTTCGGCCGCGGAGGCTCGTTGAGATCGAGCCTGCCGGAAATGGACGGTTCGGGCGTTTCCCAGCGGACCGGCGCCGGCGGCGTCCAGGAGGCGGACTCCGCCTCGCGATCCGGCGTGGCGTCGTCCGGCGCTGCGTGCCGAGGACGGCGCGGCTCTTCCGACACTGGTACCTCCCGAAATCCCCGCGACAGCGTCGTCTCTGATCCTAGACGTGAGCAGGCAGGTCGTGCCCGCGCCGGGTCGAACCCGCTACGGTGCGAGAGAGAACCGATTCAGCAGGTGATGAGGGGGAGGGACCGGTGCCTGCGTCATTTTCGATGTCGATGGCCCAGCTCGACGTCGTACTCGAAGAACTCGGGCTCGGCAGATTCGTGCTGCCCTACGAAATCCCGACCGTCGGAACCACCTTCACGGAACGCGAGCGGCACTGCGAAGAAATCTGGACCGAGCTGGCCGATCGAGGCTTCGCCCGCGACCGCGAACTCCTGCGCGACCACGAACAGACACTCCGGCTCTGGGCCACCGGGGACTTTGTCGTCACCATGGAGGCACACGAAGTCGAGCAGGACGCCGAATACCTCTACCGGGGCGCTTGGAACAGCGGTCTCGGCGTCGTGAGCCAGCAACGCGGATTCGACATCCTCTTCGAGCCGGTCTACCCCGAACAGGTCGTCGCGACCCTGCTCGGTTACCTGCCGTCACTCCAGCCGTTCCCCGGACGGGTGACGACGTCCAGCACCCTCCCGCCGTCCAAACGACCGGACGACCCGTTCGACGAGGACCCGAACAACCTCCGCCTCGGCGCCGCCGGCCGCTTCTTCGAACACCCGCTCGCGCGACTGGGCACGATCAGCCTCACCCTGCGCGACGACCGGGGCAAACCGCAGCAGAAGAGCGTCCAGTGGTTCGACAGCGTCCAAGGCCGCTTCATGCTCACCACCGACCGCTTCCCCGACGGCGAAGTCCGCCGCACGTTCACCCCGACGAGCGGCTCCCACCTGGCACGATGGGTCCACGACCTGGTCGAAGCCGCCCGCGTCGGCAGCGCGTGATCCTCGCCGGAAGAGCCGACATGATCACGAAGTCACGGCTCACGAGTTTCGTCGCGTTGCCGATCGCACTGACCCTCGTACTTTCAGGCTGTTCCTCAGAGAGACCCGGCAACGCCACACCGGTTCCTCCGCAGAGGGAAACCTCGTCTGCCTCGGCGACTCCCACCGACGTATTCGAAGGTCTGAAGGCCTGCGACCTCTTGGAGCCAACGACCACTCCAAAGGGGTTCGACGCACCGGTTGTGGAGACCTACGAAAGTGACAACGGCTGCGCCTCACAGAAGCATGGGTTCGGCTCCGTGAGCATCTATCTTGTTCCGGAGGCAGGCATCGACCAGCTGTCACCGGGGCAGGGGAGCAAGATTCCCGCGAGGGTCGGCAGCCGAGAAGCGGTCGAAATTCCCGGCGATGCGGGGAAGCAAGCGTGCACCGTGGCGATCGCCGTGACAAAGGGATCCCGGATGACGGCCTCGACCTCACTGAACAAGGGAACCAACGAGGAAGCCTGCGCACTCTCAAGGGAGATCGCAACAGCCGCCGAGCCGGAACTACCTCGAGGGAACTGACCCCCGAAGAGGGACGACTCGACATCTTCAACAGCGGTGTCCAGGTCACAGCGAAGGAAACGAGCATCACAAGTCTGTCTGACGACGCGTTGCCACCTGGCACGATGGATCCACGACCGCCTCGACACTCGTGATTCCGCTGATATCGTGATCTGGCGAGCGCAACGAGTAACCGGGGCTTGGTGCAGGGGAGAGACCATGACTGACGGAACGGGCGGACCGCCGGGCAACTTCTCGGACATCCTGGGCGACTTCTCGGCGCAGGCCGACGCGATGGTGACGGCGGCGAAGGAGGGGCGCTTCAAGGTCAGCGAAGAGGCCGGGGAGGCGTTGAAGACCGCCATCGACGACTACCTCGACGACTGGACTTTCAACCAACCGGAATTTCAGCGGCTCGCCGAAAAACCGAAGTTGGGGAACAGCCCCTACGCACAGCAAGTCGGCGACCATGCCGTCCTCGTCGCAGACGGCGACGAGCTGTCCGCCAAGACACAGCTGGACGCCTTGCGCGACGTTCTGAACCGCGCCAAACAAGCCATCGAGACCGCGAAGAAGAAATACCGCGAGCAAGACACGGTGGGCGCCGACCAGTTCAAGCAACTTCACGAGGACTGACGAGACATTTGATGGTCATCAAGAAACGTTTCATCGCCTTGGCTGCGACGCTACTTCTCGCGACAGTCGGTTGTTCACCTGAGCGCTCGGGTGTGGCGACGCCGGCGCCGAGTCCATCCACGAATCCGAGCTCGTCATCCTCCGGTTCCACCTCAGGGAACGTTTTCGGTGACCTCAAAGCCTGCGACCTCTTGGAACCGACGACCTCCGCAAAGGGCTTTGACCCTCCGACAGTCGAGCAAGCCGAGAGTGACAACGGCTGCGCGACGCGCAAGAGGCGTTACGGATCGGCACGGCTCTATCTCGTAGCGGAGGCGGGAATCGATCAGCTGTCCGCGGGTCAAGGGACCAAGAACCCGACGAAGATCGGTGGCCGAGATGCCGTCGAAATCCCTGGTGACGCCGGCACTCAGTCCTGCACTGTGGCGATCGCGGTTACCCAAGGCTCCCGCCTGACGGCTTCTACCGGCCTGAACGAGGGTACGAACGAAGAAGCCTGCGCGCTCTCGCGGGAGATCGCAGAAGCCGCTGAACCGAAACTGCCTAGAGGCAACTGACTACGGAACGAGAGAGACCATGGTCAACGTCGGGCAAGACGACTTCGACAGCAAGTTTTCGGCAATGGGTAACCCCGGCCGGACGTACGAGGCCAAGCGTTATTCGGACACCTACAACGAGGTCAATACCGGTCCCGGCGGCAACTCCCTCACCGCGAGACTAACTGCCGAACAGCAGGCGGGCCAGTACTCCGCAGAGCAAGCCGCATCGCTGACTCAGGGGCAACAGTTCCGTACCGGCCTCTCGCCGTCCGAACAGCGTTACGAAGCCGTCCCACATGGCAACCTCAAACAGATGGTGACGGAAAATCTCGAAGCCGACGACATCGACCGGAAGGGGCAGCTCTGGAACAACCAGGGCAACTCCCTGAACACCTTCAGCAACGCTGTCCGTGACGCGATCGGGAAAGAGGGCGAGCACTGGCAGGGGGACGGTGCCAAGTCGGTCACCGACTTCTTCACCAATGTCAGCAAGTGGGCCGACACCGCGGGTGACGGCGCGTATCTCGCGTCCAACCGGTTCTCCCAGTCGGCGGCCGCGGCCACCACCGCGAAGAACTCCATGCCCGAAGAGGTTCCCTTCGACCGCAACACCGAGTACAAGAACGCCCTCGGCCAGCTCGCGTCGGGGAATTACGCGGGTGCGGTGGACACGGTCAGCAACATCTCGGCCAAGCAGGAGCAGTCGTTCCAGGCGCATCAGCAGGCCGCGCAGGTGATGCACACCTACGACCAGTCGCTCTTCGACGTCAATTCCAAGCAGCCCACGTTCGCTCCGCCGCCGGAGATGGGTGATTCGACGGCGGCGTCCGGGTTTTCCGGCGGCACCGAGGCCAAGGGCTTCAGCAGCGGTGGGCCGGGGCCCAACAGCGGGCCTGGGCCTGGGATGCCGGGGCCGGGTGGTGGGCCGAGCGGGCCGACGCCGGGGCCGGGGATCACCACGGGCGGCGGGCATACCGGGGTGTCCGGGCCGAATCAGCCGTTCGGTGGGTCGCAGGGGTCGTTCCGGCCGGGGCCGACGCCGGGGCTGGCCGCGATGAACGGGCCTGGGCCGACCGGTCTCGGGCGGCTGGGCAGTGAGCAGTATCGCGGGAAGCCCGGCCGGACGCCGAGTGGGCCCGGTGGCAGTGCGGCGAGCCGGTTGACCGGTGGCGGTGGGGGCGGCGGGTTCGGGCGCAACGGCGGGTCGGGCAATGTCGCCGAGCGGCTCGCGGGCGGCAAGGTTTCGGCCGGTGACGCCGAAAAGCTCGCGGGCAAGGGCGGCGGGTCCGGGGCGGGCAAGCTGCCGGAGGAGCGCGTCACGCGCGGAGGTGCGGCCGCCGCCGGCAAGAGCGGCGGGCCGGGCGCGATGGGCGCGGGCGCTCCCGGTGGCAGGGGGCAGAAGGAAGAGGACAAGGAAAAGAAGGCCCCGAACTACCTGCAGGAGGAAGACGCCGACGTCTTGTTCGGCGGTTACGAAGGCGAGATGAAGCCGGTGCCGCCGGTGATCGGCGACAAGGCCCCGTAAGAAGAAGCGGGCCGTTCGGGAGCGAATCCCGAACGGCCCGTTCTCACTTGTACACCGCCGCGGGCGGCGTCCCGCCTTCGAGTTTGTTCCCGATCCATTTCGCGTAGATCGACTGCCACGCGCCACCGCGCACGTTCTCCAGCACGGCGTTCACGTACTTCACCATGTCCTCGTTCTCCTTCGGGACACCGATGCCGTAGTTCTCCTCGGTGAACCGGTTCCCCACGATCTTCAGCGTCGGGTCCTGCGCGAGCATCCCGGCGAGGATGACGTCGTCCGTGGACACGGCCTCGACCTGCTTCTGCTGCAGCATCACCAGGCAGTCGGACCAGTTGTCCACCGAGACCGGCACCGGCTTCGCGGGATCCGACGCGATCTTCGTCAGCGAGGTCGACGTCTTGGTCGCGCACACGCGCCGTCCGCCGAGGTCCGAAAGCTGGGTGACCTTCGAGCCGGATTCGACCAGGATCCGTTGCCCCGCCTGGTAATACGCGGTCGAGAAGTTGACCTTCTTCAGCCGGCTGCAGGTGATGCTGTAGGTCCGCACCACGATGTCGACCTGCTTCTTCTCGAGCACTTCTTCCCGCAGTTTCGACGGGATCGCCCGGAACTGCACGCGGCCTTCCGCGCTGCCGAAGATGGCCTTCGCGATCTCGTTGACCATGTCGATGTCGAAGCCTTCGAGCTGGCCCGACGTCGGATTCCGGAAACCGAACAGGAACGTCGTCTGGTCGACGCCCGCGACGAGTTTGCCGTTCTCCTTGATCTTCGCCATCGTCGAGCCGCTGGTGATCGACGTGCCGTTGGTCGGCCGCAGGCTGGCCAACGGGTTGCAGCTCGTGTCGGTCGTCCCGCCACCGCCGGCGTTGTCGGCACCGCCGACGTTCGCGGGCAACGGCGGCGCGACGTCGCCGACGGGCGCCGGGTCGACCGGCGCCCCCGCGCTGCCGCAAGCCGTCGCCAGTACGAGGACCGCGCCGAGCACGGCCCCTCGCAGACCGTTCCGTATCACCGGTACTCCCTCAGCCGTTCACGGATTCCCAACGCGGATCCCGCCGCCGCGAGCAACGCCAGCACCGCGATCCCCGGCGGGAGCAGGGTCAGCGCGCGTTCGGCGCCGCGGGTGTCGTCGAGGAATTCCTGTCGTCCCACGTTGATCGCGGCCACCAGGTTCTCGTCGAGCCGCAGGAACGCCCCGGCCGCGCCGTCCTTCTTGTCGTCGCGGGTGGCCGTGCCGACGGCGTCCTGGTAAAAGCCGTCGTCGTCCTGGCGCCGCACCTCGGCATGCGCCTTGAACCACGCCGACGCCGCTTGGATCGCCGCGTCCACCTTCTCCGCGGCCGCGCCGCCCGCCGCGAGACCGCGTGCCTCGCCCAGCAGGCCACCTTGCCCGTCGGTGCCGCCGAGTTGCGCGGCGAGGTCACCGAAGTCCTTTTCGTACGCCGCGCCGTCGCCGCGGGCGACGAGGGTCAGCGTCTCGTCGGCTCGCGCCTGCAGCGCCGCGATACGGGCGCGCACGAGGACGTCCACCTGGTGCGAGCCGTCTTCCTCGCCGCTGCCGACGAGGCTGCTCTGCACGATCAGCGCCACCGCGCCCCACAGCAGGGCGACCACCACCGACGCGGTCGCGACGACGAGGCCGACGTTCAGCAGCCGGTTGGTCTTCCGCGTCAGATGCACCTGCGTGACGATCAGAGCGGCGAGCAGTGCGAGCACCAAAGCCGTTGCCAGCCAAGGGAATCCGGTCGCGTCGTCTTGTTCGGCGGCGAGCCGGTCGGTGTCGATGCGGTACAGATCCTGTGCGGCGGGAAGGATTTTCGCCCGCATCAGCTCGGATGCCTCCCGCAGATACGAGGCACCGACGGGATAACCCTGCCGGTTGTAGACACGCGCGGTCTCGATCAGTCCTGTGTAGACGGGGATCTCGCGGCCGAGGGTGTTGATCTGCTCGGCGGCTTCGTCGACGCCGGAGGAGTCCGATGCCGCCTTCGCCAGTGCCGCCCCGGCTTCCGCGATGTCGCGTTCGTACCGCTGGCGCATCGGGAGCGGCTCGGTGCCGATCGAGAGGAACGAACTGGCCGCTGTCGCGTCGGCGTCCGAAAGCGCGCGATAGACCTGCTGCGCGGCGGCGGCCAGCGGTTCGCGGTGGTCGATCAGGCCGTTGATCGTGTCCTTCTTGTCCTGCGCGGCCAGCGTGCCGAACAGTCCCGCGACCAGCGACAGCAGCACGAGGCCGATCGCGATCACCGACAGCCTGCCCGGCGTGGTCGCCGCGGACCGGATGACCGCGCGGATCCCGTTCCCCGGCAGTTCGAGCAGCCCGGCGATCCCGCTGCGGCCCTCCGGCGCAGGGGGCGGCGCGGGGCTCCCCGGCGGCCCCGGCCGGGTCACAGTGCTCGTCATCGCCGATCCTCCCCATTGGTTCTACCCGCAAAGAAGGTATCCGAGTCGGGATCAGCGCAGCCAGTGACACCGGCGTGTGTCATCTGCACGTGATCTCAGAGACCTTTTTTCCAGTCCGTAGCGCACGATTGCGCACACCGGTCTTGGCGAACGCGTGATCCGACCAGGATCAGCCGATAGGCGAGGAATCCCAGCAGGCACGCAGCGGGGTGGACCGTGACCATCGCCGGGTTGATCCTGGGGTGGGGGTTCAGGCGCGGACGGCGGGCGCGACGGAATACGGGAGGACCTCGCCATCTGCGGGCCGCTCGACGAGCACCTCGACGTCGTCCGCGAAACGGTACGGCCTGCCCAGCAGGATCCCGCCGAAATGCCGCCGCATCCGGGACATCTCGGCGCGGACGGTGACGGTGCGGCCCGCGTCGCCGAACAGGTCGCGCGACAGTTCCGACGCCGACCTCCCCTCGCGATGACGCGCGAGGACGTACAGCATCTCCGCGTGCCGCGGACTCAGCCGATGCGACCATGTGCCGGCCTCGCCCGAGACGCGCAGCGTGCTCTCGCGTGCCGACCTCAGATCGAGCACGACCCGCGTCGGCGGCACGTCCTCCTCCTCGGTGAGCCGGACGAGCCACCCGCCCGGCAGCGGCTCCAGCAGGCAGTTCCCGTAGGTGGGCAGCCAGGTCCGGCCCGCGGTCGCGTCGTTCGGCAGCGCGATCCGGCCGACCGGGACGAGGCCCGCCGAAGCCGCGATCCAGCCGTGCGGGTCGGCGATCACCGCCCTGCCCTTCACCTTGGCGAGCAAGGGTGACGCCAGCCCGCGCAGCCGTTCGAGCTCCGACAGATGGGTGGTGCGCAGCTGCGCTTCGGCGAGTTTCGCGACCGTGTCGACCAGTGCGAGGGTGGTCGGATGCACGGTGGAGGCCGGGCCGGAAAGGTCGACGACGCCGAGCAGCCTGCCGTCCCTCGGATCGTGCAGCGGCGCGGCGGCGCAGGTCCAGTCGTGCTGGCTACGGACGTAGTGCTCGGCCGAGTAGACCTGCACCGGATGCCGGACCACCAGCGCGGTTCCCATGGCGTTGGTGCCGACGGCGTTCTCACGCCAGTCGACGCCGTCGACGAGGCCGAGCCCGTCGGCACGACGGCGGACCGCCGTGCTGCCGTCACGCCAGAGGACGCGGCCGTCCGCGTCGACGACGACCATGATGTGCGCGGCCTGTTCGGCGAGGCTGATCAGGCCGCCGCGCAGGGCGGGCAGGACGGCGGCGAGACCGCTCTCGCGACGGCGGGCTTCCAGCTGTTCCATGGTGAGCGCGGGAACCGGCGCGCCGCGGTCCGGGTCCAGGCCGAGCCGGCGCATCCGCTGCCAGGACGCGCCGATGACCGCGCGCGGATGGCTCGGGAGCGCGCGACCGGAGAGGGCGGCCTCGTGCACTTCGGCGAGGGCGCGCGCGTGACGGCGCGGATCCGCGCCGACCGGCAAAGCCGCCTCCAGCCGCACCTGGCCCACTCCTTTGGTCCGTTTCGACCAGTGTGCCCGGCGGCCCCGGCGTGCGGAAGGCTTCTGTGATCTGGGCCGGCTTACCCGCTGAAGGGGGCGTCCACCAGGTGGGTCGCGGGAAAGGACCCGGTCGGCTTCCGGCCGAGGAGCAGGCCGGTCCTGGTGGCCTCGGCCATCACGGCGCGGACGTCGACGCACCATGGGCCGTCGGGCTTCAGCTCGACGAAAGCGCTCTCTCCCGGCTTCAGCACGAAATGCGGTTGGCCGTCGAGCGCAATGGAGCCGCCGGCGGCGGCGAGGTCGACGCGGACCCCGGCGTACAGCACGCTCCAGCCCCGGACGCCCACCGCGCGGACCTCGCCGGGCGCGATCGGCGCCTGCACGACGTACGGCGTCTCGTCGACCGGCCCGAGCGAGACCGCGACACCGTCCACAGTGGACTTGGGACTGGGGCACAGCCGCCCGGGGATACTCGACAGCCCGACCCCGTCCGGGACGGCGAACGTGCAGTACAGCTCGGTCAGCGACGCGGGATCCCACCGGCTCTCCGAGCACACGCTGACGTCGGTCAGCGCGATCTCGCGGCGGGCCTTCGTCACCACCTCGAGCACGGTCGCGCGGTTCGTGACCAGGTCCGCGTCCACCTGATGGGTGGCCAGCAGGCCGGCGGCGAGCCCGGCGACGGTGGACTCGTCGGTGCTCCCGGCGGGCAGCATGAGCAGCGGCACGTCGCCGCAGGCGGCCGCGGCGGCCCGCATCATGCCCTCGTTGCCGAGGCAGATGACCACGCTCGCGCCCGCGTCCACCATCCGGCGGACGGTACCGATGATCTTCCCCGCCTCGGTCCACACCATCACGCGGCCGACCCCGGCCACTCTCAGTGCCGAACGCAGGCTCTGGATATCACGCTCCGAAGCGGGGTTCGCCACGATCCCCGCAACCGCTTCGCCCACATGTCCTCCGCTGCCGCGCCAAGTCCCTACAAGGAAACGACGTCGAGGCCGCGAAAGAAAGAGTTGCACGAGGTTGCATCACAAAGCCACCTCCGCGGAGGAAGGCGACCAGCAGCGCGAGTTCGAGGATCAGCAGGATCCGTTCGGTCAGTCCGCTCACCGCACGGGCGTCGACCAGGAACGTCGCAACGAAGACCACCAGGGCGGCCAACGTGGCGTAGGACAGCCGCCGGGCCGCGCCGAGGACCAGCCCTGCCAGCGGCAACGCGGCGAAAGAGGCGAGCGCGACATACCGGTGGATCGCGCCGTGCCAGGTCAGCGGCTGGTCCATCGGCTCCTGCGGGAACACCGCGAGCACGCACAGCCCGACGCCGAACAAGGCGACGAGCCTGGCCGCCCACACCGCCCCGGACAGCCGGACGCCGCCCGCGACGGTCAGCGCGCCGAAACCGGTGGCCAGCATGGCGACCCCGACGAGCCGCGCGCCCTGTCCGACGTGGACGTACTCGCTGAAGGTGGTGGCGAGCGGATCGACCGCGCCGGCGTTGACGATCTCCACGTAGACCGCGATGACCAGGCCCGCGGCCAGCCAAGCGAACGCGGACAGCCGGATCAGCCCTCTGATGTCGTTCATGAACCGAGCCTGACCGCGAGCCACCGTCCGGCACATCCCGCCCGGGCGAGCAGTCCGCGTCACCCCGTGGGGGACTCCCGGTGTCCCCCACGAGGGGATGTGCCCGGTCCGCGGCGTCGTTAGCGTCGAACCATGGACACGTACGGCGGCTCCCTGGGCTGGGCGCTCCTCACCGGACGCGACGCCGATCTCGAACCGCCTTCGGCCTGGTGGCGCGTCCCGGTCTGGATCAAGGCCGTCCTCGCCGGATCCGCGCTCGCGGTGCTGATGGGCCTGACCTACGGCACTTGGGCGCGTTACCTCGGCGGCGGCAGTGTGCCGCTGATCTTCTTCCTGCTGATCCTGCAGATCGTGCCGCCGCTACTGGTCGTCAAGTTCCCGCTGACCGCCGTCCGGGTTGCGGCTGCCGGGATGGTCAGCGCGATCATCGCGGTCCTCTTCCCCGCCGACTACGCGCTGTTCGGCCGGACAGCGTCGGAGTGGCCGTTGCAGATCCAGGTCCTGCCGTATCTCCCGGTCCTCGCGCTGACGCTCGCCCGCACGAAACCCGGGCAGGGCCGGGGGATTTCGATCATCGGCGTGACGCTGGCCGTCGGGGTCGGCATCGCGCAGCTACCGCGCGCGGGCACGAAGACCCTGGTGTGGTCGCTGATCGTGGTGACCGCGACCATCGTGGCCGGATACGGGATGCAGCAACGCCGCCGGGCGCTGGAGCAGGCCGACGCGGCCGAGCGCACGACGGTCGAGGAGCGGGCGAAACGGGCGACGTTGCAGGAACGCGCGTTGATCGCCAGGGAACTGCACGACATCATCGGCCATCACCTCTCGCTGATCGCGCTGCGGACCGACAGCGCGCGCTACCGCGTCCCGGACGTGTCCGAGGCCGCGGAGGAGGAGTTCCGTGCCATCGGGGTCGCGGCCAGGGAAGCGCTCGACGAGGCCCGGCGGCTGGTCGGCGTGCTGCGTGACACGGAGGCCGAGCCCGAGCACGAACCGCAGCCGGGGCTCGCGGAGGTGCCGTCGCTGATCGACGGCTGCCGGGCGTCCGGGATCGAGATCCGCGCGGAGATCTCCGCCCGCGACGACGTACCCGCCCTGGTCGAACTGGCCGCGTACCGGATCCTGCAGGAGGCGCTGAGCAACGCGGCCCGGCACAGCCCGGGGGCGAAAGTGGACGTCGAGGTGCGGCGAGAACCCGACGGACTCAAGATCCTCGTCGAAAACGGGCCGCCCACACGGCCTGCTGGGCCTGCTTTGAACGACGGAACCGGCCTCGCCGGGATCGCCGAACGCGTTACCCTGATCGGCGGTTCCCACGAGGCCGGGCCGCGGGCCGACGGCGGTTTCCGCGTGGCCGTCAAGCTGGATCTCCCGGGGGTGGGCGAAGCGTGACGACCGTTTTCATCGTCGACGACCAGGCCTTGGTGCGGGAGAGCTTCGCCGGCCTGCTGAACGCGCAACCGGGTCTGGACGTGGTGGGCCAAGCAGGCGACGGGATCGCGGCGCTCGCGGGCCTCTCCGCCTTGGGCACGCCACCGGACGTCGTCCTGATGGACATCCGGATGCCGGTGATGGACGGTCTCGAAGCGACCAGGCGGCTGCTCGAAGGCGACGGCGAGAAGCCGAAGGTGCTCGTCCTGACGACGTTCCACCTGGACGACTACGTCTACGAGGCGCTGCGGGCGGGCGCGAGCGGGTTCCTGTTGAAGGACGCGCCGTCGGCCGAACTGATCAACGCCATCGAAGTGGTCGCCGCCGGTGACGCGCTGCTCTCCCCCGCCGTCACGAAGCGGCTCATCGCGAACTTCGTGGCGAGCGCACCGGTTCCGCGGCCGTCCCCGGCGAGGTTCGACGTACTCACCGAACGTGAGCGGGAAGTGCTGCGGTTGATCGCGAAAGGGCGGTCCAATCCGGAGATCGCCGCGGATCTGGTGCTCTCGGCGCAGACCATCAAGACGTATGTGGGCCGGATACTCGCGAAACTCGGATTACGGGACCGGGCACAGGCGATCGTGCTCGCCTACGAAGCGGGACTCGTCTCCCCCACCTGAGAGTCGGCCAGCACGCGGACCCCGAGCGGGACGAGCGCCAGGGCGAGGGCCACCGCGGTGACGGCGCTCAGGAGCTCGCTTTCCTTGAGCACCCCCATCCAGAGCGTGCACGGCCACAGGAACAGCAGCGCCCGCCCGGCGCCGAAGGTGCCTGCCCGGAACGCCCCGATGGCCAGCAGCAGCCCGCCGGCGTATTGGCCGACCGACGCGGTGACCGGGATCCGCCACAACCCGTAGGACAGGTCGACGTAGTCGTCCATCACCAGCTTCGTCGCCTGGTCCAGGCCGAGCTTGTCGACGAGCTCGAAGGACGTCAGCTCGACGCCGGCGAAGTAGACCCGCGCGAACAAACCGAACGCGAGCAGCAGGAATCCCCAGACCGCCAGTGCCGGTGCCTTCGCCGCGACGATCCTCGCCAGCATCAGGAAAGCCGGCAGCAGAAGGACCGCTCCGAGCAGGAAGACCGAGTACGCGGCCGTCACGAAGCCGGGGTTCGCGGCGTACGCGGCCAGCTGACCGGGCGCGGCGAAGGGCTGCTGGTCGAACCACGCGACTTGCTCCGGCGTGAAGTCCTTGAGCACCAGATGGCGCAGCAACAGGCCCGCGAACCAGACGAGCGGGGCGAGAATCAGTGCCACTCCACCGATCCATCGGCCGGTTTTACCGTTCATGGCTGGATCGTCGCTGGTACGGGCGGCGCGAGGCAGCGCACGAAGGTCAGGCGGACGCCTCGACTTTCGTCAGGGTTCGGGGACCGTGGGTGCCCGCGTGTCGTGAGTGGGCGGAGGCAGCAGTGAGGCGAAGGCTCCCTTCACCGCGTGCGATGCGACGAAGGAAGCCTTCGCCCACTGGGCCCACGGTGGCGGGTAGAGCGAGGCGTGATTCGCGTGCTCAGGAACGTGACTCGCGTGCTCAGACACGTAACTCGCGTGTTCAGAAGCGTGACTCGCGTGCTTGGAAACGTAACTCGCGTGTCTGGATACGCGAGTGCGCCGAATCGCCACTCACGACCGGGCCGCCCTGGAAAAGCAGCAGGGCCGCCTCCCCGAGGGAAGACGGCCCTGCTTGGAAAACCTGGATCAGATCACGGTGACCGAGGTGGCCTGCGGACCCTTCGCGCCCTGCCCGATCTCGAACTCCACGCGGGCGTTCTCGTCAAGGCTGCGGAAGCCATTGCCCTGGATCTCGCTGTAGTGCACGAAGACGTCGCCGCCGCCGTTGTCGGGAGTGATGAAGCCGAACCCCTTCTCGGAGTTGAACCACTTCACAGTGCCCTGAGTCATAAAATCTCCATATGCAACACAAACAAACAGGAAGCCACGTCGGCAGCCCGGGTCATGACCAGACGGTTTGCTTCCCCGGAAACACGAGGAGACACTACGCCCGCTGAGTTCTGCGAGCGTGAACCAACACGAACACAAAAAACGAGACCTGAATCAGTAAAGCACACCCTATGCAGGCGGACAAGACTCATCACCCGGGTGTGCCGACCCGCACTCTACCCTCGCGGCCCCGCTCCTCACCGCCCGGCCCTCGCGGCTATTCGCCACTCGCCGCGCGCAGCGGTGCCTCGGCGCCGAACGGTGAACGGCGCAACGCCTCCCGGTTCGTGGGCACGACGGCGATGTCGTGGGTCTCCGCGTCCGCACTGAACTGCACCGGCACCACGCCGGAAACGGACTTGTCCTGTGGCTTCGTCTCGTCAGCCATGTTTTCTCCCAGTGTCAACACAACGCTCGTAGTACGACGTTAAGTACTGCGTGCCAACAACCCCACCGGTGATCGCTTCGGTCCATATCGGACTCTCTCGGTGTTGCGGCGATTGTGCCACGGCCGACCGACAAAATCCGGTCTCCGCGACCGAAAGTCGGCCGAGTCGTCACCGCTTTCCCACCTTTTGGAGCAGGTGAAGGCTGTCCGACAAGGGTTTCTGTGTATCCCCTGAGAAAAGTACCGCCCGGTCGCCGGCGCGGCGGCGCCTACTGGCCGCCCTGCTGCGGCCTCGCGGCGCCCAGGAGGCTCGTCAGCCGGATGTCCGGGGCCACCACGTCCGGATCCGTCCTGATGTCGATGACGCACGGCCGTTGCCGGACCAGCGCGCTCGCGATGATCGGCTCCAGTTCCACCGGGTCGTCCACGGTGTATCCGGCGGCGCCGAGGCCGCGTGCCCAGGACGCGAAGTCGGTGACGGGGACGGTGACCCCGGTGAGCCGTCCGTGTTTGCGCGCCTGATGCACCGCGAGCGGGCCGTGCAGTCCGTTCTGGAACACCAGGACGGTCACCGGCACCCGGTAGCGGACGGCGGTCTCGATCTCCTGCCCGGTCATCAGCGCGCCGCCGTCGCCGACCATCGCGATCACCGTCCGGCGCGGCTCGGCGAGCTTCGCCGCGACCGCCGCGGGAACGGCGTAGCCCATGGCCGCGTTGCTCGGCCCGAGCTGGCTGCGCGGGGCGGTGAAACACCAGTAGCGGTGCATGAACTGGGCGAAGTTGCCCGCGTCGCTGGTCACGATCGCGTCTTCGGGCGCGAGTTTGCGCACCGCGCGGATGACGTCGGCGGGATGGATGCGGGTGGCGCCGCTGGTGTCGGGCGGGGTCATGAAGGTGTGCACGGCGGCGTTCGCGGCCGACGCGCGCCGCTGCCGTGGCGAGGCGACGTTGCGCAGTTCCCGCAGGAACGGCTCGACCTCGGAGTCGACGCGGAAGGTCAGGCCGCCGCGGCGGGCGGGCTCGATCCCGGTGCCGACCAGCACCAACGTCTGCGACGGCGTCGGATAGCGGAAGGACTGCGTGGTGACCTCGTCGAGCTGCGTGCCCAGCGCGAGCACGAGGTCGGCGCGTTCCAGCGCGTCGAGCTGCCGCGCTGGGATGCCGATGCCGAGGTGGCCCGCGTAGCGCGCGTGGTTCTCGGGGAAGGCGTCCTGACGGCGGAACGCGTTGTACACCGGGAGCGCGAGTTCGTCGGCGACGGCGATCAGCTCGTCGCGTGCCGCGCGGGCCCGGCCGCCGACGATCACCACCGGGTAGCGGGCCTCGTCGACCAGCTGCGCGACCGCCTCCGCGGTCCGGCCGAGCGCGCCGGTGGCCGGCGGGCGCACGGAGGCGACCGGTTTGGCCGAATCGAACGGAACACCCCAGAAGTCGGCGGGGACGGCGACGATCGTGGGACCCGGCCGCCCTTCGCGGCAGCGGTTCAGGGCCTCGACCAGCAGGCCGGGGACCTCGTCCGGGGATTCCGCGCGGCCGGTCCACTTGGCGAGGGGTTCGAGCATCGCGGTCAGGTCGGCGGTGGGCAGCTCGCTCGTCGGCCCGGGTTCCGACGGCGGGTTCTCCAGGAGGACCACCATGGGGCTCTCGTCCTGGTACGCCGTGGACACGCCGATCGCGAGGTTCGCCGCGCTCGGGCCGCGGCCGGCGAGCAGCACCGCCGGATGTTCGGTGAGCTTGCCTTCGGCCTCGGCCATGAACGCCGCGCCGGAGTCGTGCCTCGCCGAAACGAAGGTGATCGACCGCTCGCGTTGCAGCGCGTCGAGCAGATCCAGGAAGGACTCACCCACCACCGCGTACACGCGGTGGATCTGCGCCTCGGTCAGGATCCTCACGGCCGTCTGGGCGACGGACGCTCCCGGTTGGTATCTAATGAGAAGAGCTTAGGCGGGCGGTGATCGGTGCCGTCAAGCGATCTTCCGATTCCGGCAACCCCGGAGCGGGGAGAATGTCCGAAATTCGGAACGTGTTCGAGCAAGGGAGCACGAAAACGTGACCTCAGCCACCGCCGGACGTGAAACTGTTTTCACATACGGTGCACCGGCCTTGAAGTACGGCACCGGGTCGAGCGACGAGATCGGCTACGACCTCACCCAGTACGGCGCCCGCCGGGTGCTCGTCCTGACCGACGCGGGCGTCGCCGCGACGGGCTGGCCACAACGGATCGCCGAAGGCATCGAGACCTATGGCATCGAAGCCGTCGTCTTCGACGGCGTGCACGTCGAGCCGACCGACGTCAGCATGCGCAAGGCCGTCGACTTCGCCCGCGGACAGGGCGAGTGGGACGCCTTCGTCGCCGTCGGCGGCGGTTCGGCCATCGACACCGCGAAGGCGGTGAACCTGTTGACCAGCAACGACGGCGATCTGATGGACTACGTCAACGCCCCGGTCGGCGGCGGCCGCGCGCCCGCTTCGCCGCTGAAACCGCTGGTCGCGGTGCCGACCACCACCGGGACCGGCTCGGAGAGCACCACCGTCTGCGTACTGGACGTGCTGTCACTGCGGGTGAAGAGCGGCATCAGCCATCTCCGGATGCGGCCGAGCCTCGCCGTGGTCGACCCGAGGCTGACGGTCTCGCAGCCGCCCGAGGTCACCGCCGCGAGCGGGATGGACATCCTCTGTCACGCCGCGGAAAGTTACACGGCCAAGCCGTACACCGAGTTCGACCGGAAGCGCCCGGAGGACCGGGTTCCTTACTGTGGCTCGAATCCGCTGGCCGACATGTTCGCCGAGCAGTCGCTGCGGCTGCTGTCGTGGGCGCTGCCCGCGGCCGTGCGGGACGGCTCCGACATGAAGGCACGCGAGGCGATGGCGCTCGCGGCGACGTTCGCCGGCCTCGGCTTCGGCAACGCCGGGGTGCACATCCCGCACGCCAACGCGTATCCGATCGCCGGGCAGGTCCGGGAGTTCCATCCGTCCGGGTATCCGGGTGACGAAGCGATGGTGCCGCACGGGATGGCCGTCTCTCTGACGGCGCCGGCGGCGTTCCGGTTCACCTTCGACGCCGCCCCGGACCGGCACCTGCGGGTGGCGCGGCTGCTCGCGCCGGACTACGAATGGCCGGGCGATCTGCGGGACCACCTGCCCGCGGTGCTGCGGCAGATCATGCGGGAGATCGGGATCCCCAATGGGATCGGCGCCGTCGGCTACACCGAGTCCGATGTGGACTCACTGGTTTCCGGCACGGTGAAACAACAACGCCTGCTGGCGACGGCGCCGCGTGAGGCGTCCGAAGCGGATCTCGCCGTCATCCTGCGGGAGTCGGTGACGCTGTGGTGAACGACGAGTACCCGCACTGGCAGACGGTTCCGTTGCGGTGGAAGGACAACGACGTCTACGGGCATGTCAACAACGTCGTCCACTATTCGGTGATGGACACCGTGATCAATACCTGGCTGATCGAACGCGGCGGTCTCGACATCGAAACCGGCGGGATCATCGGGTTGTGCGTGGAATCGCAGTGCAAGTACCACGCTTCGGTGTCGTTCCCCGGAGACCTCGAAGTCGGCCTGCGGGTCGGGCATCTCGGCCGGTCCAGTGTCCGCTACGAGGTCGGGATGTACTCGAAGGAGACGGTGATCGCGGAGGGGCACTTCGTGCACGTCTTCGTCGATCGCGAGTCCCGGCGCCCGGTCCCCGTCGAAGGTCTACTCCGGAGCGCGCTGGAAGAACTGCGCACTGGGCTGGGGTAGCCGCGGCGCCCACGCGTGCATGAGCTGGGCGTAGCGCGTGGACCGGTCCATGAGTTCGAGATGGGTGCCCAGCGCGGTCTCCTTCCCGTCCATCACCAGGACCCGGTCCGCGCGCAACGCCGACGTCAGCCGGTGCGCGATCACCACCAGCACCCCGCCCCGCTCGGCGAACGCCCGCTCCGCGCGGGCTTCGGCGGGCGGGTCGAGGTGCGAGGTCGCCTCGTCGAGGACGACGACGCCCGCGTCACTCGCGTACACCCGCGCGAGCGCGATCAGCTGCGCCTCCCCGGCGGACAGCATTCCGTGCCCGATCTCGCCGTCGAGTCCGCCAAGGCGTGTCACCAGCGGTTCCGCGCCGACGGCGGCCACCGCCGCGGCCAGTTCGCCGTCCATCGCGGTCTGCGCGAACAGGCCGACGTTGTCCCGCACGGTCCCGGCGAAGACGTAGGCCTCCTGCGGGATCAACGCGACCATCCGGTGGCGCAGCGCCGCCGGGATCTCCCGGACCGGCGCCCCGCCGAGCAGCACGCGGCCGGACTGCGGTTCGAGCATCCCGGTCAGGAGCCCGGCCAAGGTCGACTTGCCGATCCCGCTCGGCCCCACCACCGCGAGCCGTTCCCCCGGCCGCAGGTGCAGGTCGAGGCCGCGCACCACCGGTTGCGCCGCCGCTCCCCAGCTGAAAGTCAGGTCGCGCACGTAGATCGCGGTCCCGTCGGGTTCGGCCGTGCCGTCGGGTTCCGGTTCGGCCTGCGCGGTCTCCGCGAGCCGCCGCAGCGCGACGATCAGCCGCAGCACCACGGTGCTCGCCGTCGCGGCCAGCCCGCGCAGCGCCGGCTGCATCGTCGTCGCCAGGTAGACGAGTGCGCCGAGCGCGGCGCCGGCGGTGAGCGTGCCGCCGGAGACCATGCCCGGCGCCACCAGCAACGCCAGGAGCAGCGGCACGAAACCGCCGGTCGCGATCACCACCGTCCTGGCCGCCCCGGACCGCGCCACCCGCACGGCGGCATCCGCCTGCGTGTCGACGGCGTCGTAGAGTTCCAGCGCTGCCAGGGGTTCCGCGCCGCACGCGACGACGTCGCGCATACCGGACAGCGACGCGCCCGCGACCTCGGCGGTCCGCTCGTCGGCCAGCGCGAGCGCCCGCTGACGGCGGGCCAGCGACGGGAGCAGGCAGGCGAACACTCCGACCGCGACCACCACCGGGATCGAGACGATCAGCGCGAGTGAGCCGGCGACGGTGAACAGCCCCGCCAGCGCCGCCACCGTCGTCACGATCATCCCGCGTGCCTGCACCAGAAGCCCGGCCGTGGCGTCGCGGACCACTTCGACGTGCTGGGTGATGCGGGCGACGCCGCTGGCGTCCGGCTGGTTCCGCGGCGGCGAGGGATCGTGCAGGACCCCGCGGACGACGGCGGTCACCAGCGCGTCGCGCAACGGCTCGACGACCTTGCCGAGCTGATGCCACACCAGCCGTGACCCCAGCGCGCCGATCACGGCGACCAGCCCGAAGACCGCGAGCCAACGCAGTCCGGTGCCCGGCCGACCCGCGGCAAACCCCTCGTCAACCGCGAGTTCGACCAGGCGACCGGACAAGAACGCGGGCGCGCTTTCCAGCACGGAGCACGCCAGCAGGACCAAGCCGCCCTTCCACTGCCCGGCCAGCGCCGAGCGGTAGAGCCCCCAGACGCTCATTGCGCAGCCTCGGTGACCCTTGGCGAACCCGCGACCGCCATCGCGTCGCCAGGGCGCCCATTTCGGGCCGTCGCGCGTCGTGCCGGCAGGGCGCCCCGCCGCCGCGATAGCGGGGCCTTCGGCCGGGGCGGGTTCGTGTCGTGCTCGGTCCGGTTTTCGATGCTCACCTCTACTCCGCCCCCGAGCCGGTGAAAACCGCCTGATAAGCCGGATTCCGCCACAGCTCGTCATGCGTGCCGATCGCGCGGACCCGGCCGTCTTCCAGCCACACCACCGCGTCCGCCCGCGACGCGGTGGCCGCGCGATGCGTCACCACCACCCGCGTCCGGCCGGGCAGGGTGCGTTCGATCGCTTCTTCCACCGCGGCTTCGGTGACCGTGTCGAGGCTGGCCGTGGCGTCGTCGAGGATGAGCACCCTCGGCGCGTGCGCGATCGCGCGCGCCAGCCCGATCCGCTGTGCCTCCCCGCCGGAAAGCGGCGTCTCCGAAAGCGGCGTCCGGTATCCGTCCGGCAGCCGGACGATCAGGTCGTCGACCTGGGCGGACCGGCAGGCGGCACGCACGGCGGCCTCACCCGCCCACGAGCCGTAGCCGACGGCGTCGCCGATGGTCGCGCCGAGCAGTGCCGGCCGTTCGAAGGCGAACCCGACGACCGCGCGGAGTTCTTGCGGCCGCAGCCGTTCCAGCGGGCGGCCGTCGAGCGTCGCCGTCCCCTCGTCCGGGATCAGCAGCCCGCCGAGGACGTTGACCAGCACGGACTTCCCCGAACCGGACCGGCCGACGACCACGGTGAACCGGCCGCCCCGCACGAGCAGGTCGACGTCCCGCAACGCGCCTTCGACCGTGACCCCGCGCAGTTCGAGCGTGCCCTGCCCGACGACGACACCGAGGTCGCCCGGTTCGGGGACCGGCGAGTCGAGCACCTCGTTGATCCGCCGCGCACACGAGCGCGCGCGGGAAAGTGTGGTGAGCAAAGGAATCTGGGTGATCAGGCCCATGCCGAGCGCGACGTAGCCGAGCGCCGCGAGGACCTGTCCGACGGACAGCCTGCCTTCCATCACGCCGAAACCGGCGGCGGCGAGCACCGCGAGTTCCACCGCGGGCAGCAGCAGACCGGACCGCCACACCATCTTGGCCTGGGTGCGCCACATCCCGCGGCCGGCGAGGCTCAGTTTCGGCAGCGGCCGCAGTACCCGTTCGGCCTCGCGGTCGGCGGTGCCCGACGCGGCGATCGTGCGGAGCCCTGCGACCGCGTCGACCATTCTCGCCGCCAGTTCGCCGGAAACCTCTTGATAGGTGAGGACGTCGTCGGCGGTGTTCCTCAGATGGGTGCGCGCGAGCATCAGGCCGAACGGGATGCTGCCGAGGAAGACGAGCGCGAGCCGCCAGTCCATCAGCGCGAGCAGGACGACGGCCCCACCGGAGATCAGGGTGGTCGATCCGAGCTGGACGACGACCGAGGCGACCATTCCCGCGCCGGTGCAGTCACCGGTGAGCCTGCTGATCGCGTCGCCGTCGGCGAAGGTCGATCGGGTGCCGAGCGCGAGGTGGCCGTCGGTGAGCTTGCGGCGCAGCCAGGCCGTCGCGGACGAGGTCATCCGCGCGGCGAGGATCCCGCCGATCAGGCCGACGGCGATCTCGGTGACACCGAGGACGATGAGCCAGGAGACTTCGGGAAGGCTGGGACGGCCAGCGATGACGGCGTCGACCGCCGCCGCCAGCGCACCGGGCAGGAGCAGTCCCGCCGCCGTCCCGGCGAGCGCGCTGAGGATCAGCGCGATCAGGCGGGGGCGATCGAGCAGGGTCACGGTGACCAGCAGGCGATCAACGGAACCCGCCATCTCACTCCTTCCCTCGTTCCGGCGATGAAGGGCTCACGTCCCACTTCGTGATCCGTGATCCCAACGAGATGAACCGGAAGGCAAAATGAAGGCGCGGGAGCGGCGCACTTGGCCTGTGCCGCTCCCGCACCCTCGGTGATCAGTCTGCGATCAGTGGCAGGTCAGCAGGCTGATCGTGCTGTTGGCGCAGGAGGCCAGCAGGCTGAGGTTGCTCGCGCCGCCGTGGCTGCCACCGCCGCCGCCCTCGAGAACCTCGGGGGTTTCCATGGCCTGCAGGTCGAGAACCAGTTCCATGATCATGTTCCCTTTCGTTGTTTTTCTCTTCCGCCGATCGTCAGCGACCGGCAGTTCGGGGGGACAGGAAAGGCAGTGCGGCCTTCCCGTCCAGGGTGGCG
This sequence comes from Amycolatopsis sp. lyj-108, assembly GCF_046549005.1. Lineage (NCBI taxonomy): Bacteria > Bacillati > Actinomycetota > Actinomycetes > Pseudonocardiales > Pseudonocardiaceae > Amycolatopsis > Amycolatopsis sp. lyj-108. The sequence goes on along the minus strand of NZ_JAJPWQ010000002.1, from coordinate 272,675 downwards.
GCGAGGGCGAGCAGAACGCCCGCGCCACCGGTGACGACGTCCATCGACAGCCGCAGCAACTGGTTGCCGGGGAACGCCAGGCCGCCCTTGTACGGCACCGCGTACCAGGCCAGCCGGGAAAGATGCAGGTCGATGGCGTCGCGGACAGGCCGGTCCGGTTCGGCGCCCATGGCAAGCGCGGTCATCAGCCCGCCCCGGCCGAACAGCAGACCGGGATGGATGACGAACTCGCCGCGGCACGCTTCACGCAGGCCGGGAAGGCTCTTCAACGCCTTCGCGTCGGGACGGTGCTTCGCCAGTTCCTCGGCGACCATGAGGATCCCGGCGCTGCCGACACCCGCGTAGGGCAGCGTCCGGGTCTCGCCGTCGCGGACCTGCAGCGAGCCGTCGTCGGACTCGGCGCACTCCTCGATGTCCCGCTCCAGCGCCTGGTCGGCGAAGGACAGCCAGCCCTGTTCGCGAGTGCGCTCGAACAGCCGGACGAACAGCAACGCCGCACCGGACCAGCCGTTGAGCAGCCCGGCCCTGGCGAAGTCGCCCGGCGGGTCGGCGGTTTCGAGTGCTTCGGCGAGCCGGACGGCGGTGGCGAGTGCCTGCCTGCCGAACTCGTTGTCCTTGCGGGCCACCGCGAAGTGCAGCTGGGTGAGCCCGATCCCGGACAGGCCGCCTTCCAGACCGTGGTCGGTCGTCTGCTCGACCAGCGTCGCCGACGCCGACAGCAGCTTGGTGGCCTCGTCCCGGTATCCGAGCTCTTCGAGGACGTACGCGATGCCGTAGGAGCCGTCGTAGAAACCCGGTCGTCCCGGCGGATCGCGGCGGATCGAGTCCAGCAGCCAGCGTTCGTGCTCCCGGTGACGCTCGCCGCCGGCCGTTTTCAGCGCGTGAAGGACGCCGGCCGCGCCGTAGCCGAAGCACGCTCCGCCGACGCGGAACTGTTCGATGTCGCCGGGGAAGAGCCGGTCGGTGCGTTCGGGGGTCGCGCTGGCGAGGATCGCCTCGATGATCTGCTTGCGGACCAGCGCCCAGTCCGGCTTGTCCTGGTCGAGTTCGGTCTCGCTCGACAGCGAAGGGCCGTTCCGGGGCGCGAGCTCGGCGACGATCGAGTCGGCGTAGCCCTCCGGGACGTCGAAGCGCCGCTGGACGAAGTCCGCGAGCCCGCGCAGCTTCGCCGGAGCGAGCTCGAGGAGCGTCGTGAGCGGCAAGAAGATCCAGAGCTTCAGGACGGCGAGCGCGTACTCGTCGACCTCGAACCCGTTCCGGTCCCGCGGAGCGCGGAAACCGGGGGCTCCGAGGGCGGGCCGCGTGCCGGCTTCGACGTCGGACGCCATCTCGAAGTCGATCAGCGAGACGGAGTCGTCCTTCCCGTCCTCGCCGTCGCCGCCGTCGATCAGGATGTTCTGGGAGTGCAGGTCGCCGAAGACGATGCCGCGGTCGTGCACCTCCCCGACCATCGCCTCCACCCGCCGGATCAGCGCCAACGCGCGTTCGGTGTACGCGACGATGTCGGCCTCGGTGGTGTCACGCCGGGTGAGCGGATAGTTGCGGGCGAGCCAGTTGCCGAGCGAGACGCCCGGCATGTACTCCATCGCCAGGAAGTGGTGCTCCCAGACGGTGAAGCGGTCGAAGGCGGTGGGGATGCCGTCGATGCCCTTCAGCCGGTCCAGCACCTCGTGCTCGCGGCGGAGGCGTTCGACGGCGTCGACCTCGTCGCGGTCCAGGCCGGCGAACGGCCTGGCCTCCTTGAGGACCACCCGCTCGTCGTCGGCCTTCCGGTCGGCGAGGTACACGCCACCGCCGTTGGAGAAGTGCAGCGAGCTTTTCACCTGATAGGGGAACCGATCCGCGCCGCCTCCCTTGCGAGCTGCGAGATGAGGGGCGAGGAACTCCGGAATCGTCACCCAGTCAGGTACGGAGAAGGTCGGTTCGCGCTTATCCGGGACCAGCGTGCCGTCCGGTTTACGGACCGCGAGGACCCGCTTGCCGTCGAGTTCGACCCATTGCTCGGCAAATCCGCCGTAGCGGACGTAGAGCGGCCCGGCACCATACCGGAGATCACTGAGAATGTATGCCCCGGGTTCCCCGTCGAGCTTCGCGGACAACTCGACGAGAAGGCGCTCGAGCTCGTTGTTGTCAGCTGGATAAAGAGTGAGCAACTTTCCGCTTCCGTCACGCGGAGCGTATTTCGAATTCCTTGCCAGCACGGTGCCCCGCGAACGCAGATGCTTGTAGGCCACCTCGTGCTCGACACAATGCTCGTGCACCTTCACGAGCACACGCTCGGCGTTGCCCAAACCTGCGGACACGTGGATTTTCCAGCCCTGCAAGGGAAGGTTTCGAGCATCAGGATGCAGCAGCCGCCATACTCCGCGCACTCCGGTGCGCCAGCCCGACTCGGGAGCGGGCAACAGGGAGGCGAAATCGTCGGCGGCGTCCCCGTTTTCCCGCTGCTCATCGAAGAACAGAGGATCGGCGAAGCAATACGCTTCGTACCGGACGTCCATCGAGCGCCCCCTCCTTGGCACCAATCGGATGGGCCATGTGCACCATCGCGATGGAGAATATTCCACCCGCCGGATAGCGAACGGCCAATCCGCCATACCGGGGGTTCGCATGGGCTGTTCAGGGTCGTGAATTCGAAACCTACCGAATAGTAGGGGTACCCAGCGTGAGATCAACTCGGATTTCAACCACCCGGTCGGTGTGTAACAGGAACGGACCGACGTCGTAATCCCTGGTCGAAGCGCCGAAAACAATAACCACCGCCGAATTGGCCGAACGCCAACCCCAACGCGCTTCGTGATCTATTCACCCGCGGTCTGGACCACTTCCGCCCCTCGTGGCGCCCGCCACGCGGGCCACCGGTCGCCCGCCGGCGGAGATCGGCACGGAGGTACGTTGTCGCCGGTGGAGCAGTCAAGGAGGCGGACGTGATCACAGGCTTCGCGGTGACCGTCGCGAGCTGCGCGACGCTGGTCGCGATATGGAGTTTCGTGCAGTCCGCACGCAAGAAGCTGCCGGACAACGCACTGCTCGGCGGCCTCGCCGTGGTCGAACTCCTCCTGGTGGCTCAGCTCGTGATCGGCGTCGTACAGCTGATCGGCGGCGGCCGCCCCGGCAGCATGGCCACCTATCTCGCGTATCTGATCGGCTGCCTGGTCGTGCTCCCGCTCGGGACCTTCTGGGCGCTGGCCGAGCGCACCCGGTCGAGCACCGCGATCCTCGGCATCGCCTGCCTCGCCATCCCGGTGATGGTGCTCCGGCTGCACGAGGTCTGGGCGGGCGCCAGTGCCTGAGGAAACCGAGGAGAAGACGGTGGACACCGCGGCGGACAAGGCCTCCGGCCCGGGACGGATCCTGGTCGCCGTGTACGCGATCTTCGCGCTGGCGGCGACCTCACGCGCCGCCGTGCAGATCAGCACCAAATTCCACGAAGCCCCGCTGGCCTACGCGCTCTCCGCGTTCGCGGCCGTCGTCTACCTCCTGGCCACCGTGGCACTGGCCCGCCGCGGCGCGGGATGGTGGCGGATCGCGCTGGCCGCCTGCGGCGTCGAACTGCTCGGCGTGCTGACCGTCGGCACGTTCAGCCTCTTCGACCGCGAGGCCTTCCCGCACGCCACCGTGTGGTCGGTGTACGGACAGGGCTACCTCTTCATCCCGCTGGTGCTGCCGGTGATCGGGCTCTTCTGGTTGCGGCGGACGAAGCCCTGACGGGTCCGGGGCTCGTGAGTAGCCCCGACACCGAACTCGCGTGATCGAACACGTATCTCGCGTGATCAGAGGCGTATTTCGCGTGATTGGAGGCGTATCTCGCGTGTCACGACTTAGCCCTCGAACCGTCACTTGTCGAAACAGCCCTTTTCGTTGAGCGGGCCGAAGGTGGGAAGGACGAGCCCGCACAGGTAGCCGTCGATCCAGCGCCCGTTGCCCGCGACGTTGGTCAGCACCCGGATCGCCGGCGCGAACGCGGCGATCCCCTTGGCCAGCGAGTCCTGGTTGCGTTGCAGCATCGACGTCAGCCGGTCGAGTTGTTCGAGCACCGGCCCGAGTTGCCCGTCGTTGTCGGCGACGATGCCGTCGAGCGCGGTCGCGAGCCGTTTCGAGCCGTCGAGCAGGTCCTTGATCGCCTGCTGCCGGGTGGCGATCGCGCGCAGCAGCGCGTTGCCGTCCTGGATCAGCCGCTGGACCTCGGCGTCGCGGTCGACGAGGGTCTGCGAGACCTGCCGCGTGTTCGCGACCAGCGTCCGGAGTTGCCGGTCGCGGGAAGCGATGGTGCCGGAGAGCTTCGAGATCCCGTCGAGTGCGGCGCGGACGTCGGACGGCGTATCGGCGAAGGTCGCCGAAATCGTGTCGAAGCTTTTCGCGAGCTGATCGACGTCGATCGCGTCGACGGTTTTCGACAAATCCCGAAACGCTTCAAGGACGTCGTACGGCGCGGTGGTCCGCCGCAGCGGGATCGGGTCGCCCGGATCGAGGATCACTTCGCCGCGCGGATCGAGCGCCAAGTACTTCTGTCCCAGGACGTTCTTGATCTGAATGGACGCGCTCGTCGCGTCGCCGACCCAGGCGTCCTTCACCCGGAAGGAGATGAGCACGCGATCGCCTTCGAGGTCGATCTCGGCCACCTTGCCGACCTTCACGCCGGCGATCCGGACGTCGTTGTCCACGCGCAGCCCGCCCGCGTCGGAGAATTCGGCGGAATAGGTGACGCCGCCGCCGATCACCGGCAGGGCGTCGGCGTTCAGCGCCGCCGCCATCCCGAGGGCCATCGTGGCGAGACCGGCGATCGCCGTCTTGACCGGATCCATCGCGCCGAAGGACCGCATCGCCTCACCTCGCAGGTCACGAGCGGCAAAGCTTAGGGGGCGTTCCTGCCCATCGCCAGGTGAAACGTTGCACCGATCGGGTGGCAACGTCTGTCCACTGTGGACTACCGCCAGAGCTCGTTCGCCGTCCCCCGCGCGACATGCTCCTCGTAGATCTCGACCTTCCGGGTGATCAGTTCGAGGCAGTCGGCCAGTTCGGCGATCCGGTCGCGGACGGTGTTCTGGTGGTCCCGGAGCAGCTCCAGCCGCTTTTCCTCGTTTCCCGGCCCCTGCCGGACGAGTTCGGCGAAGGCGCGGATGGTGGCGAGCGGCATTCCGGACGCCCGGAATTTCGTGCAGTTCAGCAGCCATTCGACGTCGTGTTCGGTGTACACGCGGCGGCCGTTCGCGTCCCGTTTCACCGGCGAAGCGAGCAGTCCTTCCTTCTCGTAGAAGCGAAGCGCGTGCACGCTGAGGCCTGTCCGCTCGGTGACCTTGCCGATCGCGAGTTCCGTCACCTCGCCGACGATAGCGCTTGTCCTAGAGTGCCCTCTAGCTCCTAGCGTTCGCCCCATGAGCACCTCACAACACAAGATCGGGTCCGGCTTCGGCGCGCGCAGCACCGCAGGGGAAGTACTGAGCGGGATCGACCTTTCGGGCAAGGTCGCCGTCGTCACCGGCGGATATTCGGGGCTGGGCCTGGAAACCACGCGGGCCTTGGCGAACGCGGGCGCGCACGTGGTCGTCCCCGCCCGCCGTCCGGCCGACGCCGAGGCCGCGCTCGCCGGGATCCCCGGCACCGAGGTCGGCGAGCTCGACCTCGCCGATCTGACCAGCGTCGAGGCCTTCGCCCGCGGGTTCCTCGGCACCGGGCGCCCGGTCGATCTGCTGATCGCGAACGCGGGGATCATGGCCGCGCCGGAACGGCGGGTCGGCCACGGCTGGGAGTCGCATTTCGCGATCTGCCACCTCGGCCACCACGCCCTGGTGAACCGGCTCTGGCCCGCGCTGAAGGCGGCGGGCGGCGCGCGCGTCGTCACGGTGTCCTCCTCCGGTCACCACTCCTCGCCGATGCGCTGGGACGACGTCCAGTTCGAGCGCGGCTACGACCGGTGGCTCGCCTACGGCCAGGCCAAGACGGCGAACGTGCTGTTCGCGGTGCGGCTGGACACGCTCGGCGCCGAACACGGGATCCGCGCGTTCAGCCTGCATCCGGGTGCCATCCTCACTCCCCTGCAACGGCATCTGCGACAGGAGGAGATGGTCGAGCGCGGCTGGATCGACGAGCACGGCGACCAGGCCGACCCGAGCTTCAAGTCGCCGGAGCAGGGCGCGGCCACGCAGGTCTGGGCGGCGACGTCGCCACTGCTCGACGGGATGGGCGGGCTCTACTGCGAGGACTGTGACGTCGCCGAAGTCGCCGCCGAAGAGGGCGAGTGGGTGGGCGTGCGCCCGTATGCGATCGACGCCGGTGAGGCCGCGCGGCTCTGGGAGCTCTCCGAAGACCTCACCGGCGTCTCTCGCTCTTATTGAGGGCAAGTCAAACGTGTCGTGGCGGGGGGTGTCGCTTCTGTGTAGGCGTTCTCCTGGCAGTGAGGGCCTCCTTGCCTACCCTGACGGTAGTGAAGGAGGCTTTCGCTACCGTCGGATGTGGTCCCTGGTGGCAGTGGGACGGCTGTGACCTCGGCGGCTGGTCGTGACTCGCGTGCCTGGATGCCGCACACGGGAGTGCGGAGTCTGAACACGCGAGTGCGGTGTCGCGTCACCCAGCCCGCCGTCTCGCCCGAGAAACGACACGTTTGCCTTACCCCTCAATAGTTCCAGAACTTGATCTCGGGGTTGCCCGCCACCGGCCCGTCGAGCAGCGGCTGATGCCCGCCGCGCAGGTTCTTGTCGAAGAACGCGGAGACGTACGCCCTGGTCAGCTCCATGCCTCGCTCGCCACCGAGCAGACCGGGCTGGCTCAGGCCGAGCTGCTCACCGAGTACGCCGACATCGGTGAAGGACGCGTGCCCGGCCGCCGCGACGCTGATCCAGCGCTTCCAGCCGGTGAGGTTCGGCCAGCTGCCCGCCCAGGTCGTGTCCGGACCGGCCGGGGTGTACTCGCTCTCGCGGCCGAGCAGCAGGAACGGCCGGTCGATCCCGGACGCGGGGATCGGCGACCACAGCCTGCCGTCCAGGTCGGCACCCGCACGGATCCGCTGGTCGTCGACCATCGCGGTCGGCGTGCTGTATCCGCCGATGGAATGCCCCGCCATGCCGATGCGGGTCCGGTCGATCAGCCGCGACCAGGGTGACGAAGGCCTGGTCAGCGTGTCGAGGACGAAGGAGACGTCCGCGGAACGGATCGGCGGCAGCAGTTTCGAGTCGGAGCCGCACGCGGCGCATTCGGTGACGTGGCCGTCCGGGAACGCCGTGCCGTGGGACTCATAGTTGTGGCCGATGAGCGCGACGACGAACCCCTTGCTCGCCAGCTCTTCCGCGAGCCCGGTGAGCGTCGTGCGCGGTTTGCCGAATCCCGGCGACAGGACGACGAGCGCGCGCTTTCCGGGCCGGGCAGGGGCGTCGACCCTCGCGCTGGTCCGGATCCCGGAGACCAGGCCGGGGTCGATGTCGGGCAGACCCGATTCGGTCAGGAACGCCTTGGCCTCGGCGAAGGTGAGGTACGGCCGCTTCGGGCCGATCGGCAGCAGCGCCGGATAGAACATCGACACCATCAGCTCGCGCGGCCCGGACGGCACCCACGGGTCCTTGCGCGAGGTGTCGACGAGGTGCAGGTCGGTGGAACCGAGGGGATGCGAGCCGGTCGGCGGTGGCAACGTCAGTCGCGGGGCCGCCGCGGCCGGGCTCGCCATGGCCGCCATGCCGGCGAGGGCGAGCAGTGCGACGAGAAGCCTTCTCATGAGCGTTCCGTTTCTGTCGAGGATCTTCCTTCCCCCACCCTGGAGCCCGGCGACGTATTCGCGCGTCTGTCGCAAGGCGTATCCCGGGGTCTGCCGTAAGAGGGATCCGCGCCGCCCGATGCGGGATTACGCTCGACTGGTGCTGGCCTTCCTCAGGAATCACCCGAGAGCCGTCGACCGCGGCCTGACCCTCCTCATCGGACTGTCCACTGTGGTCACCGCCGATGACCCGGAGGGCTTCGAGTGGTGGCTGGCCTCCTTGGTGGCCTTGGCTTCTTTGCTCGTCCGGCACCGGAACCCCACGATCACCTTCGCGGCCGGAGGCACGGTCTCGCTGCTGCATCTGGCGATGGGCAACGATCTCAAACCCGTCGACGTCGTGGCGTTGATCGGCCTCTTCTCCGTCGCGGCCTGGGGATCGCGCCGGCTTTCGCTAGGCCTGCTGGCAGCGGGGCTGTTCGTCGCTGGAGCGTGGTCTTTCTATGCGTCCGAAGCGAACACGCGGACCCCGGGCCCGACGCCACCTCGACTCATCATCATCGATCGCCTGGCACCGGCCGACACCGACGCCGAAGACCATCAAGTGCAGGACTGGGGCGGTTTTCCGGCTATCGGCCTGTCGCTCGGCGTTGCGTGGCTGGCCGGGCTGAACACGCGGCAGCGCCGGATCAGGCTGTCGGTGCTGGAACAGCGGGCCGCCGATCTCGAACGCGAGCGTGACACCCAGGCCGCGCTGGCCGTGGCCGCCGAACGCGGCCGGATCAGCCGCGAACTGCACGACGTCGTCGCGCACGCGCTTTCCGTGGTGGTCCTGCAGGCGCAGGGCGCCCAGGCGGAACTGGAGCGGCGGCCCGAGCGATCGCGGGAGGCGCTGGACGCCATCGTCGACACCGGGCGGACCGCGTTGAGCGAGATCCGGCGGCTGCTCGGCGCGCTCGGCCAGGACGAGCCGGACTGGGAACCCCGGCCCGGTGCGGAACGCCTGCCGCGGCTGGCCGCCGACATCCGGTCCGCGGGCACGCCGGTCGACTTCCACGTCGAAGGGGAACCACGGCCACTTTCGTCCACAGTGGACCTGGCGGCCTACCGGATCGTGCAGGAGTCGCTGACGAACGTGCTGAAACACGCCGGTCCGGACGCGGCGGTGACTATCGTGATGCGGTACGAGCCCGGGACACTGGGGATCGAGGTGACCGACGACGGCGTCGCGGCCGAAGCGCCGTCCGGCACCGGCCACGGCCTCGAAGGGATGCGGGAGCGAGTGAACGTACTGGGCGGCACCTTCGAAGCGGGACCACGGCCGGACCGCGGCTTCGCCGTCCGCGCGTCCCTGCCGTCATGACGATCCGGGTGGTCATCGCCGACGACCAGACGCTCGTGCGCACCGGCCTGCGGATGATCCTGGACAACGCGGACGACATCGACGTCGTCGGCGAGGCGGGGAACGGCGCCGAGGCCGTCGCGCTGGTCGCGGAGCTCGATCCCGACGTCGTGCTCATGGACATCCGGATGCCCGAAATGGACGGCGTCGAGGCCACCGCCGCGATCGCCGCGGCCTATCGCACCCGCGTCCTGGTGCTGACCACCTTCGACCTGGACGAATACGTCTACGCCGCGCTCCAGGCGGGCGCGAGCGGCTTCCTGCTCAAGGACTCGCTGGCACCGGATCTGCTCGCCGGCGTCCGCGTGGTCGCCGGCGGCGAGGCCACCCTGGCTCCCACCGTCACCCGCCGGCTGCTCGACCGTGTCGTCACCGGCCTGCCCACGTCGCCACCGGACGACAGGCTCGCGCTGCTCACCGGACGCGAACACGAGGTGCTCCAGCAGCTGGCGCGCGGCCTGTCCAACGCCGAGATCGCCGGACTGCTGTACCTCTCGCCGGGGACGGTGAAGACGCACGTCGGCCGGATCCTCACGAAACTGGGCCTCCGCGACCGCGTCCAGGCCGTCGTCTTCGCCTACGAATCCGGGATGATCAGCCGCTGACCGCGGCGGGCGTGCGCCAGTGCTTGCCGCGCCGGGGCCGCCGGTGCTGGCCGCGCCTGCCGAGTTCACGCAGGTCGTCCGACGGGCGGGCGGCGAACTCCTCGGCGGTGATGCCCATCCGCACGAGGTACTTGATCTCGCCGCGCACCACCTCGGTGTCGCGCAGCCTGCCTTCCTCGCGGAAGCCGAGCCCGCCGTGCAGCGAAAGCGACGCGAGGTTACCGCCGTACACGGTGACCTCGCATTTGCGGAAGCCGCGCCGGCCGAACATATGCGCCAGGAGGACGGTGATGGCGTCCGTGGCGTAGCCGCAGCGCTGGTGACGAGGGGCGATCCCGATGCCGTAGCCGAACCGGCCGGTCACCGGGTCGGCGCCGATGGTGCAGACCGACCCGACCAGCATCCGGCCGCGCACCGTCTCGATGCCGAAGTGGATGTCGTCGCCCGAGGATCCCGAACGGTGCGAGGCCCAGTGCCGGTGTCCGCCACCGATCAGCGGCGTCGCCTCGCGGGCCATGTCACGGTCGAACCCCATCAGGACCCGGCGGTCGCGGAGACCGACCTCGCGCAACCGCACCTTCCGCCCGACCTGCTCGGGCTCCAGGGCGGTGCGGCTCACCGCGTCCGGCCGCACGACTGCTCACGAACGATCACAAGCATGCTTGGACGATATCGGTACCCGAAAACGCCCGAAGGCCCCCACCCGGTACGGATGGAGGCCTTCGGCGTGAAGAAAGTCAGATGGCGACGACGCGCTGGGCCTGCGGGCCCTTCTGACCTTGGCCGATCTCGAACTCGACGCGCTGCCCTTCGTCCAGGGACTTGAAACCGCTGCCCTGGATCTCCGAGTAGTGCACGAAAACGTCCGGTCCGCCGTCGTCCTGAGCGATGAAGCCGAAGCCCTTTTCGCCGTTGAACCACTTAACGCTGCCCTGAGCCATACTTTTCTACCTGCTCTTCATAGCGAGTCTGAGCCCATTCGATGCCCCGATCTCGCCGTCTATTGTCGCAGGTCTTGCCGAGATGCACACGTCGCCGTCCCAAATTAATACAGATCGCCTGGTCAACGGCACCCTCGGCGGGTCGCCGGGCGCGTCGGATCGCCGATTTCCGCCGTCTTCGGGCTTGACCTTGACCCTGCGTCAGGGTCGGAGCCTTGCCGCATGACGACCACACCCCCGCTCGGAGAGTTCCAGGAGATCGACGGCCGCCGCCTTTTCGTACACCGGTCGGGCCACGGCGGGCCCGCCGTCGTGTTCTTGCCGGGGGCGAGCGCGGTCGGCTTGGACTACTTCGGTGTCCACCAGGAGGTCGCGCGGTTCACCACCGCCGTGCTGTACGACCGCGGCGGCACGGGCTACAGCGACGCGCTCCCGCTGCCCCGCGGCGCCACCGCGGTCGCCACGGAACTGCGCGAGCTGCTCCTCGCCCAGGGCGTCGCCGCCCCGTATGTGCTCGCAGCGCACTCCCTCGGCGGCCTCTACGCGCATCGGTTCGCGCAGCTGTACCCCCGAGAGGTGGCCGGGCTGGTCTTCCTGGACGCCCTCCACCCCCGCTGGGACGACTTCATGCCGCCCGCGGCGAGCCTGGCCGAGGCCGAGCGGCCGGGACCCGAGCCGGACCGCCAGGCCCTCCGCGCGATGCACGCCGAGCTGCGCGCGGGCTACCCGGACGACGTGGGCCTGCCGCTGATCGAGGCCAAGGTGAGCGACGAATGGCTCCGCGCCGGTGCCGCTGAACGCACCGGGCTGGTCGCGCTCGCCGACGAACTGCGAGGCGGGCCGGACCTCCCCGACGTCCCGGCGATCGCGCTCACCGTCGTCGGCACCGACGCCGGGCATCCGTCGCAGGAGATCAACGAGGCCAAGACGAAGATGGACGCCGAGCGGATGAGCGGGTTCTCCCGCGGGGAGCAGCGGGTGATCTTCGACACACTCCACCACCGGCTCTGCTTCGACCGCCCCGATGCCGTGGTCCAGGCGATCCGCGACGTCGTAGCGTGGTGGGCCGGGGGGTCGTACGGACAGGAGGACGGGTGCTCACGATCGGCAGGCTCGCGGCGACCGCCGGGGTGACCGTGCGTGCCGTTCGCCACTACCACCACATCGGCCTGCTGCCCGAGCCCGAACGCGACGCCTCCGGCTACCGCCGCTACAGCGCCCAGGCGGCGGTGGACCTCATCCGGATCAAGACGCTCGCGGACGCGGGGGTGCCCTTGGCCCGCGTCGACGCGCTGCTGCACGCGGAGCCTGCCGAGTTCGCCGCCGCCATCGCCGGCATCGACGCCGAACTGCGGCGCAAGATCGACCGGCTCACCGAAAACCGCCACCGGATCGCCGAACTGACCGGCGGCGAACGGCTCATCCTGCCGCCCGGCGTGGTCGCCCTCCTGGAGCGGATGCGCGGCCTCGGCGTCAGCGAGCAGCGGGTGCTGCTCGAACGTGACGCGTGGATCCTGATGCAGGCGCTGGATCCGCGCGCCATGCCGGAGCGGCTGCGGGACAAGAACGCCGCCTTCGACGATCCCGAGACGCTGCGTGTCTACCTGGCCTGCGACCAGGCGGTCGGCTGGGATCCGCGCGATCCCCGTCTCGACCGGCTCATCGAAGACCTGGACGCCTGGGAGATCGAACACGAACGGGACGGCGGGCGGCCGGGATACCGCGAGCTGGTGGTGTCCCGGATCTCCGAGGCGTCACCGGCATGGCAACGCATCGTCGGCGAACTCGCCCACCGTGCCCGGTCGCGTCAGTGCCCTTCGGGTTCGGAGCCGATCCGGTAGGGCACGGGCTTGCCGTCCGCGTCCCGCACCGGGACCGGATTGCCGTCGGCGTCCACGATCTTGCCGTCGACGATCCTGTCGCCGTCCTTGAGCCGCGAGAAGGCCTTGAGATCGGAGTAGTCGATCACCCTGGTCGCCGTCGCGAACACCGACGGGTCGCGGCCCTTGCCCGGCTTCAGGTGGTTGAACAGCAGATTCAGCACGACGGCCATGAGCGCGGCGGAGCTGATCCCCGAGTGGAAGATGGTGCCGACCCACACCGGGAAGTGGTGGTAGAACTCCGGCGCCGCGATCGGGACCATGCCCAGCCCGACGGAAGCCGCGACGATCACCAGGTTCATGTTCCCGTTGTAGTCCACTTTGGACAATGTCCTGATCCCGGACGCCGCGACCGTGCCGAACAGTACGAGGCCTGCCCCGCCCAGCACCGGGTACGGGATCGCGGCGACCACCCTGCCGAGTACCGGGAGCATGCCGAGGACCAGCAGGATCACGCCGCCCGCGGTCACCACGAACCGGCTCCTGACGCCGGTGATCGCGACGAGGCCGACGTTCTGGGCGAACGCGCTCTGCATGAACCCGTTGAAGACCGGCGCGATCGCCGAGGACGCCATGTCGGCGCGCAGCCCGTCGCCGATCCGGCGTTTGCCGACCCGGGTGCCGACGATCTCCCCCACCGCGAGCATGTCGGCCGTGGTCTCGGTGAGGGTCACGAGCACGACGATGAACATCGACACGATGGCGGCGACGTCGAAGGTCGGCGCGCCGAAACCGAACGGGGTCGGCACCGCGAAGATCGGGCCGTCCCAGACCCGGGAGAAGTCGGCCTTGCCCAGTACGGCGGCCAGCACGGTGCCCACCACGATCGACAGGAGGATCGAGAGCCGCGAGATGGCCGGGACGGCGACCTTGCTGAGCAGCAGCACGATCGCCAGCGTCATCGCGGCCAGCCCGACGTTGGAGACCGAGCCGAACTCCGGCGACTTGGTGTTGTTGCCCATCGCCCACTGGGCCGCGACCGGCATCAGGCTGAGCCCGATCACGGTGATCACCGTCCCGGTGACGACCGGCGGGAAGTACTTCACCAGCCGGGAGAACACCGGCGTAATGAGCAGGCCGAGCAGCGCGGACGCGATCACGGAGCCGAACACGGCGGGCAGCCCGCCATCGGCCACGATCGCGGTCATCGTCGCCACGCCCGCGAAGGAAGTGCCCTGGACCAGCGGCAGCCGGGAGCCGAAGAAGGGCACGCCGAACGACTGCAGGATCGTCGCCAAACCGCCGATGAACAGGCACGACGCGACGAGCAGCCCGATTTCGGCAGTCGAAACGCCCGCGGCGCCGCCGATGATCAGGGGCGGCGCGATGATCCCGCCGTACATCGTCAGGACGTGCTGGATGCCGTAAGTGAAACTCTTGCCGATCCCGAGCCGTTCGTCCTCGGGCCTGCCGCCTGCCGCCGGTTCGGCCTGCGTCCTCTTCACCATGGATCCGCCTCTCCGTCGAAGCGAGCGATGCGGGGCAATTTCAATCTGCGGAGGTTAACTTCCACATCGCAGAATTTGCAAGACCCTGCCCGTAGGGGTCGTCCTCCCGGCGCGCGGACAAAGATCCTTTCCGCACAGGGGCACCGGAGCGCGGCGGTGGTAGAAATCAGCTGCCCAGTCGGCGAGGGTCCCGAGGCAGAAAGACGGCACAAATGGCGAATCCGCTGGTCGCTGAACGTCAGGACTCCACCAAGGGCCACTCCGGTGTCCCGCTGCTGGAATCGGCGATCGACCTCAAAGAGGGCATCGAGAAGGGCGACTGGGCCGCGGTCGCGATGGGTGCCGTCGGGACCGCTCTCGACGCGCTGTCGATGGCCATGGATCCGTTCGGTTCGATCCTCGCCGCGGGCGTCGGCTGGCTGCTGGAACACGTCGGCCCGCTCTCCGACGCGCTCGACGCCCTAACCGGCGACGCGGATCAGATCAAGGCGCAGGCCGAGACCTGGTCCAACATCGCCAAGGAACTCGGCGCCATCGGCACGGATCTGTCCGACCTGGTCAAGGCCGACCTGCAGACGTGGGCGGGCGACGCCGCCGACCGTTACCGCGAACGGTCCCAGGACACGGTCACCGTGCTCACCGCCGCGCAGAAGGGCTGCGAAGGAGCCTCGAGCGGAGTCAAGACCGCTGGCGAGGTCGTCGCCGCAGTCCGCACGCTCGTCCGCGACATCATCGCCGAACTCGTCGGCCACCTCATCAGCTGGGCGCTGCAGGTGCTGTTCACCCTCGGCATCGGCCTGACGTGGGTGGTGCCGCAGGTCGTGACCGCGGTCGCCAAGACCGCGTCGAAGATCGCCGACCTCACCACCAAGCTCGTCAAGGCGCTCAAGGGCCTGATGCCGCTGCTGAAGAAGGCCGACACGCTCTTCGACGACGCCGCCAAAGCGCTGCGCAAACTCCAAAGCGGCAAGGTGGACGCTCCGCCGCCGCCCAAGACCAAGGGCGGGAACGATCGCGGGATCGACCCCAAGAAGGACAAGGACGACGACAGCACCACCAGCTCCAGCGCCGACGGCAACAGTGGCGGCGGCAGTAAGGGCGGCGACGGCAACACCAACGACAAGGGCAACAACACCAAGAACGACAACGACCAGACGAACACCAGCGGCACCGGAAACGGCGGCACCCGCGACCGGGGCGGCAACAACGACTCCACGAAGAAGGACGGCAACGGCGACCGGTCGACATCGTCGGATTCCAAGAACTACTGCGGTGACCCCGTCGACGTCGCGACCGGCGAGGTCGTCATGACCCAGGTCGACGTGACGCTGCCCGGTGACGCGGCGGATCTGGAGCTTTCCCGCACGCATCTGTCGTCCTACGGCGCCGGCCGATGGTTCGGTCCATCTTGGACGTCCACAATGGACCAGCGATTGGTCTTCGCGGGCGACCGGATCCGGTTCTACGCCGAAGACGGGATGGTGCTGGATTACCCCATCCCGGCCCACGAACCCGTTTTGCCGCAGCAGGGTCCGCGCCACCGGCTGCGCCGCGCTCCGGACGGTTACCGGCTGTCGATCGGCGATCGCGAGCTGCTCTTCGCCGGCGTCCGCGGCGTCTTGCCGCTCAGGGCCATCGAACAGAACGGAAGCCGCACGGAGTTCGGCTACGCGGCCGATGGCACGCCCGCGAGCATCCGCCGTGACGACGGCGTCGAACTCGCGATCGGCACCGCGAACGGGCGGATCGTCGCGCTCGGGGCTCCGGGGCAGCCGCCGCTGGTGAGTTTCTCGTACAACCGGCTCGGCCAGCTGAGTACGGTCACCGACTACGCCGGTCGCCCCATGGCACTCGACTACGACTTCAGCCACCGCCTCGTCGGCTGGCGCGACCGCACGGGCACTTGGTACCGCTACGTCTATGACGACGCCGGCCGCTGCGTCCGCGCCGTGGGCGCGAACGGCTACTACAACGCGACCTTCGTCTACGAGCCCGGCACGACCCGGCACACCGACGCCCTCGGCCACACGTGGACGTATCGCCTCAATGACGCCAAACAGCTGATCGAACGCGTCGACCCGCTGGGCAACTCCCGGCGCTACAGCTGGAACCGGCGCGACGAGCTTCTGTCCCAAGTGGACGAACTCGGCCGCGAGACCGGCTACGAGTACGGCGACGACGGCGAACTGGTGGCCGTCCACCGCCCCGCGGGCTCCACCGTGCGGCTGGCGCCCGCCGCCGACGGCGAGGTCCGGCTGTCGGCGGGCGAAGCCCAGCGGGTGGTCCCCGAATTCGATCCGGCCACCACCCTGGCGGGCACCGGGCTGCCGGTGCACATCCCGGACGCGCCGAATCCGCTCGACGACGAACCCGTGACGGACCGCCCCGGCGACCGCGACCTGTTCGGCCGCCCGCGTCTCACGTACACGGCTTCCGGCGGCGAAGCGCGGCTCGGCTGGACGGCCGACGGCCGCCGTGCCTGGCGGCTCGGCCCGCACGGCGGTCGCGAGACGTGGGTGCACGACGCGGAAGGTCACGTCGTCGAGCACCGTGACGCGACGGGCGCCGCGCGGCGCCGCAAGTACGGCCCGTTCGGTCTCGTCATGGAGGAGACCGACGCCGCGGGCGCGCGCACGCTGTACACCTACGACGGCGAACTGCGGCTCACCTCGGTGACCAACCCGAACGGCCTCACCTGGCAATACGTCCGCGACGCCGCGGGCAGGCTCGTCGAGGAGGTCGACTACGACGGCCGCCGGATCGGCTACGCCTACGACGCGGCGGGCCAGCTGCTCCGCATGACCAACGGCACGGGTGACGCGACCGAGTACGACTACGACCTTCAGGGCAACATCGTCGCCCGGCGTACCCCGGACGACGTCACGTCGTACGAATACGACGCGCTCGGCAGGATGACCGTCGCCGAGAACACCGAGTCGCGGGTCGAACTGGTCCACGACGGCGATCAGGTCGTCGTCGACACGATCAACGGGCTCGGCGTGTGCCTGCGCCACGACGGCGAAACGCTCGTCCGCCGCACATCGTCCGGTGTGGACAGTGAGTGGCGCTTCAGCGAAGCCGGACTGCCGAGTTCCCTGCGGATCGCCGGTCACGAGGTCGGCTTCGCCTACGACGCCGCCGGACGGGAGATCACGCGCAGCGTCGACGGCACCGTGGTGCTCCGGCGCCGATTCGACGCGGAAGACCGGCTCGCCGAAGAGGACATCGCGGGTGTCGGGCGGCGCGTCTACCGCTACCGCCCGGACGGCAGGCTCGCCGCCGTCGACGACGCGATCCGGCCATGGCAGCTCTCCTTCGACCCCGCGGGCCGGGTCAGCGAGGCGCGCGGACCCGCCGGCGTCGAACGGTTCACCCACGACGCGGCGGGCAACCTCGCCGTCGACGAGACCCACTACAGCGATGACGAGCGGGGCAGGGTCACCGCCGATCGGTCGTGCGTCTACGAATGGGACCACCTCGACCGGCTGCGTTCCGCGCGCACACCCGACGGCGCGTTCTGGACCTACCACTACGACCCGCTCGGGCGGCGGTTCGCCAAACGCCGCTGGCTGCTCGGCCCGGAAGGGGAAGCCGAGCTCACCTTCGACGTCCGGTTCCTGTGGAGCGGGATGAACGTCGTCGAGCGGATGGATTACGACCCCGCCGACGAGTCCTACCGGCTCTTCACCTGGGAGCGCTACGACGACGACCGTCCCGTCGTCCAGGTCGAGCGCACCGGCGCTCTCGAAGACGCCGTGTTCCGTGCCGTGATCACGTCGCCCGCGGGAACGCCGACCGAGTTGCTCGACGAGCACGGCACGCTGGTCTGGCAGGACCGCAGCAGTTTCTGGGGCGTGCCGTTGCCCGGCGCGGACACCGCGGCGATGCCGCTGGCGTTCCCCGGCCAGCACCGCGACGAGGAAACCGGGCTGCACTACAACGTTTTCCGGTACTACGACCCGCGAACTTCGCGGTACCTCAGCCAGGACCCGCTCGGACTCGCCGCCGCGGCCAACCCCGTCGGCTATGTCGAGCAGCCGCTGCTCATCGGCGACCCGCTCGGCCTGGCCGGTTCCTGCGGCAAGACCGGGCCGGGCAGTCAGCAGCGGCCCCAGCCGGCCGGCCCCAGTGCGCAGCCGCCGCCGCTGCGAAGGAGCCCGAGGAAACCTCCCATCAACGTCGACAAGATGTCGAAGGAGGAATTCGACAAGTTCAAGCCGAAACTCGACGAGATCCTGAAGGCGGACAAGCACTTCTTCTGGTCCGGCGGCACCAAGAAACGCAAACGCGGGGAAGACGACGAGTACCTCGGTTCGGTCGAGGAGAAGGCCACCAAGATCGCGAAGCAGAACGGCGGCAACACCCTCGAAGGAACGCTCAAGGACAACAACGTCAAGATGCCAGGGTGGATCAACGATCCCAACGACCCGAGGAAACCGCTCGTCCAGGAGAAATGGGACTACGTCTCCGAAACCTTCGCCAAGAACTCCAACAAGGACACGCACGTGGTCTTCCCCTACTGGCCGGGCAAGGGACACGACGTCTACCCGCATCGCCGCGACGACAACGTGTTCGACGTGACCGAGTACCCGAGGCTCGAGAAGATGGGGATCGACGACATCACCAAGCACAACGCGGAAACCGGGCACACCCGCCCGTACCGGCACACCAAGTGAGTCACCTGACGTTGCTCCAGCTCCCCCGCTTTGGTATACCAAAGGAGTGCGTCGAGAAAGGTGTTCACCGTGTTGATCCGTGACGTCCGCCCGTGGGGTGGACAGCACAGCGACGTCGAAGTGGCCGATGGCCGGATCACCGCGGTACGGCCGCACGATCCCGCCGCCACGACGGCACCCGACACGGTCGACGGGCGCGGGCGGCTGCTGTTCCCGTCGTTCAGCGACGTGCACGTCCACCTGGACTCGACCCGGATCGGCCTGCCGTTCCGGCCGCATACGGGTGCGCCGGGCGTGTGGGCGATGATGCTGAACGACCGCGAGAACTGGCGCGAAGCCGAGGTCCCGCTGCCCGAACGCGTCGCCGGGACGCTGGAACGGATGATCGCCAACGGCACCACCCGCGTGCGCACGTACGCGCAGGTGGACGTCGACTGCCGGCTCGAGAAGCTCGACGCCGTACTCGCCGCGAAGGAGCGCTTCGCCAAGCACGCGGACGTCGAGATCATGGCGTTCCCGCAGGCCGGCATCCTGCGCGAGCCCGGCACCGTGGACGTGCTGGAGGCCTCACTGCGCTCGGGCGCCACGGTCGTCGGCGGGATCGACCCGTGCTCACTGGACAAGGACCCAAAGGGACATCTCGACGTCGTGTTCGGGCTCGCCGAGAAGTACGGCGTCGAGGTGGACATCCACCTGCACGAACCGGGTCACCTCGGCGTTTTCTCGACCGACCTGGTGATCGAACGGGTCCGCGCGCTGGACATGCGCGGCAAGGTGACGATGTCGCACGCGTACGAACTGGGCTCGATCTCGGAATCGGTGAGCCGCCGCCTGATCGACACCTTCGCGGAGCTGGACATCGCGATGGCGACCGTCGCGCCGTCCGTCGATGGCCAGCTGTCCCTCGCGGACCTCACGACCGCGGGCGTGCGCGTCGGCCTCGGCGAGGACGGCCAGCGGGACTACTGGAGCCCGTACGGGAACTGCGATCTGCTCGACCGCACCTGGCAGCTGGCCTTCACGAACGGCTTCCGCCGCGACGACCTCATCGAGATGGCGCTGGCCGTCGCCACGATGGGCGGCGCGTCGATCATGAGCCACGACGTCCCGCGGCTCGCGGGTGTCGCCGACCGGCCCGGCGTGGCCGTCGGCGACCGCGCCGACCTGGTGCTGGTGGACGGTGAGACCCCGACGAGCGCGGTGATGGACCGCGGCAAGGACCGCACGGTCCTGCACGACGGCGTCGTCGTGGCGGACGGGCTTTCGGTGCTCGGTTAGTGAGGGGTGTCGTGGTCGTGGGGTGGGGTCGGCGGTGAGGTGAAGGCGTCCTTCGTCGCGTCTGATGCGGTGAAGGGCGCTTCGCGCCCGTTCGTTCGGGGGGGTGGGCGGAGCTAAGCCGTGACTCGCGTGTTTGGACGCGTAACTCGCGTGTTTGGACGCGTAACTCGCCCTCAATAAGGCGTCGGCAGGCCGTGCGAGGCCCGATGTCGAATCCCGGATGAGTCGTTCGTGGAGTAAGTGAGCGGCCGCCACGAGGGCGCCGCCACGACCACAGGGGATGAGAATGTCGCACCCGGAACCCGTCGCCCGCCGCATGTACGACCTGGTCGAGCCCATCGGCCTGGTGCCCTACTTCGCCGACGAGCCGGACGAGGCCCTGATGGCGCTGGGCCTGCGCAATCAGTGGGACGCCTACTTCGCCGGGCGGGCCGCGCCGTTCGGCCGGTCGGTTCCGGCCGAGGTGATCCACGCGATCTTCTACAACTTCGCCCCCGGCGAGGTGGCACGCCACCTCCCGAAGGTCTGGGAGCTGACCACGCCCGAGGAAGCGCTGGCCGCCCGAGAGCGGGGATGCGTCGCCGGAATCCGTCGGATCGTCGGCGACCTCGCCGACGACCCCGGTGTCGCGCGCGCCGGCGACCTCCTGATGAAAGCGGCGACCAGCGCACCGATCGAGGGACGCGCCCTCTACGCCGCTGTCCGCACGCTTCCGGTCCCGCGCGAGCCGGTGGCCAGGCTGTGGCACGCGGCCAACTTGCTGCGCGAGCATCGCGGCGACGGCCACACCGTCGCTTTGGTGACCGAGGGCATCGGCGGGACCGAGGCCCACGTGCTGCACGCCCTGTCCATCGACATGCCCGCGAAGGAGTTCGGCCGGGTCGGCCACCTCCCCGCCGCGCAGCTGACCGCGGTCATCGACGGTATGCGCGACCGCGGCCTGGTCGGGGCCGACGGCCGGCTCACCGCAGACGGCCGGGCCACGAAGGAACGAGTCGAAGCGCTGACCGACAAGCTCGCGGAAGCGCCGTACATCGCCTTGAGCCCCGGCGAACTCGACGGCCTCGTCACCGACCTCGAACCGGTTTCAGCGGTTCTCCGTCCGGCCTTCCCGTGGTAGCCGCCCGACGCGATAGCGCAGGTGGGTAGCGGTCCCGGCGACGGGTTCGCCCTGCGGGACCAGCTCGCCAAGGTGCCCGGCGAACACGGCGGTCCCCTGCCCCAGCACCACTGGGGAGAGGTGGAGGTAGACCTCGTCGAGCAGGTCCAAGGCGAGCAGTTGCCCGGCGACGTCGGCGCCCAGCACGAGTACGTCCTTGTCGCCCGCGGCTTCTTTGGCACGCCGGACCGCGGCCTCCAGTCCGTCGAAGGCGAACGTGCCGCCGTTGTCGCCGAGCAGGTCTTCCCTGGTCCGGTGGGTGACCACGAAACTCGGGACGCCGGGCCAAGGCGTTCCGCCCCACGGCCGCAGACCGAGGTCGAAGGTGTGCCTTCCGATGACGGTCGCCCCGACCATCGCGTTCACTTCGTCGCGGACGCGGGCGTCGGGCCCTGCACCGGCCATCCATTCGTGCAGTCGTTCGCCGCCGTCACCCATGGGCTCGTCGGCCCGCACGTTCGGTCCGGCGGTGAATCCGTCCAGCGACATCGACACGTCCAGCACCACCTTGCTCATCGCAAGGCCTCCTTCGCTCCTGGGGCGCCGCTGTCCGGCGCTTCAGGAGGGGGTCGGAGCCGTGCCGTCCGTCTCGACATCCACGCTCGAACGCCCTCGTCCTGTCCGGACAAGGGCGTTCTCAGCAGGGTTTTCAGTCCTCGGCGCGGAGTTCGGCGTTCACGCGCCGGGCTTCGTGGAGCTGATCCTCAAGGGTGACGATGCGGCAGGCGGCATCGACGGCGGTGCCCTGATCGACCAGTTCCCGCACTCGCGCGGCCAGGCGAAGCTGATGCCGGGAGTAACGGCGATGGCCGCCGGCGGAACGCTGCGGGGTGATCAGGCCTGCCTCGTCGAGGCTGCGAAGGAAGCCTTGAGTGGCGCCGAGCATGTCGGCGGCACGGCCCATCGTGTAGGCGGGGTAGTGCTCGTCATCGAACCTGTCGGCCCCGCTGGGCGTGGCCGGTCCTTCTTGGTCAGGGATCATTCCACCTCCACATCACAAAGGACCCCGGGTGCCGAAACGGCACCCGGGGTCCTCAGGGTTGGGTTTCACCATCGTCTACCGGCGCGACCGCCGGCTTCCTGCACCCGCGTCCGGTGAACAACCGGAGTGCGCGGGGATCGCTGATTCGTGACCGCGAACCACCTCCGTACTCGATGGAACTACGGCACCCGCGCGGCGATACCTTGCCGCTGCGGGCGATCCAATGATGTCGCCGTTCCCTTCTTTCCTGTGTTTTCACCTTGCTGGGTACTGCTACTTCACCTGCCGCGAGCGCCACTGCCGGAACCCTTTCACTGATCGGTCCCAGCACGCTGACGCCGCTGGTCACTGCCCGGAGCCCTGTTCACTGATCGGCTCCGGCCACCTGACCGGTCCTGCAACTGCACTGCTTACTTACTGACTTACTGCACTACTGACTTACTGCGACTACATGTTCTTCACGGGCGCGACCGCTCCGCCCGTGTCCTGCACTTTCCTTCCAGGGCCGGCACTACCTGGTCGAACCTTCTTCACAACCCGGCCCTGAGATCCTGCTCCCGATCACCGTCCGGGACCTGTTCCTTGATCGGCCCCGTGCCGCCTGACCGGCTTGTCTCACCTCGCGGGTAGTTACGTCATCTCCCGCGCCTGCTTGACGTTGTCTTTCTCGGTACAAGGAGAACATTACACACACCCGGCGTTGAATGTCTACCCCAGCCAGCATAGATTTTCTGGAGCGCATCGGACGGGTGAACGCAGAAGGGGAGACGACCATGAGTGACGACCTCGCCGGGGATTCGCTCGACGAGCGGTACGGCCTGGCTGTGGTGCGTGACCTGGAGGAATACGCCGAAGCGCTGTCACGGCTGGTCGAGAAGGGGCTCCAGGACCAGCGCGCGCCACTGCTCTCCGAGGCCGAGGCTTACGCCGCGGCGGAACTACTCGGCCGGTTCGCGCTCGATGAACCTTGGAGCGCCTTGAACCAGCTGGCCGCCACCCTGGCCAGCCGGATCTACAGCCGCCTCGGCGCCTGAACAGCGGCTGACGGTGATCTCCCGCTCCACATTCGCCAGCTTCTCCGGATTGCGCACGTGGTAGGCACCGGTGACCAAGCCGTTCTCGACCCGCACCGCCAGCACGCCGTCGATCTCCCCGTCGACACGGATGAGCAGCCCCGGGCCACCGTTGATCTGAACCGGCTCGACCGACCTTTCCGCGTCCCGTTTCCACCAGCCGACGGCCAGCAGACGCGCCACGTTGTCCACGCCCACGACCGGCCGCAGCAGGGCGTGTTTGACCCCGCCGCCGTCGCTCAAGGCGACGACGTCCGGCGCGAGGATGTCGAGCAGGCCCTGCAAATCGCCGGTTTCGACCGCTGACTGGAAGGCCTGGAGCGCGGCCCGGTGTTCGGCGGGAGAGCCGGCGCCGCGAGGCCTGCGCGCGGCGACGTGCGCCCGCGCCCGATGTGCGATCTGGCGCACGGTACTGGGAGTTTTGCCGACCGCTTCGGCGATCTCGTCGTAGTCGAGCGCGAAGACCTCGCGCAGCACGAACACCGCTCGCTCGGTCGGCGCGAGCGTCTCGAGCACCAGCAACATCGCCATCGAGACGCTGTCGGCCAGCTCCACGTCCTCGGCGACGTCCGGCGCGGTCAACAGCGGCTCGGGTAGCCACGGGCCGACGTAGGACTCCTTGCGCCTGCCGAGTGTCCGCAGCCGTTTGAGCGCCTGCCGGGTGGTGATCCGGACCAGGAACGCACGCGGGGCCAGCACCGTCGCGAAGTCCACGCCCACCCACCGCATCCAGGTCTCCTGCAGGACGTCCTCGGCGTCGGTGGCCGAACCGAGCATCTCGTAGGCCACGGTGAAAAGCAGGTTGCGATGGGCCACGAACGCCTCGGTGGCGGGCTCCATGGCGGTGTCTCGATCGCTCATCACCGGTTCCTGCCTTTCTCGAGCGTGCCCATACGACCCCGGCCCTCCTCCTTTTGTGACGGTGGCCTGCGTCACAAGGCCGACCTGTCACGGGAATCGCGTCGCCGGGATCTCTTGGTCGCAACGCCAAAGAGAAAGGAAGTCCGCCATGCCCCCGCGATCACGCATGCCCAACCCGATCCCCTTCGTACCCGAGATGGCCGAAGTCGCCGGCGGCCTGCACAAGGTCCTCAAGAACGGCGCGATTCCCTCGACGACCGTCAGCCTGCTGCAACTGCGCGCCGGGCAGCTGCTCGGCAGCACGTACTTCACCCTTCGCGAAACCGGCAATCTCCGCCAAGCCGGAGAGCCCGAGGAGCGCATCACCGCGGTGGCGACCTGGCAGGACGCCACCTGCTTCACCGACCCCGAACGCGTCGCGCTGGAGCTCGTGGAGGCCGTCCTCACCCCGAATCCGTCCGGCGAACGTGTCCCCGACTCGTTGTACGCCAAGGCATCCGAGTGCTACGACGCCAAGGCGCTCTGGACGCTCGTCATGGCGATCGCGCATATCGGCTTCTTCGCCCCCGCCGCGCTCATCGCCAAGCCGATTCCCGGAATGCCGCCCGGCCTCAACTACACCGACTGACTTCCCCACGTTCGAGAAAGGTTCTGAATCATGAGCAAGTTCGCAGTGGCCGGAGCGACCGGACGGCTGGGACAACACGTCGTCGACGTCCTCACCGAACGAGGACACCACGTCGTGCCGATGTCCCGCGCCACCGGCGTGGACATCATCACCGGTGAGGGGCTCGCCGAGGCGCTCACCGGCGTCGAAGTCATCATCGACGTCGCCTCATGGCACGGCTCCGAGCAGGAAGCGGCGACGGAGTTCTTCCGCACCTCGGCCCGCAACCTGCACGAAACGGGCCGTCAGGCGGGGGTCGCCCGGATCGCCGCGGCGTCCATCATCGGCGCCGACAAGGCCACCGCCGGTTTCATCGCCGCCAAGAAGGTGCACGAGGAACTCCTTCTGGCGGGCCCTCTCCCCGTTCGCCTCCTGCGGGCCGCACAGTTCCACGAGTTCGTCGGCCAGCTCTTGGAGTGGCAGCAAAGCGATGTCGTCCACCTGCCTGCCCTGCCCACGCAGCTGGTGGCCTGCCGCACCGTCGCGGAAGAACTGGTCGACCTCGCCGTCGACCCGAGCGACCCGGGAACGCCCATCCCCGAAATCGCGGGGCCCCGCAAGGAAATCATGGCGGACGCGGCTCGCATCCTCGGCGCCCGCCGGGGCATCGAAGTCATCGGCGTCGACGGCTCCGGCATGCCCGACGCCGACATCGCCGCCGCCGGCGGCTTCCTGCCCAGCCCGCACGCCAAGCTCGCGGGCCCCACGTTCCCAGAGTGGCTCGACGCCCAGTCCTGAACGAAAGGCAGAAAATGACCGAAACCATGCCGCTTCACATGCGAAGGAACGGTCTCGACCCGATCGAAGAATTGGCGCGGGCTCGCGACGGCGAAGGAGTCGTACAAGTCGAGACGCCGTTCGGCGTACCCGCGTATCTGGTCTGCCGTAAGGAAGACGTCCGTCAGGTGCTGGCGGATCCGGCCCGCTTCAGCAGCGCCACGCCGCTGACGGGAGCCGGACAAGACGACGTCACGGCGGGACAACTCATCAGACTCGACCCGCCCGAACACACGCGCTTGCGGCGTCTGCTCACCCCGGAGTTCACCGTACGGCGGATGAACAGGCTCGAGCCGCGGATCACCGAGATCGTCCAAACCGCCCTGGACAACCTGGAGCGAGCCGGTAACCCCGCCGATCTGGTGGCGCACTTCGCGTTGCCGGTGCCGTCGCTGGTGATCTGCGAACTGCTGGGTGTCCCGTATGCCGACCGCGGCGAGTTCCACGAGCGCGCCGCGCGGATTCTCGACACCTCGTTGCCGGTGGACCAGCGGGTCGCGGCGCAACGGGAGGACCACGACTACATGGCCGGTCTCGTGGCCCGCGCCCGGACGGATCCGGGCGAGGACATGCTGGGCATGCTCGTGCGCGAACACGGCGACGATCTCACTTCGGACGAGCTGACCGGCATCGCGGGACTTCTGCTGCTCGCCGGACACGAGACGACCGCGAACATGCTCGGCCTCGGCACCCTGGCCCTGCTGTGGCACCCGGACCAGCTGTCCTTGCTCCGCGAGGATCCCGGACTGATCGAGCCCGCCGTCGAGGAGCTGCTGCGCTGGCTTTCCGTCGTCCAGTCGCTGCCGCCGCGGACGACCACGACGGACGTGGAGGTCGGCGGGCACCGCATTCCCGCGGGATCGCTCGTGATCTGCTCGATCCCGGCCGCCAACCGCGACCCCGCCCTGATCGACGCCCCCGAGACCCTCGACATCACCCGGGGAACGACCGGCCACGTCGCCTTCGGACATGGCGCGCACCATTGCCTCGGGGCACCACTCGCGCGGATGGAGTTGCGCATCGCTCTCCCGGCGCTGTTGCGGCGTTTCCCCCGGCTCGCTTTGGCCGACCAAGTGGAATTCCGCGAGTTCAGCCTCATCTACGGCGTGCGCGCGTTGCGGGTGACGTGGTGAGCCCCGGTTTCCTCTCGGAGTGGCTTTGCGCGGGGCGAGCAGCGTGCTGATGGCGCAGGTTCGATGAACGCGGGAGGCGGTCGGCTAACTGTTCCGCGCTCGGCCGGCGGCGAAGTAGGCCCGCAGCGGAGCCACGGCGTGTTCGCCGGCGCCCGCCTCGACCGCGGCGGCCAGCGCGTTCAGCTGGACCGTGGCGATGCGCACGGATACCGGGTCGGAAAGGGTGGGCACGAACTGACCCTGCTCGTCTTCGACGTCGGCGAGCTTGCCCTCCGCCTCGGTGAGCACCACCCATGGCCCGCTGACCACGTGCGCGTGACAGTCGTGCAATACCCGGCCGAGATCGGTCAGCACGTTGCGGCCGAGGCCACGCCCGGGGGTGGCCACCATGGTCACCACGCATTTGCCGTGCAGCGCGGCGCCCACCATGGGCCGGGACACCCAGTCGACCGCGTTCTTGAGCACGCCCGGAATCGAGCTGTTGTACTCCGGTGTGACGACGAGCAGACCGTCCGCCTCGCGGACGGCCTCACGCCACCGCTCGACCGGAGCAGGGCCGCCCTCCCGGGAATCGAGATCTCCGTTGTACAGCGGCAGATCGCCGAGTCCGTCGAAGACATCGATCGTCATCCCCGCCGGGGCCAGCTGCCGAACGGCCGCCAGTAACCGGGTGTTGAACGACTCCTTGCGAAGCGATCCGGAAATGCCGAGAATCCGCAACTCACCACACTCGCATTCATTTCGTAACGGTCCATGAGGGATACCCGCCGTTCGAGGCCGTACCGCTGGGCGCCCGGTTTGGGCGCTTTGCGCAGCTGCGAGACGGGGTCGTGAGTGGCAATGAGGGTTATTGAGAGGTAAGGCAAATGTGGCGTGGTCGGTGCTCCCTTCGCCGCATCAGACGCGGCGAAAGGAGCCTTCACCCCACCACCAGCCTCACCCACGAACACGACACCTTTGATCTTCTTCTCAATAGAACGACCTTTGCCACTCACGACCCCTTGGCGGAACCGCCCGCGAACAGACGCGCGTCGAACCCGTCAAGGTCGGCGAAAAGCACCAGATGATGATGGTGGCGAAGCAGAGAACCCACCCACTTGCCTGCCGTTTCCACCTGCGCTGCTTCAGCACGGCTCAAGAGCCCGAGAGGATCGTCGGCGGCCAGGGAATTCGGGACGTACGCATGAGGGTTCGGCGCGGGCGTCACTCCAAGCGGATCCGGGGAGAGGTACGCACCGGTATCGGGATCGTAATAGCGGTGATCGTGGTAGTGCAATCCCGTTTCTTGATCGAAATACTGACCGGCGAATCGCAGCGGGGTCGTCGCGGTATCACGTTGCCAGTGGGATTGCCCCCACAGTGTGCGCTGCTGATTTCCGGCGATGACGCCGTCAGCGGAGACCAGCTCGGTCGCTGTACCACTCAGGTCCGTGACCACGGAGTGGAATTCTTCGTCGACCTGCTCGTCTTCGGATCCTGCACGGACAACGGTTCGCGAGGTCTGGGTGACCGGAATGAACGAGTCGTTCCGGTAATTCCAGGTGGTGATCTTCCGCCGATCGCCTTGAATGTCCTCTTGCTCGGCGAGAACTCCCCCGTCCCACGAGAACCGTGTCTGCTCCAGCAGTTCACCGTCGGCGGAAAGATGACGCTTGCCGATGCGGCGGCCAAGGGGATCGTAGTGATAGTGCCACTTGCTCCCGTCGGGAAGGGTGGCAGAGAAAAGACGGCTGTCCGCGTCCCACGCATAGCGCCAGGTCTCCGGATCGCCGGATATCCGCGTTCGCGTCCGCGTCACGACTCGCCCGGCGGCGTCGTACCCGTAACGGATGTTCCCGGCCCGGGTGGTGAAGGTTCCGTTCACCTCGCGGGGTCCTTGCGATGAAGTCTCCGGAGTTCCGGAAGCGGGGAAAGTGGCCGAAGCGGGCCAGACGGCGTTCACGATGTTGCCGACGGGGTCGTAGTCATAGTGCTCCGACCATTCGTCACCCCGGCCGGTCACGGCGGTGACCCGCCCGTCGGAATCGAGCCGGAACGCCCGGCCGCCGGTGAGCAGATCTTCCAGGTCCGCGACGAATCCGTCCGGGTCGTAGGTATACGCGCGCCGTTGGAGCGGTTGCCCAGCGACCATGGATCCCGCCGGACCGGAGGAAGCGGCCCGGCCGGTGAGGGTTTGAGTCACGAGACGACCGAGTAGGTCCCATTCCTGGGCGAGCACGGTTCCGCCGGGCAGCTCCCGCCGGATTTCCCGTCCGGCTTCGTCATGGGCGAACCGCAGTTCCCTGCCGTCGGCGGTGAGTGCCGAAGGCAGTCCGGCGGCGTT
The DNA here is from genome assembly GCF_046549005.1 of Amycolatopsis sp. lyj-108. Classification (NCBI taxonomy): domain Bacteria; kingdom Bacillati; phylum Actinomycetota; class Actinomycetes; order Pseudonocardiales; family Pseudonocardiaceae; genus Amycolatopsis; species Amycolatopsis sp. lyj-108. Next base: position 243,786 of record NZ_JAJPWQ010000002.1, on the reverse strand, counting down.
GTAGACCCAGGCGGTACGGGCCCCGGATGGTGTGATGCGGCTCGTCACCCTTCCGGCGGCGTCGTAGGTCTTGGTGACGGTGCGGCCGTCGCAGGTTTCGGTGATCACCCGTCCGAGCGAGTCCCGGACGAAGACCAAATCCACGTCGTCGTTTTTCGCGCGCAGGAAGCGGCCTTCCGGATCGTGGTCGAACTTCGTCACGGTGCCCTCGGCGGCGTGATGAGTCGCCAGCTTGCCGAGCGGGTCATACGCGAACGAGGCCTCGTGGCCGCTGGCGTTCACACGGTGCACGAGCTGCCCCTCGGCGTCGTACCAATACTGGGTGGTGGCGCCGTTGTAATCGGTCTGCGCACTCATCCGGCCGGCGGAGTCCAACTCGTATTGCCACGTCAGTCCGCCGTGGGTCACCGAGACGAGGCGGCAGTTGTGGTCGAAGCCGAGCTCGCTGCGGGTACCGCCCGGCCAGTCGATCGACACGAGCCGCCCGAATGGCCCGTAAGCGTAGGACGTGACCGATCCCGTGGCGGAGACGCGTCGCAGCAGATTCCCTTCGCCGTCCCAGTCCCAGGACTCGGTCGAACCGTCCGGCAGGGTACGGGAGGCGGGGAGGCCATCCGTCGTCCACGTGTAGGCGGTCGTCCCGCCGCCGGACCTCGTGGCGCGCACGACTCGTCCTAGCGGGTCGCGCTCGTACCGGGTGGTTTCGCCGGTGGGTGCGGTGACCATCACGGGCATCCCGGCGGGATCGCATTCCATCGTGGTGACCGCGCCATCCACGCCGATCACCTCGGCGAGGTGCCCGCGGCTGTCATACCCGTTCTTGAGCACCGAGCCGTCGGGCGCGGTCAGTTCGGTGAGATTGCCGCTCTTGTCGAAGGCCTGTAGCCAGACACTTCCGTCCGGCCCGGTGATCCGTACCGGGAGACAGGCCTCGTCGGCTTCGACGTGGGCGACGCGGCCGTCCGGATTGGTCACCGAGACCAGGTTGCCGCGATCGTCGTAGGCATATCGCGTGACCCTGCCGAGGGCGTCGGTGCGGACTGTGACCCGGCCACGTTCGTCGTAGTCCGTCCGCGCCGTTTTCCCGATCGGGTCGGTGATCGCGGCGACTTGGGCGGACTCGGTGATCGCGTGGATGGTGACATCTCCGTCGATGCCGGTCCAACGGGTGATGCCGTGCTCGTAGGCGAAGGTGCCGGACAGGAAACTGTCAGGGCCTTCCCCGCGTACGCAACGGCCTTCGGGATCGAAGGTGTAGTGGTAGGAGTAGCCGTTGCGGTCGGTCCAGCTGGTCAGCCTGCCCTCGCCGTCGTAAGTGAAGCGTCGCGGCAGGCCGGAGGAGTTGACGACGCCGGACAGGTTGCCGGAGTCGTCGTATTCGAAGCGGCGCAAGGGGATTTCGTCCTGGCCGTCGGGGCGGGCGAGGGTCAGCGCGGTGACGTGCTCGCCGGTGACCGTCACCAGGACGCGGTAGCCGCCGGAGTGGACGATGCTGAGCGGGCGGCCGGCCTCGTCGTGACTGAAGGTGATCTCGTGGCCAGCGCGATCCGTGACCGAGACCAGGGGCAGTTCGCCGCCTTCATATCCGGGCCGTCGTTCGTATCGCCAGACAAGGCCGCGTTGCGGATCACTGACGGCGTAGGAGCCGTCCGGGTTCTGCAGCAACGGCCAGGCGGGGCCGGTCACCGGGATGGAGCGGGGATCGCCGGCGCCGCCCGGGTGTGTCCAGGTCAGGATCTCCCCGCCGGCGAACCTCGCGTCGATCCGGTCTCCGGTCACCCGCAGGCACTGGTCGAGGCTCGACGTCCAGGACCGTCCGAACCATCGGCCGGTGCGAGCGGACGACCGGTGGGCACGCTCGAGCACGAGGGGCAAAACGCCGGGCAGCGTGACATCGGTCTCGGCCAGAATGACGTCGCCGGTCGCCACGTCCACGAGATCGCTGACGTCAGGCATCATAGTCTCCACCCTTGATTTTAGTCCCATTTACGGCCTCATCGAGCTTTGCTCGCCGGTGGCGGTGGCGCGCTCACCGGCGTCGTACGCGTTTCGTCTTCACCGGACTACGGAATCAGCCCTCGCAGCGGCGCGAGATCGTGCCAAGGATCTTGCAGCGCTTCACGCCATTTCGCTTCGTGCTCCCGATGCCGGAGCCTGAAGTAAACCGTGCGCCGAATGGAGTCGCCGGTGTTGTTGCCACCATTGTGGCCGAGCAGGTAGTGCTTCAACAGGAGGTCGCCAGGACGACCACGCACCATCTCCCGCTCCGGCAGCTTGACATTCGGGTAGGTCGTGAAGGCCTCGGGGCCGCGCTCGCGGAACAATTGTGCGTGCGCACGGTGTGTTCCCGGCCAGACGAAGAGGTTTCCCGTGTCATCGCTCGACTGATCGGTCAGGAAGAACCCGGCGAGCATGGTGAACGTCCATGGGGGGTCATCGGGTTTCCGTCCCTTGCCGCCGTCGATATGCGGCTTTTCCCTGGCGTCCTTGAAGGGCGGGTAAGTCAGTGCGATCTGCACCGACTCCGGCACCTCCAACTCTCCTTCGCCCGTGAGGTTTTCGGCGAGCGAGAAGGCGGCGGTGTCACGCAACAACGCCGCGAGCACCGGTGAATCCTCCAATTCCTGGAACCGGTAGACCACCCCGACATGGCCTTCCGCCGGCGGGCGCGCGCGCAGCTGCTCGTCGACCACGGCGTTGGCGGCGGCGATCAGATCCGGCGGCACGACATCCGGAATCACGAGGTAACCGCGCTCGGCGAACTCTTCCAGCTGGTCACGAGTCAGTGCCCGTTTCGCGCTGAATGTCGCCTGCCGGTCACCATTCTTCGGTATGACTTCGGTCGGATCCACCACGAAATCTGCCACCCACCTTCTGTCAAGTCTGCCGTCTCGGGTACCCGGCTGATGCTAGGGCGCGCGCGGAGGGATCCCTATCCCTCGGTATGACAGTTGCCCGTCGCCACGGCATCGGGAATTTGCTTGACCTTCAACGTCCTCGCGGTCGGCGAGGAAACTCGCGCCGAAACGGATACGGTAAGTTGGCCGGGATTCGGTCGAACGTCGACCTGTCAACCCTTTTGGAGGAGCCATGTCCGTCCTTGTCATCGGCGCGTACGGCAGTGTGGGCAGTCACGTGGTGACTGGGCTTCTGTCCGCCGGCGCGTCAGTCCGGGGAGCCAGCAGGAAACCGAAACCGGGCGAATTGCCGGACGCCGTCGAGATGGTCCGCCTCGACCTCGATGAGCCGGAGACTCTTCCGGCCGCGCTCGAGGGCGTCAAAAAGGTCTTTCTCTACGCCAATCCGGGTAGTGCCGTCGACTTCGCCACCGCGGCGCGGGCGGCCGGAGTGGAACACGTCGTGTTGCTGTCGTCGGCTTCCGTGGTGGAACCCACCCTGCAGAACACTCGCAGCGCGAAAGAGCACTCCGCGGTGGAGAAGGCGCTGCAGGAGTCCGGAATCGCGTGGACCTTCCTCCGCCCGACCACGTTCGCCACCAAGCAGCTCAGCTGGGCTCCGGCGATCCGGGCCGGGGAAGTGCTGCGGATTCCGTTCCTGAATTTGCGTTCTTCGTCCATCCACGAACGCGACATCGCCGACGTGGCGGTCCGGACACTGACCGGCGCCGGACACGAGGGGCAGGGGTACTGGCTGACCGGGCCAGAAGCCTTGACGCAGCAGGAGCACATCGACACGATCGCCGCGGCGATCGGGAAGTCGATCGACGTCGTCGAGGACACCGAGCCGAAGTGGCCGCCGTTCCTCATCCAGACCATGAAGCAGCTCATGACGGAACCGTGCGTCGTGACGCCCGCCGTCGAGGAGATCACCGGAGTGCCGGCCCGTTCCTTCCGCCAATGGGCCGAGGACCACGCCAAAGACTTCAGCTGACCGGGCAGCCTGCCCATAGCGGGCGTGCCGGCCACCGCGTCGTGGCGGTGCCGGCACGCTCATCGTCACTCGGTCTTGCCCCGGCTATCGGCGGAATTCGTCCTGATATTGAGGGGTAAGGCAAGGGTGGCGTGATCAGGTGAGATGGCCCCTGGGGTGACGCGGCACCGCACTCGCGTGATCAGACACGTATCTCGCGTGCTTGAAGACGTAACTCGCGTGCTTGGAGACGTAACTCGCGTGATCGGACGCGGCGAAGAGCCCCTTCACCTCACCGCCGGCCCCAACCCACGACAGCGCGTTCTTGCTGCCGGCCTGGTGCTCGCGCACGCGCCGGCACCCCGCCGAGGTGAACCGCTCGGCGGGGTGGCCACGAGTGGTCAGCCGAGGCCGCGCAGTCCGGGGAGGACCTGCTCGGCGAAGTGCTTGAGGAACCGCTCTTGGTCGTGTCCGGGGCCGTGGAAGACCAAGTGGTCGAACCCGGCGTCGACGTACTGCTTGATCTGACTGATCGCCTCGTCCGGGGTGGAGGCGACGATCCAGCGTTTGGCGATCTGCTCGATGGGCAGTTCGTCGGCGGCCTTCTCCATCTCGACCGGGTCCTCGAAGCCGGCTTTCTGCTCGGGCGACAGTGACAACGGCGCCCAGAACCGGCAGTTCTCCAGTGCCTGGTCCGGATCCGGGTCGTAGGAGAGCTTGATCTCGATCATCTTGTCGATCGCGCCATGGTCACGGCCTTCCTGCCCCGCGCCCGCTTCCACTGCAGGCAGGAGCTTCTCGGTGTACAGCTCCATACCCTTGCCACTGGTGCAGATGAAGCCGTCACCCTTGCGGCCGACATATTTGGCCATGACCGGACCGCCGGCGGCGAGGTAGATGGGGACCGGCACCTCAGGCCGGTCGTAAATGGACACGGCGGTGGTCTGGTAGTACTGCCCCTCGAACGTGACGCGGTCTTCCGTCCACAGCCGGCGGATCAGGTCCACGGCCTCACGCAAGCGGGCGAACCGCTCCTTGAAATCCGGCCAGGTGATGCGCGCGACCGCGACTTCGTTGAGCGCCTCGCCGCTGCCGATGCCCAGCGCGACCCGGCCGGGGTACAGCACCCCGAGGGTGGCGAACGCGTGCGCCACCACTGCCGGGTGGTACCGGAATGTGGCGGTCAGCACGCTGGTGCCGAGCTGGACCCGCTCGGTGCGCTCCCCGACCGCGCTGAGCCAGGACAGGGAGAACGGCGAGTGGCCGCCCTCGTGCCGCCATGGCTGCAGGTGGTCGCTGATCCAAACGCTGTCCAGGCCGTGGCCTTCCGCGCTGACCGCGTACTCGACGAGCTCGCGCGGGGCGAACTGCTCGGCCGACGCCTTGTAACCGATCTTCAGTGCCATGCTTCCAGTAATAGGCCGCGCCGGGAGGGATCCCTATCCCCCGCCCTGACGGTTGGCGGCGCCCGGGGAAACGGGCCGGACGCCGCTGCGCTCGCCTCAGGCCGGTGAGGTGAGCGCCCGGTCCAGATGCCGGGCGAAGAACCGGACCGCGCTGTCGACCTCGAACCTCGGCACTTCATGGTGTTTGCCCGCGTTGGCGTGCAACGACTTCTCCTTCGAGGCGAAGGCGTCGAACAGCGTCAGGCTGGCCTCTCGCGAGATTTCCTCGTCGTCCCACTGCATGTCGAACTCGATCGGGATGGTGATCTCCTTCGCCTTCTCCGCGAGGACATCGGGCCAGTGCTGGCCGAAGACCGCGGCCGTGATCCTGGGCTCGACCGCCACCAGCGGCACCCCGATCGCGGTGCCCAGGTTGATACCGAAGTAACCCACCGGCCCATCGGCGCCGATCTCCGCGAGCTCCTGAAGGGCATCCAGGGTCGCCCGCCACTCCGGCACGGCCAGCTCGGCCAGATACGCGCTGTAGCGCCGGGCGACCGGGCCTTCCGACTCGCCCGCGGCCTTCGCCGCCAACAGCGCGGCGACCTCCTGCTCGTCGCGCGCCGAGCGCGGCCGGTCGCCGTGACCGGGCGCGTCGACGACGGCGACGTGAAAGCCGCCGTGAGTCACGAAGCGCTGCGCCCGGCCCGCCATCGCCGGATGCTTTTTGTGGTTGCCCCCACCGTGGCCCATCAGCACCAGAGGCGCCCGCTCACCGTCGGCAGGCGACCAGAGAACGCCGGGGACCTCACCCACGACGAAGTCGCGTTCGACCATGCCGTTCGACGAAGATTCGGCAAGGAACCGCAGAGAATGCATAGGTGTCGCCTTTCGAGAGGGCCGTGACGCTGGTCCTCCGCAACCGGCGTCCGGGACCACCACGCTCCCGCCGAAAGCGCCGACGCACTGTCAGCGGTCCGGCGGAAGCCGTGGTGGTCCGCGTGATCAGGCGAGAAGTTCGAGCACCGGGGCGAACTGCTCGGCGAACACGGCGTTCAAGGTGAAGCAGTTGATGCCGAGCGTCTCGCGCCGTCGCTGCAGTTCGTCGGCCATCACCCGCGGGCTGCCGCGGAGGATGCCCAGCGAGTCGTGCTCGATGAGCGTCTTCATGTCGGTCTTCAGCAGCCGCGGGACCCAAGGCGGCGCCACTTCGCCGATGACGAAGATCGGGGAGACGAACTCGATCTCGTCACCCCGGTCCCCGGCCTGTGCACGCATCCCCGCGACCAGCGCCGCGATTTCCTCCCGGGTCGCGATCGGGCTCGCGGCGACGGTGATCCTGTCCGCCTTCGCGGCGGCCAGGGCACGGGCCTTGGGACCGCCGGCGGCGATGAGCACCGGGGTGTGCGCGTCCCCGTCGAGGGCACGCAGTTCGTCGATCGTCTGCTCCACCTGCGCCAGGCGTTCCGCGGGCGACGACGGCGTGATGCCCAGCAGCTTCACCGCGTCATCCAGAACGAACGGCCTGCCCGTCCCGATACCCAAGTCGAATCGCCCGCCACTCAGCAGTGACAGTGTGTGGGAATCCCAGGCGGCCATGCGCGGCGCGCGCAGCGGGCTGGCGGCCACCCACGTTCCCACCCGCAGGGTCGTGGTCGCCCCGGCCGCGATGGCGAGGGCGGGGAACGGAGACGGTGCCGTCAGGACGTCGGCCGAGAGCAGGCTGGTGTATCCCAGGTCTTCGGCCTGCCTGGCTATGCCAAGCCACTGCTTCTCGTCCGTTGGCTCCGCAATCACGGCGAACTTGAACGCCTTGTCGGTCATGGGGGAAACCCTGTCCTTTCGTAGAGCGGACGCCATCGGGCACGGAGGCCGCCCCCGATCGCGGGCGGGGCGGACACCGGCACCGCGGCTCGGATCAGCTCCGGTGCGTGCGCGTGGCGGAGAACCCGGACGAAACTTTTTCGGCCCGCGTTCAGCAGGCTAAAAGCGGCCGCACCCCCTCCGGCATCCCTCAGCCTGATAGCCCGGCCGCCCGGCGACGGAAGCGCGCCGGAAGGATTGCGTGAGTCAGCGATCCGCTGCTAACGTCGTTTTCGACCGTGAATTCGTTGGAGGAGGTGAGACCCGTGAACGCAAACACCCATGGGTGCTCCCTGAACCCTTCACGGTCCGGCGGCTGAGCTTCGCTGCCGCCAGGAGCGCCTGAAACCGAGGCACTCCTGGAAGGAGTCTCCGATCAACACGAAGCCTTTGACACCCGGCCTGAGCGAGAACGCGGTGATGATCACGCGCGTCGCGGACAGGCATTGGCACGCACTCGACGACGACAGGGTGGTCGGCCGCGGATATGCGGAGCACCGGCCCGATGGCCGTTTGTTCGTTTGCGTCGACGCCTGGCGCGAGGCCACGTTCGACCGGCTCGCCGAGGCGATGGTGGCCGAACTGCCGGAGCCGCTGTACACGGTGGTCGACGAAGCCGACGTCGAGCTGACGGCCTGCTGGCAACGAGCCGGTTTCACGATCCGGCGCCGCGAGTGGGAATACGCCGTGCCGACCGACCCCCGGACCACGGGACTCGAAGAAACCCTGCCACCTTCCGGTGTGACGATCGTGCCTGCCGGCCAGGCGGACGAGGGTCTGCTGCGGGCGGTGGACCGCGCGATCCGTGACGAAGTCGAGGCGACCGCCGGGTGGCAGTCGATGCCTGCCGAAGTGATCCCCCGCCCCGACGGTGACACCATCATCGACCCGTCGAAGTACGCGGTCGCCGCGACACCGGACCGCTACCTCGGCCTGATCCGCGTAGTGACGGTGAACCGGCCGCGCATCGGACTGCTCGCGGTCCGCACCGTCGAGCAGCGCCGCGGCATCGCGCGTGCGCTGCTGGCCCACGCGCTCGGGACGCTGCACCGCGCCGGATTCGCCGAAGCCTTTGCCGAAGTCCAAGAGCTCGATCACGCGGCCTCTGCCCTGTTCGAAGGCATCGGCGCCCGGCCGATGAACAGCAACCTGGAGCTGGTGCGATGAAGACCAGAAAAGGCATTGAAGTCGAGGGCAAGGTCGTCGAGGCCCTGCGTGCCGGCATGTTCACCGTGGAGCTCGACAACGGCCACCGGGTGCTCGCGCACATCAGCGGCAAGATCCGCCAGAACTTCATCAAGATCTACCTGGAAGACCGGGTGCTGGTGGAGCTCACGCCGTACGACCTGTCGCGCGGCCGGATCGTCTTCCGGTACCGCAACTAGCGGCTGGTCGTGCAGGAAGGCGTGACTCGCGTGCTTGGGGACGTAACTCGCGTGTGCGGAGTCTGGACACGCGAGTTACGTCTTTGAACACGCTCGTCTCACCTGTTCGGCCGACGCTGCTATTCGGCGATGTCGTCGCGCAGCCACAGACCGTCGATGTCCACCTCGATACACGGAGAGAAGAGGACCCTCTGGTGCAGGTCGACATCCGGGGGAACCGACATGGTGAACAGGTAGAACTCCGCGGGCAAAGCGCAGCTTGCGAATTGTGCCGCCGGATACGGGGAATTCGAGCCGAGCATTGCGGTGATCCTGACCCACCGACGAAGAATGCCTCTGAGACGGAAGCCCATTACTTTCCTTCGCTTTTCGGAGACCAGAAAAGCCTGGCCCCCACCGCCGCGACCCATCAGGTCACCCGGATGGACAATCGAGAGCTCATCGAGAACCGATGCGCGTCCCCGGTCCGGATCGGACAGGCCTCGCTCACGCTCCGGAGGAGCGATCACCTTCAGCCCACCGCGGCCACCTCGTCGCCGTCCGGCACCGCGACGATGTCACCGGCTCGTCCCACGACGAACCTCCCGTCCCCGCCCCCGAGAAGTTCCGAGGATCGGTCCACCAGCGGCAACGCGGACATAGGCCACCTCTCGAAGTGCCGATGCGGACAGCGCCGACCTTGACCTTCATCGTGCCCATCCCGCCGCACCGACGGCAACTACCCAGCCTGACAGTGTCTGGCTTCTGTCTCGCCGCGGTCCGCTGAGCCACGCATGCCCGAGCCCTCCGGGGAACCGACAATTCGGACAGAACCAGTCAGTTTTTCCGCATTCTCTGCATTCAACCAGTTGGCGGTTTCGACGACGAAAGGCCAATGGCTCGCGGGGCACCCATCTGGCGCACTCCGGCAGCGCTGGCGGAAAATCATAGCCCTCATCACTACTCCGTGTGACCTTGACATAGCGCAGCGATCAGGTATCGTCGGCCAGGTCTGGGGTGCTCATAGAAAACTGGGGTAAGTATAGCAATTTGACACAATCTCTCCGCCGAAGAGAGATTGGGCTTAAATCGTGCTGTCCAAAGATCGAGTCGTGCTCTTCACCGTAAATATGCTTGGAGACTTCCTTAAATGTGCATGGAAACTTCGGGGGTTCGGTTGGGCATTCTGGGACTAAACGCGTCAATTCTCTCCGCTCACGACTGCATCAATCTCGAAATCCTGCACACAGCCGGTTCGGTCTGGCTGGAGGGCGACGTCGTCTCCGCCATCTCCCTTGCCGAGGCCGCGGCGACGGCCAGATGCCGCCGGGGCAGCGAGCACTGCACGGCGCTGGCGAGCCTGCAACTCGCACTGCTGCTGACCAACCTCCGGTGTATCGACGAAGCCAAGCGCGCGGTCCGCCAAGCAACCGAGGTGGTCGACGACCCTGCCATCGACGCGGTAACGGCGCTGGTCAGAGCCAAGATCGCACTCTGCGAAGGCGACATCGACGAGGCGGGCAAGCTGTGTGACGCCGGCATGGTCGTGGCGAACGACCCGCGTCTCGCGTCGTGGGCCTCGATCGGGAACACGGTCCGCGCGATCGCCGCGATGCGGCGTGGCGAACTCGCCGCGATGATCCACCATGCCAACCAGCTCAAGGATGACGTGCTGTTCGGCAGGGACGTGCTTTTCGGCAGGCGGGATACCTTTCCTTGGGACTCGCCCGCCTGGCTCGTCGTCCAGATCCTCGAGGCGGAGAAGGGCTGGGAAGTCGCCGTACCGCTCGCCCGAGGACTCTTTGAATCCGAATCGTCGGCCCGTGGTCTCCTGCTGTCCGAGCCCGCGGCGGCGTCGTTCCTCGTCCGGATCCTGCTGCGAGCGGGCGACCGGGAAACCGCCCAGCGCGGCCGTCGTTGCGCGGCGGCGCTCTCCGCGGACAATCCGGACATCCGCGCCATCACGGCCGCCGCCCTGCACCTCGACGCGCTGGTCGAGGAGGACGTCAGCCTGCTGCAGCAAGCGGCCACCGCCAGCCGCGACGCGTGGACCCGCGCCTCGATGAACGAGGACATCGGCGATCTCCTGTCCGCGAACTACGGAGAGTTCCGGCAGGCATGCACGCATTACGACACGGCCATGCACTCCTACGCGGACGCCGGCTCACCGCGCGACTCGTCCCGGGTCCGCAGCAAGTTGCGGCGCCACGACACGTCCAAGGCCGCGGCGAGGTTCTGGCCGAGCAGCCGGATCCCCATGCTGACCGACACCGAGTACGCGGTGGCCGAACTGGTGGCAGGCGGACTCACGAACGCCGAGGTCGCCGGCAAGATGTTCCTGTCTCGCCACACCGTCGCCTTCCATCTCCGCAAGATCTTCCAGAAGGTCGGGGCCAAGTCGCGCATCGAACTCGCGGTCATGTGGAAGCAGCTGGTCGGGCAGGACATCACCACGTCGATGTGAGTCGTCGACGCGGGTTCGCCGGGCCTGCGCGGCGGGGGTAAGTCAAGGTGGCGTGTCGCGAAAGCCACTTTCGGGACGCCAGACGTCCCGAAAGTGGCTTTCGCGACATGAGCACCGGACGCCGAAGCGCCACTCACGACCGACCCGGCCACACCGCGTTCGCTTCTGGGGCGGCAGTCAGCTGAAGTCTTTGATGTGTTCCTCGGCCCACTGCCGGAACGAACGGGCCGGCGCCCCGGTGACCTCCTCGACCGCGGAGGTCACGGCACACGGAGCCTTCATGAGCTCGGTCATGGTACGGACGAAGGATTCCGGCATCTTCGGTTCGGCGTCCTCGGGAGCCAGCTCGGCGACCTCGATCCGCCGCCCCAGCACCGCTCCGATCACCTCGATGCATTCCTGCTGTGTCAAGGCCTCTGGCCCGGTCAGCCAGTACGCCTTCCCCTCGTGCCCGGCGCCGGTCAGTGCCCGGACCGCCACGTCGGCGATGTCGCGCTCGTGAATCGCCGCGGTGCGCAAGCGCGGGAACGGAATCCGCACCACCTCCTCCCCCGACCGGATCATCGGAGCGAAGCGGAGCTGTAGGGCGGCGAACGTGGTCGGGCGGAGGAAGGTCCACGCGATTCCCGACTCCCGCAGCGTCTCCTCCACGACCGAGTGCAGCTGCGCGCTCCGGCTGTGCCGGGCGGCGGGTTGCACCACGGCAGAGGAGGACAGCAACACGACGTGTTCCACCCCCGCCGCCCTCGCCGCGCCGACGAACTCGGTGACGCCATCTTGGTTGGCGTAGAGAAAGACCTTCTTGACGCCCTCCAGCGCGGCAGGCAGGGTCTCCGGTTCGGTCAGGTCGAGGCGGACCATCTCGACGGCGTCCGGTACCTCACCGGTTCGCGGTTTTCGACTGGTTCCCCGGACCGGCATTCCAGCGGACAGAAGTCCGTCCACGACGTGATTGCCCACATTGCCGTACGCACCGATGACAAGAACGGACATAGCTCCTCTAAGGGGGTAACGGATCACCATTCGGGCAAATCGCACCCGGGTCGGCACCATTCAACGACCTTGCCCTGGTACTGACCATCCCCCGCCTTGGTAAAGCGGCCACATACGCACCCAATGCCACTACCAACGTCGGGGATAGTGCGCGGCCGCGCGCCAGACCTACTGTCCGGAAAAGGGTTCGGGCAAAGAGTCCGGCGGCCAGCTTGGAGGACCCGGGTGAAGGACAACGAATCGGTCCTGTTGGAGGCCTACCAGCGGTTCCACCAGACGGGACCGGAGTGGGGCGGCCACCATCTCAGCAACCACGGCCCCATGGCCGTGGAGGCCATGATCCGGCACGGACACGCCGACTCCGTGCACCACTGGATCGACAACTACACGCAACGTCTGGAAGAACCACCACGCGGGCTCGACCCCGTCACCGAAAACGACTGGCGAGAGGCACTCGGCGACCTGAAACGGGTAGCGGACTGGACCACCCTGTTCCACCGCGAAGTCACCGAACGTCCCTGGCGGGAAGTACTGGCGACGTGGTGGCCGCGGCTGGTACCCGGCATCGCCGGCGGTACGGCTCACGGCGCGATCCGAGTCGGGCACGTGGTCCACTCGATGCTGACGGCCGAAGCACGGGCAGGATCCGTCGACAGCATCGAAAACCCGTACGTGACCGAGCTCGCCGACGCACTGGGCTACTGGGCCGCGTGCTGGACACCGGTGACGGGCGACCCTTCGCGGCGGCTCGGGTCGCTACGCCCGGCCGACGCCCTTGCCAACGTGCCGACCGTCGCCGACCAGCAGAAAGGCGTCCCCTACCGGCTCAGTCAGCTCCCGACCACCGACGGCTGGCAATCGGCACTGGGCGCGCTGCGGACCGTGGACGATCCCGAGCAGGTACCCGCGTTGCTGTCCCAGCTGATCGACGCCACGGTGTTCCGCTACCTGGACTACGGCCACGGTCACGCGGTCATGCTGGTCCACGCCTCGACGGCACCCACCGCGGTCCTCCGCGTGCTACCCGCCCTGCCGCGCAGGCTGTGGGTTCCCAGCCTGGACGCCGCCTGGCAAGCGACCGCGGCCCTGACCGCCGCGTGCACCCCCCAGCTCGCCGCCGACCGGGCGGATCTCACCGTCCACACCAACGGCGTCGCGACGACCGAGGACGCCATGGCACTGGCGGTCGACCAGGGAGACGAACACGTCATCAAGTTCGCCGACACAGCCGTGGAAACCTTCACTCGCACCGGGAACAAGGACGCGCTCGCGGCCGCGAGCCGATGCGCGGAACTCATCACTCTCACGGAGGCCGCAGGACGTGCACGATTCGATGGCCGTGGACCCACCAGCTGACCGCCCCGGCTCCCCCGTGCCCGCGCTTCCGGACGCTGGGGGAAGTGCCACCGGTCGGGACGGTCTTTTAGCGGCTTCTTATGCCGCGATGTGGTGTTTCAGGTATTCGGTGTGGACTTCGCGGGTCCCGAAGCCGAGTCCTGAGTGAAGAACCGCTGATCAAAGAAGGCTTCACCGCATTTCGGCACTGGTTCGCGTCAGGGCGAACGCGGTGCCCCGACAGACTCCAGTGCGGCCGACGGACCACTGGGTGCCGAGTGTCCACTGTCCGGAAAGCGCGGGTATCTCAAATGATTTGCGCGAGGCGGTCGCCCACTGCTAGGTTCATGGCGACCGTGAATTCGTGCAAGGAGGTGAGTCCCGTGAACGCAATCACCCATGGGTGCTCCCTCAGCCTCTCACGGTCCGGCGGCTGACCTTCGGTGTCGCCAGGAGCGCCTGAGATCAAGGCCCTCCTGGAAGGAATTCCGATGAATACAAAGCCTCTCACCACCAGCCTGGACGAGAACGCGGTGACCATCACCCGCGTCGCGGACAATCAATGGCACGCACTGGACGACAACCGAACGGTCGGCCGGACCTATGCGGAACACCGGCCCGACGGACGCTTGTTCGTCAGCATCGACGCCTGGCACGACATCATCTTCGACCGGCTCGCGGAAGCGATGCTGGCCGAACTGCCGACACCGCTGTACACGGTGGTCGACGAAGCCGACACCGAACTCACAGCCTGCTGGCAACGCGCCGGTTTCACGATCCGGCGTCGCGAGTTCGAATACACCGTACCGACCGACCCGCAGGTCACCGGACTCGAACAGACCTTGCCGCCTTCCGGGGTGACGATCGTGCCTGCCGGCCAGGCCGACGAAAGCCTGCTGCGGGCAGCGGACCGCGCGATCCGTGAAGAAGTCGACGCGGCCGCCGGGTGGTGGCAGACAATGCCCGCGGAACTGATCTCCCGTCCCGAAGACGAGGACACCAGCACCGGCCCCTCGACCTACGCGGTCGCCGCGACACCGGACCGCTACCTTGGCCTGATCCGCGTGGAAACAGTGCACCACCCTCGCATCGCGCTGGTCGCGGTCCGGGCAGGCGAGCAACGTCGCGGTATCGCACGGGCACTACTCGCCCACGCACTCGGGACACTGCGCCGCGACGGGCACTCCACCGCCTGGGCCGAAGTCCACGAGACCAACCACGCGGCCTCGGCACTGTTCAAAAGCGTCGGCGCCCAGCCGGCGGGCAGCAACCTGGAGCTGGTCCGATGAAGAAGAACAGGAACGGTATCGAGGTCGAAGGCAAGGTCGTCGAGGCCCTGCGTGCCGGCATGTTCACCGTCGAACTCGAGAACGGCCACCGGGTACTCACCCACATCAGCGGCAAGATCCGCCAGAACTACATCAAGATCTACCTCGAAGACCGGGTGCTGGTCGAACTGACACCCTACGACCTCACCCGCGGCCGGATCACCTTCCGCTACCGCAACTGACAACGACCCAGGCCCCGGTCACGATGTCTTCGTGACCGGGGCCTGGGTCGTCGGTTCGAGCGGTCGCGAACTTCCGCTCAGTACTTGCGGACCTCGATGGGCAGCTTGTTGACGACGCGCGGTTTCACCATGTCACCAAGACCCCACCGGCCGGGCCTTTCGCCCGAAACCGCCCAGCGATTGCGCAGGCCGGCAGGAGCGTCGTCGCGCACGCGGATATCCCGGTAGCGCTCCAGCAGAAGCCGGATCGCGATCCTCGTCTCCAGTCGCGCCAGTGGCGCGCCCACACAGTGATGGATGCCCTTGCCGTACGACAGATGCGGATTGGGCTTGCGGAGGATGTCGAACTTGTCCGGGTCGGCGAAGACGCGGTCGTCACGATTCGCGGTGATCAGCCACACCAGGACGGTCGCGCCGGCCGGGATCTTCTGGCCGCCGAGCTCGGTGTCCTTCGTCGTCCGGCGGGGCGAGCGCGGGAACGGCGGCCGGAAGCGCACCGACTCGTCGATCGCGGCCGGGATCAGCGTCGGGTCGGCCCGCAACTGGTCCCACACAAGGGGATTCTCGTCCAGCGCGAGAATCGTGTTGCCCATGGCGGCGGTGGTGGTGTGGTGGCCGGCGACCACCACGTTGAGACAACCGAGTGCCTCCTCCTCGTCCAGCCGCCCTCCGTCGGCCTCGACCGTCATGAGCCTGCTGACCAGGTCGTCGCCGGGGTTCTCGCGGCGGGCGCGGAGGATCTCCAGTAAGTGCGAGTTCAACTCGCGCAGCGGCTTCAACTCACGCAGCGGCGGCGCGTCGTTGTCGTTCGACGCGCTTTCCCGCCGGTCGTCCGGCGACTCCTTCGCGGCGGAGCTCTGCACCTCGACGACGGAGTCGGACAGCTTCCGGACGAACGCCAGGTCGTCGGCGGGAATGCCGAGCATCTCGGCCATGACCATGAGCGGCAACGGGTGGGCCAGCTGTTCGATGAAGTCCCACTGATGGCCGCCGTCATCGGCGGTATCGAGTAGCCGCGTCGTCAACTCGGCGATCCGCGGCTCCAGGTCGGCCATCATCTTCGGGGTGAGCGCCTTGCTGACCACGCCGCGCAGCCGCCGGTGAGCCGGATTGTCCGCCCGGAGGAAGTTGCCCGTGAAGTCTTCCTCCACCGGCCCCAGCGGGGCGACTTCGGAGGAGAAGGTCACCGAGTCCATCTGCACCTGCTGAGTGACGTCGTAGCCGAGTACGTGCCACGCCTTGATCTTCTCGTCGAAATGCACGTCTCCCCGTGCTCGTAACACGTCGAGATAGCCAAGAAGATCGGACAGCGTCGGTTCCGACTGGGTGACACCCATGAAAACTCACTCTCTTCCTACGACCCGGTGGCGCGCGCTAGCAAAACTCGGGAAGCCGGGACACGACTTCCGTGGGGCTTGGCATGGCGGCGATCTCCTCGGCGATGGCTTTGGCCGCCTGTCCGGCATCGGTATCGGCCAGCAGTCCGCCCGCTGCCTCGGCGATGGCCGCCGCGGAGACGACGTCAGTGCGGCGACGGTCGTCTTCCAGTTCGACTCCCTCTGGCAGCAACTGTCTCCCGGCACCGGTGGCGGACACCGCGCCTGCCATGGCGAAGTTGTCGAACCCGACGGGCAGGAACAGTTGTGGAACCCCGGCGGCGGCAGCGGTGACGGTCGTCCCGGGGCCGCCGTGGTGTACGGCGAGGTCGACAAGTGACAGCAGTTCCCCTTGCGGCACCCAGCGTTCAAGGTGCACGTTTTCGGGAAGCACACCGAACTCGTCCAACGAAAGGTTGGGCCAGGCCGCCACCACCACCTCGACGTCCAATGCCGACAACCCATCGACAGCGGCACGCAGGGCGGCGACGGTGCCCAGCACCGTCCCCAATGTCAGATAGACCAACGGGCGTTTCCGCTCGGCCAGTGCGATCTTCGGTAGCTCACCGGGTTCACTGAACGGCACCAGGCGCAGCGGCACCCGTTCCGGACGAGCCAAGAACGACGTCTCCTGCAGCGAGGAGGGAAAGACGTCCAGGTACGGGTCACCCAGGAGGTATCGCCCTTCGGGCACCTCGACCCCGATTTCGGCGGCGACCGCACGGAGGAGCTTCATGTCCACCTGCCGCCATCGGTCTTCTCGGTCGACCGCGTCCGCTCGGGCGTTGGCGTGACACACCGCGGGAATGTCCAGGCGATGCGCCGCGAGCCCGGCTCCCGGGTTGCCCGCCTCGTACACCACCAGGTCTGGCCGCTCCGCCCGCAGCACGGGCATCAGGTCGGCGGCGAACCGGCGGGGTAACAGCTCACTGAACGCCCGGACCGCGGGATCGAGCAAACCACGCCACGGTAGGTCGCCGGTCTCCCTGTCCTTGCCCGCCTGAACGGAACTCAAGGCCTCATGGATCGGCATTCCGACCGGCACAGTACGGAATCCGAGCTCCTGTAGCAACGGATGGAATCTCTCGCCGATCGCATAAAGGACGTCATGGCCGACCTCCCGGGCAGCGAGGGCCAGCGGCAGCAACGGGTAAGCGTGACCGTAGCCGGACAGGCTGGAGAAAACGATCTTCATTTCCCGGCTTTGCCTTCCTGCCTGGAAAGATCGAACAAGACAAAACAAGGCTAGCCAGCAGGTGCCGCCGCCCCCATCCCTCACCTTGACTGCGCCGGACTCGCCCGCGATGAGCGCACGTATTTGTCCATTATGGACAGACGCGGTGCGTGGCCGCACGCGTGTCGTCCGTCCGGTCTCGTGAAACCGCCGGATCGGTACAGGTGGTCGTGAGTGGCGATTCGGGTTCTCTTGAGGGTAAGGCAAAGTGGCGTGATGCCAAGGCGCGTCGCGAAAGCCACTTTCGCGACGCCAGATGTCCCGAAAGTGGCTTTCGCGACACGGCCGTTGGGTGGTCGTGAGTGTTTCGGGTCATTATTGAGGGGTAGAGCTAAGGTGGCGCGGTCGGTGCCGCCTGACCAGGGCTGAAGGCTCCCTTCACCGCATCAGACGCGGCGAAAGGAGCCTTCACCCCACCGCCACCCTCACCCACGGACAAGACACCTTTGTCTTACCTCCCAATAGAACGACACATAACACTCACGACCCCCAACGCACACCGCGGGCGAGCGGGGGGTCAGCCGATGCTGCGGGCGAAGCGGAAGAACTTGTGCGGATCGTAAGCCCGCTTGATCCGCACCAGCCGGGGATAATTCTCGGCGTAATAGGCGGTCCGCCAGTCGTGCAGCGCCGGGTCCATGTAGTTCTGGTAACTCTCGCGCAGGGAATGCCGGTCGAGCACCGCGAAGCCGTCCGCGAGCCAGGTTTCACACGCCGCCGTGTCCTCGTCGGTGTAGGCGAAGTCGCGCAGTTCCGCGGTGAGACCGGCCAGCATCTTGGTGGTCCGATGCACATAAGCGGTGTCCGTGCGGGCCCGCGTGTTCGCGGCGCCCCCGAGGGCTTCGAAGTACAGCATGCGGGACTGCCCGTTGCGGAAACGCGCCGGATCGGCGAGGACAGCCAGCAGGTCCTCGACGTCGGCTCGAGGCACCGCTGAGCCGAACATCCGGCACCGGGTGCGGTAGTAGTTCCAGCGAGGTGCCGTCGCCTCGGGAGTGGCGCCGACCCGGTGGCCCTGCGCGGTGGTGGGATCCGCGTAACCATAGAGCTGCGTCATGGCGTGCTGAGCCGGCAACTCCCAGACGGACCGGTTGAGCGGCGTCACGCCGGTCGCCGCGACCAGCTCGTCGAGGCGGCGGTTGAGCTCGTCCATGGTGCTGTACCAGGTGCCCGAGACGGTCACCATCGTGCTGGGTGAGGGCGGGCTCGCGGTGCGGGCCATCAGGACCGACGAAAGATCGTCGGGTGCGGTGTTCACCCACTGCTGCCAATTCTCGATCAGCGCGGCCGAGTCGGCTCCCGACCAGATGAGCCGGTAGCCGACCAAACTGTTGCGCGGCACCGGTTCCAGCGTGTACCTGGTGACGACGCCATAGTTGCCGCCGCCGTTGCCGCGCAGCGCCCAGTAGAGATCGGGATTCTCCTGGGCCGAGGCCCGCACGACGCGCCTGTCCGCCAGCACCACCTCGGCCGAAACCAGCCGGTCGCAGGCCATGCCGTATTTGCGAGTCTGGTGACCGATACCGCCACCCTGGATGTACCCGCCGGAACCCACCGTCGGGCACATGCCACTGACCAGGGCCAGCCCGTAGGGGGCCAGGGCGGTCAGCGCATCGGCCTGCTGGGTGCCCGCGCCGATCGTGACGTGCGTTCCGTCGGTGGTGACCTGGTTCAGCCGGGAGACGTCCAGGATCATGCCCTTTGTCGTCGAATAGCCCCCGAAACTGTGCCTCCCGCTGCGGGGAACGGTGTGCACCCCGTTGTCCTGGGCGAACGCGATGACAGTCTGGACGTCCTTTGTGCTCTCGCAGTAGGCGACGGCCATCGGATTGGTGTTGTCGAACTGGCTGAGCGCCTGCTCGCGGGCCTGCCCGTAGCCCGGATCCGACGGCAGGACGAGGTCACCGTCGAGGTGACGCCCCAGCGAGTTCCAGTCGACCGTGCCGCCACCGCGCCGGACGGTGCCGGCGGCGGCGGATCCGGTCGAACCGAGGACGCCGGTCACGGCGCCGACCGCGGACGCGGCAGCGAGGCCGAGAACACTACGGCGAGTGAAGTTTCCTATCACAGTAAGTCCCCCATACGAGTGATCGTTGCTGCGATTCTTATCCGGCGAGTGACCGATGCGCAAGGACGCCGAGGGGCTGACCGACGGCCGAAGGCGGACAACTACTCACTCGACCGGCTGCCGGACCCGCCACGGCGGGTGTAGGAAAGAGCCATGAAATTCCGCGTACTCGGTCCGTTCGAGAGTCGACGCGGGGCAAGCCGACCGCGCGCCGGCGGCACGGCAGGCGGGGCGGCATCGGCGAAGGAGACGCGGTCATGACTGAGCAGGCGCACCGGCGATACGGCCCGAGCGCGCAGTGGTTGCACATCAACGACGCGCATATCACCGAGGAGGCCGTGGCCGACCTCGCCGGGTTCAAGTCGAACGGCGTCAACTTCAAGCTGGCGCTGTGGAATCCGCGACCCAACGGCGTGCGCTACCTGAAAGCGCTCACGTTCGCACTGGGCATGCGACTCAGCCCCGCCAACAGGGAAAGGCTGCGCCGCACGCGCAACCGTGAGGTCGGCGACCCCTATTCAGTGCGTTGCGACGGCGAACCAGTGTGCCTCGACTACTTGCAGGCGGTGCACGAGGTCGAGTTCATGGCGGCGAACCTGCCCCTCGACGGCGCACGGATCGTGGAGATCGGCGCCGGCTACGGCCGGACCTGCCACACCCTGCTGTCCAACCACGAGGTCGCCGGATACACGATCGTCGACCTGCCGAACACCCTGGCGCTGTCGCGCCGGTATCTGCGGACCGTGCTGGAGCCCGAACAGTTCGCGAAGATCAGTTTCGTGGGTATCGACGAGGTGGACGAGCAAGTGCGCGGTGCCCGCTTCGATCTGTGCGTGAACGTCGACTCGTTCGCCGAGATGAATCCCGGCACCGTGCGGGACTATCTCGGGCTCATCGACGCGACCTGCGCGCACTTCTACGTCAACAACCCGGTCGGCAAATACCTCGACAAGACGCTGGACGGCCACTCGCAGGGGGCCGCGGTGGTGGAGCTGGCGCTGAGCACCGGGTTGCTGCGCGACGTCATCGACATCCACGACAGCGAGGCGGTACTGGAGAAGGTGCCCGCTTTCGTGTCCGCGTACCGGCCCGGCGAGCGGTGGCAGTGCGTGGCGAAGGAACGCTCGGTGTCGTGGAGCTATTACTGGCAGGCCCTGTACCGCGCCGCCCCGGTGCCGCGGTGAACGCCGCCGGTGACCGCGGGGACCGGCCGCTGATCGCGGTGCTGGGTGGTTCGGGCTTCGTCGGCGCCGCGGTGGTCGAAACCCTTGCCCGGCAACCGATCCGGCTCCGTACGGTCGGCCGTCGGCCGCAGCCGGTGCCGCCCGGCGCCGTGGCTGAAATCGAGGTGCTGACCGCCGACCTCACGGTTCGCGCGGACCTCGAAGCCGCTGTGGCCGGCGCGGACACGGTGGTCCATCTGCTGATGCACACCGCAGACTGGCGTGAGGCCGACAGCGACCTGACCGCCGAACAGGTGAACGTCGGCGTGTTGCGCGATCTCGTCGAGCTGCTCGGGGAGCGCCGTCGGCCGCCGACGATCGTGTTCGCGGGCTCCACTTCGCAGGCCGGTCTGCCGGAGCGGATACCCCTCGACGGCACCGAACCCGACCGGCCCACGACCGCCTACGACCGGCAGAAGCAGGCAGCGGAGCAGGTGCTCAAGGCGGCCACCGCCGCCGGGCTGGTCCGCGGCGTTTCCTTGCGGCTGCCCACCGTGTACGGGGACAGCCCGCGGGGGCGGCTGAACGGCCGCGGCGTGGTCTCCACCATGGTGCGCAAGGCTTTCGCCGGCGAGGAGCTCACGCTGTGGAACGACGGCACCGTCGAACGCGACCTGCTCTATGTGCACGACGCCGCGAACGCCTTCCTCGCCGGGATCGACCACGCGGACGTGCTCGCCGGCGGGCACTGGCTGGTCGGCACCGGGCGCGGTGTGCCACTGGGCGACGTGCTGCGGACGATCGCCGAACTGGTCGGCGCCCGCCTCGGGCGGCCGCCGGTACCCGTCGTCTGCGTACCGCCACCCGATGTCGCCACGGCCACCGACATGCACAGCGTCGTGATCGACTCGTCGAGGTTCCAGGCCGCCACCGGCTGGAGCCCCCGGGTGCCGTTGCACACCGCACTGCGGCGTTGCGTCGACGCGTTCGCCGAGAACGCCGGATAGCGCGGGCCTACAGCAGCCCGTTCAGCAAGCCGACGACCGCGAGCAGCGTACGTGCCTGCATGTTGAGGTAATGCCCGTGCCGGGCAAGCGAATTCAGCTGGCCGGGGGTCACCCAGGCGTACCCGGGCGGCGGCTCGGCACCCACCTCGGTTTCGTCGGCCTCCACGAGCAGGTATCGGCTGACGGCGTTGAAGAAACGGCCACCCTCGTCGGAATGCACCGCGGCGTATCGGATCCGGTCCGCCCCGGCACGGCGCACCAGGTCGAAGAACCGCGGCCGCTCCTCCTCCGGCAGGTGGGCGTAGTTCTCCGGGGTGCACTGCACCGTCGGTCCGAGTTCGACGGTGTCGAGGAGACCACCCTCGGCCCTGGCATGGGCGAGCAGATGCGGCACCCCGCCGAAGCGGCGGACCAGGAACGCGCAGAGCCCCAGACCGACCGGCTCGAACAGCGGCTGCATCCACGAGGTCACTTCACGGTTCCCTGCCTCGACGGACACCCCGCCGACCCGGAAGTACCGGTTCGCGACATGCTGGATGTCGTCCTCGGTGTGTACCCAGTCGCTGACCTTGGCGAGCGGCACGCGCCGGGCCCGCACGTCGTGCCGGGCCCGCTCGTTGGTGAACCACGACAGCACGTCCGTGTCGGAGCGCACCGCGCCCGGCTCCGCGGGCGCCGTCGGGGCGCAGGCAAGGACACTGCGTGCGTCCATGTTCACCACGTTGTCGCGGTGCAGCAGCTTGCCGATCTGGCCGAGAGTGAGCCAGCAGAAGTCGTCGTGCGGTGGCACGTCGTCGAAGGTCTCGATGATCATGTTGCGGTTGGATTTGCACAGGAACCAGGAGCCGTGCTCCGACTGGAGCACGTCGGCGAGCACCCGGCCCCGGCCCGGCCGGGTGAAGTACTCGAGGTACCTCACGTCGGCACCCCGGTGCACGCCGGTGTAGTTGCTGTGCGTGGCCTGCACTGTCGGCGAGAGCTGCAACAGGCCAGGATTGCCCGGCTCCATCTTGGCCTGCATCAGGAAATGCAGGACGCCGTCGAACTCCTTGGCCAGGATGCCGAGGATCCCGACTTCGGGTTGCACGATGATCGGCTGCTGCCACTCGCGGCCGTCGATCACGACGTGCAGCCCCTCCACGCTGAAGAACCGCCCGCTGCGGTGCACGATGTTGCCACTGTCCGATTCGGACGACCAGTCCTTGATCTCTCCGAGCGGCACCCGCTCCACGATGAAGCGGTGCGCCCGGCGGCGCCCGGCGAGCCAGGCGTCGAAGTCCTCGGTCCGCATGTCCGTGCCGGTGGCGGCCGCCCGCCGGGAACGCGCGAGCCGTGCGGGCAGCCGGGTGTCATCCCGCGCCGCCAACTGCGTTGCGATCACCATCTTGGATCCCCTTCGAGACGAAGCCGGGCACCGGACCGCGCGACGCGTGCTGTCCTGCCCTTCACCGAACGTCCGCCGGCCGGGTGGCCCGCAAGCTCACGTAGTCGTTGTCCCTTTCCAGGCCGAGCACTTGCGCGCTCAGGTAGTCGACGCCGTCGGCGTAGGTGTACGGCTGCATGAACCGGCCGGCGCGCACGTCCCGATACAGCCGGGCCAGCGGGTGCTCCGCCACATACGTGGCCCCGCCCACCACGGTGATGCAGTCGTCGACCACCACGGCCGCCAGTTCGTTGACCACTTGCTTGGCACACTGGAACGGGGTCATCAGCCGCCGTCCGCGCTCATCCGGATCCATGTCGTGCCGGGGGGACAGTTCGTCGGCGTTGACGAGCGCGGCCGACGCGGTGGCCCGCAGCGCGTACAGCCGCGCCTCGATCTCGGCGACCAGGGTGCGCGACGCCGCGGGCGGTGCGGCCGACCGCCGGGCGACCGTGTCCACCGCGAGATCGCGGGCGGCCTTCGCGACCCCGGCGTAGATGCCGAGCATCGCGAGGGAGCTGATCGCCTGCCCGGCGAGGACCGCGTCGCTGTGCGCACCGACACTGCCACGCGCCAGCACGTCGTCCGCGGGTACCGGGCAGTCGTCGAACGCCACGTCGAGGGTGCCGGAGGCACGCATGCCAAGGCCGTTCCATCCGTCGACGATGGTGAGCCCCGGGGTTTCCCTTGCCACGATAGGGGCGTACAGCCGCGCTGATCCGCCGTCGACCGGCGCCTGAGCGGATACGACGAAATGCGTCCCGATCGGCGCCATCGTCACCAGCGTCTTGCGACCGGACAGCAGCCAGCCACCGGAGCCGTCGGGGCGCAGCCGGGTGACCTCTCGCCCGTGATCCTTCACCGCGCCGCACACCACCGCCTCGCCCCGGGCCATCGCGCGCAGCAGCCGCTCGGCCAGTCGCCGGGTCGGCGGCGGACCGTACTGCCACTCGTAGGTCAGGGTGATCCCCCGGCTGAACTGGGCGTGCAGGGCCAGTGCGGTCGAGGCGTCCGCCTCGGCGACCCGCAGAAGCGCGACCGCCACGTCGTGGAGCCTGCCGACCCCCATCCCGCCCAGCTCCGCGGGCACGGTCGCGCCGAGCACGCCGTCACGCCCGAAACCGCGGAACGTCTCGGCGGGGAACGTGCCGTCCCGGTCGTTCGGCGCCGCCTCGGCCCGTATCCGGGACAGGTGCCGAGCCAGGACGGTCAGCAACTCCCGGCCTGGCTCGGTGGTCGCGGTGCTCAGGTCGCCGGGTGGCACCGCCTGCCACGGCGAGTCCCGTTCCGTCTCCATCAACGCGGTGTCGTGTTCCAGCATGGCCCTCGATCCCCTCAAAGCACCCGGACGTTCGGCACATAGCTGATCCATCGCCCGCCGGAGCGCCGGAACTCCTGTTCGTTCGCCATGATTTCGTCGGCGTGGTTCCAGGCGAACAGCAGCGCGTAGTCCGGGTACGGATCGCGGAACGCGGTCGGCGGGCGTACCGGGATGTGCTTGCCGGGCGTCATCCGGTGCTGTTTCGCGGGCGTGCTGTCACACACGTAGGAGACGAGTTCCGGTCCGATATCACAGAAGTTGGTGACGGTGGCGCTTTTCGCCGTGGCACCGTAGGCGACCACGCGGGATCCGTCGACGCGCAGCCGTCGCAGCAGTTCCACCAGATCGTCACGCACGCGCATCACGCCGTCGGCGAACCGGCGCAGGGTCGCCATGCCGGACAATCCGCGGGCGTCCTCCTCGGCGAGCAGGGCGGCGACCGCGGCGCTGGGCGTGCGCTTCCCGGCCCGGGCGAGGGTGTACCGGATCTCGCCGCCGTGCACCGGCAGCCGTTCCACGTCGACCAGTTCGAATCCGTGATGCTCGGCCATGGCCCGCACGGAGTGTGCGCTGAACAGGAAGAAATGCTCGTCGTAGATCTGATCGAAGGACGTCTTCTCCACCACGTCACCGAGATACGGGTCCTCGAACACGAACACGCCGTCCGGCGCCAGCAGCGCGTCGACGCCGCGGAAGATCGAGTCCGGGTACGGGATGTGGCACATGGTGTTCGCCGCGAAGACGACCTGGGCCGGCCCTTCCGCCGCACGGACCTCCGCCGCCGTCGCGTCCTCGAAGAACGCGGTACGGACCCGGACGCCCTCGGCGCGGGCCAGCTCGGCCACCCGCCCGGAGGGCTCGAAGCCCAGATGACGTACGCCTGCCCGGTGGATCGTGCTCAGCATGACGCCGTCGTTGCAGCCCATCTCGACGATGAACGGGTCCGGCACGGCCAGCTCGGTGGCGAGGAACCGTCGTGCGACGCTCGCGAAGTGCTCACGCATCACCGCCGAACCGGACGAGTGGTACGGGTAATCCTCGTGGAACATCTTCTCCCGCGGTACCGGCTCGGTGAGCTGCACCATCGTGCAGGACTCGCATCGGCCAACGGCGAGCCGGAAGAAGAACTCCGTGGCATCGCTGCCGGGCTCCCGGAAAGCGTCGGACAGTGGCTGACGGCCGAGGTCGAGGAACTCGTGGACATCGCCGTCGCACACTCGGCAAGTGGCGGTCGCCAGTTCTCCCGGCATGGTGTTCCCTCCGTACCAGATGGGTTGTCTCAGAAACCGGCCAGCACCTCGCGAAGTGCCCGGATCACCGCCTGCTGCCGGTCGAGTGGCAGCGACGGGTACATCGGCAGCGAGAACACCTCGTCCGCCAGTTTCTCGGTGACCGGCAGCGAACCCTTGGCGTATCCGAGGTTCTCGAATCCCGCCATCGTGTGCACCGGCCAGGGATAGCTGATGTTCAGCGCGATGTCGTACGCGCGCAGCCGCTCGATGATCTCGTCCCGCCTGGGGTGGCGAACCACGTACAGGTAGTACACGTGCTCGTTCCCTGACGACACCGCGGGCAGCACGAGCCCACCGGGCGCGGCGAGGTCGCTCAGCGCCTCGTCGTAGCGCCGCGCGATCGCGCGGCGCCCCGAGATGTACGCGTCGAGCCGGCGCAGCTTGCCCCGCAGGATCTCCGCCTGCACCTCGTCAAGGCGGCTGTTGTGCCCGGGGGTCCGCTCCACGTAGTAGCGGTCCTCCATGCCGTAGTAGCGCAGGCGCCGGAGGTTCTGGTCGGTGCACTCGTCGCCGGTGATCACGGCGCCGCCGTCGCCGTAGGCGCCGAGAACCTTCGTGGGATAGAACGAGAAGGCGGCGGCATCGCCCATCGCGCCCGCCTGCCGTCCGTGGTGGCGCGCGCCGTGCGCTTGGGCGCAATCTTCCAGGACGACCAGGCCATACCGGGCGGCCAACCGGCTCAGCGGGGCCATGTCGACGCACTGGCCGTACAGGTGCACGGGCACGAGCGCCCGGGTGCGCGGGCCGATCGCGGCCTCGATCTGGTCGGTGTCCATGAGGAAGTCGTCCTCGCGCACATCGACGAAAACCGGCTTCGCACCCGTCCCGTCGATGGCCACCACGGTCGGTGCGGCGGTGTTGGCGACCGTGATCACCTCGTCCCCCGCTCCCACACCGAGCGCCTGCAACCCCAGCTTGAGCGCGTTGGTGCCGTTGTCGACACCGGCGCAGTGGGCGACACCGTGGTACGCCGCGAACTCCGTCTCGAACCCGGCCACGCTCGAGCCGAGGATCAACTGGCCGGACTCGAACACCTTCGCCACCGCGGCGAGCACTTCCTCGCGTTCGTCGTGGTACTCCGGCAGGTAGTCCCATACCCGGATCGTCACCGTCGTCCTCCCTCGCGGGCGAATCACCCCAGCCGATCCGATCGAACCGGCGCTGATATCTCTTGCGTATCCGGTAGCCGTACGGCATCGCACGGCAGGTTTTTCGCCCACAACTCGTGAATCACCGAGACGGCCGCCAACGGGCCGGATACTCGAAAGCTCGCGCGGAATACCTGGGTGAGGCAGGAAAACAGACAATGACCGTTCGGACTTCGTCACCCCATGAAGAACCCACTTGTGTGGCGCGATGCTCAGCGGACACGGTACGTCCGGACAGCGGGGTCCTGGCATCCCGCACGCTGCTAGTTGTCGCGGGTGAACCGTTGAGCGCACAGTCGGCCCACGGGATGGCGTGCCCGCCCCGGGCCGGTCACGCTTCCGGCGTCGACGGTCTCGAACCGCCCGGCCGCCACGCGCAAGTGGCGACGGTTGCCGCAGGTCAAGCGCTCGGTCGCCCTGGCCGACGGGAGCCGGCACGCCCTCCTGTTGTCCACTGTGGACACAGTATGTCTGATTGATGATGAAATGGGTGGTTCTGCCAAGGGGTCGTGAGTGGTAATTCGCGTGCTTAGAGACGGAACTCGCGTGTGCGGCATCCAGACACGCGAGTCACGCCCTACCGACCGGCCACCGAGGCCACAGCCGTCCCACGGTCACCAAGGATCACATCGGACGGTAGCGAAAGCCTCCTTCACTACCGTCAGAGTAGGCAAGGAGGCCCTCACTACCAGGAAAACGCTCACGGCCACTCTCGCAGCTGCGCAAAGCACCCGACCCGGACTGGCGTCCCGTGTGGACAGTCGCGCCCCGGGTCCGCTGCCGGTGCCTGCCCGGCTTGATCGAGCTGACCGGCAGCCGCTCAAGATCGACTTGAGCTACGTGACATTGGCTCCGGGTGCTGTCAGACCGAGGGATACGGATCACTCCGGCCCCGCCATAGCATCGGCTGAACGTCCCAGACATCAGATGTGACAGGAAGGGTGGCCAATTCGTGGCTGAAAACGACACGATCACCATTCGCGTTGACGACCGGATCGAGCAGGCGATTGCCGCCCTGACCCGCGGTGGCGCGTCTGCCACGGAGGCGATCGAGCGGGCGATCATGGAATCGGCGAGGCGCGCCGCGCCTGCCCCGCCCACCGAGGCCATGCCGAGCAGCATCGACTCGAAAACGTTGAGCGTGCGGCGGAAGTTGACTCGCGAACAGTTGCTGGAGTTCGCCGAACGTGGCTACCTCGTGATCCCGGATGTCGTCCCTCCGGACATCCTGGCCGCGGCCAACGCGGCGGTGGACGGACAGCTGCGCAAGCATCAGCCCGAGGAAGGGCACGCCGGACCGCACTTCATGTTCCCGAAATGGGATGAGGAGCCGGACCTGGCGGCGCTTTTGCGTGACACCCCCGCGTTCGAGCTCGCCGAAGAACTCACCGGTGACGGCGCCATGGAATATCCGTGGCAGACGCAGATCGCGATGACTTATCCGCCCTACACCGACGACCGGGGAATGCCGCATATCGATGGCGGCATGCGCCGAAAGGCCGATGAACCCCCGCGGACCTTCACCATGCTCGCCGGTTTCTTCCTCACCGACCAGGACGGCGACGACACGGGGAACCTCTACGTCTGGCCGGGAACGCACCGCGCTCACGCGAAGTACTTCCGCGAGAAGGGGCCCGACGCGTTCACCTCCTACCCGGACATCGAGCTGCCCGAGCGGGAGCAGGTGCGCGGCAAAGCGGGAGACCTGCTGCTGAAGCACTACATGGTCGGCCACAACGTCGGCAGCAACTTGTCCGACTCCATCCGGCGTACGGTCTACTTCCGGCTCAAGGTCCGCGGGCACGACGCGACGTGGCGTGAGATCATCCAGAATCCCTGGCACGATTTCACCCCGTTGCGGCCGCTGGTGTCTTCATTCGAAGACAACGGCGAGTCCGGCAAATAGAGCTATCTGGCCGGATGCGAAAGCCGGCAGGTTTCCGACCTGCCGGCTTGGTCTCGTCGGCCGCGACATCACCTGGTTTGACAGTATCCGCACCACTTACCCTGGCGAGTGGAAAATATGTCGAATGATCTTTCAACATGAAGGCGATCGTATATTCGTCGACCGGCGGAATTGACGTTCTCCGGTTCGTCGACCGGCCGGTACCCGAGCCGGGACCCGGTGAGGTCCGGGTCCGGGTCGCGGTCTCCGGGGTGAACCACTCGGACTGGAAGGGCAGGGAGTTCGGTCACCGCAACGGCACCCTGATGTTCCCCGAGGTGATCCCGCACAATGACGGCAGCGGAGTGATCGACGCCGTCGGAGCGGGCGTCGACCGGGAACGGATCGGCCAGCGGGTGTGGGTATGGGAGGCGGCGTACAAACGACCCCACGGCACGGCCGCCGAGTATTCCGTCGTCCCGTCCCGCCAGGCGGTGCCACTGCCGTCGAACGTTTCGTTCGAGGCCGGCGCCTGCCTCGGCCTCCCGGCGGTCGCCGCCCACCGCTGCCTGCTCACCGGGCAGAAGGGCCCCGACCGGCTCGGCCCCGGCACCCTGACCGGACGGACCGTGCTGGTCGCCGGTGGCGCCGGAGCCGTCGGCCATGCCGCGATCCAGCTCGGCGCCTGGTCCGGGGCGACCGTGATCGCGACGGTCAGCAGTCAGGAGAAAGCGAAACTGGCCCGCGTCGCCGGCGCGGCACACACCGTCGACTATCGGTCGGACACGGCGGAGGCCGATATCCGCGCCGTCGCGCCCGACGGGGTGGACCTCATCGTCGAGGTGGCGGCGACCAAGAACATCGACACCGCCGTGGAGGTGCTGGCACCGAACGGCACCATCGCCGCGTACGGCACCGAGGGGGACAGCGTGCTGGCGTTCCCGACCAAGAAGGTGATCGGCCGGAACACGCGCCTTCAATTCGTACTGGTGATGACGCTGCCCGCGGCGGCCAAGGACCTCGCGTCGGCCGACATCACGAGAGCGGCGGCCGAGGGGGCACTCGCCGTCGGCGAGGAGGCCGGGCTGCCGATCCATCGGTTCCCGCACCCGAACACCGGTGAGGCGCAGGACGCCGTGCAGGGCGGCACCCTCGGCAAGGTGGTCGTCGAGATCGGTTCCCTTGCGGGATAAGGCAAATCGTGAGGCTGCTTGTGGGGTGAAGGCTCCCTTCGCCGCGTCTGATGCGGCGAAGGGAGCCTTCGGCCCTGGTCAGGCGCGAGGGTACCCAGAGGGGGACGGACGATGTACGACCGCGACACGTACCTCCGGCGGTTGGGCTACGACCCCGCCTCCGGCCGCCCGGCCGCGGAGCTCGCGACCCTGGTCGGACTCCACAAGCGGCATATGGAGGCCATCCCGTTCAACAGCGCGGGCTCGCTGGCCGTGCCGGCGCCGAGCGGACGGCTGGTCGATCTGGTCGACTTCGACGAGGACGCGACGTTCGACTCGGTGGTCGCGGCGGGCAACGGCGGCGGCTGCGTCCAGCTGACCCGGCTGTTCCTGCGGCTGCTGCGCGACCTCGGGTTCGATGCCGACCTGATCGCCGGTACGACGGCGGAGGGTCGCCGGTCCTACGGCGTCGAGGTCGAGCACATGCTCATCCTGGCCCGCGTGGACGGCGAATCCTGGCTGGCCGACGTCGGGTACGCCGGGCCGTCGTTCGTCGAGCCGCTGAACCTCGACGGCGGTGGCGTCGAGCAACGCCAGTACGGCTGCCGGTACCGGCTCGTCCCTGACGGCGACGGTGTGTCGCTGCGGCGCCGTCCCAGGCTCGGCCAGTGGAGCACGGTCTACGAGTTCACCGCGAAAGTCCGCGACCGGTCGGACTGGGCGCCGGCGGAAAAGGCGATCAACGCCGCGCTCGCGGCAGGCGACGACGACGGCGGGCTTTACAGCCGAGCGGTCTCCGACGGCCAGGTCGTGTTGAAAGGCCGTCGATATCTGACCGTCCGGGCCGGCATCGAGAAGGCCCGCACCCTCAGCGACGACGGTGCTTGGCAAGCGCACCGCGACATGATCCTGGCCGGCGAAGTCGGCTGACCACGACAACCGAGGAGGAAGGCATGCGCCGACGGATTGCCCGGTCGGAACGGATGTACGTCAGCGAGATCAGGACGCAGGCGCTGCAGATCTGCGTGGTGCGCGGCGGCGTCGACGCGCAGATCCTGGACGCGGCGTTCACCGCTGTGCTCGCGGAGGCGCCGGGTTTGCGCAGCAGGCTGGAGAAGGACGGTGACGACTTCTACCTCAGCCTGCTGGACCCGGGTGAGCTGCCGCGCCTGCACGTCCGGCGCAACGAGCCCGGTGCGCGGATCGAGGAGTACAACAAGCCGTTGCACCTCGGTGGCCCGCTCGCCCGTGCCGTCCTGCTGACCGGTTCCGATGAGGACGTCGTGATGTTCGGCGTCGACCACGCGATCTCCGACGGCCGCAGCGCGACCGCGTTCTGCAGCCGGATCTGGCAGCGGTACATCGACATCCAGTCCGGCGGCTACTCGGGCCCGCCACCGGGGCCGCAGGAGTGGCCGTCACCGCTCGACGACTGGCTGCCGTCGCGCAGCGATGCCGAACTGGACGCCTATGTCCAGGAGCGGCTCAAGCGTGCCGAAGGCGCACCGGTGGCGTCTCTGCCGTTCAGTGCGGCCGGGTCCGCCTCGGCGGTGCCGCCGGAGAGCCTGATGACGTCGCGCCGGCTCCGGCTGACCGAAGCGGAGACGACCGGCCTGCTGGCCTTCGCCAAGGACGCCGGAGTGTCGATGAACGGGCTGGTCGCCGCGGCACTGCTGGCGGCCGTCCGCGACGGTTTGCCCGAAGAGCTGGCAGGGCACCGGCTGTCCAGTTTCTGCACGGTCGACCTGCGCGACCAGGTCGCGCCGGGCCTCAGCCACGAGGCGATGGTGCCGATGGTCTCCTGGTTCCGCGATCTGCTCGACGTGCCCGACGGCGTCGACCTGGTCAAACTCGGTCACCGGTTCACCACCGAGCTGCGCGCCGCGATGGGACGAGGTGACGCGGCGCTGGAGATGCAGGCATTGGACAGGCTGCTCCCCCACCCCCAGCTGTGGCCGACCAGCCTGGTGCTCACCAACGTCGGGAAGATCGACGGGCCGCCGTCGCCGAAGGGCCTGGAAATCACCGACATGACGAAGTTCCCGCTGTCCAGCCGGTGGGACCCGGCGCGCGGGGCGGGCCCGCTGCTCGCGTCGCCCGCGACGATCTACGGCCGGTTCAGTCTCGAAATGCCGTACAGCACGCAGTGTTTCACCACCGAGCAGATGGATTCGATCCACGACCACGTCCGCGATTCGCTGCTGGCCTGCGCCGATCGGGCGCCGAGTTCGCGCCGGTAAAGCCGGCAAAACGTTCGCGGGCGGCCGGATGCCATCCGGCCGCCCGCGAACGGGCCGGGATCAATAACGCACGGGCAGTCGCAGGACGCTCAGCACCGGTGTCTTCAGCCGGACCGGAACCTCCTGCAGCGGCACGTCCAGAGCGAGTCCTGGCAGGCCGAGTACCAG
Organism: Amycolatopsis sp. lyj-108; assembly: GCF_046549005.1. Lineage (NCBI taxonomy): Bacteria > Bacillati > Actinomycetota > Actinomycetes > Pseudonocardiales > Pseudonocardiaceae > Amycolatopsis > Amycolatopsis sp. lyj-108. Next base: position 211,505 of record NZ_JAJPWQ010000002.1, on the reverse strand, counting down.
CGCGGTCAGCGCCTCGGCCAGCACGAGCCGGGCCAGTCGCTGCCCGACGCAGGCGTGCACGCCGTACCCGAAGGCCAGCTGAGCGGACGCGTCCTGGGTCAGCTCCAACCGGTCGGGACAACCGAACTTGGCCGGATCACGGTTGGCCGACGGCAACGCGACCGTCACCGTCTCCCCCTCGCGGATCAGCTCTCCACCGAGCTCCACATCGGACAGTGCGGTCCGGAAGATCTGGAACTGGTTGACCGAGGTGTACCGCAACAGCTCCTCGACCATTCCCTCGATGCCGCCGGAGCCGCCGGTCCTGGCGGCCGAACGCAGCCTCTCGAGCTGGTCGCCGTGGTACAGCAGTGACAGCAACGACGAAGCGAGCGCGCCTTCGCAACTGGCGAAGCCCGCCGCGAAGACGATCAGCAGCATGTTGGTGATCTCGCGGTCGGTCAGCTCGGGCTCGGCCGCCAGCCGCCCGATGACGTTCTCGCCGGGCTCGACCCGTGCCTTGCCCACGAGGTCCAGCAGGTGGAAGTACGCCCGCGTCCCGGCCTCCCGTTCCTCCTCAAGGCTGACCTCGTCGTCGGTGGCACTGTCGCTCAGTGCGGACAGGACCGAGCTGCCGGCGAACGGGATCCCCAGCACCTCGCACAGCACCCGCAGTGAAAGTGGCCGGACATAGGCCGGCAGGAGGTCGACCGGCGAGCCGTGCTCCCGGACCTCCGCGAGTTGTGCGGTGGCCAGCTCGGCCACCCGCGGGGCATACGCCGCCGTGGCGCGGGCGCTGAACTCGCCGCTGAGCAGATTCCGGTAGCGGGTGTGCTCCGGCGGGTCCATGTGGATGAACCCACCCGGCACGATGGGCACGGACGGGAAGATCTCGCCCTTCTTCGTCACGGGGGCGTGGGTGGTGTGGAACCGGTGGCTGAACGCTTGACTGCTGAGCACCTCGCGGGCCAGTTCGTGGCTGGTGGCCAGCCAGCCGACGTGACCGTCCGGGTACACCATCCGGGTCAGTGGCCGCGTCCGGACCAGCTCGCCGAGTACCGACGGCGGGTCGAACGGTTCGGTGCGATCCCAGTGCCGCAGATACGAGATCGGTTCCGAGATTCCCTCAGTCATGCGATGACATCCTCTGTTCTGGACCGGCTTTCACCGGGTCGCGTCGGATCCCTCGTTCGCGGCCAGCACCCGCAGCGCTTGCCGGTCCACCTTTCCCGCGGCGCTCAGCGGCAGGGCGGCCAGCAGCACCAGCCGTTCCGGGAACTTCCGTGGCTCCATCCCGGCCGCGGCGAGGTGCGCGGTGATCTCGGCGAGGCTCAGCTCGGCCGAAGTGGCGACGCAGGCGCAGACGCGCTCGCCGTACAGCGGATCCGCCACCGCCACGCAGGCGACGTCACGGACCGCGGGATGCGTGATCAGCACCGACTCGACCTCCGCCGGGCTGATGTTGAGGCCGCCGCGGATGACGACGTCCTTGCGGCGGCCGACGATCCGTAGCCTGCCGCGGTCGTCGATCAACCCGAGATCTCCGGTACGGGTCCAGCCGTCCGCGGTGCGCAGCGTGCTGTCCAGCTCGGCGGAATTGAGGTAACTCATCGGCGACATCGGGCCGCGGGCGACGACCTCGCCGGTGGCTCCGGCCGCCAGCTCGGCTCCGTCCTGGCCGACGACGCGGATGTCCGCGACGGCGGGGTCGGGACGGCCGACCGTACCGTCGTAACGGCCGAGACCGCTGTTGCACGAGACTCCGTCGGCCGACCCGTACAGCGAGACGACCGTGCACCCCAAGAGCTCCTCGGCGCGCCGCGCGGTGTCCAGGTCGAGCGCGGACCCACCGAGCACGGCGGCCTGCAGAGAGCCGAGGTCGGCGTCCGGGAGCCCAGGACAGTCCAGCAGCATCCGCAGCATCGTCGGCACCCCCAGCAGGTGAGTGGGCCGGGTGTCGGCGATGGTCCGCAGCGTCGCGGCGGCGTCGAAGGCAGGCCTCAGCACGAGGGTCCCGCCGAGGGTCGCGAGGGTGACCGGCGTCCCGCTGGAGCCGAAAGCCGACGCCAGCGGGACGAGGAAGAGGTTGCGCATCGAGGCCGGAGTTCCCCGGTGCAGACCGGCCATCATCACCCCCCGCCCGCCGGCCAGCGCGTTGTGCGAATACACGACCATCTTCGGTTCCGCCTCGGACCCGGAGGTGACCAGGATCCGCGCCGGTCCGTCGGGATCGATCTCCCTCGGCGCGAACTCGTCCGAAGTGGCGGCGAACAGGGCCTCGATCGGCACACAGCCCGGTGGCCCGGTGACACCGTCCCCGGCGACGACGACGGCACGCAGCATGGGCAGGGCGTCGGCGTGTTTCCGGATGCGCTCGGCGCAGGGATAGCCGTGGTGATCGGCGACGGTGATCACCACGACCGCCTCGGAGCGGCGCAACAGGCTCACCGCGTCGCGGTCGCCACGGCCGAGCGGGAACGGCAGCACGATGGCGCCTACCGCGGCGACGGCGAGGTCGACAGCACAGGCGAGACGGGCGTTGGGCAGCTGGACCGCCACTACGTCGCCCGGGCCTACGCCGAGCTGCGCCAGCCCCGCGGCCAGCCGCCGGGCGGTGCGGTCCAGTTCGCCGTAGCTGACCGTCCCCTCGGCGTCCAGCACGGCGGGCGCCTGAGGCGCGCGCCGGACGTGCCCACGGAACAGGGAATACAGGTCCTGGTCCGGATAGTGGCCCGCGGCGGCCCAGGACCGGCGCAGGTCGGCGGGAACATGGTCGGTGTAACGGATGATGGAGGTGCGGTTCACGAGACCCTCCCTGGTCTGCGCCTGACGGAGATCCATGCGGTCCCTAGACCCGGGAGACGGGCCGGGTCAGCGCCGCGCGGGCATCGGCCCGCAGCTGGACCCGATCGGGTTTGCCCCAGCCGGTCTTCGGCAGTGATCGGCGAATCTCGATCAGGCTGGGGACGTGGTTGTCGGACAGTGCTTCGGCGACCTGGCGGCGCAACTCCTGGACGTCCACGACGGCGCCGGGCTCCGGCACGACGGCGGCGTAGACGCGCTCCACCCGATCGGCGTCTTCGACCCCGCACACCGCGGTCTGGGACACGCCGGGAAGCCGAGCGAGCACCTTCTCCACCGCCTCGGGATGGATGTGGACTCCGTTGATCTTCATCAAGTCCGCGAGGCGGCCGCTCAGGTGCAGGTAACCGTCGGCGTCGAGGTGCCCGAGGTCGCCGGTGCGCACCCAGCCGTCGCGGATGAGCGCCGCGGTCAGCTCCGGATCGTGCCAATACCCTGCCGACGGCCAGCTCGGAATCGCGCAGACCTCGCCGACCTCACCGGCGGCCAGCGCCTCGCCGGTCTCCGGGTGCCGGACGCTCAGCCCCCCGGGGTTCACCGGTCTGCCGACCGTCCCGCGGACGTCCAGGTCGCCGTGCTCGTCGGCGGCGAGCATGGTGAGCACGCCGGTCTCGGTCGTGCCGTACACCTGGATCAGCACCGGGCCGAAGATCTCCTGGACCTCGCGCAGCCGCTGCGGCTCGGGACGTCCCGAGTAGAACACCTCGGTCAGGCTGGACAGGTCGGTGCCGGGCCGGTCCGGATGCTCGGCGAGCGCGTACATCTGCGGAGTGCCGAGAAAAAGCCGGCTGATCCGGTACTCGGCGACAGCGCGCAGCACGGCTCCCGCGTCGAAGCCCGGCTGCAGCACGACCATGCCGCCGCTGACGAGCGTGTCGTCCGCGGCGAGCACGTCGGAATGGATGAGCGGTGTGGTGATCAGGAGGTTCGTCCGGCCGTCGGCGCTCGCGCCTGCCATGGGTGGCAGGCAGGGGGCCGCCGAGACCATGGCGTTCCTGACCCCGAAGGTCCAGCAGACGCCGTTCCGCCCGCTCGGGAGCCTGACTTGGGTGATCACCGCGAGGTCGTCGTCCGCGAGGTCCGCGGCCGGGCCCGCGCCGTCGCCGGAACCGGCGGTCAAATCCACGGTGTCCGGCCGCCCCGCACCCAGCACGGCGAGAATCGGCCGATCGCTCGCGTCCGCCAGCAGACCACGTGCCCGTTCCTCGTTCGCCGCGTCGACCGCCAGCATCCGTACACCGGCATCCGTGCCGAGGGCGCGCCGCAGCTCCGTGCGCAACTCGTCCTCGGGTCCGTCCGGGTGCAGCCAGCGCAGATGCGCGGCGGTCGCCCCCGCCAGATTGACCGCCCATTGCAGGATCATCGTGGCGGCGGTGTTCGTCTCGGTCAGGACGCAGACGACGTCGCCACGGGTGATGCCCTGCCCGCCCATCACGTCCGCGGCCCGGCGGGTGGCATCGGCCAGCTCACCGGTGGTGAGGAGGGTGTCACCGCTGACCATCGCGGCGCGATCCGGCTCGGCATCGAAATGGTCCAGCAACTGCTGGACGTAATGCACATGCGTCATACTCATTACCCGGTTTCGCCTTCCTGTCCGGGAAAACCGATGACCAGCGATCGAAGGAAGATAAATCGCAGGCTAATCGGCGGATGCCCCGATCCCATCCCTCACCTTGACTGCACCGCCTGGACCGTAAGGCCGACACCGATTGACCCGGGTAATGCGCTGGGAAATGCCTGGACCGTCCACAAAGGAAACTCCTCGTGGCTGCCCGCCCCTTTATTCGAGAGGTGAGGCAAGGCGGCGCGGCGGGTCGGGCCGGTCGTGAGTGGTGGCTCGTTCAGTGCTTCCGGCGGTCCGGCATCGAGCTCTTATGTCGTGAAGGGCCATGACCACTCACGCAAGCATCTGACTGGCAGTCGTTCACGGACTCGAGCCTGAGAACAACCGCGGCCGGAACCCACGTGGTACCTAAGACACCCTTGGCCCTAACCCGAAACGCCACTCACGACCCCGTATCCGGCCGGAGTCGAAGGCTCCTTTCGCTGCATCAGACGCGGCGAAGGGAGCCTTCGGCCCACCGCCCTTATGAAACGTGCGCTAGACCCGGGAGACGGGCCGGACCAGTGCCGCGCGGGCATCGGCCCGCAGCCGGGCACGGTCGGGTTTGCCAGGACCGGTCACCGGCAGTTCCCGGCAGATCTCGATCAGGCTGGGAACGTGGTTGTCGGACAGTGCTTCGGCGACCTGGCGGCGCAGCTCCTCGGCGTCCACCGCCGCACCGGGCTTGGGCACCACGGCGGCGTAGATCTGCTCCACCCGATCGGCGTCTTCCACCCCGCACACCGCGACCTGGGAAACGCCGGGAACCTGGCTTAGCACCTTTTCGACGGCCTCGGGATGGATTCGGAGTCCCTTGACCTTCATCATGTCCGCGAGGCGGCCGCTCAGGTGCAGGTAACCGTCGGCGTCGAGGTGCCCGAGGTCGCCGGTGCGGACCCAGCCGTCACGGGAGAGCGCCGCGGTCAGCTTCGGCTCGCGCCAGTAGCCTGCCATCGGCCAGCGCGGAATCGCGCAGATCTCGCCGACCTCACCGGCGGCCAGCGCCTCGCCGGTCTCCGGGTGCCGGACGCTCAGCGCCCCGGGATTCACCGGCTTGCCGACGGTGCCGCATTTGCGCAGGTCGTCGTGGTCGTGCGGGAAGAGCATGGTGAGCACGCCGGTCTCGGTCGTGCCGTACACCTGGATCAGCACCGGACCGAAGATCTCGTGCGCCTCGCGCAGTCGTAGCGGTGCCCCGTGGCTGCCGGTGTAGATCAGTTCGGTCAGGCTGGACAGGTCGGTACCGGGCCGGTCCGGATGCTCGGCGAGCGCGTACACCTGCGGAGTGCCGATGATGAGCCTGCCGATCCGGTGTTTCGCGACCGCGCGCAGGACGGCTCCCGCGTCGAAACCGGGATGCAGCACGACCATGCCACCGGTGATGAGGGCGTCGTCCGCGCCGAACCCGCTGGAATGGGTGAGCGGTGCGGTGATCAGGAGGTTCGTCCTGCCGCTGCGGCCGACGGCCGACGTGGCCATCTCGTTCTTGACCCCGAAGGTCCAGCAAACGCCCTTCGGCAGGCCGCTCGACCCGCTGGTCTGGGTGATCACCGCGAGGTCACCGTCGACGATGTCCGCGGCCGGGCCCGCGCTGTCGCCCGAACCGGCGGTCAAATCCACAGTGTCCGGCCGCCCCGCACCCAGCACGGCGAGAATCGGCCGATCGCTCGCGTCCGCCAGCAGACCACGTGCCCGTTCCTCGTTCGCCGCGTCGACCGCCAGCATCTTCGCCCTGACATCCGCGACGACGGCGCGCTGCAACTCCATGCGCAACTCGTCGTCGGGCACGACCGCGTTCATCCCGCGCACATGCGCCGCGGTCGCCCCCATCAGGTTGGCCGCCCACCGCAGGATCAGCGTGGCGGCGGTGTTCGGCTCGGTCAGGATGCCGACGACGTCGCCGCGCTCGACGCCATGGTGCCGCATCGTGGTCGCGGCCCGTCGGGTGGCATCGGCCAATTCCCCGGCGGTGAGGAGGGTGTCACCGCTGACCATCGCGGCGCGATCCGGCTCGGCATCGAAATGGGTCAGCAACTGCTGAACATAATGCACATGTGTAGTACTCATTACCCGGTTTCGCCTTCCTGTCCGGGAAAACCGATGACCACTGGACGAGCGCGACAAGGCGCACGCTAATCGGCGAGTGCCACGGTCCCCATCCCTCACCTTGACTGCACGGGTGACCGCGTCAGGCCGCGGGACGCAGCCAACGGTCGACCCGGGCACGCAGGTCGGCCGGGAAGATATCCTTGCGCAGCAAGGCGTGCACCCCCTTGGGCGGCAAGGGAACGTCGACGTGGTGGGGCTCGGTCTGGTCCGCGTACTGGGTGACCCGGAAACTCGCCGCCATGCTGCACAGGGCGTGGGCTTCGGCGCGGGTCACGCCTGACGCCGCGCTGAACCAGCCGATCAGGCCGCGCAGGCAGTCGACCAGTGCGGCCTCCAGGCTGTCGGCCAGCCCGATGCCGACCCAGTACGTGTCGGTCTCGGCGAGCGGCCGGGTCAGGCCCACCTGCTTGTGGAGGTCGTACCGCATCCGCAAGCGCTCGGCTGTGGACTTGAGGGCGGTCTGGTCGACGAGCCCGTCGCCCTGCAGGGCGTGAATGTCGCCCAGCCAGATCCGGGCCCCCGGCTTGGCGACGGGGAGGAACAGTGAGGAACCCACGGTGAGTTCGGGAAGGGCCAGATTGCCGCCGTGGTCGCCGCCGATGAGCGCGCTCGTCTGCTCGTCGCCCGGCGGTTCGACCGCGATGATGCCGGCGAACGGGTCGAGTGGCAGCGAAATCCCGTGTACGTAGTCGGCCCGGGTGCGGGTCTCGTCGAACCGGAAGTCGTGGAAGTACGGCTCGTCGAAGTCGTACGGCAGCGCGCCTGCCCTGGTGGGGAAGGCGTTGGCGCCCCAGTCGCTCACCCGCAGTTCGGTCAGACGGCACTCGACGACGTCGCCTGGTTCGGCACCGGCCACCTCGACCGGGCCGACGATCTGGAACGGGCAGCCCGGGTACTCCTTGCGCAGCCGCGCACGGTCGGCAGAGGACATGCCGTACCGCAACCGGTTCTGCCAGTTCGTCCAGGTGTCAGGGTAGAGAACCTCGTCACCGGGCTCGATCTTGGCGGCGGGCGCCGCGCCGGGATCGAGTATTCCCGGCCGGACGGTGTCCATTGTGGACTCTACTGTGTGCGTCGTCACGGATGCAACGCTAGGCAGCCGAGGACAGGCCAGGCAAGGAAGTCCTGGCGTCGCCGGGAAAGACTGTCAACCTGACTGGTGCCGCGCGACGCGACCGTTGGCCGGCCGACGCGGGCCTGGGCCGGGTCGTCAGGTCCCGTATGTCCGTCCACACGGGACACTTGGGCTCCGGCGGCCGTGTCGCGAAAGCCACTTTCGGGACGTCAGGCGTCGCGAAAGTGGCTTTCGCGACATGCCTTGGCATCACGCCACGTTTGACTTATTGAGGGGTAGGGCAAAGGGGTCGTGGTCGCGGGGTGGGGCCGACGGTGAGGTGAAGGCGTCCCTCGCCGCGTCCGATGCAGTGGAGGACGCCTTCGCCCCTTGCGCTGCGGTGCGAGCCCGTTCGTCCCGCGGGGGGGGCGGAGCTAAGCCGTGACTCGCGTGTTTGGCATGCGGTAGCGAGGAGCGGGCTTTCGCTACGCCGGTGCTGTCGCTGAGACCCATGGTCGAGATGCGTCGCGAAAGCCACTTTCGCGACGCCTGGCGTCGCGAAAGTGGCTTTCGCGACATGCCTTGGCATCACGCGGTAAGTCCGTGAAGGGCCGAACGGCCTGCGCGTCAAGGGCCCCTTCACCGCGCTAGACGCGATGAAGGGGCCCTTGACGTAGCTCAGCTGGGCGTTACTGCATCCGGTGCCGGAAGGTGATCCGGCCACGGGTCAGGTCATAGGGGCTCAGCTCCACCGTCACCGTGTCCTGCGGCAAGATCTTGATGTAGTGCTTGCGCAGCTTTCCACTGATATGGGCGAGTACCTTGTGCCCGTTCTCGAGCTCCACGGTGAACTTGGCGTCTTTGAGGCACTCGACGATGGTGCCGACGACTTCGATACCCCGGTTTACTTTCGACACATCAACTCCAGGGTGTTACTGGCACGGCGAGCGCCGATACCTTCCAACAACAGGATTGCCGCGGTGTCGCTCTCGTCGACGTCGACCGACGTCAGAGCGAACCCGCGAGCGTGCACAGCGTTCAGCGCCTGAACCAGCAGCGCGCGGCCGATGCCACGGCGCCGCTGCTCGGCACGGACAGTGATGGAGACGATCCGCGCGATCCGCGGTGTCCCGTCGTCCCGCATCAGCGTTAGAAAAGAGATCGCGCCGACCTCGGCGCCGTCGACTTCGGCGCGGAACACGCCATCCCCGCCGACGAGGGTCACTCCGGCCGGGGGCTGCGCGGTTGTCTGCGCGTCGCTGGACGACAGCACGTATTCCCGCTCGCGCCGGTGTTCGGCGAACCCGGCCCGCTGCCAGTTCGAGATCGTTTCCGAGTCGCCGGCGTCGACGAGCGTGTACAGCGGTGACGGCAGCTCCGCCAGCATGGCGGCGGCCAGCCGGTCGAAAACCGCGTCATCCCAGGTATCGATGCTGATGTACAGCCGCCGATCCACTTTGCGCGCAGTGTCACCGCGACCGACGACGATGTCGTCTTCGACGGCGTGCCACTGATCTGTTGCGACCCTCGTGATCACGGGGTCAGGGATGCGATGCTTAACGTTAATCGCTGTCGCCTTTCAGGAGTGCCATTGAGGGGCGCTCCTGTGACATCTAAGTCAGTCACCTGCCGTGACAGGGAGAGAGCACCCACTTCGTCGTACCAACGTTCACGGGACTCACCTCCTCGACTGTCTGTCACGGCCAAGACAAGACACTACCAGACCGGGTGTCGTGCGCCACCGCCTGGCTGCCTTCCGTGGACAGCGGACGCGCGGCGGTGAGGCGTCTACCAGGCTGAGGGATCCCAGGTCAGCACCGCCGCTTTTAGCCTCCGAAGGCGGGCCGAAGGGCTTCGCCCATCCAATGCCCGATGGGTCCGCTCTACGAGAGGACGTGTGATTCCGTGCGCGCCGAACTGATCAGAGCCCTCCCCCTGGTGTTGCGGGGACACGCGGACAGCTTCGGCGAGAAGGTCGCCTTCCAGGACGACAAGCGGGCGGTCACCTACGGCGATCTGGAGGCGCGGACCCGGCGGCTGGCCGGACATCTGGCGGGCCTCGGTGTCCGGCGCGGCGACCGGGTGATGATCTGCCTGCGCAACAGCGTGGAGATGCTCGAGAGCTACCTCGCCGTTCTTCGTGCGGGCGCGATCGGGGTACCGGTCAACCCCGCGTCCACCGACCCCGAACTGGACTATCTCCTGCACGACAGCGAGGCGGTCGCCGTCATCACCGACCCCGTGCACGCGGCGGTCTTCCTGCGCTCGCCGTCCCTTGCCCCCGGCGCACGGCTGCTGGTGACCGGTGAGATACCCGCGCACCCGTCCGTCCACGCCTACCAGGAACTCGCGAAGACCGAGCCCGCGGAACCCGCCCGTGACGATCTCGGCCTGGACGAAGTGGCTTGGCTGTTCTACACCTCCGGGACCACCGGAGAACCGAAGGGAGTGCTGTCCAGCCAACGCAATTGCCTGTACTCGGTGGCGGCGAGCTACGTGCCGATCCCCGGGCTGTCGGCGGACGATCGCGTGCTGTGGCCGCTGCCCTTGTTCCACAGCCTTTCCCATATCGCGTGCGTGCTGGCGGTGACCGTGGTCGGTGCGACCGCCCGGATCATGGACAGCCCTTCCGGGGACGAGTTCCTGGAAGCCGCCTGGGAAACCGAGGCCACTTTCGTGGCGGGGGTGCCGACCACCTATCACTACCTTCTCGAGGCACGGCGGCAGCGCGGGATCACCCTCCCGGCGCTGCGGATCGGGCTGGTCGGGGGCGCGGTCGCCGGTGCCGAACTGTGCCGGTCGTTCCGCGAGGGTTTCGAGGTGCCGCTGGTCGACGCGTACGGCAGTACCGAGACGTGTGGGGCGATCACGATGAACCCGCCGGGAGGAGTGCGCGTCGACGGGTCGTGCGGGCTTCCGGTGCCCGGGGTGGCTGTCCGGATCGTCGACCCGGAGACCGGCCGCGACGTGCCGGACGACGTCGAGGGCGAGGTGTGGGTACGCGGCCCGAACGTGACGTCCGGCTACCACAAAAAACCGGAGGTGACCGCGGCCGCGTTCCGAGACGGCTGGTATCGCACGGGTGACCTCGCCAGCCGGGACGCCGCCGGGTACTTCACCATCCGCGGCCGGATCAGCGACCTGATCGTCAGGGGCGGAGAGAACGTCCATCCGGAGGAGATCGAAGCGGTTCTTCGCGGCGCTCCGGGGATCGCCGACGTCGGCGTGGCCGGACGGCCGCACGAGGTGCTCGGCGAGGTGCCCGTCGCCTACGTGGTCGCGGATCCGCCGGGTGCCGAGATCGGCGCCGTGCTCGAACGGTGCCGCCGGGAGCTGTCCGCGTTCAAGGTTCCCGAAGAGGTCTACGAGGTGGCCGACGTCCCGCGGACCGCTTCGGGGAAGATCCAGCGCCGCCGGTTGGCCGATCGACCCGCCTCGCTGCGGTACACGGCGAGCGGATCGCACGACGGAGTCCTGCGCCTGGAGTGGGTGCCCGCGCCGTCGACCGCTACCGCCGGCCCCGCGCCGTCGACGTGGGCGTTCGTGGGCCCGGCCGCTGCCGGGGGCCCGTTCTCCTCCGGTCACGCCGAGCTGGCCACGGCCGGCGCCGCCGAGGTGACGGTGCTGCTCGCGCCCGACACCGTTGGCACCTGGGATGAGCACCGCGCCGCGACCCGGCGACTGGTCGAAGAGGTGACGACGTGGGCCGCCCGGGCCGGATCGGGAAGGCTGCTCCTGCTGACCCGGCGGGCGGTGGCGGTGTCGGCGCTGGACGAGCCCGCCGATCCGGCTCAGGCCATGCTGGCGACCGCGGTCGACCGAGTGCTGGGGAGCCGGGCGATCCTGGTCGACCTGGACGGCGAAGCGCCGATCGACGCCGTGCCGTACGCGGCCCTGCGTGACGAACCGCGCTGCGCGCTGCGCTCCGGCGAGCTTCTGGTGGCCCGGCTGACCCGCCAGCCGGTGGCGGACCGTTCGCCGCGGGATGCGTGGCCGGGCTCCGACGGCGTCGTGGTGCTGACGGGTGCCGACACCGTGCGCGGCGCGGCGGTGGCACGGCAGCTGGCCGCTGTGGTCCCGGACGAGCGGCTGCTGCTGCTCTCCGGCGCCACCGAGTGGGAGCCGTCGATCGCGGCGGGCCCGGCCGCCGCGGTGATCCTCGCCGACGGCGACCCGGAGCTGGCCAGGAAGTTGAGCGCCGCCACGGACTCCACCCGGACTTCGTTCCTCGCGATCGTCGACTCGGACGAGGTCACCGATGCGGCGGACCCCGGCCGGGCGGTCTCGGCGGCCATGGTGGCCGCCGTGGTCCACGATCGTCGCCGTCGCGGCCTCGCGGGCTCGGTACTGACCTGGACCGAACCGGCCACGGACCCCCCGGGTTCGTCCTGGTTGCGTGACGGGCTGTTCGCGGTCGACACACTCCTTGCCACAACGGACCCGGCGCCGCTGTTCGCCCTGCGTGCGCACCGGCCGGAGCCGGGGACCGCCGTGCCCGCGCTCCTGCGTGATCTCTTCCCGGAGCCGCTCGTCCGGGACGGAGTCGGCGACTCGACGGCCGCCATCCGGGAAGAATTGGCCCGTCTGGACCGGCACGCGCAACGCGCGCTGCTCCAGGCCATGGTCCAGGACGAGTCCGCGGCGACACTCGACCGGTCCGGCGACGGCGTCGGTGTCGGTGTGGACCGGGCGTTCCGGGATCTCGGGTTCAGCTCGGTCGCGCTCGTCGAACTGCGTACGCGGCTGATGGCCCGGACCGGTCTGAGGCTGCCGACCGGAGCGGTGTTCGACCATCCGACGCCGCGGGCGCTGGCCGCGTTCCTGCACACCGAGCTGGTCGGCGACACCACCGGGGCCCCGGCCGAGACCGCCGTCGGCACCTCGCCGGGGACCGACGAGCCGATCGTGATCGTCGGGATGGCCTGCCGGCTGCCGGGCGGGATCACCGGGCCGGACGAGCTGTGGCGTCTGGTCAGCGAGGGCAGGGAGGCGTCCGGGCCCTTCCCCGCCGACCGAGGCTGGGATCTGGAGCGGCTCTTCGACGCCGACCCCGACCGGCCAGGGACCTCGTACGTCGACCGGGGCGGGTTCCTCGAGGGCGCGGCCGAGTTCGACGCCGGCTTCTTCGGGATCTCCCCGCGCGAGGCGGTCGCCATGGACCCACAGCAGCGGGTACTGCTGGAGACCGCTTGGGAGGCGCTGGAGCACGCCGGCATCGACGCGTCGTCGTTGCGGGACACCGATGCCGGTGTCTTCGCCGGCCTGATGGAGCAGGGCTACGGCGCCGACGGCCCGGTACCGGAGGAGCTCGAAGCCTTCCAGACGACCGGCACCGCGGGCAGCGTCGCGTCAGGCCGGATCTCCTATCTGCTCGGCTTGCGGGGACCGGCGATCACCGTGGACACGGCATGCTCGTCCTCACTGGTCGCGCTGCATCTGGCCGCCCACGCGCTGCGTCGCGGCGAGTGTTCGCTGGCCTTGGCCGGTGGGGCCACGGTGATGGCCACCCCGCAGTCCTTCGTCGAGTTCTCCCGGCAGCGCGCACTGGCCGCTGACGGCCGGTGCAAGTCCTATGCCTCGGCCGCCGACGGCACCGCGTGGGCGGAAGGCGCCGGGATGCTGGTGCTGGAACGCCTCGGCGACGCCCGCCGCAACGGGCACCGGATCCTGGCGGTGCTGCGCGGCTCCTCGGTGAACTCCGACGGTGCGTCGAACGGCCTCACCGCACCGAGTGGTGAGGCACAGCAACGGGTCATCCGGCAGGCACTGGCGTCGGCGGGCCTTGGCCCGGCGGACGTCGACGCGGTGGAGGGGCACGGGACCGGGACCGTGCTGGGCGACCCGATCGAGGCCGAGGCGTTGCTGGCGGGCTACGGCCGGGGCCGGGACGCCGATCAGCCCCTGTGGCTGGGTTCGCTCAAATCGAACGTCGGCCACACCCAGGCCGCGGCGGGCGTCGCCGGCGTCATCAAAATGGTCGAGGCGCTTCGGCACGGTGTGCTCCCGGCGACACTCAACGTGGACGAGCCGAGCTCTCGCGTCGACTGGTCGGCCGGTGCGGTCGCGCTGCTGACGGAAAGCAGGCCATGGCCGCGCCGTGATCGTCCGCGCCGGGCGGGAATCTCCAGCTTCGGCCTGAGCGGAACGAACGCCCACGTGATCCTGGAGGAAGCACCCCGGCGGCCTGCCGTCCGGCAGGCCGCGACGGTGCCGTCGCCGTCGATCGTGCCGCTGATCTTGTCGGCCCGCTCGGCGCCGTCGCTCACCCGGCTGGCGGACCGGCTGGTCTCGCTCATCGAGACCGACGGCGAGTCGTCGTGGATCGACGTCGCCGTGGCACTGGCGGCTCGGCGAACGACCATGGACGAACGCGCGGTCGTGCTGGCGGCCTCACGGGAAGAGGCGCTGGCCGGCCTTCGCGCGCTGGCCCGTGACGAGGCCAGTCCCCTCGTCGTGCGTGACAGCGCCACTTCCGGTGCCTCGTCCGGCGTCGTGCTGATCTTTCCCGGCCAGGGCGCGCAGTGGACCGGGATGGGGCGCGAGCTGCTCGACACCTCCCCCGCGTTCGCGGAGGTCGTCCAGGACTGCGCCCGGCTGCTGACCGAATGGGCGGACTGGTCGCTGATCGACGTGCTGCGAGGCGAGGCCGACCAGGAACTGAGGGAACGCGTCGACGTCATCCAGGTGGCGAGCTTCGCGACGATGGCCGGCCTGGCCGCGCTGTGGGCGTCGGTGGGAGTCCGGCCCGACGCGGTGGTGGGCCACTCGCAAGGCGAGATCGCCGCGGCCTACGTCGCCGGGGCGCTCTCCCTGCGCGACGCGATGCGGGTCGTCGTGGTCCGGAGCCAGATGATCGCGGAGACCCTGTCCGGCCGGGGAGGCATGGCATCGGTACGTCTCGACGCCGCCGAGGCGACCGCTCGGCTGGCGAAAGGGGACGGCCGGGTACAGGTCGCCGCGGTGAACGGTCCGTCCTCGGTGGTGCTCTCCGGTGCCCCGGAGGCGCTGACCGAGGTGCTGCGCGAACTGGCCGAGTCCGGTGTCGACGTACGGCGGGTGGCGGTCGACTACGCGTCGCACAGCGACCAGGTCGAGGCCGTCCGGGAGCGGCTGGCGGTGGCACTGGCCGATTTGTCACCGGCCGAGCCGTCGGTGGCCTTCCACTCGACCGTGACCGGGGCCCGGGCCGACGGCGCGCTGGACGGCGACTACTGGTACCGCAACCTGCGGCAACAGGTCCGTTTCGGGCCGACGATCGATCGCCTGCTGGAGCAGGGTTTCGGCGCTTTCATCGAGGTCAGTCCGCACCCGGTACTCGTTCAGCCGGTCACCGAGGCCGTGCACGAAGCGCGTTCGGAAGCGGTCGTCGCCGGTTCGTTGCGCCGGGACGACGGCGGGCTCGGCCGCTTGGCGCGATCGATGGCAGAGCTGTTCGTCCGCGGCCTCCCGGTGGACTGGCGCGGCTTACTCGCCGCCGAAGACGTCCAGGCCACCTGGATCGACCTGCCGACCTATCCGTTCGAGCGACAGCGTTTCTGGCGACGGCCGGTGTCGACCGCCGACGCGCCGGGCATGGGTTTGGACGACGCCGGGCATCCGCTGCTCGGCGCGCTCGTCCGGCTGCCCGATTCCGGTGGCCTGATCGCGACCGGGCGATGGTCCGCCTCGACCCTGCCGTGGTCGGCGGGCGACGAGGTACCCGAGGCGGCCCTCGTCGAGCTGGCGCTGTGGGCGGGCGACCTGGTCGGCGCCCCGGTCGTCGAGGAATTGACCGTCGACCGCGCCGTCGTGCCGCCACCCCACGGCGGCCTGAACGTACGGATCGTCGTGGGGCGGCCGGACGCCGCCCACCGGCGGTCGCTGACGGTCCACTCCGGTCCGTCCGGAGCGAGCGCCCCCGAAGAGTGGACACCGCACGCCACCGCCACCGTGGCACCGGCGGCCCGATCCGCCGCCGAGGCCACCGGTACCCCCGCGGTCGAGGTCGCTCTCGACGACGCCGAGCGGCCGGACGCGCACCGCTACGGAATCCACCCGGCACTGCTCGACGCGGCCGTCCGGACCGTGCTCGCGGCCGGTCAGCGGCCGAAGACCTGGCGAGGCGTCCGGCTGCTGGCCTCCGGGGCCGACACCGTCGGCGTCCGGTCCACGCCCGTCGAGGACGGGACGGCCTTCCGCGTCGAACTGACCGATCCGGCCGGGCAGCCGGTGCTGGCGGTGGCGGAACTGGTCGCCGGACGGTCCGCGTCCACCGCGGCCCTGTTCCGCCTGGACTGGGTCGACCACCCGACGCCACAGGCCACCTCGGCGCCCGTCCTCGCCGACGCGACGCTGCTGATCCACGAGGCCGACGTCTCGGAGGACGATCCGCGCGCCGCGGTCGTCGAGGTGCTCGAACTGATCCAGGCGTTCCTCACCCGGCCGGACGAGGACGACGCCCGGCTGGTGATCGTCACTCCCGACCAGGACGGGATCGCCACCAGCGCCGTCCGGGGACTGGTCCGGTCCGCCCAGTCCGAGCACCCCGGCAAGCTCGTGCTGGTGGCCGCCGACCACGCGGACCGGGCGACCGCCTCGGTCATCGCGGCCGTGCGCAGCGGTGAACCGCAGCTGAGGCTTCGGGACGGCCGGATCCGAGTGCCCCGGCTGGCGCGGCAGCGGGCGGCCGAGTCCTCATCCGCGTCCCGGCCGCTTGATCCCGACGGCACCGTACTGATCACCGGTGGTACCGGAACTCTCGCGGCGGTGACCGCGCGGCACCTCGTCGCCGAGCACGGTGTCCGCCATCTGGTTCTGGCCGGCCGCCGCGGCCCCGCCGCCGACGGCGCCGCGGCGCTGCACGACGAACTGGCCGGGCTCGGCGCGACCGTTCGGCTGGTGGCCGCCGATGTGGCGGATCGCGAGCAGGTGGCGGCGTTGCTGGCCACGGTCGGCGAGGAGCATCCGCTGACCGCGGTCGTGCACACCGCCGGGGTGCTGGACGACGCGGTGATCACCGAGCTCGACCCGCACCGCGTCGACACCGTGTTCGGGGCGAAGGTGGACGCGGCCCGTCACCTGGACGACCTCACCCGCGACCTCGATCTCGCCGCCTTCGTGCTCTATTCCTCGGCCGCGGGTGTGCTCGGCAACCCGGGGCAGGGGAACTACGCCGCCGCCAACGCGGCACTGGACGCCGTGGCGCGGGGACGGCGGAACGCCGGCCTGCCCGCGGTCTCGATCGCCTGGGGTTACTGGGACCGGGCCAGTGGCTTGACCGGCCACCTCGGCGACGCCGACCACCGGCGGAACCGGGACATCGGCATGATCGGCCTGTCCGACCGCGACGGGATGGCGTTGCTCGACCAGTGCCTGCTGGCGGGCGACGACGACGCGGCCGTGGTCGCGGCCGGTTTCGACCTGGCCGCGCTCCAGGCGGCCGATGACCCGCGGATGCCGTCCGTGCTGCGCGGCCTGGTACCGGCGGGGCGGCCGGTCGACCGGGGCGGTGCGACCGTGCGGCCCGCTCCGGCGGCGCAGGCCTCCCCGTCCGGCCGGATCGGCGAGCTGCCCGCCGCCGAGCAGCTCGACGCACTGGTCGACCTGATCCGCCGTCAGAGCGCCCTCGTCCTCGGCCATCCGAGCACCGACGCGATCCGGCTCGACCGCACGTTCAAGGATTCGGGCTTCGACTCGCTCACCGCGCTCGAACTGCGCAACCGGCTCGCCACCGCGACCGGACTGGCCCTGTCCCCCGCGATGATCTTCGACTATCCGCGGCCGCGGTCGCTGGCGGCCCATCTGCAGGCCAAGCTCCTCGACAACGCGCAGACCGGACCGGCCACCGCGGAGCCGAGGGCGACGACCGAGGAGCCGATCGCCATCGTCGCGATGGCCTGCCGGTTCCCCGGCGGCGTACGCAGCCCCGAGGACCTGTGGCGAATCCTCGCCGCGGAGACCGACGCCGTCACCGAATTCCCCACCGACCGCGGCTGGGACACCGACCGGCTCTTCGATCCCGACCCGGACCACCTCGGCACCACCTACGTCCGCCACGGCGCCTTCCTCGAGGACCCGGGCGCGTTCGACGCCGGCTTCTTCGGCATCTCGCCGCAAGAGGCGCTGGCGATGGACCCCCAGCAGCGACTGGTCATGGAGACCTCGTGGGAGCTGCTCGAACGCGCGGGTATCGACCCGCACAGCCTGTACGCCCAGGATGTGGGCGTCTTCGTCGGAGTGAACAGTCACGACTGGACCGTGCGCACGCACCACGCGGCCGGCGTCGAGGGTTTCCGGCTGACCGGCGGCTCGGGCAGTGTCCTCTCCGGGCGGGTGGCCTACCACCTCGGCCTGGAAGGCCCGGCGATGACCGTGGACACCGCTTGCTCGTCGTCGCTGGTGACCCTGCACCTTGCCGTGCAGGCCATCCGGAACGGCGAGTGCTCGATGGCACTGGCCGGCGGCGTGATGGTGATGGGCACCGTGGAGACCTTCGTCGAGTTCTCGCGGCAGCGTGGGCTCGCGCCCGACGGCCGCTGCAAGGCGTTCGCCGACGCGGCCGACGGTACCGGGTGGTCGGAGGGAGTCGGCTTCGTTCTCGTCGAGCCGCTGTCCCAGGCCCGCGCGCGGGGCCATCGGGTGCTGGCGCTGGTCCGCGGGACGGCGGTGAACTCCGACGGCGCCTCCAACGGCCTCACCGCGCCGAACGGCCCGTCGCAACAGCGCGTGATCCGCAAGGCGCTCGCCGCGGCCGGACTGCGGGGCGACGAGGTCGACTCCGTCGAGGGGCACGGCACCGGGACCACGCTCGGCGACCCGATCGAGGCGCAGGCGCTGCTGGAAACCTACGGCCGGGACCGGCCTGCCGACCGTCCGCTCTGGCTGGGGTCGGTGAAGTCGAACATCGGCCACACCCAGGCCGCGGCCGGCGTCGCGGGCGTGATCAAGATGGTGCTGGCGATGCGGCACGGCGTCCTGCCGAAGACGCTGCACGTCGACCGGCCGTCGACCCACGTCGACTGGTCGGCGGGCGAGGTGCGGCTGCTCACCGAACGCCGCGACTGGCCTCGTGCCGGACGGCCGCGCCGGGCAGGCGTGTCGTCGTTCGGCATCGGCGGGACCAACGCGCACGTCATCCTGGAGGAGGCAGGCGACGAAATCGCCGGTGAAGTGACCGAGGACGTCGCCCACGATCGGCCTTCGGCAGACCTCCGCGTGCCGGTTCCGGTCTCCGGCCGCACCCCCGCCGCGTTGCGGGCACAGGCCGGCGGCCTGGCGGACTTCATGGCGGCGCGGCCGGAGCTGGAGCCCGCCGACCTCGCGCTCGCGCTGGCCACCGGCCGGGCGCAGCTCGACCGCCGGGCCGTCCTGGTGGTCCGGGACCGGGACGAGCTGGCCGCCGGGCTGCGCGGGCTGGCCGAAGGTTCCGCTCCGGCCATCGGCGGCGCCCCGGCCGATGGCAAGCTGGCCGTCCTGTTCACCGGGCAGGGCAGTCAGTGGCCCGGCATGGGCCGGGATCTCGCGGCCTGCTTCCCGGTCTTCGCCGAGGCGTTCACCGACGCCTGCCTTGCCGTCGAGAAGCATTGGACCGGACACACCACGGCGCCGCTGTCCGACGTCGTCTTCGACGCCCTCGACGCTGACGCCGGTCGGCTGATCGATCAGACGATCTACACCCAGGCCGGCCTGTTCGCACTCGAAACCGCGCTGTACCGGCTCTACGAATCGTGGGGAGTGCGCCCGGACCTGGTGGCGGGCCATTCCATCGGAGAGATCACCGCCGCGCATGTCAGCGGGGTGCTCGAGCTGGCGGACGCGGGACGGCTGGTCGCCGCGCGGGCCCGGTTGATGCAGGCGCTGCCACCGGGCGGAGCGATGGTCGCCGTCCAGGCGACCGAGGCCGAGGTGACCCCGGAACTGCTGGAGGCGCCCGGCGTCATCGACATCGCGGCGGTCAACAGCGCCCGATCACTGGTGTTGTCCGGTGACGAGGTGGCCGTGCTGTGGGTGGCGAGCGATCTCGCCAAGTTCGGCCACAAGACCCGGCGGCTGCCGGTGAGTCATGCCTTCCATTCGCGGTTGATGCGGCCCATGCTCGCCGAGTTCCGGAAGGTCGCCGAAGCGCTGACCTACCGGGAGGGCCGGCTGCCCGTCGTTTCCACGGTCACCGGCAGGCTGGACGCCGGACAGCGCTTCGCCACACCCGACTACTGGGTCGAGCAGGTCCGGGCCACGGTCCGGTTCGGGGACGCGGTCACCTCGCTGCGAGGTCAGGGCGTGACGACGTTCCTGGAGCTCGGACCCGGGGGCGTGCTCACCACGATGGCGTCCGAGAGCGTCGACACTTCGGCGGTGTCCTGCGTCGCGACCCTGCGCGCGGACGGCGCGGAGGTCGCCGACACGGTCGCGGCCCTCGGCGAACTGCACGTCCGCGGGGTGGCCCTCGACTGGCCCGAGATCGTCGGCCGTCCGGCAGGCTCCGCCGCGGTCCTGGCCACCGAGCTGCCGACCTACGCGTTCCAGCGCCGGCGGTACTGGCTCGACGAAGCGCCACTCGGCGACGCGGTCCCCGCGGCCCCGGCCGGGCAGGAGGACGCGCAAGGCAGCGTCGCCGACCGGTTGGCGACCCGTGACCAGGACGAACGCGAGCGGATCGCGCTCGAGGTGATCCGGGAGTCGGTGGCGGTCGTGCTGGGCTACCAGCAGGCCGATCTCGACACGATGGACGACGACCAGTCGTTCAAGAGCCTGGGTTTCGATTCACTGGGCGGCGTGCGGCTGCGTAACCGGCTGCGGGATCTCACAGGCGTCGACCTGCCCGTGACGGCGGTCTTCGACTTCCCGACCCCGAAGGCCCTCGCGGCGCGTCTCGGCGGTGAGGCGGCGGATGAGGTCGCCGAGGTGCCCGATCGCGCTCCGGCGCCGGTGACCGCCTCCGACGAGCCCATCGCGATCATCGGCATGGGCGTGCGGCTGCCAGGCGGTGTGGAGACTCCGGACGACCTGTGGCGGCTGGTCATCGAGCGACGCGACGCGATCTCCGGCTTCCCCGTCGACCGCGGTTGGGACACCGACGGGCTCTACCATCCGGATCCCGCGCACGTCGGGACCACCTACACCCGGTCGGGTGGCTTCCTCGGCGACGCCGCCCAGTTCGACCCCGGGCTGTTCGGGATCTCCCCGCGTGAAGCGCTGGCGATGGACCCGCAGCAACGGCTGCTGCTGGAAGCGTCCTGGGAGGCCTTGGAACGGGCGGGCATCGACCCGCTGTCCGCCCGTGGCGAAGAGGTCGGCGTCTTCACCGGGATCGTGCACCACGACTACGCGACCCGGCTGAACCGGATTCCCGAGGAGGTCCGGGGATACGTCATGACCGGCACGTCGCCGAGCGTCGCCTCGGGCCGCATCTCGTACGTCTTCGGCTTCGAGGGGCCGGCGGTGACCCTGGACACCGCGTGCTCGTCCTCGCTGGTCGCGATGCACCAGGCCGCGCAGGCCCTCCGGCGCGGCGAGTGCACGATGGCGCTGGCAGGCGGGGCCACGGTGATGGCCAGCCCGGAGGCGTTCGTCGAGTTCTCCAGCCAGCGCGGTCTCTCCGCCGACGGCCGGTGCAAGTCGTTCTCGTCCACCGCGGACGGCACCGGCTGGTCGGAGGGCGTCGGCGTCGTGCTCCTGGAGCGGCTCTCGGTCGCCCGGCAGCGTGGCCACCGGGTGCTGGCCACGATTCGCGGATCGGCGATCAACTCCGACGGTGTGTCGAACGGACTGACCGCGCCGAACGGGAAGGCGCAGCAACGGGTCATCCGGCGGGCGCTCGCGTCTGCGGGACTGGATCCCGCCGACATCGACGCGGTGGAGGCCCACGGGACCGGCACGGTATTGGGCGACCCGATCGAGGCGGGGGCCTTGCTCGCCACGTACGGGGAAGCCAGGGACGCGCGGCGGCCGCTGTGGCTCGGGTCCTTGAAATCGAACATCGGGCACACGCAGGCGGCCGCCGGCGTGGCAGGCGTGATCAAGATGGTCGAAGCGCTGCGGCACGGTGTGCTGCCGCCGACCATCAACGTCGAGGAACCGACCGAACAGGTGGACTGGTCGTCCGGCACCCTCGCGTTGCTGACCGAACAGCGGGAGTGGCCGCGGACCGGCAGGCCCCGGCGGGCCGGCGTCTCCGCGTTCGGCGCCAGCGGGACCAACGCGCACGTGATCCTCGAGCAGGCACCGGCCGAGGAGGCCACGACCGCACCGCCCGAGGATCCGGACCGGGTGCAGGGACTCGTGACGGACGTCGTGCCGCTGGTGGTGTCCGCCAAGAGCGTCCGGTCACTCGGCGCGCAGGCCACCCGGCTGCGGACGGCTCTGGACGATCCCGCCGAGACCGGCGGACCGGTGCTGCCGTCGATGGCCGACGCCTTGGTGCGCGGCCGGGCGACGCTGCCGGAGCGAGCGGTCGTGCTGGCGAGCTCACACGACGAGGCGCTGACCGGTCTCGCCGCGCTCGCCCGCGGCGAGGCGGCACCCAACCTGACCACGGGCAGCGTGGCAGGCTCCGGCGCACCCGGCAGGCTGGTCCTCGTCTTTCCCGGCCAGGGTTCGCAATGGGCGGGGATGGGCCGGACGCTGCTGGACGGTTCCGCGGTCTTCCGTGCGCGGATCGACGAGTGCGCGCGGGCTTTGGAACCCTGGGTGGACTGGTCGCTGACCGCTGTCCTGCGCGGCGAGGTGGACGAAAAGACCCTCGATCGCGTGGACGTCGTCCAGCCGGCGAGTTTCGCGATGATGGTCGGCCTGGCCGCACTCTGGGAATCGATGGGCGTACGGCCCGACGCGGTGGTCGGCCATTCCCAGGGGGAGATCGCGGCGGCGTGCGTCGCAGGCGCTCTGTCGCTGGCCGACGCGGCCCGCGTCGTCGCGGTGCGCAGCCAGGCGATCGCGACCACCCTGTCCGGCCGGGGCGGCATGGCGTCGGTGCTGCTCGGCGCGGACGAGGCGAACGAACGGCTGGCCGCCTGGTCCGGGCGGCTCGAGGTGGCCGTGGTGAACAGCCCGTCCTCGGTCGTCATCGCCGGTGACGAGGAGGCGCTGGCCGAGGCTTTGGAGGTCTTGACGCGCGAAGGCGTGCGGACCCGCACGGTGCCGGTGGACTACGCCTCGCACACCCGGCACGTCGAGGGCGTCGAGGACGTTCTGGCGACGGCGCTGAGCGGGATCGGCACCCGGCCTCCGCACCTTCCGTTCTACTCGACGGTGACCGGTGGCTGGGTCGACGACGGCGATTCGCTCGGCGCGGACTACTGGTATCAGAACCTGCGGCGCCCGGTCGGTTTCGGCCCGGCCGTCGCCGGTCTGCTGGCACAGGGCTTCGGAGTGTTCCTGGAAGTCAGCGCGCATCCGGTACTGGCGCAACCGATGACCGACGTCATCGACGATCCGGGCAAGGACGACCGATCCCGCGGCGCCGGACGGCCGATCGTCTCCGGCACGCTGCGCCGGGACGCCGACGGTCCGGCCTCTTTCCTCGCCTCGGCCGCGCGGCTCTTCGTCGGCGGGGTGCCGCTCGACTGGAGCTCGGCACTGCCGGCGCGACGGCTCCCGCACCCGGCCGAGCTACCCACCTACGCCTTCGACCGCAAGCACTTCTGGCTGACCGACGCCGCTCCGGAGAACGACGGACCGGCGGGCCCGGCGGTGGATGCCGGCTTCTGGACCGCGGTCGAGGACACCGATCCCGCGGCGCTGGCCGCCATGCTCGAGCTGTCCGCCGACCAGAGTGCGGCCTTGGACGCGGTGCTGCCCGCCATCGCCGGCTGGCGAAGGGCCCGCGAAACCTGGTCTGTCTCGGAAAGCCTCCGGTACACGATCGGCTGGGTCCCACCCCAGCGCGAGGCCCTCGGTGTTCCCGCCGGTCGCTGGCTCGTCCTCACCCCCGCGGCCGGGGACGCTTCGCTGCTCGACCAGCTGCGGGCCAACGGCCTCGACGTGCTGCCCTGCGCGGTGGAAACCGGCCTGCCCGGTGCCGAACTCACCCGGCGGCTCGGTGAAGTCCTTGCCGGCAACGAGGTAGCCGGGATCCTGTCCCTGCTCGCCCTCCCGGATCCGGCCGAGAGCGACCGGCCGGACCCGATGGCACTCACCACCTCCACCCTGACCCTGATCCAGGCGCTCGCCGCGGCCGGTGCCACGGCACCGCTGTGGTGCCTGACCCAGGGTGCGGTCAGCGTCGACGTCCGCGACGCGGGCGCCGGGGCCGCGCAGGTGGCCCAGGCGGCGGTTTGGGGCCTCGGCCGGGCGGCCGCACTCGAACGCCTGGACCGCTGGGGCGGCTTGATCGATCTTCCCGCCGAACCGGACGGCCGAGCGGTCCGGCATCTGCTCGGCGTGTTGACCGGGGCGTCCGGTGAGGACCAGGTGGCGATTCGACGGTCCGGCGTCCACGTCCGGCGCCTGCGGCGGGCCACCGGTCCGGCCGAAACCGGGAGCGAACGGCGCTGGCGGCCTCGGGGGACGATCCTGGTCACCGGCGGCGCGGAGGGCCTCGGACGGTACGTCTCGTTGTGGCTGGCGCAGGCAGGCGCCGCGCGCTTGGTGGTCACGACCAGCGCGAACGAACCCGGCGAAAGCGTCGGATCACTGCGCGACGAGCTGGCGAAGCTGGACACCGGTACCGTCGTCGAGTCGTGCGCGGACACCGACCGGGACGCGCTCGCCGAGCTCGTCCACGCGCCGGGCCCGCCGTTGACCGCGGTCGTCCACGCCGCCGACATGTCCTTGACCAGCCCGATCGACGAGACCACCGACGTCGAGGTCGCCGAGGTGTTCCTGGCCAAGGTCGACACCGCGGTCCGGCTGAGCGAACTGACGGCGGAATTCCCGCTCGACGCGTTCGTCGTGTTCTCCTCGATCGCCGGCATCTGGGGCGGTGGCGGTCAAGCGGCCGCAGGCGCCGCGAACGCGGTCCTCGACGCGCTGGTACGGCGTCTCCGGGCGGACGGCGTTCCGGCGCAGGCGATCGCCTGGGGTGCGCTGACCGCGGCAGGCGGAGGGATGGACGAGGAGACACTGGCCCAGCTCCGGCGGCGCGGCGTCATCCCGATGACACCCGACACGGCGATGGCCGCACTGGACCGGGCGATCCAGGCGGCGACGGAATCGGTGGTCGTCGCCGACATGGACTGGCGCGCCTTCATCGTGCCGTTCACGTCGGCCCGCACCAGCCCGCTCTTCGACGACCTGCCGGAGGCCGCGGCGGCGATCGAGGCGGCACAGCCCTCCGACGACTCAACGGAAAGCGCGTCGTCGCTGGTGACTTCGCTGCGCGCGGCGGGGGAGGCCGAACAGGATCGGATGCTGCTCCAGTTGGTGCGGAGCCAGGCGTCCACGGTCCTCGGGCACAGTGGTGCCGACGGGGTCGGTCCGGCACAGGCGTTCCAGGAAGCGGGTTTCGACTCGCTGGCGGCCGTCAACTTCCGCAACAGCCTGATCGCCGCCACCGGGCTGAGGCTGCCCGCCACCCTGATCTTCGACTGCCCGACGCCACGGGCGGTGGTCGAATACCTGCGCTCGGAACTGCTCGGGGCCGAGGACGAAGTGGATTCCCGGGAGGAGGACGTACGGCGGATCCTTGCCTCCGTGCCGTTCGAGCGGTTCAAGGAGGCCGGCGTCCTCGATGCGTTGCTCGGCCTTGCCGACACCGCGACGAACGGGGCCGAGGACGTCGAATCGGTGCAGGCGGCCGACGACGAGCTGATCGAGGCCATGGACGTCGACAGCTTGATCGAGCGGGCACTCGGCTCCGGCGGTTGATCGCCGGAGCGGAGCCCGGTGCCGGACACGTCGCCGGCACCGGTGCTCGCCTGGGCGCGGGCGTCACGCCTTGCCGAAGTACATGAAGGCCCCCTTCCTTGCGCCTAGCGCAAGGAAGGGGGCCTTCATGTACTTCACGACCGGCCGCCGAGGTCACAGCCGCCCCAGTGTCACCAAGGATCACATCTGAAAGTAGCGAAAGCCTCCTTCACTACCGTCAGAGTAGGAAAGGAGGCCCTCACTACCAGGAGAACCGCTCGAAAGTGTCCCTTGTGGACACTCAAGACGCGGCCTTCACACGCTCCCGGTCAGAAACCGGTCACGGGGTCTGCTCGATGGAGGCGAGGCACGCCTGCCGTGTGTCGGGGCCGGCGACCACGCGCCAGCCCTTGGGCACCTCGGCGAAGCCGGGCCAGAGCGAGGACTGGCCCTCGTCGTTACGGAGCACGAAATAGTCGCCGGACTCCACCTCGAACGGGTTGGCCATGAGGATCTCCTTCGATGAAAAGTGGCGTGCCCGCACCGTGCTCCGGGGCGTCAGAACCGGCGGACCTCGATGGGCAGCCGGTTGACGCCGATCATCGCCCACGGGTTGCGCAGGTTGACCGGGACGTCGTCGCGTACGCGGATGTCCTTGTACCGCTCCATCAGGATGCGCATGGCGATCTTCACCTCGAGCCGCGCCAGCGGCGCGCCGAGGCAGAAGTGGATGCCCTTGCCGAACGTCAGGTGGGGATTGGGGTCCCGGTTGATGTCGAACTTGTCCGGGTCGGCGAAGACGCGGTCGTCGCGGTTCGCGGTGGTCAGCCACACCAGCACGAACGCGTCGGCCGGGATCTTCTGACCGCCGATCTCGGTGTCCTTCGTGACCTGCCGCCCGAGACGGGGGAACGGCGGCCGGTAGCGCATCGACTCCTCGATCGCGGCCGGGATCAGCGTCGGGTCGGCCCGCAACTGGTCCCACGCCTCGGGGTTCTCGTGCAGCGCGAGAATCGTGTTGCCGATGGTGGAGGTCGCGGTGACGTGGCCTGCCAGCAGCAGCAGGCCGAGGAAACCGACGGTCTCCTCGTCGTCCAGCCGCGCACCGTCGACTTCGACGGCCAGAAGCTTGCTGGTCAGGTCGTCGCCCGGGTTCTTACGACGGTCTCGGACGAACTCCAGCAGGTGCAGGTTCAGCTCACGCAGCAGCGGCGCGACGTTGTTGACCGCGCTTTCCCCCAGTTCGTCCAGCGACGCCTCCGGATCGACGTTGTGCACCTCGAAGAAGGTGTCGGACAGCCGTCGGACGAATGCCCGGTCGGTGACCGGGATGCCGAGCATCTCGGCGATGACGATGAACGGCAACGGGTAGCCCAGCTCTTCGATGAGGTCCCACTGGTCGCCACGGGCGTCCGCGTCGTCGAGCAACTGCGTGGTCACCTCGGCGATCCGCGGCTCCAGATCGGCGATCATCTTCGGGGTGAACGCCTGGCTGACCATGCCGCGCAGCCGCCGGTGCGCCGGATCGTCCGCCCGGACGAAATTGCCCTTCTTGAACAGGTCGAAGTCCTCCTGTTTGGGCGCCAGCGGAGCGACATCGGAGGAGAACGTCACCGGGTCGGTGAGCACCTGATAGGTGTCGTGGTACCCGAGCACGTGCCACGCCTGGATCTTCTCGTCGAAATGCACGTCTCCACGCCCGCGCAGCTCGTCGAGATAGGCGAGAAAGTTGGCCAGTGTCCGTTCGGACTGTTTTACGCTCATGAACTCACTTCTCTCGTACGGCCCGATTCCGCGCTACCCGTCAGTCACGGTAGTTCCGAGCCGAACCGGACGGACATCCCTCACATTGCTAGTTGTCACCGCGCGGGAATGCGCGACGGAAGTGCGGGGAACGGCGGCGAATTCCCGGAATCGCTGTCAGCTTGAGGGATAGTGGCGCCGTCGCCGGACTTCGTACGGTGAGGCCAATCGACAAAAGGAGCCAGGCGGATATGGGTGGCAGCCAGGTAGAGAGCTACGACACGCACTACACCGGGGTACCGCTCTGGGACATCGGGCGTCCGCAGCTGGCCATGCGCGAGCTCGCCGAGGCAGGTGCCTTCCGCGGCCGGGCACTGGACATCGGCTGCGGCACCGGCGAGGTCGCGCTCATGGCAGCGGCGCTCGGTCTCCCGGCGGTCGGCATCGACTCGGCGCCGACAGCGATCGAGACCGCGCGACGCAAAGCACGCGAACGCGGCCTGGAAGTGCGCTTCCAGGTCGGGAACGCGCTCGAGATCGGCGACCTCGACGAGCAGTTCGACACCGTGCTCGACAGCGCGCTCTTCCACGCGTTCAGCGGTCCGGAGCGGATCCAGTACGCCACCGGCCTGGCCACCGTCATGCCGCCGGGCGCACGTTTGTTCCTGCTCTGCCTCAGCGACCGCCACCAAGCCGGCAGCGGACCGCGACGGGAGGCGCAGGGCGGGATCCGCGCTCTGCGGGTGAACCAGGACGACATCCGGGCCACCTTCGCCGACGGCTGGCGGGTCGACTCGATCGAATCCACGACTTTGGAGAACACCAGGGACGCGGCCGGGGCGCCTGCCTGGCTGGCCACGATCACCCGCACCTGAACACTTTCCGAGGCGAATACTCTCCGAAAGCCGTCCCCTTGACTTCGAGTTCCCGAAATGGGGCGACAGCGAATTCCAGGAATCGCTGTCAGCTTGAGGGATAGTGACAACGGAGCCGGAATTCGTATCGTGAGGCCAATCGACAAAAGGAGCAAGGCAGAAATGAGTCCGCAACCCGGGCCGACCTTTCCGGATTGGCCGCAATTCGATGACACCGAACGCCGCGCTCTCGATCGTGCGCTGTCCCAGGGCCAGTGGTGGCGCATGGGCGGCAGCGAGGTGGAGAGCTTCGAGCGGGAGTTCGCCGGATACCACGGTGCCGGTCACGCCCTCGCCGTCACCAACGGCACGCACGCGCTGGAACTCGCCCTGCAGGTGATGGGGGCGGGGCCGGGTACCGAGGTGATCGTGCCCGCGTTCACCTTCATCTCCTCGTCACAGGCCGCTCAGCGGATCGGGGCGGTCGCCGTGCCGGTGGACGTCGACCCGGACACCTACAACATCGACGTGACCGCCGCCGCCGACGCGATCACGCCGCGGACCAAGGTGATCATGCCGGTGCACATGGCGGGTCTCATGGCCGACATGGACGCACTGGACAAGCTCGCCTCGGACGCCGGCGTCCGGATCCTGCAGGACGCGGCCCACGCACACGGTGCCCGATGGCAGGGCAAGGGTGTCGGCGAGCTGAACTCGGTCGCGTCCTTCAGCTTCCAGAACGGCAAGCTGATGACCGCGGGCGAAGGCGGCGCGGTGCTGTTCCCGGACACGGACGAGTACGAGAAGGCGTTCCTGCACCACTCCTGCGGCAGGCCACGCACCGACCGCGGCTACCACCACCAGGTGGCGGGCACGAACATGCGGATGAACGAGTTCTCGGCCGCCGTCCTGCGTGCCCAGCTGGGCAGGCTCGACGGTCAGATCGATCTGCGGGAACAGCGGTGGCGGTTCCTGTCGGCGCTCCTGGCCCGGATCCCCGGTGTCCGGCCGCAGGGTGGTGACTCGCGAGCCGACCGGAATCCGCACTACATGGCGATGTTCCGGCTTCCCGGCTGGTCGGAGGAGCGGCGCAATCTGCTGGTCGACCGTCTGGTCGACACGGGAATCCCTGCCTTCGCGGGCTTCCGCGCCATCTACCGCACCGCGGCGTTCTGGGAGATCGGTGCCCCCGAGGAGTCCGTCGACGCCCTCGCCAAGCGGTGCCCCAACGCCGACGCGATCAGCCAGGACTGCGTTTGGCTGCACCACCGCACCCTCCTCGCGTCGGAGCAGGCGCTCAGCGACACCGCCGAAATCGTGGCAGGCCTGGTGGCCGCCGGATGAGGATCCGCACCGTACTGGTCGGGTTCGGGTGGTCCGGCCGGGAGATCTGGCTTCCTCGTCTGATGGCGAGCAGCGACTACGAAGTGGTGGCCGCGGTCGACCCCGATCCGGTCAAGCGGGAGGCGTTCACCGCGGCGACCGACCGTCCGTCCTTCGGTGGAGTCGACGCGCTGCAAGCCGAAGACGCCGACCTCGCGTTGGTCGCCTCGCCCAACCACCTGCACGCGGCCATCGCGCGACGGCTTCTCGACCGCGGTCTCGCCACCTTCGTGGAGAAGCCGGTCTGCCTCACGAGTACGGAGGCGGACACACTGGCCGAAGCCGAGCGGGCGGGTGGCGGCCGGTTGCTGGCGGGAAGTGCCTGCCGGTACCGCGCCGACGTGCGGGAGCTGACCGCTCTGGCAGGCGAGCTCGGCCACCTGCGCCATATCGACCTGGTGTGGGAAAGGGCTCGTGGTGTGCCCCGGTCACAGGGCTGGTTCACCAGCCGGACGGAAGCGGGCGGCGGTGTGTTGTTCGACCTCGGCTGGCACCTGCTCGACGTCTTGGAGACCATCGCCGGGCCGGTGGCCTTCGACCAGGTCGTCGCGTCCACTTCGCACGACCACGTCAACGACCCGCGCTGGACAGCGGCCTGGCGGCACGATCAGCCGGTGCCGGAACTCGACGCGGACGTCGAGGACACCGTGCGCGGGTTCCTGGTCACCGGATCCGGTCTGTCCGTGGGCCTTCGCGCCAGCTGGGCGACGCACTCGGCGAGCCATGACGTCACCGAGATCCGGGTCGACGGGAGCGACGGCTCCGCGACCCTCCGGACCACCTTCGGCTTCAGCCCGAATCGGGAGCCCCGGCCGCGGCTCAGCGTCGTACGGCGAGGCCGGACGAGCGAAGTCGCGATCCCGGCCGAGCCGATCGGCACCGAGTACACCCGTCAGCTCGACGACCTCAGGGACCGCCTCGCCGATCCATCGGCGCGCGGATCCGCGGTCGCGGGCGTACGGCGGATCGTCGGCACGATCGAGGCACTGTACGCGGCCTCGGCGACCCCGCTCCTGCCCGCCGGACCGGTCACGACCGCGGCGGCGACCTGATGGAGAACGTAACGATGCGCAGTGTGGTGATCTTCGACCTCGACGGCGTCCTGGTGGACAGTCACGAGGTGATGGGACGGGCCTTCGCCGCGGCATACGCGGAAGTGGTCGGTACCGGACCGGCGCCGTTCGCCGAATACCAGCGTTACCAGGGCCTGTATTTCCCGGAGATCATGCGACGTATGCGCCTGCCGCTGGAGATGGAGGAACCGTTCGTCCGGGAGAGCTACCGGCTCGCGGATCAGGTGCCGGTGGTGAACGGAGTGGCCGATCTGCTCCGGACGCTGCGGACGCGCGGGTTCCGGCTCGCCGTGGCCACCGGGAAGGCCGGGCCGAGGGCTCGCTCGCTGCTGACCACACTCGATCTGATCCAGCACTTCGACCACGTGGTCGGCTCGGATGAGGTCGTCAACGCCAAACCCGCCCCGGATATCGTGCTGCGCGCGCTCAGCCTCCTCGACGCGGAGCCGGACGCGGCCATCATGGTCGGCGATGCCCCGGCCGACATCCGCAGCGCCCAAGGCGCCGGGGTGACCTCCGTGGCGGCGACCTGGGCGACCGTCGACAAGGACGACCTGATGGCGGCCGGGCCGGATCTGGTCATCCACTCCCCCGGTGAACTGCTGCCGATGTGCCCACCCGTCTCGGTGCCGGGCCGTCGGTGACGACCTGGCTCGGCATCGACTTCGGCGGCACCAAGGTGGCGCTGCGAACGGAGACCGACGGCGGAGAAGTTCGTGAGCACGCCTTCCAGTGGCGCGGGCGCGGCCTGGAGTCCGACCTGACCCAGCTGGCGGCCGAGATCGCCCGGTTCCGGCTGCGGATTCCGGGTGACTACGCCGGGATCGGGGTCGCGCTACCGGCCACGGTGGGAACGGACGGATTGGTCGCGGCCTGGCCGAACCGCCCCGAGTGGATCGGCCTGGATCTGCGGCGGACGTTCCGCTCGGTCTTCGGGGACGCCCCCCTGCGCTGGGCCGACGACGGGGATCTGGGCGCGCTGGCCGAGGCGCGGGCGCTCGGTTGCCCCGACCTGCTCTACGTCGGAGTGGGCACGGGAATCGGCGGTGGCCTGGTCGCGGGCGACACGCTCGTGCCGGGTCCGGAGCGCGGCTCCTTCGAACTCGGTCATGTGGTGACCGACCCGGAGGGGCGGCTCTGCGGGTGCGGGCGCCGCGGGTGCCTGCAGGCCGGCGCGTCCGGGCCTGCCACGTTGGCTCGGGCGACCCGGCTGCGTGGTACCCCGGTCGGGCACGCCGAGCTCTCCGATGGCCTACTGGCCGACGAGGAGTGGGCGGTCCAGGCCGTGGACCGCACCTGCCACCGGCTCGCGGTGGCCATCACCGGGGTCCAGGAGCTCCTGCGCCCTGGCACAGTCATCCTGGGTGGCGGTTTCGCGGCCGGATTGCCCGGGTTCGCCGACCGGGTCGCGCGCCACGTGGCGGCCTTGGCCCGGCCGGGTGTGCCTGCCCCCGTGGTGCGGGCGTCACTGATGGGCCCACTGTCCACATTGCACGGTGCGGTCGCGCTGGCTCGCCTGTTCGGGTCGGCTCCGCTCCGGCATACGGTCCGGTAGACGCGGCCATGGGCCGGACGCGCCGAGAACGGCGGGCCGCCCTTGGTCGCAGGGACGTCATACTACTTCGAGGGCGGGCATCGGGAAGACCAATTTGCCGCCTGCGGCAAGGAAATCCCGCTCGCGTTCGAGGAAACCGTCACGGTAGATCCACGGCAGTACCAGCAATTGATCCGGTCGGTGGGCTTTCGCGTCCTCCTCGGACACGATCGGGATCCCGGTGCCAGGGGTGAAACACCCGGCCTTCTCCGCGCTGACCTCGCCGATGAACGGGAGGTCGGCTGTGCCGAGTCCGCAGTACTGGAGGATGACGTTGCCTTTGGTGGAGGCGCCGTAGCCAAGAGTCATCCGTCCCTGTGCCCGTGACTTCGCCAGGAACTCGACGAGTTGTTCTCGCTGCCGCTCTGCCAGTCGCGCGAAGGATTCGTAGGGGGCACGGTCGGCCAACCCCGCCTCGGCCTCGCCCCTCCGGATTCGGTCCAGCGCCCCCTCGTCGACCGCGTGCCCGGCTCCGTCCCGGCAAAGTACCGCGCGAAGGCTCCCACCGTAGACGCTGGTGATTTCGGCGGTCAGCACGCGCAGACCGGTACGTGCGGCCATCCACTCGATCTGCTCGAGCGCGTAGTACTCGAGGTGCTCGTGGCACACGATGTCGTACGAACCGGTTCGCAGCATTGACGGCAGGTAGCTCTGCTCCATCAGCCAGACGCCGTCGTCGGAGAGGACGTCGTGGACGTCGCGCATGAACCGCATCGGCTGAGGCAAGTCGTAGAACATGGCGACCGACGTGACGATTTTCGCCCGTCTGTCGCCATAACGGGCGAAAAACTCCTCCGCGGTGAAGAAGTCGCTCACCAGGTCCGCTTCCGCCGGGTAGAGATGCCCGAACTTCTCACCGACGAGGTCGAAGCCGACCAGTTTCGGCGCAGCCGGGAGATAACCGCGTAACAGAGTAGCGTCGTTGCTGCCGATGTCGACCACCAAGTCCGCCGGCCCGATCTCCACCATACGCCGGAGTTTCGCCACGATGTCGCGAAGGTGGTTCACCATGAAGGGGCGAATGCCAGAACGGTAGCCGTAGCCGTCGTTGTACATCAGTTCGAAATCCGCACTGTCCCGCAATTGCACCAACCCGCATCCTGGAGGCGTGCACTTCACCAGTTCCAGAGGAAAGGCTGGGACGACTTCATCCCGAGTACGGGGAAAGACGCCAGTGAGACACTGATCGCCCAAATGGAGCACCGATTCGAGCTCGCGATTTCCACAAATACGACAAGCGTCAATGCGCATTTACCAGGTATCCGTTCCGATAGATCTGTCCAGTCGGTCCCTCGGTGATCATCCCAGCCAAGCCTCCGGCGCGGGTCCTCCTGACCACGAAACGGGGAAGATCGACTCCAGTTCGCCCATTTCGTCGTCGGCAAGCTTTCGGTGTGTCGCGCGAACTGCGGAGTCAAGCTGGTCAGGGGTACGAGGGCCGATGACGGCGCCAGTGACGCCGGGCCGGGACAACACCCAGGCCAGCCCCACTTCGGCGGGGTCCGCGCCAACGCTCTGGCAGAACTTCTCGTAGGATTCGACGGCCGACCGAAGCGCGGGAAGCGCTGCTTGCGCCCTGCCCTGCGCGGACTTGACCGCCGTGCCCTCCCGCAACTTTCGCAGTACGCCACCGAGCAGCCCACCGTGCAACGGCGACCACGCGAACACACCGACCCCGTACGCTTCAGCCGCCGGCATCACTTCCAATTCGGCATGACGCACGGTCAGGTTGTAGAGGCACTGGTGAGCGACGATGCCGAGCCGGTGCCCGCGGGCGGCATTCTCCTGGGCGGCGGCGATGTGCCAGCCGGCGAAATTGGACGATCCGACGTAGCGCACCTTTCCGCTCGTCACCAGGACGTCCATCGCCTCCCAGACCTCGTCCCATGTCGTCGTCCGGTCAACCTGATGCGGCTGGAATATGTCGATATGGTCGACGCCGAGACGGCGTAGAGACCCTTCGCAAGCTGCGATGACATGCCGGGACGAGAGACCACCGTCGCCCGGCCGGTCGGTCATCTGGCCCCCGACCTTGGTGGCCAGCACGATGTCCTCCCGCCTGCCACCGCCGCGTGCGAACCAGCGCCCCAGCAGCTCCTCTGTGTGTCCTTTGTGGACTCTCCACCCATAGATGTC
Source organism: Amycolatopsis sp. lyj-108 (assembly GCF_046549005.1). Classification (NCBI taxonomy): domain Bacteria; kingdom Bacillati; phylum Actinomycetota; class Actinomycetes; order Pseudonocardiales; family Pseudonocardiaceae; genus Amycolatopsis; species Amycolatopsis sp. lyj-108. Next base: position 177,355 of record NZ_JAJPWQ010000002.1, on the reverse strand, counting down.
CGCGGTGTCAATGCAATCGATCCCGCGTTCGCGCGCATGGTCCAACAGCCGCAGCGCGTCTTCGTCCGGCACGCGGCCACTGAAGTTCACAGTACCGAGCCACAGCCTCTTGGTGCGGAGCGCCGACCGGCCGATCGGCACGCGTTCTGCGAGACTCGGGCCTGTTGTCATCGTGGGCACCCCCATCGGTTCCCGAAAGTCGAGCGGGACCGAAGATATTCTGCCGCTCTGGCGCCGCTCAAACAACGTTAAGGTAGGTAGTCGGGTCCGCGGTTTTGGAGCTTGCGAAGCGGTGCAGCGGGCGGGCGGCGACGCTGCCGGTCACGGTCCGCCGCTACCGGTGTGCCGGGTGTGGCCATGGCGGCGGAACCGCGGGCGAAGCTGTCGCGGCGGATAGAATACTGGTATCATCCGAAATGAAGAAAGGCCGGCATCGGAATGCGCGGCCGCGTCCTAATCGAAACCCTCCACACCCAATGGTTTCCCGGCCACAGTCGTCGAATACCACACAGAGCGACTACGTCACCATTCAACTGCGCAGTGTCATTTAACTGCAGTGTCATTTCAACTGCGCAGTGTCATCGCGTGCGCGTCGACGGTGTACGCGCGGAAGGTGGGCTGACCCAGTGCGTGTCCGCGAGTTGAAGGTGGCCGGCGCGTTCGAGTTCACGCCGGATCCAGCGCCGGATCGACGCGGACTGTTCGTCGCACCGCTACAGGACGACGCGTTTGTCGGCGCGGTCGGGCACAGGTTTCCGGTAGCACAGGTGAACACGGTGGTCTCAAAGCGCGATGTGTTGCGCGGCCTGCATTTCACCCGCACGCCCGGACAGCGCAAGTACGTCCATTGCGTCGCCGGGCGCGCGCTGGATGTGATCGTCGACCTCAGGGTCGGCTCACCGACCTACCTGATGTCGGATGCCGTGGAGATGGACGCCGAGTCCTTCCGAGCCGTCTACTTTCCCATCGGGACGGCGCACGCGTTCCTGGCGCTGGCGGACAGCACGGTGATGTCGTACCTCGTGAGCACACCTTATCGGGCAGAGCTGGAACTGGCGATCGATCCGTTCGACCCGGCGCTGAACCTGCCGTGGCCGTCGGACCGTGATGTCGTCCGCTCGTATCGGGATACCGCGGCGCCACTCCTGGCGGATATGCGACGGGACGGTCTGCTGCCCGATTATGCGGACTGCCTCCGTATATCCCGGAAAACAGTCGTGAGTGGCAATGAGGGTTATTGAGGAGTAAGTCAAAGGTGGCGTGATCAGGTGAGATGGCCCCCGGGGTGACGCGAAGCCGTAACTCGCGTGATCAGACACGTATCTCGCGTGCTTGAAGACGTAACTCGCGTGATCGAACGCCGGACACCCGAGTTACGTCTCCAAGCACGTGAGTTACGTGTCCAAGCACGCGAGTTACGGCTTCGCTCCGCCCGCCACCCCGGGTCGAACGGGCTCGCACCGCATACCCAGGAGCGAAGGCGTCCTTCACTGCATCGGACGCGGCGAAGGGCCCCTTCACCCCACCGCCGACCCCAACCGCACATTTCGTCATCAACCGGACATTCAGTCGTCGAAATGTGTCCACAGTGGACACCAGGGCGGGCCGGCTTCCGTCGGCCAGGGCAACCGAGCGCGTGCGAAGTCTTGTCAAGCCGAGGGATGCCGGCTCGGCGCGGCCGCCGATAGCCTGCTGAATGTCGGACCGCGCCTCGTCATGACCGGCCCGCTCTCAATCGAGACGGAAAGGGCCCACGAAGGCTCATGAGAATCCTGTTCGCCGCCGTTCCCGCGCCGGGCCACGTCCTGCCACTGCTGCCGCTCGCTGACGCGGCGATCGACGCCGGTCACGAAGCCGCCTTCCTGGCCGCCGACTCCGCGGCGCCGTTTCTCGACGGTCGGCGCCTGCTCCCGGCGGGCCCGTCCGTCAAGCAGTTGATCGTGGTGAACCTGGAGCGGGCCGGCCCCGCGCGCACCCTCGGTCCGGGTCTGGTCGAGCTCCTGGCAGGTACCAGAATCGACCTGACCTGGGACGACGCACTCCGTCAGGGGCAGCGATACGAACCCGACCTGATCGTGGGCGAGTCGCTCGATTTCGTCGCACCGCTGCTGGCGGCCCGGCTCGACGTGCCTTGGGCCTCTTACGCGATCTCCGGTCCGCTGCCCACCGAGTTCGCCGACGGGCTCCGGGCGCGGACCAGAGAGCAACACGCTTCTCGTCTCGTGACACCACGAGACCGGTTGGCGCTGCTCGATCCCTTCCCCGAATCCCTTCGCCTGCGGACCGACCCCGTCCCGGAGTCCGGCCGGATCACGATCCGTTTCAGCGGAGTGGCCGTCGAGGTCGCCGGGCAGCCGAGCCGTCCTGTCCCGCCGCGCCGACCGAACGTGCCAAGGGCGCTGGTCACCATGGGCACCAGCGTCGGCGAGGGCAATCCGGCTCTGGTCGCCGGCCTCGCCCAGTCCGTCGCCGAGGCGGGATTCGACGTCCTGGTCACCGCGAGCCCGGAGCATGCGCACCTTGGTCCGCGGGTGCACGCGGTCGGTTTCGCTCCGCTGCCCGAACTGCTGGCCGGCGTCGACGTGGTGATCGGCTCGGCCAGCATCGGAACCCTGCTGGCCACGCTCGCGGCCGGCGTACCCAGCGTGCTGTTGCCGGTGTTCGCCGATCAGCCGACGAACGCGGAGCGCGCGGCGCGCCGCGGTGCGGCCCGGATGATCGACGACCCGAACGATGTGGGCCTCGCCGCGGGCGAGGTACTCGACGATCCGAGTTTCCAGCAGGCGGCACGGGAGGTGGCGAAGGAGACCGCGGCGATGAACTCGCCACGGCAGGCACTGACCGAACTGCTGACGTTATACCCCTGAACGCACGACGGCGGCCGTAGCCGAGGGACCGCGTCAAAGGAACTCGGGAAACCGGGACACGATCTCAGCGGGACCCGGCATGGTGGCGATCTCCTCGGCGAGGGCCTTGGCCGCTTGCCCGGCTCCGGGATCGGTCAGCAGCTCACCGGCCGCCGCGGCGATCGCCGCGGCGGGGACGACGACGTTGTCCCCGCGACCGTCCTCCATCCGTTCGACCCCCTCGGGCAGCAACCGTCTCCCGGCCCCGACAGCGGACAGCGCGTCAGCGTTGCGGAACCCGTCGAATCCGGAAGGCATCACCAGTTGCGGCACGCCGGCGCCTGCCAGACCGAGCGTGGTTCCGGCGCCGCCGTGGTGCACGGCGAGATCGACAAGGTGCAGCAGCTCACCTTGCGGCACCCAGCCTTCGAAACAAACGTTCTCCGGCAACGGACCGAGATCGGCCACCGAGATCCCTGGCGCGGCCACCACCACGTCGACGTCCAAAGCCGAGAGCCCGTCGACGGCGGCGCGCAGCCTGCCAATGTCGCCGATCTTGGTGGTGCCCAGCGTCAGGTAAACCACTCTTCGTCCCCGCCCGGCAGAGATGATCTCCGGTAGCTTGCCGGGTTCGCAGAAGGGCACCGGGCGCAGCGGCACCCGTTCGGGGTTGTCCAGGAACGAGGGATCCTGCATCGACGGCGGATAGATGTCCAGATACGGGTCCCCCAGAAGGTACTTCCCGTGGGGCAGCTCCACTCCGATCTCGGCGGCGACCGCACGGAGAAGTCCCATGCCCTTCCGCCACTGGTCGTCCTGGTCGACCGACCCGACCCCGCCGCAGGAGTGGCATACCGCGGGAACACCCATGCGGCGCGCCGCCAGCCCGGCTCCGGGGTTGCCCGCCTCGTAGACCACCAAGTCGGCTTGCTCCGCCCGCAGCACGGACAGCAGATCAGTGGCCATCCGGCGGGGCAACACATCGTGGAACGCCCGGATCCCGCGCTGCAGCCATTCCTGAATGGGAAGTTCCCCGGTCTTCCCCGCGTTTCCCTCAGCCGCGGCTTCGAAGGCCTCCGGAATTGTCATTCCGGCCGGTGCGGGACGGAATCCAAGCCTTCGCAACAGCGGATGGAATCTCTCTCCGGTCGCATAGACGACGTCGTGGCCGACCGCACGTGCCGCAAGGGCCAACGGCAGCAACGGGAAAGTGTGACCGTGTCCGGAAAGGCTGGAAAAAACGATCTTCATGACAATGAACGATCTCGTGGACGAAGCGACGGCCAGGCGAACGTCGTGAACAGGAATCGCACGTGCGGGTCTCCCGTCATTCGGAGGGTGCGAGACATTCGATGAGATACCGGGTCAGCTCCGCCGGGGTCGGGTTGTTGAACACGGCGGCCGGGGTGAGCGCGACGCCGGCGTGGCTGCTCAGCCGCCGGGTCAGTTCGAGTGCCATCACGGAGTCCAGGCCGACCTCGAAGAAGCCACGATCCGGCTCGACCGGTTCGTCCGGGTTCAGCCCGAGGACGCGAATCAGCTGCGCCCGCACCAGGTCCAGCATGGTCTTCTCCCGGTCCGCACCGGTCCGCGCACTCAGGAGCTCCGTCCACCGGCCGGCCGTCTCCGCGGCGGCCGCCGCCCGGTAGGCGGATCGCCGCCGTGGCCGGACCAGCCCGCGCAGCAGGGGCGGGACCGGCTTGCCGGGCGCGGGCGCACCCCAAAGATCGGGCCTCCCGGGAACCGGGAACTGTTCGGCGGTGTCGATCGCCGCCGACAGCGCCGTCACCGCCTGGCCGTCCGCGGACGCCAGCATCGGGACGCGGGCGCCGCGGCGGATGGCGGCCGCCCGGGCGAGCCCGTCGGCGGCCCCCATGGCCGCCTGGTCGGCCGGACCGGTGAGCTCGGCCGTCGTGGTGACCACGGCGAACAGGGCGAGATGCTGATCCGCGACGAGTTCGGCCAACTGCCGCAATGACTCTTCCCTGGCTTCGAGCACGGCGCCGAGCCGTTCCGGGTCCAGCTCCGCGAGCGGGGTGCGGTCGGCCATCCCGGCGGCGTGCACCACCCCGGTCAGCGGGTGTTCCGCCGAAATCCCGGACAGCAGCCGTCGTATCGCATCCCGGTCGGTCACGTCGCAGGCCACGACGGTCGCGGACGCGCCGAGCTCGGCGAGCTCGGCGACCAGGTCCGCCGCCCCTGGGGCGTCCGGACCGCGACGGCCCGCGAGGACCAGGTGCCGGACGCCGTGGCCGTCGATCAGCTGCCGGGCCACCCGGGAGCCTGCCCGGCCCGTGCCGCCCACGATCAGGACCGTGCCCGCCGGGTCGAGCGGGCGGACAGCGGGCCCGGCTTCGGCGACGGGAACCAGCCGCGGGAGGTGGACGCGTCCGGCACGTACCGCCGCCTGCGCGACCCCGTCGGCCAGCACCGGGCCCAGACCGGCGTCCGGATCCTCGTCCGGATCGACGTCGACCAGTACGAACCGATCGGGGTACTCGGCCTGGACGGCGGCGATCATGCCCCGGACCGCCGCGGCGGCCGGATCGAGCATCGTGCCGGGCTCGATCGGGACCGCGTTCCTGGTCCGGACCACCAGCCGGAGACCTGCCAGCGCGGGCTCGTCCAGCCAGGCCTGTGCGACGGCGAGCGCTCGACGGCAAGCCACCACGGGCGGCTCACCGAGCGGCACGTCGAGGACCGCGACGGCGGCGGTCACGGCGGACGGATCGTCGCCGAGGTCGAGTACTGCCTCGTCGTTGTTCACCGGAACGGTTCGCGGTGGGGCGGCGGCGGTCTCCCGGTCGAGCTCGGTCCACTCGACCCGCAGCGCGCCGCCCGGCGTGGCGATCCGGGGCCGGGGCGCCGTCTGTGTGGCGATCCGGCCTGCGGTGAGCACCGGCCTGCCCGCCTCGTCGGCCGCGGTCAGCGCGGTGCCCTTCCCGGCCGGGCTCAGCCGCACGCGCAACGACGTGGCGCCGGTCGCGTGCAATTCGACGTCGCGCCACAGTGTCGCGCTCCCAGGCGCCCGGTCCCCGTCCACCGCGCGGCTCGCGGCGTCCAGAAGCAGCGGATGGATGCCGAAGGCCGCGGCGTCCTCGCGGAACTCGTCGGGCAGGACCAGCTCCAGGAAGGTTTCCTCCCCTCGCCGCCAGACGCCACGGACGTCGTCTCGCGGGTCGGCAGGGGTCACCGGTTCGGCATCGGCCGGAGGCCAGACCGTGAGACCGGACTCCGCCGCATCACCGCCGTCCGGGCTCGAGACGAGGAGACCGGTCGCGTTCAGGGTCCAGCCCGCCCGATCGCCACCGGCCGAGGCGGGCGCGGACCGTACGGTCACCGGCCGCCGGCCGGTGGGATCCGGCCCACCGACGCAGACCTGCACCGACAGGGACACACCCCGGTCCAGCCACGCGGGCTCGATCACGTCGAGCTCCGCCACCGTGCCGCAATCCAGCTCGTCACCGGCCCGGATGGCCAGCTCGACCCAGACCGAAGCGGGTACTTCGACCGGGCCCGCGGCGCGGGCGAGCCACGGCTGCCGGTGCGCGGACAACCGCCCGACGGCGAGCACGCCATCGGAATCCGGCAGGCCCGTCACCGTGGTCAGCAGCGGGTGCCCCGACTCCTCCGCCGACGGAACGGCGCCGGAGCCGCCACGCAGCCAATACCGCCGACGCTCGAACGGATGGGTCGGCAGCTCACCGCACAACTCACGCCAAGCCGTGCCGTCGACGGGGACGGCCGCCGACCAGTCGACCGGCAACCCGAGCACGAACGCCTCGGCCATCGCGGTCAGCATCTGGCGTGGGCCACCCTGGTCACGGCGCAGCGTGCCGATCACCCCGGCCGGCCGTCCGGCGTCGGCGACGATATCGAGGATCGACGACACCAGCCCCGGATGCGGGGACACCTCGACGACGGCCCGCATGTCGGTGGTCACCGCACGGACGGCCGCTTCCAGCTCGACCGGCCGGCGCAGGTTCCGGAACCAGTAGCCCGCGTCGAGAACCTCGTCCGGGCCGATCCATCGGCTCTCGACCGTGGAGTAGAACCGGCACGAGCCGGCGAGCCCGCGTGCCGGGCGCTCGCCGACCCCGTCGAGCTGGGCCAGCATCGGGCGCTCCACCTCGTCCACGAGGAAGGAGTGGGACGCGTAGTCCGCCCTCAGTCTGCGGCACCAGAGCCCCTGCTCGGCGGCGAAGGCCTCGAGCCGTTCGATGGCACCGACTTCACCGGAGACGCCGACCATCGCCGGTCCGTTGACCGCGGCCAGCTCGAGCCTGCCCTCGTAGGCGGGCAGCAACTCCTCCGCCCGCGCGCGGCTCACGCCCAGCACGAGCATTCCGCCGGTGGGCGGCAGCGCCGCGGCCAGCCGGGAGCGCACCACGCAGATCCTCAGCGCGTCGTCCACCGAGAGCAGCCCGGCCACGCACGCCGCGGCGAGCTCGCCCTGTGACGACCCGATCACCACCTCTGGCGTGACACCGGCACTGGCCCAGAGCCGCGCCAGCCCGGTCATCAGCACGAACGCGGCAGGCTGGACCACATCGGTCCGGGAAAGGTCGTTGTCACCGCCGAGCGCTTCTTCCAGCGTCCAGTCACAGTCGTACTCGTCGAGCAGCTCCTGGCACCGGCGCACCCACTCCCGGAATTCCGCCGATCCGGCCAGCAGTTCACGACCCATACCGGCCCAGCCGCCGCCCTGGCCTGGGAAGACGAACACCGCGCCGGTGCCCGGCCCGGAACGCCCGGTGACCACGCCCGGCCCGGTCTCGCCGTCGGCGAGAGCGCGCAGCTTCGCCACCAGTTCGACGTGGCCGTCCGCGAGCACGGTCGCCCGCTGCCGGTGCTTCGTCCGGCCGAACGCGAGCGCGGCGGCCAGCTCGGGCAGCGGCGGCCGCTTGTCCTCGACGGCGTCCGCCAGCCGGGTCGCGACCGCGGCGAGACGTCCGGGATCGCCGGCCGACAGGACGAACGGCAGGAGTCCTCCCGTGTCGTGCGGTGCCGGTTCGGTCGCGGGGATCGGCGCCCGCCGGGGCGGCTCCTCGAGAATGAAGTGCGCGTTGGTGCCGCTGGCCCCGAAAGCGGACACCGCGGCGCGGCGTGGCCGGTCCTGGCGCGACGGCCACGGCCGGGCCTCGGTCAGCAGCCGGATGGTGTCACCGGACCAGTCGACCTCGGGGGTCGGCGTGTCCGCGTGCAAGGTCGCGGGCAACATCTGGTGCCGGAACGCCAGCACCATCTTGATCACGCCGGCCACCCCGGCCGCCGCCTGGGTGTGGCCGACGTTGCTCTTCACCGATCCCAGCCACAGCGGCTCCGCCGTCTCGCGCTTCCCGTAGGTCGCTTGCAGGGCCTGTGCCTCGATCGGGTCGCCCAGCCGGGTGCCGGTGCCGTGCGCCTCGACGACGTCCACATCGGAGGGCGCGAGCCCGGCGGTCGCGAGGGCCCGCTGGATGACCCGTTGCTGCGCGAGCCCGCTCGGGGCGGTCAGACCGTTCGAGGCGCCGTCCTGGTTGACCGCCGAGCCCCGGATCAAGGCGCCCACCGTGCTGCCCTGTGCCTCGGCGTCCGCCAGTCGCTGCAACAGCACCACGCCGGCACCCTCCGACCAGCTGGTCCCGTCCGCCGACGCGGCGAAGGGCTTGCATCGCCCGTCGACCGCCAGCCCGCCGGCCTTGGCGAACTCGACGAACGCGTTGGGCGTGGCCATGACCGTCACGCCGCCGACCACGGCGAGCGAGCATTCGCCGTCGCGCAGGGCCTGCATGGCCAGATGCATCGCGACCAAGGACGAGGAGCACGCGGTGTCGACGGAGATCGCCGGCCCGGTGAAGCCGTAGGCATAGGACACGCGGCCGGACGCCACCGAGAGCGCACCGCCGGTGACACGGAGGCCGTCGGTCTGCGGGTCACCGCCGTCCATCCCGTAACCCTCGCCCATCACACCGACGAAGACACCGACCTCGGAACCCCGATACGCGGCGGGGTCGAGCCCCGCGTCCTCGAAGGCCTCCCAAACGACCTCGAGCAGCAGCCGCTGCTGGGGGTCCATCGCCGTCGCCTCGCGCGGGGAGATGCCGAAGAATCCGGCGTCGAACTCGGCCGCGTCGGTCAAGAAGCCGCCCGCCTCCACCGGGATGGTGGACAGGTCCCAGCCGCGGTCGGCAGGCACCGCGGAGAGTCCTTCCCCGCCCGCGGCCAGCAGGTCCCAGAACCCGCCAGGGCCACGGACACCGCCCGGCAGCCGGCAGCCGAGCCCGACCACGGCGATCGGATCGGTCCGGCTCGCCGCGACCCCGGCCTCGGCCGCCACCGGCGCGTCCCGGCCGGTGAGCCGCTCCCGGAGGAACCGGGCCAGCTCCACCGGCGTCGGGTAGTCGAAGACCAGCGTCGCGGGCATGGCGAAGCCGGCCGCCGTGCTGAGCCGGTTACGCAGTTCGACCGCGCCGAGCGAGTCCATCCCGGCGGACTGGAACGGCGCGTCCGGCGCGATCTCGTCGGCCGAGGCGTACCCCAGTATCAGCGCGACCCTGGCCCGGACCAGGGACAGCAGAGTGCGCTCCTGCTCCGCGACCGGCCGGCCTGCCAGCGAGCCCGCGAGATCACCGCCGGTCGACGGCCTGCCGGCCTGGCGGCGGACGCGCACCAGGTCACGCAGCAACGGCTGGACCGGTCCGCCGGTGGCGGCGTCGGCCCGCGCGGCGGCGAGGTCGAGCTTGATCGGCACGAGATGGGCCTCACCGCTGTCCACGGCCGCGTCGAAGAGCGCGAGTCCCTCGTCGTGGCGCAGCGGCGACACACCGCCGCGGCGCATCCGGGCCCGGTCCGCGTCACCCAGGTCGCCGGTGATGCCGCCGTCCTGAGCCCACAGGCCCCAGGACAGTGACACGCCGTTCCGGCCGCTCGCGCGCCGGATCGCCATCAGGCCGTCCAGGTAGGCGTTGGCGGCGGCGTAGTTGGCCTGCCCGGCCGAGCCGAGCAGCCCGGCGGCGGAAGAAAACGTCACGAACGCGGCGAGGTCGTGGTCGCGGGTCAGCTCCTCCAGATGGCGGGCGGCGTCCGCCTTCGGTCGCAGCACGGCGCCGAGCCGATCCGGCGTCATCGCGTCGACCAGCCCGTCGTCCAGCACGCCGGCGGTGTGCACGACCGCGGTCAGCGGATGCTCCGGCGGGATCGCGGCGAGCAACGCCGCCACCGCGCCCCGGTCCGCGACGTCACAGCTGACCACGGAGGTCTCGGCACCGAGTTCGGACAGCTCGGCCACCAGCGCCTCGGCGCCGTCGGCCGCCATTCCGCGCCTGCTGACCAGCAGCAGCCGCCGGACCCCGCGGGTCCGCACCAGGTGGAGCGCGACGAGAGCGCCGAGGGACCCGGTGCCACCGGTGATCAGCACCGTCCCGTCCGGGTTCCACGAGGCGGGCTCCGCGGCCAGTGCCCCGGCCGCCGCGAGGCGGGGCGCCCGGAAACCGCCGTCCCGGGCCGCGAGCTGTGGTTCACCGACGGCCAGCGCCGTACCGAGGACCGGTCCGGCGTCGAGGCCCGGCTCCACGTCGAGCAGCAGCACACCGGGCATCTCGGCCTGTGCCGCCCGGACAAGGCCCCATACGGCGGCACCGGTCGCGTCGGTGACGCCGCCGGATCCGCCGTCGACGGCACCCTCGGTCCGCACCACGAGCCGGAGCTCCTCGGGGGCATGGCGTTGCCAGGCCTGGAGCACGGCGAGAACGTCGGCGAGGACGGCCGCTGGATCCGACGTGCCCGCCGGCACGTCGTACACGGCGGCCGTCAGCCGAGCGGGCTCGGCCACGACCGCGGCCAAACCGTCAGCGCCGGTGATCTCGGCGGTCGCGGGAAGATCGGAAGGGACCTCGGGGGTGGCGACGGGCTGCCAGCCCACCCGGTACATGGCGTCCGTCGCGGACCGGGCGCCCACGTCGTCCTGGCTGACCGGCGTCGAGCCGACCGACCGAGCGGACACGACCTGCCCACCGGTCTCGTCGGTCGCCTCGAGACTCCAGTGATGGTGGTCCAGCCGGGCGAGACGCGCCCGTAGCCTGCGTGTCCCGGTGGCGTGCAGCACCACCGACTCCCATCGCGTCGCCAGCGAACCGGGGTCGAGCACCGCACCGGTCACCGCGTCGAGCAGGGCCGGGTCGAGGCCGAACGGGGCGGGCTCCTCCTCGTCGGCGAGTGCGACCTCCACGAAGGTGTCCTCGCCGCGACGCCACAGCCCGAGCAGCTCCGAGCGTCCGACGGTCTCCTGGCCGGTCGCGACCTGCTCGGCGCCGGACGGCGGCCATTGCCGCACCGGCTCGATTTCGATGGCGGCGCCGGATTCCAGCGTGCCGACGGCGTACCGGACCCAAGTCCCCTCGGCGTCCCGCGCGCCGAAGACGCTGAACGGGCGGCTGCCGCCGTCCTCGGCTCCGACCACGATCTCCAGCCGGACGGTCGTCTCCGGCTGGATCGCGAGCGGTGCCTCCAGCACCAGGTTTCCCAGTACGCCGCAGCCGAGTTCGTCACCCACCCGCACGGCGAGATCGACGAACGCGGCGGCGGGCAGGATCGCCACCTCGTGCAGCCGGTGCCCGGCGAGCCAGGGATGGGTCGTGAGCGACAGCATGGCCGTGCCGATCAGGCCACCGGTGTCCGGAACGGGCACGATCGCCGACAACAGCGGGTGCTCGACCTCGACCTGCCCCAGATCGGCCGCGTTCACCGCGCCGGGCGCCGAGATCAGCCAGTAGTGCCGCCGGTCGAACGCGTACGTCGGCAAAGGCACGCTGGGAGTGCCTGGGACGTCTTCGGGGACGAGCGGCTGCCAGTCCATCGGCACCCCCCGCACGAACAGCGCGGCCAGCGAACCGATCACGGTGTCCGGCTCGGCCTGTCCGTCCCGGAGCGCGGGCACGCACAGCGGTTCGTACCCGGACCGCGCCGCCGTCTCCAGGATCGGCGAGGACAGGGCGGCCCCCGGCCCGAGTTCGACGAACAGCCGTCCACCTCGGTCCAGCGCGGCGCGGACGCCGTCGGCGAAGCGCACGGTGCGCCGGACGTGGTCGACCCAGTGGCCGGGGTCCGTCAGGTCGGCTCCGTCGTGGGCGACCACCGGGATCCGGGCAGGCCGCCAGACCACGTCCGCGATCGCGGACCGGAACTCGTCGAGCATCGGGTCCATCCGCGCCGAGTGGAACGCGTGGGAGACCGAGAGCCGGTGCACCTTGCGGCCCTGTTCCCGCAGCTCCCGCACGGCGGCGTCCACCGCGTCCTCGTCACCGGACAGCACGGCCGACGCGGGATCGTTCACCGCGGCGAGGGAAACCCTCCCGTTGAGGAACGGCCGGAGCTCCTCCTCCGTCGCGGCCACCGCGGCCATCGCACCACCGGCGGGAAGCGCCTGCATGAGACGGCCACGGGCGGCCACCACGGTCGCCGCGTCGTCGAGCGACAGCATGCCGGCGGCGTGCGCCGCGGTGATCTCGCCGATCGAGTGCCCGAGCAGCAGAGCGGGCCGTACGCCCCAGGACTCGGCGAGCCGGAACAGCGCGGTCTCGACCGCGAACAGCGCCGCCTGCGTGTAGACGGTCTGGTTCAACGCGGCCGCCTCGGTACTGCCGGTCCGCGCGAAGACGACGTCCCGGACGGGCCGGTCCACGACGCCGGCCAGCCGTTCGTCCAGCTTCGCGCACGCGTCGTCGAAGGCGGTGGCGTAGACCGGGAACCTCTCGTAGAGGGCACGGCCCATCTCCGCCCGTTGCGCCCCCTGTCCAGGGAACACGAACACCACCGACGCCCCGGCACCGGCGGAGACGGCACCCAGTGCGGTGCCCGGACCGGTCTCGCCGACGGCGACCGTGTCCAGACCGGCGAGCAGCGTGTCGCGGTCGGCCGCGGCGACGACCGCCCGATGCGGGAGCAGCGCGCGGCCGGCGATGAGCGTCCTGGCCGCACCCGGAAGCGGCACTCCCCGCTCCACGGCGGCCCGCAGGCGTCCCACCTGGCCTTCGAGGGCCGCCGCACTCTGCGCGGACAGGACGAACGGCAGCACGACCGGCTCGGCGTCCCCGTCCTCTTCCGGCGCCGCCGGTTCGGGGACCTGTTCCAGGATCAGGTGGGCGTTGGTACCGCTGATCCCGAACGACGAGATCCCGGCGCGCCGCGGCCGGTCGACGTCGGGCCAGTCCCGGCCCTCGGTCAGCAGGGTCACGGCGCCTTCGGACCAGTCGACGTGGGGGGTGGGTTCGTCGACGAAGAGCGTGGGCGGCAACTGCCCGTGCCGGATCGCCTCCACCATCTTGATCACCGCCGCGACACCGGCCGCCGCCTGGGTGTGACCGAGGTTGGACTTCACCGAGCCGAGCCACAGCGGTCGCTCGGCCGGACGGCCGTGACCGTAGGTCGCGATGATGGCCTGCGCCTCGCTCGGATCACCGAGCGTGGTTCCGGTGCCGTGTGCCTCCACGGCGTCGACCTCGTCCGGGCCGATACCGGACGCGGCGAGAGCGGCCCGGATGACCCGTTGCTGGGCCAGGCTGTTGGGGGCGGTGAGGCCGTTCGACGCGCCGTCCTGGTTGATCGCGGAACCGCGGACGACGGCGAGCGGCCGATGTCCCTTGCGTCGCGCGGTGGACAGGCGTTCCAGCACGACCACGCCGACCCCTTCGGACAACACGGTGCCGTCGGCCGCCGCCGCGAACGCCTTGAGGCGGCCGTCGGCGGCCAGTCCCCGTGCCCGCGAGAACCCGGTCAGGCCGACCGGGGAACCCATGACGGCGACCCCGCCGGCGAGCGCGGTCTCGCATTCGTCCTGGCGTAGTGCCTGTGCCGCCAGGTGGATCGCCACCAAAGAGGACGAGCACGCGGTGTCGACCGTCATGGCCGGACCCTCGAGACCGAACACGTATGACACCCGGCCGGAGGCGACGCTGCCTGCCGTCGCCGTGGTGGTGAAACCCTCGAACTCGGCCGGTACGCGCGCCAGGTCGCCGAGGTAGTCGTGGATGGACATGCCGGTGTAGACACCGACGGACTCGCCGCGCAGCGACGACGGATCGACACCGGCGGCCTCGAGCGCCTCCCACGTGGTTTCGAGCAGCAGCCGTTGCTGAGGGTCCATCGCGGTCGCCTCGCGCGGCGAGATGCCGAAGAGCGCCGCGTCGAAGTAGCCGGCGTCGTGCAGGAAACCGCCCTGCCGGGCGTAGGTGGTACCGGCCTGATCGGGGTCGGTACCGAGGAGGCGGTCCACCTCCCAGCCGCGGTCGGACGGCAGCGGGGACATCCCGTCCCTGCCTTCGGCAACGAGGTCCCAGAACTCGGCGGGCGTGGTGATCCCGCCCGGCAGACGGCACGCCATACCGACGATCACCACGGGATCGTCGGCGGCCGGGAGCGGACGTTCCGCGGCCCGTGGCGCGGGCACCGCGTCGTCGTCGACCGGCCCCCGCACCTTCTCGATCAGGTGGGCGGCCAGCTGGCGAGGGGTCGGGTAGTCGAAGATCAGCGTGGCCGGGAGCTTGACCGCGGCCGACGCGGTCAGCCGGTTGCGCAGCTCGACCGCGGTCAGCGAGTCGAAGCCGATCTCGCCGAAGCGGCTGTCGTCGGAGGAATCGTCGAGGTCGGCGATGCCGAGCACAGTCGCGACCTCGGTGCGTACGAGCGCGAGAACCAGTTCTTCCCGCTCCTCGGCGGTGAGCCCGGTGAGCCGCCTGCCCAGCGCGCCCCCTTGCTCGCCGTCAGCCGCCCGCGCGGTCCGCCGTGGCGGCCGGACCAGCGACCGGAACAGTGCCGGAACGGTGCCGTCGGCACCCGCCTCGGCCCGGACCGCGCCGAGGTCGAGACCGATCGGCACCAGCAGCGGGGCGCCGGCGCGGATACCGGCGTCGAAACTGGCGAGTGCCTCGGCGGCGGGCATCGGCCGGACGCCGCCCCGGCTCATCCGGGTCCGGTCGACGTCGGCCAGCCTGCCGGTCATCCCGGTCGCCGGGCTCCACAGTCCCCATGCCAGCGCCACCGCGGGGAGGCCACCGGCAGCGCGCGCGGACACGACCGCTTCGGCGTACGCGTTCGCGGCCGCGTAGTTGCCCTGGCCCGCGGAGCCGAAGACGCTCGCGGCCGAGGAGAACACGGTGAAGACCTCGGGCGGGTCGTCACGGGTCAGTTCGTCCAGCAGCCGCAGTGCCGTCGCCTTCGGTGCGAACACCCGCGCCAGGCGGTGCGGGTCGAGGCCGGTGATGACGGCGTCGTCCAGCACCCCTGCCGCGTGGATGACGCCGGTCAACCGGTGCTCGGCCGGGATCGCGGCGAGCAGCGCGGCGAGCGCGTCCCGGTCGGTCACGTCGCACGCGGCCACCTCGGCCGACGCGCCGAGGCCGCCCAGTTCGGCCACCAGTTCGGCCATCCCGTCGGCGGCCATGCCGCGCCGGCCCGCCAGAACCAGCCGTCGCACGCCGTGCTCGCTCACCAGATGCCGGGCAAGCAGCGCGCCGAGCACGCCGGTCCCGCCGGTGATCAGCACGGTGCCGCCGTCGGTGAATCCGCTCCCGAGCTCGCCGGTGAGGACGGCGCGACCCAGCCGCGGGGCCAGTACGACGTCTCCGCGCACCGCGACCTGGGCCTCGCCGGCGGCGAGACCCGCGGCGATCGACCCGTCGCGGTCCCCGCCCGGCTCCACGTCGACCAGGAGGAGGCGGCCGGGGTGCTCGGCCTGCGCCGAGCGCACCAGTCCCCAGACCGCCGCACCCGCCGGATCCACGACCGGAACCGACGCCGGAACCGCGCCGTGGGTCACCACCACCAGCGGCACCGAGGCGAGCACCGCCTCCTCCAGCCAAGCCTGCACCACTTCGAGCACCCGGCCCAGCGCCGGCAGCGGCTCGGCCCCGGGTACGACGTCCAGGACGGCGACGTCCGGGAAGGGATCACCGAGCTCCTCGGCCATCGCCAGCCGCACCACATCGCCGGAGTCGTCGACGACGACCCGGTGCCCCGGCGCCGTGGCGGGCCGCGTCAAGGGCAGCGGCGTCCAGTCGACCTGCCAGAGCGAATCCGGCGTCCGGCCGCCCTGCCGCCCGTTCAGGTCCGTGATCGGGAGCGAGACCAGTGATTCCATGGAGAGCACCGGCGCGCCGGTCCCGTCCGCGGCGTCGAACGACAACGCGTCCGGCCCACACGGCGCGACCCGCACGCGCAGCGCGACGGCACCACCGGCGTGCAACCGGACACCGTTCCAGGCGAACGGCAGGACGTTGCGGTCGTCCGCCCGCCGGTGGAAGGCGTTCGCGTGCAAGGCGGCGTCGAAGAGCGCCGGGTGGATGCCGAACCGGTCCACGTCGTCCCGATGGTCGGCGGGCAGCGCCGCCTCGGCGAAGATCTCCTCACCACGCCGCCACACGGCGGTCAGCCCGGCGAAAGCCGACCCGTACTGGTACCCGCGGTCGGCGAGACGCTCGTAGAAGTCGTCGACCGGCTCGGGAACGGCACCCGCGGGCGGCCACTGAGCGAAGTCGAAGCCGCCGCCCGGCGTCTGGTCATCCGCGTCGGACAGCAGACCGGCGGCGTGCCGGGTCCACTCACCGTCGGCGTGGGAGCTGTGCACCTCCACCCGCCGTCGACCGGAGGCGTCCGGCGCCCCGACGGCGACCTGCAGGCTGACGGCCGCGTCCGCCGCGAGCACCAGCGGCGCCTCGATCACCAGCTCGTCGAGCACGCCGTAGCCGAGCTCGTCACCGACCTGGATCGCCAGGTCGACATAGGCGGTGCCGGGTACCAGCACGTTGTCCTGGATACGGTGCCCGGCCAGCCACGGATGGGTCGCCAGTGACAACCGGGAGGTGCAGACCACGCCGTTGGTCTGCGGAAGTTCCACCACCGCACCCAGCAGCGGGTGGCCGCTGGTCACCTGACCGAGCGATTCGGCGCCCGCCGCGGTGGTCGGCATGGTGATCCAGTACCGCTGGTGGTCGAAGGGGTAGGTGGGTAGTCCGACCCGTGCCGCTCCGGCGTTCTCGGGCAGCAGGGCCTGCCAGTTCACCGGCACGCCACGGACGAAGACCTCGGCCGCCGAGGTGGCCAGCCGGGCGGGCCCGTCCTCGTCCCGCCGGAGCGACCCGACCGCGAGCACGTCCGCGTCCAGCTCCGCCGCGGTCCCGGTGATCGACGGCAGCAGTACCGGATGGGCGCCGAGCTCGATGAAGACCCGGTGGTCCTCGGCGATCAGCTCGCGGACGGCCGGTTCGAACAGCACCGGTTGACGCAGGTTGCGATACCAGTAGCCGGCGTCGAACGGGCCGTCGTCCCGGCGGCCGGGCTCGACCGTCGAATAGAACGGGACGCGCGTCGTCGTGGAGGTGACCGCGGCGAGATCGGCCAGCAGGGCGGATCGCACACTTTCCACATAGTGGCTGTGCGAGGCGTAGTCGACCGGCACCCGGCGGAACCGGACGTCGCTGTCCGCCAACCGCGCGGCGAGCTCGTCCAGCGCGGCGCCCTCGCCGGCGATCACCACGGACGACGGCCCGTTGAGCGCCGCCACCTGCAGGCGTTCCCCCCACGGCTCGATCAGGGCGCGGACCGCGTCCTCGGCCAGTCCGATCGATGCCATCCCGCCCCCGGCGGGCAGCAGCTCGGCGATCAGCTGGCTGCGCAACGCCACCACCCTGGCGGCGTCGGCCAGCGAGAGCGCGCCCGAGACGCACGCCGCCGCGATCTCACCCTGCGAGTGTCCGACGACCGCGTCCGGGACCACGCCGAGCGATTCCCAGACCGCCGCCATGCCGAGCATCATCGCGAAGCACACCGGCTGCACGACGTCAACGCGTTCGAGGTCCTCGGGGGCCTCTCCGCGCAGGACGTCGGCCACGGACCAGTCGACCCAGGGTTCGAGCGCCTTCTGGCACTCGGCGATCCGGGCGGCGAAGACCGGCGAGGTGTCCAGAAGCCGGCGACCCATGCCGAGCCACTGGGTGCCCTGGCCGGGGAAGACGAAGACGACCTTGCCCGGCCCACTCGTCCCTGCCGATCCGGTGATCACTCTGTGCCCGGTCCGGCCATCGGCCAGCGAAGTGAGCCCCGCGCGCAGCTCCTCCCTGGTCTGGGCGACCACCACCGACCGGTGGCTTTGGACCGCGCGTCCGGTCGCCAGCGCATGGGCGAGGTCGCCGAGCGCGGTGCTCCCCTCGCTCTCGCCGCTCTGGTCCAAGGTGTCCGTGAGCCGACGGCCGAGGTTAGCCAGCGCGGTCGGGGTCTTGGCCGTGACGACGAACGGAAGCGCCGTCTCCGGCGCGACGCCGCCGGCCTGCTCGCCCGGCTCGAGCTCGGGCGGAACCTCCTCCAGGATCATGTGGACGTTGGTCCCGCTGGCACCGAACGAGGAGATGCCGGAGCGGGCGGGCCGTCCGGTGTCGGGCCACTCGCGACCCTCGGTCAGCAGCTCGACCGTGCCGGGCGACCAGTCGACCTGCGGGGTCGGCGCGTCGACGTGCAGCGTGGCGGGCAGATACCGGTTACGCAGCGCCAGCACGGTCTTGATCACCGCCGCGACGCCGGAAGCACCCTGAGTGTGGCCGAGGACCGACTTGACCGAGCCGAGCAGCAAGGGCTGCTCCGGACTACGTCCCCGGCCGTAGGTCGACAGCAGCGCCTGCGCCTCGATCGGGTCGCCGAGCGTGGTCCCCGTTCCGTGCGCCTCGACGGCGTCGACCTCGTCCGCGGACAGCCCGGCGGCGTCCAGCGCGGCGCGGATGACCCGCTGCTGCGCGGGCCCGTTCGGGGCCGTGAGGCCGTTGGAGGCGCCGTCCTGGTTGACCGCGGAGCCTCGGATCACGGCGAGTACCTGATGTCCGTTCCGCCTGGCGTCGGAGAGGCGTTCGAGCAGCACCACGCCGACCCCCTCGGCCCAGCTGCTGCCGTCCGCCGCGGCGGCGAAGGACTTGCACCGGCCGTCGCGCGCGAGACCCCGCTGCCTGGCGAACCCGACGAAACCGCCCGGCGTCGCCATCACGGTCGAACCCCCGGCGAGCGCCATCGTGCACTCGCCCCGGCGCAGCGCCTGGCTCGCCAGATGGATCGCGACCAGGGACGACGAGCACATCGTGTCGACCGTGACCGCGGCCCCCTCGAGCCCGAGGCAGTACGCGACCCGGCCGGACGCGATGCCGCCGGCACTACCCAGCGCGCGCTCGAGGCTGAGGAAACCCTCCGCACCCGCGACGTCGGGCGCGTAGTCCTGATGCACGATCCCCGCGTAGACGCCGGTGGGGGTGCCGCGAAGGCTGTCCGGATCGATCCCCGCCCGCTCGATCGTCTCCCAGCAGACCTCGAGCAGCTGCCGCTGCTGCGGGTCCATCGCGGTCGCCTCTTGCGGTGAGATCCCGAAGAAGCGGGCGTCGAACTCGGCGGCGTCGTGCAGGAACGCGCCCTGGTCGACGTAGGTCGTACCCGGGGTGTCCGGGTCCGGGTCGTACAGGTTGGCCAGGTCCCAGCCCCGGTCGCCGGGGAACGGCGTGTAGACGTCGACGCCTTCGGACACCACCCGCCAGAAATCCTCCGGCCCGGCGATGCCCCCGGCGAAGCGGCATCCCATCGAGACCACCGCGATCGGCTCGGAGGCCGCGGCGAGCAGCTGGCTGTTCCGCTGCTTCAGCCGGGCCGTTTCCTTGACCGACTCGCGCAGCGCCCGGATGAGATCTTGCTCGGAGGTACTCACATCGGTCAACGCTAGGGTCGAGGCATCGCGGCCGGGATCCCTCAGCTTGACGGGCGATGTGGCCGCAGCCGGTCGAGCAGACCGTTCACCAGCGCGCCGGTCGCGCCCGCGGCTGCGGTGCCGTAGACGTGGTAGTCCGGCCTGATCAGCACGGACGCCGCGCCCCGGTCACGCAGGTAGTCCAGGTACCCGCCGTCCTCCTGGTCGCCGGGTCCGAGATGGACGACGGTGGCGCCGAGCCCCGACAGTGCGGCGCGCTGAGTCGCGCTGACGGCGTCCGGCTCCTCGGTGGTGAGCAGCAGGAAACCCGACGCGATCAGGTCGTCGAACCGGCCGGTGACGATCACGTCACCGCCGCCCGGCTGGAGGAATCCGGTGGCCAACGGTGTCGCTTCGGGTGGTGACGTCCGGCGGCCACCGCCATTGGCCCGGATCGCCGCGTCGCGGTCGGCGGCGGCGGCCGGATCGGTCACGCAGATGACCCTGCCGAGTTTGACCGAGGCGAGGACGGCCGCCTTGGTGTGGCCCCGCCGCTCGAGCGTGTAGGTGTCGAGCAGCCGCTCGTCGGCCCGGCCGCCGAGCACCAGGTCCAGCTTCCACGCCAGGTTGCTGACGTCACGGATGCCAGAGCACATGCCCTGACCGGCGAACGGCGGCATCAGATGGGCAGCGTCCCCGGCGAGAAGAACCCGGCCCTGCCGCCACTGCTGGGCCCATCGGGCATGAGATCGGTACACCCCGCTCCGCAGCAGCTCCGCCGTCCGCGGTGTGACGCCGTGCGGCGCCAGCAGCCGCCACGCCGTCTCGGCGTTGTCCATTTCCGCCGCGGACTCCCCCGGCAGGCACATGAACTCCCAGCGCCTCCGGTCACGTCCGCTGCCCACCAGCGTCGTGGGCCTGGCCGGGTCGCACAGCTGCAGGTTGGTCGGGACGAATTCGCGGGGCTCGTGCAGTCTGACGTCGCACAGCAGCCACTCGAAGGAGAACCCCAGATCGGTCATCGGCACGGCGGCCAGTTCGCGGACGACGCTGTTCGCCCCGTCGCAGCCGACCAGCCAGCCTGCTCGGAAGGTGTGGGTGGCACCGCTTTCGTCCTCGGCGCTCGCGGTGACGCCGTCGTCCGTCTGGCTGATGCCGACGACGGACAGGCCTCGCCGGACTTCGACCCCGGGTTCGGCCGCCAGCGCGGCGCCGAGCAGCCGCTCCAGCGCGGGCTGATGCATCGTGTTCGCGTCCGGCCACCCGTACCGGCCGGCGTCGCTGAAGGAAATGTCCAGCAGAACCTGTCCATCGGCGCCGCGCCACTGGTAGCCGGTCGCGGGCACCGCGATTCCGGGCAGACCGGCGCCGACCCCCGCCGCCGCCAGCAGCCGGGCGGTCTCCCCGTCGAAGCTGGTGGCCCGGGGCAACCCGAAGACCTCGCGATGCCGCTCCAGCACGATCACCCGGTGGCCCCGGCGGGCCAGCAGGCTCGCCAGCACGGCACCACTCGGACCGCAGCCGACCACCAGGACGTCGGCGCGAGAGGTCAAGAAAGCCATGTCTCGCGACCATACGCAGGCGGGCAGGCGCCACCATCGCTCGCACTGACAGTGCGGGCGGGGAACCTCGTCCGGCACCGGCGACCACTGTCAACGCGAGGGATCCGCGACGGCGGGCCCCGCACCTAGCGTTGCCCTGCACACCGTCACGACGGCCTGGTTTGTGCCGGCGCCCATGATCGCGGCCGCTCCGTCGGCCTCGATCGTCGAGCTGCATTGGAGATCACCGTTGCGGGGGCATGACCACTACGTCCGCCAGATCCTCGGCAGGCTCGACGCCGACCCTGCCGCCATTCCCGTCTGGCTCGGAGACGAACCCTTCTCGGCCGAGCGGCTCGCCAGAGCGGTCCGCACGACCGCGGCGTCGCTGCGTTCGGCCGGTGTCGGCCCTGGCACCTCGGTCGCCGTTCTGACCAGCCCCAACACGCCGTCCACCCTGGTCTACCGGTACGCGGTGAACCTACTCGGCGCGACGGCGGTCCACATTCGCGGAATCAACGCCGCCGACCCCAGGGACGAGCTGGGTCCTCGCGTCCAGGCCGAGATTCTCGCCGGCCTCCGGCCGAGCGTGCTGGCGGTCGACCAGGACAACCTCGACCGGGCGCGCGGGTTGCGTGCCGCGGCCGGATCGGCGTGCGCCCTCGCCGCCCCTGGTCCGTCCGGACCGGACGTGCTGGACATGACCCGGTCCCCGGAGACACCGTTCGACGACTCGACGGCCGAAGAGGCGGAGACCGCCGTGGTGACCTTCACCAGCGGCTCGTCGGGGCGGCCGAAGGGCATCAGCTGGCCGTTCGCGGTCAAGAACGACATGGCCGCCGCCGGCTCCCGGCCCGCGGTCTGCCTGATCACCGGGTCGCTGACCCACTCCAGCGGTTTCTCCGCCGATGACGCCATCATCGCCGGGGGCAGCGTCGTGCTGCACCACGGGTTCGACGCCGAGACGGTGCTCCGGGCCGTCGAACGGCACCGCGTCACCCGGCTCGTCCTCGCTTCTCCGCAGGTCTACGCCCTCACCGAGCACCGCGCGTTCGACGACTACGACCTCTCCAGCCTGCGTGAGGTGTTCTACACCGGGAGCCCGGCCGCGCCGGAACGGCTGGCGGCCGCCGCCAAATCACTGGGCCCAGTGCTGTTCCAGGTCTACGGGACGAGCGAGACCGGCATGATCAGCCTGCTCACCCCCCAGGATCACCTCGACCCCGACCTGCGCCGCACGGTCGGCAGGCCACCGGCGAACGTCCGGGTCACCGTCCGTGATCCGCAGGACCACGACCGGGTCCTCCCACCGGGTGTCGCCGGCGAGATCTGCTCGTCCGGGCGCTGGGCGATGAGCCACTACTGGAACGACCCGGAGCAGACCGCGCGGACGGTGCGCGACGGTTGGGTGCGCACCGGCGATATCGGACGGCTCGACGAGTCGGGATACCTGACTCTCGAGGGGCGGCTCGACGGCGTCCTGAAGGGCGAAGGCGTCCGCATCTACCCGGAGGCGGTCGAACGCGTGCTCCTCGAACACGCCACCGTGGCACAGGCCGCGGTGTTCGGGATCGAGGACGAGGACCGGCTGGCGCTGGTCCACGCGGTGGTCACCCCGGCCCCCGGCTGCACGCCGCGACCGGCCGACCTGCGGGCGGAGGTGGCGGCCGCGCTCGGTGACCGCCACGCTCCGGTGGATATCGAGGTCAGACCCGAACTGCCCCTGCTGGGATCGGCGAAGCCGGATCGGAACCTGCTCCGGGAGCAGGCGCTGGGGGCGCGGTTCTGGCAGTCGTCGCTGGCCGGTGCCGACGGTGATTCCCTGCTCCGGGACAGGCTCGGCCAGCGTGGCGACGACACGGCCGGGGGACCGGCTCCCGTCCGGCGGATCCCGGAGTTCCCGGCCGCGGAGAACACGCTGCTCGGAGCCTGGGCGGTACTGCTGCACCTGCTGGGTGCCGGCTCTCCGGTGCTCTTCGGAACCGGGCCCCGGCCACTGCTGGTGGCCGTCGCGCCGGGCGACGAGATCGGCACCGTCCTGGACCGGGCCGGGGACGCCGTGACCGCTTCGGGCGGGCACGCCGAGCTCGGACCGCGGGGGCGCGCCCTGCTCGACGCCGCGGCGGACGCGTCGTTCGACACCGCTGTCACCTTCACCCCTGCCGAACCGCCCCGGCCCCGCACCGCCGAACTCAGGGTCGGCCGCGACGCGGGCGAACTCGTCCTGACCCTGGTCACCGACCCGCGGCTCATCGGCGCGGAAGCCGCGGGGCGTCTGCTCGACATGGTCGTACGCCTGCTCCGTGAGTTCCGCGAGGCGCCCGGCCAACCGGTCGGCAGGCTGGACCTTCTCGACCCGGACACCCGCCACCAGGTGCTCCGGAAGTGGAACGCGGTCCGGAACCCGCAGCCCGCCGCGACGCTGGGCAGGCTGTGGCAGCGCGCCGTCGACGAGCACGCCGGGCGACCGGCGGTGGACTCCGGCGGCGCCGTGACCTCGTACGCCGAACTCGACCGCCGTGCCGGACGGCTCGCGGCCGCCCTCGCCGAGGCGGGGGCGGCACCCGGCCGGATGGTGGCCATCGTGCTGCCACGATCGCTGGACCTGATCACCGCGCTACTGGCGACGGTCCGGATCGGCGCGGCGTTCGTCCCCGTCGATCCCGGCTATCCGCGGGAGCGGATCGCGGCGATGCTGGAAGACTGCGACCCGCTCGTCGTCTGCACCTCGGCGTCGGCCGACCTCCCGCTGACCCGTCCCTGGCCGCGCGTCCTCGTCGAGGATCCGGGGATCGGCGAACGGGCGGACGGGTTTCCGCGAGTCACCCCGAGACTGACCGATCCGGCGTACGTCATCTACACCTCCGGCACGACCGGCCGTCCGAAGGGCGTCGCGGTCACCCACACCGGACTGGCGAACCTCGCCGCGACCAAGCGTGAAGGGCTGGGACTGGACAGCTCCTCCCGGTTGCTGCAATTCGCCTCGCCGAGCTTCGACGCGTTCGTCGCCGAACTGATGGGCGCGTTCACCGCGGGGGCGACGATCGTGGTGCCGCCGCCGGGGCCGCTCGCCGGGGAACCGCTGGCCGCGGCCCTGCTCGAGCGACGGATCACCCACGCCATTCTCCCGCCGGTGGCACTGTCCAGCATCGACCCCGTGGCCGTGCCCTCGCTCCGCGGCTTGATCAGCGCCGGCGAGGAATGCCCCGCCGAACTGGCCGCGCGGTGGTCCGGGAACCGCCGGATGGTGAACGCCTACGGGCCGACGGAGGTCACCGTCTGCGCCACTCAGAGCGAACCGCTCACGGGTGGCGGCCGCCCCCCGATCGGGCGCCCCGTCGCCGGTGCCCGCGTCTACGTCCTCGGTCCCGGGCTGCGGCCGGTGCCACCTGGATTCCGCGGCGAGCTCTACGTCGCGGGGCACGGTGTCGCCCACGGTTACCTCAACCGGCCCGCGTTGACGGCCGAACGCTTCGTGGCCGACCCGTTCGGCCCGCCCGGCAGCCGGATGTACCGCACCGGCGACATCGCCTCCTGGCACGGCGACGGCGACCTGGACTTCCACGGCCGCGCCGACGACCAGGTCAAACTCCGTGGCTTCCGGATCGAACCCCGCGAGGTCGCGGCGGTACTCGAAGAACTGCCCACGGTCGCCCGCGCGGTGGCGGGCCTGCGCGAGGACGGCGACGGCCGCGTCCGGCTGGTCGCCTGGATCGTGGCCGCGGCCGGGGAAGCGCCCGTCCGCGAGCAACTCCGCGAGCACGCCGCACACCGATTGCCGGACCATATGGTGCCGACCGGGTACGTCGTCGTCGAGGCCCTTCCCGTGACGCCGAACGGCAAGCTCGACCTTGCCGCGCTGCCCGCGGTCCCCGAGCAGGAGAGTTCCGCGACGGCACAGCCCGCCCTGCGGACCCCGGCGGAACACGCGCTGGCCGCCATCTTCGAGGAGCTGCTCGGCGTCACCGACGCCGGTGCCGACTCCGACTTCTTCGCACTCGGTGGCGACAGCATGCTGGCGATCTCGCTGATCCGGCGCGCTCGCGAAGCGGGGCTGGCCGTCTCCCCCAAGGAGATCATCGGGAACCCCACGATCGGTGCCCTCGCCGCGATGGCCACCTCGCTGCCGTCCTCGACCGCCAAGACTCCTCACGTGGAAGGCCGCCGATGATCCGCCCCGTACTCAACCCCGAGCTCCTCGATTCGCTCGACCTCGCCGACCCGGTGCTGCACGCCGAGAACGAACTCTCCGAGGTTTGGCGCCGTCTCCGCGAAGACCGGCCCCACTACTGGCATCCGGCGAAGGACGACCGCCCCGGCTTCTGGGTCTTCAGCCGCTACTCCGACACGATGGCGATCTACCGCGACAAGGAGCACTTCACCACCGAGGGCGGCAACATGCTGTCGACCCTGCTCACCGGCGGGGACTCCGCGTCCGGCTCGATGCTCGCGATGACCGACGGCGACAAGCACACCCAGCTGCGCAACGTGCTGAACGCGGCCTTCGCCCCCCGCAGACTCAAGACGATCCGCGAGGCGATCCGGCGGACGATCGACGACCTCATCAAGGCGGCGATCGACAAGGGCGAATGCGATTTCGTCCACGACATCTCCGCGAACATCCCGCTGGGTGCCATCTGCGGGCTGATGGACGTGCCGGAGGCCGACCGCCGTTATCTGCTCGGACTCACCTCGCAGGCGTTCAGCTCCGACTACGCGGACGCCCCGCCAGAGGAGAGCTGGCAGGCGAAGAGCGAGATTCTGCTCTACTTCGCCGACCTGGCACAAACCCGGCGCGGCCGCGACTCCGACGACGTGGTCAGCCTGCTGGCCAACTGCCACGTCGGCGGTCAGCCGCTGAGCGACGCCGACCTGATGTCCAACTGCTACGGGCTGATCATCGGCGGCGACGAGACCGGCCGCCATGCCATCTCCGGCGGTATCCAGGCGCTGATCGAGCAGCCGGACCAGTGGCGCGCCCTCAAAGAGGGCACCGTCGGCCTCGACACCGCCGCCAACGAGGTCCTGCGCTGGACCGTTCCCGCGTTGCACAGCGGGCGCAAGGCCACCGGCGACACCACGGTCGACGGGCAGCCGGTCAAAAAGGGCGACATCGTCACCGTCTGGATCTCCTCGGCCAACCGCGATCCCGAGGTCTTCGCCGACCCGGACCGCTTCCTGCTCGATCGCAAGCCGAACAAGCACCTCACCTTCGCCTTCGGCTCGCATATCTGCCTGGGGCACACGCTGGCGCGCATCGAGGTGGAGGAGGTGCTCGACGCGCTGCGCACGCTCGTGTCGTCCGCCGAACAGACCGGGCCGGAGCGGTGGATCTACTCCAACGTCCTGAACGGCATGAGCTACCTGCCGGTCAAGCTGACACCCGAGACGACGTGAACCGCGTCGCCATCGTCACCGGATCGGCAAGGGGCATCGGTGCCGCGGTGGCCGGACGGCTGCTCGAGGAGGGCATCGATGTCGCCGTCCTCGACATCGATCCGCCTGCCGCGGAACGCGCGGTCGCCGTCCTCGACCGAGCGGGCGGCCGCGCCACGGCCGTCGCGGTCGACGTGAGCGACCCCGACTCGGTCCGCAAGGCGGTCGACGAGGTCGCCGACCGGCTCGGGCCGCCCGGCATCCTGGTCAACAACGCCGGTGTCACCAGGGACAGCCTGGTTTTCTCGCTCTCGCCCGCCGACTGGGACCTGGTCATCAACGTGAACCTGCGCGGCACGTTCCTGATGACGCAAGCGGTCACCGAGCATATGGCCAAACTCGGCTGGGGCCGCGTGGTGAACCTGTCGAGTATCGCCGCGGTCGGCAACGCCGGGCAGGCCAACTACTCGGCGGCGAAGGCCGGGATCGAGGGCCTGACCAAGACGCTGGCCATGGAACTCGGTCCGCTGAACGTCACCGTCAACGCCGTGGCGCCCGGTTACGTGGCCACCGAGATGACCGCGGCACTGGCTGCGAAGGCCGGCCATACGGCCGAGGAGCACCAGGCGCGGGTCGCCGCGACGATTCCGCTGCGCCGGGTCGGTCATCCGAAGGACATCGCCCACCTGGTGGCCTTCCTGGTGAGCGACCACGCGTCGTTCGTGTCCGGCCAGATCATCCACGTCGCCGGTGGGCCGGTCTGCTGACCTGCGTGTCCACCTCGCATCCGGAAGGAACTCCTCCTGTGAAAACCGTGCTCCTGCTCAACGGGCCCAATCTCGGGATACTCGGAGACCGCGAACCGGAGATCTACGGCTACGACACCCTCGACGACATCGCGAAATTCGTCGCCGACGAAGTGGCCGAGGCCGGCTGGCAGGTCGTCCCGGTTCAGGACGACCACGAAGGCGGCCTGGTCCAGGCGGTGCACGCGCACCGCAGGTCGACCATCGGCGCGATCGTCAACCCCGGCGCGCTCATGATGGCCGGGTGGAGCCTGCGCGACGCGCTCGCCGCCTATCCCGCACCGTGGATCGAGGTGCACCTGAGCAACGTCTGGGCTCGTGAGAGCTTCCGCCACGAATCGATACTGGCCCCACTGGCCAGCGGAGTCGTCGTGGGTCTCGGCGCGTTCGGCTACCGCCTGGCCGCCAGGGCGCTGCTGCAGCTGTGCGGCCCCGAATGAACCACCAGGTCGTCACCAGCGGCCCGGAGCACTCACGACAGGACACCAGGGAGACACCCACGATGCCGGAGACATCGGCGCGATTCCAGACGTGGCTGCGCCGCTTCAGCCCGCCAGGCGAAGCGACGTCCACCCTGGTCTGCCTTCCCCACGCGGGCGGATCGGCCAGTTTCTTCTTCGCGCTCGCTCGAGCGCTGGCCCCGGAGATCGACGTACTGGCGGTTCAGTACCCGGGACGGCAGGACCGCCGTCACGAGCCGAATATCGACAACCTCCCGGAACTGGCCGACCGGATCGTCGACGCGGTGCGACTCGTGGACGATCGGCCGTTGGCCCTCTTCGGGCACAGTATGGGCACGCTGCTGGCGTACGAGGTCGCCCTGCGGCTCGCCGCCGCCGGGTCGCCGACGCCGGCCCACCTGTTCGCCTCGGGGCGCCGGGCGCCGTCCCGGCATCGGAACGACCGGTTGCACCTGTCCTCGGACGACGACCTGCTCGCCCACATCCGGCGGCTCGGCGGTCCCGGTTCGGCGATGCTCGACGACCCGGAGATCCGGGCCATGGTCCTTCCCCTCCTCCGCAACGACTACCACGCGGTGGAGACCTACCGGCACGATCCGTCCGCCGTCCTCGACTGCCCGATCACCGTGCTCACCGGCGATCGCGACGCGCTGGTGACCATGGACGAGGCACACGCGTGGGCCCGGCACACGACCGGCCCCACCGAGGTCGTGACGCTGCCCGGCGGTCACTTTTACCTGGCCGACCGGAACGAGGAGGTCGTAGCGCTCCTTCGCCGGCGACTCTCGGCCGTCACCGTGGAAAAGACGCCGTAGCGGTCGAGTCCCGCCCGCTATGTCCTGGCCGCCGCGACCAGCTCCGCGACCGAGTAGGCGAGCCCCATCGCCTGCCTGGCGTTCAGGCGTGGATCACAAGCGGTCTCGTACCGGTTCGGCAGATCCTCTTCCGTGACGGCCGGGACACGGCTGAGACACTCCGTGACGTCATCGCCCGTCACCTCCACGTGAATGCCGCCGGGATGGGTGCCCAGCTGCCGGTGCACCTCGAAGAACCCGGTGATCTCGTCGACCATCCGATGAAGCCGGCGCGTCTTGTAGCCGTTCGCCGACAGGTAGGTGTTGCCGTGCATGGGGTCGCACTGCCAGATCACCTGGGATCCGGAGGCGGTGACTTTCTCCACGATCGGCGGCAGGACGTCACGGACCCTGCTGTGCCCCATCCGGCTGACCAGGGTGACTCGCCCTGGCTCACCGTGCGGGTCGAGCCGTCGCACGTATTCGACCGCCTGCTCGGGGGTCGTCGATGGACCGATCTTGACGCCGATGGGGTTGGACAACAGTTCCGCGAACGCGAGATGGGCGCCGTCGAGCCCGCGGGTGCGCTCGCCGATCCACAGGAAGTGCCCCAGTCCGCTCGACACCCGAGGCTCCGGCCCGCTGGTGTCGGCCCACAGCTGCGACCGTTCGTAGTCCAGCAGGAGTGCCTCATGGCTGACGTATGTTTCGTCGCCGTCCGTGCCGCCTGGACGGAATTCACGGACAAGACCCATGGTTTCGACGGCGCGGGCGTGGGCTCGCAGCATCCGTTCGGGAGCGGGTGTCCTGGCCACGAGCGTGGATTCGGCCGAGTTGATCATGTCGCCGCGGTAGACGGGCAGCCCCAGGGCGTCGACGGCTTGGGAGCGAGGCTTGGCATACTGCCCGGCCATTCGAGCGATCTTGACGACGGGCAATCCGGCACGCTCGGCGAGCACCGCGGCCATCTGGTCCAGTGTCCGGAGATTGCCGCGCTGATGCGCTTCGGTGTTTCCGGCGAAAGTCTCCGCACAGTCGCCTCCCTGCAGCAAGAACGCCTCGCCCCTGGCAACCGCGGCGAGCCGTCCCGCCAGCCGCGCGGTCTCGTCCGGCAGGACGATCGGCCCCGCCCGGCTCAGCGCGGCCACCACGTCTCGTGCCCGGCGCGGATCGGGCCACACCGGTTGCTGCGCCGCGGGCTTCCGCAACGCCGCCTCCAGCCGTCCGGCGAGAAAGCCTTCCAGCGGGGGAAAGTGCGTCATCGGCGAGCCCCACCGGACGAACCGACGAGGTCGGCCACGGGAGTTCGCGGCATCCGGGCCAGCTCGCTCGCGACCAGATCCGGGGGAACGTCACTCACCAGCGCCGCGCCCTCTGGTCCGTCCAGGACGAAAGTGAATCCCCGGACCGCCTTCTTGTCGTGTCGCATCAACCGCATCAGGGTGGCGGTATCGGCCTCGGCCGGCAGCGCGTCGGGGAGTCCGTAATGCCGGACGACGTCGCGATGCTCCGCCACCCGGCTCTGCCCGATCCGGCCGAGAGCACCGGCGAGCCGTCCCGCGAAGACCGTTCCGATGGCCACCGCCTCGCCGTGGCGCACGGCGTAGTCCGTGGCTCTCTCCACCGCATGGCCCAGCGTGTGGCCGTAGTTGAGCAGGTGCCGCGGTCCGGTGTCCCGCTCGTCCGCCTCCACGATGCGGGCCTTGAGTGTCACGCTGGCGGCGATCTGTTCGACCAGGGTGAGCCCTCGCAGATCCGGTGCGCCGATGAAGTGGCAGCGGGCGATTTCGCCGAGGCCGCTCAGCATCTCCCGCCGCGGCAGGGTCGCCAGGTAGTCGGTGTCGCAGAGCACCGCGCTCGGCTGCCAATACGTACCGGCCAGGTTCTTGCCGTCGGGCAGGTTCACCGCCGTCTTCCCGCCGACACTGGCGTCCACCTGTGCCAGCAGGGACGTCGGCAGATGGATCACCGGCACGCCCCGGTGGTACAGCGCGGCCGCCAGCCCGACCACGTCGGTGGTGGTGCCGCCGCCGCACGAGACGACCACGTCGGACCTGGTCAGGCCGAACCGTGCGAACTCACCGCACAAGGCCTCCACCGTGCCGAGGGTCTTGTCATGCTCACCGTCACGCGCGGGCAGCACCAAACTGGGTACCCCGGTGTCGGGCAACGACTTCCGTGGTCGAGCGGACACGACGACGGCCCGCTCGGCGCCCAGCCGCCTGATGACATCGGCGAGCGCCGTCCGCACGCCCGGGCCGATGATCACGTCATACGAATGGTCCCTCAGACGCAGAGAAACCGTGGTCATGTCATCCCCTTAGGCCGCCGCGTAACGGGTTCCGCCCACCGCCTGATCAGTTTTGCCGCCGCCGCTCCGCGCAGCCATCACCAACGTGAATAGTTCGGCCGGGCGCTGTCACACAAGCCGGCGGCTACCTCGAAAACAAACCCTCGGAGCACTGATCAGCGGGCGCAGGGGCCGCTGTCCGAAGAAGCTCGACTTCCCCATGGCGGCAACAAAACCTGGGTACTGCCGAACGCGATGCCGGGGGGGCGGTCAAAGATCGTCGACTGTCCTGCTTTCGCAGGTCGGAAGCATGCTGGTGGTGGGCCGCCTGGGGCTCGAACCCAGAACCTACGGAATCTTGGGCCGGGTCTGCGGACATCTGCCGTTAGCTGACGACAACTGCCCTCACCTGCATGAACTTCGACTACGAACGATCATGGTCTGTGATCGTTTGGCGTCGCCTGCGGTCGTTTCCCGGGGATAAACCGGGGAGATGATCATGACTTCCGAGTCAACTTCAGACGACCGCGGGAATGACCACCCTACTGCCCACTCTTTCCCCGTCACCCCGATACGAAGCCAGTACGCGGCCGGTGGCGCTGGGGCAAGGCACTCCTTCCCGCCTTGACGCGGCGCTACCGGCCGTTGTCACGATCAGGCGTCGGGGCGACGCGGCGGCCACTGGTGATGTTGGGACAACTCCGCCTCGGTAATTAAGTAGAGGGCAGCGGGCTCGTACTGAGAGTCGACGTATGCACATGGAGATGTGCCCGGCACGAGACCGAGACCGCGCAGCTGGCTCTCGGTGCACAGGAAGGGCGGCGCAGCCTGTGATCGGTAGCAAGGCAATCCGTGCTGGGTCCACTTGTATGGCGCGGCGGTCATGAACGCCACGGTAGAGATCATTGAAGCCGGTCTCAGCGGCCTTCCGGGGGACGTCAACTTTGCCCGATCTCGCACATGGGTGAACTTCGTCGGCGGCGTGCTGGACAGTGCTGCTCGTCGGCGGGCTCGCCGCGACCGGCGGCCGGAGCGGAGCGGCAGGCCGTCCGCGTCGCACCAGGCGGAGCCCGCCGTACGAGTGGTGACATGCGCGCCGACGACGGCGGCGCCTTGATCCCATAGAGCTAATTTCGGCAACACGAAATAATGACAGAACCTAGACCGTCAGGCCTTGATTCTCAGCCTCGTCTACATCGTCGCCCGCTATTGCGTCATACACTTCATTCGCAATCCACACAGTCGCACCCCCCTTACCCGCTACTCCAATTTCAGAGAGCCAGCCGCGACCCGCAAGGCTTCTAATGAGGTTGAGTGCGCCCTGGTTTGTTATCTGCAATTTCTTGCGAATCAATGTCGTTGTAATAACGGGGTTCGTAAATAAGAGCTCAACTACTTCGACCGCCCGACTGCGACTACCGGCAAGCTCAGCTCGA
The DNA here is from genome assembly GCF_046549005.1 of Amycolatopsis sp. lyj-108. NCBI lineage: Bacteria > Bacillati > Actinomycetota > Actinomycetes > Pseudonocardiales > Pseudonocardiaceae > Amycolatopsis > Amycolatopsis sp. lyj-108. The sequence goes on along the minus strand of NZ_JAJPWQ010000002.1, from coordinate 145,118 downwards.
TACCGTTCGCGCAAACCCAGCAACTCACGCGAACGCAGTACGCCATCATCAGCCTGGGCAGCCACGGCGGTCAGGAAGAACTGAAGCCACTGCTGCAACTCCCCGCGCTCACGCACCGCCTGAAGCCGGTCATAGTACTCCCGCCTCCTGCTTGCAAAGTAGGGGCTCACATAGAGAAGGGGCACAGACAGTCGATCTTGATGACACAGGAACAGTAGAACCAGCATCCTGCCAACGCGACCGTTACCATCAGAGAACGGATGTATAGTCAAGAATTGATAATGCAGAAGAGCTGCCCGAATAAGGATTGGCACACGTGGCGGATTACTGAGATATTCCTCCCAATCACTCAAAGCCAAGTTAAGAGCATCTCCGACAGGTGGCACGAATACAGCAGTCTCCGGCCTCTGAGTCGGAGAACCGAGCCACACAGGGGAAGATCTAATACTTTCTTCGCTTGAATTTCGAAGCGAGGTTGACATTAGCGCGTTGTGAACTTCGCAAAGCGCCTGCAAGTTCAGACGTTCTCTCGCAAGAGAAAGCCCTTTTTCGAGGGCTTCGACATGTGCAGTCACTTCGATAATATCTCGCTCACGCGGGTGAACGCGACTCGCCTCAGCCTGGAAAACATCCGTTAAGCTCGCCTGCGTTCCCTCGATGCGTGCGCTAGCGAGCGCCTCCCGGACCGCATACGGCCGCATCAACAGTCTCGGATTCCGAAGCATCCCCCCGACGCCGGACAGGCGACCAAGGGCAGCGTCGGCCTCCGACAGAGCCAACTGGGTCTCCGGATCAAGCGCGACCACCCGAGGAAGGGGAGCCGGGTCATACCACCAGTAGCCGCCCGATTCGTCCCAGCGGGCACACCCATAGGTTGCGACCTCGATCTGATCAGCCCTCACTGGTCCAACTTACAACACGGCGGCGTGTTTCGTTGATAGAAGCACCATCGGGTGTAGACTCCGTTGCAAGTTGCGGATGGGATGGTGGGACGCGTTGGGAGTTGCTGCAGCCGTCGTTGTGGACAGCCGCAACGTCTTTCATCAGAGCGGTGACGCCATCGGGTTACGAGCGTGTCCGTCCGTAGATGGCATCCGAAACGCCCTTCGGCGGTATGGATATGACGTGAAAGCCGTTCATGTCGGGCTCGCGCTGGCTCGACCGCGCGACAAGCACGAGCTTGCCCAGCAAAACGCACTGAACGAAGCTTACCGTGATCGCGTGATAGCAGAAGGTGGCGAGCCTCTGCTGGGCGAGCTTCACCTCAAGCCTGGTGACACCATCGAGGAAAAGATGGTCGACAGCGCCTGCTGCGTACGCATCACGCGATACGTTGAAGAGATCGCAACCGGCAGGTCGGCGGTAGAGGCCATCGTGGTCCTGAGCAAGGACATTGACCTAACACCAGCCGTGGACTACGCGCTCGCCACAAAGGTTCCGATTGCTGTGGGCGCTCTGGACGTTGTACAGCACCGTGGTCACCCCTACATGCTGCTCGGCCCGAGCGCTTACGCGGCGATGGCAGGAAGTCCAGACCTGATCACAGGACACGAATATCGCGAACTTCTCGCTTGCGCGCTCCGGGATGGCTCCCCAATACCCTGGCGTGTGGGCGGCTCACGTCGACATCCTCGCCTGCACCATGGCACAGGCATCGTCGCCGTGCCAGAGAAGGGCACTGTGCTGCCGAACGTGGGGCAGACAGTAAGCCTGAGCCCGGTAGACATCGTTTGGCAGGAGAAGCTACTCGGATCGTTTCCGATCTTGCTCTGCGGGGAAACTCCTCACCGCACGAAGACCTGGGATACCGCGACTGTCCTGCGCAGGACTGCCCCCATGACGCTGGAGATTCAGCTCAGCGACAGCTCGGTCGGGCGAGAACAGTACATGCTAGGAGGCGTCGTCCGCGGCGACAAAGTGCTAGTCCACCGCGCAACCGGCAAGATCCTCGGTCGCCTGATGAGCGACAACGCTCGCTCTTTTGACCCGGACCTTGTTGACACCCTCCGGGTCACATCTGCGCTGCCACGAGGTGGAGCGTTGGCAGTGGACAGCGAGGGGAAGCGTGGACTGATGACGACCAGCCAGAAAGTCACCGCCGGCCAGCGGCTCCCAGGCATCCAGATAGACGCTAACAAGAAGGGTGCGGTCTGGGCCGCAGTCGGCACACCCCTGCCCTGAACAGAGCAAAGGGGACGGCTAGGCCGTCCCCTTCGTTAAAACGGGCCCTTGCGTCCCGCAGTGAGTCGCTGCCAACTCTACATAGGTAGGCTAAGAGCGTCAAACACGAGAGCCAAGCCAACCTACCCAACCGCGCCCTCTTCGTAACTTTGAGTAGCGAACTTCTCTAGTTTGCCCCTCGGGGGCTCAACACCTCAACGCTTGACTAACTTTGCGTGACGATGGCCACCATGTGTAGCCACTATTGAGTCCTGGCGCGAAGGTCCTCTGGCGGTCTCCTCGCACTGACACGCGCATCTTCTATCTTCTTAAGCAATTTGGCGATCTATGCAAAACGAGCAAACCAAGTCCGCACGTCTTTAGCGGAGCCGCTGTTAGCCTGGTTACGTGCGTGGTGCGGGTGATCAGCTCAGCATCGGGGAGCGTATTGCCTTCTACCGGCGGCGGCGTGGTCTGTCGCAGGCGGTTCTTGCTGACTTGGTGGGCCGTACTGAGGACTGGTTGAGCAAGATCGAGCGCGGTGAACGTGAGATCCGGCGCCTGGATGTGCTGGCTGACGTCGCGCGGGGCTTGCGGGTGACGCTGGGAGATCTCCTCGGCGAACCGGTGCTGATGGAGGACGAGGACAAGAACGACGACGTCCCGGCCATCCGAGACGCGCTCATGGCCCCTCGACGGCTGTCCCGCACCTTGTTCTCCTCGGCCATGTCGCCGGAGTACATCGACCCGGCTCCTGTCGCTCAGCTGGTCGAGGGCGCCTGGTCCAGCTATCAGAAGGGCGACCTCGGCCGCGTCGTCGCCGCGCTGCCTGGCCTGATCAAGACCAGCCAGGGCATGGAGTCCGCCTCGGCCGATGACACTGCCTACCGGCGGGCTTGTGCAGCGGTGTCGGCACGCGTTCACCACCTGGCCGCGACGACGCTGAGCAAGATCGGTGAAGCCGACCTCGCGTGGATCGCGGCAGAGCGCGCCATGCAGGCGGCCGACGAGGCAGACGACCCGTTGGTCCTGGCCTCGGCTGCCCGATCGGGCACTCACGCGCTCCTGGCTGTCGGCCGGTTCGACGACGCGCTTGAGCTGGGCGATGTGGCCGCGAAGTGGCTGGTCCCGAGGATGCGCGATGGTGATCCGGCCGCGCTGAGCCTGTACGGGATGCTCTACCTGCGGACGGCTGTCGCCGCTGCGCGGCAACAAGATCGGTCGACGGCGAACGAGCTGCTGTCTCACGCTGGTCGGGCGGCTGATCAGCTCGGCGTGGACGCGAACCACTGGCAGACCGGGTTCGGCCCGGCCAACGTCGAGCTTCACCGGTTGTCGGCGGCGCTGGATCTGGGCGATATTTCGCAGGTGATCGAGTCGGCTCCGAGGATCAGCGTCGATCATCTGCCGGTGGAGCGGCAGGTCACCCATCTGATCGACTTCGCGCGGGCGTTGAGCCTGGTGGCGAAGGATGATGAGGCGTTGTCGGCGTTGCTGACGGCTGAGCAGAAGGCGCCGGGGATCGTTCGGCACAGTACGGCGGTGCGGGAGGTTGTGCGGTCGATGTATCGCCGTGCTCCGGCGACGGCTGGTAGGAAGTCCTCGCCGTTGTTGGCGTTGGCTGAGCGCTGTGGCGCGGTGAGGTAGGTCGGGTGTCGTCGCGTGTTCTGGGCCTGGTGGGCTCGGGTGCTGGTGGTGTTGAGGATCTTCTTCCGCGTGTGATCCGGCCTCTTCAAGAGGACGGCTGGACGGTCGCGGTGACCTTGACCCCGACGGCGGGGCGCTGGCTGGACGAGAACGGCGGCCGCACTGAGATCGAGGAGGCCACCGGGTTCCCGGTCCGGGTCGAGCCCCGCTCGCCGGCCGAGTCCAGCCCGCATCCGGCGCCGGATTGCTATCTGGTCGCGCCTGCCTCGGCGAACATGGTCGCCAAGCTCGCGATGGGCATCGCCGACAATCAAGCCCTGACGCAGGTCAACGAGGCCATCGGCACGCTCAACCTGCCGGTCGTCGTCTTCCCGCGCGTGAACGCCGCACACGCTCGTCACCCGTCCTGGGAAACCCATATCGACGCGCTGCGGCGTGCTGGTGTGCGTCTCGTGTACGGGGACGACGTGTGGCCGCTGCATGAACCGCGGAGCGCTCCGGGCCGTGAGCTGCCCTGGTCAGCGGTGCTTTCCGCGGTGAACGAGGCCGTTCCTCTCCCCCGCTAGCCCCTACCCGGACAGTTTGTCCGGGGTGAGGCTGCTCACTGGGTGTCTCCTGTGTTCAGCGCGCCCGACCGGGCTCGCCGAGACCGAGACATCGGGAGAGCACACATGGGCATTCACGTGGTGATTCAGCCCCTCGTCGGCTACGGCGCGGCGGTGGTTTCACCCTCTCCTGGCGTTCGTCAGCTCGTCGCCGGAAGTGAAGAGACCTCCTTCATCGTCCAGGTGCCCGCCCGTATCGGCGGCCTGATGGACACCGCACGGTTCGCGCAGAGTCTCGCGACCGCTGCCAGCGAGTTCAGCGAATGGTGCGAAACCCAGCACCGCACGCGCTCGCACTCCTCTTCCTTCCACGACCAATGGTCCGACGCTGCCGATGACGCCGTCACGCGCAAGAACGACTGATCACACGTATCTAGGAGCAGCAAATGGCTATCTACAAGGGTTTCCGGTTCCCCATCGATTTCGACGAGGCGTTCGGGCAGGGCTTGGTGATGGTCGGCGAGGTGTCGCCGGACAACGAGTACCAGTCGCGAGAGGACAGGTCGTCGGGTCGTCCGGCGCGGCAGCGGGTCGACGAGGTGACGGGCAAGCGTCAGTGGAAGGTCACGGTGACCGACCCGGACGAGGTCAAAGCGAAGCGGGCGTCGTTCGAGATCACGCTGCTGGCCGATGTGCAGCCGGTGCCGACCACATCGGAAGTTCTGCCGGGCATGCGGCCGATCGAGCTGGAGGGCCTGACGGCTGAGCCCAAGGTGGCCGGTCAGGGCGAGTTCAAGTACCAGTCCTACATGTTCCGCGCGACCGGCTTCAAGGCTGCGGCCGCTGGCGGGGCGTCGAAGTCGTCGCGGACCTCGGGCGCTGCCGAGTCAACGCCCAAGGCTGCGTGATGCCGGGCGGGGTGCCGGGGAGCCACCGTGTCGGCGTGGTTCCTCCGCACCTGGTCCAAGCGTGGGAGATGGCCTACCACCACTACAGCGCCTTAAGGGCACAGACCGCCCAGGTCGTCGATCCCTTGGCGGCGCACGACGTGGGTGTTGCTTCCCTCGCGGTGGCGTCGGCCTGGCGGGATCTCCTAGCGGAAGGCCGTTTGCCGTGGTGGGTGCTCGCGGCCGTGACTGCGGCGGCTGAGGGATTCGAGGAGAACGCGCGGTCGTGGGAGTTCCGCGCTCACAGTGAGGAGGGACGAGGCCGTGGCGTTCAACGCGATGTGGAAGCCGGGGCCGCAGGCGGTCGCGGGGATGCAGGGGTTTGGTTCGGCGAACCCGGCCCTGGTGATCTACCTCGACCCGGACAGCCTGGCGATCCTGCCGCCCTCCGATCCGGCCGCGTGGCCGGAGTTCATCCGGCTCCTTCGCCAAATCCGCGACAGCGCGGACGAACTGGCCGTGTTCCTCGGCAAGCACCCGACAGCCGGGGAGGTGGACGGTGACGACACCGGGCCGGAATGAGCCACAGACGCTGAGGGACGCGCACGCGGTTGCCTCGGCTCATCGTCCGAAACCGGGATCGAATCTGACGACCTGGCTGAAGTTCCATCAGGCCAACGCGCGCATGTATCGCGCCGTGTCCGATGTGGACCGTGCGCACCACCACGAACTCCGCTACTGGGTGGGATACGAGGAACGCAAGGCGGAGGAGGTGGCCGCGAAGATCCAAGAAGGGAAGTCGCAAGCCAGCTGAAAACTGAATGACAGAGCGAAAAACGCACGTGGGGACGTGCGGCGTACAAACACGTCCTCAAACGCTTTTCTTGTCCTGTAAGGCGCAGAAGCGGAATCCGGCTACCAACCTTGCCGCTCCTGCGCTGTCCACAACCTCTGGAAGTGAACAATGACAACGCTAAACGATGGCAACAAGCATGCGCTAGACGGGGTCACCCGAACGCGCTGCGCACTCTGTAAGCGGTTCGCGAAGCTGCTGCCCGGAGAGAAGGAATGCGCTCCCTGCCGGGGAATGCTCCCGCTGGACCTGACCGGCGGTGGTCGTCGATGAACGCGAACGGGATCGGTGTCCTTCTCATCGGCGGCGGAGTACTCGGTGTGGTGGTGTGGCTGCTGCACAAGATTGGTCGCGCGCTCGCCATGATCTTGGAAGTCCTGGCGGCGGCCGCACTGGTGTTCATCGCCCTCTGGTGGATGCTGAAATCGTTGATGTGGCTGGGAAAGCAAGTCATGACACGCTGGCGGACCAGTCTTACCGTGGTAGCGATCATGGCGTGGTGGCAGTGGCTCGGGTGGCTGTCCCTGGCGATCGTGACAGGCTCGGTCGTCGCCGTGCTGGCGTCATGGCGGCTGCTTGACGTGGTGTCCTATGACCAGCACTGCGGCCGGTTCCTCCGGTCCTGGTGGATGCGCTGGGCGGTCTACGCGCGCAAGCTCCCGGCCTGGTTGCACGCTTGCGGGCTGAGCATCCGGGACGAGACGCTGCCGGTGGAAGTGACGGTGAACCTGGTCGGCCGTCGACGTTTGCTGTCCCGCAAGGCCGCGTCGGCGTCTCGCGCCGTTCAGGTGCCGAAGGTGCTCAAGGTCCGGTCGGGTCCGTCGTGGGATGAGGTGCGGGTGCAGCTCGTTCCGGGGCAGAAGCCCGAGGACTTCGACGAGGCCGCGCGGGCGCTGGCGGTGGCGCGGAAGGTCAAGCGGTGCCAGGTGCGGGAACTGGAGCCCGACGTGGTCTCCATCGACTTCCAGCGCCGTGACCTACTCAAATCCGCGGTGACCTCCCTGCCCGTTCCTGACCTGGTGGCCCCTGATGGGCTCGGCGTGGACCTGCGGCATGTGTGGTCCGGAACCACGGAGTACGGCTCGGACTGGCGGGTTCCGCTGGTCGGCTCTGGCGCGCACTGTCTGACCGCTGGCGCGACCGGATCGGGCAAGAACTCGGTCATGTGGTGCCCGCTGGTGTCGGCCGCACCCGCGATCCGGTCCGGTGTGGTCCGGGTGTCCGGCATCGACCCCAAAGGGATGGAACTCGCCTACGGGCGCGGGATCTTCGCCCGGTACGCGGTGACCGGTAAGCAGGCGCTCGAACTCCTCGACGGCCTGCTTGAGGAGATGGAAGCCCGCAAGCACGAGTTCGCCGGACGCGTGCGCATGATCCCGATCAGCGTCGAACACCCGCTAGAGGTCCTGGAGTTCGACGAGATCGGCGCGCTGACCAAGTACACCGACCGCAAGACCCGCGACGCGATCGTGGAAAAGGTCGCACTCCTCACCACACAGGGCAGGGCATTGGGGATCACGGTGCGCGGCTACGTCCAGGAACCCACAAAGGACACCGTCCCGGTTCGAGAGCTGTTCCCCCGCCGCGTGTGCCTGCGAGTGACGTCGAAGACGCATGTCGGGATGGTGCTCGGCGATGGCGCGTACGAACGGGGCGCGTGGGCGAACCGGATCGGTGATTCCGAAGCCGGTGTCGGCTACGTCTGGGGCGAAGGCGTCCGTGAACCCCTGCGGGTCCGGGCCGGTTGGGTCGCCGACGAGGAGATCAAGGCCCTGGAGACCTATGTGACCAAGGGCGGCGCTCACATCATCTCCGAGGGGAGGGCGGCATGAACCGGCTGATGGTCTTCCTCGACGCGATCCGCGATCACCTGGACTCGTTCGCGCTGCCTCCGACCGCGTCCGTTCGCGTCGGGGTGGGTCCTGATCCGATCAAGGTGCAACTCGACTCCGACCGCCTGGAGGACGTCGCTCGTGGGCTGCTCACCTGGGCTACCTCGCTCGACGACGTGACGGCATCGCTGTGGCGTCCTGCGGGCGGCGGGTCGGTGCATCTGGAACTCAGTGGCCGGACTCCCTGCGGCATCCCCGTGGTCGTCTATGGCGGCGTCTGGTTCGACGAAGCCACCTTCCCGGACTTGCCTGCTGGTATGCGGCAGGAGATGCCGGTGTTCGTGCTGCGGCAGTGGAGTACGTCTGGAGAGGTGGCCGCCTGATGAGCACCCATGAAGCCGCGGTGACCATGCCGGCCAAAACTCGGGCCGCTCGGATGCGGGAACCCCTGGCCTCCGATGTGGTCAAGGCGACCGCTGAGAAGCACGGCGTGTGCGTCCGGCCGTTCACGATGGAGGTGGGCGACACCGACACCGGAGAACTCCGCTACGTCCCCGTTCCCTGTGGCTCGACCGTCGAATCGGTCTGCCTGCCTTGTGCCCGCAAGGCGAAAGCACTGCGACAGGTCCAGTGCCGCGAAGGCTGGCACATGACCGAAGAACCCGACTTCCCCGCAGAGGCACCGTCCGAGACGCAGACGGAGCTGCTGGCGTTTCGGGCCGACCTCGTCGCCGCCTATCGGCAAGAGACGGACCAGGCCGAAGCGGAGGAGCTGCGGGAGGAGATCCAGGGAGTCGATGAGGAACTTCGGCAACTCGGGATGCGGGGCCGTCTTCCGTCGATCGACCTGCCGACGAAGCGGGCGGTGAAGCGTTCGACAAAGCGGCGGCAGGACGCGCCGAACCTCCCTCGCCGGAAGGTCGCCAAGACCACCGTGGGCCGCGAGTACGCGGGCAGGTTCCGGCCGTCGATGTTCGTCACGCTCACCTGCGACACCTACGGCCCGGTCCGCTCCGATGGTGCCCCGGTCGATCCGTCGACTTATGACTATCGGCGGGCCGCTCGGGACGCGGTGCACTTCTCGGCCCTGGTCGATCGGTGGTGGCAGAACCTGCGGCGGGTCGTGGGCTGGGACGCGCAGTACTTCGCAACCGTCGAACCCCAACGGCGGGCCGCCCCACACCTGCACGCGGCTATCCGGGGATCGGTGCCGCACGACGTGATCCGGCAGGTCACCGAAGCGACCTATCACCAGGTCTGGTGGCCCAACCATGACCAGGTCGTCTACGTCGACCGGATGCCGCTCTGGGACGGCGACGCCAGAGTGTTCGTCGACCCCGACACCCGCGAACCGCTGATCGAGTGGGACGACGCGGTAGAAGCCGTGGAAGACCCGGCGCACGTGGTCACCTTCGGGCGGCAAGTGCACTCCAAGGGCATCCTCGGCGGCTCCGAAGAGGCTGGGCGGCACATCGGCTATCTCACGAAGTACCTCACCAAGTCCACTGGCGAGGTCGTGGAAGCCGACACCACGCGACAGAAGGACCACCACGACCGGTTGCACGCGGAACTATCCGTGACACCCTGCTCGCCTCGCTGCGCGGTGTGGCTGCTCTACGGCATCAATCCCAAGGGCGCCAACGGAAAGACCACACCAGGCCACTGCAAGGGAAGGGCGCATCGGCGGACCACCCTCGGCCTGCCGGGGCGTCGAGTGCTGGTGTCGCGGAAGTGGTCGGGCAAGACGCTCGTCGACCACAAGGCGGACCGCAAAGCGTTCGTGCTGGAGGCGCTGGCGGCGGTCGGGATCGAGAAACCGGCACCGGACCCGACGCGGCTGGTCTGGCGCAAGGTCGACTCCGGCGATCCATCCGTGCCGCCTAGGGACCACCTGGTGATGCACGCCATCTCGGAACGGATCACCTGGAAAGCCGAGTACGACAAAGCACTACTAGCCGCCCAGAGTCCACCAGATCTTTCGGCAACTCCACTCGCAGCCTAAGGGGGATCACATGAACAACGTGCACGACATCGATCCACTCTGGACAGTGGAAGACGTCTCGGCCTACCTCGGTGTGCCCGTCGGGACGCTGTACCAGTGGCGCAGCAAGGGTTACGGCCCTGCTGGCCGCCGCATGGGCCGATACGTGCGGTACCGCCCTGAGGACGTCCGGGCGTGGGTTGATCAGCTGGCCGTCGAGGTGGCCTGATGCCTCGGCCTCAACTGGAGATCGGAACGTACGGGGAGATCCGGTATTCGCCTGTTCCGGGCGGGTACCGGGCTCGTGCGCTGTTCCGCGACTTCGACGGCAACACGCGGGAGGTCGAGCGGACCGGGAAGACGAAGGGCAAGGCTGCGCAGCGGCTCAAGGACGTGTTCCGCGAGTGGACCGGGTCCACGAATGGCGAGATCACCCGAGAGACGCACCTGAAGGTCCTGGCTGAAGTCTGGATGGACCAGGTACGGCACGACGTCGAGGACGGCAAGAAGTCGCCGACCACCGAGACCGCGTACGAATCGGTCTTAAACGCTCACGTCGTGCCCGGCCTCGGTGAGCTGCGCGTGCGGGAAGCAACCGTGATGCGGCTCGATCGCTTCCTAGGGGCTCTTCAGCGCAACATCGGGGCGTCGACGGCGAAGACCGCGCGGACCGTCCTTTCGGGAATGCTCGGGCTGGCGGCTCGGTACGACGCGATCGACGGCAACCCGACTCGGGACACTCGGCGCATCCCGACGGCGAAGAAGAAGCCGCGTGCCCTGGACGCGGACGAGCGCGCCGCATGGCTGGCACGGCTGGAGGCGAATGAGAAGGCGGTGCGCTGGGACCTGCCCGACTTGTCCCGGTTCATGATGGCGACCGGTGTCCGGGTCGGCGAAGCGCTCGCGACGTACTGGGAGGACGTCGACCTGGTGGAGGGCACGGTCGACATCACGCACACCGTGGTCCGGATCAAAGGGCAAGGGCTGCTCCGCAAGCCGCGTCCGAAGAGCGAGTCGAGCAAACGCGCGCTTCCGCTCCCCTCCTGGGCGGTGGAGCTGCTGACGAAGCGGGCGGCGGCCTCTGGCCCCATCTTCCCCAGCTCGACCGGCGGGATGCGGGACCCGAACAACGTCCTGCGGGTCATCCGGGAGATTCGCGGCGGGGAGGACTTCCTGTGGGTCACCTCGCACACCTTCCGGAAGACGACGGCGACCGCCCTGGACGACGCGGGGGTGCCGACGCGGCTGATCGCGGACCAGCTCGGCCACTCGCGGGTGTCGATGACGCAGGACAACTACCTGGAACGGAAGACGGTCGACCCGGCTACGGCGAAGGCCCTGGAAGGGCTCTTGGATAAACCCGTTCGACCCAAAACCGGGGATAAACCGGGGAGATGATCTTGGTCTTGGGTGGCCACAACGCGTGGACCAGGCGAAAGAGTGGGCCGCCTGGGGCTCGAACCCAGAACCTACGGATTAAAAGTCCGCAGCTCTACCAATTGAGCTAACGGCCCGTGCGGCTGAGTCTAGTAGACCGCCGCTGACCACCAGGATGGCGGGGCCGCCGCCGGAGCGCCACGGAATTGTCGGGGGTCTCTGCCAAGGTCGGGGGCATGGACACGATCCCTGACGAGAACTACTCGGCGACGTGGGAGGGCGACCGTTCGGAGCCTCCGCGGGTGGCGAGTGAGCGCGAGATCTTGACGTCCACGCTCGACTGGCATCGGCGCACGTTCGAGCTGAAGTGCCAGGGTTTGACGCCGGAGCAGCTGGCGCTGCGGGCGATCGAGCCGTCGGGGTTGTCGCTGCACGGGCTGCTCAGGCACCTCACGGGCACCGAGCGCTGGTGGTTCCGCCTGCAGTTCGCGGGTGAGGACGTCCCGCTGCTCTATTACTCCGACGAGTGGCCTGAGCAGGACTTCGAGGACACGGGTGGCGACGTCGAGGCCGCGTGGGCGGCTTGGCGTGAGGAGTGTGCGCGGTCGCGGGAGATCGTGGCGGCCGCTTCGCTGGACGACACGGGCAAGAGCCGCCGTGACGGGGAGCCGTTCTCGCTGCGGTGGCTGCTGACGCATCACATCGCCGAGTACGCGCGCCACGCCGGGCACGCGGACCTGCTGCGCGAGCGCATCGACGGGAGGACGGGCCACTGAGACCCTGAAATGCGATGCTGGGGCGATGAACGCCGATCCCGACTCCGGCCTCTTGTCCCCTGTCCGTGCGGGCACGCCCGCCGAGGCGGCGACGGGTGATCTCGCCTGGGTGCGGGCCCTTCTGGACACGGAGGCGGCGCTCGCCAGGGCGCAGGCCAGCACGGGGCTGATTCCGCAGGCCGCCGCGGAGGCGATCACCGAGGCTGCCGCGTCGGTCGAGATCGACGTGGTCGCGTTGGCGAGGGCGGCTCGTGAGACGGCGAACCCGGTCGTGGGGCTGATCAAGGAGCTGACCGAGGCGGCCGGGACGGAGTACGTGCATCGCGGCTCCACCAGTCAGGACATCTTCGACACCGCGATGATGCTGGTCGCCGCGCGGACCCGGGCGCTCATCACCGCGGATCTCGAGGCGACGGCGAACGCGCTGGCGGATCTCGCCCGCGCGCATCGCGACACGATCATGGCCGGGCGCACCCTCACCGCACACGCGGTCCCGACCACGTTCGGGCTCAAGGCGGCGGGCTGGCGTCAGCTGACCCTCGACGCGCTCGGCAGGCTGAACCGCGTCGTCCTGCCGGTTTCGCTCGGGGGTGCGGCGGGCACGAGGGCCGCGTACGCCGAGTACGCGCGGCTCGCCGAGCTGCCCGACGGCTATCCGCAGCGGCTCCAGACGGCGTTCGCCGAGGAGACCGGCCTCGCCGAGACCACGCTCCCCTGGCACACGCTCCGCACCCCGACGGCCGACCTCGCGGCCGCTCTCTCGTTCACCGCCGCCGCGCTCGGGAAGATCGCGGTCGACGTCCAGTTCCTGACGCGCACCGAGGTCGGGGAGGTCACCGAACCCGCGGGCGAGGGCCGTGGCGGTTCGTCGGCGATGCCGCACAAACGCAATCCGGTGTTCGCGACGCTGATCCGTTCGGCCGCGTTGCAGGTCCCGGTGCTGGCCACCGGCGTCACCCAGGCCCTGCTCTCCGAGGACGAACGGTCCGCGGGCGCGTGGCATGCCGAGTGGCAGTTGCTGCGCGAGTGCCTGCGCCTGACCGGCGGCGCCGCGCATACTGCGGCCGAGCTCGCCCGCGGTCTGGTCGTCAACGACGAACGCATGCGCGAGAACCTCGGCTTCACGCACGGCCAGATCGTTTCCGAGCGGCTTTCGACCGTGCTCGCCCCGCTGCTCGGCAAGGCGCGGGCCAAGGAGGTCCTCGGTCAAGCGTCCAAGCTCGCGCTGGAGCAGGACCGGGCTCTCGGCGACGTACTTTCCGACCTGCCGGAGATAACCGGAGTGCTCGCCGCGGAATCCCTCGCCGACCTGCTGGATCCCGCGCACTACACCGGTTCGGCCGGGGTGCTCACGGACGCCGCGCTGGCGGCCCGCGAAGAAAATCCGCGAACTCCTTGAACCGGTCCCGCGAGGGCTCCGTGTAGGGGGTACAAGCTCACCGCGCCAAGCCGCGGAACCCCTACGAACAAGGAGAAATCCCATGCTTCGCAAGCGTTTCGTCGTCGCAGCGGCGTCCGCGGCCGTGGGCCTGGTCGCGCTGTCGGCCTGCTCCGGCGGCACCGAGACGGCGGCGCCAGCGGTCGCTCCCGCCGCCGCGGTGGCCGGGGCGGGCGGGAACGCCCCGGCGGCCAAGGGCGAGACCAAGGTGGCCGTGGCCGAAGCCGGGAACCTCGGCCAGGTGCTCGTCGACAAGGACGGGTTCACGTTGTACCGCTTCGACAAGGACAGTGCGAAGCCGCCGAAGTCCACTTGCGACGGTGACTGCGCGAAGGCATGGCCGCCGGTGCTCGCCGAGGGCGAGGTCCAGATCGAAGGCGTGGATCAGGCCTTGGTCGGTGAGCTGACCCGCGCCGACGGCCGCAAGCAGGTGACCGTCGGCGGCTGGGCGCTTTACCGCTACGCCAAGGATGCCAAGGCGGGCGAGGCGAAGGGGCAGGGTGTCGGCAGCACCTGGTACGCCGCGAACGTCAAGGGCGGCAAGGCGGGCCAGGCGACGAAGGAGGCCGAGGCGGCTCCGGCCGAGAAGAAGGCGGAGCAGAACGCGGACGGCGCCACGAAGCTGGTCGCGAGCAACGTCGACGGCATCGGACCGGCCATTGTGGACCAGGAGGGTTTCACCCTCTACATGTTCACCAAGGACAAGAAGAACAAGCAGCCGACCTGCAACGGTGACTGCGCGAAGGCCTGGCCGCCGGTGCTCGCCGAGGGCGACGTCCAGCTCGAAGGCATCGACCAGAAGCTGCTCGGCACGGTGAAGCGCGCGGACGGCACCACGCAGGTCACCGTCGGCGGATGGGCCGTCTACCGCTACGCCAAGGACGCGAACGCCGGCGAGGCGAACGGTCACGGCGTCGGCGGCACCTGGTTCGTCATCGAGCCCGCGGGCTGCAAGAGCACCGCGCCGGTGAAGAACAAGGCGGCACAGAGCGGGAACGCCTCCGAGAAGAAGGAAGACGCTCCCGCCCAGTCCGGTTACTGAGACCTAGTGGGCGAGGCCCGGTGGTCGCTCTTCACGAGCGGCGGCCGGGCCTTTCTCATGCTTCGGCCGTCGCGGATCGTCGTGGACGGGCTGGACGACCGTGGCACTGTCCGCCCGGTCCGTCACCACTGTTTCGTCCTCGTCCTCCGGCAGCAGCACCTTGTGCCGCGCGGGCAGGAACGCGATCACCAGCCCGAGTGCGGCGAGGCCGAGGTGCAGCCAGTTGTCCGGCCCGTTGAGGTTGAACGGGTTCCCCGCCTGTGACACCGGGTTCGTGGAAACGGTCCCGGCGATCATGAGGCCCCAGACGAACAGCGCCCCGAAGGCGATGAACGTCAGGAAGCCGAAGGCGCGGGACCGGCCCGAGCCGAAGGTCAGCAGCAGACCGATCGCGCCCAGCAGGACGAACCCGAGGTTGTAGAGCGGGTTCACCGAGAATCCGAGAACGGTCTCCTCGTGACGGCCGGCGAAATCGGCGAACCCGGTCCTGGTGAAGCCCACGATCCCGAACACCAGGAATGCCAGGCTCGCCAGGCCGGCGAGGACCTGGGCGGGTTGGAGTCCCGCCGTTCGGATCCGAGCGCGTTGTGCACGTGCCATTGCTCCGCCTCCCAGAGTTGGCGAACTGAATGGAGCCCGGATACCCCGCAGCCCTCCCAGGCAAACCGAGGAGGCCGAATGGCCTAGCCGTGAACACGAACGGGTGATGCGGGCAAGAACTTGTGTGGGCAAAGCGAGCGGGGTCTTCCTCTTGGTGGGGCTGTGCCTGGGTGCGATCGTCGCGATGACGCTGGTTCCGCCGTCGCGTTCCGGCCCGGCGGCGATCGCGGCGTCGAGGGCCGGGGCGCCGACGATCGAGGCCGAACCGGTCCCGGTCGAATCCCCGCCCCCGTCCTCCTCGGCGGTGCCGGGTCCACCGCCGAAGACCGTCGACGTTCAGGCCCTCGCGGACCTCGTCCCCAGCGGGCAGGTGAGCATGGTCGTCTACGACCGCACGGCCAAGAAGACCGCGGTTTCCCTCAAATCCGAGCGTTCCTACACCTCGGCGTCGCTCGTGAAGCTCCTCATCGCGCTGGAAGCGCTTCAAGCGGGCACACCCGCGAGCACTGTTCAGCGGATGCTCTCGGCCAGCGACGACGACATCGCCAGCAGGCTGTGGTCGGCCCACGGCGGCCCGGTCATCGTCACCCGATGGGCGGCCAAGATCGGCCTCGGCGGCACGCGTCCGCCCGAGGATCCCGGCCGCTGGGGTGACACCAGGATCACCGCCGCGGACATCGCGAAGATCTACCGCTACCTGCTGGACCAGGCGGGCACGGGAACGCGGACGACGATCATGCGCGCGTTGAGCGGCGCGACGGAGAGCGGCTCCGACGGGATCCGGCAGTACTTCGGCATCCCCGACGCCGTCGGCACCCTTCCCTGGTCGATCAAGCAGGGCTGGGCGTGCTGCCGCGGTTCCCGGATCCTGCACAGCTCCGGCGTCGTCGGCGAAGAGGACCGTTACATCGTCGTCGTACTGACTTCCCAACCGACGTCCACCACCTATGCCGGCGCCGGAAAGCGGGTGACCGACGTGGTGAAGGCGCTTCTCCCCGCTATTGACGGCCTGTAAACAAGGTGGGACAGTGGTCGTACGCCACTCTTCCGGGAGGTCGTCATGAGCACCGAAGCCCGCCTGCCCGCCGTGACCCCGCTCGGCCTGGATTCCGTTGCCTGGCAAGTGGCCGGCGACCGGCGGCTGCTGCTCGGCGCGGGGACGGCGTTGCTGCTGCAGGTCGCGTATCCGGTGGTCGGCGCGGGCGTCCACGACCATTCGAACTACACCGAAGACCCGTGGGGCCGTCTCGACCGGACCATCGATTCCTTGCTGTGCCAGGTTTTCGGCGGCCGGGAGGCGATCGCGGAGGCCGAGCGGCTCCGCGAGATGCACAAGGCGATCAAGGGCGTCGACCACCACGGCGAGCGCTATCACGCGCTGAACCCCGAGGCCTACTGGTGGGTGCACGGATCGACGTTCTGGACGACCGTCCGTATGCACGAGGTCTTCGTCCATCCCTTGTCCCGCACGGAAAAGCACCGTTTCTACGCGGAATGGCGACGGCTGGGCCTGATGCTCGGCCTCCGTGGGCACCACATGCCGGAGGACCTCGAAGGATTCGAGGCCTACTTCGACGACGTCGTCGCGGACCGGCTCGAAGACAACCACACGGTCCGAGAACTGCTCCGCTCGATCACCATGCGAGACACCCCATCGCCGCCTTGGTGGTTCTTGCCGGAGTCTTTCTGGCGGCCCGTCCGGCCGGCGGGTGGGAACGTACTGACGCTGTGCGCGATCGGCTTGCTACCTCAGGCTCTTCGCGATCGATTGAGTCTCAAGTGGACAGACCGCGACGAGCGCAGGCTCCAGCGGCTGGGCGCGGTCACGAGGGCGGCCGGTAACCGGGTTCCCGAGCGGCTTCGCTTGTACCCCAAGGCTTATCGCGCCAAGCGCGGCTTGTGAGGGGTGACCGCAAAGGTGTCGGGTCGCGGGGATTCGCTCGCGGCCATGGGGCGATCGCGTCGCGAAAGCCACTTTCGCGACGCCTGGCGTCCCGAAAGTGGCTTTCGCGACCTGCCACCTTTGCTTATCCCTCAACAACTACTCGACGACATCGACCAGCGCGCCCTTGGCGCCGGTGTTGGGCAGCGGCCACGGGGTGACCCCGCCGTTGGTGACGATCTTCTTGTCCTGCGGCGCGCACGGCGGCACCGTCCGCGCGCCGATCCACGCCAGCACGTCGGGCACCTGTGCCTTGAAGGTGTTCATGTTGTGCCCGGCGTCCGGGATCCGCCACGACGAGAGCGTCGCGGGCGCGCGGACGGCCGCCTGGATCTGGTCGATCGAGAAGCTCTCGAAGCTTTCCTTGTCCCCCGCGATCGCGAGGATGTCGACGGGCGACGGATGCTTCTGCAGGTTCACCGTGACCGTGTTCGCGTCGGCGATGTCCTGCCTGCCCTTGAACAGGTTCTCCGTCTCCGCGTCCACCGAAGCCTTGTAGTAGCCGCTGACGCTCGCCGCCTGGCCGTACCACTGCGGATGTCGGGTCACCAGGTTCATCGCGCAGTACCCGCCCGAGGACCAGCCCGCCATCGTCCACGCCTTCCGCTGCGGGTTGGCGCCGAGTTTCTCGATCGCCCAGTCGCGGATGTCGGCGGTCAGGTAGGTGTCGTTGGCGGTGCCGTTGACCTCGTCGATGCATTCGGTGTCGTGGCCGACCTTCGGTTTCCCGGTCGGGTCCGGGATGATCACCAGTGTCGGCGGGAGCACGTGCTTCGCGATGGCCGCGTCCAGTTTGGCGGGCAGTTCGTAGGGGCCGGTGACCACTTCCGGGCCGGACGGGTAGTTCGGGATCCATTCGATGACCGGGAATTTGAGCGCCCGGTACGCGGGATCGTAGTACTGGGGCGGGAAGTACACCGAGACGTCGCGCGTGAGGCCGGTGCGTTTGCCGGTCACCGTCATGTGCACGACGGATCCCTTGCCCTCCTTGGCCCGCATCGCCCCGGCGTCCCGCAGTTTGTCGAGGTCCGAACCGTTCTGGCCGGCGACGGCGTCGACGCTCTCCCCCGAGTACACGCCGGTGCCGATCAGGGCGCCGACCGTCGGGAAGAACCCGCCGATCATGTTCCCGCCCATCGCGGTGCTGACCACGACGAGCACCACCGCGGCGAGGATCGTGGTGCTGCGGCCGAGGACCTTGCGGCGCCAGCGTTCCCAGAGGAACGGCACGGCGATGATCGCGAGCAGCGTCAGCACCACGACGATGACGAGGTTCAGTGTGGAATCGAGCCGGATGGCACTCAGTCCCAGTCCCATGGCGATCGTGTCCCTCTCCGGCGGCGGCACGCCCCCGCACCGCACTTCCCACATCTGGATCAAGAGACGTGCGGCCACCGGAAAGTGTTGTCCAGGGTGACGCGTGTCACCCTGGACGAACCGATCAGTCTTCGAGCGCGGTGCGCAGCACCCCGATCGCCTGCGTGATCGCGGCTTCCGCGGCGTGCGTTCCACGCAGCGTGTTGAGCATGACGAAGTCGTGGACGATGCCCTGGTACCGCACGGCCGTCACCGGAACTCCGGCCTGACGCAGCTTCGCGGCGTACGCCTCGCCTTCGTCGCGCAGGACGTCGGCCTCAGCGGTGATCACCAGCGCGGGCGGCAGGCCCGCCAGCTCGTCGAGGCTCGCGCGCAGCGGCGACGCGGTGATTTCCGCGCGCTGCGCCGGGTCGGTCGTGTACTGGTCCCAGAACCACTTCATGCCTTCGAGGGCGAGGAAGTAGCCCTCGGCGAACTGCTTGTACGACTCGGTGTCGAAGTTCGCGTCGGTGACCGGGTAGAAGAGCACCTGCTGACGGAAGGTGACATCGCCGCGCTGTTTCGCGAGCAGGGTGAGCGCGGCGGTCATGTTGCCGCCGACGGAGTCACCGGCGATCGCGATCCGCGTGCTGTCGAGGCCGTTCTCGGCGCCGTTCTCGGCGACCCACTTGGCCACGGCGTAGTTCTGCTCGATGGCGACCGGGTAACGCGCCTCCGGCGAGCGGTCGTACTCGGGGAAGACGACGGCCGCGCCCGCGCCGACGGCGAGTTCGCGGACCAGGCGCTCGTGGGTGTGGAAGTTGCCGAAGACCCAGCCTGCGCCGTGGATGTAGACGATCACGGGCAGCGGACCGGCGACGCCCTCGGGGCGGACGATGCGGACCTCGACGCCGTCGACGTGCGTGGTCTCGACGTCCGCGGCGGGCAGTTCGACGTCACCGCCTTGCACCTCGTCGACGGCCTTGCGGCCCTCTTCCGGCGGCAGCTGGAAGAGGAAGGGCGGGTTGGCGGTGGCCTCGACGAAGGCCTGCGCGGCGGGTTCGAGGGCCAGGTTGTGCGGGTTGGCGGTCATTTCTGCCTCCTGGGAGCTGAAGTCGATGAGTTGAAGGTAGCCCTCAACTCAGTTGTGCACAACTTAAATGTACCCAAGGAGATTTAGGCCACTCAAGTGGCGGGCTGAGGCATGATCGACGCACCATGGGACGAGGAGGACCGATGCCAACGGACAACACAGGCTCGCTGTGCCTGGACGATCAGCTGTGCTTCGGGCTCTACGCGGCATCGCGGGCCGTGACCGCGCTTTATCGCGTGGTGCTCGAAGACCTGGGCCTGACCTACCCGCAGTACCTGGTGATGCTCGCGCTCTGGGAGGAGGACGAGCGGCTGGTCAAGGAACTCGGCACCGTGCTGAACCTGGACTCCGGCACGCTGTCGCCCCTGCTCAAGCGGCTGGAGAAGACCGGACTGGTCCGGCGTGACCGGCAGGCCGACGACGAACGGTCCGTTCGCGTCAGCCTGACCGAGGACGGCGCCCGGCTCCGGGAGCGCGCGACCGGCATCCCGAAGATCATCGGCGACGCGATGGGCCTCGACGCGGCCGGTCTCGCCCGCACCCGCGCGGAACTCGATCGCTTGACAGAATCCGTGAACGCCTACCGCGAGGCCTACGTCCCGGCCGGTTAGCATGGGATTTCCGGCGCGGACAAAGGGATGACGATGATCGATCACGACGCGGCGCTCAAGGCCGTCGAGAACAGCTTGGACCGGCCGTCCGCGGCCCGCGTCTACGACTACTTCATCGGCGGCGACACGCACTACGCCATCGACCGCAATTTCGCCGAGAAGGTGCGCGAGCGACTGCCGCTCATGGGCGACTACTGCAAGACCAGCAGGCAGTTCCTCGGCCGGGCCGTACGGCACTGCGCCGGACTGGGCATCCGCCAGTTCGTCGACATCGGCTCCGGCCTGCCGACAGCGGGCAACGTGCACGAGGTCGCCGACGAGGCGCGGCCACAGGAGGACACGCACGTCCTCTACATCGACAACGAGCCGATCGCCCTCGCGCATTCGACACTGCTGCTCGCCGACACCGCCGACCCGGACCGGCACCACGCGATCGCCGCGGACCTGTTCGACCCCGAGGACCTGTGGGAACGGGTGATGGACTCCGGCATCATCGACGTCCGGGAGCCCGTCGCGCTGGTGATCAACGCGGTCATGCACTTCATCAAGGACGAGCAGGATCCGGACGCGCTGCTGGACTTCTACCGCGACCGGCTCGCGCCGGGTTCGCTGCTGGTGCTCTCGCAGATGACCAACGAGAACCCGGCCAACGACGAGGAACGGCAGGCCCTGCTCGACATCCTCGAGTACTACGAGACCACCACGAACCCCGGCTTCCTGCGCACGATGGACGAGTTCCGGCGGTTCTTCGGCGGCTGGCCGCTGCTGGAGCCGGGACTGGTCTACGCGCCGGCGTGGCATCCGGACGAGAAGACGATCTTCGCCGTGACCCCCTCGGAGTCGCGCGTCATCGGCGGTATCGCCCGCAAGCCGTAGCTTTCCGAAGTACATGAAGGCCCCCTTCCTTGCGCCTAGGTGCAGGAAGGGGGCCTTCATGTACTTGTGACCCACGTCGCCTTGCAGTGCAACTAGGTGCATATGAAACTAGGTGCATGGCATTGGAGCACGCGATCCTCGTTTCGCTGTCCGAGCGGTCCGGCTCGGGCTACGAGCTGACGCGTCGCTTCGAGAAGTCCATCGGACTGTGGTGGAACGCCACCCACCAGCAGATCTACCGCGTCCTCAAGCGGATGGAGGAGGCGGGCTGGGTCGCCGTCGACCAGGTCGCGCAGTCCGGGAAACCCGACAAGAAGGTCTACACCGTCGGCGACGCGGGGCGGGCCGAACTGGCCCGCTGGCTCGCCGAACCCGATCCGTCGGCCACCGCCAGGGAACTCGCCGTGAAGATCCGCGGCGCGACACTCGGCGATCCGGCCGCCGTCGCCGCCGAGGTCACCCGGCATCGCGACGCGCACGCGGCACGGCTCGACGCGTACCTGCTGATCGAGAAGCACGACTTCCCCGATCCCAGCGTCCTCAGTGGACAGTCGTTGCACCAGTTCCTCGTGCTGCGCGGAGGAATCCGAACCGAACAGGGCCATGTCGAATGGCTCGAAGAAGTCCTCCGGGCATTCCACCACGATGCGTAAGGACCAGCGATGAGCCAGTACCCGAACCTGCTGTCCCCCCTCGATCTCGGCTTCACCACCCTGCGCAACAGGGTGATCATGGGTTCGATGCACACCGGCCTCGAGGACAAGGAAGCGCATTTCCCGCAACTGGCCGAGTACTACGCCGAACGCGCCCGCGGTGGCGTCGGGCTGATCGTCACCGGCGGGTTCGCGCCGAACCGGACGGGCTGGCTCCTGCCGCTGGCGTCGAAGCTCTCGACGCGCGCGGAAGCCAAGGCGCACAGGCGACTCACCGATCCGGTGCACGAGGCGGGCGGCAAGATCGCGCTGCAGATCCTGCACGCGGGCCGGTATTCCTACCATCCGCTGAGCGTCTCCGCGTCGGGGATCAAGGCGCCGATCAACCCCTTCAAACCGCGGGCCCTTTCCGGGTACGGCGTGCTGCGCCAGATCCGCGCGTTCGCCGATTGTGCCTTCCTGGCCAAGGAAGCGGGCTACGACGGCGTCGAGATCATGGGGTCCGAGGGCTACTTCATCAACCAGTTCCTCGCCGAACGGACCAACAAACGCACCGACAAATGGGGCGGCAGCGCGGAAAACCGCCGTCGGATCGCCGTCGAGATCGTGCGCCGCACGCGTGAGGCGGTCGGCGAGGACTTCATCATCGTCTACCGGCTGTCCATGCTGGACCTCGTCGAAGGCGGCCAAAGCTGGGAAGACGTCGTCGCGCTGGCCAAAGAGGTCGAAGAAGCGGGCGCGACGATCATCAACACCGGCATCGGCTGGCACGAGGCGAGGGTGCCGACGATCGTGACGTCCGTGCCGCGCGCGGCGTTCACCTGGGTGACCGGGAAGCTCAAACCGCACGTCGGGATCCCGGTGGTCACGTCGAACCGGATCAACATGCCCGAGGTCGCCGAGGAGGCGCTGGCGAGCGGTGACGCGGACCTGGTGTCGATGGCGCGGCCGTTCCTCGCCGACCCGGAATGGATCCGGAAGGCGGAGACCGGACGCGAGGACGAGATCAACACCTGCATCGCCTGCAACCAGGCCTGCCTCGACCACGCGTTCAAGCGGAAACTCGTGTCGTGCATGGTGAATCCGCGCGCGGGCCACGAGACCACGCTGACGCTTTCGCCCACGCGGAAGACCAAACGCGTCGCCGTCGTCGGCGCCGGTCCCGCCGGGCTCGCTGCCGCGACCGGCCTCGCCGAGCGCGGGCACGCCGTCGAACTGTTCGAGGCGGACGACGAGATCGGCGGCCAGTTCGGGATCGCGCGGAAGATCCCCGGCAAGGAGGAGTTCGCGGAGACCATCCGCTACTACACGCGACGGCTGGAGGTCACCGGCGTCAAGGTCCACCTCGGCACCCGTGCGACCGCAGCCGATCTCGCCGTCGCCGGCTTCGACGAGGTCGTGCTGGCCACCGGCGTGACGCCGCGGGTGCCGTCGCTCCCCGGTATCGACCACCCCAAGGTTCTGTCCTATGTGGACGTCGTCCGGCACGGGAAACCGGTGGGCGGCAAGGTCGCCGTGATCGGCGCTGGCGGGATCGGCGTGGACGTCAGCGAGTTCCTGACGCACACCACCTCCCCCGCGCTCGATCTGGACGCGTGGATGGCCGAATGGGGCGTCACCGATCCCGAGCACGCCGCGGGCGGGCTGACCGAGCGGAAGGTCGAGCCGTCACCGCGGCAGGTCTTCCTGCTGCAACGCAAGAAGTCCGGTATCGGCGCGGGGCTGGGCAAGACCACCGGCTGGGTGCACCGGGCCGCGCTGAAGGCGAAACGCGTCGAACAGCTCACCGGGGTCACCTACGACCGGATCGACGACGACGGCCTGCACATCACCGTCGGTGACAAACCGCGTCTGCTCGACGTGGACACCGTCGTCGTCTGCGCGGGCCAGGAGCCGGTGCGCGACCTCGCCGACGACCTGCGGGCGGCCGGCTTGCCGGTGCATCTGATCGGCGGCGCCGACGTCGCGGCCGAACTGGACGCCAAACGGGCCATCGATCAGGGAACCCGCCTCGCCGCCGTTCTCTGACGAGTGGCCTCGTAGATGGCAGGATGAACCCTTGTGCGGGACGTATGCGTGATCGGGCTCGGGTTGATCGGTGGTTCGCTGCTGCGCGCGGCGCATTCGATCGGCCGTACCACGTTCGGGGCGACGACCTCCGAAGCTGACGCGGACGCCGCCAGCAGAGCGGGTTTCGACGTGACGACGCAGGTCGAAGCGGCGCTGAGCAAGGCGGCGGAGCGGGACGCGATGATCGTGCTCGCGGTGCCGCTGCCCGCGGTCGAAGAGGTGCTCCGGACCGTTTCGCGGGTCGCCGGGCACTGCGTGCTCACCGACGTGACCAGCGTGAAGGGCCCGGTGCTCGACTCGGTCCGCCGCCGCGCGCCGTACGCGAAGTTCGTCGGCGGGCATCCGATGGCCGGGACGGCGAACTCCGGCTGGAAGGCGAGCGATCCGGCGCTGTTCGATGGTGCCGCGTGGGTGCTGGGCGTCGAGCACGACACCGATCTGACGGCGTGGGCTGAGGTCGCCCGGCTGGTGCTGGACCTCGGCGCGCACGTCGTACCGCTGCCCGCGGACTCGCACGACGAGACGGTCGCGCGGATCTCGCATCTGCCGCATATCTTCGCGGCCATCCTGGCCACGATCGGCGCGCAGGGCGGTCCGCTGGCGATGGCGCTGGCCGCCGGGTCCTACACGGACGGCACGCGCGTGGCCGGTTCGAGTCCGGCGCTGGTGCGGGCGATGACCGAGGGCAACCGGGACGCGCTGCTGCCGATCGTCGACGAGGCGCTCGGACGGCTCGGTGCCGCGCGGGGTTCTTTGGCTTCGACGGGCGGCCTCGCGGTGACGGTCAACGCGGGTAACGAAGGGGCGCAAGCGTTCGCGGCCGCCAAGGACGCGGAACGCGCGGGGGTGCGCGTCAGTCTGACCGCTCCGGACGCGCGCGACGGCCTGATCGCGCTCGGCGAGCGCGGCGGCCGGATCACCGCGATCGACGGCGACACCGCGATCGGCGACGTCTCCTGACGCAATTCGGCACCTAGTTGCGTTCCTTGCACGCGCAACGATCGCAAGTAGGTGCCGAATTGCGAGGGATTACTGGCCCTGCGGCGGCTGCGGCCGGCCCTGCTGGGGCGGGTTGTCCGGGGTGTCGTCGAACTTGTTGATGAAGCCCTTCGCCTTGTCCACGCCGGAGTCGATCTGCGAGTCGTGGCCGGAGAACTTCGACTTGGCGAAGTCCGCCGCCTTGTCCAAGCCGCCCTCGATCTTGTCGTTGTGCTCACGGAGAGCGTCGGTGGCCTTGTTCTTCAATTCATCGAAGTTGATGCCCATGGCCTCATCGTCACACAGGTACCGGCGAACCCGCCCCGGCGATCACCCGTCACGGGGACGCTCAGAACGGCCGGTCGCCCACGATGGCGACGCGTTCTACCACCCGCGCGTGCGGGTGGTAGTCGTTGACGGCGTAATGCTGTGTGGCGCGGTTGTCCCAGAAGGCCACCGAACCGGGCCGCCAGGCGAAGCGCACCTGGAACTCCGGGGTGTGCGCGCGGCTGAACAGGTACCGCAGGAGCCGGTCGCTCTCGTCGCGGTCGATGCCGACGATGTGGGTCGTGAAGGCCTGGTTGACGAAGAGGGTGCGCCGCCCGGTCTCCGGATGGGTGCGGACGACCGGATGCTCGACCGGCGGGAAGGCGTCTTGGTGACGCAGCAACACTTCCGGGTCGGAAAAGCGGTCGAAGCCGGGGATGTAGTCGTGCACCGCGGTCAACCCGTCGAGACGTTCACGGATCTCTTCCGGCAGGTTGTCGTAGGCGGCGGCCATGTCGGCCCACATCGTGTCGCCGCCGACCGGCGGGACCTCGATCAGCCGCAGGACCGAACCGAGTGCCGGCGCGGGCCGGAACGTGACGTCCACGTGCCAGATGTTCTCGAACGCGGGCATGCTCGCCGACCGGGCGAACCGGGTGGTGTCCTCGGTCTCGCCCTTCGGGATGAACGGGTTCGTCTCCAGTTCACCCCAGTTGGCGGCGAACGCGCGCTGATGCGCCGAAGTGATGTCCTGATCGCGGAAGAACAGCACCTTCCACTCCAGCAGCGCGCGGTTCAGTTCCGCGTGGAGAGCGGGCGTGAGCGGCCGGGCGAGGTCGACGCCGCCGATCTCGGCACCGATCAGCCGTCCCAGCGGTCGCAGTGCGAAAAGTTCGTACGGGCGTTCTTCGACGCCCTCCGGCAGGCGCCGTAGCAGGCGCGGTCCTTCGAGGATCCCGCCGTCGGGGACGGTCGCGGGGCGGAGACGGACGTGGTCGGGCAGTGCGATGGACATACTTGCTCCCTGGATTCACCGTCGGATGACTTGGCGAGTTGAGGAGCTAGGCGGGCGGAGAACCCAACCGTCCACGACGCAGGAGCAATGCGGCAACGCCTTCGCCGGCCGAACGTGTCGGCGCGGACTCCCTATGGACGGACACGGGGCCATCGTGGGCGCTCTTTGGCGTGCGGTCAACACCGTCCACGAAACGGGAAGATCATCGTCTCCGCTCGGAGGGGTAGCTACCCGACCAAGTGTTCCGTTCCTCGCGCGGCCGCAGCGCCTCGGCCAGCACCCATTGCGAATGCGTCGTACCGCCCCGGCCGACCGGGCCCAGCTGAAAGGTGACCCAGCCGACCCAGTGCGCCGTCGTCGTCGCCCGCCACATCCCCAGCAGCCCGGGGACCGTGGCGGTCAGGTCCAGGCCGTCGGGCAGGCGGGTCTTCGTCGCGCCGACCGGGTACACCAGCTTGAGATCGACCCAAACGGGCTGGTTGGGCCGGACCATGTGCAGGTGACGCGGCCCCGGCGGCAGCGTGTCACCAGTGTCGAGCATGCGTCGATTATGCGTGAAAACTCGAACATTAGTTCGAGACGATGCTCACCCTCCCCCATCCGGGTGGTTGCGTCGCTAGGGTCGGCGACATGCTCGTCTGGATCAACGGCCCGTTCGGCGGTGGCAAGACGCAGACCGCGCACGAACTGCACCGGCGCTTGCCCGGCAGTGTCCTGTCCGATCCCGAGATCGCGGGTTTCGGTCTGCATCGGATGATGCCGCCGCGGCTGCGTACCGACTTCCAGGACCTCTCCGCGTGGCGTCAGGGCGTTTTCGAGGTACTCGACCTGGTACTCCGCGAACAGGAAGGACCGGTGGTCGTGCCGATGACGTTGGTGGAGCCCCGGTACTTCGAGGAGATCATCGGCGGGTTGGCCGACCGCGGGCACGACGTCCGGCACTTCGCGCTGCTGGCCCGGCGCGAGACCGTGCTGCGACGGCTGAGCGAACGCGGCATCGTCCACTCCGTGCGGCGGAAGGGCGTCCCGCCGAAACGCGAGAGTTTCGCGGTGTCGAAGCTCGACCTCTGCTTGGACCGGCTGAGTGGCGTCGAGTTCGGCGAACACATCCATACGGACACGCTCACCGTCGCGCAGGTCGCCGATCGGGTCGCCGCGTCGGCCGGGCTGACGCTCGCGCCGAACACGGACACCGCGCTGCGGGGCTTCGTCCGTCGCAAGTGGACGAGCGTCAAGCACATCCGGTTCGGCTGACGCTCAGGCGCGGCGGTGGTACGGCAGGAACCGCCGGACCAGCCGCAGCGGCGCGCGTTCGACGAGGTCGGGGCCGCGCACGGCGTCGAAGGCCGCGCTGATCTGGTCGACGACGCCGGACAGCTGCTCGCTTTCGGGCATCGGCATCTCCGCCGGGTCCCGTTCCTCGCGGACGGCGGCCGCGAGTTCGGTGAGGGCGGCCGTCAGGAGGGCGATGTCGGCGTCGGCCGGGGCGGGGGCGCCGCGGCCGAGGGTGACGCCGACCTCGGTGACGGCGTCCGCGACACGTTCGAGTCCGGCGATCACCGGCCACCAGGCGACGGCCTGCCGTCCGGCGGCGGAGGGTTCGACGACGACCTGCTGGAACGCGGTCCGCAGGTCGGCCAGCGCGCGGTAGGCGCGGCGGCGGGCGCGTGAGCGTTCCAATCGCGCTTCGCCCGACGGCGCGAGCACGAGGCCCTTGTCGACGTATTTCACCAGGCAGTCGAGGCTGTCGGCGAGTCGTCCGCCGACCTGCGGCCGTCGGCTGCCCGGCCAGAGCAGGTAGCCGAAGAGCAGGACGATCGCGCAGCCGAGCACGGTGTCGACCAGCCGCGCGAGCACGATGTCCCAGCTTCCGGTGCTGGCGAGGTCCATCTGCAGGATGATCAGCGGTGTCACGAAGGCGCTGAGGATGCCGTAGTTGCGGACCTTGCCGACCGCGACGCCACCCGCGAACACGGCGATCAGCAGGACCAGCAGCTGGCCTTCGCCGCCCGCGGCGAGCACGGCCGCGCCGATGCCGACGCCGATCACCGTGCCGATGCCGCGCAGTACGGCGCGGCCGAAGACCGAGCCGAAGTCCGGTTTGAGGACGATGCCGACGGTGAGCGTGATCCAGTAGGAGCGTTCGAACGGGACGAGCAGCGCGACGACTTCGGCGATCGCGACGCACAGCGTGAGGCGCAGCGCGGCGAACCAGGTGAGCGGACCGGAGACGAGCGAACCCGCCCAGCCGCGGAGGCGCTTGTGCCACGGCTGGACCTCGCGCCGTTTCCGGTTGTCGCCCTTGCCTATCCGGGCGAGTCCGGCGTAGAGCGCGGCGAGGACCGGGTCGGCGTCTTCGGGCGCTTCGGGAGGCTCCGGCAGTTCCTGGTTCGCGAGCACGGCGGCCGAGGTCGCGATGAAGTGGTCGATCACGTCTTCCGGGGCGCGGCGGCCGGCGTTGACCATCGCGACCGACGCCTCGACGGCCGGGGTGCTGGCCGAGAGCAGGTTGAGCAGCTGGCGGTAGGTGGCGTCGCGGCCCGACAGCCAGGATCGCGCGGTGAGCAGCCGGTCGTACGCGGTGTTCATCGCGGTCGTGAGCTGGTGGCGCGCGACGCGGGAGGTGGCTTCGTCGGTCGCGGACAGCATCGCGGCGAGTTCGACGTAGACGTGGGCGACGGCGCCGCGTTCGGGGCTGGTGGCGCGGAAGGTCCAGGTGGCCAGCGCGATCAGCAGGCTCCAGGCGGCGCCGACACAGAAGTAGCCGAGGAGGATTTCGACGCGCAGGCCGGTGACGTGCTGGCCGGTGCCGAGCACGCAGAAGACGAACATCTGCAGCCCGGCGACCGACGCGTTGCTGCCCGCCGCGCTGATCAGCGCGGACACCGCCGCGACCCCGACGACGACCGGGATGGACGCGGCCGGGACGCCACCGGTGATCAGCCCGGCGAAGTAGCCGAGGGCGGCGGCCGCGGTGGCGCCGCCGAGCCGACGGGCGCGGTAGCGGTACGGGCCGGCGGATTCGGAGAGGACGGTGGGCAGGGCGCCGGTGGAGATGAGCGCGCCGACGCCGATGTCGCCGAGCGCGAAGCCGACGGCCAGCGGGACGGCGAGCGCGAGGACCGCGCGGGCGACCATGTTCCACGGAATGGGAACCGGCGTGCTGCGGAGCAGCTGCACCAGCCAATGCGGTGCGGCGATCTCGCGGCGCGACGTGCTCACGCCCCTATCTTGACTTATCCGTGGCGGCCGGAGCGGTTATCGTCGCCACATGGGCAAGACGTACTCCTTCGAGATCAACCGGACGAGCAGCGCCTCGCCCGCTTCCCTGTTCGCGCTGGAGGCCGACGGTTCCCGGTGGTCGGAATGGGCGAAGCCGGTGGTGTTCCACTCGCGCTGGGCGCGGGAACCGGATGCGGACGGGGTGGGCGCCGTCCGGGCCGTCGGCCTGTGGCCGGTGTATCTCCACGAAGAGACTCTTGAGTACGAACAGGACCGAAAGCACGTCTACGGCTTCGCGGGCCTCGCGCCGCTGAAGGACTACCGCGCCGAGGTCTCGTTCACGCCGAACGCTTCCGGCGGCACGGATCTGCGGTGGACCGGCCGATTCACCGAACCGCTGCCCGGCACCGGCGCCGCCGTCCGCACCGCTTTGCGCACGGTGATCTCGATCCTGGCCACCCGCCTGGTGAAACACGCCGAACGGGCCTGACCCCACCCCCCGCCCGTCCCAGGGGGCGACCCCGAGTCCAGTCTACCGGCGATGGGCGGCGGGAACGGCTGGTCGGCGGGGTTGTCCACAGGTGGTGATGGTTGTGGACAAGTCCTGTGGGGAACTGAAGGACGCCATAGCCGCATCGGACGCGGCGAAGGGAGCTTTCGCCGCATGCGACGCGGCGAAGGGAGCTTTAGCCGCATTCGACGCGGCGAAAGTCCCCTTCAGCCCGCCCCAAGGCAAAGGAAGGGCCGCCGCAGCGGGTCGGCGGCGGTCGCTTCGGCGAGTGCCAGCGCGGGCGCGGTCCCCGAAGCCAGCCGCCGGTGCAGGTCCGCCATCGCTTCGGCGGCGGCCTTGTCCCCGACCCGCGCGATCGCGCCGATGACCGTCCGCGATCCGCTGGCGAGCAGCGTCCCGGCGAAACCGAGCGCCTCCTCGCCGGGCCGGATGTGACTCATCGCGAGTTCGCACGCGGCCAGCACCACCCGTTCCGGCGGCTTCGCGAGCCGCGCGGTTTCGTGCGCGTACAACGGGCCGTCGACGAGTTCCAGCCGCGAGAACAACGCGTTCGCCGGTTCGTGCGCGCCGTGCGCGACCAGATGCGCCATCCCGGAACCGTCCAAAGCGGACAGTACGGCTTCGCTGGTCGCGTCCTTACCGTCGACGAGCCTGGCGTGCGGGTACACCGTCCGCAGGTTCCGCACCTCACCGACCGAACCCGGCACACCGGGCCCGCCGGCGAGCAGGACCGGGCCGGAGTTCCGCCGTCCCGACGCGCTCACCCATGCGGTCGCCGACGGCGCGATCGACACCGGATGTCCGTGCAGTGACGGCAAAGCACCCCACGGCAACGCGTACAGCGAGCCGATCGGCACGATGATCAGCTCGCGGTTCTGCAGCGTTTTCGCCAGCGACGCCGAGATCAGCGTGTCCAGTTTGTCCGCCCGGCGCCGCGCGGAACCGGTGACGACCTCGACGAGCGGCGCGGGCAGGTTGTCCGGGGCCAGCGCGTCGAGGTCCGCGTGCAACTGCCGCGCGGTCTCGACGATCTCCGCGAGCGGCCCCAGCTTCAGCAGCCGGAACCGGCCGTGGTCGACGACCACCGCGTACAAGGTGTCGCGATACCCCATGAGGCTGACCAGCACGCGATCACCGAGCCGCTCCACCACCTCTTCGGGTGTCGACACCGGCCGCGGACGACCCCATTGGCTGGTGTACCACCCGAGCCGGGTCGCCTCCTGCTGCAACCGGTCGTAGCGTTCCTCGAGCTTCCCGACCGGTTCGCCGGACAGCCGCCGCGCCTGGATCGTCCCCTGCACGTGCCGCATTTCGTTGATGTGCCGGGCGAGCGCCGGATCTTCGATGACCGGGAGCGGTTCGTAGCGGTACACCTGCGCGCGCGTGCGTTCCAGCCACGCGAACAGGCTCTTCGCCCCGGCGCCGCTGCGCCTCGCCTTCTTGAGCACCAGTGTGA
This sequence comes from Amycolatopsis sp. lyj-108, assembly GCF_046549005.1. Taxonomy (NCBI): domain Bacteria; kingdom Bacillati; phylum Actinomycetota; class Actinomycetes; order Pseudonocardiales; family Pseudonocardiaceae; genus Amycolatopsis; species Amycolatopsis sp. lyj-108. The sequence goes on along the minus strand of NZ_JAJPWQ010000002.1, from coordinate 113,990 downwards.
GCGCGAGTTTGCCCAGTTCTTCGCCGTGCGCCGCCGTCCCGCAGACGAGGTCGAGCCCGCCCATGCGGTCACGGATCTGCCCGAGTTCCGCCAGCCCGGCCCGCGCCTGCGCGAGCGCCGAACGCGGCCGATGCGACGCCACCGCGAGTTCGGCCCGGCACAACCGCAGCTGCATCCGGTGGTCGATCGGCGTCGTCTGCCGCGGTTTCGGTACCTGCGCCAGGAGTTCCTGCGCGGCGACCGTCTCTTCGCGACGGATCAGCAACCGCACCGCGAACATCCTGGCCGCGCCCGCTTCGTCGCGCAGACCGAGTCCGGCCAGCCGGATGGCGAGATCGGCCAGCCGCCCCGGCAGTTTCGCGGACGGCTTCTTCTCCCGGTCCGCCAGCACCTTCACCGCGTCCGCGCGGAGCCGGGTCAACGCGGCGATCTCCGCCCAGCGGCCCTTGCCACGCCGCAGGAAACTCCGCCGTGCCGACGCCGCGAGCTTCTTCGCCAGCGGGTAGTCGCGTTCCAGGATGGCGGCACCGGCCCTGGCGACCTCCGCCTCCGCGACGAGGTGCACCGCGCCGTTGTGCCGCAGTTCCGGGATAGCTTCGTCGAGATGTCGCGCGGCCTCTTCGGCGAGGCCCGCGGTGAGCAGCGCCTTCGCCTGGTCGAGCCGGACGAGCGGCAGCGAGCCGGGACCGTCGGTCACGAAGATCGCGGCCGCCTGCTCGTAGTGCCGGAGTGCTTCCGGGATGTCCCCGAGCAGCTGCGCGTGATCACCGAGGTTGTGCCGGATCTTCCCTTCCAGCAACCGATGGCCGTGCTCGACAGCGAGGTCCGACGCCTCGACGAGGTCGCGGTACGCCGCGTCCGGGTTGCTCATTTCCAGATGCAGCCACGCGCGGTTCACCAATGACCGGGTGAGCACCGCGCTGTACTTGCCCGCCTCGGCGGCGAGCCCGGGGAGGAAGGCGTTGTTGAGCGCGAGCGACTCCTCCAGCCGTCCGGCTCGCATCAGGACGACGGCACGCTGGAGCCCGACGACGAAGCGCAGCTCGTGGCGGACATCGCCACCCGGCAGCAGGAGCCGGATGCGTTCCGCCTCGTCCAGCCGGGCGAAACCGTCCTCTTGGGACACGAACTCCGCCTCGGCCGCCGCCAGACTGATCAGGATCCGGACCCGGATCTCCAGCCGGGCGACCAGATCCGCGTCCACCGGACCGAGAAGTGCGAGCGCGCGCCGAAGCAGCCGTATCGGCCTGCTGAGCCCGTGATCCGAGGCGGCGGCCCTCGCCCGGCGATGGAGTTCGGCCGCTTCCTCGGCTACGGGATCGACGACAGGAGGAGACGGCGCGGGCACACGCACTATGGGAGCACACCCACGCCGCATAACGGAACAGCCGTCCGGTTAGAGCACCACTGTGGGGGTCACGACGGTCCTGCGACAGGTCACGTCACCGAGGTGGATCACGATCTGGGTGGTGCCCTGGGGGACGTTGTCCAGCACGAACCGGCCTCCCTCGTCGGCGGTGGTGGAACTCGTGCCGTGCTCGGCCACGCGAACCTCCACTCCGTACTCGCCGGCGGGCACGAGCCAGCCGTCGATCCGGTGTTTCTTGCCGATCTTGGTGAGGTTGATCATCACGGTCAGGTCGCTGACGGTGAAGGTGATCGTGCCGGTGTCGCTGCCACGGACGCCTGCCGTGGCGTCCATCCGTTCCCAGCGGGCGACCTCGACGTCGAGGTTTTCGAGCGCGAGCGCGAACTGAACCCGCTGCACCAGATCTCCCGGCGGCGGGTCCAATTCGTCCATGAAGCGCCCGATATCGGCGAGCAAGTCCTCATCGCCCGGGGAGGTCATCTCCCCCGGCGTCCCGAGGTCGTTCATCGGCTTCCCCCTTCGTGGGCCAGCAGGTCGCGCATCGATTCGAGGCAACGGCCCCTGGTCGGGCCGACACTTCCGCGCGGCATACGGAGTGCTTCGGCGACCAGTTGGTATTCGGCCCGCCCGGCGAGCACGGTCAGCCGAAGGAGCTGCTGACAGCGGTGCGGCAGGCGGAGGAAGGCGCGCCAGACCCGGCGATCCCGGTCGGCGCGGACGGCTTCCTCCTCGGGAGCCGGATGGGTGCTCTCCATGCTTTCGGCCAGCTCGTCGGTCAGCGGGACGGGCTGGGCGCGGCGGCCGAAAGGATGCTGTGCTTCACGTCTGGTGGTGGTGATCAACCAGGCGGCGAGCGCCTTGGGGTCACGAAGTTTGTCGAGCTGGCTGAAGAGGGCGAGCCACACCGTCTGGACCACGTCCTCGGCGGTCAGGCGATCGAGCCCGTTCGCACGCGCGACATGCCACACGAGCGGGGTCAGCTCGTGCACAAGTCTGTCCATCGCCTGGCGGTCACCGGCGCGGGCCGCACGCATACAGGCGGCATGCAGGTCGGCACCGGTCAGTCCTTCCCATGGCGGGTCTACCTCGGTCGTTTGCACGTCGGTCACCGTATCTGCCCCACTTCGGACGTGTCTTCGTGTCGGCGCTGGCAGTATCGCGGGCCCTTCGGGGAAAAGGAGCGTGCAAGAGGCTCTGGGATACATCAAGTCACTAACTTTTTTGTCGGGTTTCCGGTCGTCCCCCTCGATGTGGGCGAGGACAAAGGCACCGGCCGGCGCGAGTAGGTGTGGACTGCGCACCGGCCGGCCCTTTTCCCTCCCCCCGGGCCCGCTCCCCAACGGGCCCGCGTCCGGGCGTCCCCCTCCCCCGAAGGAGCACCCGGAGGTGATGCCCGGAGGCCCCCTCGGCCTCCGGACATCACCTGTCTGTGTTAATTCAGTTCACCGGCGGTTTGGTGCCGTGCGGGTCCCAGTTGCCGTCCGGGCTCGTACCGGGACGGGGCGGGACCGGCGCCGTGATCGGGCCCGGCTTCGGGGTCTCTTCGAGGTCTTCGGTGGCCGTGGCCTCGTCGTCGACGGGCGCGGTGTTGGTCTCGGTCGTCATCGGGTGTCCCTCATTTCCTCGACTGCTCCATAGGACGCAACGAGGCTGCCACCAGATACACGCAGAGCCAGCTTTTTCGCGGAAATTTCTCGTTCTGTGGCAGGAGAGTGACCTGATCAGCGGTTTTACCGGTGAAATGTGCCGCTGAGTAGCCGGTGGCTCACGTCCGCGAGTTGTCCGGCCCAGCGCCGGTACCCCTCCGGACCGGGGTGGAAGCGGTCCTCGGCGAAGGTCGCCGGGTCCAGCATCGCGGCGGGCATCGGGACGTGGACGACGCCGGGCAGCGAGGCCAGCCGCGCGGCCGCGGCGTCGAGGGCGGCCGACCGCGCGCCGAGGACGTCCCGCAGCGGGCGCGGCAGCGAGGGGAACCGGCCCATCGGCGGTACGCCGGCCAGCACCACCGGGACCGGCCCGGCGCGGCGCCGCAGGGAGACGACGAGGTCGAGCAGGTCACGCCGGTAGCGCGCGGCCGAATGCAGTTCGATCGTGTCGTTGACGCCCAGCGCGATCACCACGAGGTCGGCGGGTTCGAGCAGCGGCAGCAGCTCCTCGCGCGCCACCCGGGCATTGGCCCCGGTCTTGCCGAGTGCCTGCCAGGCGACCGCGCGGCCGTCCCGCGCGAGTTCGTCCGCGAGCCGTCCGGTCAGCCCCTCGGCGTGCGTCGCCGCGCCGACGCCGTCCACAGTGGACTCGCCGAGCACGGCGAGCCGCACCGGACGGCCGTCGCCCGGCACGAGGCCGGTGACCGGGCCCGCGGCGCCGGGCAGCCTCGGCGTCGTACGGCGCACCCGGACGGCTTGCGCGAGCAGGATCGGGGCGAGCACCACCGCACGGCTGATCACCCCGCGACTCTACTTCCGCCTCAGCCGTGGGCGATCGAGACGGTCTGGCGGACGAGCGAGTCGTCCGCGGCCGCGCGGAGCAGGTAATCGGCGACGTCGGCGCGGTTGATGCTGTAGCTGCCACGGACGTTGCCGTCGGTGCGGGCGGCGATGGTGCCGGTGTGCGGCCCGTTCAACAGCCGCGGCGGGCGCACGATCGTCCAGTCGAGGTCGCTCGCGCGCACGATCCGTTCGGCGGCGATCATGTCCGCGAAGGCGTGCCGGAGGACCCTGCCCAGGATCGGCTTGACGACGTTCCTGGTAAAGAAGGTGTCGCCGTCGACGAACGGACCGCTGGCGCTCACCAGGAGCAGCCGCCGGGTCCCCGCCGATCCGAGCGCGGCGACGGCGGCGTGCGCCCCGTCGGTGACGACGGTCGTCGGGGTCCGGTCCCGGGCGCCGAGCGCCGAGATCACCACGTCACGTCCGGAAACCGCCTCGGTCAACGCGCCGTGCTCGGACAGTCCGGCGACGACGACCTCCAGTAGTTCACCCTCGACGTCGAGCCGGGACGGGTCGCGGACGACGGCCGTGACGTGGTGCCCGGCGGCCAGCGCCTGCTTGACGACTTCCGAACCGACCCCGCCCGTGGCACCGAGAACAGTGAGCTTCATGATCACGCCTTTCTGGGTTAGTGAACACTCACCCACTATGGTGAGTGTTCACCCACCACTTGTCGAGCGAACGCTGAGAAGCCCTCAGGAGCGAATATGGGAAGCCGCGAGGAGATCGTCGCCGCGGCGGCGAAGGTGATGCGCGAGCAGGGCTACGCGCATGCCACGACCAAGGCCATCGCGCGGGCGGCGGGTTACTCGGAGGCATTGCTGTACAAGCACTTCAAGGACAAGACCGAGATCTTCATGAGCGTGCTCACCGAGCGGCTGCCCGCGCTCGGGACGACCTTGGACGAGCTGATGAAGACCGCGGCGGACACTTCGCTCGCGGCGAACCTCGCCCGGCTGGCGCGGATCACGCTGTCGTTCTATCTGGAGAGCTTCCCGATCGCGGTGTCGCTGTTCTCCTCGCGGGAGCTGCTGGCGACCCATCGGGAACGGGTCATGAGCAGGGACGGCGGGCCGGACATCCCGCTCGGACGCGTCGTCGAGTACCTGGGCGAAGAGGCCCGGCTCGGCAGGATCCGCGAGGACGCGGATCTGGAGGCGTCGGCGTCCCTGCTGCTCGGCGCCTGTTTCCAGTACGCGTTCCTGGCGTCCTTCGAGGACCGCGAGCCTCCCGCGGAGGAGCTGGACGAGTGGGCGGAGAGGCTCGCAGCGACATTAGTGGTCACGTTGGTCGTGAGTGGCGATTCGGGTTAGGGCCGGCCGTGTTCTAGGTGCCTACGGCGGGTGGATCGGGATCGCAGGTCCGTGAAGGACCCCAGTACATGAAGGACCCCATCCTTGCGCCTAGGTACAGGAAGGGGTCCTTCATGTACTTCAACCCGGCATCACGCAAGAAGGCCACAGGTCACGCAGTAGGTACCCAAGGGGAAGCTCGCCAGAACCCGAATCGCCACTCACGACCACCTGTACCGAACGGCCACCTACGCCCGCCCGCTCACGTGCCCTATTTGCCCTTTTCGGCCCGCATCTCGTGCCACTTCGCGTACATGTCGTTGAGCTCCTTGATCATGAAGCTCAGGAAGTCCCGCATCTCGGCGACCCGCTCGCCGGCCGGCGTGCCCTCGCCCAGTGCCGAAACGCCCTCGTCGGCCGCGTCGCGCCACATGGTGATCATGCGGTCGCGTTTCATGAAGGTGGCATACCAGAGGTCGTCGAAGAGCCGGTAGTGGTCGCGGCGCGAGCCGGGCTCGCGTTCCTTGGCGACCAGGCCGATCTGTTCCAGGTACCGCACGGCCCCCGAGATCGCGGCGGGGCTCACCGAGAGCTGGTCGGCCAGTTCGGCCGCGGTGAGGCGGCCGGCGTCGGTGGTCATCAACGCGGCGAACACCCTGGCGGGCATCCGCTGCATCCCGATCTGGGAAAGCGTGAGGCCCAGGTGCTCCACGTAACGGCGGACGGCGTCCTCGTCTCTCTGGGTGCTCGAAGCACTCTCAGGCGTCGTCGTCATGGGCACATCCTCTCGTACTACCCCCAGAGTGATCACATCATCCATACGTTTTCTTAACTTCACAACTTCGTGAAATCACTGTACCTTCAAATACATGGAAAACGCCATCTCCATCTCCGGCCTCCACAAATCCTTCGGCCGGACCAAGGCTTTGGACGGCCTTGACCTGCGGGTACCCGTTGGGGAGGTGCACGGTTTCCTCGGCCCGAACGGCGCGGGGAAGTCGACCACCGTCCGGGTCCTGCTCGGTCTGCTCCACGCGGACTCGGGCGACGTCCGCCTGCTCGGCGGCGACCCATGGAAGGACGCGGCGAGCCTGCACCGGCGCCTCGCCTACGTCCCCGGCGACGTGAACCTCTGGCCCAATCTCTCCGGCGGCGAGGTGATCGATCTGCTGGGGCGGCTGCGGGGCGGGCTCGATCAGCGCCGCCGCAAGGATCTGATCGAACGGTTCGACCTCGACCCCAAGAAGAAGGGGCGCACCTACTCCAAGGGCAACCGGCAGAAGGTCGCGATCGTGGCCGCGCTGGCCTCGCACGTGGACCTGCTGATCCTCGACGAGCCGACCTCCGGTCTCGACCCGCTGATGGAGGCCACCTTCCAGTACGCGATCCAGGAAGAGCGCGAGCAGGGCCGCACGGTGCTGCTGTCGAGCCACATCCTGGCCGAGGTCGAGGCGCTCTGCGACAAGGTCAGCATCATCCGCAACGGGCACACCGTGGAGACCGGCACGCTGGCCGAGCTCCGGCATCTCACCAGGACGTCGATCTCCGCCGAACTCGCCGGCCCGCCGAACGGGCTGACGAAACTGGAGAACATCCATGACCTCAAGGTCGAGGGCAACCGGGTCCGGTTCGACGTCGAAACCCGTTCCCTCGACGAGGCGCTGCGTCAGCTCACCCAGGTCGGCGTCCGCAGCCTGACCAGCCAGCCGCCGACGCTGGAAGAGCTCTTCCTCCGCCACTACACCACCGAAGCGAGCGCGAAATGACCGCGACGCTGGACCGCCCGGTCACCGTCTCCGAACCGGCGCACGGGCTGGTCGGCACCTGGCAGCTGACCAGGCTGGCGCTGCGGCGGGACCGGATCGTCCTGCCGATCTGGGTCGTCCTGCTCGGGATCATGCCCTCGACGTCGTCGGGGACGTTCGAAACGCTGTACCCGACGGCCGCCGAACGGGCCGGGCTCACCGCGAGCATGGGCGCGAACCCGTCGCTCTCGCTGATCTACGGCCCGGCCTTCGACCTCTCGACCGCGGGCGGGTTCACCGCGTGGCGGCTCGGTGGCTTCCTCGCATTGGTCGTCGCGCTGATGGCGGTCTTCACCGTCACCCGGCACACCAGGGCCGAGGAGGACACCGGCCGCGCGGAACTGCTGGCCTCCGCTGTGGTCGGCCGGTACGCCCTGCTGACCGCGGGAGTGCTGGTGTCCGCCGGCGCGAGTGTCCTCATCGGACTCGTCGAGACCGGGCTGATGATCGGCGCGAAGCTGCCTGCCGACGGCGCGCTCGCGCTCGGCGCCGCCACCGCGGCGACCGGGCTGGTCTTCACGGCCGTCGCGGCGGTCGCCGTCCAGGTGGCCGAGTACTCGCGGACGGCCAACGGGATCGGCGCCACCGCCGTCGGCGTCGCGTTCCTGATGCGCGCGGTCGGCGACTCGACCTCGGACGCGACCTGGGTCTCCTGGCTGTCCCCGATCGGGTGGGCGCAGCAGATCCGGCCGTTCGCCGACGAGCGCTGGTGGGTCTTCCTGCTGCCGCTGGCCGCGACCGTGGTCGTCGGCGCCATCGGCTACGCGCTGCTCCCGCGGCGCGACGTCGGCACCGGCATCATCCCGCCGCGGCCAGGCCCCGCCGAAGCGGCGGCGTCGCTGCGCAGCCCGTTCGCGCTGGCGTGGCGGCTGCACCGGGGCCCGTTGATCGGCTGGCTGATCGGCACGGCGGTGTGCGCCGCGGTGTTCGGCTCGGTCGCGAGCGGCATCGGTGACGTCGTCGGGGAAAGCCGGCAGGCGAAGGAGATCTTCCAGCGTCTCGGCGGTACGGACGGGCTGATCGACGCCTTCATGGCGGCGATGGCGGGCCTGTTCGCCATGGTCATCGCGCTGTACGGGGTGCAGGCCGCGTTGCGGATCCGGGCCGAGGAGACCGCGATCCGGGTCGAACCGCTGCTCGCGACCGGCGTGGGCAGGCTGCGGGTGCTGGGGAGCCATCTCGTGTTCGCGTTCGGCGGCACGGCGCTGATGATGGTGGTCAGCGGTGTCCTCTTGGGACTGTCGAACGGGATGCGGGCGGGCGGTGTCTCCGGCTCGGTCGGGGACATGGTGGTCGCTTCGCTGGCGCAGCTTCCGGCTGTGTGGGTGATCGTCGGCCTCGCCGTGACGCTCTTCGGCCTGGCGCCGAAACTTTCGACGGCGGGATGGGCGATCGCCGGGCTGGCCCTGCTGCTCAGCCTGTTCGGCCCGGTGCTGGACCTGCCGCAGGTGCTGCTGGACGTCTCACCGTTCTCACACGTTCCGAAACTGCCCGCCGCGGAGTTCACCGCGACACCGCTGGTCTGGCTGACCGGGGTCGCCGTGGTCGCGCTCGTGGCCGGGCTCATGGGCTGGCGGCGTCGCGACGTCGGCTAGCCACAGGGGATGACCGTGGAGGCCGTTCATCGGGGGCGGCCTTCACGGTCCTTCAGTCCCTCCGGTATCCCGTACCGGTCGTGCTGGGTGGGAGCACCGTCGAGGTGGTGGACGGCGTCACGGTCCTGGTCACCGTGCGCGGCGCCGGCGTGCTGGTGCGGGTGATGACGAGCGGTTCCGGCGCGCTTCCCGGCACGGTCACCGTGACCGGCCCGACCGAACGGGAGGTCGTCGTCGGGGAAGGGGTCGTGCCGACTTCGTGGACGCGGGGTTGCGGCTCGCGGCCTGCCACCAAAAGGGCGGCGACGAGCAGTCCGGTGGCGAGACCCGCGATGGCCGCGACCGTGACGGAACCGGTGGTGGGACCTTGACGGAACATCCGGCACCCCCTCGCCATGCGAAGCGCAGGTACGAGGACTTCTCGCGTCGATCTTACGTTTTGTCACGCAACGTGCGCAAACCGTCGACAACGATCCGTACCAGGTGGCGTTCCTCGAGCGAATACCGTTCCGCGGCGAGGCAACCGGCGATCAGGGCGCGCAGGTCGTCGCCGTCGATGTCCTCGCGCACCGCGCCCGCGGCCTGTGCCCGCGTCAGCAGCGCCTGCGTCGCCGACCGGAAATCGTTGCCCGCGTTCGCCTTGAAACCCAGCCCGGTCGTCTCGGCGAGCGCGTCGCACACCGCCCGGTTGCGGGATGCCTGCTGGACGACGCGTTTGAAGAAGTCGAAGAACGCTTCACCGGGGTCTTCGGCGGTCAGCAGGTCGCGAGCTTCCCGCGCGAACTGTTCGAGCCGGTCGAGGACGACCGCCTGGAAGAGCGCTTCCTTACTGGGGAAATGCCGGTACACCGTGCCCGCGCCGACACCGGCGATGCGGGCGATCTCGTCGAGGGGGACGGCGAGGCCGTTGACGGCGAAGGCCTCTTCGGCGGCTGCGAGCACCTTCGCTCGGTTGCGGCGCGCGTCGGCGCGCAGCACTGGCTTGTCCACTGTTCCCCCTCCTCAACCGGGTCCGGCGTTCCGATTCAACGCCGACGGCGACGAGGGCATTCCTCACTGCACCGCGGTCTGCGTGCCTTCCGGCGTGAACAACCCCTGGACCGTGGTGAACAGGTACTCCCAGACGCCCGGGATCAGCAGCACCGCGGCGACCGCGAACACCGGGAAGATCAGCCGGTTCTCCACGTTCTTGCCGGTGCGGAACCGCAGCGGCTTCGGCGGCCGGATCTCGTACCAGGTCTCGCCCGCGATGGGGATCGGGAACAGGAACGGGCAGCCGGACTCGGTCAGCGCGTCGCCGAGGCAGTGCACGAAACACCCGGCCGCGACGGCGATGCCGAGCCAGCCGGAGATCTCCGCGAGTTGCGCCGCCTTGTCCGGCGGGGCGGTCCACACCCACCACGCGACCGCGGCGCCGCTGACCGGCAGCAGCCAGTCGCCGAGCGCGCCTTCCGCGAGCAGCAGGCCGAGGATGACGACGCCGAACACCGCCCACGGTCCGCCTTCGGTGGTGCCCCAGGAGGTCAGGAAGCCGAGGCCGACGGCGAACAGCACGGTGTGCGAGAGATGACGGTGTTTACCGGTGACCTTCTCGTCCCGAGGTCCCTTGGTCAGTGCGTAGAGAGCCGCGGAGACCCGGCGAAGCAGCCAGGAGATCGCGCCGGTGAACCAGCCGAGCAGTCTCGAGGCGCGAGCGCCCGGGTGGTCGAGGTCGGGCAGCAGGGCGAACCCTGCGGTGGTCGCGGCGAACACGACCGCTTGGTGCACCGTGCCCGCGCCGACCACGGGTGCGAGCGCGAGCCCCGCGCACCAGCCGGTCAGGGCATGCGTCCGCCCCATCATCGTGCAGCCCCCAGGCGTCGTGGATCACGAGCCCACGACCGTAGCGGGGGATCAGGCGGGGGGCTCCTCCGACACGCTGAGGTGCTCGGCGACGCCGGTGAGCTCGATCACGCGGCTCACCTGCGGGCTCGGCACCACTTCGAGCTCGACCGCCTTCTCGGCGGCCTGACGCTGTGCCTGGAGCACCACGTTCAGCGCCGAGGAATCGAAAAAGGTCACACCGGTCAGGTCGGCGACCACCCGGCCCGACGGTTTGTCCGTGATCAGGGCCCCGAGGGTCTCCTGAAGCTGCGGGCTCGTCAGCAGGTCTAGCTCACCGGTGACCACCACACGCGGTTCAGACGCGTCGGCGTCCAGCGTGATGCTGAAACCGGGCGGCGTGGTGTTCTGGTCCGCTGCGGGCATGCACATTCTCCTCATCAGGTGAGAACCGACGCTCAGCGCCGGAACGCGCCTGTGGTCTCAAGCGACGGCCGCGCCCAGTCCGGACACGGACGCACGCTCTTCTTCGGCGGGTAGGCGTGGCTGTCCCCGCAACGACAGTCCCAACCCTAACCCAGTACGGACGGGGCGCCGCGATCGCCGTCGCGCGCGTCGCCGACCGGCGCCTGGGACGCGCTCAATGCGCGGTCAACGTCTTGCGCCCGGCGCGGCGTTCACGGAGGAACAGCTCGCGGCGCTCGATCTCGCCGAGACCACCCCAGATGCCATAGGGCTCCTGCACCGCGAGCGCGTGCTTACGGCACTGCGCCAGCACGGGGCACGTCTGGCAGATGGCCTTGGCCCGCGATTCGCGCCGCTCACGGGCCGAACCACGCTCGTTGTCCGTGTGGAAGAACAAGCTGCTGTCGGCGCCTCGGCACGACCCACGGAGCTGCCAGTCCCACTCTTCCGCCACCACGTTCGGCAGCCGGCTCACGTCAGCCATGTCGGTCCCCGCCTTCCCAGGAGATCGTTTGTCGCCGGTTACATGCCCGCCCCCTGCGCGCGTCAAACGTGGGTTTGGTTTGCTCACACCCAGGGAAGTGATCCAGCACCGGACCGGCAGCGCTGCTCGAGAGAGGAACACACGTGGTGGACAACACCCCGCCCGGCGGGGCGGGCGCTCAACTCATCGAGGTTCGCACGGCCGCGGTACCGCATGTGGTGCCGACTCTCCGGACGATCGTCGCGGATATCGCGATGCGCCAGGACTTCGATCTGGACGCTGTCGAAGATCTCAGAATGGCGGTGGACGAAGCCTGCTCCATGCTGCTCCCGTCCGCCACCGACGGCCACCTGACCTGTGTTTTCTCGTGGAAGGACGGGCGGATCGAAGTGACCGTCTCCGTCCTTTCGGACTCTCCGGAACCCGACGACGAGACCGGGCTGTCCTGGCAGCTGCTCACCGCGCTGGCGACGTCCGCGCGACGGAGTGTCGTCCCGGCCGACGGCGGCTACCTGTCCAGGGTGGAGCTCATCCGGGAGAGCGAGGCGGCCCGGCCGTGACGGAACCCGTCGGGCGAGACGGCGCGGACGTTCCGGCCCTGTTCGAGCGTATGTGCGCGTTGCCACTGGACGCGCCCGAGCGTGAAGGGCTCCGAGACGAGCTCGTGCGCGCTCATCTGGAGCTCGCGCGCAATCTGGCGCGCAAGTTCCGCAACCGGGACGAGTCGATGGAGGATCTGGTCCAGATCGCGACGATCGGGCTGATCCACGCCGTCGACCGGTTCGATCCCGGCCAGGGCAGCGATTTCCTGGCGTTCGCGGTCCCGACCATCTCCGGCGAACTCCGGCATCACTTCCGCGACAACAGCTGGTCGGTCCGGGTGCCGCGGCGGCTCAAGGAGCTGAACGCGAACATCTCGGCCGTGCGCGAGGAGCTGACGGTCCGGCTTTCCCGCGCGCCGAAGCCCAGTGAGATCGCCGCCCATCTCGGCGTCCCGATCGACGAGGTCTACGAGGGTCTCCGCGCCGGTCAGGGCCGGTACGGGGCCTCGCTGGACAACCTCTTGGAGAACTCGGCGCACACCCGCTTCGGCGAGGCGGACGCCAACTTGAGCCAGGCGGAGCTGCGCGAGGCGTTGCGGCCGATGCTGGAACGGCTGCCCGACCGGGAGCGCAAGATCGTCGCGCTGCGATTCGGGTCCGGGATGAGCCAGTCGGATATCGCGCGCCGGGTCGGGGTATCCCAGATGCAGGTGTCACGTTTGCTGGCCTCCACGCTGAAGAAACTGCGCGAAGGATTGACCGAGACGGAACTCACCGACGGAACCTGATTCGTCCTCGGCTCTTGTGGGTAACTGGGAGGCGAACAGCGATCTGGGAGTCTCTCATGAGGGGAGGTGCGGAACCATGACGATGTCCAAGACACGATCGGAGGGCTCGTTGCCGGTGGCCTCCCTCCCCTTGCCGGTGGATGTGACGGCGCCCGCCGTCGCGCGGCAGGCGGTGCGGGCGACTCTGGTCGGCCTCGGCCTTCACGGCCCGGCTGTCGACGACGTCCTCTTGGCGACGTCCGAATTGGTCACGAACGCTTTCGAGCACGGCGAGAAGCCGGACAGGCTCGAGGTCGAGTACGCCGAGGGAAGGCTCACCCTGCGGGTCTTCGACTCCGGGACGAAGCGGCCGAAGCTGAAGGAACCGTCGCCGATGGCTGCGCGCAGCCGCGGTCTCCAGCTGGTGCACGCGTTGTCCGAGGACTGGGGACACGAGCTCTGCTCCGGCGGCAAGTACGTCTGGGCCGTGTTCAACCTGGACCGGGCCGACGCGCCGGCCTGAGCGCGGCGTCCGTCTCGGCGATGCGGTCCCGGAGCGATTTCCGCTCCAAGGCCTCGACGGCGGCGACCAGTACTTCCCTGAGCGGGTACGGCAGTTCGGCTTCCAGCTGCTCGGCCGCGGCGCTGGTCGCGGCCCACTCGGCTTCGAGGGTCGGCATCAGGCGCCGCGTCTTCTCGGTCAGCGAAACGATCCTTTGCCGGGCGTCCGTCCCGGGCCGGAGCGAGACGAGGTCCTGGCGCGCCATCTGCGCGATCGTCTGGCTGGCCGCGGAATGCGTCACGCCGACTTCGACGGCGAGATCGCGGATGGGCAGCGGCCCGTGCGTGACGATGGCGCGGACGAACGGCGTGAACCGCGGACGGTAGTCCCCCAGCCCGATGTCTTCGAAGAACGCGGAGACGTCCGCCTCGGTCAATTCGAGGACATGGCGCAACAAGGTGCCCATCCCTCGTTCGCGCGGCGGCCTCCCCACCAGCGGATCATAACGACATAATCGCCGGATGACGCCCGAAGAGCTGCTGACGACCACTCGAACCGTCCGCAAACGACTGGACCTGACCCGGCCGGTCCCCCTCGAACTGGTGAAACACGCCCTGCAGACCGCGTTGCAGGCGCCGAGCGGGTCGAACACCCAGCGCTGGCACTGGCTCGTGATCACCGATCCCGGGCAGCGGGCCGAACTCGGGAAGCTCTATCAGCGGGCGTGCCGCGAGTACCTGGATTCCCCGAACGCGGCCGGGAAACTGTTCGCGGACGACCCCGAACGGTCGAAGGTGCAGAAGCGCGTCGGCTCCAGCGTCGAGTACCTGGCCGACAAGATGGGCGAGGTGCCCGTGCACGTCATCCCGTGTCTGGAGACGAACAGCGCCGAACTGCCCGCCGGCAACCAGGCCCCGCTGTGGGGGAATCTGCTGCCTGCGGTGTGGAGCTACATGCTCGCGGCGCGGGCGGTCACGCTCGGCACGGCGTGGACGACGCTGCACCTCGCGTACGAGAAGGAGGCCGCGGAGATCCTCGGCCTGCCGGACAACGTGCACCAGGCCGCGCTCATCCCGACGGCGTTCTACACCGGCGCCACCTTCAAGCCCGCTGCGCGTCAGCCGCTCGAAGAGGTCATGCGGCTGGATCGCTGGTGACGTAGGACTCCAGGCGGTCCGCCAGTTCCTTCGGGTGGCTCAAGGGCACGGAGTGGGAGCCGTCGATCTCGTCCGGCGCGAACCCGAGCCTGTCCTGGACGACCCGGCGTTGGAAGTCGGGCGTGAAGAAGCGGTCTTCGCGCGCGATGAGGACCTTCGTCGGGACGTCCGGCCACTTTTCCAGCGGCCACGGCTGTCCCCATTCGGCGCTGACCTGGTTCCGGCCGTGCGAGCCCGCGTCCGCGACGATGGACGCGGGGACGCCGTTGTAGAACTTCTCCTCGTCGCTGAGGTCCTCGGCGTCCTCGAAACCCGTGTTGCCCCACCAGTCCCCCGGTGTTTCGCCCGGCTTCGGGATCATCGGGGTCAGCATCACGAGCAGCCGTGCCGAAACCTCGCCGGCGACGATCGGCGCGGTGAAACCGCCGTAGGAATGGCCGAGCACGACGAGATCGCGGCGGTCGCCGATCGCTTTCACGACGGCGTCGACGTGCTCCGGGAAACCCGCCTTCTCGTCCTCGATCGGCAGGTTCACCGCGACGACGTCGTGGCCGCGGCCCGCCAGTTCCGCCTCGAGGAGGTGGAAGTCCCAGGCGCTGCCGCCACCGCCGTGGATCAGTACGAAGGTCGTCATGCGCCCAGCCAACCCGAAGCGGAGCTGATCAGCAACGACCGAGCATATCGCCGAGCGCGCTCTTCTCCGCGGTGGTGACCGTGAGGCCGTAGTAGTGCTTCACGGTGATCCAGTCGGTGGCGTAGGTGCACCAGAACGAGACGAGCGGCGGCTTCCACTGGTCCGGCGCCTTGTCACTCTTCTCCTGGTTGACGTTGT
This sequence comes from Amycolatopsis sp. lyj-108, assembly GCF_046549005.1. Lineage (NCBI taxonomy): Bacteria > Bacillati > Actinomycetota > Actinomycetes > Pseudonocardiales > Pseudonocardiaceae > Amycolatopsis > Amycolatopsis sp. lyj-108. Next base: position 98,870 of record NZ_JAJPWQ010000002.1, on the reverse strand, counting down.
CGGTGACGGCGAACAGCTGCGGCCGCGTCAGGTCGTTCGCGAACTGGCGCCGCTTCTCCTCGGTCCACGACTTCGCGCCGCTGACCCAGCTCTGCGCGAGCGGGACCATGTGGTCGATGTCGACGTCGGTCGGCTTGGTCCAGGTCTCGCCGTCGTAGATGCTCGTCCAGCTGCCGGAGGTCGGGGCGCAGTCCGAACCGGCCTTGACGTCCTTGCCGTCACGCTTGAGCACGAACTCGCGCGTGTTGCAGTTGTTGCCCTGGTTGTCCCAATGCGGGTACCTCTTGCGGTCGTAGCCGTCCATCGAACCGCGCGGCGCGACGGTGAGCTCGTCCAGTTGCTTGCGCGCGTCGGCCGCGCTGGCCGTGTTCGCCGGAGTGGGTTGCAGCGCGTCGCCCTTGCCGCTCACGAACCAGAAGACCGCGAGCACGACGGCGGCGAGGGTGATCAACAGGAGCAGCCGCTGGGCCGTGGTCATCTGCCGGGTACGCGTGGCCACCGCGCGATTCCTCTCGACGGGGATGGGGAGCGCCAAGTATCGCCGCGACGGGTGCGGAAACCGGGTGCGACACGGCGATGACACCCGGTAGTTGTTGTCACATCCGGGCCCTGAGCAGCGACTACCCCAGGGACGCTGCCGGAAGGAGCGGGCTTGTGGGCGCCGAGAAACGTAAGTGGAACACCCGGGTCGACGACTATCTGAACCGGAAGGCCGCGGAACGCGGACACGTGATCGCCATGGCACGTATGGGATCCACCGCGTTGGAGCGCGGCGATCTCGACGAGGCCGAGGTGTGGCTCCGGAAGGCCGCCGAGGGCGGGGACAGGGTCGCGATGGGCAACCTGGCGCACCTCCTCGCCGAACGCGGCGTACCGGAGAAGGCCGAACGTTGGTACCGCGAAGCCGCGACCGCCGGTGATTCGCATGCCATGTCGCATCTGGGAAATCTCTGTGCGCGGCGGGGTGACGTTGCCGCCGCCGAGGACTGGTGGCGGCGAGCGGCCACCGAGGGCCGGGTCGAGGCGATGGCGGAACTGGCGCGGGCGCTGCATCGGCGCGGCGAGCTCGACGAGGCCGCGTACTGGGCGGGCGAGGCCGCGGAGGCCGGCAACGTCGAAGGGATGATCACGCTCGGCGCCGTGCTCTGCGACACCGGCCGGACGGCCGAAGCGGAACCCTGGTGGCGCAAGGCGGGGGAAGAGGCCGACGCTTCCGCGCTGTGCAAACTCGGCCACCAGGCCCAGCAACGGAACGATCTCGCGCGCGCCGAAAGCTGCTACCACGCGGCCGCGGCCGCCGGCGCCCCCGAAGCCGCCGTCCGGCTGGGCCTGGTGCTACACCGCCGCGGCGAACTCGACGCCGCCGAACACTGGTATCTCAAGGCCGCCAAACGGGGCGACGCCGCCGCGATGACGAACCTGGGTGTGCTGGCCAACGACCGGAACGACCCCGGCGAAGCCACCGCCTGGTACCGGAAGGCCGCGGAACTCGGCAGCGTTCCCGCGTACACCAACCTCGGCAGGCTGGCCGCCGACCACGGGAACTTCCAAGAGGCCGAGCACTGGTTCCGCGCGGCCGCCGACACCGGCGACCAGGCCGGGCAACGGGATCTGGAGGAGCTGTACCGCAACCGCCAGCGGTTCTAGGCTCGCCAGTTCCGCATCGCCGCGAACCCTTCGCGGAGCCGCTGGAGTTTGCGGCTGCGGTACGGGTCCTCGCCGTCGTCGAGCCGCCACCGCTCCTCGACGCCTGCTCGGAACACCGCGAGCCCCTCGAAACCGAGGCCCGCGGTGAAGTCCGCGATGTTCACGTCGACGCGGCCAGAACCGTCGAGATCCAGCCGTAGCAACCACTCCGCGAGCTCCTTGGGCTCCGGCGGCGAGTCCGCGCAAGCCTCCGCGTACAACGCGAGCGCGCCCGCCACCTCGGAGCCGAGCGCGCCGAAGGAGTCCTCGACGAAGTCCAGCGCCTCCACCACCAACTCGATGACGCGGCACAACAGCGGCCCGTCCATGAGTTCCCTGGCGGTGGCGAGCACCTCGCGCACCTTCTCGGTGTACGCGACCGTGCCCTGGAAACCGACGAAACCGCGCAACCGCAACGTTCCCTCGACATGCCGCCGCAACGCGCCGAGGTCCTCGCGGCCCGCCATGAGCGAAAGCTTGCGGAACAGGGCCGGGTCCTCGTTCGCGTGCCCGACGAGTAGCTCGACCAGCTCGGCGTGGGCGAGGGTTTCGACGTACCCGCGGATGTCGGCCGCGCCGCCGTCCGCCACCCCCTCGAGGACCAGCAGCCCGACGGCCACGCAGTGCTTGCAGAAGAAGCCGTCCGCCGCGTGCGGGCAGGAGCACTCGCCGACCAGCTCGCCGTCGACGTTGCGCAACCGGACCGTGTACCGGTCGGTGCCGCTGACCACCGCCGCGACCCCGCCCGCGACGTCGTCCAGCGTCTCGACCGACTCCAGGTACTTGGTCCCGCGCGCGAAGGAGACGTCACCGGCCTGCCTGCGGAGCTCGTCCTCGCTGAACCACGTCACCGCCCTATTCTGCGCCTTGGCCCGGCGGCCCGAGGAACAACCCGCCGCTCGCGTCGAGGACCTGCCCCGTCACCCACCGGGCGTCGTCGGAGGCGAGGAACGCGACGACGTCCGCTATGTCCTCCGCGGTGCCGAGCCTCCGGTGCGCCGTGAGGGTTTTGATGGCGGCCTCGAGCTCCGGCGTGAAGATCTCGCCGTTGTCCGCGGTCCTGGTGGCGCCGGGCGCGACGATGTTGACCGTGATCCCGCGGGGTCCGAGCTGGTGGGCGAGGGTGCGGCTCATCGTCTCGAGCGCGCCCTTGGTCATCGCGAACGACGTCTGCGCCGGGTTGGCCATCCTCGTGGCGACCGACGAGACGTTGATGATGCGGCCGCCGTCGTTGATCCGTGCGCGTTGGATGAGGAAGTACGGCGCCTTCACGTTCACCGCCATCAGGTGATCGAAGCCCTCGGGCGTGTCCGTCTCGATCGGCCCTCGCGGTGCGGCTGCCGCGTTGTTGACCAGGATGTCCAGGCTGCCGATGCCCTCCAAGGCCATGTCGACACCTTCCATCGTCGACAAGTCGGCCTGACTTCTGTTTTGCCTCAGGACGGTTATGCCGTCCTTCTCGAGCCTTCGCGCGATCGCCGCCCCGATCCCGCGCGAGGCTCCCGTCACCAATGCCGTCTTCATACGCACCCCAGATGTTAGTGACTAACACTTTGATAGTGTCTACCACGTGAGCCTCCGAGACCGCCAGCGCGCCGAAACCCGGCTTCTTGTGCAAACACACGCCATCCGCCTCTTCACGGAGATCGGCTACGACGCGACCACCGTCGCCGACGTCGCCGCGGCCGCCGGCGTCTCGGCGATGACGGTGTACCGGCACTTCCCGACGAAGGAGGACCTGGTCCTCTACGACGAATACGACCCCGTCACCGCTTCGGCCGTGCTTGGGCAGCCTCCCGGGCCGTTGCCTCTTCGGATCGGGCGCGCGCTGGAGTCGACCGCCGCTTTGGGGTCCTCGCGGGAGAAGGCGTTCCTGCTGGCTCGGCTACGGCTGATGATCTCGGTGCCGGCGCTGCGGGCACGGCATCTGGACAGCCAGTACGCGACAGCGGATGCGATCGTGGCTGCTCTTAGTGGCTCTTCGCCTTCGCCGGACGAAGTGTTTCAGGTGCGGGCTACGGCTATGGCGTGCCTGGGGGCGGCGCATGTGGCTCTTGTGCGCTGGGCGGAGACGGACGGGGAAGCGGATCTGGCGGGGTTGATCCGGCATGCGCTGACCAGCGTCTTTGGGAGCCAGCCCCATCGCCAGAACCGAACCTGACCTTAGGAGTAGTGCTCCCGATGGTAATCGAGATGCTCCATAGCAACTCGATGGTCAGTATGCAGACGCAGTTCACCCACCACGTCGCCGTGCACCATCACCTTCATGTCACTACCAATAACCATCGCCCCGTAGTCAAACAACACATGACAGTTGGGACATAAACAAAGGACGTTCGAATAGACATCAGGCCCATTGTGCGGACGTCCAAGTCCGCGAATGTGAGCACCTTCAGAATAGGCTCTATCGCCGATCTTAAGTCGCACTCCGCAAGTCTGACACACGTCGTCGTGCACTTGCTTCACATAGTTGACCACCTGGGTGGACCTAACTAAGCGCTGAACCTTGGCCGCAACCCGCTCAGGCGTCTCATTGCCTGCGGGGATCGGCATCAACGTAGCCTGCGCTTGCGGTTCAGCAGCTGCAGCGGTTCTGACCGTCAGCTTCATCATGCGGAACTGGCAAACCATGAAGCCGTCTGCACCAAGCTGGCGCCACACCTCGGCAACTCGATAAAGTCCGTCATATCGAAGACCCGAGTCTGGTGCATACGACGATTTCTCATCCGCGCCGCGGATGACCCGGACCGGCTCACCAGTAGCACTACTAGTCACTAACGCAGCATTACCGCTAGCACTGAAACTTTGATCTTTAACCTGCTTACCTGATTTACCTCGCCCGCCGTGGCCAGTATAAATTATCTCGTCACCAAAGTCTTTGTCGTCCGAGTATCCCCCAGAGACGACGATAGACTTCGCGCCAGTTTCGCCAGTTCCAGAAATACCGGCCTGGAGCTGCCTGTGGACTCCACGATCGAAAGCATCTCGTCGGTTGACGAACGTAGTTCCCTCCGGATTACCCGGGATCTCACCGAACCCTTCACCGCCGACAGCCAGCTGGTGAGTTTCGACGTTCCTGAACTCAAACCCGATACGCCCCAGTCGCGCAACCAGCTTTTCCTCCGCTGGACCAAAGTCAGACACATCGAGTGCCGCACCGACTACGGAGCGATGCGCGAACACCGCAAGCGCTTTCGCGTCGTACTCCCGGCCCTCGTGCATCACGACATAGCGAGAAGCACGCAGTACACCCTGCCGTCGCCTGAAGTGTTCGCCACCAACGTCTTCGTGCTCAGCGATCGCCGCGAGCACTGCTTCTCGAGAGATCTCTTCCAAGCTCACAGTGAGACGCTAGGCCAACTTGCGGCAGCGCAACACCCTCAACCGGGCGAACATCAACTTCGCCACGTGGGTACGCGCACAGAGCGCCCGGCCACAACCCTCATCCACGGAGGGGAACTCGGAAATATGATTGCATTACCTAGATTTATCCGCCATAGTTAAGGCACTCGACCGACCACAGGAGCAGTCATGATGAACATGCATGAGCGAAAGGCGCAGCGCCGGCATCCGGCTCTCGCGTCCACTGCCGCATGTCCGTCGATCCATGGTCGACGACCGTCATCCTGCCCTGGTCAGCGAGTTCTGGCCGGCGAAGGCTCCCCATCGTGACGCCATAGCGCGTGAGGTCAGGGAGCCGCCCATCGGGAAACCGATTCGGGCGGCTTCTCTTTTTAGTGCGCCTTAAAACAATTCTCTTATTAGCGAGGGCGAAACTCGAAATAGTTCGCTTCGCCGACACGCGACGCTGCCCATTTCAGCGCGAACCTTGATAACAGAAGACTTTTCCCAAAAGCTCATCCCCGTCGCCGAAGGAGGCGGCCAGGACGAGCGCCGGTGGAGGCGTGCACTCGTCTCCACCTCACCCCTGTAGCTCAGGTGGACAGAGCGCCGCACTACGAATGCGGAGGTCCCAGGTTCGAGTCCTGGCAGGGGTACTGGTCGGCGTATCGGAGGGGGATACGCCGGTCGACGGATGCGAGGGGCACTGGCGACCCCGCCTGATTTGGGATCAGGAGTCACCGCGTTCGACTCGCGGGCGTCCGACCAAGCTGCACAGCAAGGAGGATTGGCCGAGTCCGGTAAGGCAACCGTCCCGAAAACGGTGGTCGGCGTGAGAGCGTCGCGCAGGTTCGAATCCTGCATCCTCCGCGAAGCCCTCGTGGTCCAACGGATACGACGCCGGCGTCCGAAGCCGGGAACGCAGGTTCGACTCCTGCCGAGGGCACGATGATCTGAACCTGGCCCACTTCACGACGGTCGTGCGGCGGCCTGCAAAGCCGTTGGACTCCGGGTTCGACTCCCGGGTGGGTCTCAATCGTTTACACAGGACAGACAAAAAGGCCCTCCCGCGAACGGGAGGGCCTTAGTGCTGTCTCAACCAGACGTGCGCCCGAAGGGATTCGAACCCCTGACCTTCTGATCCGTAGTCAGATGCTCTATCCAGCTGAGCTACGGGCGCTTGTTCAGTTATCAATCTAGCACCTGCCGGAACAGGCACCAGCGGAGGCTCCGGGATTTGAACCCGGGAGGGGGGGTTACCCCCAACCGCATTAGCAGTGCGGCGCCATAGACCAGACTAGGCGAAGCCTCCCAGGCCCAACGACCACTGCTCAAATAGGTTACACACCCCGTGGACCCCCTTGGAAGGGGGCCCCCTTAGACGCGTTGCAGGGCTCTGAGCAGGCCGGATGGGCGGCCGCCGAGGCCTTCGGCTTCGAAGACGGCGACGCCGACTCGGGGGAGTTCGCGGGCCGCGGGGTAGGCCAGGTAGCGCGGGACCCAGCGGGGCTGGAACTTCGCGTTGAAGCGGTAGAGGGTCTCGATCTGGATCCAGCGTGAGAAGAATCGCAATGTCCGGGCGGACAGGCGGGCGACGGGGCCGGCGCCGATGCGCTGGCCTTGCTCCAGCACCGCGCGGAAGGCGGCGAAGTTCAGGGAGACGTGCCGTGCGGGGGTCGTGAGGAGAAGTTCGGAGATCATCAGTTCGTTGACGCCGTTGTCGGCGGTCCGGTCGCGGCGCATGACGTCCAGCGAGAGGCCCTTCTCGCCCCACGGAACGAACTGGAGGAGGCCGCGCACCCGGCCGTCGTGCTCGGCGGTGACCAGGACCGAGCCCGGGTCGCCCATGCGGCCGAGTGCCATCGAAAAGCCGCGTTCCGTGTCTGTGCCGCGCCAGGTGGCGGCGAGGGTGCGGAGTTCGTTCAACTCGGCGAGAGGCAGGTCTTCGGCCTTGCGGACGCGGACCGTGTAGCCGGCGCGCTTCGTGCGTGAGACGGCTTGGCGGACTCCGCGCATGACGCGGCCTTCGAGGGTGAAGGTCTCCGTATCCACGACGGCCTCGTCGCCGATCTCCAGCACCTCCAGCCCGAAGCGCGCCCAGACGGTCGCGCCCAGTTCCGAGCAGCCCATGGCCGCCGGGGTCCAGGCGTACCGGCGGCAGACGTCCAGGTACTCCTCGATCGCGCCGGGCCACGCTTCCGGGTCGCCGAGTGGGTCCGCCGAGCACAGCGCGACACCGGCGATCACGCGATAGGTCACGGCGGCCTTCCCCGACTTCGAGAAGACCACGAACTTGTCCCGGCGCAGCGCGAAGTAGCCCAGCGAGTCCCGCTCGCCCAGCAGCGCCCTGAGCCGCTCGACCTCGTCGTCGGTCAGCTCCGGTGCGGGTTCGGCCGAGCGGAGCAGGAAGTACGCCGCCAGCAGGACCGCGCCGATGCCGAACAGGAGGCCGACGGCGGCCGACAGGTCCTCCAGCCACAGCGCGGGGAACACCACTGGACCGCTCACGCCGATCAGGGCCAGCATCGACTGTGCCAGGCGGTCGACGGCACTCGCGGCGACGGGCGCGACCGACAACAGGACGAAGTTGATCGCGACGCCGGCCGCCGTCAGCTGCAGGAAGACCCGGATCGCGCGCCATCGGCCGGTCACCGGATCGGGGAGCGCGATGAAGTGGCGCCGCGTCGCGATCAGGGCGATCAGCAGCGCGAGCGACACGAGCCCGGCGCCGAGGGCGTGCCGCAGCCCGAGGTGCGACACGGTCAGCAGTGCGGCGGCGGCGACCGCCAGTTGCCAGGCTCGGCGCTTGCGCCGGTTGAGGCCGGTGGCGAGCAGCATCAGCAGCACCCCGGTCACCAGCGCGACCGTCGCCGCGCCGACCGTGGCCTCGTGCGGCAGTTCCAGCCATTCGGCGACGCGTCCGCGCAGGGTGCGCCGTCCGGCCGGGACCAGCACCGAGACCAGGGCCAGCAGTCCGGCCAGCCGCGTCACCCAGGTGATCACCGCCACCGAGGTGGCACCCGCCACCCGCCAAGCGCCCGCCAAATCCCGCTCCCGTTAACTCCTCGCCAGCTCCACGAACGGTACAAGGGCGTCGGGGTTCAGCAGGGCATCCCGGCTGACGGCGCGGTCAGGTGAAACCCCCGAAAGGATCTTCTTGACCGGAACCTCGCATTTCTTGCCGTTGAGCGTCCGGGGCACTTCGCTCACCTGGACGAACCGGTCGGGCACGTGCCGCGGCGAGAGGGCGCCGCGCAGTTCCTTGCGCAGGGCGGGCTCGACCTCGTCGAGCGACGCGCCCTCGGCCAGCACGAGGAAGCACAGCAGCTGCCCGTCCTCGTTTCCCGCCGCAGACGTGTCGATCACCAGCGAATCCGCGACCTGGTCGAACGACTCGACGACGCGGTAGAACTCGGCCGTGCCCATCCGGACGCCGCCGCGGTTGAGCGTCGAATCGCTGCGCCCGTAGATGACCGCGGAGCCGCGGCCGGTGATCCGGATCCAGTCGCCGTGCCGCCAGATCCCGGGGTACATCTCGAAGTAAGCCTCGCGCAGCCGTGAGCCGTCCGGGTCGTTCCAGAAGTACACCGGCATCGACGGCATCGGCTCGGTGATCACCAGTTCACCGACCGTCTCCACGGCGGGCTTCCCGTGCTCGTCGAACGCGGCGACGGCGGCGCCGAGCGCGCGGACGGAAAGCTCGCCCAGCCAGACCGGGACGTCCGGGGCGGAGGCGACGAACGCCGCGCACAGGTCCGTGCCGCCGGAGACCGAGCAGATCTGGACGCGTTTGCCGACCTCGTCGACGATCCACCGGAAGCCCTCGACGCTCAGCGGCGCGCCGGTGGATCCCAAGGCGCGCAACGCGGTGAGGTCGTAGCGTTCGGCCGGTTTGATGCCGGCCTTCAGGCAGCTCTGGATGTACGGCGCCGACGTGCCGAAGTAGGTGACGCGGTGCTGTTCGGCCAAGTGCCACAACACGTTCAGGTCCGGATGTCCCGGGCTGCCGTCGAAGAGCACGATCGTGGTTCCGGTCAGCAGGCCGGAGATGAGGAAGTTCCACATCATCCAGCCGGTGGTGGTGAACCAGAAGAACCGGTCGCCCGGGCCGAGATCGCTTTGCAGGGCAAGGGCTTTGAGGTGTTCGAGGGTGATGCCGCCGTGCCCGTGGACGATGCCCTTCGGCAGGCCGGTGGTCCCCGAGGAGTACAGGACCCACAGCGGGTGACCGAATTCGACGGGTTCGAAGGCCAGTTCCGCGCCGGCGTTGTCGGCGAGCAGCGTGTCCCAGTCGAGCGTGCCGTCGAGGCGGCCGCCCGCGTAGTCGATGAGCACCGTGGCTTCGAGCGTGGAGATTTCGTCGCGCAGGGCGTTCACCGTCGACCGGCTGTCGAACCACCGTCCATTGTAGACGTAGCCGTTGACGGCGATCAGCACCTTCGGCTCGATCTGCGCGAACCGGTCGGTGATCGCGCGGACGCCGAAGTCCGGCGAGCACGACGACCAGATCGCGCCGAGGCTCGCGGTGGCGAGGAAGGCGATCAGCGTCTGCGGGCAGTTCGGCGCCAGCGCGACGACCCTGTCCCCTTTGGCCACTCCCAGCTTCCGCAGCCCTTCCCGCGCGGAGGCGACGGCGGACCGCAGGGCACCGAAGGTCAGCTGCGACGAGAGGCCGTCTTCGCGATGGAAGATCACGGCGACCTCGTCGTCGGCCTTCGCGGCGCCCGCGACACCGGGCATGAGCGAGTGCTCGGCGTAGTTCAGCGTGCCGCCCTCGAACCATCGCGCGTTCGGCATCTCGCCGGTGAGCACCGCACCGGGCTCGTCGTGCCAGCGCAGGCCGAGGAAGTCGGCGACGGCGGACCAGAACTCCGGTCCGCGCTGGACGGAGAACTCCCACAGCGCGTTGTAGTCGTCGACTTCCACGCCGCGTTCGGCGCGCAGCCACTGGCGGAACGCGTCGATCTTGGTGTCGGACAGGCGGCTCGGCTCAGGGCGCCAGAGCACTTCTGGGGCGTCGGCGGTGTGCGTCACCCCGCGATGTTAACCCTCGTTAACCTGCTTGGCGAGCCCCGGTGAACAGCTCGTACGCCATCGTCTTGAGCCGCGCCGCGTCGAGCGGGGTGATGGTCAGCCAGCCCCGGTCGCGACGAAGCCCGTAGCGGCCGTCGGGGGTGTCCACCCAGGTCAACGTGCCCTCGCCGCGCACCCAGCGGCCCTCCCACGACTTCCTGGTCGCGCCGAGCCGCCCGCTGCCGATCCGCTGTGTCGCGATCCGCACCATCACGATGACCTCGGGTTCACGCAGCCCGGCGTCACGAAGGACGTCGGAAAACGCCGGCTGCCCGCCGCGCTCCCCCGCCTCGCACGCGGCCGTGTAGTCGTCGACGCGCAGGTTGACCGAGAGTCCCCGCCCCTGGTCGCACGGCGGCAACGCCTGCAGCAAGGTCGCGGCGACGAGCGGTTCCCGCAGCGCCGACAGCTCGACGTCGGTGCCAGAGACGCCGATCGCGACCGCGCCGCGATCGGACACGCAACCGACGGCCCGGTACGCCGGATCGCCGTCGAGCCGCAGGTCGAGTGTCAGTTCGCTGTTCGCGACGGTGTGCAGCAGCCGGACCAGCTCGGGCGAGGGCGCCTCCACCGTGCCGAGGCCGCGTTCCGAGAGCGTCCCGTTCGCCGTGGCCACCAGTTCCGCGCGGAACTCCGGGGTCCTCCCGACGTGCGGGACCTCCAGTACCGCGGGCAGTTCGTCGCGTCCGTGCGCCGACCAGAGCAGGAACAGTTCGCCGATGTGCAACCGGATCCAGTCCATCAGCGACCGCTCCTCGGGTCTTCGCCGATGACCGGCGGGGTCACGTGCCCGCTGAGGCCCCAGATGTCGGAATCCTCGACGAGGTAGTCCGGCGCCTTGTGGTCCTCTTCGCCCTGCCGTCCTTGCGAGGGCGCCATCCCCATCGGCATCCCGCCGAAGCCGCCCATGCCCCCGGCCGCCGCGGCCCTCGTCCCGGCCGGCTGACCGGGCTGCTGCCCTGACGGCCCGAAGCCGCCGGCACCGGATCGGCCGCCCTGCCCGAGCTGCTCGTGGGTTCCCCCGGAGGTACCGGACGACGGCGGCGGCACGTAGGCCCCGCTGCTCGCGCCGGGTGCGCGCGGCGCCTCGACCGGCTCCCGGACCTGGATCGGGGCGGCGTCGCCGGCGCCGCTGCTGCGCGTGGAGTCGTCCGGCGGCGGCACCGGTTCCGGCGTCGGTTCGGGTTTCGGCTCCGGCTCTTCGGGCGTCTTGAGGACATTCGGCTGCTTGCCGTACGAGGTGAAGGTCGGAACGTTCTCGTAGACCTCGCCGGAGCTCCGCTGCATCCGCGTCATCACGTCGGCCGCCTGCCGATGCAGATCCTGCGAACTCTCGTCGGTGGGTTCGACGACGATCCGCCCTGCCGCGGCGAAGCCGGATTCCGGCGGCGCCGACGTCGACATCGCCTGCGTCGAATCATCGGAGACCGGGATCGGACGGCGTTTCGGCGGCTCCGGCATCTTGGGCCGCGGCGCGTGTCCGGGCGGCTCGGGCATCGTGCGCCGCGCGGTGTCGGCGATGTCCGCCTGGCGGCGCACGCAGTTCGCGACGTTCTCCGCACGCCAACCCGTGTCGCCCGCCCAGTCGACGAGCTTGATCGCGGCGTCACGGGCCCTGTCCGCGCCCTCGCCCGTCCAGCCGTCGGCGGTGGCGACGAGCGCCGCCCTGAGTTCAGCCCCGACCCTGTCGAGGAACGCGCTGATCTTCGTCCACTGCGCCGCGACGGATTCCGCGCTCGCGAGGTCCAGCTCGTTGTGGACCATCTCGTAGAGCTCTCGATGCGAGTAGCTCATCCAGTCGATGTCGGCGTTGAGGTGATCGGGGCCGGGCTGTGGTTCGGGCTCCCGCGGCGGCCACGGCATGGGAAGGATGCGCATCAGTGCTGGTCCTTCCGCTCGTGCTCGACGATGTCCTCCATGTCGAACCGGCGGGCGACCCGTTCGAGCTGCTCCTGGCCTTCCTCGTCCGCGGCAACGTACATCTTCCGCGCGGCCATCACGGTGAGCTGGAAGTCCTTGAGCACCACGGCGAAGTCCTTGAGAACGGGTACGGCCGCTTCGGTCCCCTTGTTCGCGGCGCCCTGGAAGCGTTCGCTCATGGTGTGACCGACGAAGTTGTCGCCCAGCTTCAACGGCGCGTTGAACTCCGTCGAGTCCTTGATCAGCGCGTTGAGCTCATGGCGTGCCTTCAGCAGCGCGTCGACGAGCTTCTTGGCGGCGTCCTCGGAGACCTTGACGGTCCCCTTCTTGGCATCGGTCTTGGAATCCCGGATCTGACCCGCCACCGGAGCCAACGCCGGAGCCGAAGCTCCGAACGCGGCTTGTGGCGTCGCAGGTACCTTGGGTGACTGTGCCATTCGACCCTCCCCTGTCACATCTCAGGGGAGATGCTAGCGCGAATGGCGTCAGCGCAGGTGGGCGTCGAACCAATTCAACGTGCGCTGCCAGGCCTCCGCCGCCGCGTCCGGGTCGGCGTCGAAGCGATGGTTGGCGCCCGGGTAGTGGACGACGTTGGTCGCGACGCTCGCACTGGCCGCCGCGTCACGCAGCTGTTCGACCTCGGCGCCTCCGGCCTCGTCACCCGCGTCGCCGTACATGCCGAGCCAGGGGCTGGTGAGCCGTCCCGCGATCTCGACGAGCACCGGCAGCCCGGTGACGCCCTGCCCGCCGACGCTCACCGCCGCGCCCAGCCTGCGGTTCGACGCCACGACCAGCGCGGCGGTCCCGCCGAGGTCGAAACCGACGACACCGACGAGATCCGCCTGGATACCGCGCTCGCCGAGCCACGAGAGCGTCGCGTCGGTGGCTTCGAGCAGATCCTGCTGCGTGAGGTCGTCCCGGTCGAGATGCGGGGTGACGGTGAGCCAGCCTTCGCCGGCGAGCCCGGCCAGCAGCAGGCCCAGACCCTCTTCGACCTCTTCGGCCTCCTCATGCAGCACCACGAGCCCGCCGCGGACGACACCGTCCGGTTCGGCGAAGGTCAGGCGCAGCGTGTGGCCGTCGGCGTGCTGGTGTTCCACGGTGGTCGTGAGGGTCATTTCTCCATCAGACCACTCTTAGGTAAATATTCGGAGCTTGCCTTCGCGCGGGAGGATACGGTGTCGGAGCCGTCCCCCAGACGTAGGAGCGCCGAAGATGTCCCCTGTTTCGCCGCGTGCGGATCTCGAATCGTTGCCGAAGTACGTCCCTGGCCGGACAATCCAGGGCGCGATCAAGCTGGCGAGCAATGAGGTGCCCGGCGGGCCGCTGCCGAGTGTGGCGCAGGCCATAGCCGAGACGGCACAGGGCATCAACCGGTATCCGGACATCACGGCTTCCGGGCTCGTCGAGCGGCTGGCCCGCGAACTGGACGAGCCGGTCGAGCGGATCGCCGTCGGCTGCGGTTCGGTTTCCCTTTGCCAGCAGATGATCCAGGCCCTGTGCGGACCGGGCGACGAGGTCGTCTTCCCGTGGCGTTCGTTCGAGGCGTACCCGATCGTCACGCAGGTGGCGAACGCCGTCAGCGTGAAGGTGCCGCTGACGGCCGGGCACGGCCTGGATCTGGACCGGATGCTCGCGGCGATCACACCCAAGACGCGGCTGGTCTTCGTGTGCAACCCCAACAACCCGACCGGGACCGTCGTGCGGCGCGCGGAACTGGAGCGCTTCCTCGACGCCGTGCCGTCGGGCGTGCTCGTCGTGCTCGACGAGGCGTACAAGGAGTTCGTGACCGACGCCGAGGTGCCGGACGGCGTCGAACTGGCGCGTGGCAGGGACAACGTCGCGGTGCTTCGGACATTCTCGAAGGCGTACGGCCTAGCTGGCCTTCGCGTGGGTTACGCGGTGGCGCCGGAAGCGATCACGGTCGCGCTGAAGCAGGTCTACGTCGCGTTCTCGGTCAACATGATCGCCCAGGCGGCGGCCATCGCCTCCCTCGACGCGGCCGACGAACTGCTGGAACGCTGCAAGGAGATCGTCTCGGAACGCACCCGCGTCCGGGATGCCTTGGTGGCCAAGGGTTACGAGGTCCCGGAGACGCAGGCGAACTTCGTCTGGCTTCCGCTGGGCGAGCGGACGACCGAGTTCGCGGAACACGCACTCGAGCGCAAGCTGATCGTGCGTCCGTTCGCGGGCGAAGGCGCGCGAGTGACCATCGGGACGCCCGAGGAGAACGACCTCTTCCTCGAAGCGGCCGGGGATTTCCCGCGCTGACAAGGTGACTTGTCGCGAAAGCCACTTTCGGGACGCCAGGCGTCGCGAAAGTGGCTTTCGCGACGTCTGATGGCGGAACGCGCGTGTCTGAAGGCGGAACTCGCGTGATTGGAGACGGAACTCGCGTGTCTGAAGGGCGAACACGCCGGAGGCCCGGACAAGCGGGCTCCTACTTGAGGAGCAGCTGCACCATCGCGGCGAGGCCGATCACGACGATCACGCCGCGCAGCACCTTCGGCGAAAGCTTGCGGCCGATCTTCGCGCCGATCTGGCCGCCAATCGTGGACCCGACCGCGAGCAGCGCGACCACGGGCCAGCTGACCGGCGCGATGAAGGCGTAGATCGCGCCGGCGACGATGTTCACGACCGCGGAGAGCGCGTTCTTGACGCCGTTGAGCCGTTGCAGCGACTCCGACATCAGCATCCCCATCACGGCCATCATCATCACGCCCTGCGCGGCCGTGAAGTATCCGCCGTAGATGCCGATCAGGAAGATCAGGAACAGCAGGAGCGGCCCGATCTTGTGGACCGTCCCGTTCTCCTCGCGACGCTTCGCCACCCAGGCGCCCACGCGCGGCTGGACGATCACCAGCACCACCGCGAGCCCGACCAGCGCGGGTACGACGGTCTCGAAAGCGTCCTTCGGCAACGAGAGCAACAGGATCGTCCCGCAGATCGCGCCGAAGAACGACGCCACGGCGAGCTTGGCGACCTGGGGCCAGTAGCCCTTGAGCTCCTCGCGGTAGCCGATCGCCCCGCTGACCGTGCCGGGGGCGAGGCCGATCGCGTTGGACGTCGTCGCCGTCAGCGGCGAGTAGCCGAGCGCGACCAGAACCGGGAAGGTCACCAGCGTGCCCGAACCGACGACCGTGTTGATGGTGCCCGCCCAGAGCCCCGCGACGAAGATCACGACCGCGTGCCACCACGTCATAAAGCACTCACGTCCGCACCCTAAGCACCGTCACCTCCTTTCGCGCTGTGGATGTGTCTAGTCGAACATTCAACGAGCCCGTTATGTCTCGTTCGGGGTGAAGACGCAGAACTCGTTGCCTTCCGGGTCCTCGAGGACGTCCCACTCGACTTCGCCGTCCCTGGCGCGGACGAGTTTCGCCCCGGCGGCGACCAGCTCGGGCGTCGAGCGGGCCGTGTCCGACCGGATCCTCGCGGCGCACCACCAGTCGGCGAGGGCCTGGTGGTCGTTCGCGTCGAGACAGATGTCCTTGAACACCGCCGCCATTTCAGTTCTCCTCCGGCAGATGAGCCGCGGTGATCTCAGCGGCGACCGTCCAGCCGAGCGCGAGGTACAGCGCCCGTCCTTCTTCCGTCGCGACCAGGACGGCACGCTCCGCCCCGGCCGCGACCGCCACCTCGTCGAGCCGGCGCATGACGAATCTGCCCAGCCCTCGCCGCTGATGCTCGGGCTCCGTCACGACCTGGTCGATCACCGCCGTGCCACCGGCGATCGCGACCCGGCCGGTCGCGGCGCGGGAGCCGTCGGGCGCGCGCACCACCACGTCGGTGACCACGCCGTCGCCGACCAGTTCCGCCCGGTACGGCTCGGGCGCGGCCATGACCGGCCGCAGCGCGAGCGGGGCACTCATCAGGTACTCCGGCGGGCCGACCTCCCACTCCGGCGGCACCGTCTTCGCCACCTCGTCCCGCGAGCCGCTCACCTTGAGCCACGTGCCCGGCTCGGTCAGCGAACGGGCCCGTCGCCCGGCCGACCCGGCGTCCGCCAGCACATATCTCACGCGATGCCCGGGACGCCCGACGTCGAGCCGGTAGCCGTCCGGTTCGGCCACCGGGATCCCGACGCCGCGGGAGAGCGCCCAGCCGTGCACCCATGCCTTGATCAGCCCTGCCACCCCAGTCATCGTTCGATGATGGCATCGGCCACCGACAGTCCCGGGCGAGCGGGCGAACCTGCGAGGATGACGCCGTGGCCGACGACGAGCGCGAACAGGTGTGGAGTGCGACCGTCGATCATCTGCGCACGATGATCGATTCGGGCAGGCTCCCCGCCGGGTCGAGGCTGCCCGCCGAACGGACGCTCTGCGAACAGCTCGGGATCAGCCGTGGTTCGCTGCGGCAGGCGTTGCGGGTGCTGGATTCCATCGGCTATGTGCAGGTGCGGCCGGGTTCGGGCACGTATGTCCGCGAGAAGATCGACGAACAACCGCTGCGCGGCTGGTTCTCCGAGCACGAGCAACTGGTCGAGAAGCTGTTCGACCTGCGCACCACCGTCGAACCGACGCTGGCCGAGCGGCTCGCGCTCGACCACACGCCGCGGGTGCTCGCCCGGCTGGAAAGCACCGTCGACGAGATGGACCAGGCCGCGGCCGACGGCGACATGCTGCGCGTGATCGCGGCCGACGCCGAATTCCACCGGGTGATCGCGGGCAACGCCGGCAACGACGACGTCACCGACCTGCTGCGTTCGGTGCTCTCGCTGGTCGGTGAGGAGCGGCGCGCGGCGCTCCGGCTGCCGGGGCAGATCCGGAAGGCCGTCGACGAGCATCGCGCGATCCTCGAAGCGATCCGCCGGTCGGACGCGGCGGCCGCGCGGGAGATCACCCTGCGGCATCTGCTCGACGCCAAGACCTACGTCCACGACTACACGGCCAGGGATTGACGTTTCCTTGATGGCGCTCGCGGATCCGCACGAGTAGAGTTTTCAGAAGATTGTGAAACTTCTGACGGGGGTGTGCGGTGGAGAAGGTCCGGTTCACCGAAGAGAAGGCGACGATGCTGGCCACGCTGTACGGCCGGGCGCTCGACGCCCGCAGCGACCGGCCGATCCTCGGCGACAAGGCCGCCGACGAGGCCGTCAAGCAGATCGACTACGACTTCGGCTCGCTGGGCGTCACCGCCGACATGGGTTTGACCGTCGCGATGCGGGCCAAGCCGATGGACGACTGGGCCTCTGAGTTCCTCCGGAAACATCCGGACGCGACCGTCGTCCAACTCGGCTGCGGCATGGACAGCCGCGTGTACCGCGTCGACCCGCCGCCCTCGGTGCGCTGGTTCGACGTCGACTATCCCGAGGTCGTCGACCTGCGCGCCCGGATCTACCCCGAGCGAGACGGGTACCGGACCATCGGCTCGTCCGTGACGGACTTCGCCTGGATCGACGAGATCCCGTCGGACAAACCCGGTCTGGTGATCGCGGAGGGGCTGACGATGTACCTGCGGCCGTCCGAAGGCGAGGAATTGCTGCGGCGGCTGATCGCGCATTTCCCCCAGGGCGGCGAAATGGTCTTCGACACTTTCAGCAGGCTCGGGATCAAACTGCAGAAACTGAATCCCGTGGTCCGCAAGGCCAAGGCGACGCTGTACTGGGGCATCGACGAGATCTCGGAACTGGAGCGGCTCGGTCTGACGCTGGTTTCGGGACTCGACTCGACGGATTACGCGACGCCCGAGGTGAAAGACCGGATTTCGGGGTCGATGCGGGCGCAGTTGTGGATCGCGGGACTGTTCCCGGCGTTCAAGAAGATGGGGCGGATTCTGCGGTTCCGGTTCTGAGGGACGGTACCGGGGGTCGTGAGTGGCGATTCGGGTTCTGGCGAGCTCGCTCTTAGGTACCTACTGCGTGCCCTATGGCGCTTCTTGCGTGGTGCCTGGTTTGGAGTACATGAAGGACCCCTTCCTGTACCTGGGCGCAAGGATGGGGTCCTTCATGTACTGAGGAAGGCGTGAAGGTCGCTTCATGCAGGGCTGAGCTCAGCCCTGCATGTAGTGAGGGACCCCTTCCCTACCCTCAGAGTAGGCAAGGAGTCCCTCACCGACCCGCGATCCCGAGACCTTCAAGTACTCAGGTAGGGCCATCACGCGCAACCGTTGTGACTGCTGGTGCTTATGGGGCGAACGTGGCGGTCACCGGACCGGGCCTGGGGATCAACCGCAGCCGGAACCCACGTAGGTACCTAAGACACCCTGGGTTCTAACCCGAATCGCCACCCACGACGTCGGTCAGCGTGACTCGAGTACCCGCTCGACGAACCGGTGCAGCTTGTCCTCCAGCCGGGACACCCGCTCCTCCAGCGTCAGGGACTCGAACGGCTGCGGCACGTCCGACTTCAACTCGCCCCGGATGTACTGGCTGCACGCGAGATTCGCGCACGCGTAGATGCCGAGCGTGTTCCCTTCGCGCCCGAGCTTCCCGGCGCGGCGGCCGGAGAACAGCGCGATGTCGGACAGCGGATGTGTCGTCGTGCACAGGCCGCACATGTTGCTCAGCAGGACACGGCCCTTCGGCCGGGGCGCGGCGCGAAGGGACAGTCCGACGGTTTCCCCGCCGTACGGCAGCACGAGATACGCCCGGGAGACGGCCTTCGGATCACGCCAGCCGAGGAATTCCCTGTTCTCCCAAGGGATTTCCTCGGGCCGGGCGGGCAGCGTGACCCCCTTGGCCTCGCCACGCGTGCAGTTCACGAAGGACGCCCTGATCGCGTCCTGGCCCAGCGGTTCCATACCGGCACGGTAACCAGCGCACGCCAGAACTGGCGAACCGTTTTCCGCCGGAGGTCATACGATCACCGAGTGCGCGGGAAGACGATGTCGAGCCGGTTCCGGCTGGTGCTCAGGACCAGTCTGGGGTTCGCCGCGCTCGGCGTCGGGTCCAGTGTGTGCGGTGCCGGTGTCGTGGCGTTACTACTGCTGTTGCAGGGCCTGCCGAGCGAGGTCGGCGACCGCGGCTGGATCCTCGGGGTCACCGCGGCCGGCATCGTGGCGCTGTCGCTGGTGGTCGGCACCGCGTGGACGGCGTGGCTCCAGCGGCGCACGGCGGTCTGGTTCGTCTTCGGCCGCCCGCCGACGAGGGCCGAGGCCGAGCGGGCGCTGCGGCTCCCGGTCGACATGGGGATCGTGAGCGGGACGCTCTGGCTGATCGGCACGATCGTGCTCGGCGCGCTCGCGCGGGTGCTCGGGTCCTGGCTGGACGCGCTCGGGATGGCGCTGGTCATCGGGCTCGGCGGGCTGACCACGGTCGGCCTCACCTATCTCGCCGCGGAGTGGGTCGCCCGTCCGGTGATGACGATCGCGCTCAAGGTGACCCCGCCGAAGGGGACGCTACGGGTCACCGTGCGGACCAGGGTGGTCGTCACCTGGGCGCTGGCGAGCGGCGTGCCGTTCCTCGGTGTGTTGCTGGTGGCCGCCCCGCCGGACCTCGGCCAGGGTGATCACGTCGCGAGCCTGATCATGCTTTCGGCGATCGGGCTCGGCGTCGGCGCGATCGGGACGGTGCTGCTCGCGAAGGCCGTCGCGACGCCGTTGCACCGGCTGAGGGTGGCGCTCGACGAGATCGCGCGCGGCAACAAGGAGATCGTGGTCGACGTCGACGACTCCAGCGAGATCGGCCTGCTGCAGTCCTCGGTCAACGACCTGGCCGCCGGGCTCCGCGAGCAGGAGCGGATGCGGGATCTGTTCGGCAGGCATGTCGGGGACGAGGTCGCGCGGCACGCGCTCGAATACGGCGCCTCCCTCTCGGGTGACGTACGCGAGGTGACGGCCTTGTTCGTCGACGTCGTCGATTCGACGGCCTTGGCGAGCCGAACGCCGCCGGAAGACCTGGTCAAGACGCTCAACCGGTTCTTCACCAGCGTGGTGAACGCGGTCGGCGCACGGGGCGGGCTGGTCAACAAGTTCCAGGGTGACGCCGCGCTCTGCGTCTTCGGCGCCCCGACACGGCTCGCGGACGCGCCGACGGCGGCGCTTTCGGCCGCGCGGGTGATCCGGGACGCCGTCCAGGCGACCGGCGAGCTGGACCTCGGCATCGGCGTCGCGAGCGGGCGGGTCTTCGCCGGTCAGCTCGGGACCAGCAGCCGGTTCGAATACACCGTCATCGGCGACGCGGTGAACGAGGCCGCGCGCCTGACCGAGTACGCGAAATCCGCCGACGGCCGGATCCTGGCGAGCGAGGCGGTGCTCAAGGCCGCGCTGGAAAGCGAGCGCTCGCACTGGGAGCCGTACGCGGAACTCGAACTGCGCGGGCGCCAGGAACCGACGCACGCGTGGGAAGCGAGCGCGCTCAGCCCGGAATGACGTCCGGCCAGCGCAGCAGCGTCGAACCCCAGGTGAGCCCGGCGCCGAAGGCCCCCATCACGACGCGGTGCCCCGGCTGGAGCGCGCCTTCCTTGGCGGCGTCGGCCAGCGCGATCGGGATCGACGCCGCGCTCGTGTTGCCCACCTTCTCGATGTTCGAGTACATCACGTCCTCCGCGAGCCCGAGCTGCTTCGCGCAGGTCTGCAGGATGCGGATGTTCGCCTGGTGCCCGATGAACCGGTCGATGTCGCCGACCGCCCAGCCCGCGGACGCCAGCACGGCGCGCGCCGATTCGGCCATCCGGGCACAGGCGTGCCGGAAGACGGTCTGACCCCGCATCACCAGATAGTGGTCGGCCGGGTCGTCCGAGCGGCGGTTCTTCGCGCCACCCGCTTCGACCCAGAGCAGCTCCGCGAGCTCGCCTTCGCTGTGCAGGTCGAACGGGCCGAGGGCGCCGAGCTCGTCCGCGTCACCCGCGCGAAGCAGGACGGCGCCCGCGCCGTCGCCGAAGATCGGCACCGTGCCGCGATCTTCGGGGTCGACGAGCGAGGTGAAGACGTCGGCGCCGATCACCAGCACGCGCCGCGCGATCCCGGCGGCGATCAGCCCTGCGCCGGTGGCGAGCCCGTAGATGAACCCGCTGCACACGGCGTTGACGTCGAAGGCGGCGACGCCGTTCAGCCCGAGCTTGGTCGCGACCTGCGGCGCGCTGGCCGGGCACAGCTGATCGGCCGTGGACGTCGCGAGCACGACCGCGTCCGCGCCGCCCTCGCCGGCAGAGGCCAGCGCCCGGCGCCCCGCCTCGACCGCGAGGTCCACAGTGGACGTTCCGGGGTCGACGACCCGGCGTTCGGCGATGCCGGTCCGCGAGCGGATCCACTCATCGGAGGTGTCCAGTCGCTGGGCGATCTCCTCGTTGCCCACCACGCGCGGAGGCAGCCAAGAGCCGAGACCGGCGAGAACGGCCGCCTGAGATGAGGGCACCAAGGAATCCTTCCGCGGGGGAAATGAGAGGTCTGCCATTCACTTGTAAGTGCTACCATTCAGTAGACCCGTCAGTTGTGTTCCGGGTCACATTTCAAAGAATTCTCAGCTTTTCCCGCCGCGCCGTGCCCGACCTGGCTCGACTGCAACCGAGCAGGCAGGAAGGGTGACCGGACACACGAGCGCCTCGGCACCCGACCGGGCGAATCCGGCGCCGCGAACGCCACGGGCCGTGGTCGCCGAACCCTTCCGATCCCTCGGACGCACCCTCCGGGGGCGTGATCCACACCGCGCGCCGCCACGGCTGGAGATCAGGCGCCCGGAAGAGCCCTCCGGTTAGCCTGACCTGGTGCACACACCCGACCTCGACAGCCTGGACGTCGCCATCCTCGCCTGCTTGCAGTCCGACGCCCGCACGATCGCCGAGACCATCGGCGCGAAGGTGGGCCTGTCGGCGGCCGCCGTGCAGCGGCGGATCAAACGGCTGCGCGAGGCCGGGGTGATCGAACGCGAGGTAGCGGTGCTGTCGCCGCGGGCGCTCGGGCTGTCGATGACGTTCGTGGTGATGGTCGAGATGGAACGGGAGAGCCTCGCGGTGCTCGACGGGTTCCGGCGGCAGGTGCTCTCGGACGACAACGTCCAGCAGTGTTACTACGTCACCGGCAACGCGGACTTCGTGCTCGTGGTGACCTGCCGGGACATGGCGGATTTCGAGGCGTTCACGCGGCGGATGTTCTTCGACAACCCGAACGTCCGGCACTTCACGACGTCGGTGGCGATGGACCGGGTCAAAACGGGACTGTCCTTGCCGCTGGAGCCGTGAGCTCCCCTCGTCCAATTAGGACTCCACGACCTCGTCACCACGGGTATCCGGCCGAACGCAAGGGGTCTGTGCCCGGCGTTACACCACTATGGACAGATGCAGCCGATAGCGTGAACGTCGTCGCAGTGGCGTCATCCGGCGTCCGTCCGGCCATCTCCTCCCCGAGACGAAAAGTTCGCGCCGCGCGAACCACGAGCACCGAGGAGTGGCCGTGCACACCGACGCAATTCACCAGAGCCAGTTCGTTCTGCTGAACAACAGCAGCACGCCCGTTCTCTCCCGCCTGTCCTTCCACGCCGGCGAGCCGTTCGCGGTCACCGTGTCGTTCCGGACCGAGCGCGGCCGGTGGGTCGAGTGGACCTTCGCGCGGGAACTGCTCGTCACCGGCCTGACCGACCCCTCCGGGCTCGGTGACGTCCGCGTCCGCCCCGACCTCTCCGAGGACGAGGCGCTGCTGACGCTCGAAATCGAGTCACCGGACGGCTATGCGTCGTTCGAGCTGGAACGTGAGGACGTCGAGAC
Organism: Amycolatopsis sp. lyj-108; assembly: GCF_046549005.1. NCBI lineage: Bacteria > Bacillati > Actinomycetota > Actinomycetes > Pseudonocardiales > Pseudonocardiaceae > Amycolatopsis > Amycolatopsis sp. lyj-108. The sequence goes on along the minus strand of NZ_JAJPWQ010000002.1, from coordinate 76,206 downwards.
GTTCCTCGAGTCCACTTACGAGCTGGTCCCGCTCGGCTCCGAGAGCGAGCACTTCGACGTCGAAGCGCTGATCGAGGAGATCAGCAACGTCTAGAACTTTCCCGCGGCACGAAGACGAAGGGCGGCCCGAGTGCGCTGGAGGCACTCGGTCCGCCCTTCGTCCTGTCACGGTCCCCCAGAGGTCAGCCGAGGACCAGGGAGGTCCCGGTCGCGGACAACGCCGGCCGGACCGGGAAGAAGTACGTCACCGAGCTGTTACCGCCGGACAGCATGCCCTGGGCCTGGTTGCCGGAGATGAACGAGCCGCCGGAGTCGCCTGCCTGCGAGCGCACGTTGGTGGCGGTCATGCCGTAGACCGTGCCCTCGGCGTAGCGGACGGTCTGGTTCTTGGCGCCGATGGTGCCGCACGTCCAGCCGGTGGTCGAACCCGACTTGCAGGTCGAGGCGCCGGTGGCCGCCACGGTCGAGCCGCTCACGCGGGTGCCGTTGTTGATGATGCCGCGCGGCACCCAGTTGCTGTTGACCCGGACGTGGCCGTAGTCGTTGGTCGGGAAGCTGACGCGGGCGAACGAGCCCATCGCGACCCGGTTGGAGCCGGTCACCGTGCCCGGGCCGCAGTGTCCGGCGGTGAGGAAGCCGCCGTTGACCGAGAAGCCGATCGAACAGCGCGAAGAGTTGTTGATGTAGTAGGCGTCACCGCCGCGGACGTCGTACTTCAGGGTCGGCACCGCCGCGGTCTCGACCACCGCGACGGCGGTCTTGTCCACCTTGGTCTTCTCCAGATACGAGTCGACGACGCCGCTCTTGCCCGGCAGGACGTTCACCGTCACGCGGTTGGTCTTGGTGTCGACGCCCCAGCCGGTGATCGCGCCGTCCGCCGCGCGCTCACCCGCGTTCAGTTTGTCCACAGTGGAATCCAGCTGGGCGGCCGAGAAGCGCACGAGTTCCGCTTCCGCGCCACTGGCGAGGACCTGGCCCAGCTTCGCCGCGTCCGTGACGCCGACGCGGAGCTTGCCGGTGGCCTCGTTGTAGCTGGCACCGCCGAAACTGCCGGCGAGCGCCGAGGCGAGCGACTGTTCGAGCGTGCCGGCGGCGGTCTCGCTCTGGATCCTGGCGAGTGCCTGTCCGGCGGTCAGGCCGAGGTCCCGTTGCAGGGCGGGAACCATCTCGGCGTTGAGCAGAGTGTCCGAAGATGCTGAGGACGCTGCCGCGGGGGTACCCGTGACGAGCGCGCCGGTGGCCAGTGCTGCCGTGGCGGCCACACCGAGGAGCTTTCTGATCTTCATGCTTCTCCCTCGTCATCACGCACGGCTCCGGTTCGCCATGCGATAGCCCTCCCCCGATGGGTGAGAGTTCTGGACTCCGACGAAGGCCGCAATCCGGGTCGGCACGGGATAGGTATACCCATTCTTCGGAACCCGTATCCCCTGCTCCACGGGCGGCCACCTAGAGCGGGCACCCGGACGGACACGTCCGTAAGTAGGGTTTCGAGCGAATACCTTGCGTAGTCGTCGCCACCCCCGGAACGTGGGATGACTCGCCGAATCGGGTTTCTCGCCGATGTTTCGGGTGCCTGGTGATTTTCCAACCGACGATCCGTCAGCCAACCGGTGACGGTGTGTCCGCGAACGGCCTCACAGGGTGCCCTTGGTGTCCGTGTTGGGTGGTTTACGACCAGGTAGGCAGTGCTTAGGCTCCGCAGGACAACGCACAAGATCGTGTCGGGCTCAGCGGGAACTCCCCACCGAGGAGCGCATGATGTGGCTTGCCACCCCTCGCCCGACCTCGGTTTCGGTCCGCGCCGGATCGACGGCACTCGTGGGCCGGGACGTCGAGGTCTCGGCGATAGTGAAGATCTTGCTGCGCCGTCCCGCCGCCGTGCTGATCGAAGGCGAACCCGGGATGGGCCGCAGCAGGCTGCTCGAAGAGCTGGCCGGACGCCGCGAGTTCGCGTCTGGCCGGGTGCTTTCGGGCGCCTGCCAGCCGATGCGCGAACCGTTCCCGTTCGGACCGCTGCTCGAGGCGCTGCGGTCGGTGGGTGACCGGCCGCTCGGCCCGCTCAGCCCGGTCGCCGGGGTGCTGAGACCCTTGCTGCCCGAACTCGCGGAAAGCCTTCCTCCCCGGCCGGAACCACTCGCCGACCCGTGCGCCGAACGGCATCGCCAGTTCCGCGCGGTCCGGGAGCTCCTGATCGCCTGCGGGCCCGCGCTCGTCCTGATCGACGACCTCCAGTGGGCCGATGAGGACACCCGTGACCTCATGCGGTTCCTCACCGCGGCCATGCCCGCCGAACTGGCCGTCGTCGCGGCGTACCGGACCGGCTCGCCGTCAGCGCACGGAAGCGCGGGCATCCCATTCCGTACGAGGGCGAACGTCCAGACCGCCCGCGTGACGCTGGGCCCGCTCGACGTCGAGGCGGTCGGGAAACTGGCGGAAGAACTGCTGGACCTGCCCCGGGTTTCGGCGCCGTTCACCGCGAAACTCCACGAAAGCACCGCCGGGATCCCATTCGTGGTCGAGGAGACCCTGCGGGCGCTGCGGGACGCCGCCGGACGGCTGCCGATCGGCGAGGTGCTCTCGGACCGGTTGCTGGAAAGCCTCGAAGTCCCGATTTCTTTGCGCGAAGCCATCACCGAACGGCTCGACGCGCTCCCCGAACCCGCTGTCCGGCTGGCCTGCGCGGCGGCGGTGCTCGCCGTCCCGTCCGAACCGGCGGTGATCGGCGAACTCGCCTGCCTCGACGGCGACGCGCTCCGCTCGGCACTCTTGTCCACTTTGGACGGCGGCGTGCTCGGCGAACTCGGTGGTGACCGCTACGGCTTCCGGCATCCGTTGGCCCGCAAGGCCGTCTACGACACGATAAGCGGTCCGGAGCGAACGCTGCTGCATTCACGCGCGATCCAGGTGCTCGCCGGTCAGCCGGTTCCGCCGCTGACCCTGCTGGCGAACCACTCGCGCGCGGCGGGGCGGACCGAACAATGGCGCCACTACGCCGAAGCCGCCGCCGACGAGGCCATCGCCCACGGCGACACGTCACGCGCGATCGACCTGCTCCAGTCCGTACTGGCCGAGGCGAGCCTCGGCGAGGACGACATCGCCCGGCTGGCCACGAAACTCAGCCAGGTCGCGCTGCGCGGCTTCCGCCCGGACGTCATCGAGACACTGGAACGGATCCTCGAAGACCTCACCGACCTGCGGCCCAGCGTGCGCGGGACGATCCGGCTCAGCCTCGGGATGCTGCTCGTCCGCACGATCGGACGGCTCGGCCGGGGCCGGGTCGAGGTGGAGAAGGCGATCACCGAACTGGTCGACGAGCCGGAACTGGCCGCCCGCGGCATCAACCTGCTCGCCCAGCCGATCGACGGGCTGACCCCGTTGTCCTGGCACGAGGTCTGGATGAACCGCGCCCGCGAGGTCTTCGACCGGATCGAAGACCCGGAACTGCGGCTCGCGCTCCTCGGCGACCGGGTCTCCACCCAGGCGCATATCGGTGACGGGTCGGCCTGGACCGAGTTCACCGAACTGCCGGACCAGGGCAGCGGTGTCGCCGAACGGGTCCAGCTGGCGCGGCTGTGGTGCAACCTCGCCGACGCGCAGTCCTGGGCCGGGCATCTGGCCAGGGCGGAAAAGCTGGTCACGGAAGGGATCCGGCGGGCGACCGACGCCGGCGCGCTCTACGCCGCCGGGCTCGCGCAGGGCACCCGGGTCCGGCTCGACTGGGTGCGCGGCGACTGGTCCGGGCTCGCGGAGACCACCGAACAGCTCCGCGACACCTATCCCGACCTCGGCCCGATCGTCATGGAGTGCTCGCTGGTCCTCGGCGGGCTGGCCGCCGTCCGCGGGGAATTCGCCGCCGCGCAACGACATCTGACCGCGGCGAGTGTGCACGCCCCGGAACACGGGCCGATCCCCGTCGTCCTTTCGGCGGCAGGGGTCCTCATCCGCGTGCTCCTCGCGACGGACGACGTCGACGGCGCCTGCGCGGCGGCCGACAACGCCGTCACCGCGGCCCGGCGCAAGGGGGTCTGGGTGTGGGCGGCGGCGCTGGTGCCCGCCGCGGCCGAGGCCTACACGCGGGCCGGACGCTGGTCCGAGGCGGACGCCGTGGTCGAGGAATTCGCCCGCGGCATCGACGGCAAGGACTCCCCTGTCTCCCGGGTCGCGCTGCTCGCGGGCCAGGCGATCCTGCTCGACGCGCGCGGCAAACATCCCGCCGCGGCAACGGTTTTCGACGAAGCGGCGGCGGGCTACGAGTCGCTGCCGATGCCGTACCAGGCCATCTGCGCCCGGGAGCGGGCGGCGCTGTGCCGTCTCAACGCGGGCCGCCTCACCGCGGGCCGGCTCACCGCCGGTCAACCGACCGCGGGCGACCGCAAGGCGATCGAGGAACTCACCGCGGCCGCGGAGGCCTACGAGCGGCTCGGCGCGACCAGGGACGCCGGTCGCTGCCGCCACCAGCTGCGGGAACACGGCGCGTGGGCGCCCTCGCAGCGCGGACGGCGTGGCTACGGCCAGGAACTGTCGCCCCGCGAACTCGAGGTCGCGCGCATGCTTTCCGACGGGCGCACGAACCGGGAAATAGCGGACGGTTTGTTCCTTTCGCCGCGTACCGTGGAACAGCACGTCGCCAAGGTGCTGCGGAAACTCGGCGCCCGTTCCCGGACGGATGTGGCCCGCCGGATGACGACTTACGCACCCGCGACCGCCGACCGCTGACCTCGGCCGGAGGGGGCGGCCGGGTCACGGCGATGTCCCTTGTGGACAGTCGAGAAGGCGTCAAGCACTGTGACGAGCCCCACGCCCACTACCGCCACCCACTTCGCCGGCGGATGGGCTACGTTGCCGGAACCCGCTGAACCCGACCGGTCACCGAGCCCCCTATTCCTTTAGGGGCAAGAAAAGTGCCCGATCGGGCACAGTGATCCATTCCATCGGGTCCACCGGTGTTCGTATGGTTCCGTACAGTCATGCGCTGTGCTAGTTTGTTTTCGCCATTAACAAAGTCGGGGCTCGGCGCCCGTGAGGGAGTAGCGCAAAAGCATGGCTGAACGAGCCGATTTCGCGCTGGGGACGGTAGAGGCGACCGTGGTCGGACAGGCGCTCGGCGTCGATGTCCGCTTGTTTCCCTTGCGCGTCCGCAACACTTCGATCGACCCGGAGCGCTACGCCGCCGTCATCCGGAAGGTCTACGCAGACCTCGAACAGCGCCGCCTGTCGATCAACGGCGAGCTGAACCAGGCCATCCGCACCGCGTTCGCGCTGCTCGCGAACCACCGGATCACCGTCTCGGTCAACGGGATCGACGGCATCGGCCAGGACATCGCCGTCCTCACCCTCACCGACGGCAGGCAGGCGCTCGGCATCACCCAGGCCCACGGGGAAGACCTCCTGCAGTTCGCGCTGTTCGCGGACGAAGAGCTGGTCGAGGTCCTCGCCGGGGTCCTGCCGCGGATGCGGCCCGCGTCGACCGGCCGCCGCACCCTCGTGCAGCAGGAAGAGCGCGCCGTCTCCGCGATGGCCGCGCGGCGTCAGGCGGAGGCGGAATTCGACGAGGAGGAGACCGACGCGTTCGGCAACCTCCAGTTCACCGGCGTCGTCCGCGCCCGGCCGGAGTCCCCTTCCGCGCGCAACGACGAGAGCGACGTCGCCGTCCTGGAGCAGGTGCTGTCCGGCACCCGCCTCGGCGGCGGGCACATCATCGTGAGCGGGATCGGCCGCCGCGGCGAGCGGCTCCGCTCGACGCCGCTGAGCTGGCTCGACACCGAGGACGGCCGGTACCTGGTCTGGACAGAGACCGACGAAGCCTCCGGCGCCGTGATCGGTCACTACGACCCGGCGAGTCAGTCGGGCGTGGCGAACGCGATCCGCGCGGCCATCGCTGACATCTACTGACCCTCCTGAACCCGGCGAGAGGATCCTCCGTTGACCGAGGAAGCACAACAACTGCAGCCGATGATGGCGGTCCGGGGCAAGCTCGCGGGCACGGAGCTGAAGGCCCTGGCGAAGCAGGGCCGTTTCGCCGTCGACGAGAGCACCGGTGAAGAGATGATCCGATCACTCCAGGGAGTGATCGACAGTCTCGAAGAGCGCTGGAGCGCGCTGACCAAGCTGCGGAACACGCCGCCGATGAGCTCCACCGCGACCGCGCGCTGGGTGTCCGAGCACATGCACGGCACCGCGACGGACGCGCAGGGCCTGCTCACCCAGCTAGAAACCGCCCGCGCCGAATTCCCGACCTACGTCGAGGCGATCGAACTCGCCAAGCGGAACTACCGGGAACGCGACGACGAGAACCAGCGCACCCTGACGCGGATCGACACCGAGATCTAAGAGGAGAGACCCGTGACCGAAGCCGCGGAGAAGACCACGAAGGTCTCCGACCCCCAGTCCGAGGACTACAACCCGGACGACCCGTTCTACGACATCACGGCCGACTCGTCATCCCCGTACTACGTCGGGCCGCTGGCCGACAAGGCCGCCTCCGGTGACGAGATCCGGGCCGGGGCCGCCGTCGGGACCGACATCCTGTTCAACATCCTCGGCTGGGGTGACACGGCGCTCAACGGCTTCAAGGACATCTTCACGCAGAAGATGTACGAGGGGCAGCTGGACAAGGCGCGCGAGGGTCTCGACAAGAACCTGGACATCCGTAAACCCGGCACCCCGCCGTCCACGGTCTGGGCCAACGCCACCCACGAGCAGATGCAGACCGCGATCGCGGACAACGCGGATCCGGCCGCGGTGGGCGAGACCTCCGAAGAGTGGATCCGGGCGGGCAACGACCTGGCCACACACCAGCGCAACCTGGCGAAGGCGATCAACGCGAGCACGGCCAACTGGGAGGGCGAAGGCGGCGACGCGGCCCGCGAGCACCTCGCCGGTGTCGGCAAGTGGCTCGGCGCGACCGCGAACGGCGCGACACTGGCCGGGCGGCAGCAGCAGATCCACTCGCAGACCCTCAACGAGACGCAGAAGCTGATGGCGGCGAACCCGCCGGTCGCGTTCAGCGTGCAGGAGGCTAACGCCAACCTGCAGACGATCACCGACCCGCACCTGTACATGGCGCAGCTCGGGAAGGACCTCTCGACCTTCAAGAAGCAGCAGGACGCGCGGGATCAGGCCGCGAAGGTGATGACCGACTTCGACGGCACGGTCGGTTCGGCGATCGCCACCCCGGCGTTCCCCGCCCCGCCGAAGTTGCCGACCATGCAGGCGGCCAAGCAGCTGCAGGGCAGCTCCGCAGGCGGTGGAGCGGGCTCGCCCGCCCAGACGCTTCGCGACCGGATGGCGCCCGAAGGCGCCGACGTCACCCCGTTCAGCGCGGCTTCCGGCGGGACCATCGCCGCTTCGGTGGACGGGACCACCCAGGGTGGAACCGGTGGCCCCGGCGGCGTGTCGCCGTTCAACGCGCCGAACGGCGGACCTGGCGGCAGCGGTCCCGGTGGCAGTGGTCCGGGTGGCAGTGGTCCGGGCGGTGGCTTCCCCGGCGGCGGTGGCCCTGGTGGTGGCTTCCCCGGTGGTGGCGGTCCTGGTTCCAACCCGGCCATGCCCACCATCCCCAACGGGCCGACCGGCGGCGAGACCTACAAACCCGCGGCGTCGGCGGGTCCCAACCTGCCGAACCTGCCCAAGATCGACGACAGCACGCGCACCACGGGCTACACACCGCCGTCCGTCACGCCGCCGTCGTTCACCCCGCCGAACATCTCCATCCCCGAAGGCGGCGGACCGCGTCCCGGTGGCGGTCTCCCGTTCACCCCGCCGAACATCCCGATCCCGAACGGGCCCACCGGCGGCGGACCGAGGCCGGTCATGCCGAACATCCCGCCGATCCCGCGGCCCGGTGGCATCGGCGAGCGGCTCGGCGGCCCCACGTTCCCGGACGGCAACTCGTACAAGGGCACGCCGTACAACCCGCCCAAACTCGGCATGCCGAACATCCCGGGCGGCGGCACCAGCGGTCTCGGCGGCAGCACCAGCGGCTTCGGCGGCGGGACCGGCGCGGGCGGCGCGGGTGCCGGCGGTGCCGGTGGCGGTGGCCTCGGCGGTGCCGGGAAGGCGACGGGTTCGCTCGGTATGGGCGGCGCCGTCGGCGCGGGCGCGATGGACGCCGACGGGGCCGCGGCCCGCGCGGCCGGTTCCGGCGGCAAGCCGGGTACGCCCGGCGGTATGCCGATGGGCGGCGGTATGGCGCCCGGTGCCGGCAAGGGACAGGGCCAGGACGACACGGAGCACAAGGCCGCCGAGTACCTCGAATCCGACGACCCGTCGTTCTTCGCCGCCGACGAGATCGTGGCCCCGCCGGTGATCGGCGACTGGAAGAACAAGGACTGGAAGTGACGGCTTCGTTCGAGGTCGACCCGGATGACCTGACCGCGCACGCGAGCCATCTCGAAGGGCTCGTGGACCGGCTGAACACCGCGCACGGCGCGACCGGTTCGGCGATGTCGTCGGACGCGTACGGTCTGCTGTGCGCGTTCCTGCCGCCGATCGTCAACCCGGCGGGCGAACGCGCGGCGGAGACGATCAAGGCGGCGGCGGAAGGCATCCAGTCGACCGCGGACAACGTACGCACCGCCGCGAAGTCCTATGTAGACGGTGACAAGACCAACGCGGAACCGTTCAAGGCGGACTTCAAGGCCTTGGACATCGGAGGGAAGCAGTGACCGGCGGAAACGAGCTCGGCGACCTCATGCTGGACCCCGACGAGGCCCAGCGCAAAATGGAGCGATGGGCGGCGGGGCTGGAAGAAAAGGCCCAGCGCTACGCGGCCGCACAGGAGCGCACGGAGCAGCTGCGGCTGACCGCGGCCAGCTCCGACGGCGCCGTCAAGATCACCGTCGGGGCGGACGGTGGCGTGACGGACATCGAGTTCGGGAACAAGGCCAGGACGTACCCGCTGGAGGAACTGTCGCGGCAGATCCTCCAGACGATGCACCAGGCGCAGGCCGGTATCGCGGGCCAGGTCGCCGAGGTCATGCAGGAATCGCTCGGCGACGAGGACCAGGAGACCAGGGCGCTGATGATCGACACCCTGCGCAGCCGCTTCCCCGAGATCGAAGAGGAAGAGCCTCCCGCGCCGCCCGCTCCTCCCGCGTCGTCGGCCGCCGACACTCCGCCTCCGCCGCAGGCGCCTCGCGACAAACGCCACGAAGCACCGGAAGACGAAGAAAACTCACCCTGGTAGAACCGCTGGGTCCTCGTGAGTGTTAGGGACGGTTCTCTTGCGGGGTAAGGCAAACGTGGCGTGGGGCCGGTGTCGCTCCTGCGTTCGCGTTCTCCTGGTAGTGAGGGCCTCCTTGCCTACTCTGACGGTAGTGAAGGAGGCTTTCGCTACCGTCGGATGTGATGCCTGGTGGAGTCCGAACACGCGAGTTCCGCCTCCAAGCACGTGAGTTCCGTCTTCAAGCACGCGAGTTCGGCGTTGCGTCAGGCGGCGGCCAGCGAGACGACGCGGTTCCGGCCGCTGTTCTTCGCCTGGTAGAGCGCGGAGTCGGCGACGTGCAGCAGCCGCTCCAGCACGGTCCCGCCCGACGGGTAGACCGCGACGCCGATCGACACCGAAAGGCCCCGCACGACCCGCGGCCCCGAAGCGGTCACGACCTCGACCTCGATCGCCATCACCGCCTGCCGGACCCGCTCGGCCACGGGAATCACGTCGGTCTCCGTCGCGCCGGGTAGCAGCACGACGAACTCTTCGCCGCCGAAGCGCCCGACGGAGTCGTAGTCGCGCACGTGCTCGGAGATCGTCTCCGCGACGACCCTGAGCACGACGTCGCCCGCGAGGTGCCCGTAGACGTCGTTGACCTGTTTGAAGTGGTCGAGGTCGAGCATCAGCACCCCGAGTTTGCTCTTCGCCCTTGCCGCCGACGAAAGCTCCCGTTCGCTGAGCACATGCCACGCGTGCGCGTTCAGCACGCCGGTCTTGCCGTCGATGTTCGCCGCGATCTCCAGTTGCCGCACCAGCACACTGCGGTGCAGCACCAGCACGGGTAGCAGGACGAACGGGACGAGCGCGGGCGCGTGCACGATGCCCAGCGCGGTCGAGGTCCCGAGCACCAGGGTGGTGACCTCCAGCAGGTTGTCGTCGCCGGAGCCGAACAGCGAACGCGGCGACCGGCCCCCCGTGTGCAGATACACCGAAAGCGCCACGACGAACGCGTTGGCCACGGTGAACACGGCCGCCGCCTCGACGATCTTCAGCGAACCGGCGAACCCGACGGGCAGACCGTTCCATCCGGAGACGATGGCGCCCGAAGCCAGGCAGGACAGCACGATCGCCGCCGCGCAGTACACGACGCGGTAGGCAGGGCGGTGGCTCATCCCCCGCCACACGCGGAGCCAAAGGTGCAGGTAGATGAGCAGGCCGAGGGCGAGCGCCAGCCCGGACGGCAGGACGAGCACCCCCGCGAACGTCCACACCGAAGTCATGTTGATGTGCGGCCGGTCACAAAGCGTGCGCCGCAACCGTTCCACCGAACGCGAAAGCTCGGCCTGCAGGAAAGCAAGGCCGAGCAGTGATCCAAATCGGACGAATTCCGTAGTCTCGTAGTTCGATCGGAGCAGGGCGACTACGGCGACTGCCGCCGCAAGTCCTTCCACCACAAGAAAAACCGCCGGCACTCCCCGTGGTCCGGACCATAAGTCCCAGTTTCGGACCCAGGTTCTCAGCCGCGTACCGGCCCCTTCTCCGACGAGTTCCGCATCCCCCATAATCATCGTCACCGGTCCCCCTTCCGTACGCGATCCAATGTATCCGAGGTAGTACTGAGGGTGGCTCGAGTCAATTCCGGAACACACAGATGGAGCAGTGGGAGGGAGGACCATCATGAACGGTCGCGAGGACTGATCCCACCGATTCAGCCGGTTCGGCTCCCGGCCGGGAGCCAGACATCCGGCCCGGTGGCGATGGTGCGTTTCCACGCCATCGCCATCGGGCCGGCCGAGGCGACGGCGACCGTCGCGGCCACCCCGACGGCCACGAACGGGCCGGTCAGCTGGGCGAGACCGCCCGCGAGCATGATCCCGATTCCTTGTACGGTCACCAAACTCGTCGAGGTCAGGCCCATCACCTGCGCCCGGACGCCGTCCGGCACCGCACGCGCCATCAGCGCCACGGCCTGCAGGTGGTACGGCGCCGCGAACGCGCCGCTGAGCCCGATCAACGCGAGACAGACCGGCAGTGACGGATGAAAGAAGACAAAGACCAAGGGAACGACGGATGCGATGGCGAGAATGCCGACCATTCGCGTTTTCCGTCGCGCCGGAACCCATTTCGTGAAGATCCACGATCCAATTACCGAACCCACCGGATCCGCCGCGAGAATGAGACCGACCGCGAAACTCCCCGCCCCGAGCCCGACGGCGAGCGGCGCCGCGAGCCCTTCCGGCGCGATGGCGAACCCGGCGAGCATCTTCAGCCCGAAGAGCACTCGGATTCCCTTGCCCTGCCAGAGTTCCCTGACGCCTTCACCACTGAAAGCCCGCGCCATCCGGCTTTTCACCGAAGATTCCGTGGTGGCGGGCCCCCGGCGACGGACCCCTGTGGACACGAGCAGCGCCGAGACCACAAAGGTCGCGGCGTCGATCACCAGTCCCCAGTAGGGCGTCACGAGCCCGATCACCAGTCCGCCACCGCCGAATCCGGCCAGCTGTGCCGTTTGGATGGTGATCGTGCGGACCGCGAGCCCGGCGACGTACCGGTCGCCTTCGAGGACGTCCGGGAGCAACGCGAGCTGCGCCGCCCGGAACGGACCGCCCGCCATCGTCAGGATCACCAGCAGCCCGGCCAGCACCGGCAACGGCGTCCCCGGGACCGCCATCAGCGCCGCGATCGCCGCGCGCAGCAGGTCGCAGACGATCATCACCGTCCGCCGCGAATACCGGTCCGCCAGTCCGGCGAACAGGGTGCCGCCGATCAGCGTCGGCAGATACGTCAGCCCGTAGGTGAGCCCGGTCAGCCCCGCCGACGCCGTTCTTTCCCACACCAGTACCGACAACGCGACCCTGGCCAGCTGGTCACCGGCCTGCGAAAACGCCTCGGCCGCCCACAACGCACGGAACTCGCCGACCGCGAAAGCGGCCTTGAACGGTGTGCTCCGAGCGGATTCCCCCTTCTCCATGAGCCCCTCCCCTTGGCTCACGGTAGTCGATCACTTTCGCTGTGTCAGCGGCCATCCGGCGCACGACCGCCGTCAACGTCCACTATGGACAGACAGCTTCGCGTGCTCCACGGCGGCACGAGCGAAGGCGTGAATGAGCGGATGGGGGCGGGTGCCGTCGCCGGCGAGTTCCGGTTGGAACAGTGTCGCCAGGAAGAACGGGTGCTCCGGCAGTTCCGCGATCCGCGCGTCACCCTCGCCGTCGAATCCACTGAAGACGAGCCCGTTCGCCGCCAACGTGTCCCGATGCCGGGCGTCGAGGCCGTACGAACAGTGGTACCGCTCAACGGAACGTTCCGCGCCGAGGATCCGCGCGGCCAGCGTTCCGGGCGCGACGTGGATGGCGCTCTCGTGCCCGACGAGCGAACACGCCAGCGGCACGATCAACTGCTCGGCCGACTCCGGCGCGTTCTCCGCGTGCCCGATTCCGCCGAGACCGCAGACGTTCCGTGCGAATTCCAGCAGCGCGTGCTGGAAACCGGCGCAGGTGCCGAGGAACGGGATGCCGTTCTCGCGGGCGGCGCGCACGGTGTCCACCGCGCCGGCTTCGGACCGATAGGGACTGCCGGGCACCAGCCAGACGGCGTCGAAACCGGTGACGTCGCCGACGGCGTCGGTCGGGATCCAGTAGGCGTCGAGTTCGAGGCCGTCACGTTCGGCGAGACGGTCGAAGAGCATCGGGATCCGGACGTGGGAGCGGACGCCGTCCGAACGGTCGCCGACCAGGGCGACCCGCGCTGTCTGTGTCATGCGGCCATCCTGACCCGCGGGCCGAGTTCAGCGCCAACGATGATCCTTGCTGAAGTCATAAGCGATACTGATGCACCATGGAGACCCATCTGCTCCGCACCTTCGTGGCGGTGGCCCGCGGCGGCTCGTTCTCCCGGGCCGCGCGCGACCTCGGCTACACGCAGTCCGCGATCTCCCAGCACATCGCCGCGCTCGAACACGACCTCGGCACCGCGTTGCTGACCCGGCGGCCCGTCGCCCCGACGCGGGCCGGGGAACGTCTCCTCGAACACGCCGGTCCGCTCCTGACCCGGCTCGACGCCGTCCGCGCGGACCTCGCCCGGCTCACCGCTGCACCCACCGGCCGGGTCGTCCTCGGACTGACGCCGCTCTCGCTCACCGCCGAAGTCGCCGCCGCCGCGCACCGCGGCACCGAGTTACGCGTCCTGCGCCGTGAAGACGTCCTGACGGAGGTCGCGACGGGCTCACTCGACCTCGGTCTCGTCGACGGGATGACCGCGCCGAGTGATCCGCTCCCGCTGCCGGACTTCGGCCCGCTCACCACCACCGTCGTCGGCGAACGCCCGCTCGCGGTCGCGGTGCCCGCCGGCCATCCGCTGACCGGACGGACCGCCGGACTGGCCGAACTCGCCGACGCGCACTGGATCGACGCGCCGGACACCGCGATTCCCTTGGAACGGTTGCGAAAGTCCGCTTCGACCGACGGATTCCGCGGTCGGCTTCGGTACACCGGGACCGACGTCCACGGCCTGCTTCGCCTGGTCTCGGCCGGTCAAGGACTGGCGCTGCTCCCGGCCGACGTCATCACCGGCGTGGGCGTGCTTTCCCTGTCCTCGCCGCGCGTGGTCCACCGCACCGAACTAGTGCACGGAGACCCCGGCGAAGGCTCCGCGCTGGCCGCCGCGCTGACGGGTCAGCGGCCGTAACTCATCATTCCCTGCGCCATCTGCATCGCCAGCGAACTCGCCACGGCGGGATCCATCATGCTCCGGAGATCCTCCGCGGCCTCGTCGCGCACTCCGAGGTCCGAACGCGGCTGCTCCGGCGGCTTGGTCTCGGCGGGCGGCAGGGCCACGACCCGTTCCTTGACGGGCTTCTTCTTCGTCGCGGGCGCCTGCTGTTTCACGGTGACCGGGACGTAGACGGTCACCGGGGCCGCCTGCGGCGCGGGCTGCGCGACGGGCGGCTGCTGGGTCACCACGGCGGGCAGCGGCGGCTCCGGCAAGGCGGTGTCGTCGACCGGCTCGAAGGTGAACGTGCCGGCGAACCAGCCGATCGCGAGCAGCGCCACCCCCGCTCCGCCTGCCAGCCAGGACCGGGCGCGCCGGTGGATGACGACGGCCTTGGGCCGGAGATCCTTGTCCACGACCGGTGCGCAGACCGGGGGCCGCACCGGCATCGGCTTGGGCTCCGGCTCGTTTTCCGGGCTGCGCCGCCGCTTCGGCAGGCTCGCCGCGATGATCCCCGTCCGGTCCAGTAGTTCAACGGTCTCGACAGGCGCGGAGAAAGCGTCGGTCGACGGACGGCGCTGGGCGGCGCGCGGCATGGGGACCTCCGGAAGGGGAATCACGAACTTGAGCATTGTGGTGCATTTCCGACGCCGCCGTAAGTAACGCACCCCGATCGAGTTATGCCGAGCCGTCCGGACCACGCAGGGTTACTCCGTTCAGTGGCTTCCCCTTTCTCAGAGATTCCGCATTCCCCAGCGCCCGAGCAGGGCGAGTGGCCGCTGGTAAAAGGAACCGAGCACACGGGGAATCGCGTCGATGGCATACGCGTCCGGTCCGATCAGGATGCGCGCCGTCCCTCGTTCGATACCACGCACGATGGTCTGCGCGGCCTTCTCCGGCGTGGTCCTCGCGATCTTTTCGAACCCCTCGGCGGCTTTGCCGATGTCCCGCTCGACGCCGCCCCGCGCGTCGCGGGCGATATTCGTCTTGATGCCGCCGGGATGCACGCAGCTGACCTTGACCGGATGACGGGCGATCAGCATTTCCTGGCGCAGCGCCTCGGTGAACCCCCGCACCGCGAATTTGGCCGCGTTGTACGCACTCTGCGTGGGCACACCGATGAAGCCGAACACACTCGAAAGGTTGACGATGTGCCCGTCACCCGAAGCGATCACCTGGGGCAGAAAGGCTTTCGTGCCGTTGACCACGCCGCCGAGATTGATCCCCATCAGCCAGTCGTAGTCGTCCCAGGTCATTTCCTCGACCGTGGCGCCGAGCGCGACCCCGGCGTTGTTCACCACGACGTTGGCGCCCCCGAAATCGACGGCGACCTCCTCGGCGTGCGCGAGGACGGCGTCACGGTCGGCGACGTCGAGCGCGTACGCCTTCGCGGTCGCGCCCGCCGTCTCGCACTCCGCGACGGTGCCCGCCGCACGGACGGCGTCGACGTCGGAAAGCGCCAGCCTGGCACCCCGCCCCGCCAGCTCGATCGCGAGTGCCTTGCCGATTCCCGAGCCCGCGCCCGTGATCACCACGACCTTGTCCGTGAACGACCTCATACCCGCTCCCAACCCGCTCGACTGTTACCGGAGGTAACACATACTACGGCTGTGAGCTTGCTGTGCGTTGATCGATTCGGGCTGTGTTCGTGCCCCGCTTATGGTGATCTGTGACCGGACAGCCGTGGAAGAGCGAAAGGAACGCGATGCGCCGCGCCCTGTTGCTCGTGCTCTGTGTCGTTCTGTCCGGTTGCTCCGCCGCTTCGGATCCTGTCGCGACCGACGCCGGCGACACCGCAGCGACGGTGGCCGCCACTCCCGCCGCGCCGCGGACCAACCCGGCGATCGGCGCGCTCTTCATCGACGGGACGCATTTCTGCACGGCCAGCGTCGTCCACAGTGCCCCCGGCGACCTCCTGCTCACGGCGGCGCATTGCCTTCACGACGGCGAAGGCGGCGAGTACGCGACGGGGATTTCGTTCGCGCCCGGCTATCACGACGGTGTCGCGCCGTACGGCTACTGGGACGTCTCCGATCCGCAGGTCCCCGAAGGTTGGGCCGATTCGTCCGATCCGGACCTGGATGTCGGTTTCGCGACCGCGCATCAGGCGGGCACCACGAAGACCCTCGAAAGCGTCACCGGCGCCAACACCCTCGTGACCGGCGGCGGGTTCGCCCACTCGATCACCCTGACCGGGTATCCCGACGAACGGGAGGCCCCGGTCGTCTGCCACGGCACCAGCAGCCAGGCCGACACCTACCAGATGCGCGTCGGCTGCCCCGGCTTCACGACCGGCACCAGCGGCGGCCCGTGGGTGGTCGACGCCGATCCGGCGACCGAACTCGGCACCGTCGTCGGCGTGATCGGCGGCTACCTGTACGGCGGGGACGATCCGGACACGTCCTACAGCAGCTACTTCGACACCGACGTCGCCACCCTGTACCGGAAAATGGACGCACGGGGATGATCTCCCCATGAGCATCCACGACGTCCCGATCACCGGCGAGCCGATCCGCCTCGGCCAGTTCCTCAAACTGGCCAACCTGGCCGAAGACGGTTCGCACGCCAAAGACCTCCTCGACGCCGAAGAGGTCACGGTCAACGGCGAGGTGGAGGTCCGGCGCGGCCGTCAGCTGACGAACGGCGACGTCGTGGAGGTCGGCGGCGAAGGCGGCCGCGTCGTCCTGTCCTGAGCTGAAGGGGACTTTCCCCGCATGCGATGCGAGGAAAGCGCCCTTCACCGCGTCAGATGAGGGGAAAGTCCCCTTCATCGCCCCTGCAGCGGAGCCAGGCGCAACGCCCTCGCGAGTTCTTCGAGCTCGCGGTGCACCGGCTCGTTCAGGGGGACGCCCAGCGCCTGGCACTGTTCGAGGTACTGCGCCTCACGCCAGCCCGGATACCGGACCGGGGTGCCGCCCTCCCAGCCGAGCAGGCTGCCGAACAACGCGCTCGCGGCCTTGTAGAACCCGTCGGCGCTGCGCAGCGTCGTCGGCGCGATGGCCATCACCATGAGACCGGTGTCGTGATCGTGGTCGCCGACGCCCGACAGCACCCCGGCGAAGATCTCCACCAGCAGGGCGAAGCCTGCGACGGCGGCGCTGTCGACATCGGCCAGGGTGTCCAGGTCGAGCACGAACTCCGGGTACGCGCCCGCGGGGGCGGCCATCCCGAGCGGGTTCGCGGCCTTCCCGAGTTCACCGCCCGCAGCCATGACGAGCCCGATCATGGTGTGCGGCAACGCCCTCGCGGCATGGTGCCCGGCGCGGCCGAACGGCCCGACGCCGCGGACCGACATGAGCCCGACGCCGTACCGGCCCGCCCGGGACACCGCGCGGTCCATCGCGTCGCCGACGGCCCACAGCCCCGGCGCGCGGCGGTAATCGATCAGGGCGGCGGCACCGCGGTCGGCGATCATCAGCGGTTCGGCCCTCGGCCGCACCATGCCGTTGACCAGCATCGGCAGATGCAGCCGGGTCAGTTCGGCGACACCGGACTCCGGCGTTCCGGTGAGGTCGCCGTGGCACACCGCCTCGGCGGCCATCCTCGCCCGTGACCACGGCAGATCGTGGGCGGTGAAGATCTCGGTGACCAGGTCGATCAGGGCGTCGATCGGGACGCGCTGCCAGACCTGTTCCGGTATCGGGGAAGGCTCGGCCGGTTCGGGGATCGGCTCGACGGGCGCGCGGCGAAGAGAGCGGGGTCTGAGGGGCACTCCGCCGAGAGTGCCCAAACGCGTTTTTCGGCGTCAACGAACCGGGGCAGCTTCTAACCGACTGTGTGATCGAAGCACCCGGAAACGTCGGTGGGCGGACGTACGATCGAGTCATGTGCCGGAACATCACCACGCTTCGAGGCCTCGAGCCGGCGGCGACGCCGGACGAGATCGAGGCCGCCGCCCGCCAATACGTCCGCAAGGTGTCCGGGGTGCAGAGCCTGTCCGACGCCACCCGTGAGCCGTTCGAGGCCGCCGTCGCCGAGATCACCGAGATCACCAGGCGGCTGCTGACCGAACTGCCCGCCCGCCGTCAGCCGCCGGCGACGGTGCCGCCGTTGCGCCGTCCCGAGGTCCAGGCGCGGATCGCGGCGAAGGCCGAGAAGAGTCAAGCGTCCTGAACCGATCTCCGGCGGTTACGGTGAGCCGGTGACATATCCGCAGGATCCCTACGGTCAGCAGCAGCCGTACGGTCAGCAACCTCCGTACGGGCAGCCGTACCAGCAGCCGGGCTACGGCTACGGCCCGCCGCAACCGCCGCAGGAACAGGGTCTGGCGATCGCGGCGCTGGTCGTGTCGATCGCCAGCCTCGTCGCGTGCAGCGGGCTGCCGTCGATCGCGGGCGTCATCATGGGGCATATCGCGCATTCCAAGGCCAAACGCGGGGAAGCGGGCGGCCAGGGCATGGCGCTGGCGGCCATCGTCATCGGCTACATCGGCGTCGCGATCATCGTGCTCCTCCTGGCGTTCTTCCTCTTCATCGGGATACTGACGGACTGGGACTTCGACTAGATCCGAAGCATCCCGGCAAAGCCCCGTCGGATATCCTCGACGGCGGTAGCGTGTCCGAGCGGCCGAAGGAACATGTCTTGAAAACATGCGAGGGCTCTGTCCTCCGTGGGTTCGAATCCCACCGCTACCGCCAGTCTTGAAGACAAAGCTCCCCAGGTCGATGGATAACACGGACCTGGGGAGCTTCGCGTTTCACGCGGGCACGAGAGCCCAGACGGTCTCGTCGCTGCGGCCGCCCACGAAGGGCCGCTGCTCCAGGATCGAAGCCGTGCCGTTGTTGACCTGCCGCACCGCCAATTGGCTCGCCCGGTTCACCAGCCCGTAGCGCATGTCGGCGCTACGCAGCAGCTTCCACTGCTGAGTGGTCGACGAGCCGCAGTGCGTCTGTTCGAGGAGCGCGCCGTCCGCGGTACTGCCGGAGACCGGCCGCAGGCACAGGCCGCTCCGCTCGTTGGAGATCCTCCAGTATCCGCCGCCCGCGTCGGTGAGCTTCCACTTCTGGCCGTTGTCGTTCTGCCTGGCCACGTGGGTGATCTTCGCGCCGGAAGACGACGAGCCGTCGACCACGGCCGCGCTGTTGCCGTTGGTCGCGACGGTCAGGTAGTACTTCGTGCTCGCCTTCGGGCCGGGGTCCGCGACGGGGTTCAGGGTCCACTGCTGGTTGGCCGCCCCGGTGTAGGGCTGCTGGACGAGCGACGCCGGATACGTGCCGCCCTCGGTGACCGCGTAACCCGTCAAGTAGTTGAAGATCGCCACCTTGCCGTTGCCGAGCGGCTGGAACGCCCACCGCATGCCGTTCTGGCCGTTGCAGTTGTACTGGAGGATGTGCGTGCCGGGCGCCGTCCCGCTCTGGGCGCTGTCGGCGCACAGCTGGCTGTTGGCGTTGACGAGTTGCAGACCGGTGTTGTAGCCCAGGATCCACTTCTGGCTCTGGGAATCCGTGCGGGCCCGGTGGCTGAGTTCGACGAGGCCGCCGGTCGACGAACCCACGACGTCGATGGCGTTGCCACTTGCGCCGGTGATGACGTACGTCTTCCCGCCCCGTGCGTGGCCGTCGTCGTTGTCCGGGGTGTCCTTCTTGATCAGGAAGGCGCTGTTGGCGACGTTCCAATGGGTGGCGAGCCAGCTGCCGGGCGTGGGATTCGTGCTGAAGTAGTCGTCGTTGCCGCAGTCCAGCAGCCGATCGAAATCGCGCTCCGTGCAGTCGAAGGACTGGGTGTCGCCGTAACACATCAGGTCCCATTCCTGGGAGCAGTGCCCGCCGCCCTGGTAGTGCGGGGCACCCGGCAGGACGGCGCCGAGCATGTGGCCGAGTTCGTGGGCCGCGGCGTTGACACCCCAGCAGGGGACGGCGATCTCCGTGTAGTGCCTGCCGTTGTTGAAGGCGTTGGCGGGACCGGGCTGGTCGTCACTGTCGCCCCACGTGCCGGCACAGGTGTGGGGGTTGTCGGAGAACAGCATGTAGTCGCGGTCGGCGTGGTGGAAACCGGCGTTGATGGCGGCGTCGCGGATCGCACCCGAGGTGTACGTGCCGTTGGGCACCACGAGATTGGCGACGGCGACCTGGCAACCCGCGCCCGCCGTCGTCACGTACCGGAGATGTCTGCTCGCGCCCGTCGCCGCGGCGCTGTCGTTGAACGAGTCGTCGATCCCGGACGCGTAGGCGCGTAGGGAGGGCACGACGGTCGCGTACCGGTCGGGCTGGCCGGCTTCACGGACGTAGACCAGCTCGACGCGTTTGCCGGAGACTCCGTCACCCTCGCAGACCACCGGATTGGCGGCGATCTGCGCCTGGGCGACGGAAGCGGCGAGCGGGGCCACCGGGGACGCGCCGGGCGGCAGCGGCCGACTGTGGTCCTTGACGACGGGCGGTGCCGCCGGGACGTCGGAGGCCACGGCCCCGCCGGTCTCACCCACGAACAGGCCGCAGATGAGACCGGCGGTCACCAGAAGGCCGGCGGATCGCCGTTTTGCCTTGGACAAGGGGTTCTTCCTTTCGCGAAGGGAAAACTGCCGCGATAAGAACGTTAGAGATCAGATGTATGGCTCACCAGACGCCATTGCGGGCCGGTTTTCCGCGATTGATCCGTCCTGAGGTCGGATGAAATCGGTCGCCTCCGATATGTTCCCGGTCATCGGGCAGCATTTACTGTTCCCGACGATGTCGAGAACCCGTACCCGGCTCCGTCCCTGCCGATGAAAGCGGCCGAACCCCGGCCGCACCACCATCGAGGAGAACCAGTCATGGCGAAGTACCTGCTGCTCAAGCACTACCGCGGCGCTCCGGCGGCGGTCAACGACGTGCCGATGGACCACTGGACGCCGGACGAGATCACCGCGCACATCGAGTACATGCGGGACTTCGCGCTCCGGCTCCAGGAGACCGGCGAGTTCGTCGGGGAACAGGCCCTGGCCCCCGAAGGCACCTTCGTACGGTACGACGGCGAAGGCAAGCCGCCGGTCACCGACGGCCCCTTCGCCGAGACCAAGGACCTCATCGCGGGTTGGATGATGATCGACGTCGACAGCTACGAGCGGGCGCTCGAACTGGCAGGCGAGCTGTCGGCCGCTCCGGGCGCCGGCGGGAAGCCGATCCACGAGTGGCTCGAACTGCGGCCGCTGTGGGGCGAGCCCCTCGTCATCACGGAGTGAACACCGAGATGGACGAGGCTCTCCTTCGCAGCCTCACACCGAACGTCCTCGGAATCCTCGTCCGCCGCGGAGCCGGCTTCGCGGCGGCCGAGGACGCCGTGCAGGAAGCGCTGATCGAGGCCGTCCGCGTCTGGCCAGGTGATCAGCCGAAGGATCCGAAGGGCTGGCTCGTCACCGTCGCCTGGCGCAAATTCCTCGATATGGCCCGATCGGACGCCGCTCGTCGCCGTCGCGAGGACGTCGTCGAAGAGGAACCGGAACCCGGGCCCGCCCCCGCGGTGGACGACACGCTGCAGCTCTACTTCCTGTGCGCCCACCCGTCGCTGACGCCGTCGTCGGCGGTCGCGCTCACCCTGCGCGCCGTCGGGGGGCTGACCACCCGGCAGATCGCCCAGGCGTACCTGGTGCCCGAAGCGACCATGGCGCAGCGCATCAGCCGGGCCAAACGCACCGTCTCCGAGGTGCGTTTCGACCAGGCGGGTGACGTCGCCACCGTGCTCCGCGTGCTCTACCTGGTGTTCAACGAGGGCTACTCCGGCGACGTCGACCTCGCCGCCGAAGCCATCCGGCTCACCCGGCGGCTCTCGGCCTCGATCGACCATCCCGAGGTGCGGGGCCTGCTCGCCCTCATGCTGCTCCACCACGCCCGGCGCGCCGCCAGGACGACTCCCGGCGGCGATCTGGTGCCGCTCGCCGAACAGGACCGCGGCGAATGGGACACGCGCCTGATCGCGGAGGGCGTCGAAATCCTGCAAGCGGCGCTGGCGCGCGACAGGCTGGGCGAGTTCCAGGCGCAGGCCGCCATCGCGGCGCTCCACGCCGACGCGCCCACCGCCGAGGAGACCGACTGGGTGCAGATCGTCGAGTGGTACGACGAGCTCGCGCGGCTGACCGGCAGTCCGGTCGTCCGGCTCAACCGCGCGGTGGCCGTCGGCGAGGCCGACGGACCGCGCGCGGGCCTGGCCGCGCTGGCGAAACTGGACGATTCACTGCCGCGGTACACGGCCGTGGCGGCGTACCTCCACGAGCGCGACGGCGACCTGGCGACGGCGGCGCGGCTGTACAGCGAGGCCGCCGAAAAGGCGGCCAACCTGGCCGAGCACGCCCACCTGACGCGTCAGGCCGCGCGGCTCAACGCCCTCAAGAAGTGACCGGCGGCAGCCGCGGGAGACCGTCGATCTCCGACAGGTGCTCCAGCACGCGGCCGAAAGCCTGCCCCAGCACCTGCTGCTCTTCGGGGCTCAGCAGGTCGATCAAATGCTCCCGGACGCCCTCGACATGCGTCGGCGCGGCACCCGCCAGCAGGTCCGCGCCGCGTCCGGTCATCTCCGCGACGACGCCGCGTTTGTCCGCCGGGTCACGGGTGCGGCGGATCAGCCCGTCGGCCTCCAGCCGGACCATCTGGTGCGAAAGCCTGCTCTTGGTCGAGCCGAGCATGCTCGCCAGCTCCGTCATCCGCATCCGGTTGTCGGGCTGGAGCGAAAGGCAGACCAGGACCTCGTAGTCGGCGAGCGTGACGTCGTGCCGCTCGGAGAGTTCGCGATGCAGACGTTGCCGCAGCCGCATGGTGGCGACGATGTACGAGCGCCAAGCGACCATCTCCGACTCGGACAGCCAGCGCACTTCCTTCTGCTCCACCGCCATCCACGCAGCGTAGAGCGTTGATCGCACAAGGCGCATACCCGCCGGTCACTTTTCGCTCGGTGAAAAACCCGGCGGGACATTCGCCCGAAGGAGGGTTACGAAAAGGTTGAGACTCGGCGCGAAAAGGCGCATTCTTCTTGTCAGCGGATGGTCGGGCAAGTATCGGGCGATCTCCACGGACGATCGCCGGACTCGCTCCCAGCCGGGAAGGGTCAAGGTGGTGGTATGGCGGGTGATTCTCGCGGTTGACCGCCTGCTGTGTCCCGCGACCGGAACGGAATGGACCGGGTCGGTCGCGACTGCGAACAGCGACGAACGCGGGCATCTCAGATGCGCACGACAATTCTCGCGCATTCGGCGTCACTCCGGCCTGTTTCGGGTTCGCGGCCTCTTCGACCGCCTCGGCAGTGCCCGGCGCCGGCCCGATGATCGCGGCCGACCGGCGACAAGTACAAGACAACCTCGGTAGTCCTGGGTGCGGCCGCGCTGCGTGGCCGCACCCAGGCATATCCGGCCTCTTCCGGCTACGCTTTCCCCCGTGCGATTCGACGAAGGCGCGGGCCTGGACACCTCCGAGGTCGAGGACCTGCGCGGTGGTGGCGGCGGTGGCGGTATCGGCGGCCGGGTGGCACTCGGCGGCGGCGGGCTCAGCGTGGTCGGCCTCGTCATCTACTTCCTGATGTCCCAGTTCGGCGGCGTGAGCCTGAACCCGTCGTCGAGCGGGCTCGGTGGTCTGGGCTCCGGGCAGCAGATGGACAACACGTCGCTGTCGCAGGAATGCAAGACCGGCGCGGACGCGAACCGCAACCACGACTGCGCGATCGTCGCCACCATCAACTCGATCCAGGACTACTGGGGGCAGGAGTTCCAGCGGTCCGGCTCCACGTATCGCAAGGCCGTCACCAACTTCTTCAACGGCGGCGTGAACACGGCCTGCGGCAGCGCGACTTCGGACGTCGGGCCGTTCTACTGCCCCGGCGACTCCGAGGTCTACATCGATCTCGCGTTCTTCAACGAACTCCGCACCCGGTTCGGCGCGCAGGGCGGGCCGTTCGCGGAGGCGTACGTGCTGGCCCACGAATACGGCCACCACGTGCAGAACCTCACCGGAGTGTCCAAAAAGGGCACCGGGAGCGGGCCGACGTCGGGCTCGGTGCGGCTCGAACTCCAGGCCGACTGCTACGCCGGCGTCTGGGCGAACCACGCCACGACCACGCCGACCGAGTCGGGGCGGCCACTGCTCACCGAGCTCACCCAGGAGGACATCAACTCCGCACTGGACACCGCTTCGCGGATCGGCGACGACTACATCCAGTCCAAACTCGGCAGCGGCCGGGTCGACGAGTCGCAGTTCAGCCACGGCACTTCGGCGCAGCGGAAGAAGTGGTTCACCACCGGCTTCCAGACCGGCCAGCCGGCGCGGTGCGACACCTTCGCGACCAACAGCCTGGGCTGAGCTCCCCTCCCCAGACGCTAGGAAAGGACCGTTCCTTGCAAATTTTGCAAGGAACGGTCCTTTCCTAGCACTCGAGAGAGCTACTACGCGGCGACGTGGCCGTGGTGGTCGTCAGCGTGAACGGAAGCAGTCATGCTCCGCTGCTGAGACCGCTCCGCGGCGCGAAGGGCCTTCGCCTTCGTGGCCGA
This sequence comes from Amycolatopsis sp. lyj-108, assembly GCF_046549005.1. Classification (NCBI taxonomy): domain Bacteria; kingdom Bacillati; phylum Actinomycetota; class Actinomycetes; order Pseudonocardiales; family Pseudonocardiaceae; genus Amycolatopsis; species Amycolatopsis sp. lyj-108. The sequence goes on along the minus strand of NZ_JAJPWQ010000002.1, from coordinate 51,901 downwards.
GGCACCCGAGACACCGTTGATGTTCGCGGTGCTGGTCGCGTACACGCCCAGCGCCCAGGCGACGGCGTCCGAGTTGCGCTCGAGCGCGACGCGGTCGACGTTGCCGAGGTTGTCGCAGGCCTGGTGGTAGCACTTGTCGTAAGGAACGTTGGCGCTACCGCCCCACTTCGCGGCCTGTGCGGCGGTCTTCACGCCTTCGGCACCGGTGAACAGGCCGCCGGCCGGGATGCCGACCGCGATGAACTGGCCATAGTCGGAACGACCGGTGAAGTCCGTGCCCTCGACCGGGACACCCTTGCCCAGCTGCAGGTAGTCCACGAGCGTCTGCTCGAGCTGCGCCGAACCGTACGGGCCGGCGCCCGCGCCGACACCGTCGGAGTTGTCACCGTCGTAGGCGAAGTACGCCGCGTTCGGCGAGCCGATCATGTCGTAGTTGTAGTACAGCGCGATGTTGAGCTGCTCTTCGAAGCTCAGCGAGTTGACGTAGTGGGTCGAGCCGACGAGCCCGAACTCCTCGGCACTCCACCAGCCGAAGCGGACGGCATTGTTGGCCTTGGGCTTGCTGCCCAGCTGCAACGCGGTCTCCAGCAGCGCGGCGGAGCCGGTGCCGTTGTCGTTGATGCCGGGGCCCTCGGTGACGCTGTCGAGGTGGGCGCCGAGCATCACGACGTTGTCCTTGCGACCGGTCTTGGTCTCGGCGAGGACGTTGTAGCTGGTCCGCTCCTCCTGGAAGGCGCGCAGGTCGAGGGTGACCGAGGAGCCCGCCTTGCCGGCGAGCGCCTGGCCGTCGGCCTGGGTGATGCCGCCGGTCGGGATCTTGCCCGCGGCCGGGTCGCCGAGGGTGCCGTTGACCGGGCCCGGGACGTTGTTGTAGACGATCGCGCCGACAGCGCCCGCCTCGGCGGCGGTCGCCTGCTTCTGCGCGAAGGAGCAGCCACCGCGCTGGATCAGCGCGATCTTGCCGTCGACCCCGCCGGCGTAGTCCGTGGCCTCACAACCGCTGGTGGCGTCGACCGGGACCACGGCGAGCGGGGCGGTGATTCCACCCGCGGGCGTCGACGGGCTGTAGGACATGATGATGATCGGGACGTCGGCGCCAGCGACCGTCAGGCTCTCCGCGAGGGTCTCCGCGTAGGTGAACGGGAACTCCTGGCGCGTGACCGAGTACCCGGCCTGCTCCAGCTTGGTGGCGATGTATTCCGCGGACCTCTTGTGCCCTTCGGTGCTGGCGGCTCGGCGGCCGCCGGTCGCGTCCGAGATCCGCTGCATGGCGATCAGGTGCCGGTTGACGTTGTTCACGTCGACCTTGCCGACGAGCTGTTTGGCCAGCGCGGGGCCCTCGGGCCCGGTCGCGGCGGTCGCAGCGGGGACCACTCCGACCGTGAGCGCGGCGGTGGCCATCACCACGATCGAGGGAACAATGCTTCTTCGCGAATATGACATGGGCGTCACCTTTATGTGGTTTGCGCCACAGGTCAACCGACGTTCGGCGGACTTTATGACACCGGGATAGGGTCGCTTGTATGTACGCGATCACCATCCGTGAGCCCGGCGATCCCGATGTTCTCGAATGGACCGAGGTCCCCGATCCTGTAGCGGGTTCGGGCGAAGTCGTCATCGAGGTCGCCGCGAGCGCCGTAAACCGCGCTGACCTGCTGCAACGCCAGGGCAACTACCCGCCCCCGCCGGGGGCGAGCGAAATCCTCGGGCTCGAATGTTCGGGCACGATCGCCGAAATCGGCGAAGGCGTCGAGGGATGGCGAATCGGCGACGAAGTTTGTGCTTTGCTCGCCGGTGGCGGCTATGGGGAAAAGGTCGCCGTCCCGGCGGGACAACTGCTTCCGCTTCCCGCCGAAGTCGAATTGCTCGCGGCCGCCGGACTGCCCGAAGTCGCGTGCACGGTCTGGGCGAATGTGGTGATGCACGCCAAGCTGTCCGAAGGCGAGGTCCTGCTCGTCCACGGCGGGGCGGGCGGCATCGGCACGCACGCGATCCAGGTCGCCAAGGCGCTCGGCGCGACGGTCGCGGTGACGGCGGGTTCGGAGGACCGGCTGGAGAGCTGCCGCCAACTCGGCGCCGACATCGCGATCAACTACAAGGAACAGGATTTCGTCGAAGTCCTGCGCACCGAGACCGGCGGCGCGAACGTCATCCTCGACAACATGGGCGCCAAGTACCTCGACCGCAACGTCGACGCGCTCACGACGGACGGGCGCCTCGTGATCATCGGCATGCAGGGCGGGGTCAAGGGCGAGCTCAACATCGGCAAGCTGCTCGGCAAACGCGTGAGTGTCTACGCCGCGGGCCTGCGGTCGCGGCCGCTGGAGCAGAAGGCGGCGATCGTCGCCGACGTCCGCGAACGGCTGTGGCCGCTGGTGGAGCAGGGTTCGGTGCAGCCGATCGTCGGCCAGGTCCTCCCGATGGCCGAGGCCGCGTCCGCGCACCGCGCTTTGGAGGAAGGCACGGTTTTCGGCAAGGTTCTGTTGGCGGCGAAGTCCTAGCGGATCTCTTCCAGCACCCGGACGAGCTGATTGACCTCGAAGACGTTCGAGTAGTGCGCGAGACCGATGCGGACGGCGCCGCCGACTTCGGCGGCGCCGAGCGATCCGAAGACACCGCTCGTGCCGTCGTCGGCGAAGGCGCAGAGGCCCTGGGACGCCAGGTATTCGGCGACCTCGGGCGCCTTCTTGCCCGCGACGGCGAACGCGAGCGCGGGGATCCGGCGCATGGCGTCGCCGATGACCATGACATGCCGCAGCGACCGCAGTTCGGTGGACAGCTGCGCCAGGAGTCCCGCGTGGTACGACTTCGCCGAGCCCAGCGACGTCACCAGCTTCTCGCGCCGCGAGCCCATCGCCGCGTCGTCCAATCCGGCCAGATAGTCGATCGACGCGATCAACCCGGCCAGCAACGGATACGCGTGCGGCCCGAGCTCCATCCTGGCCGGACCGCGGGCGGCCGGGTCGAGCGAGACCGACGGCAGGCGTTCGAGCAGTTCGGGGTCGCGGAAGACCAGCGCCCCCACCGAGGGCCCGCCCCAGGCCTGCGCCGAAACGACCATCACGTCGGCGCCGAGCGCGTTGAGGTCCAGCGGCACGAACGGCGCCGCGTACGTCGCGTCGACGACGACCAGCGCGCCGACGCGTTTGGCGAACTCGATCACCGTCGGGACGTCGGGGCGCGTGCCGACCGAACCGGACGCCAGCGTGACCGCGACGGCCTTGGTGCGCGCGGACACGAGGTTCTCGTACTGCCACGCGGGCAGCTCGCAGGTCTCGATGTCGATCTCGCCCCAGCGCACGACCGCGCCGACCCGTTTCGCCGCGCGGCGCCACGGCGCGAGGTTGGCCTCTTCGTCGAGCCGGGACACGACGACCTCGTCGCCGATCGTCCAGCGATCGGCCATCGCGTCGACGAGACGGCGGATGAGGTCGGGCGCGTTGGGCCCGAGCACGACTCCGGCCGGGTCGGCGCCGACCAGGTCGGCGACCGCCCGGCGAGCGGCCGTGACAATGCTTTCCGCGCGCTGGGAGGCCGGAAACGCTCCGCCCGGTCCGGACACCGGAGCGCGCATGGCCGTGGATACGGCCGAAGCGACCTGTTCAGGTACGAGCATTCCGGCGGCGCCGTCGAAGTGAATCCAGCCGTCACCCAGCGCGGGAAACAACCCACGGATACGAGCGACGTCGAACGCCATGGGGACACCGTACGGAGGTGCGGTTCGGCGCTTTACCCGGGGTTGGCTGCCCGAACACGGGGTGCGACGATTCCCGCTACGCTCGGAGACGGCGCCGAAAACCACACTGCGCTTCGCGCCCGACGTAGGCCAGGATGGAGCACATGACCGACCCAGTTTCCCGCGAATCGAACACCCCCGGTGACGGCGGCGGAGACTCCTCACCCCACGTGGTGGTCGTCGGACCCGACGGCACTCCGGTCGGCACCGCGCGCCTCGCCTCCCCCGGCTCCGGCGAGGAGGCGGGCCAGGAGGAGTCGCTCGGCGACCTCGTCGAAGAACCCGCCAAGGTGATGCGCATCGGCACGATGATCAAACAGCTGCTCGAGGAGGTCCGCGCCGCACCGCTGGACGACGCGAGCCGCACACGCGTGCGCGAAATCCACCAGACCTCGATCCGTGAGCTGGAACAGGCGCTGGCGCCGGAGCTGCAGGACGAGCTGGAGCGGCTGGTGCGCCCGTTCACCGAGGACTCGACGCCGTCCGATGCCGAGCTGCGGATCGCGCAGGCCCAGCTGGTCGGCTGGCTGGAGGGGCTGTTCAGCGGCATCCAGACCGCGTTGTTCGCGCAGCAGATGGCCGCGCGGGTGCAGCTGGAGCAGATGCGGCGTGGGCTCCCTGCGGGTCCCTCCGCGGGCGGTGCCCTGGGCGGCCACGGAGCCGCCGGCGGCGACGCTCACGGGCCCGGCCAGTACCTCTGACGCGCTATGAAAGGTCCTTTCCTTGCAAATTTTGCAAGGAAAGGACCTTTCATAGCAGCCGGCAGGGGGTCAACGCAGCGGCCGGAAGAACGTCCGCAGGTCGCCGATGAGCAGGTCCGGCACCTCCAGTCCCGGGAAGTGACCCCCGCGGTCCGGAGTGGACCAGTGCACGATGTTGTCGGTGCGTTCGGCGAGATGCCGGATCGGGAGGCCGGTGTCCTTCGGGAACACGGCCACCCCGGTGGGCACTGTGGACTTCGGCGGTTCCTCGCCCCAAGCCGGTCCCAGCGCGGCGTAGATCCGCGAAGACGAGTTCGCGGTCCCGGTGAGCCAGTAGAGCATCACGCTGGTGAGCAGGTCGTCGCGGTCGATGGCGTCTTCCGGGACATCACGGGAGTCCGAATAGGACTTGAACTTCTCCACCAGCCACCCGAGCTGTCCGGCCGGTGAGTCGGTGAGCCCGTAGGCAAGCGTTTGCGGTTTGGTCGCCTGGATCATCGCGTAGCCCAGCTCGCCGGTCTGGAAGTCCCTTCCGCGCGCCAGCGCCGCCTCGCCCCGCGCGAGTTCGTCGCCGGTGAGCTCGGCGAGATCGTCCTCGGATTCCGGCACCGCGTGCGGCAGCATCGTCAGATGCGCGCCGATCACCCGCTCCGGGCATCGGACGCCCACGTCGCGCGACACGATCGCGCCCCAGTCGCCGCCGTGCAGCCCGAAGCGCTCGTACCCCAGTCGCGACATCAGCACTCCCCAGGCATCGGCGATCCGGCCGGTACCCCAGTTCGCGTCGGTCGTCGGCCCCGAGAAGCCGAACCCCGGCAGCGACGGCACGACGACGTGGAACGCGTCCCGGGGATCGCCGCCGTACGCACGCGGGTCCGAGAGAGGGCCGGCGACGTCGAGGAATTCCACAATGGACCCCGGCCAGCCGTGCGTGAGCACCAGCGGGATCGCGTCCGGCTCCGGTGACCGCGCGTGCAGGAAGTGGACGTTCGCGCCGTCGATGTTCGTCAGGAAACCGGGGAAGCCGTTGAGGCGTTCCTCGTGGGCGCGCCAGTCGTAGCGCAGGCGCCAGTACTCGGCGAGCTCCCGCAGGTATCCGAGCGGCGTTCCGAGCCCCCAGCCGACGCCGTCGAGCTCGTCCGGCCAGCGCGTGTTCGCCAGGCGGGCGGCGAGGTCGTCGAGGTCACGCTGGGGGACATCGATCCTGAACGGCGAGATGGTCATGCGGACGACGGTAGGAGCGATCGAGGACAGCCACGGTCCTCAGCCGCCCGGCAGTTGGGCACGCAGGCGATCGAGCCAGCGATCGACGGTGTCCTCGTACCGGCCGGGGTCGTTCCGGCGCTGCGCCTCGTCGACGGACGCTGCCACCGCCGCCCGGATCGACGCCGCGTGTTCGGGCAGCGCGAGGACCTCCTGGTAGTAGCCGTCGCGCATCTGGACGTCCGCCACCAGCTGGTAGTCCCTTGCCACTTCCGGGACGACGAGACCGTACGCCCAGCCGGGCGTCTGTCCCGGGCCGCGGGCGGTGACCACGATGACCGTGGGGCGCACGGCCTTGACGACGTCGTTCGGCGAGGCACCGTGGGCGATGGCCTCGTCGTTCAGTCCGATGTAGTCGATCGACTTCCAGCCGCTGTAGTACGGGATCGCCCCCGCGTCGGAGACCGCGAGACTGCGCGCCGACTCGGGCACCTTGGCGTTCGCGAGGCCCTTCCCGATGGCGACGTGGGCGCGTTGCAGATCGGGACCGTAGTTGGCGATCACCGGCAGATCCGCCGATTCCGCGCCGGTGACGGCGACCCAGCCGACCGCGACCGCGCCGGTCACGGCGGCGATCCACCGGCGGCCGAGCTGTGCCATGGCCAGCCCTGCGCCGAGACACAGCACGGGGAACGCGTGGAAGGCGAACCGGTGCAGGTAGTCCATGGTCGGTCCGGACACCGCGTAGGTCATCCCGGTCAGGAGCACGACCGAGCACAGCACCAGGCCCGCGCCCCGGCTCGCCTTCCGGAACAGCAGGAAAGCGGTCAGCACGAGCAGCGGGGCGACCAGCCAGGCGGTCGTCTCCAGCCACACCGAACCGGAGTCGAGATTGCCGAACTTGACGTAGAAGGTGTTCGGGAACGGGTGCCCGAAGTAGCTCCACCGCCAGCCGAAGTACGCGCCGCCGACGACGGCCACCCCGGCCACCAGCGCCCAGGTCCGGCCGCTCCTGCGGCCGAGCCAGCACCAGACGAGGAAGGCCGGGACGGTCGCGAGCACGCCCTCCGGCCGGATCATGCCGGCGAGGAGCAGCAGCACCGGCGGCTCCCACACCCGCACCGGACGGCCTTGGACCAGGTTCACCCCGACGATCGCGGCACGCAGTACGACGGCGGCGAACGCGATGGTCTCCAGGCCCGCGGTGACATGGAAGTAGGACGGCACGAAGAGCACCAGCGCGCCGCCCGCCACGAGCGCGCCGAGCAGGCCCGCGCCGCGGTGCCCCGCCCGGACCAGCATCACGAGGATGCCGATTCCCAAGACGAGCGACGTCACCTTCGCGACGGTCTCCAGCGGCACTCCGATGAGCGCGAAGGGCACGTGCCAGAGCATCCAGAGGAAGTTCGTGAAGCCTTCGATCGGGTCTTCGCCGACGTTCCACACCGGACCGTGGCCGTCGGCCATGTTCGCCGAGTACCGGAAGGTGATGAAGGCGTCGTCGATGGTGAGGAACCACGCCGCCCAGCAGCCGACGAGGAAAAGCGCTCCGAATCCGAGCAGGACGACGAGGAGGCCTCGGCGTCGCTTCGGTTCCGGGACGGCGTCGGCCTCGGTTCGCTCCGCCGTGGTCGTCATCCCGTCACCCTCGTCTTCTCCAGTCGGTCCAGCACCCGGTCCACCCCTCGCCCGTCCACAAGAGCCATCGAAGTCCCGGAGAGACCGTTACGCGCCGACGGGTCCGACATCAGTCCCGCGAGCGTCTCGGTGGCCTGGCCGTCGAGCGCGTCCGCGCCGCCCAGCCCGGCCGCCAGCCCGAGACCGAGTGCCGCCCGGTAGCCCGCGTCCTGGTTCGGGACGAGGCGGACGACCGCGGTGGGCACGCCGAGACAGCACAGTTCGAGGAGGGTCACCCCGGCCGCGCTGATCGCCAGATCCGTTTCCACCAGCAGGCCGAGCAACCCCGGTCCGGGCGGCGCGACCCGGAACTCCTGACCGGGCAGCGGTTCGGGCACGACGGGTTCACCGCGCACGAGCACGTCGGCTTCGAAAGGCAGCCGAGTGTCGCGAAGGGCGCTCAAGAGTTCGCTGACCGTTGCGGCCCATTCCGCGCCGCCGCCGAGCACCACGGTGACTCGCGGCCGTTCGCCACCGGATCGTCGCTCGGAACGCTTCTCCCTCGCCTGCACGACCGCTTCACGCAGCGGCGCGTAGACCACGCCCCTGAGCAACTCCCCCGATCCGTCGTCCGGCCTCGGCCCTGGCTCGAAGGCACAGTCGACGACGAGATCCGCCGCACGCCTGCCGAACACGTCGTCCTCGATGGACACCAGCAGCGCGCCCGCGGCGTTGACCTCTTCGCGCACTTCGCCGAGACCGTAGTGATCCACGACCACCGCGTCGAAACCCTCGAAGGGCACGGACGGCACCACCGGAACCGACAGCTCACCGAACCGCGCGGCCAGCCATTCGGCGTTGTCCACCCGGCCCGAGAACACGACCTCCCAGCCCCTCGCGACGGCGCGTTCGGCGTAGGCGACCATGCGCGAGACGTGGCCGGCGCCGATCGACGGCGAGGCGTCGGCCCGGAGCAGCAGCCGGGTCATCGGTCGACCTTCTTCTGCTCGACGTGCGCGTTGAGCTCCACCAGCTCCGGCCGTGCGCGGAGGATGGAGACCACCTCGCGCCAGTCGCCGACACGGTCGCCCAGTTCGGCCACGATCCCTTCGATGACAGCCCAGTCCTCGGGGGTGTCCAAGGTCACGCGCAGGTCGTCGGCCGGCGGGCTCACGACGATCCCGGCGCAGGAATACCGCTCCGGCTTCGTGTAGATGCCCGAAGTCACATGCTCGCGATCGGCGCCGCGGGCGGTTTCGACCTGTTCGACCAGCACCCCGGTGCGCACGAGTTCGGCGTCGAAGCCGCGCGGCAGGGTGCGCACCAGCACGGTGCTCAGATAGTCCAGCGACGGCTGCGCGCGCCACTGCGCGACGAGCTGCCCGATGAGCCCGGGGTCCAGCAGTGGGCAGTCCGCGGTGAGTCGCACCACCGCGTCGGCCGGGTACGACTCGACAGCCACCGCGAAGCGCGCGAGGACGTCGTCGAGCGGTCCCCTGGCGACCAGGGCGCCGTGCCGGGCAGCCTCCTCGGCCACCGCGTCGTCGCTGGCCTCGGTAGACGTCGCGACCACGACGTTGTCGATCCCCGGCGATGCCGCCGCCGCGCGGATGACCCAGCCGAGCACACTCCGGCCCGCCATCCGGCGGAGGACTTTGCCAGGTAGCCGGGTGGACGACGCGCGTGCCTGGATGACGGCGTTGACCACGTGGGCCCCGGGGTCTGCATCCATGGGTGACATGATGTCGTGCGGCAGTAGCACCGAAACGCGGAGGTCAACGATGTCCGAGCTGGATGGCTCCAGCATCCTGCTCACCGGCGGGACCGGTTCGTTCGGCAAGGCGTTCATCACCTACGCCCTGGCCGAGCTGAACCCGCGACGGCTGGTCGTGCTCTCCCGCGATGAGCTCAAGCAGTACGAAGCCCGGCAGCAGTTCGACAACGACCCGCGACTGCGCTGGTTCATCGGCGACATCCGGGACCGCCGCCGCCTCGAGCGCGCGATGCACGGCGTCGACTACGTGGTGCACGCCGCGGCGCTCAAGCAGGTCGACACGGGTGAGTACAACCCGTTCGAATTCGTGCAGACCAACGTCGTCGGCTCGCAGCACGTCATCGAGGCCGCGATCGACACGGGCGTCAAGAAGGTCGTCGCGCTGTCGACGGACAAGGCGTCCAGCCCGATCAACCTCTACGGCGCCACGAAGCTGTGCGCCGACCGGATGTTCATCAGCGCGAACCACTACGCCGCGACGCATCCGACCAGGTTCTCCGTGGTCCGCTACGGCAACGTGATGGGCTCGCGCGGCAGTGTGATCCCGTTCTTCCGCGCGCTCGCGGCCAAGGGCGAATCCCTGCCGATCACGCACAAGGAGATGACCCGCTTCTGGATCACGCTCCCGCAGGCCGTGCAGTTCGTGATCGATTCCTTCGACCAGATGAACGGCGGCGAGCTGTACGTGCCGCGCATCCCGAGTATGCGGCTGGTCGATCTCGCGCAGGCGATCGCGCCAGGTTCGCCGATGCACGAGGTCGGCATCCGGCCCGGCGAGAAGCTGCACGAAGAGATGATCGCGCCCGACGACGCACGCCGGACCGTGCGGCTCAGCGACCGGTACGTGGTGCAGCCGCATATCGCGGGCTGGGGCTACGAGCCGCCGACGGGCGGTGAGGCCGTGCCGGAGAACTTCGCCTACCGCTCGGACACCAACGACCTGTGGCTCGACGCGGACGAGCTGCGCGACCTGGTCGAGCAGTATGGGTGACTTCCTTCCCTACGGCCGTCAATCCGTTTCGGACGAGGACATCGCCGCCGTCACCGAGGTGCTGCGTGGTGACTGGCTGACCACCGGCCCCGCCGTCACGCGCTTCGAAGAGGACCTCGCCGAGCACACCGGCGGGATGCCCGCGGTGGCCGTCACCTCGGGCACGGCCGCACTGCACGTCGCGTACGCGGCGGCCGGGATCGGCCCCGGTGACGAGGTCGTCACGTCGCCGATGACGTTCGTCGCCACCGCCGCGACCGCGGTGCTGCTGGGTGGCAAGGTCGTGTTCGCCGACGTCGAGGCGGACACCGGCAACCTCGACCCGGCGGCGGCTTCGGCGGCCGTCACCTCGCGGACCAAGGTCGTCGCGGCCGTGGACTACGCCGGCCACCCGGCGGAACTGGACGAACTCGGCCGCATCGCCCGCGACAACGGCGCGCTGCTGCTGGAGGACGCCGCGCATTCCGTCGGCGGAAGCTCCCACGGCAGGCCGGTCGGTTCACTCGCCGACCTCACCACGTTCTCCTTCTTCCCCACCAAGAATCTCACCACGGCCGAGGGCGGCGCGGTCGTCGCCGCTTCGGACGAGCTGCTGGCGCGGGCCCGCGGTTTCCGCAATCACGGGCTGGTGCGGGACAAGGCGGCGCAGCGCTATCCGGACGAGGGCGCGTGGCATCAGGAGGTGCACGAGTTCGGCCTCAACTACCGGCTGCCGGATGTGTTGTGCGCCTTGGGAAGCAGCCAGCTCCGCAGGCTCGCCGAATTCAAGAAACGCCGCGCGGAGATCCACGCGCGCTACACCGCCGCACTGTCCTCTTTGGACGGCGTGCTGACGCCCGCGGTGCGCGAAGGCGCGGACCCGGTGTGGCACCTGTACCCGCTGCGAGTCCTCGAAGGACGCCGCCGCGCGATGTTCGATCACTTGCGCGGCAAGGGAATCGGCGTGCAGGTCAACTACATTCCGGTGTACTGGCACCCGGTGTTCGAGGACCTCGGCTACCGGCGCGGGATGTGCCCGAACGCGGAGCTGTACTACAGCCAGGAGCTTTCGCTGCCGCTGTTCCCGGCGCTGACCGACGCCGACGTGGACCGCGTCATCGACGAGGTCCACGCCTTTTTCGGCTAGCGCTGACCCCACAGAGCGAAGGCGTAACTCGCGTGTACGGCGTCCGATCACGCGAGTGCCGTGCCGCGTCACTCCAGTCCCTAGATCAGGCCCCAGGTGAGCGCGGTGCCCTTCGGGACGTCGGAGGCGAAGGTGCGGCCGAGTACGTTCACGATCTCGGCGGGCGCCAGCCCACCGGCGGGCCGGATCGAGCGCACGTTCTCCCGCGTCACGGTGTCCCCGGCGCGCACGTCCTCGACGACGTAAAGGGAACGCCGCAACCGCAGGCCTTCCTTCTCGCTCTCGCGCGGCCCGATCACCGCCGCGCCCAGCGCTTCCCAGGCGCGGTGCGATTCGGTGACCAGCGCGGCCAGTTCGGCGGGCTCCAGGGAGAACTCCGAGTCGACGCCGCCGTCGCTCCTGGCCAGGGTCACGTGCTTTTCGATGGCGACGGCGCCGAGCGCGACGGCCGCCAGCGGGGCGCCGATGCCGGGCGTGTGGTCCGACAGGCCGACGAGCGTCCCGGTCACGCCTGCCAGGACCGGCAGGCCACGCAGGTTGCTCTCGCTGGGCGACGCCGGGTAGCTGGCGGTGCAGCCGAGCACGATCAGCTGGTCGTTGCCCGCCTCACGCGCGGTCCGGACCGCCGCGTCGATCTCGGCGACGCTGGCCATGCCGGTCGAGATGATCAGCGGTTTGCCGGTTTTCGCGCACAGTTCGATCAGCGGCAGGTCGACGATCTCCGACGACGCGATCTTGTACGCGGGCGCGTCCAGCGACTCCAGCAGGTCGACGGCGGTGGGGTCGAAGGGGCTGGAGAAGATTTCGAGGCCATGGGCGCGGGCGCGCTCGAACAGCGGCTCGTGCCACTCCCACGGCGTGTGGGCACGCTCGTAGAGCTTGTAGAGGTTCTCGCCGCCCCACAGCGAATGCGAGTCGCTGACGCGGAAAGCGGGGGCGTCGACGTCGATGGTGATCGTGTCCGGCCGGTAGGTCTGGAGTTTGACCGCCTGCGCGCCGGTTCCGGCGATCGCGTCGACGATTTCGAGCGCCCGCTCCAGCTCACCGTTGTGGTTACCGGACATTTCGGCGATGACGAACGGCGGATGCCCGGCCCCGATGCGGTGCGCGCCGATCCGGACTTCCTGTGCTGACATGGACGAAACGCCTCCCTGACGACGGTCTGGTCAGGACACAGTCTTACGCAGCTTCCGGAAACCGTCGACGGCAGGCGCGGTCTCGGCGTACCCCGCCCGGTCGAAGAGCGCGGCCGACGCCGCGTTGTCCCGGTGCACCGCGGCCACGACGACCCGCACGGGATGACTCGCGGTCACGGCTCGTTCGCCTTCCGCCAGCACCGCGCCCGACAGCCCGCGCCCGCGGCTTTCCGGCGCGAGGGTGATGCTGACCTCCCAGACACCCTCGTCCTCGCGGTCGAACCGGACGGTGCCGACCGGGATGCCGTCGAATTCGACGACGTACAGCTCCCTGTCCGGTGACGCCAGCACCCCGCGCAGCCAGTCGGAATGCTCTTCGAGCGTGATCACGCCGGTCGAACGGGACGCCTGACGGGTGCGAGGGTCGTTCCGCCAGGCGAGCAGCAGCCCCGCGTCGGCTTCCGTGGCCTTTCGGGCCGGCACGGGTTACTGAGCCTGCTCGATGGTGTCGCGCTGGCGGTCTTCGATCCGGCGCAGCCGGTCCTCGTACCGGGCGATCCCGGCGAGCCGGACACGGATCTGGGCGTGCTGGCGCTGGATCTCCTGGATCAGGCTGCGCGCCTCGGCCAGTTCGGGCTTGTCGGCGTGCGCCGGCAGCGACAGCGACTCGCGCAGATCCTCCAGCTGGGCCTCCTGGGCCGCGACGCTCGGAATGAGGCGGTCGAGCTCGGCGCGGGTCCAGCGCAGATCGCCGCGCGCGTGCTCGAGGCCGCTCTCGGCGCCGTCGAGCCGACGCCGGTGGTCCGCGGTGGCGTGTTCGAGCTCGTTGACGCGCCCGTTGAGGTCGCGGAGCCGCTCGTCGATCCGGAAGTCGATGAGCCGGGCGATCCGGCCGATCACGCCGCTGCGGAGTTTCTGCACTGCCATGGGGTGGTTCCTTCTCGGAGTGGGCTGGCTGGGAGTTCAGCGCAGGAGTTCGGTGTCGCCGGTCTTCGTCCAGGAGTCCAGCAGCCTGCCCTCGGCGGCGATCTGGTGTTCGGGGCCGACGATGCAGGAGTCGCCCGCGGCGTGCTCCCAGTGTGTCTGGTCGGGGTTGTCGATGAACGAGAACCCGGACAGGACCAGATTGGCGTGCGGGAACGACGTCCGCGCGATCCAGGCGGCCAGCGTGCCGGTGGTCGACCACAGGCCCTGTTCGCGGCTAGGCAGGCCGAGCGCGTCCGAAAGCGGCAGGACGACCTCGCGGTTCGGCACCGGCACGTAACCGAGGTCCGCGGGCCACCAGCCAGGGATGTCTTCGGGCTCCCAGTGCATCCGGCCCGGCTCGACCAGCAGGTAGAGCCGCTTGCGGTAGTCACGGAAGACGTGCTTGGTGGCGCGGACGGCGCGGTTGAACACGACGACGTGCACCCGGCTGCCGACGGCCTCGGGGCCGCCCGGCTCGTCCACGACGAAGCCGTTGACGCGGATCACGAGGTCACAGGCGTCGATGGCCTTCGCCCGCTGGGGGTCCGGCGGCAGCGGCTGATTCCCGACCACGGCCACCGAACGAGGCTCCGGCCGGTCGGCGTACGCGGCGAGCAGATTGACCATCAGGCTCGCCTCGCCGAGTGCAGCAGTCATGAGGGCAGAAAGTACCAGCACACGCACCGCGTTCGGGTCGGAAGCCGACGGTAGCTTTCCGTGGTCGGGCGGGGCGGCCCAGGCTGCACCGGCCCCATCGGTACCCTCGTTCCCGTGCATGCCACCAGCACGGTTCACGCCGCAGACGGTGCTGCGCCGACCTCGGTTCCGCCGATTTCGGACAGCAAGACCTTTTCGCGCGCGTTCGCCGACATCAAGACCGGTTTCGCCGCCAAAGAGCTGTGGGGACACCTCGGCTGGCAGGACATCAAGCAGCGCTATCGCCGCTCGGTGATCGGCCCGTTCTGGATCACCATCAGCCAGGGCATCATCGCGCTGGGCCTCGGACTCCTGTACTCACAGTTGTTCAACCTGCCGACGGCGACGTTCCTGCCCTACATCAGCACCGGTTTCATCATCTGGGGCTTCATCAGCGGCTGCCTTTCCGAGGGCATGGAGACCTTCATCTCCAACGAGGGGCTGATCAAACAGCTGCCGGCACCGCTTTCGGTGTACGTGCTACGGACGGTCTGGCGCCAGACGCTGATGCTGGCGCACAACCTCATCGTCTACGTGATCGTGGTCGCGATCTTCTTCACCAGCCTGGACCAGCCGTACGCGATGAGCGGCGAATGCATCGGGCAGGTCCTGTGCCACCCCGGGCTCGGCTGGTACTCGTTCAGCGCGATCCCCGGCATCCTGGTGCTCGCACTGAACGCCGGCTGGGTGACCCTGCTGCTGGGCATCATCTCGACCCGCTACCGCGACATCCCGCAGGTGATCAACTCGCTGATCCAGCTGCTCTTCTACATGACGCCGATCGTCTGGCCGATCGACCAGCTGATGGCGGGCGGCGCCCGTGACGGCATTTCGGCGGCCCTGCCGTTCGTCTACGCCAACCCGCTCTTCCACTTCATCCAGATCGTGCGTGCCCCGATGATCGGGCAGGCCGTCAGCATCAACAGCTGGTACGTGGTGCTCGGCATCACCGTCGTCGGCTGGGGCCTCGCTCTGGTCGCGATGCGCAATTACCGTTCCCGCGTCTCTTATTGGGTGTGACAGATGGTCAGCATTGATGTGCACAACGCCTACGTCGACTTCCCCATTTTCGACGCGAAGACCCGCTCCATGAAGAAAAAGGTGCTGGGCAAGGTCGGCGGCAAGATCGGCACCGAGAGCAAGGTGCCGATCATCGAAGCCCTCCACGACGTGAACCTCCAGCTCCGCGAAGGCGACCGGGTCGGCCTCGTCGGCCACAACGGCGCCGGGAAGTCGACGCTGCTGCGTCTCCTGTCCGGCATCTACGAGCCCACCCGCGGCTCGGCGAGGATCACGGGCAAGATCGCGCCGGTCTTCGACCTCGGCATCGGCATGGACCCGGAGATCTCCGGGATGGAGAACATCATCATCCGCGGCCTGTTCCTCGGGATGACCGCGAAACAGATGGAAGCCCGCGTCGACGACATCGCGGAGTTCACCGAACTCGGCGACTATCTCCAGATGCCGCTGCGGACCTACTCGACCGGTATGCGGGTGCGCTTGGCGCTGGGCGTGGTCACCTCGATCGACCCGGAGATCCTGATCCTCGACGAGGGCATCGGCGCGGTCGACGCGGCGTTCCTCAACAAGGCGAAGGACCGGCTCAAGGATCTCGTGAAGCGGTCGGGCATCCTGGTGTTCGCCAGCCACTCGGACGAGTTCCTCTTCGAGCTCTGCGACTCCGCCATCTGGATGGACGAGGGGCACGTCAAGCAGCGCGGTTCGCTGCGCGAGGTGCTCACCGGCTACAAGGGGCGCGACCCGTTCGAGAACATGAGCAAGGAGACACTGGAGCGGTTCGGCGTCGAGGCCGACCCGGAGCCCGTGTCGCTGACGAACGGTGGCCAAGGATGACCAGCGAGACCCGGCAGTTGCCCGAAGGCGCCGTCGTCGGCGTCGTCGTCACGCGCCATCGGCGGGAACTGCTCGCGGACTCGCTCAAGGTGATCGCCGCGCAGACGCGGCCGATCGACCACCTCGTCGTGGTCGACAACGGGCCGGACAAGTCGGCGCGGGACATCGTCGAGAACTACCCGCTGCCCTTCACGTACCTGCCTTCGCACCGCAATCTCGGTGGCGCGGGCGGGTTCGCGCTCGGCATGCTGCACGCGCTTTCCCTCGGCGCGGACTGGATCTGGCTTGCCGACGACGACGGCCGCCCCGCCGACGAGAACGTCCTCGCGATCCTGCTGGACGAGGCCGAAAAGCGGGATCTGGCCGAGATCTCCCCCGTGGTGACCAACATCGACGCGCCGGACAAGCTCGCTTTCCCGTTGCGGCGAGGGCTGACCTGGAAGCGTTCGTCGGCGGAACTGGGCACCGACTTCCTGCCCGGTATCGCCTCGCTGATGAACGGCGCGTTGTTCCGCGCGTCCACTTTGGACGTCGTCGGCGTGCCCGATCTGCGGCTGTTCTTCCGCGGCGACGAGGTCGAACTGCACCGGCGCCTGGTGCGTTCGGGGCTGCCGTTCGGCACCTCGCTCAAGACCGCGTACCTGCACCCCGACGGCTCGGACGAGTTCAAGCCGATGCTGGGCGGCCGGTTCCACGCGCAGGACCCGGAGAACGAGGTCAAGCGCTACTACACCTACCGCAACCGCGGATACCTGCTGTCGCAGCCGGGTATGCGCAAGATCGGCGCGCTCGAAGTGGTGCGGTTCGGGCTGTACTTCATCGGGGTCAAACGGGACCCGAAGGCGTTCCTGCAGTGGCTCAAACTGGTGCGCCAGGGCCGCCAGGAGAAGTTCTACCGCTACTGAGCTTCATGAAAAGGGGCCCCTCGCTCGCGCGAGGGGCCCCTTTTTCGTCCGTCTATTCGCCGATGACCGGCGGCGCGGTGCGCATGTCGGTCCCGAAGACCTCGTCCGGGTCGCCCTCGACGAGGTACGTCGGACGCTGGTGCTCGGTGTCCTCGTCCCCGTCGGCCTGCTGACCGCGGCCGCCCATGCCGCCGCCCATCCCTGGCCCGCCACGACCGGCGGCGCCACCGCCGAGGCCGCCCATACCGCGGCCTGCCGCCGCTTCGGCGGCGCCGACACCACCGGGCCGGGCCGCGCCGGACGCGGAGCCAGAGCCGGGCGTGGAACCCGCGCCGCTACCGGGACCGAACCCGCTTCCGCCGCCACCGCGGCCGGTTCGGCTGTTGTGGTCCGAGTCGCCCATGCCACCGCCCATCATGGGCGGCGCCATCGGCATGGGGCTCATCGGCATCGCGGTGTTGTTGTTGGGACCCGGCGAGGTGATCGGCGCCGGCCCGTTCTGGAAGCCGGACGGCGTCGTGCTCGACGGGATGCTGCCCGAACCCGTGCTGCTGCCGGGGCCCGGGATGGACGAGCCGTAGCCGCCACCCCCGCCTCCACCGCCGCCGCCGTTGCCACCGCCGCCACTGCCGGGCGGGATGTAGGTGTTGCCGGGGTTGTTGGAGCCGGGATTGTTGGAGCCGGGCGGCACCTGATAGGGCAGCGGCCTCGGCGGGGGCTCTTCGATCCCGCCGCCGCCACCCGCACCGAACTTCGGCGGCTCGGCGAACACCGGCTGCTTCGACGCGGCCTCGTACAAGGACTTGTCGTAGCTGTTCATGGCGGAGGCCGCCTGAGTGTGGGCCTCCTGGCTGTCCTTCTGCTTCTGGATGGACTTGTCGATGTTCTCGCCCATGTTGAACGGGTTCGACGTCATCCAGCCCCCGACCTCTTCCTTCCAGCTGAAGGGGATCGGTTTGGGCATCGTGTTCTTCACGGTGGAAGCCGCGGTGCCCTGGTCGTAGATCGTTTCGGAGGCGAGCTTCGCGTTCTGGGAGTTCGTCTCCGACCACTTGCTGAGGCTCTTGAAATAGCCCTGCGCGCTGCCCGCCGCGTCGCCGTCCCAAGTGCCCTTCGACGCGGTGACGGCCTCGTCCATCGTCCTCGAGAACGTGTCGAAGGCCTTGTGGATCTCGTGGTACGCGGTCGAGACTTCGGAGACCTGTTCGACGTTCAGGTTGCTGTTGACGAACTGTTCGAGCTTCTGGTGGTCGTAGCCGAGGTAGTCGCCGTTCGGCGGCTCGAGCCCCTCGACGTACTTGACGTCCTTGTTCTTGGTCAGCTCGTCGACGGTCTTGTTCCCGACGTCTTCGGAATTCTGCTGGGCTTTGCCCTGGGCGAT
Organism: Amycolatopsis sp. lyj-108; assembly: GCF_046549005.1. Lineage (NCBI taxonomy): Bacteria > Bacillati > Actinomycetota > Actinomycetes > Pseudonocardiales > Pseudonocardiaceae > Amycolatopsis > Amycolatopsis sp. lyj-108. Next base: position 33,815 of record NZ_JAJPWQ010000002.1, on the reverse strand, counting down.
CAACCGCTGGAAGATCGCGAACGGACCGTCGCCGACCTCCCCGCTCGCCTTGTCCTGGTAGTACTGGTCCCGGGCTTGGGGCGAGAGTCCCGCGACGTACTCGTCCTCGGTCACATGATTCTTGTTCGTGGTCATCCTGTCCCCCTAGCCCTTCGGAAGCTTCGGTTCGACGATGTCGGCGATCTTCTCCGCCATCCCGCACGACTTCTCCGGATCCGAGGCGACGACCACGACGTCGGCCCGGGCCGAGGCGCCGATTTCGAGGGCCATCAGGCAGCCAGAGGGAGGTTTCGGGACGAGCACCGCTTTGCGGCCATTGACGTTGCCGGTGGTCTTGCCGTTCCCACCGTCGACGACACTGTCGACACCCTGCTTGTCACGGATGTCGACGCCGAGCGTGACAGCGTCCGCCGCCGTCTCGGCCTCCTTGGTGAAGTCGCAGCCACGGGCACCGCCGGCATCCTTGGGAACCGGCGCCTTGAAAGTGCCGTACGACGCGAGATCGGCCACGCCGAGGAGCGAACACGGATCGATCGACGCGGGGTCGGCACCACCGGTGGTCGCCGTCGGAGCGGTGGACTCGCCGCCTTGCGCGGGCGACGACGGCGCCGCGGAGGGGATGCCCGGCTTTTCGGTGGAACAGGCCACGAGCACGAACGCGGCCGCGGTCAGCGGTACGAGGAGCAGTTTCTTCATTCCGCCTCAGCTCTTGAGCCGATCGAGCGCCTCGACCGTGTCTTGTTCCTTCTTCTTGTACTGCCCTGAGGCACGCAACAGCGCTTCTTCGGTGTCCGCCACGACCTGCTTGAACTTGCCGAGCACCGCACTCGCCGAATTGGCCGACTGGGCGGCGCCCTTGTGGTCGTGGGCCGCGACGGCCCTGCCGTACGGGTGGTCGCCGAGCTGGGGCTCTTCGGAGAGCCGGATCGTCTGCCGCTCCAGTCTGGTGAGCTCGGTCCCCATGTCGCGCACCGCCTGGAGGAGCGGCTTGACGCCTTCCTCGGTGATCTTGAAGCCGCCGCTCTTGGCGGCCGAGACCAGCTTCTGGGTCTCCGCGCTGACCTGGGCGATGGCGGCCTGGTTCAGGCCACCCATCGCGACGTAGTTGGCCGCCGCGCCCATGGCGGAGCCGATCGAGAAGTCCGGTGCCGCCTGTCCGCCGTCCGCTTCGAAAGCCATCGCCCGCCCCACTGCATCGTCTGCTCGCCCGTATCGCCCGGCAGTCTACTAGCCGAGCACCCAGCGCAACGGTGATTCACCGATCACCGAAGATCTCCGGAACTGTGACGAAACGGGCGTCTGCCCGGTTCCCCACGATTCAGAACTGGCCTTCGAGCTGGGCGTACAGCTGCTGCGCGATCCTCGCGTTGTCGGCGGGAGCGTAAGTCAGCCAGCTTTGCCCGTCGGCTGCCTGGCGCGACGTCATCATGAACCGGCCGGCTTCGGTGTCGAACCACGCCAGCGGCGGGAACACCTGGCCGCCGCGGATGAACACGCTGAACTGGCCCACTCGCTTCATCGGCTTCTCGAAGATCCGCTCCACCTGCCGCTGCTGCGGATTCGACCCGTGGGAACGGGGACCGCTGACCTGGGCGAAGGGGTCGTACGCGTCGTCGTTCCGAGCACGCTTCGGCGCGCTGGCGGGCTTCGCGATGGTGACCGACTGGCCGGGGCCCGCCGGGGTGAGCGGCAGCAGGTCGACGATCGACGCGACGATCGCGGTCGGCCTGGTCTCCTCGAATACGAGCAGGTTCTCGTCCTGGCGCACGACGACCGCGAACTGCCCGTTCGTCGCCGCCCGCGCGAACAGCTGCTTGTCGTTGTCCATCTGCGCGACCGTCCAGACGGCCAGCTGCGGGCTGACGAACGTGGCGAGCGCGAGTTCGACGTCGGCGTCGAGCCTGCCGCCGCGCATCAGTCCGCGGCCTTCGAGATCGCGGAAGACGGCCTCGCGCACCATCGCGCGCTGATCGGTCGTCGTGCCCATGTGCGGGACTTCGAACGGGGCGGGCGCCGTCCCCAGCCGGCCGTATTCGAGCAGGATGTCCACCGCCGCCAGCGACAACGAGAACGAATGCGGCATCGCCATTTCCCCCCGCGGGTGTCTTGTCCGTCGGGGATGAACGTAGTCCACTGGCCCGCTACGCCCGCAGCGAACCCGCTTGCCCGGTTGTGATCAAGGCTGGTGCGATGGATTCATGGCAGACCAGAAACCCGCGCTCGTCCTCCATCTCGCCACCGGCGGAGAGCCGCTGCTCTTCGCGCTCACGACGGAAGAAACCGAACGGCTGACCAAAGATCTCTCGCATTTCGTCCGCACCGGTTCGGTGCAGACGATCCAGACGAGAGACGACTCCGAGGTGGCGATCAACTTCTCCCACGTCGCCGCCGCCTACATCGACGACCTGAACCGCAAGACCCGCGTGTTCGGTCTTCACTAGGTCCGGGAGAAAAGCTCCAGCAGACCGGTTTTGATCTCCGGACGGCTGGCGGCGACCAGCAGGAAGGTGGCTTCCCGGACGAGCCGCTGGGGGTGTCGTCCGGCGAGTACCGACGTGCTGCCGTTGGCCGCGACCAGCGCGCCCGCGGCCCGGAAGGCGAGCTCCGCGCCCGCCGCCCTGGCCGCGGGCAGCGACGGCGGATCGGCGAGCGCCGCGTCGAGCCGCCCGCGGACGGCGTCGATCTCGGCCCGGATCCCGGCGGCGACGTCGGCCTTGCCGAGGTCCTCGATGAGCCGGGCGGCGCGGGCGGCCAAGCCGAGGGGCGCGCAGCCGTTGAGCCGGGACGCGAAGGTGTTGCCCGCGACGAAGTCCGCGTGCGGGGTCTTCCCGTAGACGCGTTCGTCGGCGAGGAAGTAGCGGGTGAAGCCGAGGTGCACGGTCGACGTGCCCTGCGCCGCGACGAGGTCGAGCGGCCGGACCTCCAGCCGCTCCCCCGCCACCGGGTCGATGATCGCGCTGAGGACGGTGTCGCCGTCCCGCGCGCAGAGCTGGAGCAGGTCGATGACGCCCCAGCCGCTGACGAACGGGGCCTCGCCGTCGAGCAGGTAGCCGCCCTCGACGCGTTCCGCGCGCAGCCTGGGCGGGGTCGGGATCACCGCGGCGAACGCGGCGCCCGCCTTGAGTTCTCCGCTGATCAGCGCCGGGAGGTAGCGACCGCGCAGTTCGGGGCTGTCTGCTTGGCTCAGTGCCGCGACCAGGCCGTGGTGCTGGATCCAGGTGAACATCGTGCTGAGGCAGCCGCCCGCCATGACTTCGAGGACCTGGACGATCGTCGGGAGGTCGGCGCCCGGACCGCCTGCTTCCTTCGGCGCCGCGAGGCCGTAGAAGCCTTCGGCGGCGAGGGCGTCGAAGTGGCTTGAAGGGACTTCGCCCTTGGTGTCGACTTCGGTGGCTGCCGGGAAGAGGAGCTCATCGGCGAGAGCGTGGGCGCGGGCGACCAGATCCGTCATGCTGGTAAGGCTACCCTTACTTGAGCCTTCGTGAGTCTAGCGCCGCTAGGAAAGCTAGCGATACTAAAGGTCCCTTGCTCCTTTTTCGGGGGCATCAAGTGCCCGGGATGCTAGGAAAGGCTCTTTCATTGCAAAATTTGCAATGAAAGAGCCTTTCCTAGCACGCCAAGTGTGCGAAAGCGGGCCTACAGCTCGTAGAGCCGCTTCCAGTTCTCCCGCGAGGTGAGCTCGGGCATGGAGCGCTTGTACTGCTCCTGCACCGCCCCGCCTTCCTTGCGAAGCCGCTGGATCACCTTCGCGCCCCGACGCGCCAGGTCGAACATCTTCGCGCGGTCGTACGAGCGGACTCGCACGCCTTCCTGCGAAGCGTCGGTGACGACGGCGGTGTCGAAGGTCGCGACGTGCCACCAGTGGGCTTCGTCGATCGGGATCGCGCCGAGCGAGTGGCGGCTGCGGCCGAGCACCCGGTCGAGGATCCGCTTGATCAGCACCAGGCGCTGCATGCTGGGCCGCGGCGCGCTGTTGATGATGCCGATGTCGTTCGACGCGATGCCCGGGACGTCGGTGGCCTTGTGCCGTTTGGTCTCGGGGTACTCGTCGCGGATCCGGCGGATCTCCTTCATCGCGGCGACGCCGCCGTCACGCAGGACCTCCGGCCCCTCGAGGAAGTCCTCGACGGCCTTGATCAGCGTGGCGGACAGGCCGTACTGCATGCCGAGCAGGTACCGGACCAGCTGCGCGATGAGCACGCGCGAGAGCAGGTTCAGGTTGAACGGCGAGTGCAGCGCGGCGGTGATGATCGAGTTCCGCAGGTTGAAGTAGCGGTGCCACTCGTCCCAGTCCTTCCAGTGGAAGTCGGCGTGCCAGACGCCGGCGCCCGGAAGGGTGACCGTGGGGAAGCCGTGCGCGCGGGCGCGGTAGCTGTACTCCGCGTCGTCCCACTGGAAGAAGAACGGCAGCGGGTAGCCCGTGGCCTTGACGACCTCGTACGGGATCAGGCACGACCACCAGCCGTTGTACCCGGCGTCGAGGCGGCGTTCCTGGCGGTTCGGCTTGAGGGTCTCCTCGTCGACGCCGAGCAGGTCGGCGGTCGAGAGCGAGTGCTGCACCGGCTGGCCGGGTTCCAGCGTGTTCAGCCGGGCGTATTCGGCGCCGACGTGCAGCTGGTTCGGGTGCAGCAGGTTCAGCATCTGCCCGCCGACGATGACCGGGTTGACCGTGCGGTTGGAGAACGCGGTCATCCGGATCACCAGATCCGGCTCCAGCAGCACGTCGTCGTCCATGAACAGGACGTTCGCGTGCTCGGTCTCGGTGTGCCCGGCGACCTCGTAGAGGCCGCGGGTGAACCCGCCGGCGCCGCCGAGGTTCGGCTGCTTGATGTAGTGCAGTTTGTCGCCGAGGTCCTTGGTGACCTGCTCGAAGCCGTCGCGCGACTCGACGAGGTCGGTGCCCTGGTCGGCGACGTAGATCGCGTCGAGCGTCTCCAACGAGGAGACGTCGGCGGCGAGCGCCTGCAGGTTCGACAGGCAGTCGTCGGCACGGTTCATCGTGCAGATGGTCACCGCGGTCGGGCGGATCTTCTCCGGCGCTTCGACCGTCCAGCGGACGTTCTCGACGCGCAGCGACTGGCCGCCCTCGGTCTCGAGGTCGAGCCAGAGCGCGCCGCCGTCGTAGAACTTGTCGAGCTTCGCGGTGAGGGTCACCTTCAGCTGCTTCGCGCCCGTGACGATCTCGGCGGCGACCACGCGCGCGTCGCCCTCGATGTCGGAGGCACCGACGGACAGCTGGCCGTCACCGGTGACGACGGCCTCGACCTGGACCTCGGTCACGTCGGTCCAGCGCTGCCAGTAGCTCGCGGGGAAGCGCCCGAAATAGGTGTTGCCGGACACCTTCGACGCGGGCTCGATGGCGATGCCCGCGCGGTCGCGCACGGCGGTGCCCCATTCGAGCTCGGCGTAGAGGTCCTTGCTGACGATGGGGGCCGGGCCGGCGTAGAGCCCGCGCTGCGCGGTGAGACGGCCCTGCGGGGTGCGTTCCGCGAAGCGGGTGTCGTCGATAGTGCTCACCATGGCGCTCGGGGCCTCTCCGGTGACGGCGGCTTTACCGGGCATGAATCCTCAGTTCTCCTCTGTGCTTGTCAAGACTGGGCTGGTGGCGCGGGGCTCACGGAAGACGACCCACTTGAGCATGACGAAATTGATCACGGTCGCGGTTGCCTGCGAAACGACCCAACCGAGAGTGGCCTTCCAGTCCGACTCGGGCAGGACGTGCAGCATCGTGCGGTTGACGCCGACGGCGACGAGGAACGTCACGGCGTACAGGAGTACGAAGCTACCGATCTGACGTGCGCCCTCCTGGCGTCCACCGGCGAAGGTGAACTTGCGGTTCAGGAAGAAGGCGGTCGTGGTGCCCACGATGAAGCTGAGCGCGCGGGCGATGTCGACCCACGGCGTCGCGTCCATGCCGAGGGCACGGAGCCCCTGGTAAACACCGAAATCGACCAGGGCGCAGAAGCCGCCGATGAGGCCGAAGCGGATGAGCTGCCCGAGCAGCCCAGGGGAGGACGGCGCTGCTGCCGTCACGCCGGCTTTCGGGTCGGTCGCCACCACTGCTCTACCTCATAAACTGCTGGGGCTGATGCGCAAAGTGTAGAAGCGAGCACTTCAGGGTCACGTTCCGGGCATTGTTCGGCGTGGTTACCCTGGTCGGCGTGACCCAAGCACCCAAGACACAGCGGCAGACGCTCATGGGCTGGGCAAGGACGTCGCCGAGTATCGCGGACGTCCTGAGCACCCCCGACGTGGAGACCATCGCCCGCGCGGTGACGCAGGCCGGGGAACGCGGGGTCATCGCGCGCGGTCTCGGCCGGTCCTACGGTGACCCGGCGCAGAACGCGGGCGGCCTGGTCATCGACATGACCGCGCTGGACCGCATCCACTCGATCGACCCGGATTCGGGCATCGTCGACCTCGACGCGGGCGTCAGCCTCGACAAACTGATGCGCGAGGGCCTGCCGTACGGCCTGTGGGTGCCGGTGCTGCCGGGGACGCGCCAGGTGACCATCGGCGGCGCGATCGCGAACGACATCCACGGCAAGAACCACCACTCGGCGGGCAGCTTCGGCAACCACGTCGTTTCGCTGGACCTCGTCACCGCCGACGGCCAGGTGCGCACGCTGACCCCGGAGGGCCCGGACTCCGAGCTGTTCTGGGCGACCGTCGCGGGCATCGGCCTGACGGGCGTCATCGTCCGCGCCAAGATCCGGATGACGAAGACCGAGACGGCCTACTTCAAGGCCGACATCCAGCGCACGGCGAACCTCGACGAGACCCTGGCGCTGGTCACCGACGGCTCCGAGGACAACTACACGTACTCCTCGGGCTGGTTCGACTCGATCTCCCGGGGCGCGAAGCTCGGCCGCGCCGCCTTCCAGCGCGGCTCGCTCGCGAAGCTGGACGAACTGCCGCCCAAGCTGCGGGCGGATCCGCTCAAGTTCAACCCGGGCACCCTGGCGACCCTGCCGGACGTGTTCCCGAACGGGCTCGCGAACAAGCTGTCGTTCTCCGCGATCGGCGAGCTGTACTACCGCAAGACCGCGAAGAACGCGCGCGACCAGATCCAGAGCCTGACCGCCTTCTACCACCCGTTGGATCTCTTCGGGGAGTGGAACCGCGCGTACGGCTCCAAGGGTTTCCTGCAGTACCAGTTCAGCACGCCGCTGAACGCGCACGAGCCGCTGCGCCGGATCATCCAGAAGGTCGCGGACTCCGGGCACGTGTCGTTCCTCAACGTGTTCAAGCAGATGGGCGAGGGCAACGCGGCGCCGCTGTCGTTCCCGCACCCCGGCTGGATGGTCTGCCTCGACTTCCCGATCAAGGACGGGCTGAGCCGGTTCTGCCAGGAACTCGACGAGGACGTGCTCGCGATCGGCGGCCGTCTGTACACGGCGAAGGACTCGCGCACCTCGGCGGAGAACTTCGCGAAGATGTACCCGCGGCTCGAGGAATGGCGCAAGGTCCGCGCTTCCGTTGACCCCGAAGGCGTTTTCGCCTCTGACATGTCCCGAAGGTTGGAACTGTGATCGACGCTGTGGGCAACCCCCAGTCCCTGCTGCTGCTCGGCGGCACCTCCGACATCGCGCTCGCGATCGCGGAGAAGTACCTGGCCGAGAAGCCCCTCCGGGTCGTGCTGGCCGGACGTCAGTCGCCGCGACTCGACGCCGCCGCGCAGCGCCTGAAGGACAAGGGCGCCGAGGTGTCCACTGTGGACTTCGACGCCAAGGCCATGGACACCCACCCCGCCGTGCTGGACAAGGCGTTCGAGGGTGGCGACATCGACGTCACCGTCGTGGCGTTCGGCCTGCTCGGCGACCAGGAAGAGCTGTGGCAGGACCACGCGAAGGCCGTCGAGGCGGCGACCGTGAACTACACGGCCGCGGTTTCGGTGGGTGTCGCGCTTTCGAACAAGCTCAAGAAGCAGGGCCACGGCAAGGTCATCGCGCTGTCCTCGGTCGCCGGTGAGCGGGTCCGCCGGTCGAACTTCGTCTACGGCTCCACGAAGGCCGGGTTCGACGGCTTCTACCTTGGCCTCGGCGAGGCCCTGTCCGAGTTCGGCGTGCAGATCACCGTCGTCCGCCCCGGGCACGTGAAGACCAAGATGACCGAGGGTCTCAAGGACGCCCCGCTGGCGCAGACCGCCGAGCAGGTCGCCGAGATCGCCGTCAACGCCTCGCGCGCCGGCAAGGACCTGGTGTGGGCTCCCGCGCCGTTCCGACTGGTCATGTCGGCCCTGCGGCACGTGCCCCGGCCGATCTTCCGGAAACTGCCGATCTAGGGGACGAGCGCCGCGCGGCGACCGACAGAGGGTTCACGATCGAAGAATGAATCTCGCCTCCCCGCTCGGGGCCGCGTCACAAGCCCTGCCTTCGCTGCGTCAGGGCGAACGGTTGTTGTGGGCCGCGTACGGCCAGACGGTGAACTACGACGTACGCGGCCTCGATCCGTGGGGTGTGCCGAAGAAGAGCGTGCTGGGCAAATTCGGCTCGGGCGCCGCGAACTTCGCCGGCGACGTGGTCAGCGCGGCTCTGGGCGGGGCAGACGAAACGGGGTCGTCCGCCCCACCGTCGCCGCAGGTCGTCGTGCTCGGCGAGCAGGGTGGTCTGGCACATACGGCGCTGCGAGAGCTGCCCACGAGCGGCTCGCCTTCGCGGCTGTGGGCGCTGACCAGCGCACGGCTGCTGATGCTGGAGAAGGTCGTTCCGCCGGAAAAGCCCGCGGAGAAGTCGTTTCTCGGGAAGGCGATCGGCTTCGGCAAGGGCGTGGTCAAGACCGGCAAGGAGATCGCCACGATCATCACCACGAAGTCCTACGGCGACAACGCCGCGGGCGTCCCGATCGCGCGGCGCGAGATGGTGCTGTGCGCCGAGATCCCGCGTGACCGGATCGCCGGCTTCGCGGTGGCCGAGCACGGCAAGAAGCGGGTCCCTTGCCTTCGTACGTCCTTTGTGGACGGATCGGGTCTGGACTTCCTGTTCTACAGCGACGATCCCCGGCACTTCGCCTGGCTCTATTCGTTGACGGTGAGCTGATGGACACGGCGAAGTCCGTCGACGAGATCGTCGAACGGGAACTGCACCAGTTCTGGCTCGCGCCCGGCGAGCGTCTGATCATCGGCTGCCCGCCCGCACACGGGTACGTGGGAATGCTGCTGGACGGCAAGCTCACGCTGCCCTATTCGCCGTCGCGGGAAACCCCAGCGGTGACCGGGAAACCGCGGTGGCCGCTGCCCGCGTCAAACGTCCTCGAAGCCGACTGGACCGACGACCCGACGATCGCCTACTGGGTCGTCGCCCAGACCGCGGAGCAGACCGCCGCGCGGCTCGCGGACCACCTCGCCGGTGGCCACGGTGAGGCACGGCTGACGCTGTCCGACCGACGGCTGGCCGTCGTGTACCCGGCGCGGATGCTGGAGGGCGAGGATCCCGCGCAGCCGTTCCGGACCTTCGACGAGCTGCCGTCGGGGGTGGTGCGGTCGGTGTCCGCGCAGTTCGTGGGGCGGAGTTTCCCGCCGCGGCCGGTGCTCCGGTTCGCTTTCGCCGACGGCTCCGTGGTCTTCCAGCGCGACCTGCTGGCGGTCGACAAAGCGGCCCGGGCCGGCTCACGCCGCTGACCCTCGCAATTCGGCACCAGGTTGCGATAGTTCGCGATACCGACCAACGCAATTAGGTGCCGAATTGCGAGGGGGTCATCGCGCGGGGAGCAGGTAGAGCTGCTGCGTGCCCATCCAGGGCGAGCTGATCGTCCAGGTCGCCAGCGCGTTCGGTGGCGGCGCCTTCCGGGTGGTGGCCAGCACCAGATCCGGGGTCGCGGGCGGGACGCTGTGGTCGAAGAACCGGAAGTTCGCCTCCAGCAGGGCCTTCCCGAGATCGCTGCTGCGATTCTTCGTCTCGACGATGGCCGGGTCGACCGAGCCGCGGTCGGAGAACTGGTCGACGATGTCGCAATCGCAGGCGTAGGCGAGCGCGCCGACCTCGCCCGCGCTCTCCACCTTGCGTCCCTTGGTCAGTTCGCCCAGTTGCGCGCCGATCCGGCGGTACTCGTCGGACGCGGCGTGGTTGCTGGTGATGGGCGCGAACCGGCGCGGCAGCTCAGGAGCCGCGTACGCGAAGGCACTCACGAGCAGGAACGCACCGGCGAGAATCCCCGCGCCGAGCCGCGCGCGACCGGGCACGGCGCAGGCAGCCGCGGCGAGGAAGACCGTCGCGCCGGTGATGCTCGGCGCGTAATACCAGTGGTACGGCGGGACGTTCAGCCAGCAGTAGGCCAGATAGTGCGCCGCGCCGGCGATCGCGAGGGTCGCGAACGGCAGCAGCTGCTTCGCCCGTTCCGAACCACGCCGGAAATGGAACGTCCACAGTAGACCGGCGAGCCCGCCGATCACGAGTGGCAGAAAGGAAAGCGTCGCGGCGACCGGGAAGTTGCGCCAGTACAGCAGCGGGCCGTTGGTGAAGCTGAAATGGCCCCACGAACGCTGCATGATCTTGATGACCAGGGTGTCCGGCACCGCCGAACCCAGCACCAGCCAGCTGAACAGGAACCACGGCAGCATCACGGCGAGCGCGGCGAACGTCATCCGCCAGATGCCCACCCAGAACTCGCGGCGCGCGAGGAACAGGACGAAGGCGATCAGCAGCAGATCGATCCGGATCAGCGCGATCAGGCCGACCACCGCGCCCGCGGCGGCGGGATGGCGTTCGTGCAGGAACACCATCAGCCACACGACCGCGGTCGCGCCGAGGGCGACTTCGAGACCGACCGACGACAGCAGGAGCGGGTTCACCAGCAGCAGGCCCAGCCCCAGCGGGGCGAACCAGCCGGAAAGGCCGGTCGCGGTGCCGATGCGGCGCAGACCGAGGACGAGCGCCACCTGACTGGCGACGAAGACGATCCCGGCGGCGAAGACGGCGTCCCGGACGATGAAGGTGACGAGCGCCAGCACGAGGACGTTCAGCGGCGACGTCGCGGTGTTGGCGGTGCCCTCTTCGATCAGGCCCCAGTGGCCATGGAAGGCGAGGTTCTTCGCATACGACAGCGTGATGTACGTGTCGTCGATCAAATGCCCGCTGACCAGCACGAACACCAGTGCCGAAGCCACCGCCGCCCCGGCAGGGAGCACCCAGGGGCGGGTAAGGACGGCGGCTCCCGGCAGCGCACCGGGAGCCTGGGGCAGATCAGCGGAGGCGCTTCGCATCACGAACACCGTACACGGTGTCGTGATGATTCCGTTATCTACCCACCGTGGTTCTGGTCACGCCAGCCACGGTCACCGGGACCGTCACGGAAGTCGCGGTGCGCGCCGGGCCCGTCGTGACCGCGATGTTCACGGGAGAAACCGGGCCGGTCGCCGCCACGGGAGGCCACGCCGACGGCGGTGCCGATGATCCCGCCGCCGAGGATGAAGCCAAGGAGGCCGACCGCCACCAGCTGCGTCGCGCGGTGCCCGACGAAGCGGCGGAAACCGCCCTTCGCGGGCGAAGCCTGCTGTGCGGGCACCCAGCCGGGCGGTGGCCCGGTGGGGGCTGCGGCCGGAGTCTCAACGGGCTTCTTCGGGCTCTCGTCACCGACGGCGGGCTGCTCGACCGTCTTGTCTTCGTCTTCGGACGGCCGCTGCGGGTCGCTCATCTTTCGCTCCTGGAGTCGATGGGGGCGGGCGCAGTGCCCGCCCCCATCACCGAGGATGCGTGCGCATCCTGTGGATGCGCTGTGTCCGAGCTGTCGAATCAGAGATAGAACGACAGGAACAGCGTGACGACCCAGCTCGCGCCGAGCACCTGGAGCACGCGGTCCTTGAGCGCGATCTCCTCCGGCTCGCCCGCGTTGCCGCCGTCGACGTCGACGGCGTAGCGCAGCACGGCCACCACGAACGGGACCATCGAGACGACCGCCCAGACCGAGTCGTGCTCGACCTGGCGGATCTCGAACGCCCACAGGCAGTACGACATGATCAGGATCGCCGCGGACGTCGCCCAGACGAACCGCAGGTAGCTCGCCGAGTACTTCTTGAGCGAAGAACGGATCTTCGCCCCGGTGCGCTCGAAGAGCATGATCTCGGCGTAGCGCTTGCCCGCCACCATGAACAGCGAGCCGAACGCGGTGACCAGCAGGAACCACTGCGAAAGCGCGATCCCCGCGGCCACGCCACCGGCGATCGACCGCATCAGGAAGCCCGAACCGACGATGGCCAGGTCGACCACCGGCTGGTGCTTGAGGCCGAAGCAGTAGCCGAGCTGGACGGCCTCGTAGACCGCGAGCACGACCGCGAGCTGCCAGCTGGCGAGGAACGAGATGCCGAGGCCCGCGGCGAAGAAGAAGCCGGCCGCGACGAAGGCCACCGGCACCGGCACGATCCCGGCCGCGATCGGCCGGTTCCGCTTGGTCGGGTGGGCCTTGTCCGCCTCGACGTCGATCGCGTCGTTGATGAGGTAGACCGAGGAGGCCACCAGCGAGAACGCCGCGAAGGCGATCAGCGCGGCGATCAGCAGGCCGGTCCGGTCCGTCGACTTCGAAAAGGCGAAGAACGGTGCGGCGAACACCAGCACGTTCTTCACCCACTGGCGCGGGCGTGCCGTCTTGATGATGCCGCCGACGAGACCGCCGGCGACCTTCTTCGGTTCGGCGGCCCCGGCCACGGGTTCTACGTCGTCAGGCTTGGAATCGGCCTTCTCGGTCGTTTCACTCATCGTCGCTTCAGCTTCCTACGTATCAAGCCGCCGACTACGCCCCCAAGGGCCGCTCCGGCCAGAACGTCGGTCGGGTAATGGACGCCGAGCACGAGCCGGGAGGCCAGCATCGGCGGTACCAGGGCCGGGACCAGGTTACGCCCGGTCAATCCGGAGTAGAGCACCGCCGCCGCCGTCGTGGAGGTCGCGTGCGAGGACGGGAAGCTCAGCTTGCTCGGCGTGGAGACCAGGACCTCGACGCTCGGGTGGTCCGGTCGCGGCCGCCTGACCACGCGTTTCACCGCGATGGACGCGGCGTGGGCGCCGACGACGCCTGCCGCCGCGACCAGCCAGTCCTTGCGGCGCTTCTTGTCGACCGCGGCCCCGACGAGCCCCAGCGCGAACCATCCCGCGCTGTGCTCGCCGAAGTGCGAAAGACCGCGTGCCGCCTTCACCGTGATGTCGCTCTTCAGGACACCCTGCGCCTTCGCGAGAACCGCCACCTCGCCGGTGGGAGCGCCCTTCTCAAGCATCGAGGGACCCGTCGAGAGGCGCGCCATCGGTCAGGTGCGGCGCGATCTTGTTGTCGAACGCGGTCAGCGCGGAGCCGATCGCCATGTGCATGTCGAGGTACTTGTAGGTACCGAGACGGCCGCCGAACAGGACGTTGCGCTCCTTGGCCTCGGTCTTCGCCAGCTCGCGGTAGGCCTCGAGCTTCTCGCGGTTGTCCGGGGTGTTGATCGGGTAGTACGGCTCGTCGGCCTCACCGGCGAACCGGGAGTACTCGCGGAACACGACCGTCTTGTCGTTCGGGTAGTGCTTCCGCTCCGGGTGGAAGTGCCGGAACTCGATGATCCGGGTGTACGGCACTTCTTCGTCGTTGTAGTTGACCACCGAGGTGCCCTGGAAATCGCCCGTCTCGACGACCTCGGACTCGAAGTCCACCGTGCGCCAGCTGAACCGGCCCGCGGAGTAGTCGAAGTAGCGGTCCAGCGGACCCGTGTAGACGGTCGGGGTGCCGGCCGGGATGTGCTCGCGGACGTCGAAGTAGTCGACGTTCAGCCGGACCTCGATGTTCTCGTGCTCGGCCATCTTCTCCAGCCACGCGGTGTAGCCGTTGACGGGCAGACCCTCGTAGGCGTCGTTGAAGTACCGGTTGTCGAAGGTGTAGCGGACCGGGAGCCGGGTGATGATGTCGGCGCCGAGGTTCTTCGGGTCGTTCTCCCACTGCTTGGCGGTGTAGCCGCGGATGAACGCCTCGTACAGCGGGCGGCCGACCAGCGAGATCGCCTTCTCTTCGAGGTTCTGCGCGTTCGCGGTCTCGAACTCCGACGCCTGCTTGGCGATCAGCTCGCGGGCCTCGTCCGGGGTGTGCGACTTGCCGAAGAACTGGTTGATCAGCGCCAGGTTCATCGGGAAGGAGTAGACCTGGTCCTTGACCTTGGCGAAGACCCGGTGCTGGTAGTTCGTGAACTCGGTGAAGCGGTTGACGTACTCCCACACCCGCTTGTTCGAGGTGTGGAACAGGTGCGCACCGTAACGGTGCACCTCGATCCCGGTCTCGGGCTCGGCTTCGGAGTAGGCGTTGCCACCGATGTGGTGGCGCCGCTCCAGCACGAGGACCTTCTTGCCGAGCTCGGCCGCGGCCCGTTCGGCAACGGTCAACCCGAAGAAACCGGACCCGACCACGATGAGGTCGTAGCCGGTGAAATCGGCTTCAGTAATCTTGTCGGGGTTCGTGTGCGCGCTCACGGGCGTCGAGGGTACGCACGTCGCCAGCGCGCCCTGCAGCGAGCACCGGTTTTCACCTTCGACAGATACATTTAGGAAGCAGTGCCTACTCCGGACACCTTCTGGTCGTACTTCGGTGCGACCCTGACCTACCTGGCCGTTCTGGCGATCCCCGGCGGGCTCGTCGGCCGGGCCGCGGGCCTGCGTGGCTGGGCCCTGGCAGGCCTGGCCCCGCTGCTGTCCTACACGGTAACCGGACTGGCCGGTCCGTGGCTGGCACTCGCCGGTGTGTCGTACAACCCGCTGACCGTGGCGGGCGTCACGGCCGTGCTCGCCGGACTGGGCTTCGGCCTGCGGCTGTGTGTCCGAAAGCAGGGCCAGGCACGCGGCTGGATCAAGCCGGGCGCCGAGGAGCCGCCGACGAAGTGGCACCCGCGCGCGCACTACGCCGTCGCCGCCTGCGTCGCGCTGGCCATCGGGATCTCGATCCTCGTGGTGCTCTCCGCCCGCGGCGGCACGACGGCGGTGTTCCAGCGCTGGGACACCGTGTTCCACGCGAACGGCATCCGCTACATCGCCGAGACCGGCGACGGCTCGCTGACCGGCATGGGCACCGTCAACTGGTACCCGGACGGCTCGTTCTACCCGAACGCGTATCACCTGGTCGGCTCGCTCGTGTACTCGATTTCGGGGACGACGATCCCGGTCACGCTGAACGCCATCACCATGCCGGTCGCCGGGATCTTCGCGCTGTCGATGGTCGCGCTGATCCGCCAGCTCGGCGGGCGCGCGGTGTTCGCGGGCTGCACCGCGCTGGTGGCCGCCGCGGCCACCACCGGCGCGTACGAATCGGTGTCCAGCGGGTTGCTGCCGTTCGCGCTGGGGATCGTGCTGACGCCGCTGGCCGTGGTCGCGCTGGCCCGCTTCCTCGCGCGGCCCGGCCTCGACACCGGCTACGTGCTCGCGCTGACCGCCGTCGGCCTGCTCGCGGCGCACTCGTCGGCACTGTTCGGCGCGCTGCTGTTCGCCTTCCCGCTGGTGGTGCAGCGCTGGTACCGCGCGCTGCGGCACAAACGGCTCGACGGCGTGCCGGAAGGCCGCGGCGGCTGGCGCGTCATCGGCGGCGACGTCGTCAAGATGGTGCCGGTGATGGCAGGGAGCGCGCTGCTCGCCGCCCCGCACATCCTCGGCGCCCTGAAATTCACTTCGGGTTCATACCCTTATTACGCGTGGGGCTCCGACCTGCCGGTGGTGAAGTCGCTGGGCCTGCTGGTGACCTTCCGGCAGGTGCTGAGCGCGCCACAGGTCTGGCTGACGGTGTTGCTGGTCATCGGCGTCCTGAGCCTGTTCCGGCTCGGGCGGATGCGCTGGATCGGGCTCGCCGCGCTGGGCTTCTCGGCGCTGTTCGTGCTGGTCGCCTCGTTCGGCGCCGAACCGTGGGTGATCTCGCTGTCGCGGCCGTGGTGGAACGACCGCTACCGCCTGATGGCGCTCGCCGCGATCCCGCTCTGCCTGCTGGCCGGGCACGGGATGGCGGAACTACAGCGCTGGTTCGCCAAGTGGGCGAGCGGCCGGTCCTGGGTCAAGAGCAGGCCCGCCCTGCCCGCCCGGCTCGGGCTGGCGACCGCCGTGTTCATCGTCGCCGCGTCGGCCGTGCTGACCAAGGGCTTCTACACCGAGTCGAACGCGCACGCGGTGTCGTTCCTGTACTACAACGGGCCGGAGGGCGAGGTCACGCCGCCGGTCAGCGCCGACGAACTGGCCGCGATGAACGAGCTGACCAAGATGAACATCGGACCGGACGAGAAGGTGCTCAACGAGCGCTTCGACGGGACGGCCTGGCTGTACGCGATCACCGGCATCCACCCGGTCGCCGGGCACTACGACCCGGGCGTGCCGCCGCCGGACGCGAAGTACCTGGCGCTGCACTTCCGCGACTACGACACCGACCCCGAGGTGCGGGCGGCGGTCAGGCGGCTGAACATCAAGCACGTGCTGATCGGGAGCACGCCGATCAAGATCGGCGAGCCGCCGGCGCCGGGGCTGCGTGACCTGGACGGGCTGAACTTCCTGCGCAAGGACTTCGGCAACGCGGGCGCGTCGATCTACACGCTGACGCGCTGACGGCAGCTTCGCGCGGCCGGCGCGTGCAATGAAAGGTCCTTTCCTTGCAAATTTTGCGAGGAAAGGACCTTTCATTGCATCGGGCGGGTCCACAGATAACGGCTCGCGTGGTCGCGGACTGCCCCTGCCGCGACCACGCGAGCCTCAGTCCCCCATTCACCCCCGGGGTGACCCATGAGGGGCAACCGTTCGCGGTCGCACCCACTCGCTGTACTTGTCTGTCAGACGACCATGGGGCGGAAGTGGTTTACCCGGCCCGCTAACGTCACCCGATCGGCCTAAGAGCTTCTTCCCTGGAGTACCGGGAGTACGTCGCTGACGACCGCTTCGAGCGTCGACTCGTGGCCGACGTAGTAGTCGCCGGACCGCGGCCAGTGCGTGACGATGTCGGTGAACCCGAGGTCCCCGGCCCGGCCGGCCGCGTCGCTGAACGCCTCCACGCTGGACAGGGAGAACACCGGCGCCGAGTCGAGGCTCAGGAACCGCTGCACGCTCGCCTTGTCCCTGCCCACGGCGTCGAGCCGCTCGTCGAAGGTCTTCACGAGTTCCGCGACGCCCTTCCACCACTCGTCCTGGGTGTCCGCCTTGATGCCGGTGGTGGCCCAGCCCGCGCCGAACCGCGCGGCGAGCGTCATCGTGCGCGGGCCGTTCGCGGCCACCAGGAACGGCAGCCGCGGCCGCTGCACGCAGCCGGGGAGGTTCCGCGCGCCTTTGGCCCGGTAGTACTCGCCCTCGAAGTCGAAGCCGTCGGTCATCAGCAGCCCGTCGAGCGCTTCGACGAACTCGGTGAAGCGGTCCGTGCGCTCCTTGACCGACAGCTCGGGGCCGTCGAGGACGGTCGCGTCGTAATTGGTGTTCGGGACGCCGGCGCCCACGCCGAGGATGAAGCGGCCGTCGGAGATGTCGTCGAGGGTGGTCAGCTCGCGGGTGAACGGCACTGGGTGCCGCGCGACCGGCGAAGCCACGAAGGTGCCCAGTCTGATCCGCGACGTCACCATCGCGGCCGCCGTCAACGTTGGCATCGCACTGAACCACGGGCCGTCGACGAGGTTCCGCCAGCCGAGGTGGTCGTACGTCCAAGCGTGGTCGAAGCCGTATTCCTCGGCGGCCCGCCATTTCGGCTCGGCCGCCCACCAACGATCTTCCGGAAGGATCACGATGCCTACGCGCACACCCGGGAAGGTACTGGTCCAGACCGACACTTCGCCCGATGGGCGGATCATCGGGGACAATGCGCCGGTGGACAAACCCCTCTTGATCGCCTCCGACGTCGACGGCACCCTGCTCGGTCCGCTGGAGACCCTGTCCGAACGCACGATCGACATCGTCCGGCGGGTCACCGAGGACGGAGTGCCGTTCGTGCTGGTCAGCGGCCGCCCGCCGCGATGGATCGCCCCGATCGCGAACCCGCTGGACCTGACCGGGTACGCGGTATGCGCGAACGGCGCGGTGCTGTACGAGATCGGGACGGACCGGATCGTCGCGGTCCACGGCCTCCTCGAACCCCAGCTGCTGCACGACACCGTCAGTGCTCTTGATCACGCTCTTCCCGGCTGCCGGTACGCCGCGGAACGGGTCGGCGAGTCAGCGCAGGATCCGGGCACGCGCAGTTTCGTGATCGAGCCGGACTACCACAATCCGTGGGGAAACCACGAGGGCGCGGAGGCGCCGAGGGCCGAGGTGCTCGGACATCCGGCGATCAAACTCCTGATCAGCAGGCGCGGCATGAGCTCCGACGAGATGGCGCGGGCGGCGCGCGAGGTGCTCGACGGCTCGGTCGACATCACCTACTCGACCAACAGCGGGCTCATCGAGGTCGCCGCGCACGGCATCACGAAGGCGACCGGGCTGGCCGAGGTCGCCCAGCGGCTGGGCGTCCCGGCCGAACGGGTGATCGCGTTCGGTGACATGCCCAACGACGTCGAGATGCTCGGCTGGGCCGGGCACGGCGTCGCGATGGCCAACGGGCACCGTTACGTGCTGGACGTCGCCGACGAGGTGACCGCGCCGAACTCGGAGGACGGCGTCGCGCAGGTGCTCGAGCGCTGGTTCTAGGACGGCACGCGGCCGGACTAGCGGCCTTCGCGGTCGAGCTTCGCGGCCTCTTCCGGGGTCGGCGCGGTGCCGCCGAGGTGCGCGGGCAGCCACCAGCGCTCGTCGTCGGAGTCCGGCTTGGCCGGGTAGCCGGCCTGGGCGCGGTCCACGAGGGCGGACATCCGCACGCGAAGGTCCTTCGAAAGGACTTCGGCGTCCTCGTCGGCCTTCGGGTGCATGGGCTCGCCGACGAGGATCGAGATCGGCACGTGGCGCTTCGTGAGGTCCTTCGGACGGCCCTTGGTCCACAGCCGCTGCGTGCCCCACAGCGCCATCGGCACGACGGGGACACCCGCCTCGGCGGCCATCCGGACGGCGCCGGACTTGATGTCCTTCACGGTGAACGATCGGCTGATCGTGGCTTCGGGGAACACGCCGACGACTTCGCCGGCCTTCAGGCGCTCGACGGCTTCCCGATACGACGCGAGACCGGCGCCGCGATCGACGGAGATGTGGTGCATCCCGCGCATGAGCGGTCCGGCGATTCGGTTGGCGAAGATCTCCTTTTTCGCCATGAACCTGACCAGGCGTTTCGCCGGCTGCGCGCCGAGCCCGCAGAAGATGAAATCGAGGTAGCTCACGTGGTTGCAGGCGATGACCGCCCCGCCCGTCGACGGGATGTGCTCGGTCCCCTCCACCCGGATGCGGTTGTCCAGCACCCGGAACATCAGCTTCGCCGCCATGATGACGGGCGGGTAAACGAGCTCAGCCATTGGTCCAGGTTACGCTACCGTAGGGTAACCAACCTACGGTCGCGTAGGTCACATCACTCAGAGCGCTCTCGCCGCGCGAAGGTCACCAGCGCCAGGGCGACGCCGAGCACCGTGCAGAACAACGCGATCACCTGGTGCTTGACGTTCTCCAAGCCGTCACCCAGCGCGGCCAGCGCGAACTGCCCGACGGCGACCGCGAGCAGGAAGCCCAGCGTGACGCCCAGCGCCTCGCGCCGCGTCTTCCAGCCGCGCCACGCGATCAGCGCCCATATCGGCAGCAACGCGAAGAAACCCAGTGGCGACAGCAGTTTCGTCACGGTCGAAACGATCGGGACGCGATATTCCTGCGTTTCCGGGGCGAAGCCCGCCGACCGGTCGAAGCTGCCGAGGTAGGGCGGCCGCGCGGTGAGCAGGTCGCCCGCCGCGCGATTCAGGATTTCCGTGGTGCGCAAGGGATGTGCCGCGAAGTACTCGACGACGTTGCGCCGGCTGATCTGTTCGCGGTACTTCGGGTATTCCGGATCCAGCGTCGCGGGCTTCGGATGCCACCAGCCGTTGCCCGCGTACTGGCCGAACGAGGCGGGCAGTCCCAGCGCGGCGAGGTCGGCTTGGGTGTCGTGCCGACCGTCCACAATGGTCAGGAAGATCGTGTTGAACATGTTGATCTCACGCGAATCGTCGCCCGGCCTCGCGGCGAGAGAGCCGTCGGGCAGCTTCGCCGGTTCGACGGTCTGCTGCGCGTAGGCCGTACCTCCGGCGAGCGCGCCGATGACGAACACCACGGGAAGCCAGCGCTTCAGGCCGCGGACACCCGCCGGGCGGACGAGCAGTGCGGCGAGCGCGAGCAACGGCAGGATCATCAGCGTCTGGACCTTGGCGTTGACCGCGATCACGCCGCCGAACAGCAACACGGCGAGGCCCGCGTAACGCCACCAGCCGGGCCTCGCGGCCACCAGCAAGCCGCCGACGGCGAGCAGAAGACCGACGAACGCCGCACCTTCGCCGAGCACAGAGGCGAAGTAACCGAAGAACGCGGAGTCCGCGACGACCAGCAGCAGCCCCACGGCCGCGAAACCGCGGACGCGGCGCGAGTACGGCAGCCCGACGACGATCAACGCGACCGCCGCGGCGGCGAGGACGCTGGTGAGCACGCCGAGAACGACCAGGCTCAGCGTCGATTCGAGGCCGAGCACGCCGCCGATCGACCGCGCGATCCGCGCGAACCAGCTCTGGGTCAGGAGATAGGTGGCGTCACATTCGCCGGCCGGGACCGTGTAGGCGAGGTGGACGAACCCCTCCGGCTTGCCCTTCCACGGGATGCCCGCGCCGCACAGCACGCGGAAGCCGTCGCCGTTGTCGGCCATCCCGACCGGCCGCGGCACGAGGAAACGAACCAGCAGCACGGTGAGCGCGGCGGCGAACACGGAGAGGCCGAACAGACGCGACGATGCTTCGAGCGCTGCTGGTCGGCTAGGGGAAACGCGTTCGTCGACACTCACGAAGGGCACGGTACGTGGCGGAAATCGGGTGACCGGTCGAGGGCCGATCTGACCGACCGCTCGACGTCCGCCCGCAGGAACACGGTCAGCCACGACGAGGTTCCTTCACGCGCGAAGGTCGCGACGCGGTACCTCGCCGCGTACGCCGGGTCGATCACGCACGACTGCTTCGCGGAGTAACCGCTGTCGGTGATGACGGCGATCGTCGGATGCCGCCGTGAGACGACGGCCTCGCCCGCTTCCTCGGCCTGGCCACGGACGCCGACGATCTGCAGTTGCGTCCCGGCGTGGTACGACAGCACACCGGGCGCGGACGTGCTCACCACCGAACCGGGCGGCAGATAGCCGTCGAGCCAGCGGCCGATCTCCTCCATCTGCGCGCCGTGGTCGTGCCAGGCACGCACGCGGGCGAGCATTTCCGGGCTGAACACCGAGACCAGCACCGCGAGCCCGGACAACGCCACCGCGGCGGCGGGCATCAGCCGCTGGACCGGCAGCCGCGGGCGGGGAGTCGGTTTCGCGGCCGCGGTGAGCACGCCGTAGACCGACACCGCCGCCACCGACAGCAGCGGCGGGATCGGCGCCAGCAGTCGCCAGGCCGGCGCGGCGTCGCCGCCGAAGAACACCACGAAAGCGGTGAGCGCGACGGCTGTGACGAGCATGAGCCAGGTCAGCGACCTGGCCTCGGCCTCGTGCGGCGTCTTCCCGGTGCGGCGCAGGAGCAGCGCCACCGCCGCGATCAGGCCGAGCAGCAGGAACCCCTGGTGGGCCACCGAGAAGCCCGACAAGTACTGCCAACCGTGAGAGGATGACCACCGTTCGTCGATGGGGACGAGAACCGACGTCGGCAGGACGTGGTCGTAGTAGGTGACCCGCCACGCCGTCCACGGCACGACGAAGACCAGCCCGCCGAGCAGCCAGCCCGCCGGCGACCACCAGGTGTAGCGGCCGCGGAAAGCGGCGATGACCAGCCAGATCCCGGCCACGACCGCGAGCAGGAGCCCGGCCGGTCGCGTCATCATCGCGAACGCGACGAGCACCCCCGCGACCACCGGACGCCGGGCCGCGAGCGAGGCGAAGACACCGAACACGAGCAGTACGAACAACGGCGTCTCGGTGCCGGATCCGCCGTACGCGGCAAGGCCCCCCGCGCCCGCGACGAGCACGGCGGCGGCCACTCCATAGGCGGGCCGCGGCTCGCCTATGGCCCTCGCGACCACCCGGTTCACCGTCACGTACGCGAGCAGGACGGCGCCGAGGGCGGAGAGGATGCTGAGCACTCTCGCGGAGGTCTCGATATCGGCCCCGAAAGCCGCCTTCGGCAACGCGATGAGGATCATCCAGAGGAAATTCGCGTAACCCTCGATCCGCTCGCCGGTGTTGAACACCGGGCCATTGCCGTCGGCGATGTGCTCGGCGTACCGGAAGGTGACGTACGCGTCTTCCGCGATGGTCGAGAACACCAGCTGATGCAGCAGCGAGAAAACGAGGGTGAGCGTCAGCGCGGCGGCACGCCAGCCGCGGTCGATGCCGATCTTCGGCCAGGCCACCATCACGAAAAGCGCGACCACGAACCAGGCGACGACGAGCGCGATCACCACCTGATCCCCACCCTCCCGGGCCGAGCCACTCCCCTAGCGAAAGACTACGGTCAAGTATCGATCACCGCGCCCCTGTGTTTCTTTCGGCGCAGTCAATTGACACGAACGGTCCAGCAAGTGTGCACAAAGTAGGCAACCTTCCGCCGTTTTCCCCGTCGGGATGTGACTCCTTCGGGTAACGGCCCTCGGTCGTTAATCTGGCTTCCCATTCCGTTCCGCACCACGGGGGTTCTGTGCGGATTCCCCACCCCCGAGGAAGCCCGTGCCCACCCACACCGCCCTGTCGGCCGACGTCCTCACAGTGATCGTCGCGCTGCTCGTCATCGGCCTCCCCGGCCTGTTCACCGGCCTCGCCGCCGGCCTGCGCGGCTGGGTGCTCGCGGGGATGACGCCGTTGCTGAGCTACGCGATCGGTGGTCTCGCCGGGCCATGGGCGGCCGCGCTGGGACTCCCGTTCACCCCCGTGACGTACGCGGTGGCGACGGCCTTGTTCGCCGGAGTCGCGTACGGCCTGCGACGGCTCACCGTGCGCAAATGGCCGCCCGCGCCGGAGGAACCGCTGTGGGGACGGGCCGGGCACCTCGCCGTCGGGGCGTGCGTGCTGCTCGCGGCCGCCGTCGGGATGTACGCGGCGGTGCGCGGGATGGGCAGACTGGACGCCATCCCGCAGGGGTTCGACGCCGTGTACCACGCGAACGGCGTCCGGCAGATCGCCGAAACCGGGGACGGGAGCCTGTTCGGCACCGGCGAGGTCAACTGGTACGGCGACGCGGCACCGGTGTTCTACCCCAACGCGTACCACCTGCTCGCGTCCGTCGTGTACCTGCTCAGCCCGGCGACCATCCCGCTGACCCTCGACGCGAACACCGCGCTGCTGCCGGCGTTGCTGGCGTTGTCGCTGGTCACGATGGTGCGCGTGTTCCGGGGGCGCGCGGTGTTCGCGGGCGCCGTCGCCCTGGTCTCCATCGCGCCGGTGATGGGCCTGTACGAATCGATGAGCAGGGGACCTTTGCTCCCGTTCCTGCTCGGCCTCGCGTTGACCCCGCTGGCCGCCGTCGCGGTGAAGCGATATCTCGACCGGCCGGCGCCCGACACCGGCTTCGTGCTGCTGGTGAGCGCCGTCGGACTGCTGTGCGTGCACTCGTCCGCGTTGTTCGGCGCGATCCTGTTCGCCGGTCCGCTGCTGCTGCAACGCTGGCTCGCGCCCGGTGAACGGTGGCTGCGGATCGGCCGGGACCTGCGCGCGCTGGCGATCGTCGGTGCCGTCGCGGTCGTCGTGGCATGGCTGCAACTGTTCGGCGCGATCGGGCTCGCGAGCGGCGACGTGCCCTACCGCAGCTGGCCGGTCGAATGGCGGGCGACGACGGCACTCGGCGCGCTGCTGGGGTTCCAGCACTACGAGCCCTACCCGCAGATCTGGCTTTCGGTCGCGTTGTTCCTGGGCTTCATCTTCTTCTCGCGCGCGGGCGCGCTGCGCTGGATCGGCGTGACGGCGTTGCTCACCGGGCTCGCCTACATCGCGGTGACGTCTTCGGAGCACCCTCTCGTGCTGGCGCTGTCGCGGCCGTGGTGGAACGACCCGTACCGGTTCATGTCGATGGCGGCGATCCCGCTGTCGATCATCGCGGCGCACGGCCTCGCCGAGTCGCAGGCGTGGCTGCGGGACAACGTGGCACACCGCAAGGTGCCCGCGTTCGTCGTCGCGGTGGTGGTCTTCGGCGGGTTCGCCTTCCTGAGCAACGGTTTCTACGCGCCGTCCAACGCGGAAAAAGTCGCACCCGGCTACGCGAACACGCCCGGCGTCGACCCGCACAAACTGCCGGTGAGCCCGGACGAGGTCGTCGCGATGGAGAAGCTCGCCGAGTTCGCGAAACCCGGCGAGCGCGCGGTGAACGACCGGCTGGACGGGACGGTGTGGACCTACGCGCTCTCCGGCGTCCGCACGACTTCCGGGCATTTCGACGAGACGCTGGCACCGTCGGACGCGCGGCTGCTGGAACGGCACTTCCGCGAGTACCCGTCGAACGCCCAGGTGCGGGCGGCCGTGGCGCGGCTGAACGTGCGGTGGGTGATCCTCGGGCAGTACGGCTACCCGACCGGCGCCCCGCGCCAGGCCGGGCTGCGCGATCTGGACGGGCTGAACTTCCTGACCGAGGTGTACCGCAACTCCGACGCCGTCGTCTACCGGCTGAACCCCTGACCCCCGCAATTAGTCACCTACTTGCGGCCGTCACCCGCGCGACCAGCGCGAGGTGCTAGACCGCAAGTAGGTGACTAATTGCGGGGGTCTTGGCGTCTCTCAGTGCATGCTGTGTCCGTGACGCAGTGGATCCGCTATTTCTGGGCCGACGACGACACCGTGACTTTCCTGGAGATCGACGAAGACGGCTGGGCGCGACGGCAGGTGATCCTTCAAGGCGAGCTTCGCCTCCCGGTGTCGGCCGCGACTCTTGATGAGGTCATGCACCTCCGTGACCACGGCACGCTCGCGGACATGACCGCCTACGAAAATCGCTACGGCGTACTGGCCGAGGGCGACGTCCGAGACTGGGAGGACACCGACCAGGTCGTCGAGATCACCCGAGCGGAATTCGACCGGGTTTGGGTACCGGCGCGGGAAACCCTCGCGCGTTTCGTCCTCTGAATGCGCAAAGACCGCAAGTAGGTGACTAATTGCGGTCGACGAGGCGGGCGGAGAGGGCGGCGGCGCCGGCGGTGATCAGGTCGGCGACGGTGAACATGACCCGCGAAGCGATGGCGAAAGCCGTCGCCTGGACGACGGTGAGACCCGACGCGGTGAGCACGGCGACCTGCGCGACCTCGCGGACGCCGACCCCGCTTGGCAGGATGAACGCGAACGTCCCGACGG
Organism: Amycolatopsis sp. lyj-108; assembly: GCF_046549005.1. Classification (NCBI taxonomy): domain Bacteria; kingdom Bacillati; phylum Actinomycetota; class Actinomycetes; order Pseudonocardiales; family Pseudonocardiaceae; genus Amycolatopsis; species Amycolatopsis sp. lyj-108. The sequence continues at coordinate 8,516 of NZ_JAJPWQ010000002.1, read as the reverse complement.
TCATCGCGACGGCCATCGCGCCGACACACAGCACGAAACCGCTGAAACCGGGTGTGCCGACGGAGTTCGCCAGCAACCACAGGTGCACGCCCTGGAGCGCCCACGCCGCCGTCGACGAGCCGAAGACCTTCCCGACGACCGACCAGCTCAGCCGGTGGTCCAGCGGCGGACGGCGCAGGATCCGCAGCACCAGCGACGTGCCCCAGGTGAGCACGCGCGGGTGCAGCATCGCCAGGCCGACCGGGATCAGCACGAACAGCCACAGCGCCCGCGGGCTGTTGCTGAACACCGCGGGGGCCGCGAGCAGCGAGACGACCAGCGCCGACACCACGCCGACGCCGAGCTGGATCAGCGAGCCGGTGAAGATCCGCGCCCTGGCGAGCCCGGCCTTGCGCCCCAGTTCCATCTGCAGCAGGTACGCCCACACCGAACCCGGCACGTATTTGCCGAGCGAGCCGACGAGGCAGATCTGCGCGCCGCGGGCGTAGCCGATCGGCTTGCCGAGGTCGTCGACCATGACCTGCCAGCCGTAGGTCGACACCATGATCGCGGCGATGAGCGCGAGCAGGCTCAACGTGGAGGATTCCCAGGCGACCTCGGACAGCGTGCGCCAGAATTCACCCCAATTGGTGACCAGGGTCTTCGCCGCGAATCCGACGACCAGCAGGATCGCGACCCAGCGGACGACGTCGAGGATCTTCGCCTTGGTGGATTTCGGCTGCTTTACCGCAACCGGAGACTCCTCCTCGGGCGTTTCGACTGTCGTCACTGAACCTCCTCTGCTGAAACCTCTGTCGCCGCAGGTCAGGCCTGTACGGTCACCAGGCGGCTGAACTCGGTCAGCAGATCGTAGCCGTCCCAAATCGCGGAGAACGTCAGGGCCGATCCGAAAGGAACGACACGGTCGACGCCGCGGCCCGCCAATTCCGTCACGAATTCCGTCAATTCTTCTTTGGTGAAGCCGAATTGACCGACGGTTTGATCTTTGCGGAGCACGATCGGGACGAGGTCGGAAAGCGTGTCGACCCGCGCGTTGGCGAAAGTGCCCGCGCCGAGCCATTCGCGTGGCAAGACAGCGGGGTCGGCCAGTTCGAGCGTCGCGATGCCGTTGCCCTGGAACTCGATGCCGTTGACGAGCCCGTCGACGGCCGCGCCGTACGCGGAAACCCGCTTCTGCACGGCCATGGCGGGCTCGGTGACGTGCTGTTTCGTCGCCAGCACCTCGGCGAGCAGCTTCCGGAATTCCTGTCCGGCTTCGCGGGCGCCCGCTTCGTCGCCGACCCAGAACACCGCGCGCGGCGACGAACAGGCGGCCTGGTCGAACCAGTACGAGTCGTTGTAGAAGCCCTCGGCCGCGCCGCGGCGCTCGGCTTCGGAGGCGTTCTGCCAGCCGCGCACCGACGCGACCGCGAACGACGACCGGTCCGGGAAGGTCAGGTCGCGCGCGTGCGGGGCCAGCGGGTACTTGCGCAGGGCCGCGACCGAGGCGTCGCCGCCCCAGATGACCCGCAGATCCGCGGCGACCGACAGCGCACCGCTGATCGCGTCGCTGCGGTCGTAGGTGACCATGCGCTGCGTCGCGGTGATCGCGGCGGCGGTGTCGGCGTCCACTTCGGACAGTGCGGCGTTCAGCGCCTCCAGCACCGTTTCGGCGGCGCCGGCCGAACGCGACGACACGCGGACGACGTTGTGGTTACCCGCCAGCGCGGAAAGCGCCCACGAATACACGAAGATCGTGTCGACGTTGGCGGGCGGCACGTGGAAGACGAGCCCGCGCGGGAAGCGCAGCGCGTCGCCGGAAGTCTCCAAAGTGGACAGTGCCTTGGCGATCTCTCCCTTGCGTAGGAAGAAACCGAGCGACGCCAGCTCCGGGAACCGACGTGCGGTCGCGGGCGCGAGCAGCTTGCGCGCGAACTTCGTCAGGAACTCGACGACCCGCGGGTCACCGACGCGCAACCGCCCGCCGACGGGCTCGGCACGCAGTTCCTCGACCAGCGAGGAGACCTCGATCGGGTCCGATAGCGGGAAACGCTGATCGAGAGTCATGCCGCCGCTCCCTGGAAGGTGTCCGAGCAGCCGCGGGCCTCGGCCTTGGGCAGCCTGCCCATGACCGAGAAGTGCTTGCCAGGCCAGTCGCCGTCGTCGATTCCGTTGTAGACACCGAGGTCTTCGGTGAGCAGGACGTGGCCAGGGTACGAGTGCGGCAGCGTGCTGATGACCTCGATCACGCCGGGTTCGCCGACCGGCTGTTCTTCCCAGGTCTCCGGGTTCCGGATCACGACGTCCGCGAAATCGGGGCAGTACAACGAGTTCCCGGACGGACCTTCGAGGAACACGGTGCCGATCTGCTCGATCATCCCGTAGTAGTTGTGGATCCGGGCGAGCCCGGTGTCCTCTTTGAAGCGACGGCGGAACTCGGTGTTGTCGACCGCGCGGTCGATCAGCTTCTTCCAGCCGCCGGAGTGGATCAGGATTCCGTTGGACAGATCCAGCTTGTGCTCGCGCGCGACCTCGTACAGGTACTGCCACACCATGAAGGTGAAGCCGAAGATGAGGAACGGCTTGTCGCCGTAGGTCGCGAGGAAGGTCTTGACCGCCTCGACGTCCGGCTGGTCGTTCTCGTCGAGCACGTAGGTGTGCTTGCGGCCGAAGTTGGCCATGCCCAGCACGCCCGCGCCGCGGGCGGAGAACGAGCGGCGGTTCTTGATGATGCCGATGGTGTCGACCATCAGCATCGGCAGCCGCTCGCCGCCGAGAACCTCCTGAAGGGTGGCGCCGAGCTGCTTGGTCTGCGCACCGGCCGCGGCCTTGTCCAGGTAGATCCGGGACGCGCCCGCGCCAGTGGTGCCAGAAGACGTCAGCGTCTTGAAGATCTCGGACTCGGGGATGCTGCGCAGGTCGTGCGTCTTGAACATCCGCACCGGCAGCCACGGCAGGTCCGCGATGGAGGCGAACTCCGCGTCCCGCGCGATGCCGAGTGACGAAAGGATGCGCTCGTACCCTTCGGAGTTCTCGCGGTGGTGCGCGGTGAGCTCGGCGAGCTGCGGAAGCAGGTGCTTCTCGCGCTCGGCCTGAGACAACGTAAAGACGCTCATACCTGGGCCTCCAGCGACCGGTAGTCGATCTTGCCGCTGGCCAGCAGCGGCACGGTGTCGCATGCGCGGACGTCGAATCCGCTGGTGTGCAGGTGGAGCCGCTCGGACAGCGCCTTCGCGGCGTCCTTGCACATATCTTTGTCAGCCCCTTCCGCGAACAGGACGACCTTGTCCCCGGCCGGGACGGCGGCGACGACGTCGATCCCCACCGAGGCAGAACGCACGGCGTGCTCGAGATCATCCAGGCTGACCCGGTTGCCGAAGACCTTGCCGATCCGCTTGAGGCGTCCGGTGATGTAGAGGAACCCGTCCTCGTCGAGGTAGCCGAGGTCGCCGGTGGCCAGCACGCCGCCGTACTCGTCGCCCGCGGCCAGCCCGGCTTCGTCGTCGGCGTAGCCCATCATCACGTTGGGCCCGCGGTAGACGACCTCGCCGACGATCTTCGGATGCTTGGTCTCGGAACCGTCCTCGCGCCGGATCGCGAACGCGCCGCCGGGCAGCGCGGGCCCGGCCGAGCCGAGCTTCTCCGCGAGCCGTTCCGCCGGGACGGTGGTCATCCGCGGGGCGGCCTCGGTCTGCCCGTACATCACGAACATCCGTCCGCCGACCTCGCGGATCTTGTCGTTGAACTGGGCGACGAGCTCGTCGCGGAGTTTGCCGCCAGCCTGGGTCAGCGTGCGCAGCGTCGGGTACTTCGCCGGGTCGAACTTGAGTCGCCGCAACATCTCGTAGTGGTACGGGACCCCGGCGAGCGAAGTCACCTTGTGCTCGTTGACCGCGTCCCAGAACCCGCGCCCGAGCACGCCCGAGGGCTCGATGACCACGGTCGCGCCGCGGACGAGATGCGAGTTCAGCACGGACAGGCCGTAGCTGTAGTGCAGCGGGAGGCTGGTCGGCGCGACCTCGTCGCGGTCGATGCCGAGCACCTCGGCGATCGCGTCGGCGTTCGCGTAGACAGCATTGCGCGCGAGCCGGACCAGCTTCGGGTTGCCGGTGGAACCGCTGGTCGGAAGCAGAACCGCCAGGTGGGGATGCGGCTCGACGCCCTCGGCGGATTTCCGGACCCAGTGCCCGTCGGAAACGCCGTAACCCTCGGGTGCGGGCGCGTCCGGCGCGGACAGCACGGCGGCCGGGCGGAACCGCTCGATGAGCCCCGCCAGCACGTCGGCGTCCAGCGCCGGGTCGATCAGCGCGATCGCACGGCCGGCCTCGAACGCGCCGAGGTAGTTCAGCACGCTTTCGAGGTCCACCGACATCCGCGCGAACAGCGCGCCCGGCGGCAGCTCCGACAACGCGGCACCCACGCGGGTGACCTCGGCGTCGAGTTCCTCGCCCGCGAGCGTTTTGCCGCTGGTGACGTCGATCAGTCGTGCACCCACACCCAAAAGGGTCATCAGAGAACTAATCCTCCATCGATGCCCAGCACCTGCCCGGTGATGAACGAGGCGTCATCACTGACGAGGAACCGGATCGCGTTCGCCACGTCTTCGGGCGTGCCGAGCCGCCCGAGCGGGGTCTTGCCGATGTTCTCGGCCTTGGCGTCTTCGGTGAGACCCGAGGTCAGGTCGGTGTCGATGACGCCGGGCGCCACCGCGTTGACCCGGATCCCGGACCGGCCGAGCTCCTTCGCGGCCGAACGCGCGATGTTCGCCACCGCCGCCTTCGAGGCCGCGTACACCGTCTGACCGGCGCTTCCGTGCTCGCCGACGATCGAAGCCAGCACCACGATCGATCCGGTCTTCTTGCGCATCATCGCCCTGGCCGCGGCCTGGACGGTGTGCAGCGTGCCGGCGACGTTCGTGCTCAGCGTGGTGTCGACCAGTTCCTCGCGGATCATGCCGAGGAGCGCGTCCTCCATGATCCCGGCGTTGGCGACCACGATGTCGAGCTTGCCGTGCTCCTTGGCCACCCCGCGGACCAGCGTCGACACGGCCTTGGCGTCGGTGACGTCCAGGGCGAGCCCGCTCGCGGCCCCCGCCGCGGCCGCCGCTTCCTTGGCCTTCGACTCGTCGCGGCCGGTCAGGACGACGGTGGCGCCCGCCTCGGCGAGCGCCCGCGCGGTGGCCAGCCCGATGCCCCGGGTACCCCCGGTGACCAGGGCGATCCTGCCTTCCAGCATCACTTGGACTGGAGGTCGGTCACCATGTCGACGGCGACCTTGAAGCTGGACATGTCGATCACCTGGTCGGTGTCGAATTCCACATCGAACTCGTCCTCGATGGCCGCGACGAGCGCCATGTGACCGACCGAGTCCCACGCCTCGATGTCGCGGTACTTCAGGTTTTCAATGTCAACACTGTCGACGTCTAGATCCAGCGCCTCGACGAAGACCTCACGCAGCTTGCCGGCGACTTCCGCCATCTTCAGACTCCTAGTGTCACTCGCGCGGACGGGCGTCCCACGCCTTCACCAAGGTAGAGAGGTCGCCGGGCAGCCGGTCGGCCAGCCCGTCCTCAGGGAGACCGGCCTTACCCTTCAGCCACGGTCCCAGCGCCTCGATGGCCGCCTCGTCCAGGCCTCGGCGAGACAGGCCCACGGTGTTGACGCCGGTCACCCGAGCGGGGTTGCCCACGGCGATGGTGAACGCGCCCACCTCCTTGCGGACCGCGGAGCTCATCCCGACCATCGCGCCGGGGCCGACGACGACCCGCTGGTGCAGGATCGCGCCCATGCCCAGGTTCGCCCCGGACCAGATGTGGCAGTGGCCGCCGGTGATGACGTTCGAAGCGACCGTGACGGCGTCTTCGACGATGCAGTCGTGGGCGATGTGGGAGCCGCGAAGGAAGTAGCCGCCGTCGCCGATGGTGGTGGTGCGCCAGGTGCCCTGGTGGACGCTCACGTACTCGCGGATCCGGTTGCGGCTGCCGATGACGACGCCGTGGCCGTCGTGATCGGGATCACCGTTCGGTGCGGTTTCCCAGGCGGCGGGATGCTCGCGGCCGCGGTCCTCGCCGGGGGTCCCGATGGTGACGTGCGGACCGATCCAGTTGCCGTCCCCGATCCGCGTGGGGCCCACGATGACGGTGAACGGTCCGATGACGTTGTCTTCACCGAGCTCGACACCCTCGCCGATGACTGCTGTCGGGTGGATGCGGTTCACCACGTGAGTTCCGTTCGTTGTGGCTGGAGGCAGCCTGGGGTAATGGGCGCTTCGGCGGTCCCGGTAACGTGTGGCCCGCGCCAGAGAGGGCGGCCGGGCGCAGAACCGGCGGCTCACTGTACCGGACGCACCAGAACGCCCAGTCGAGAGAGACTTGCAGATGATCCCCATTACCGTGGTCGACGTCCGTGACGCGGAGGACCTCGTCGTCGAGGTGCTGCGATCCGGCGCCATCGCACAGGGACCGATGGTCAAGCGCTTCGAGGACGCGTTCGCGAGCGTTTCCGGCACGAAGCACGCGATCGCCGTCAACAACGGCACCACCGCGCTGGTCGCCGCCATCCAGGCGCTCGACCTTCAGCCGGGCGACGAGGTCGTCACCTCGCCGTTCACCTTCGTGGCGACGCTGAACGCGATCCTGGAAGCCGGCGCGACCGTCCGCTTCGCCGACATCCGGCGCGACGACTTCGCGATCGACCCGGACGCCGTCGCCGCCGCGATCACCGACCGCACCAAGGTCCTGATGCCCGTGCACCTCTACGGGCAGACCGCGGACATGGGCAAGCTCGCGCCGCTGGCCGCCGAGCACGGTCTCAAGGTCATCGAGGACTCCGCGCAGGCCGTCGGCGCGTCGTTCCAGGGCAAGCCGTCCGGCTCCTTCGGGATCGGCTGCTTCTCCTTGTACGCCACCAAGAACGTCACCACCGCCGAGGGCGGCGTGATCACCACGGACGACGACAAGCTGGCCGACGCGTTGCGTGTGCTGCGCAACCAGGGCATGCGCGCCCGGTACCAGTACGAGGTCGCCGGGCACAACTACCGGATGACCGACCTGCACGCCGCCGTCGGCATCCCGCAGCTGGAGAAGCTCGACCAGCTCACCGCCGCGCGCCAGGCCAACGCGAAGCGCCTCACCGACGGCCTCGCCGGCACCCCGGGTCTCGACCTCCCGCAGGTCCTGCCGGGCCGCGAGCACGTGTGGCACCAGTACACCGTGCTGGTCGGCCCGCACGCCTTCCTTTCGCGTGACGAACTCGCCGCCGCCCTCACCGAGCGCGGTATCGGCAACGGGATCTACTACCCGAAGATCGTCTTCGACTACGACTGCTACCGGGACAACCCGCTGATCCCCGACGCGAAGGTCGAGGACTTCCCGGTGGCCGCTTCCGTCGCCGCGCAGGCGCTTTCCCTGCCGGTGCACCCGCACCTTTCCGAGTCCGACCTGGACACCATCATCGAAACGGTTCGCGAGGTACTCGGCGCATGACCACGCACAAGATCGCCCTCATCGGCACCGGGAACATGGGTTCGCTGCACGCCCGTGTCCTCGCCGCGAACGAGCGCGTGGACCTCGTCCGCGTGATCGACCCGCGCGAAGAGGCGGGCCGCAAGGTCGCCGAACGCTACGAAACCCAGTGGACGCCCGAAATCGGCTCACTGTCCGATGTGGACGCCGTCGTGCTCGCTTCGGCGACCGAGGCGCATTACGAGCTGGCGCAGGAGATCCTGGGCCAGGGCAAGCCGATGCTGGTCGAGAAGCCGGTGTGCAACAGCTTCGAGTTCTCCCAGGAGATCGTCGGGCTTTCGGCGAAGAAGGACGTCCCGCTGATGTGCGGGCTCCTGGAGCGCTACAACCCGGCCGTGATGACCGCGCGGGCGCTGGTCAACGAGCCGATCCACCTGATGGCCCGCCGCCACGGCCCGTACGCGCCGCGCATCAAGACCGGTGTCGCGTGGGACCTGCTGGTGCACGACGTCGACCTGGCGATCCAGTTCTTCGGCGGCGCGACCCCGCAGCGGGTCGCCTCCGGTGCCGGCTACTTCCACCCGAACTCGGTCGAAGGCGCCGAAGACACCATCGAGACGGTGCTGTCGTTCGAGTCCGGGCTCGCCACGGTCTCCGCGTCGCGCCTCGGCCAGCGCAAGGTCCGCTCGCTCTGGGTGTCCGAACTGGACCGCATGATCGAGATCGACCTGCTCCGCCGCGACGTCACCATCTACCGGCACGTCTCGCACGACTCGGTCACCGAGGACGGCCTCGGCTACCGGCAGCAGACCGTCATCGAGATCCCGGAACTGGTCACCGCGCGCGAACCCCTCGCGACCCAGCTGGACCGGTTCGTCGACCTGCTCGAAGGCAAGATCGACGCCGACACCGAGCGGGACCTGATCCTGCCTTCGCACGCCGTTGTCGACCAGGTGCCGAATTGCGTTATTTGGTGAGGCGCTGGCCCTTCGCGTCGTAGGCGACGAGCGGGGTCAGCACTCCCGCCGACTCCACCTGAGCGCCGTCGAACCAGAAGAGGACGATCGACGGGTCC